>NZ_JAINDF010000004.1 GCF_023006325.1 Kordiimonas marina
ACCGCGGCATCGTTGACGCCATTGATGGTGAAGACGATATCCTGCGTCGTGCCATCCGCCGACGAGACGGTGAAGGTGTCACCGAGTGTGTCGCCCGCAGCCAGTGACTGAACACCGGACAAGGTTTCATTGAGGTCATAGACCCAGTCACCATTGGAGGCGATCGTCAGGCTGCCGTAACTGCCCGCAATCGTATCCGCGGTGAAGCTGCTTTGGCCGGCATCGGGGTCCGTCACCGTCGCGGCGCCGCCCAGCGTGCTGGTGTCCTCGCTGAGACTGCCTGTCAGGGCACCACCAAAGGTCGCCGCCGTATTGTGGAGGGCCACCGTGATGGTGGACGTGAGAGACAGGCTGGAGGTATCGATACCACCGTTGGTGATGCCGCCACTGTCGGTGACGCTGGTGAGCGTGACCACCCGGTTCGAGCCGGTGGTCGGGCTTGTCGCGGTGTTGTTGTAGCTCAGGCTGTTGATCAGGGTCTGGAAATCGGCTTCCGAGACCGCGCCACCGGTGACCGTCACGGTGGCGGTGCCAGTGATGACAGACACCGAATAGCTGAGGCCATTGGTCGCGCTCGTGCCCGTAGTGCCATCGGTCAGGGTGACCGAACTGCCGTCGAGCCCGAGAATTTCGTTTGCCCCGTCGGTCAGGTTGCTGACGGTGAGCGTGAAGCCAGTGAGGGTTTGGCCGGTTTCAATGGTCGAAGCGGCCGCGCCGGTGAACAGGGTTGCCGCCGAGCCTACGATTTCGGTCGGGTTGGCGCCAGTCGCGGTCAGGGTCGGCGCATCGTTGACGCCGGTGACATTGATCACGGCGTTTCCGGAATCATAGACCAATGTGTCCACGCCGCCATTGGTGGTGCCGCCACTGTCGGTGAAGGTTCCGATGGTGATGGTCCGGCTACCGGACGTCCAGTTATCACCAGCATGGCTGTAGGACGCCGTCGCCTTGATGTCGTTAATGAAGGCCGAGGTCGACAAGGCGCCATTGGTGAAGGTGACGGTCGTGGTCGTACCCGACACCGTCACCGCATAGGTCAGATTGTTGGTGCTGGTTGTGCCGCTAACGCCATCCGCCAGCCCAATGCTGGTGCCGTCGACGGTAAGTTGCTCATCGACGCCATCCTGCACCCCAACCACCTTGAAACTAAAGCCGGAGATGGTTTGCCCGGCTTCAACGGTCGAAGCCGAGGTGGGACCTGTACGCGTGCCCCAGATCGTGTGGGCGGAGGTTCCCTCCACCATCGCGTAGGACCGCGGCGTCCGCGCGGCGTTCAGCGTCGGCATGTCATTCACATCGGTGATATCGACGGCCAATGAGCCAATATTGACGTTGGTGCCGCCGCCGGTGCCGGTGTTACCATTGTCGAACAAAGCGAGGTAAATGGTGTCGCTCGCTGTGCCGCTGACGTTATAGGCCCCCGTGTAGGTAATAGCGTTTACAGGGTTGTGGAGGTAGCTGTTGAGGTCGCTGACAGTACCGGTGAACGTGTACCAACCGGAGCTCGGATTAGCGACCGTCACCCCACCACTGGTCGCAGCAGTGATAGTGCCGCCGTTTGCGACCGATAGGAGCAAGCCGACGCTGCCCGTGCCGGCGTCGACGTCGCTCACCACCACCGACGACAGGTCGATAGTGGCCGTCCCTTCCTCAAGAAGCGATAGGCCGGTCGGCAGGCTACCGGTGTTTGTGGGATCGTCATTGACCGCGTTGATGGTGACCGTCGTCGAACCGGTTATCGTGGTCACGGCTGTACCTGCGGTGGCCGCATCAGTGAAGTTCCAGTCGAGAGGGGCGCTGGCGTCCGGCGCGTCGCTGGTGTTCTGATACTGGATATGCTGCAGCACATCGTTTGCAAGTGCCGTGGAGGCCGTTGTCCCCGACGAGGTGAAATCGATGGTGAGCGTGCCTGCGGTTACGCTGAAGGTCGCGAACGTCTGGCCGCCCGACTGCAGGTTAGATCCGGACACGCTGAAGGATCCGCCCACGGTATCAAAGCCAAAACTGTCGTCGGTGTTGGCGCCACCAACGCGCGCGATGGTCAGGACCGCGCCGGCATAATCACCATTACCTCCACCAAGCGCATCAAGGTCGGCATCCGAAACCGTGACATTGCTGTCCAACGTAACCGGGCTGCCGTTTTCGGTGAAGGTCGGCGTGCCATCAAGCCCGGTGAATAGCGGTGCGGTGAGAATGCCCGGAAAGGCGGCCTGGGCCGTCGCGGAAATTGCGGCGGCGCTTTCGATATGCCCCACCGTCACTTCAAGACGCCAGTCTCCCCCTAATGCGGCTGCCCCCGTGGGGCTGGCGGAAGCTGCAACATCAGCCCCCGTCACCGCCGCCAGCGCATCCAGGAAAGCAAGCCCTGAAGCCCCCGCGCCGACATGGCAGCCATAAAGCAGAATATCGCCCCCGGCCGCCATCCTGGCGCCGATGGCGGTCAAGGCCCCGTTGTGGTCCGCCAGGGTTTCCTGGTTGAGGCTGTCGGCGCCCAGAACAACCTGGCCGGCCGTACCGTGAGACAGGATCGCGAGCGACGCGATATCGCTGCGGCCGTCCAGCGCGGCGGCTATGTCCGCAAGGCCCTGGTCGGCGCCGAGGAGAATAACCTCTGCCTCATTGTCGACACCGGCGAGCAGGGTTTCATAATCGTCAACCGATGTGTCTATGACGACGATCGCGGGTCCGGGCACAGCCTTGGGGGAAGCCCCTGGACCCCTATCTGGCCCGCCCGCGATGTGAGATGCGCTCTCGGGCGCGACGGAGGCAAGGTCCGCAGGAGACATGGCTGCCCCGGCAAGGAATTGACGCAGCCCATAAGCCATTTTGTTCTCCAACGCGTTCACTCAACCGCGGGATAACGATGGCAGGAACACCTCGTCACATTGGCGGGACTGGTTACCAAATTGTTCTCAAACAATTTTTTGAAACGGTTCATTTTTCTATAGTTGCGCAGGAGGGGATACCCGCCAATACCATGGACACGGTATTGACCCCACTTGCCCTTCTCCGATAGCCTGCAGGGTACGCATTGACGCTCTGGATGACGTTCCACGCAAATAAGGACACCCGCTTGCCCCCCGCTGACCAATCAAAACTCTCGGTTCTGGTGGTGGAGGATTGCGAGCCGGTCGCTGAGCGGCTTGCCTCTATCCTGCATGGCTGGTCCCGTGTCGAGACGGTTGCCGTCTGCTATACGCTGGCTGAGGCATTTGCCGAAATCGCAACAGGCCGGACCGATATCGCGCTCGTTGATCTGGACCTGCCAGACGGCAGCGGCATATCGGCAATCCGGGCCTTGCGGCGCCGGACCCCGGACGCCCACTCCATCATTCTGTCGGCCCTGAGCGACAGCCATGTCGTTGTTGACGCCATCGCCGCCGGCGCAACCGGCTATGTTCTGAAGGACGACGAGTCCATCGGCGTGATTGCCGCGATCACCTCGGTGCTTGAGGGCAAATCGCCGATGTCCGCCACCATCGCCCGCCTGATGGTGGCCCAGATACAGAGCCGGTCACAGCCTGCCGGTACCGAGGCGTCGGCCCCGGACAGCAGCCTCCTGACCGCGCGCGAACATGAAGTGCTGAGTGCGATTGCCAGGGGCTTCTCCTACAAGGAGGTAGCCAACATCCTCGGCATTTCGGCGCAGACCGTACCCGTGCATGTCCGCAACATCTATCGTAAGCTGGAAAGCTCAAACCGTGCAGAAGCGGTTTACGAAGCGCAGGTTCGTGGTATCCTTAAAGTATGACCCTTTTATCGGCGCCACGCACCTCTCCCGTGACTACCCTGTTTGTCGTTATGGGAGTGAGCCTGCTCGCCCTTGTGATGGCTATTTCCCTGCCTATTGCGCTCGATGGCAAGGCCTTGCGCCTGACCGACGCGGTATTGCTGTCAGGCGCGGAAGAAACCCCGGTCAAGCTGCCGACGACATGGTTCGGCAAGAATATCCGAAAAAGCTTCCGTCTCCATTTCGAGATGCCGTCCTCGCCTGAGGAGCCGCAGGTTGTATTCGTGCCGTTTTACGATGGGCGGATCGTCGCGATGCTGGACGGACATCCCCTGCCGAACGCATCCCCCATCATCCTGCGGGTCAATCCACTTCGGCATACCACGGCGATTTTCGTCATACCGGATGCGCACGCGGGACCGGGTAAGCACAGCCTGACCCTGACGCTGGACAATCCGCTCGGCGTGCTTGGGTCCCTTTCGGATATCCGCATAGCGCCCGAAGGCGAAGCCCTGCACCAACAGGCAATGATCGACTTTGCCAACCGTGACCTGCATGTACTTCTGGTCGGCGCCCACGCCTTCGTCTGCCTGATCAGCCTGGTCCTGTTCCTGCTCAGGCCCGCAGAACGGCTGTTTCTGTGGCTGTTCTGGACCATGGCGGGCGCCAGCCTGTTTTCCATGGGCGCGCTCGGTGATACTTTCCCGATCCTCGCCGGCTTTTTCCCCTATCTGATCTGCTTCGCGCCGCTGGGCGGCTTCTTCTTGCTTGGGTTCACGCTGGAACTTCTCTCCCCTGGGGATAGCGCACGTCTCCGCCCGCGCGTGGCCATACCTGCGTTGCTTCTGCTCGGCATCGTTCAGGCGTTCAGTCCCCTCGTCTTTGAACTGGCCGCCGGGGTTTCCGTTCCGCTCTTGCTGATGACCGGATGCACCTCGGTCGTTCTCATGTGGCGCGCAAAGGACAGGCATGAGCGGAAGGAGATCCAGATCGTCCTCGCCGCCACCGTCACGGTCATGCTTGCTGTTGTCCATGATCTGTCCATGCGTCTCGGCGCCGTTCCCAGCGGGCTGTTTCTGGCGCCGTTTGCCCGGCTGTTCTTCTTGACGGCCATTGCCTATCTGATGATGAAACGGCAGGCGGATTACGCCGCCGCCCTCGATCAGTCAGCCCGCACCCTCGCGTCGAAACTGGCGGAACGCGAGGCAGACCTGCATCGTGTCTTCAAGGCCCAGCAGGTTTTTGCCGAACGCGAACTCCTCAATCAGGAACGCCAGCGCATGACCTCGGACCTGCATGACGGCGTTGCCGGGCATCTGGTGACCATCGTCACCCTGGCCGAGCATATGGCACCGTCCGACAACCGCCTTGTCAACACGGCCCGCACCGCGCTTATCGATCTTCGGCTGGTCATCGATGCGCTGTCCACCGACGACGCCGACCTCCTCTATACATTGGCCTCCTTCCGGGACCGCTGCATTGCGCCCCTCGAAACGCTGGGGCTTGAGGTCGAATGGTCGATGGTCGGCCTGCCCTCGGAGTTGAACCTCACGCCGCGCGACACCTTGCATGTGCTCAGAATTCTCCAGGAGGCCGTGAATAATGCCGTCCGGCATGGCCACCCAAGCAAGCTGACCATCTGTGGCGACACTCAGGAAAATGGCCGCCCCCGGATTGTCGTGCGCAACGTCGGCGGCACATCGCCGCAGATGGGACCGCGCGGACGCGGCCTGTCCAATATGGCAAAGCGCGCCGATGCCCTGACCGCCCGCTTCACCTTCCGCCCGCTCCCGGATGGCGCCGAGGCCGAACTCAGCTTTTGATGGAGTACCTGGGTGATTTATGGAACTCAGCCCATGTGCACCTCCAACACTGAGCAGAACAGGTTTCCGGCGCAAGCAGATACTATTTCTTTCAGCGGCGGCAAACGTCACCAATTTTGTCCATAGCATTTCAGACATTTTTAGTGTTTCTTGCGGCCCCCCACCAAAGCCGCAGCGGGCCGAAATATCTAAAAATTATGTCGCAAGCACATCACCTAGTGTGTCATTCGGACAAACTTGGTGGCACGGGACAGCCGGACAGCATGTACCCGACATAATCGTATCGCTTGCAAAGCGGATATATGGCCTCGCCTTCTGGCAAGGGCTGGCCATGAATCTGGACTGGCAGATATGTCGCCATCTTGCGGAGACGCTCACCTATAGTGAGTGCCTGCATGTCGAAAAATGGGTTCGCCATTCAGGGGCACAAGGAGGGCGGGCAATCGAGATGGTCGGGATCAAAGGCCATGTTGATTTCGTGGACCCGCCCGATATGGTGCGCCGACTGATGGCCCTTGGGGAAACGACCCATGCCGGCGGTGGTGCAGCCCTAGGCCTAGGCCGCTTTATGGTGAGCTGAACATAGAACGCCCCTACGACACTAATTTCGTCCAAAATGTTTCGGACATTTTTAGTGTCGTTTTCTTACTACTCTTGGACGGCTGGGCAGACCGGAATATGCAACCGATCTGTCGCACCCACATCATCTAGGGGTTCCTTTGGACAGAATTAATGTCGCGGGACAACTCTCGAGCACGAAACTGGCCCGGAGGTGTTCGAGACTCGGATTCTAGTAAGCCTCTCAGAACAATTGCTCGGTTTCCAGGCGGGCTTTGGCCAGGGACTGTTTCACCTGAGCGATGATCTTGCCCATATGGGCGGTCGCCGCCTGTTGTGAGGCGGGATCCTGATGACTGGGTATCTGGCCCTTCTGCTTTTCATAGGCCGCCTTCACGTGGCCCACATGGGCATCGGTACGGTCCCGAAGAACCTTTTCGATTCCGTCCGCGCGGGTGTTCCGCGCCTTCGCGAGCTTGTCGTCCCCACCATCGATTACGAAAGTGCTGATACTGTCGGCGATGGTGCCACTGGCCTTGCCCGCAAGGTCAGACTGCGAAATGGCCCCGCCTGTTGCCGACGTAATCTCGCGTGCGACCGGTTTGTAGAAGGGAATGGCATAGCCCGAGGCATCGGTATATTGCGCCATCTTGGAACCAGCCGGATACAGTTTCGCCCCCTTCACCGCGTTAAGCCTTTGCCGCCGTTTCGCACTCATGCGCTTGTTCTGCGCTTTCAAACTGGTGCGCACCTGGGTTTCCAGCCCTTCTTGTTCGTCCGGCTTCAACAGGGGCACGGCCGCCGCCATCTTCGGGTAGGCTTTGTCGATGATATGGTCGCGTTCCAGATGCTCGGTCATACCACTAAGCGTGCCGTAGGGACCGCCCACGCCTTCCTTCTCAAGAAAATTCGGTGCGCCGTTGCCCCCTTTGAACAGGAGGAGCGATGATATCTGCTCGTGATTGCGCTCTTTCTTTTCGCTTTTCTTCACCCGGCGCGCGCGGGTCCCTGCGAGGCCAAAAATTTCCGTATTGCGTGCCTTGGCTTCCTGGATGCCTTTCCGCATGTTGGATTTGATCTTCTTGGTCGCCGCCATGTCGGCATCGACCTTGGCCATCATTTCCTTTTCCTCAAGGTTCATCTGTGCCTTGAGTGAGGATTTCACATGGGCATGCGGATCATCCTTTTTCCGGGCCTGTTCGATAATCGACTTATGGTCCTTTAGGCCCTTGTCCCTGATATGGTTGTGTCGGTATACGGCCACCGCCGGCAGGTGTGGCCCGGTTTCCGAGATGCGTTTGATTTCCTTGCCGATCTGGCCGAGTGGCGGTGCATTCTGAGACTGGACAGCAGCCGACTTCCCCGCCGCACGCTCCCCTTTGCGCCGCCCGCGCGCCTGATCCTTGGCGAGTTTGGCGTTGAACTTGCCCGCCCGGTCGGACCGGTCGGACGAGCCCTGGACCTTTTTATCCTTGCGCTGTTTTGCCTTGGCAGGATCAATCAGCGGCAGGTTTTCCAGCACCGTTTTAGCGAAGCGCTTCTCGATCACATGATCCATCTCGTAGAAAGAGGTGATCGAATACGGTAACTCGTCATTGAAATCCGTCTTGCCCTTCTTGAGCAATTTGGCGTGATCGTCCTGCCGACCTTCGAAGTCCTCAAGCCTTGGCTCAGCTGCCCTGAACAAACAGTCATCGGTCTGACTCGATATCTGTGGCAGGGCATCGACAGTCTTGGCGGCGGCTTCCAACTCCAGTCCCGCCGCCTTCAGTTCTTTCTGTAACGTCTCAATCCGGCTGAGCTGGTTTTCATTCGCAGCCTCGGGCTCAACATTTTTAGCTGCCTTGTCCGTGTCGGTGTCAACCTTTTTGGTTTTGGCTTGTACCACCCTCGCCTCGGCCTTGGACTGCTCGGCGCCTTCGCCCTTGGCCTTCTTCAGCAGTTTCATTTGACGATCGTGACACGCTTCGACCGCATCGCCCGTCTTGCCTTCCCCAGACGCGATCTTGATCACGAGCTTCTTGCCCTTCTTCTCGGCGAAAATGCGGTGCTGCTTGGCACCAACCTTGAAATTCACCGACGGATATTTCCGCTTCTTGTTGACCTTGGAAATGAATTTGGAGAACAGCTTCTTGGCTTTTTTGATCAGAAAGTCGATCAGCTTGTCCATCGCCTTGGTCACCGGGGCCCGCAGTTTGGCGATAACCGCCTTTATCTTGCTGGTGATACCGGTCACCGGAATGAGCGCTGCCAGAAAGGAAATGATCGCAGGCACCGTGCGCCCGATCGTCTGTTCGACAAAGTCCGTGGCCTGTTTTACCTGCCCCCTGGCGATGGCGCCGACCGAATTGAAGATGCTTTCGCAAACATCGACAATCTGCTGGAACCGTTCGATGAAGGTGGTGATCAGATTATAGATCGACAGTACCACCTTGATGATCGCCCCCACCGGGTTCGAGAGCCCGGCAAGCCAGCCGATCCCGGCCTTGACCAGCGACGTGATGATCATCTCCGACAGGCCGCCGATCATTGTCTGCCTGAAATTGTCGATCATGGTCAGAAGCTTCTGCCAGATGCCGGTGAAGCCTTCCTTGAGGAGGATCTTCACCACCTCGACCGACTTCTCCAGCATGGTGACCATCTTCTCGCCCTTGGGGCCCAGCTTCTTCACCAGCCGGGCGCGGAAATTGGCATAAGTGAGGCCGAGGATCTGGAGCACGATCGACAAGAGCCCCTTGAAATCCAGCTTGGACGGCAGTTCGATCCCGGCGTCCGACAGCGACCCGAACAGCCAGCCCAGAAGCCCCTTCTTAAGGTGTTCCCAGATATTCAGGCCGAACTGTTTGAAGCCGCCCACCACCGCCTTGACCAGATTCTTGGCGAAACCGAGCGGGTCTTCGAGGATCAGGTTGATGGTCTGGCCCGCGCGCTGCAATATGGCCCAGACCTTTTCGGCATACGGCCCCGCCAGTTTAAGCGCCCCCCGAACGATGAATTCCAGGAGCTTCTTGGCAAGTGCGGTAACGAAGCGCACGATATCGCGCACCAGCCGCTTGACCATATTCTTGACATTGCGGGCCGCCTTGAACGGGTTCAGCGTATCCAGCGCCTCCGAAAGGTCCGACTTGATCCTGGACCAGGTCAGATTGAGCTCCCCCAGCTTGCCCTTGACCCAGTCGAATGCCTCAGTGATGACGCGGGCTTCCTTCAGCCGGTCGAAGATCACCGTGCCGCCGGGGATCAGGCCCATGAAGCCGCCCAGCAGGTTTTCCGCCGTCATCTCCACCCGGTCACCGGATATCAGCTTACGGCCAACCAGCACGGTGATCAGCGTATAGCCGGGTACGTGCCGGGCGATACTTTCCGCCTTGTTGGCAAAATAGCCACGGCGGATCACGGGGACCGGCGCGCGGGCCAGCGGCAGCACCTCCGAGCCCTTGGTCTGCTGCACCACGTGGGTCAACTCATGGGCCATGAGGCGGGTGTTGGTTTCGCTTTCGCCGTCCCCCAGCCAGATATGGTTCCGGTGCGTGAAGGCGCGGGCGCCGATCCGCCGTGCCGCCCGCCGGTCGGCCGCGCTGTCATGTAGGCGCACGTCGCCGAACGACAGACCGAAATGCGGCTCGATCCGCTGACGGACCGAGCGGGGCAACACCCGGCCTGGCCCTGGGCTTGCCACAAGGTTGGTCACATCCTGTGGTGCCGCCCCGCCCATGCGCCCGACCGTGGCACCGGTTTCGTCCCGGCGCAGAGCGGCAGCCACCGGCAACGGTGCGTCCGGGATCGGCGGCGTATCCTCCGCCGGGGGCTCACCCGAAGTGTCCTTCGGCTTGCCACTATCAAGTTCCTTGAGATCCTTGCCTTCAAGGCCTTCGGTCGTGACATTCTCGGCCGGTGCAACGGTCACGTCGGCCTGCTCGGCCGGGACCGTGCCCTCGTCAAGATCATCGAGATTGGGCTGGCCCTCGGCACTGCGCCGGGCTGGCGCCGCCTGCCCTCGGTTACTGCCATTCGGTTGAACCGGCACCGCTGGCGCCGACGAAGTCACAACACGGGCCGCCATGGCTTCTGCTTCATGCTCCGCCGGGTCATTGACTGCCCCGACCTGAAGCGCAGGCTGCAGGGTGACCGGGCGCACGACGGGCCGGTTCGGCACCCGCACAGGCAAGTGCACCGGGGCCTTCACCTTGGCCAGTACCTTCACTTTTCCCACGGCGGCCATGGTCGGTCAGACCCGGCGGTTGAACCAGGTGGCGGGGGCGCCCTGGCCGTTCCATTCACCGCCGATCGTCCGCGGGGCTTCATTCAGCTCGATCGACGTGAAGCCCTCCGGCAGACCGAGACGGTCCTGCTGGTTGGCGCTGAGCGCCGCGGTCGACTGCAGGATCCCGGCGTCGGGCACGGCACCCGCGCCAAAGGCAGCCGGCAGGTTCAGAACCGTGAACAACCTGCCGCGCATCCGCCAGTTGCCGTGTGTGCCGACCCTGAGCACCCGTGTCCACATATCGTTGATATTGCCGATGGCCGGGGTGACGTTGCCGCCATTGTTTACCTGCCAGGCTTCCCAGTAGCGCGGGGTCTGGACGACGTGGGGGGTGCCAGCCGGCACATGTTCGTTCCACACATTGTCGATCCGCTGCACGATCCAACCGTTCCGCAGGGATGTACTGAAACCTATATCCCACTGGAACCGCAAATTCTGGGCGATGGGCACATTCATCGGCGTGAAGGTCGGGCCATTCCGGGTATGCACCCGGACATAATTGTCCGACCTGAGAAGCCGGGCCAGGCGGGGCTGTCCCTCCGCCTGAAGTTCACGCACCATGGTCCGCGTGGTGGTTGGGCCAAACTTGCCGTCCTGCGACAGTCCGCGTTCGGCCTGCCACTGCAAGGTGGCGTCGATGAAATCGTCATCTATCACTGCCGGCACGTCAGAGATGCCGCCGAAGACATCCCTGATGATCCGGATGGTGAAGGGGTCCTCGAAACGGCGTTTGTTATAGTCGATAGCCCGTTGCCGCTGCCGCGGCGTCAGAACCGCAGCTACCGCGTCGGGGTGTGCCGGATCGACCGCCAGGTCGCGCCGCACCACCGGTTGCGTGCCCCTGTCGTCCTCAACCACATGCGCTAGTTCGTGGGTCAGCGTTTCCGGGTTGCGGCCCTCGCGCGCCAGTCCGATGTCGGTGCCAAGCGTGAAAGCCCGCGCCCCAAGATGGCGGGACGCCACCTCCGCCCGCCTGCCTTCATGGATACGGACAGCTGATAGATCAGCATTGAAGCGGGGTTCGTAATGTGCGCGTTCCGCCCGCGACAGGCTCCGGCCTTCCCCAAGGCTGTTGATCGCGTTCGCCGCGGCTTTGGGGGCGGGCGCCGCCGCCCTGCCCGGCGCGACCACGGGGCTGGCCCTGGCTGCCCTATGCACCATGGCAGGCGATGCTGCCGCTGCCGCCGCCGATGCGCCGCCCGCCGCCTTCTGGCTCGACACGACGCCCGAAACAGCCTGCTCGGCCACACGTTCGGCCGGGTCCCGTGCGCCGCCGACCATGACCTGCGCGCTGCGCCCACGCCGGACTGACGGTGCTTTCCGTCTTATCTTGCGCCGAATTCTACGCTTAGCGGCCATGGCATCACCCTCCGCTTCCACGTTTGACGAAGTTGTTGGTCAGCGTCTTGATTTGCGTGCCGCTCAGGCCCGACGTCCGCAACATTGTGGTCAAACGGTTGGTCGCGGTCTTATCCAAATCGCCAACACTGACAATACCATTTGCCTTCAGGGCCCGGATCGCCGCCGGGTTGCCCCGGACTACAGCTTCGACCGGCTGCTCGCGGCGCATGGTTTCAACGAAGGCGGCATGGTCTTTCTTCACACTGGCGAGCTCCCGCGTTGCCGCCGCGATATCGTTCATGTTGGCGGTCTTGATCCGCGTTATCTCGGCCAGTTCGGCTTTCGATTTGGCGATATCCGCAGCGACAGCGTCACGCTCTTTCTTCACGTCGGCGAGGTTCCGGGTCGCCGCCGTGATATCGCTCAGGTTTGCCGTCTTGAGCCGTTCGACATTGGCCAGTTCGGTTTTCGATTTGGCAAGGCTCGCGTCAAGCGCCTTGCTCTGGTCCGAGAAGGTCTTGAACTTGGTTGCAAGCCCGCTGACCTCGGTCGCGAGCGTATCCCGCAGGCCGCCCAGGCGGGTGATTTCCGCCTCTGTGCCTTTGCGCTTCGTCTCAAGCTCCTTGAGGCGTTCAGCCAGTGCATCGATTTCTGCGGTGGGCAACTCTCCAACCGCCCTGCCCGGTTCGGCCCGCGCGGGCGGTGCTGCAACGACGGCAACATCCTTCAGTTTGGTGATGAGGTCCGTGGTCTTGATCGCCTTCTCGATGCGGACAGCAGTTTCTTCCGTAGTCTCGAAGGGCAGTTTTCCACTCCCCTTCGAAATAACGACATAATCCACCGCCTTGCCACCACGCGACATAACGGCAACCTTGTCACCCGGTTCCGGTGTCTGCTTGCCCAAAACCGTATCCGACACCGCGCCGAGCTTGGTCAGCTTCGCGAGCGGATCATCGGTGCCATCAAGATCCACAGTACCGACCACATCAAAACCGTTGCCGACCAGGACTTCGGTGGCATCCTTGGGCGGTAGCCTGTCTATCACCGGTTTAGGATTGATCAACTTGCCCCCAAACAACGGCCCGATGGGGTCAGTAATACGGGGGTCGCGGCCAAGGATAATACCCGGCACCTTGATCGGCGGCCACAATGGGTTGGAATCGTCCGGCACCTTGGGCGGCTCAGGCAGTTTCGGCTCATAGATATGGTCATACCAATGATCGAGAAAATCACCGATGCCGGTATCCGGAACGTCCCGGGGATGGCAGCATCTCTCTTTGAATTCCTCATAGTAGCTGTCGATAAAGGAATGCTTGAAATAGCGGTAGGACCGCCAGGTCATCGCCTGTTTGCGGCAGCATAGCTCACACAGTTCCGCAACAGCTGAAACACCGGGGGTGAAGCGCGCCAGTTTGATACAGCCAACCGGCACGAGACGCCCCAACTTACCCGCAGCCGGCGGACAGGGCACCAGAAGATTGCGGCATTCGCAGGCTTGCCTATCCTCTTCCTCGGCGGTGGCGATGATACCGAACTTGATCGATTCAAGCTGCATCCGCCTTTTGTCCCGCACGGCACCGCGCACAGCGTTAGGGTCATATTCCCTTTCAGCCACGGCAATCATCTTTGCCACGGCCTTCTTGCGGGGTTCGTCAACCTTGGCGAAATAGTCATTGGCCAGGGTTTTATTGACTGCTTTCGCCGTTTTGCCCTCGCTTTCGGTCATGGCGACACTGCCTTCAAGCGCCTTCCGTTTCGACCAGACATCGGCCATTTTCTTGACCGTGGCGGTCTCCTTGACCTTTAGGGGACGAATAATGCCACCGAAATCGATTGGCTTACGGCCCTTGATACAGGCCTCCACCGCCTCCCTGAAGGTTGGGTCGGTCGGGCCAAACGCCTTGTCGTGCCCTGACAGGAAAATTTCCAGGGTACCATCATCCTTGGCGGCGAAAGACAGGCAGATCTCCCCCTCCCTCTCCTGCACGGCATCCAGCCTGTCCAGGATATTCCCCGGGTCGAGCGCGGCCAGATCGGCCTTACCAGCTTTCACGTCGATCAGCCGGCCTGTACGGTCCAGCATGGTACCCGCGCTCCAACTGATCAGCGTCCCCATGGGCTTAACAAGATGCGGCCTGATCCCGCAAACCACGCCCCAGTCCATCATCAGGCGCAGCACGCGGGTGAGAGACGTGTCATCCTGGATGCTGCACAGCCGCGCCAGCGCCTGTTGAACTGTGGTGGCGCCTTCGAAGCGCTTGCAGTCGTCTGGCGGGGTGAAGCCTACCTGGCTGGCGTCCAGGTCACACAGAGCATTGAGTGCTTCAGCGACATTTTCAGCATGGTCGAAGAAATCGGGACAGTCCGGGTCAAAAGAGACATGCGTCGCCGGTATGTCCGACAGGGGCGGGAAACTCAACCGCCTGACCCCGGCATCCGGCAAGACTTCCGGCTTCCCGGCGCCATCGATCAGGAAGAGGGCGCAAAAATGGTGTTCGATACCCACCGGCAAGGCACTCTT
The DNA here is from genome assembly GCF_023006325.1 of Kordiimonas marina. GTDB lineage: Bacteria > Pseudomonadota > Alphaproteobacteria > Sphingomonadales > Kordiimonadaceae > Kordiimonas > Kordiimonas marina. The sequence goes on from NZ_JAINDF010000004.1 coordinate 14,238, forward strand.
GTTCTTGGTACCCCCAACCAAGTGCACGCGCGCGTTATCCGCCGCGAACCGGCGCAACTCTATCAGCCAATAATCGCCTGCCAGCAGGTCCTTGCCGCTGAAGGCAATCTCCGCCGTGAAGGCATCTACGGTCAGCGTTGCCTTACCCGCGGCCACCGTCATCTTTCCCTTGCCGAGCGATGAGCCGCCGACGATGGTCGAATTGGTCAGGTTGACCATGGCGCAGCCGTCCCAGCGGCGCACATGGGTGTCACTGGTCTCGGTCAGCGTCGCCTTGAAGACAGGTGCCTTGGGGGTGATGCCGGGGGCGAACCGCCCGACCTGCGCTTCGGTGGTGTCCGAAAAATATTCATAAACCGCATGGTCGCGCGCGAACGCTTCCTTGACCGCGGAACCGGTCGCCGCATCCTTGAGGCGCGTCATCGTTTCAATCGCCGCCGCGTTTTCCATAGACCAGGCAAACCGCGCCTGTGTCGCCTGGCCTGCGCCATCGCGGATAACCTCAACCACCTCCAGCCGGAACAGGGCGTTGGGCACGCTCGGCAGGTTGCCTTCCACCTTGTCGGCGCAGGGGTCGCAATCGTCGATCGCGATTTCGGTATTCTTGGGCTCGACACTGACCAGGGCATCGCCCTTGCGGCGGAACACGCCCTCGCCTTTTTCAAGAAGTTCAAACGCAGCCTTGAGCGCTTCACCCCCCTCAACCGGCAACGCCTTGATCTGAGTCATCGTCCGCGTGCGGTAAGAGGTTTCGGCCCCGTGCAGGCCCGGATCGGCGAGATAGCTGTCCTGAAGGGCAAAGACAGGCCGTTCCCACAGATCGGCATAAAGAAGCGCCGGTTTGCCCGGCAATGCCGGAGCGTCAGGCAGGTCAGCCTGGTTCTGGAACAAGGCCGGCCAGCCAAGCTTGGCCTTGCGGTCCGCGGCGACGAAGCGCCCCTGTTTGCCCTGGGCCACGACCCAGCCCTGCCGCAGGGTCGGCTTTTCATTTTGAAGGCTGACCGCGCCATCACGGGCTGGCACACCCGAGTAGATGGTGACGGCATTCTGTGCCTCATCGCGTGCCTGATGCAATTGCCCGGCTTCCGTCAGGTCGGCATCGGTCACCATGCCCCCCTGAATATGGGCACTGTTGGAATACCGTTGTTCGGGTCGATGACTGAACCGAGAATTCGAGCCCTTCATGTCATTTCTCCTTCAAATTCAATCGCCGCCTGAACCCACCAGGACTGGCGGGACGAGCGTCATGAGTGGGTCATAGGCCAGGGAGATTTCCTGCCCGAGCGGCAGATAAGTTTGCAGTTTCTTGCGAAGCGCCCGGACCTGAGCCGCGAAATAGAATTCGTGATAGGCGCCCATCTCGCCTTCGTCCTCGGCGCCGGCCGAAATGGCGGCATCCGTCAGAATATCAAGGACGCCATAGCCCGCCTCACCGTAGCGCGGCAGCCTGAGCACACAGCCCTTCTTCTTGCCTTCCGGCAAATAGCGCAGGATAAAGCGGGGCCGCTTGTTGGTGTTGGTCGGGGCCTGTTTGGAGAAACAGGCCTCAAGCGCCTTGACCGCGGTGAAGCGCGAATAGCGGATGCAGCTTTCGTCCTCGGCGCACTTCAGGTTTGACGATATGACGGCAAACAGGCAGTCGGACGCCTGCAACCGCATCAGGTCCAGCTCCTCCATCACCGTGCAATAAACCAACCGCGCGAAGCGGTTCGGCCCGATGACAGACCCAAACAGGCTGGACCAGCCATAAAGCGCCGGCCGGTCTGGGTCATCGGTGCTACCGTTGCCAGTCAGAACCACTTTTTCGGCGGCACAATAGTGCAGAGACAAACGCCCGCCGGTTTGCACCTGAAGGCGCACCGGCTTGGCCGCATTGCCGCTACCGACACGGCCGGTGAAACAGATATGCCGGAACGTCACATCCGCGCCCGCCGGGATCGTCATATCCTTGCCGAGCTCGACGATGATCCGGTCGGGGGCCTCACCGTCCTCGCCCGCCACCAGCTTCAGAATGGAGCGCGGGTCAAACTGCTGCGCAGCACCAGCCTGGATGCCGAACACCGCCGGGTCAGCGACCTTCATCACACGCAGCCCCTTCTCAAACAGACCGTCAGGCGGCCGCAGATAGACCAGCGACCGGCCCGGGTGCGGACCAAGGTCCTCGTTCAGGTCTGGATCGCGAAGGTCGGGGCAGCGGGCGCTGTTGTCGGCATAGCCACCAGGGAAACAGGGCACCCCGTCTGCCGCCCGCGGTTTCCAGAATATCTCTGGCGCAATCTCAAGCGGCATACCTTTGGCATCGCGCCCAGGATAGCGCAGCCTGAACAACGGGTTGGCGCCATCAGGATCGGCGACTGCACGGTCCATAACCCTGAAATCCGGGCAGCCAAGCGGCACCGGCGTGCGCCCAAGCTGGTCATTCGGGTTTTCGACCTTCGGCACGCTGAAAGGCGGCAGGGCTGGCCGCGGGCAGGTCAGCGTCAGCCGCCAGCCTTCACGCACCATGGTTTCCGCCCCGGAAATGACATCGCCCACCTGATCGACATTGCGCAGCGTGCCCTTTGACTTCGACCACAGGACAGAATTGTTCAATTCTTCGCGTCGGCGGTCCTCATCCGGGGCGAACAGGTCGGCGCCGACAAGCTCAGCCAGATACGGGAGCAGCCAGGGCTGAATTTCATCCCCTGTTTCGGTGGCCTCGGCGAAGGCATCGGCATAGGCCTGCTCCGTGGTACGCCGGATCAGGTCCAGGACATGGCCAAAGCCCTGCAAATAGGCTTCAAGGTCACCGAGTTCGCTTGCTGTCGGATTATCCCGATAGCGGTATTCGTCCGGCAATTCACGATACAGAATGCGGCCCGCACGGCTCAGAACGTCTTCAGGGAAGCTCATCTTGCATCCTCCACCTCTACGGCCACGGCGCTGGCGGAATTGGCCACGATATGGGCGATCTGATGCAGGGTCGTATAGATTGCCGCGACCTTGCCGTCATTGACCGCAACATTGCGCGGCCACGGCCCGTCGAAGTCAGCCGGTTTCGCGTGCGTGAGGTCGGTATAGCCCTGCCCCACGAGACCGAAATCGAGTACCCGCGCAGTTTCCACACCCACCACGGTCTCCAACGCCGCGAGCACTTCGCTGATATAGACGGTCTGCCCAAAATCCCGCTTCTCAAGCGCGAAAACCTCAAACAGCCGGGCTTCAGCGGCGGCCTTGATATCGGTCTTGTTATAGACCGCAAGGTCCGAGCGCACCTTGACCACCATGCGCAGCGGCAGGCATTCGTAATTTCGGAAACTGACCCCAACCCCCGGCAGCGCCTTGGCAAGGATTCCCGGGCTGAGGTCGTCCTTCAGGTCGTCAACATCGGCACCGTTGGCCAGCGCTACCGTCAGCGACACCAGCTTTAGGGACGCCGACGTCGGCACGATTTCGGCATGAGCGCGCAAGATGGCCGAATGGCGCATCGCCAGATGCTCGAAGTCGCTGAGCGAGACCGCACGCCCGTTCGCCGAGAGCCGTTTGGGCGTGGACTCCCGCAGTTTGGACACGGGTTCCCGGTCCGCGCCGCCCGCGGTGGCGAAGGGTTGGAAAATGCCGGAGACATAGCGGTTTTTCTTCATCGGCTTGGAGAAAGACAGCGGCGGGATGGCCGAGCCAGCTGCGCCGGCGCCGACCCGGTAGCGGGTCACAATCACATTATTCTGCCCGGTCACAAGGCGGCGGCGGAAATGGATACGTAACGTGTCGTCTTCCGTCAGCGTCGTGGACCAAGACGGCGTCCCCTCTGCCGAGGGGTCGATATAATCGCGATACTCCCAGCGGACGCCGTCGACCGCGATATCCATCGCGGGCGCCACCCCGGCCTCAGCTGAGGTCGACGGGATATGGCTGATGTTTTTCACATTAAAATCAAAGCTTTGGACCCGGCGTTCGCCATCACCCGACCCCAACAGTTTCGAGCCCTTGGATTCCCCGTGTGAGACCTGCACGGTGTTCAAACAGAAGCTCAGGTCGCCGCGCGCCCATTGGCTGGCCCCCTCATAGGACATCAAGGTCAGCTCCAGGCGGTTCGGGCCGCCCGTGGCAGGACGCGCCTCCTCAACCTTGGCGGCGATCGTCTCGTCGATTTCACCCACCTGCCGCCGGATCAACAGCTTGCGGCCAGGTTTGATCAGGACGCGCGCCGCTTCAGGCACATGTTCCAGCACCAGCTTGTTCCCCGCCAACGCCGGGGCCGGATTGCGGTTATAATTTTCAATGATCATGGACAGCGTCATCGGGCCATGGAATTCGGTCTTGTCGGGGGCACCGACGGGGGCGGCATGGAACTCGACATGATATTCGCCCGACGCTACCCGAACGCCCTTGACCCTGAGCGCCTTGACCGCGTCGGTCGCCATATCGCGTGCGACGAACCAGTCACCGTCCGCCAGCCCTTTCGGCGGCTTGCCCGTGAAACTGACGACTTTGTGGGCTTTCTTCTTGCCATGCCCCTTGGATTTCGACTTTTTCGCCTTGTCTTTCGTCGGCACTACGGCTGGGCTTTCTTTGACCACCGTGCCGGAAAATTGCTTGTCCCCATCACTGAACGCATAGGCGCGACCGTGTTTGGCCTTGGAGAAGCTGAACTCCCGGAGCTCCGTGCCGCCAACAAACTCTGGGGACGTGCCGCTTTTCACCTTCACGCCGTTCGATGTCGGGGCCGCCATCTTGGTCGTGCCGGTCGCCTGCCGCTTCACCTTTTTGGCGGCGTCCAGCGCATAGGGCTGCATCAGGCGCAGTTTGACCGTCTTTTCGTCGCCCAGGTCCATATCGAGCACAAGGCCGTCGCCGGTAACCATCAGCACCTCGACAGCAGCCTTCTCCCCCTTAATCATGACCTCGACCAGATCCCCGGCCACGACAGAGCCCATGCCCTCGACCTTGACCACGACCTGACCGTTCTTCGACGTCTTTTCCCCCACACGCACGTCCGACGGCAGGGTCCAAAGCCGGGTCGAATAATGCGTGTAGGTCTTGCCGGGCTGATCGGCGAAGATGAGGTTCGCAATCCCGGCATCGGTGTCATGATTGACCGAGCGGAGGATATGGGCTTCTGCCGTCTTACCATCGGCCAGCACCATGAGATCGCCGGTGGCCAGCGTTTTATCCTTGGCGAGGAACCAGCGCGTCCCGGCCGCATTTCCGAAGGCAATCGGCGTGTTGTTCCGGTTCCAGTCTTTCGCCCGGGCAGCGTTGAGCGCCGGATGGCAGGAAACCTTCGTCAGCGTTTCGAAGATCACCGGCGCACCGCCTTCAGGCTTGGTGTATTTCATCGCCAACCCTGCTGGCACTTCAACCGCGCCAGTGTCGTCATTCAGAATGAGCCCCACCAGCGTGGTGGCTGAGGCATAGGGCGTCGGCTGGTAATTCACCATCGCGGCCAAACGGCGCAGATTGTCCCACTGGGTTGCCGTGCGCAGATACCCTTCGTTGGTATAGGCATCCAGATAGCCGAGCAGGATATGCGCAGCGCGGGCGAAAGCGCGGTTAATCTCCCACGCGTAATCACCGGTCCGGGTGTCATACTGCTTCAGGAGACGTTCCGTTCGCCGTCCCCGGGTTTCGCGCTGCGGCGGCACCACCGGCGCCAGCCGCTTCCAGGCCACCTTCTGGGCCGCGTCCGCCACATCAGGCCACTCACTGACCGGCTTGAGATAAACGTCGCGCCAATATTCCGGCAGACGCGCCTCACCGGCCACGCCGTGCAGGTAAAGCCCCAGCATGGCGATGCGCAGTTCCTCAAGCCAGACTGCCGCGTCGCCGTCGATATAGTCGAACCGGGACAGGCCCATGCGGTTCCAGCGCGTGAGATCCTTCAACATATCCGGACGGTTGGGGTGAAGTGCGCTCATCCTGCTTCCCCTCCATTGACAACGATCCGAAGCATGCCTTTTTGCGGGTTGCTGCGGTCGGACTGGCATTCGATGAATTCATCCGGCTCGATCTCAATGAGGCCGTCAGCGGACTGGTTTTCAAACCCCTTGCCGACCCGGCGGAACAGGTTGAGGCAGGCCACTGCCACGCCTTCCACGGTCATCGCGGCTTCAATAACGTCCGAGGCATAGAGAGGTTGGCCGAAGTCCAACCGGCCAATTTCGAAGAAGCCGCCCTGGTCGGCGCTGAAGACCTGCGCCAGCGCTTGCTTGAGTTCCGAACGGAAATAACCGGCCTTTGCCCGCACCGAGAGCGTGATGTTGATCGCGGCGGATTTGGCCGGTTCCAGGAACACTTCGGTGCCGATCATCCGATATTCGTCAATCACGGCACGCAGCAGACGGCGCGGGGTCAGGTTCGGGCCAATGGGCGGCAGCGGCAGGCGGCGTTCCAGATGGTAGGTGACGATTTCATTCCACAGTTCGCGCCGGATCTTGTTGGGGAAAGCCGGGTTTGGTGCCGGGTCGTCATGCAGCTTGGCATCAAGCGCGATATCGTCCTCCAGAAGCGCGGACACAAGGATTGTCTGCCAGGCACCGGTCCAGACCAGCCTGGCCCGCGCGAGCGCCACCAGCGGATGGGTTTCCAGCACCAAGGCATGGTCCGCCAGCGTGACCATACGGTGCTGTTCGGCAATCAGCCGCGGCCCGGCGGCACGTGCCGCTTCCATGGCGCCAGGATAGTCGCGCCAATAGTCTTCGACCTTCTCTTCGGGTGTTGCACCTGTGCGGCTATCGAGGATGGATTGCGGCGTCCTGAGCGCCGCGTCATAGCCAATCAGCTTGAGAAGCCGCCTGACACTTTCAGGCCGACGGGCCGTATCCAGGAACCGTTCAGCCTGAACCCTGTCGATGGCATGACTAGCCCGGTCCAGCGCCGCGGCCAGCAATTCGATGACCACCACCTCCATGTCGGCCACGGTCCAGCGCCGCCTTTCGGGGAAACGGCTGGCCAGTTCCTGCATCATGAACAGGCGGAAACTGTCGTAATCCCGGGTTGACCAGTCGAAGTCGTCTTCCACGCCCGGGATCGGCAAAGGCAGCACTGCCGTGCGCTCGCCACAGTCGGGGCAGCCGCCATCGAAAATCAGTTGGGGTTTAGCCAGTTCAGCCATGGTCACACCTTGATTTCATGGGTTTCCTCCTTCTGGAGCGCGGCGATGACATAGCGGATGCGAACCAGGAGAACTTCCGGCTCCCCCTCACCGGGTCCGACAGAGACCTGAAGGGTCTTCGGATCGACCTCGCCCGCCAGCGCTTCCGCGAGCGCGCCATAGAGGCTGTTCTGGGCATATTCCCAAAGGCTGGAGGCATTCGGCTCAAATACATGCCGACGGGCACCGAAGCCGAACTCTGGCCGGAAGACCCGTTCGCCGGGTGAGGTGAACAGTACCTGCTCCACCTGTTGCCGGATATGTTCGAACCGGGCCACCGTGGTGGCACCATCCGCGCCCATGCGGAAGGGAAAAGCCATATAGCCGACACGCGGCAATTTCGCTGTCTGTATCCGGGTCATTGTGCCGTACTCTTGATGGTCAGCGCCGCCGGGGTCAGCGGCACTACAGGCGGACCGGAGGGCCCGAACACTGTCGGATGAACATGGGAATTGAACAGGGCCAGGAAGGTGGTCCCCTTGACGATTGGTTCACCACCTGCACCGGCAACGGTAACGGAACTGCCCTCGATATTGACGACCGCGGAGGATTTAATGTCGACGCCGCTGCCGCTCATCTTGATTTCGTTGCCGGACGCATCCTTGCAGTCGATCCCCGACGATGACATCACCATGGAATTGCCGTTCGCGTCCTCGATCTGGATCTGGCCGCCTGCGGCATCCAGAACCACTTTCGACCCGGCGCTGTCGGTCAACGTGATGCCGCCGTCCTTGTCCATCACCAGTTCGGCTTCCGCCTTCGAGTGCAACGTGATCTGCTCTTCCCCCTCCTTGTCCTCAAAGGTCAGGAGATGGCCGCTTTCGGTTTTCAGGATTTTGGTTGAAGGCCCCTGATACTCGGCCGGCATCTCCGAGGCCTGACGCCAGAAGGTGGCGGCCCAGACCGGGGCAGATGGGTCACCTTCCAGAAATTCCGCCAGCACCTGTGCACCAACAGGCGGCACCCAAAGCACGCCGAAATCCGCACCGCCACCATAGGCCACGGCGGGAAGCGCCCAGTCGCTCGTCGCTTCGCCCAGCACCGACGGAATGGTCATCTTGATCCGGCCCAGCCCATCGGGGTCGTCATTATCGGCGACGAAAGCGCGATACTTGCCGTAATAGGTGGTCTGCTGTTTGCGTATCGACTTTTCAATAGTCTGGAAGGCTTCATTCATGATATTTCACTTCCTTCTTCAGAACAGGTTCGAAATCGCGGACATGGCGGACGCGAGCGGGGCGGACCCCAGTGAATCACTGTCGCCGGTGGCATTACGGATCAACTCGAAGCGCTGGCGGTAGCCTTCCGGGCTGAAGGCGTGGGTCACCTTATCGGCGTAATAAAGACCGCCATTGCGCGTGCCGGTGCCATCCACCCGCACCAGCTTGCCGGCCTTGAGCACATGGCCATAAAGCGTGCCGTCAAGCTCACCTGTCGCACGGATCTTGAAACTGTTTTCGTTGGCGGCAGCCTGCGCGCGCGCCCGTGTCACCTCTTCCGGTTCGTCACCCTCCCGGCTGATCCGACTGATAGACGGGGTACCCAGGTCTGCGCCCTCCTCCGCGGTGGCGGACGTCCCGAGAAGCGGCGCGTCCGGGGTGACAACCTCGACCACGGGGTCCGCTCCTTCCTCACGCGGTGCCAGCTCGAAGCCGACCGCATCGGGTTTCTGGGCGTCGTCGGTCAGTGACCAGCTCAGGCAGTTGGTCGCCGAACCGGCATAGATCATGATGGTTTCCTGCGCATCGCCCTCAAGGCGCATAGGGCCGAAATAAACGCCGCCTTCCGAGAAGATCAGCTCATAGCCGTTGGCTTGAGCGCGACTGTAGAGAAACTGAGCAGGCGTGCCGTCCATCGACAGCGACCGCGCCGACTGCCCATCGCCACTTGCGGGATCGACATCCAGATTGAGCGGCTCCACAAGCTCGCGCAGGATTTCAAGGTCGGTCATCGGCGCATCCTCGCCCCAGACCCGGCGCATATGCTCCCGGTTCAGCGCCACGCCGTCATCCTGCACCTCAATGACAAGCTTGGCCTCACCGCCATTCTGCGGTAGCTCCGGCTTCAGCTGCACCATATAGCCGCGGAAAATTTCCTCGACGTGGGTCTGGAAATCGGCTGACAGGACAATGGGTTGGTTGCGTCGGAAATGTCCGCTGTCCGCGGCCATCCACTCACCATCCTCGCGCCGCCGGTCATCAATCGTGATCGTGCCGGTCGCGGCTTCTGTCCGCCCGGTCATGACTTCAACACTGGCCACCATATCAGCCAAGTCGCCAATATCGTGGCGGTCGGTGCCCACTTCGATCACCAGCGACGCAGCTTGCCGGAACCCAAGGTCGAGAGAGAAAGACAAGGAAGCCATTTAACGCTGCCCCTCCCTTCTGCGCGGCACGAGGATCACCTCGCCCGTGCGTTCCCGCGCCGCACCTTCCAGCGGGAAGGCGTCAACCTTCAATAACAAGTCTTCAGGGAAGATCGCATCCGGATTGCAATCAGCCAGACGCCGCCAATCCCGCGGGTTGGCATAATAATGCTGCCCCAGACTGTCGAGCCGGTCGCCAACAGTGACGGTGTGTTCAAGAACCGGTTCAGGCTCGGCTATCGGCCGTGTACGCACGCCCAAGAAGCCCTTGCCCTTCCGGCCATCGGCGGCGTCAAAGACCGGTAGTTTCTGATAATAAGACCCTTTGAAAAAAGCCATCTTGCGTCACCCTGTCTGGAATCCGGTTGCCACATTCATCGCCGTGCTGATCGTCTGGCGCACCTTGTCCGCCAGGAAGAAGGGGTTTGAGCTTTCGATCACCTGCATGGTCAGGCTCATCGTCGCCCGGTAGGGCATGAGGTTGGGCAGATGCAGCGCCTCTTTCTGGGCGACACCGGTCAGGAACACCGGCAGCACCTGCATTCCCCAGGCGAAAACCAGTACGCTGGCGGTTTCCTGCCGCTCGAACGCCCGGGTTCCGGAAAAGCCAAGCGACGACAGCACCTTAACGCCACCTGGGCCCTGGTTCTTCGGTTCAGCCATCGAGCGCAGCGTGTCGATCTGGGGCTGAACGCCAAACTTGGTGGCGACCACATCGCCCTTGTTCATGGCGTCGGTAGCATCGAGCAGGATGTCGATGGAGAAGCTTTCAGCCTGCATCTCCACGCCCTGCGAAACCCGTGCGGTTTCAAGCGGTGACAGGAAGTCATACCCACCACGGGACCCTGGCGAATTACCGGTTCTCACCGTCACCGTGCGCGAGCGGGAAATTTCCTGCGGGTTGAACTGGAAGATCAACGCCAACGGCGGCAACGAAATCCCATATTCGAAAAGGACACCACGCGTCTCAATGGCCATGACCCTTCCCTCCCCTTGCTTTCGGCAGTGCCGCACCGACCCGCACCGCCAACGCCGGCCCGCTTTGACCGTGGCCCGGCACGGTGATGGTTCCGCCTTGGCCGCCGTTCTTCCACAGCGCTTCGGCCACCGCCTCGCCTATGCGGCGGGCATCGTGATGCGCGGTACCTTTAAGCCTGACGGGCAGGCGGACCGTAAGACGTTTCACTCTCATGACGGGTCCCCCGCTCCAGGGTCCAGATAACTGCCGAGAAAGCCGATTTCGGACTTCCTGACCTGGCGGCTACCCTTCATCAGTTCGGCCCACACCGCCCGGGCCACGAAGGCCGGGGTAATGCCGGTCTCCGCCTCAGCGGCCAGCACGGCGGCATAATGGGCAGCGTTGCTGATCGCACCGCCCGACATGCGCACGGCTGCCCCAACCGCCATGAGATCCAGCGCAGGATCACGCGGTGCGCCCTCGGGCAGCAGGCGGTCCCACAGTTCGGCCCGCGCCTTGTCATCCGGCGCCGGGAAGTCCACCACCAGTTGGAAGCGGCGCAAAAAGGCGCTGTCGACATTCGAGCGCAGGTTGGTTGTCAGAATGACAGGCCCCATATGCCGCTCGAACCGGCTGAGCATGTGACTGACCTCAAGGTTGGCATAGCGGTCACGCGCGTCGGAAATCTCTCCGCGCTTGCCTAGAAGGCCGTCGGCTTCATCGATCTGCAGGATGGCGCGGCGGCCATCGAGGCTTTCCAGAAGTGCATTGAGGTTCGCTTCGGTCTCGCCGACATATTTCGACATAATCCGCCCAAGATCGAGCGTATAAAGCGCCCAAGGGGCTTCGCCTTCCTGGCTCAGCGCACTGGCGATCACACAGGCAGCAAAGCTTTTGCCCGTGCCCGAGGCACCGGAAAACAGCGCGAGCGGACCATGAATGGCCTTGCCGCCCCAATCGCGGCGGATGCGGTCGGCATGGCGGATCCAGGCGGTGAAATCCCTCAGTTGCGCCATCGCCGTGGCAGGCAGGATCAGGTCATTCCAGGTGCCGCGCCGTGTCAGGAGATTGGCGCCTGGCGGCGGCGCCAGCTCAGCATCCCGGTTCAGCATCGCCCGGATCAGTTGCGGTGTTGGGCGGATGGTCTGGTAAGGCGTGACGCCGTCCACCCGCAAAAGGTCCGCGGTTACCAGGGGGGAGGTTGGCGCAAGTTCGGCAAAGAGGAGGTCCAGGTCCGCGCTACTGTCCAGCATCAGCAGATCCTGCAGGAGCGGCAGGCTCGGCCAGGCCGAGCCGATATGCGGCTGCAGCGAATGGAGACGCGAAGCGAAGGACGGATGCGCCACCGGCGCCAACGCCAGCACCAGAAGGTCAAGGTCAATCCGCTTCAGGGCCGCCAGTGTGGTCTGGTCAACGACTGTGGCCAGGCCCGCCCATGCACCTGCATCGCGGGCCGCCTCCACCGCCTGGGCCGCGGCATCGAAATCTCGGGCGAAGTCCTCGCCCAGCACTTGGCCGGACGACACGGCCTCAGCCAGTGTCAGTATCCTGTCGACGCGCACCCATTCGGCCTCGAACATCGCGGCGACCATATCGGCTTTTTCCGGAACAACTGTCATGCATCAGGCTCCGATATCCAGCGTAATCAGATTGCCGGGTGGCACCCCTTTAACCGGGGTGCCGTCCGCATCCACGATCACGGTTTGAAGGTTCGCACGGTCCCCTACCGCCGCACCGGAAAGCGTCACATCAAAGAGCGCATCCCCAGCGTCCACATCGCTGGTTTTGATTGCGAAGGTTTGGGGCGCCTGTTGCTCGAGCGTACCGCCCGCACGCCGCCATTCGACGGCCACCGCCGCCTGCGCGCCGGGTTCGCCGGTCAAAGCGATCTTGACCTGAGCAGTTCCGGCTCCAAGCTCCAGGTGGGAAAAGAGCCGCCCACCCTGCTGGAACATCTGGTACGGCCCACGGCCGAAACCGGGCACCATTTCGAACTGGCCTTCACTGACAGGCGGCACCGGTTGGCCATGAACCAGCGGCTCGATCGGGATCAGCGCCAGCTCGTAAGCTGCCGACAGGCGGTAGGCCAGCTCACCGCCCTGGGTGGTCCAGACATGGTTGATCTCTTCCATCGTCGGTGCCTGCAGTACCGCCTGAAGCCGGTAGGACGTTGTCTGGCTTTTCCTGAAATCGCTCGCGGGCGCGCCCGGCGGCGCCGCACCCGGCAGGGTAACCGGGATCACCGGGAAGGATTGCAGAACCCGTACCGCCTGGCCCAACACCCTGAGATCGCTGTCGGGCGGCGGGTCGCCATGCCCGGCAGGAAAAGCCGTCAGCAGAATATGGGCACGAATGAAGGTGGGGTCATGATCGCCCATGTCGGCGTGAAACCCCGACGGAACCAGCCGGTAGGCGAAGAGATTCAGCACATGTTTGTCGGCATCCTCAGCCTGCTTCTGCGCCCGCTGCGGTGCGTCCACGGTCACGACGACATCATCGGCCATGCGGACCGCCAGAAAATCGGCGGTGCCTTGGATAGCAACTGAAAGGGAACTTTCCGACGTCGGCATATCAAAGCCCCCTCAAATACGTGCTGCGCATCCGGCGGGCCAGATCCTGGCCAAACCCTTGTCCCCGCGCGGATGAGCCCGCAGTGGGGGCATCCTCATGGATGACCACATCGATCTGGTCGATTTGCACGCGGGGCCGTTCAGCCTGGCCGGTGTCCTGCGGCGACGCCGGGGCCTCAACAGTCGGGCCGAAGTCCGCGTCGAACGTCCCGAAACCGGGCATACCCTCCATGGGGGCCGAAGGCAGCCCGCCGCCAATGTCTGCCCCGCCAGCGCCAAGGCCGGGGGCGGCCACATCACGCCTGAGCGCCTGCATCGGGTTCGGTTCCTTGGGCATTTTTTCATCGTCAGGACCCAAGCGGCGCAAAGCATGGGCCTGCTTGTCTTCCTCCTCCGGCGGCTCAGCTGCAGCGCGGCGAAGCGCCTGAGCGGCCTGCTCCTCCTCTTCCGGCTTTTCTTCCCGGCGTAGGGCCTGGGTCTTGTCTTCCTTGTCCGGCTCATTCGGCTCGGCAGCACGCCGGAGCGTTTGGGCCTGCTTGTCTTCCTCTTCAGGCGGTTCAGCCGCAGCACGGCGAAGCGCCTCAGCGGCCTGCTCCTCGTCCTCCGGCTTTTCCTCCCGGCGTAGGGCCTGGGTCTTGTCTTCCTCCTCAGGCTGCTCGGCGCGCCGAAGGGCCTGGGCCTGTTTCTCTTCCTCTTCAGGCGGTTCAGCCGAAGTCCGGCGAAGCGCTTCAGCGGCCTGCTCCTCATCTTCCGGTTTTTCCTCCCGGCGCAAGGCTTGGGTCTTGTCTTCCTCTTCCGGCTGCTCGGCGCGTCGAAGGGCCTGGGCTTGTTTCTCTTCCTCTTGGGGCGGTCCAGCCGCAGCACGGCGCAGCGCCTGCGCAGTCTTGTCCTCCTCATCATCCGGCTTTTCAGCACGGCGCAAGGGCTGGGCCTCCTTATCCTTTTCCTCCTCTGGCGCCGCACGGCGTAGCGGGGCCGCTTCCGGCTCTTCCTTGTCCTCGCTCCGGCGCAGGGGCGCGGCCATGCCCTTCGGCCACGCGGGGACGGAGGTATCCTCTGCCCGCGCGATTGCGGCCCGGCTCAGGACTCTGGAAAACAGGCTCATCTTCCGCCTCCCCGGCCTTTTTCGGCCCGGATCAAACTGGCATAGCCCCGCCTGCGTGCCACCGGCAGGGCAAGAATATCGGCCTCACCCCAGTGATAAGCCGATGCGATCATGTGAACGTCGCGCAGGAGCTGCTGGCTGCGCGGGAACGCGAACTGCAACGGGTCGATCCGCGCTTCGATATCCGCCTGGCACGCAGGGCAGCGGGTTGCGACGACATCGGCCACATCGGGGCAATGGGCCTCGAAGGCGGCTTCAATCCGGGTGACATCGGCCTTACTGAAGGCGCGGGCATCCGCCGCGGCAGATTCCGCAAGGCCGCATAGCGCCAGCAGGCGCCGCTCGGGAGGCAGGTCACCCTGTTCGAACGCCAGGTCCTCCTCATGGCCCCCATTCGGCGCTTCGAACCGGCGCAGGCCCAGTGAGGTTTTGACCGACACCAGCGGAAAAGTTTCACCTGCCGGTTTACGCGGGGCGGCTGCCAGCGTCAGCGGCAGGTCGAAATATTGCTCGCAAACCCGGCATTGGGCCTGGAACCAGCCCTTGTCTGTCCAAAACAGCAGGGCGGCCCGCTGCAAAAGCCATTCCCGCGCCGATGAGGTCAGCCGTCTGACCCGGTCGAGACTGACGGGCTGGCCGCTGATCCGGTCGAACACGGTATTCAGCAGGTGGCTGACCCGCGCGGGACGCGGGGCGCGGGTCCAGGCGATTTCGGCAAGCGAAAGCTCGAGATCGCCGGTCAGAGCCCGCGGGAGGTAGCTCGGGAACGCCACCGCCAGGGTCTGGAGTGCACGGTCGGTCATGACCGATCAGGACTCTGTCGGTTCCACGACGGCCAAGTCGCGGACAAAGCCCTCATACGCCATGGTGATAGACTGAATCCCGATCGTATTCATATTGTTGGCATCGAATTCTGGAAGCGCCTGAAACTCGGTCACCCAGGCCCGGCGCAGGTGATAGGACATCGCCGGTGTGCCTTGGAGGTTCATGACATTGATCACCACGTCGCGGCGGAAATTGACCAGGCTCATGCCCGCATCGCCTTCCGAGACATTGTTGACCGCATTGGCCCAATTCTCGAAGACCGGGTCATGGGACAGGCCCATTTCCAGTGTGACATTTTCGACCTTGCTGCCGCCGGGGATAGCCCTTTGCATCGACGGGTCACCCGCCGCGCGCCAGTTGACCACCTCGGTGGTTTTCTTCAGGGCGCCCATCTTGGAGAGCCCGGCAACGGTTTGCCCACCGATCACGACCTGGAATTTGAACGTGCGGTAGGGGTCATAGCGATGTGCATTGACGGAAAACATGGGAGCAGCCATGGGACAGATCCTTTGTTCAATATGAGAGGACGGGAATCAGGCCGCGTGCTTTACGCGGCCTGACCAACAATCTGCTGTATTTGGACTACGACGAATTCGGCTGGCTTGAGCGGTGCGAAGCCGACAACGACCCGCACGATACCGGCGTCAATATCGCCCTGCGTCATGGTGGACCCCAGGCCGCAATTGACGAAATAGGCGTCCGAGGCCTTTTCGCCCTGGAAGGCACCTGACCGGTGCAGCCCGTCCATGAAATTGCCGATACTGGCGCGCAAGGATGCCCACAGCTTGTGGTCGTTCGGCTCGAACACCACCGCCTGCAGGGCGTTGTAGAGACTTTCGCCGATCATGCTCTGGGTCCGGCGTACCGGAATGTAGCGATACTGCGGTTTGGTTTTGGTCGCCAATGTCCGGCCGCCCCAAACCACTGTGGGGCCGATGATCGCGCGCAGGCAATTGACGCCCCATTCGTTCAGATTGTCCTGGATCGCGTTGCCGATCATCACGTTCGGCCCCAGCGAGCCGCGAACCGTGGCCTCAAGCCCGGCCGGTGCTTTCCAGACACCGCGGGCAGCATCGATCCGCCCCCACAGCCCGGCCGCCATTGCCGACGGGCCAATATCGAACGTAGCCGGTTTATTGGCCGCGGTTTCCGCGTCATAGAAGGGGTTCGAAACCGTGAGATACGGATAATAGAGCGCCGAATAAGGCGAGGTCGGGAAGCCCGCGTCCTTGACATTCTTGGCCGTGACCAATTGGTTGGACGTGGTATCCGGATTGACCGGATCGACAAGGACCATGCGGTTCTGCATGAATTCGGCGTGGGTAATTGCCGACTGGTAGATTTCCTTATTGTCCTTCCAGTTGAGGCCCGGCAGCACCATGATCGAGACCGAACGATAGTCCTTGAGCGTCTCGAATGCTGCCTCGAAGTCGGCCTTCTTCGGCGCCTTCGAATCCTCGCCGCCAGTGGTCACGGCATTGACATCGCTCTTGTCGCCCGCGCCAGAGGCGGAGCCTGCGTCGCTTTCGACCGTCACAAGCGCCGACCGGTCGTTGACCTGGCCCTTGATCGCACGGCCATCGGTCGGCACGACACTCAGGCCGGAGAAGGTTTCGAGGATAGTATCGAATTCCTTCTTGGTGACGTCGGCTTCGCTGAGCGATGCCGTGGTCTGGGTGCCGATCTTCAAGGTGAAGTCGCCCGTGTCTTCCTGCTTGAGGTTGATAAGCAGAGCATCGGCCCATTTGCCGGTCGAGGTCGCGGTGAAATCCAGTTTGTATTTCTTGGCGCCGTCCTTGATGGTAATGGACGCCTTCGAGGCCTTGCCCTTGTTGGCCTTATCGCAGACTGGAACAATGAAGGCCTTGCTGCCGCCGTTGGCCAGGAAGGTGGTGACGGCGTAGCCGAATGTGTCTGCCTTGTCGCCGAGGTCGCGAATGCCGCCGGAACCACCCGAAATCGGGCCGTATTTCTGGGCATATTGCGACCCCAGGCTGATCTGCTCTGGCGCGCCCCCATCCTGCAGAGGTTTGCCGCGTGTGAGGTGGCCTATGAAGGCCGTCACCGACGTCGACGCAGCTTCGATCGAAAGCCTGTTGGACGGTACATGTTCGATATAAACGCCTGGGTGTTGGTACATTGTCGTCGCACTCCTCTGTCGGAATGGTTACGGGATAAGCGCGGCGCGAGCCGGAAATGCGCGCACGCCAGCCTACGGATGCGACGGCAGCCGTAACGATGCGACCGTCACAAACGGTAAAACACTACAAACGATGGGACCGGTAATTCGATGAGCACCAAAACAAACAATCTGTGGATGGTGCTCAGATAATAACAGCGGAGAGTACTATTGGCTTAGACCCCCTGCCCCCTTGTCGGTCGGCCGAAACTCTTAATGGTCCCGAACTCCGAAACAGATTGGCTCTCTGTAGGGTCGAGTATATACACCAATACAGATCATTTTGATAGCCGTTTTCGACTCTTGCGCGATATTTCTGCGGAAAACACATGAAACAGGACCGGCGTAGCGCGCCACGCAACCAGCATTCAACCATGAAGCCGCCGGGCCCGTTCCTTGATTCCGTGCCAACAGCTTTTTGATCAAACCAGCCGGGGCTCTTGCTGCAGGCGCGCCATCTCGTGATTCAGGCCTACAAAATGAAGGACGCAGAACATCAGACGATGGTGCGGGCGACATGCGACGGTTGGGACATGAGGCTGGCAAGCTGGGACAGCCCATCCTTCACCGTTTCCCGGTCAGGCGCCACGCCCAACGAAATCCGGACAGCTTCCTCTTGATCGTCCCCGGTGGCGAATGTCGCCGATGGGACAATCAAAATACCGGCCCGGTCAGCATACTGCGAGAAATCAGACGCCCGCCAATGGCCTGGCAACTGTAACCAGATATGATGCCCGCAAGGATCGGCCGCCATGGAAACATTCCCCAAGACCGACTTGGCGATCAATTGCCGTTTCATATTCTCGGCGCGAATGGCGCCCGTGATTCTATCGAGCGACCCATCCAGCACCCACCGGGTCGCAACCGATGACATCAGGGGCGGCGCCATCAAGGTCGTTGCGCGCATGGCCGTGGCAAGGCGAAGCGCGTCCGCGCCCGTCGGTGCAACCACATACGCGACCCGCAAGGCGGGCGTCACGCATTTCGAGAGCGTGGCGATGTGCCACGTGATGTCCGCCGCCATTTCGGTAAAGGTCGTCAGCCGTTCCGGCCGGAGCGGCGCGTAAGGATCGTCCTCGATGATCGCGACATTATACCGCCGTGCGAGCGCAGCGATGGTCCGGCGGCGTTCTTCCGGCATGGTCACCGTGGTCGGATTATCGATCGTCGGGATCACATAAAGGGCTTTGGGTGAGCGTTCGCGACAGACCTGCTCAAAGGCATCCGGCATGATGCCATGCTCGTCCATGGTCAGCGCTTCAACGATTAACCCCTTCTGGGAGGCAACCGCCTTAAGACCCGGATAGGTCATCGACCCTGCGGCAATCACCTGGCCACGACGAAGGTTGAGCTCGCAAATGGCAAAAAGCGCACTCTGCGCGCCGGCCGATACCAGAACCCGGTTGCTGCCAATACCCTCAATGCGCTTGGCAAGCCAGATTGTACCTGCCTGACGGTCCTTTTCAGTGCCGATGCTTTCCCGGTAATGCATTGACGCGGCGCCGCGCGGGGACCGGAGAATGCTTGTGATAGCCGAGGTTATCGCCTGACTGAGGTTCGCCTCGGCGGGCTGCGGCGGCATATTCATGCTGAGGTCATACGAAATGTCCCCAAGCACATCCGCTTCGTCCCCCTCCATGGCCGGGCTCACGAAGGTGCCGCGACCGGCTTGCGCGTCGATGAGGCCCCGCCGCCTTGCTTCATTGAAAGCCCGGGTAACCGTGGTCAGGTCGACATCAAGTGCCTCCGCAATCGTTCGTTGCGGCGGCAGCCTGTCTCCCCCGACAACCCTACCGGACTGAATGTCTTCCTGTAGCGCATCGACAATGCCCAGATATTTTATGCGAGCACTATTGGCTAACCTCGGTTTCCACATTTCGCCCTCATCCCCCCGGATACTATAATTATAATTTTTCATTCCTTAGCATGGACGCAGCATGACTGGGAAGCCATGACCGACTCATACACTTCCAGGCGCCCCATTCGCGATGAAGTCGAAGAGATACGGCGATCAAACCCGGCGCCTGGTCGCGACAAAATGTCCTAGCTTTCATAAAAAAAGAAAAAATAGGCTGGACACAGGCCGCATGTTGGAAGATAAGCACTTTGACAGATGAATTGACAGCGTTGTCATATCATCAAACCCTGAACTCAAAACCGTTATCATCCCCATCCCCCCATCTATCCCCTTAGGCTACCCACAAGACAGACGGAGACCTCCCACAGCCGGGAACCCATACATTTAAGCCATTTTCGTATGTTAATACGCATACATTATTGCGTGTTTGTATGGTGTTTTCTTCTAAAATTTCACTTGTATCGCGCTTTTTGAAAGCTCTTCCCTACTCGCAATGACGCAGGTTTTGAGACCCTTCTCAAGGCTGTGACTCGTCACGCGATCATGATATTACCATGGTTTATTAACCATATATGCGATATTTGACGTGCTACTTCGCCTGCTTGCAACCGCCCAAGCCACGCCGATTTGCATGTTAATTTAATGTATGGTCTTTACATGCATACAAAATGCAGGTAAACGGCCGTCGAATCATGGATATCGCTATATGGGGGCGGGGGTTCATACATAACATGTAGGAACCATGTCATGTTCGCTAAAGTATCTAGTTCGCTCAGTCGGGCGGCTTTCGCACTCCTGCTGCTGCCGCTCGCCGGTTGTCAGCAGTACGACCTTCTCGATCCGAAAGGACCGATCGGGGTTGAAGAAAAGGGCCTGATCCTTCAGTCCCTAGGTTATATGTTGTTGGTGGTCATTCCGGTGATCCTCCTGACCTTGTGGTTTGCGTGGCGCTACCGGGCAAGCAACACCAATGCGACCTACGCGCCCAAGTGGGCCCATTCCACAAAGATCGAAGCCATCGTCTGGATCATTCCCTGCATTATTGTCGGGATCCTCGGTGTTCTGATCTGGCGCACCTCCCACACGCTGGACCCATACCGCCCGCTGGACTCCCAGGTTAAGCCGGTCCGGGTCGATGTCGTGTCCCTGAACTGGAAGTGGCTGTTCATCTACCCTGACTATGGTGTGGCGTCGGTCAACCAGCTCGCCATCCCGACCGGGACGCCGATCAATTTCCGCCTCACGTCGGAATCGATCATGAACTCCTTCTTCATCCCGCGGCTTGGCACCCAGGTTTACACGATGGCCGGGATGCAGACGAAACTGCACCTGATCGCCGACGAACCGGGCACCTACCGCGGCATGTCCGCTTCCTTCAGCGGCCCTGGCTTTGCTGACATGCACTTCAACACGCTCGCCATGGATGGGCAGGCATTCAAGCAATGGATTGCCAAAGCGCACCAGTCGACTGTGTCGCTCGACCCGCAGACCTATGCGGCGCTTACGAAGCCGAGCCGGAAGGACCCTGTGACCATCTACGGAAATGTCACACCGCACCTGTTTAAAAACATCGTCGACACCTTCATGGCTCCCATGGCCCCCAAGAAGCCGTCGACCGCTCTCAACCACGCTGAGGACACCCATGTGGCCTCGGCGCAAAACGTCGGAGACAACCGCTGATGTTTGGTAAACTCACCCTGGACGCCGTTCCCTGGCATGAACCCATCATCATGGGAACTGGCGTCGTTGTAGTCCTGGGCGGCATCCTCGTCCTCAGCCTCATCACCTATTTCAAAAAATGGGGCTACCTGTGGTCCGAGTGGTTCACCAGTGTAGACCACAAGAAAATCGGCGTGATGTATTTCGCCTTCGGCTTCGTCATGCTGCTCCGTGGCTTTGCCGACGCCATCATGATGCGGACCCAGCAGGCGATCGCCGCCAACGGGCACGCGGGCTTCCTGCCGCCGCACCACTATGACCAGATCTTCACCGCCCACGGCGTGATCATGATCTTCTTCGTGGCGATGCCTTTCATCCTCGGCCTGATGAACGCCGTTGTCCCGCTTCAGATCGGCGCCCGCGACGTGGCCTTCCCGTTCCTGAACTCGCTCGGGTTCTGGCTTTCGGTCGCAGGCGGTATCCTGATCATGTGTTCCATGTGGATCGGTGACTTCGCCGCGGCCGGTTGGGTGGGCTATCCGCCGCTGACGGAGCTTGGCTACAGTCCAACAGTGGGCATGGATTATTATATCTGGGCGCTTCAGATTTCAGGGCTAGGAACGACACTCGCCGGGGTTAACTTCGTGGCCACCATCATGAAGATGCGTGCCCCCAGCATGAAGCTGATGGACATGCCGGTCTTCACCTGGACCGCGCTCGTGACCAACATCCTGATCGTCGCCATCTTCCCGATCCTGACCGCGACCCTGGCCATGCTGGCCGCTGACCGTTACCTCGGGATGCATTTCTTCACCAACGAGCTTGGTGGCAATGCGATGATGTACATCAACCTCATCTGGGTATGGGGTCACCCTGAAGTGTACGTCCTGATCCTGCCTTGCTTCGGTGTCTTCTCGGAAGTCATTGCGACCTTCTCCGGCAAGCCGCTGTTCGGCTACAAGTCGATGGTTTACGCCACCTGCGCGATCGGCCTGATGGCCTTCCTCGTGTGGCTGCACCACTTCTTCACCATGGGCTCCGGCGCGAACGTCAACGCCTTCTTCGGTATCATGACCTCGATCATCTCGATCCCGACCGGCGTGAAGCTGTTCAACTGGTTGTTCACCATGTATCGCGGCCGCGTCCGCTACCATACCCCGACGCTGTGGACCATTGGTTTCATGGTGACCTTCGCGGTTGGCGGCATGTCCGGCGTTCTGCTGGCTGTTCCGGGGGCTGACTTCGTCCTCCACAACAGCCTGTTCCTGGTGGCGCACTTCCACAACGTCATCATCGGCGGCGTTGTCTTCGGCTGCCTTGCCGGTATGAACTTCTGGTTCCCGAAAGTCTTCGGCTTCAAGCTGAATGAGTTCTGGGGCAAGATTTCCTTCTGGTGCTGGTTCGTCGGTTACTGGCTCGCCTTCACGCCGCTCTATATCCTCGGCCTGATGGGCATGACCCGCCGCATGAACCACTATGATGTCGCCGCGTGGCACCCCTACCTGATCGTTGCACTTATCGGTGCGGCCATCATCGGCATGGGTATCTTCACCAACATCATCCAGCTGGCGATCAGCGTCCGTGACCGCGAGAAAAACCGCGATGTCACCGGCGACCCGTGGAACGCCCGCAGCCTCGAATGGGGTACCTCTTCGCCGGCGCCTTTCTACAACTTCGCCCATATCCCGAACATCACCTCGCTGGAACAGCATTGGGATGACAAGGAAAACGGCCGCGTTGGCCAGGTAACCGAACCCTACACGGACATTCACATGCCGAAGAACACCTCGGTTGGCGTGATCATGTCGGCCTTCGGTTTCATCCTGTCCTTCGCGCTTGTCTGGCACATGTGGGCTGTCGCTCTGATCGGCCTCGTTGGGATCATCGGAACCTTTATCGCCCGGACCTATAACCGCGACGTTGACTATTACGTGCCCGCGGCTGAGGTCGAACGCATCGAGAAAGAGCACCTGGCTGCTCTGCAACTGAAGGTGAGCAACGCATGAACGCACCTCTTTACCCCTCAGCCTTCGAGCCTGTCGAAGAGATAGATCTCGAACACGATTCCCATGACGACGGCTCGACCACGACCCTGGGTTTCTGGCTCTACCTAATGAGCGATTGCCTCATCTTCGCATCACTGTTCGCCACGTTCGGCGTGCTGGAGCATAACTATGCCGGGGGTCCGACGGGCCGCGAAATCTTCGACCTGCCGTATGTGGCGGTTGAAACCCTGCTCCTCCTAGTCAGCAGCTTCACCTTCGGTGTCGCCGCTTACGGGATGCACCATAACCGCAAGAATATGGTGCTGGGCTGGCTGGCTGTGACCTTCGTCCTCGGCCTCGGCTTTGTCGGCATGGAAGTGCGCGAATTCGCCCACCTGATCGCTGACGGCACGGGACCGGACCGCAGTGCCTTCCTGTCGTCCTACTTCACGCTCGTCGGCACCCACGGCCTCCACGTGAGCGCGGGCCTCTTGTGGCTGGCTGTGATGATGCACCAGACGTGGCACTTCGGCCTCGACGGCACCGTCCGCCGCCGGCTGACCTGCCTCAGCATGTTCTGGCACTTCCTGGACCTCGTCTGGGTCTGTGTCTTCACCTTTGTTTATCTGCGCGGGGTGCTCTGATGTCTGCTGAAGCTCATACCCATATGGCCGATGACGGCCACGGCTCGATGAAGCCGCTTATCGTCGGCTTTGTTCTGTCGCTTATCCTGACCGCGATCTCCTTCGCCGCTGTCATGGGTGGCTACGTCCCGAAGGACGATATCCTCACCGTGATCTCGGTTTCCGCTGAAATCCAGCTGATCGTGCAGGTCATGTGCTTCCTGAACATCGGCGCCAAGCCGGGGCAGCGCCGGAACACGGTTATCTTGCTGCTGACCGGTTTCATCATCTCGATCGTGGTGGCTGGCTCGCTTTGGGTCATGCACAATGCCAACGTCAACATGATGCCGGGGCAAATGACCATCGAACAGGCGAAGATGAACGACTGATCGTTCATTCCCCCAGGTAGATGAAGAGACCGGCGGTGTGCCGCCTGTCCGCCCAAAATACCGTTACTGCCGGGGCGCCCCCCCTGAGAGATCGTTACTCAGGCGCCCCGGCCATAACACCGCTCCGCTTCCTGTATGTCCCCGCCCCCATAATGTCCGTGACATCAGAGAACGACACACGAAAGAAAACACCCCCGAGCAGATGATCCGCCCGAAGGTGTTTAATGTGAGCCCCAAATAAGGCGAAGAGCTTACCGCCGCCAGCCTTTGGATTCGCTTGCCAGCGCCTTGAAGGCATTGATGCCGGGCAGGAAGAAATAATCCCCGCCCCGGCAACTGACAAACTGCTTCAGCTCATCACAGATCATCGTCTGCCGGTCACCGTCGCCAGGGATCACCATCTGGCCATCGCCATTTTGCAAACCCGTGATCGGGTCGCTGTCATTGCCCTGGTCAAAATCGTTGCCGTAGTTGATCCACTGCTGCTGGACGAACTCGAACTGGCGGCTGATGCTGGCATTGAGCACCAGGAAGATCAGCCCCTGCCCGGCTTTGCCGTTGACCTCCTCCTGGGTTTTCCCATGGGGCACAAGCTCACCGTAGGTAATGGCGCGCCTAAGGATACGGTGACGGTCCACCAGCGCCGAGCCGAACTGGGCGCCGAACGAATCCCGCGGGTTGGCCCGGCGCAGATGCGCGCCCATCGGGCATACGCGGCCTTCCGGGTCCCCGGCATAGGTGAAGTCATAGTCGTTCTTGCCCTTGATGAGCGGCGTGCCATCCCGGCGGCGGCCGACCATGCGCGCGGCGATATCATCGGCATTGTCACCGAGCTTGCCCGCCTGTTCGGTCAGATAGCCGCGGAACAGGTCCACATCCTGCGCGAGCTTTCTGAGGACAAGGAAGGAGCCATTGTAGGCGAATGCTTCCGGAAGTGGCGCCACCGGCATCTCCCCATGCCCATCGACATGGCCCAGCAGGAATTCGCCCGTGGCCAACGCGCTCCAGTTGCCTTCAGGGTCAAGCGCGCCTGCACCGTCCAGATGTTTCTCGATAAGCCCCTTGATCGCCGGATTTCCCATGCCGTCCCGGAAGCCGAAATGTTCGAGGAGCACGGGGTGTTGAGGCTGGCTTCCAGGGTCGTCGATATAGACCGGCACATCCTTGTCGGACACGATACGGCTGACATCCTGCTGGCCGACAATGCTGGCGCCATCCGCTGCTTCAACCCAGCTGGTGAAATCATCGCACCAGGCATTCAGATGAATCTCATCGGTGGCATAGACCCCCACCCAAAGGTGGACGATGTCTTCTTTCCAGATGTCATCCCACAGTGCCGGGTCGCTTTCGCCCGTGTCGCCATTGATGTCCGCCCGGCGGCGCATCCCGTCGGTGAAATCGTCCGGCAGGCTGTTGAGGATGTCATTGTCGAGCTTGAGCATATCAAGCCCGGCGTGGTTAAAGGCCGCGTTCACAACCACATTGGGTTTTTGCTTGAGCGCGTGGAACGAGGTCAACGGCCCCAGGCGCTTCAGCAGCTTGCGACCGGCCGCGTCGTCCTCATACCGGCAGAAGAAAAAGCGCCCCTTGGGCCAATGCAGGCCAATGCCCCGGAAAAGCGCCTGAACGTCTTTGGTGTCGATAATGGAATGATTGGTCATCAGAAGTTTCCAGGTGCGGGGACATCGGGATGGATGAAGCGGTCGCGGTCACGCCGCCAGGCCTTCTGGAGTTCGGCGTCGCTCAGCCCCTGATGCTGGCCGATCCAGTCCGCCAGCGCCTGCTTGTTGGCAAGGGCCTTGAGCATTTCGCCGACCGAGGCCGGGAACCCGGCATACCCGAGTGGGTCCGTGAACATGCAGCGGCTGATATAGCGCCGGAAGAAGACCGCCCCCTTATAGGCCGGGTAGCCGAGACAGCGGCCCCACACGGCCTGCACGAAGTCCGCGTCGGTGCGGTAAAGGCAATCGAGGAAATCGTCGACGCGGCCATCGATGTCCGCCACGAAGAACAGATACTTTGTCTTGAGCTGCTTGCCGGAGACATCGCCCATCGGCGGGGTCAGCTGGTCGATCAGTTGCAGCCGCACCATGTGCGCCATCGGGCAATTCTGGAACGGGCTGTCGTCCTGTTCATGCCGGAGGATCACCTCCCGAATGTCGGCCAGGCGGCCATCCGGGTCATCATGGCGATATTCAATCGGCGACAGCGCCGTGAGGAAGCTATGCGCGGTCATTGGCTGAACTCCCGCGGGCGGGCACGGTGCTTCAGGCTGGACCGTTCCGGCTCAGACCCGGTTTTGCCAAGCATGGGCGCGGCTTTGTCAGCGAATGCCTTGAAGTGGGCGGCAAACTCGGCGTCGTCCATTTCATCTTCGGTTTGGGTGAGGAAATCCTGAAGCGGCGCCTGAAGCTTGAGGGCGCCGTCAATGTCCCGCACCGTCGCCCCCGGATAGGCGTTATAGTAAAGGTCCACCGGCACCTCGAAATAATGGATATAGCGCTTGAACAGCCGCATCGGCCACGGCCCCGGGAACCCGGCGCTGGTGTACCACAGCATATTCAGGCCCTTGCTGACCGCCTTAATGCGCCCGAAGGCATCGATATACTGGTCCCACGGCCCGTTGAAGTTGGTGGTGAAGGCATAGATGTCATAGGGCCAGTCTTCCTGCGGCTGGTCCGGGTCAAGCCGAGGCAGCCTATCCCCGCGGATCAGGATCCAGCGGGCGAAATGGATGAAGGCCAACTGCTGGACGACCCCAAGCGGCAGATGCTGGAAAATGAAGAGGATCACACGCGTGGGCAGGCGCATCCAGCGCCTGACCGGCGTGATCACGGTCATCGGGATGGCTTTCCCGGCGAAACGTATCGGTACCAGCGGCATAGAGCCTCCGTCAGTTTTTGTAGCTAAGCGGCATGTTCCAAATGAAGTTGCCGTTATACTGCACCTTGCCCGCCTGTTTCGGCGCGCGGCGCAGAAGCGCCATGAAGATTTCCTCCATCATGACATCGGCAATGGCCGCGCCCACACAATAGTGGAACTGGTAGCCGTAGATCATGTAGACGTCGCGCGGCCGGTTCGGGTCGAAGCGGTTCGGATCCGGAATCCGGCGGCTATCCATCATCGCCGACATCAACGAGAAATAGATCATCCGTCCCTTGGCGATCTTGTGGCTCTTGCCGGTGCCGAGACCGAGTTCCTGGTCTTCCGACGTGGTGCGCCACAGGCCCGGCAGGATATAGCTGATCCTGAGCGATTCATGCACCACCTTCAGGACCATGTCATAGTCGCCCTTCTCGGCGGCAGCGACACCGTATTTGTAGCCGTCGGCATTGTTCATGATGACGCCGAGCGCATGACCGTTGGCGATGGTGTTGGTCGGCAGGTAGCCGAGGATCATGCCCATGAGGTAGGAGCGCAGATGCTTGTCATCCGTGACCTTGTCCGCGATGCAGCGGCCGATGATGGTATTGTCCGGCAGCGGGGTCTTGTGCGCGGCCGCAATGGACGCATCGATCACTTCCCAGACGACCGCGACGGCACTTTGCGCCTTGGCGATGCTTGCCGGTGTCATATTCTGTGACCCGAACAGGAAGCCCGCGAGATACATGGCGCCGTCGAAAAAGTCTTGCCGGATGTCTGCGGGGATCGACACGCCATAATAGCGGCCGATCACAGCCTCAGTCACCGGCACCATCAGTTCCTGGATCGCATCGATGCGGTCCCCGGCCTTGTCGAGCGCGTTCTCGCTCACGTCCTTGGCGATCTCCCGCACGAAGGCCAGGTCTTCGGTACGCCACAGCGCCTTAACCTGCTTCATGGTCTCCCAGTAGGCCGGGGTATCCTTCATGGCGAGCAGGAAGGTCGGCACCCAGTCCAGATGATCGACCTGGCGCTGATACGGCACCGTGAAGTCGTTATGGCGCGCACAGACTTCCTGGACATAGTCGAAGCTGGTGACAAGAACCGTGTTGGTGAAGGGAAAGCGGAAGACCGGCGCGAAACGCCGAAGAAGCCCAAAAACTGTCGGGATGACCCGCTGAACGACTAAAGAAATGAAAAACTGAGCAACAGGACCTGGCCGCGTATATTTGAAACCAGACGAACTACCCTTACCCGCAGATGACGTCATGCGTGTCCCCCTCATATGTGCGCAACACCGGTCAATACCCCGTCCCACAACGTCGGTATGGGTTGCTATCTGAAAGAGAGGTTATCCAACCATAGTTGCACTTGTCCAGACTTCATGTTTGAACTTTTAAAGAAGCTCAGGCGGCTCCCTGCCCGTTTCCAAGGTAACGGAGGGTCGCCTCATGGCCGGAACTGAAGAGCTGATTGAAGCCTTCGGGCGACAGGCTGAGGTCGGTGGCTTTATAGCCGAGGTCATCAATCCGCACGGTCCGCCGGATCACCGCCGGGTTCAGATCGAAATCGATCACCTGTGCCCGCATGATCGCGGCAAACAGGCTGCGGCTAAAGTCGAACAGCTCGCCGGTACCCAGGTTGCTCGGCGCGCGCGCACCTTCATGGCTGATGAAGCTGAACCCCAGCGTCCTGTCGTTTACCCCATCATCACCGTCAAAAGCATTGATGGGATAGTTATAGACCGTGCCGCCATCCACATAGATATGATCGTCCGGGATACCGTTCGGGAACTGCCAGGCGGCATACATAAGCGGGATCGACATGGAAGCCCGTACCGCCCCGACCACCGGGGCCCCGGGCGTCTTCTCCGCGGAGAATTCCCGCGTATTGCAGATATTGAGGTCGGTCGCGAACACCCGCAGGTCGCGCCCGCCATGGTGGGCGAGCGCTTCAAACGTCAGATCGGCGGGTAAGCCCTTCCGCGTCAACTGCTGCGCAATCCAGTCATACAGGACCTCGCCCTTATAAAGCCCATAATGGGTAGCGATCCGGACCGGGTTCGGCTTGTCCTCAAGCGTTTCGAAATGCAGGGACCTGAGCGCCACCCGCGCTTCCTCCGGCGTATAGCCGAGGCTGAGCAACAGGGCCATAAAGGCGCCAGCGGAGGTGCCAGCGACCCGTTTCACCCCTGAAAGCAGCCCATGGGCCTCCAGCGCCGTGACCGCGCCCGCATACGCAATGCCGCGGACGCCACCGCCTTCGAACACCAGGTTTTCGATTTGACCACTTTCAACCGCCACACGCGCCCCCATACCTCACAGATGCTACTCGCATCTCCAAATCATGCCGTTAATGCCCAGTTTTTCAAGCTGTTATACAGATACATCCCATCAAACCACGCTCGACATATCAGTTGATCAAATGATACCTTAGGGTTGAACGGGCAGAATAATGGGGGGAGATATGGGGTATAAACAGTGGCTTTATGGCTGCCTGGCAGGCCTGTCCGCCTTGCTGGCAAGCCCAGGCCTGCCCGCGCAGGCCGCGTCCCAGGGGATCGTGGTTCCTTACCGCTATGATGCTGAACACCGCATCATGCTGCCGGTCCTTCTCCCGAACGAAAAAACGGTCTATTACCTCCTGGATACGGCAACTCACTTCGTTGGCATGACCAACAGTGAAGTCGCACGGCTTGGCCTCTCCGTCGTCAACAAGACCGCTATCCGGGCCTTTGCGACTTCAAGCCAATTGAAATTGCCTGCCACCATCGTTCACTCCATGAAGCTTGGCACGCTACCGCTTGAAAACCAGTGGGTGGCTATTTTCCCGAACACGACCGGCCCCATAGGCGCCATCGGTTACCGGGCCTATGCCAACCGTCTTATCCATCTCGACCCGAAGCGAAAAACTCTGGGCTTCTATCCCAATGACGGCAAGTTTTCCCAAAACGGCTGGAAGCTGGTGACGGGCCATGCCAACAAATACGGCGCCATCGTGCTGGAAACGAAGATCCAAGGTGTCCCCTTCGATGTTGTCATCGCTTCGGGGATCAACCACAGCCTAATGGGCTGGCACGCCGCCGAGGCACTTTTTCCTGGCCTCTATAAGCATCCCCCCACCCATAAGATTTCGGTGTCCGAGGGGCTGATCAACGAGGTGCGGAGTGTGCAGGCAAAAATCCTGCATGATGTGCAGATCGGTAATTGGCACGTTGGGGACATTGCTGTCGGCATTACCAAGCTCCCCGTCAAGGAGGTGACCGGCTATATGAACGCCAACCTCCTCATGCTCGGCGCCGATGTGCTGACGCGCCAGGAGCTGGTGCTTGATTTCCGCTATTGGCAGGTCTGGCACCGCTAAGAACCGGCAGGCGCGGGGTAGACACGCCTGCCATACCAGCGTTAGGCTGCGGGCACCTGCGGCAGGTTGGCTTCCAGCCACTGTTTCAGCATGGCGGGCGGCATCGCACCGGCCTGGCGGGCAATTTCACGCCCCTTGTGGAAGATCGCCAGCGTCGGCAGCGAGCGGATATTGTAGCGGGCTGACAGATGCGGTTCGGCATCGCTGTCCACCTTGGCGAAACGGGCATGGGGTTCGAACGCCTGGGCGGCGGCTTCGAACACCGGCGCCATGGAACGGCACGGGCCACACCAGGCGGCCCAGAAATCCACGACAAGCGGCAGGTCCGCGCTGGCGTGGGCGTCAAAATTGCTGGCGGTCAGCGCCACCGGCTTGCCCTTAAACATCGGGCTGCCGCACTTGCCGCATTTTCCCCCTTCATCGAGGCGCGAAACCGGCATCCGGTTCTTGGCGCTGCAATTGGGGCAGGCAACGATCATCGTACTCATCACGGGGCCTCATCACTGTTTGGCTGTTTCCTAGGAGATAGGAATGCAGCCGCCGTCACACAAGGCCCCCCACATGAAAACAGCCACCCCGCAGGGTGGCTGTTCTGTCTGTCGTGACGCGGGTACTTTAGAACTTGAACCCGACAGCCACACCGAAGCGGCGCGGCTCCAGCGTGAACAGGTTGGTGTAAAGGCCCGACGACGGGTCGGTCAGATACATGCCTGTCACATTGTCGCTGTTGAGCAGGTTCCGGACGAAGGCCTTCACGTACCAGCGGTCGTCATTACCAGAAAGCTTGGCCTGAAGGTTCAGCACATCGAAGGACGAGATTTTGTCCGCCGGTGTGTTGAAGATGCGGCCCCACATGCTGCTCTGCCAGTAATAGTCGGCCCGGGCCATGAAGGTCATCCCGTTGTTGAAGTCATGGGTATATTGACCACCCAGGTTGATCTGCCATTTCGGGGCCTGCCTCAGCTCATTGCCCTTGAGGCTGACATCCACACCTCCTGCCTTCACCTCATAGGGTGCCGGCAGGGAAGCCGCGAGCGCGTCACAGAAGCTGAAAGCCCCCGCAGCCGCCACATTCGGGATATCGACCGTGCTGATCGGTGCCGGGGCGCCATTGAGGAGCACCACGCAGTTGGAGCCGTTCGACAGGTCCTTGACGATGATCGAATCCGCCACACCGCCCGACGGGTCCCGCGGGTCGGCTGACGAGGTATCGCCAATCTTGGTATGCAGATACGAGACACTGAGGTTGGTGACGAACTCACTGGACAGCGCTGCGACAAACTCGCTCTCGAGACCCCAGATCTTGGCATCGATATTCTCGTTGACCGACGTCCGGTCCACGATCTTCGATACCTGCAAGCCTTTGTAGTCATAGTAGAAACCGGCAAGGTTGGCGGTCAGGCGGCCATCCATGAAGGTGTTCTTGGTGCCGACTTCGAAGGCGTTGATGAATTCAGGTTCGAACGTGGGGGCGAAGGCGCCGCTGAAGCTCGGCGGGTTGAAACCACCGCCCTTGTAGCCGCGCGAATAGGACGCGTAGAACATGCGCCCATCCTGAGGACGCCACTCGGCAACCAAGCGGCCCGTGAACTCCTTGAAGGTGATCTTGTCGTCCCGGAAGGCCGGAAGCGACGAGGAGGCATCGCTCGTCCCGATCGCCACCGGCGCGGTATAGAGCGGCTGACGGTCCTTGAGGGACTTTTCGTCATTGGTGTACCGGAGGCCACCCGTCAGCTTGAAGTTGTCGGTGACGTCATAATAGACCTCGCCAAACAGCGCCCAGCTCTTGAGGCCGTAATAGTTGGTCTCGCTCTGGTAATAAGGCGTCGCCATGGCCGCACCGTCAGTCCCCGGCAGGATGAAGGAGACATAATCAAGCCCAGCGGCAATCACATAATAATCCACCGTCGAGGAGTAATCGAGGTAGGTGGCGCCGAGGAGGAAGTTGAACTTGCCGTCCAGATGCGAGGTGTAATGCGCTTCGGCCGACCACTGTTCCGCATTCATGCTGGATTGGTCATAGCTGAAGGCCGGCGAGTTGACATTGGCGAAGATATTGCCGCCGATCACACCCACATGGCCAGGCGCCACGGAGGAAATCGGCCAGGTCCCGCCCGAATAGAACTGGGCGTAGGCCGTCGGGTTCAGATACGCCAGCCCGATCGGCACCGCCTGCGCCGGGTTGGTGTTCATATTATAGTCTTCCTGCGAGATCAGGTTGGTTTTCTGATACCCGCCAATCAGCGACAGGGAGCCCTTGTCGAACTCATGCTCGATATGCAGGGTCGCCATGGTTTCGTCGGTCTTGTAGACCGGCTCGAAATCCGTATAGACCTGCCGCATATTTTTCGGGTTGATGTTGCTGGCATTGGCGTCCGGCCCGGCCACACTGCCCGCGGCCAGCAGGTCGCCGAGCGTGACACCCGGTGCCACCGGAATGCCGAAGCCGATAGCATTGAGGAATTCGGACGATGTCAGCACGCCGACAAGGGTCGAGTTAGCATTCGCCGTGTCATAACCGAGAGAGTCCGGCAAACAGCCCAGCACACCGGTCGGATCACGGTGGCAAAGCTGCTTCTGGCTTCTTGCCCGGTTGTCATCCTCCTTGAAGTAGGAAGCCATCAGGTTGACCGACGTATTGTCACTGGGCTCCAGCCGGATGGACCCGCGCACCGAATAAAGGTTGCGGCCATCGATACGGCTGCTCAGGCCGTTGCTGCTGGTTGCCGCCAGGTTCTCGGTATAGCCGTCGCGGTTGACATAGACGCCAGCCAGGCGGAAGGCACCCTTTTCACCGCCGAAGGGCACGTTGATCATCCCCTTGGCCTTGACGCTGTTGAAGTTGCCATACTCGAACTCGCCCGAGCCTTCCAGCTCGTCGGTCGGCTTTTTGGTGATAACGTTCACCGTGCCGCCCGTCGAGTTCCGGCCAAACAGCGTGCCCTGCGGACCGCGCAGGATTTCGATCCGTTCGATATCGAAATATTCGGCTTCAAACAGGCGCGGTGCGTTGACCGGCACGTCGTTGATATGAATACCGACACCTGAGTCCGACGATGCGGCCACAAGCGCGTTGCCGATGCCGCGGATCTGGAAGTTGGAATCGGTAAAGTTCGATTTTGAAAATGTCACGTTCGGCGTCTGGAACTGAAGGTCAGACGCTGTCTCAATCTGGTGTTTTTCAAGCGCGGCACCGTCAAGCGCGGTTACGGCCACAGGCACATCCTGCAGGCTTTCCGACTTCCGCTGGGACGTCACCAGAATTTCTTCCAGATAGACCTGGTCTTTATCGGATTTTTTGGCCGTTGTTTGCTCG
The DNA here is from genome assembly GCF_023006325.1 of Kordiimonas marina. Taxonomy (GTDB): domain Bacteria; phylum Pseudomonadota; class Alphaproteobacteria; order Sphingomonadales; family Kordiimonadaceae; genus Kordiimonas; species Kordiimonas marina. The sequence continues at coordinate 47,427 of NZ_JAINDF010000004.1, forward strand.
GCGTCGTCTGCCGCGAAAGCAGGTAATGCAGCTAAAAGCGTCAGCGCTGATACGGTTGACAAGTGCCAACCCGCGCGAACATTGGTCAGGCGCGAATAGTGATGGTTCATGGTTTCCTCCCCGAAATCTCTGGCGTTACAGATTTCCTACAAAGGAGGGCGGAGCCTTACGTACGAGGCACTCAAAACCGACAATTTTAAACTCGGGACACAGCAGCCCCCGGACCGACCATCCAGGTGCATCGACTAGCAACAAAAATACTAGGCTCTTCCCTACTTCCCCATGCCCACCCATCCAATAATGGTGTGGGCCAATTCCCAGCAGCGGCCTCGAAAAAAGGGGTAGCACCATCTTAAGCTGCCCCTGGCGAGACCATCGCCAAGCATGAGAAATCCCTCTTTTCTCATGGGCTATATCATCCCTGAGGCACCGTGAGCCGTCAAGAAATGTTTGGAATGAAGAGCATTTCACTCCACTAACCCCCGAAGAAAATTGCAAAAATTTGATCAGGGATATTGATAAATAAATCAAAAAGCGTGTACCAATCAGGGGTGGATGTCCCTAGGGACCGGAACAGGAGCCATAGCGGTTTGGATGGGTCTGTGAAATCCAGCCTGATTGACGCGTATCTCGCTCAGCGCGATGCGCTCAAACGCTTCCTGACGGCCCGCCTCAGGAGCGAAAGCACCGCCGAGGACATCCTCCAGGATATGTATCTGAAGCTCGAACGCGCCGAAATCTCCGCGCCGGTCGAGAACATGAGCGCCTTCCTCTACCGCACCGCCAACAATTTGGCCTTCGATCACCGCAAGGCAAACGTCCGCCGCAAGCTGCGGGATGAAGCCTGGTCCGAGGGTACAGTGACCATGGCCGGTATCGAAGCTGTCCATGATGTCCCCGACGCCGAGGAAAGCCTGGACGCCCGCCGCACGCTGGAAAAGGTCATGACCGCGGTCGAAGACCTGCCGCCCCAGTGCAAGGAAGTCTTCAAGGCCTGCAAGCTCAAAGGCATGACCTACAAGGACGCGGCCACCCATTTCGGCGTTTCCACCGGCACCATCGAGAAGCATGTCAGCAAGGCGCTCAAGCACCTTGTGCAGGTGTACCGGGAGGACGGTGGATGACGGCCGGATAATTTTTATCCGCTGAGAGGGGGTGACACATCCAGCTTGGCGTCTATGTAAGTGGAACACTCTAACTAGCTGCCGGAAAGCAGCGCCGGAAAGCAACCAAGGTAAAGCGCCGAATGGCCATGGAACGAAGCGATAAGATCCTGGAGCAAGCAGCTCAGTGGCACGCCCGTCTCAGCAATGAGACGGCGACCGAGGCTGATTGGCTGGACTTTACCGCCTGGCTGGAGGCGGATGACGCAAACCGCCTCGCCTATGACCATATCGAAGACATGATGATGGACATGGCGGCTATGCCAGAGGTCACGATCGCTGAAGCGCCTGCCACAGCAACCCCGGCTGCCAAAGCCCCGGCCCAGCCTGCCAATGACGACGCCGCACCCAAGGGGGCCACGGTTATCGACGCCAGCGCCCGCTTCGGCCGCCGTAAGATGATGATCACGGCCCTCACTGCGGTCGCAGCGCTTTTCCTGGCCGTCTTCGGGGTTGGCAATTTCCGCGGACCGGATGAAACCGTCCAGACCTACATCACCAACCGCGGCGAACAGCGGCTGGTCAAACTGGCGGACGGCACCACCGTGCATCTCAACACCAATTCCAAGCTTACCGTGCGCTTTGGCGAAAAAGCCCGCCGGACCGAGCTGGCGTATGGCGAAGCGCTGTTCAACGTCGCCCATAACAAGACGCGTCCCTTCTATGTCAATATCGGCTCCGACAGCGTCCGCGTGGTCGGCACGGTCTTCAACATCCTAAGGCAGACGGATGCCGTGAAGGTCACGGTCGCCCGCGGCATCGTTGAGGTCTCGCCCACGAAGGCTGAGCCGAGCGCAAAGAAGATTGCCCCGCCGGTACGGCTGTTGCCGGGCCTGCAGTTCCGCCGCGACGAAGGCCATACGGCTGGCGCCGTCAGCAAAGTGGACCCCAACACGGTCACGTCGTGGGAGCATGGCCTCTTGGATTATGACGCCGCCCGGCTTATAGATGTCGTGGATGATTTAAACCGCTATTACACGACCCCGATCAGGGTGGTGGGCAAGGCTCGCGATGAACGGTTCTCCGGCGTTCTTAAAACGACTGATCAGGAATCGGCACTGGCAGTACTCGCTGGTGGCCTTGACCTCAAGATCGAGCGCACCGACAAGGAAATTGTGCTCAGCCCAGCCGATTAAGGACCCAGCCTCTTGCCTGTAAGGTTTCACCCCAAGCCCCGGCGGCTTGCCGTGTCCCTGGTGACGCTGATGCTGGTCACACCGCCCGCCGTTGCGCGGGAGGCCGGCTGCTTCAAGATCGGCAAAATGTCCCTCGCCCGCGCGCTGATCGAATTCGCCGAACAGGCCGATATTTCCATGGTGCGCCCGCCGCTCCATTATGGCGATGGCGATAGCACGCCGCTTTCCGGCTGCTACAGCCTGAAAGACGGCCTGACCCTGCTTCTGAAGGGCAGCAACTATAGTTTCGAAATTCTGGCCCATGATGCGGTCAAGATCGTCCGCAAGCCAAAGGATATGCCGAAGCACGCGCCTGCACCGGCCAAGGCCATGGCCGTCCGGCCCGAACGCCCGCACCTTGAGGAAATCGTGGTTTCCACGACCCGGCGCAACGACTATGCCGACCGCCTGCCCTATGCCATCTCGGTCACGTCCCGCACCACGCTGAACCGGCTGACGGGCGCGGGCACCGGGGCCGCAGCGCTCCATATCGTCGGCCTCGCCGCCACCGACCAGGGCGAAAGCCGCAGCAAGCTGATCATCCGCGGGCTGTCGGACGGCGCCTTCAGCGGCCGCACCCAATCGCTGGTGTCCACCTATCTCGATTATTCGCGCATGACCTACAATGCGCCGGAGCCCAGCTTCAAGCTGGTCGACCTCGCCACCGTGGAGGTCCTGCGTGGACCCCAGGGCACGCTTTATGGCTCAGGCGCGCTGGGTGGACTTTACCGGCTTGTCACCAACAAACCCAATTCCACCAAGATCGAAAGCGCCGCCTCCGCGGCTTATTCGCTGACCAAGGGCGGCACGCCGTCCAATGACGTCACCGCCATGGTCAACCTGCCTGTGATCTCGGACAAGCTGGCAGTGCGCGCGGTGGCCTATAATGACGAAAACGGCGGCTATATCGACGATATCCGCCTTGGCCTCAAGAACGTCAACCATGCCGAACTGTCCGGCGGGCGCATCGCCGCGGGGCTGCAGGTCGGCCAGGACTGGCTGATCACCGCAGGCTTCAACATCCAGCACCATAGCGCCGAGGACACCAGCTATTATAACCGCGCGCTCGGCCAATATAACCGGAACAATTATGTCCAGGAGCCGCGCACCGACCTGCTGATGAACCCGTACCTGACGGTGGAGGCGCACCTGCCCTGGTTTGACCTGGTCTCCAACACCAGCTGGCTCGACCGCGACATGGACAATTATTATGACGCCTCGCTCGCCATCCCCGCCCTGTCGACCCTGCCGGTCACGCCCAGCACCTATGAGGACGACCGGCATATCAAGACGCTGAGCAACGAAACCCACCTGACCTCCACCTCAAGCGGACGGCTGGAATGGATGGCGGGTTTTTACCTCGCGCACCGGGATGAACAGATCGCCGCAACGCTGGATACACCCGGTTCCGCCAGCATCCCCGGCTATGGCCCCACGGACACGCTCTATTCGGAAAACCTGACAGACCACCTGCATGAAGCCGCGCTGTTTGGCGAGATCACCTATTTCCTCACCGAACGCGTCAGCATCACTGGGGGCCTGCGCTGGTTCTATTATCTGAACCGCGCGGAATCGGTTATCGATGATGTCGGGATCGGCGGGCTGAGCGAAGCTTCCGGCCGCCAGCGGCGCACCGGCTTCGTGCCCAAGCTGATCTTCAGTTTCCAGGAAAGCGAGCACCGGCTTTATTACCTTCAACTGTCCGAAGGTTACCGGCTTGGCGGCATCAACCTCAAAGGCCCGACGGTCGTGACGGCGGATGAGGATGAAGGCGATGGCGACACCACGCTGACGGCGCTGACCACCTTCAAGCCGGACCGCACGCTCAATATCGAGGCCGGGCTCAAGCAACATCTGCTTGATGACCAGCTCGCGCTTAATGCCGCGGTTTTCTATACGCGCTGGAACGATATCCAGTCCGACCAGTATAATACTCAAGGCCTGCCGACCATCGGCAATGTCGGCAATGGCCGCGTCTTCGGCGCCGAGCTGGAGTTCGACTACCGCCCGGTCAAAGGCTTCGAAATCTCCGGCGGCATCGCCTGGCACGATGCCGACCTCACCCATGTGTCCTCACCCTTCGGCACGACTGTGGGCGCCACCCAGGGTGAGCCGCTCCCCGGCGCGCCTGCCTTCAGCTTCAATGTCGCCGCGCGTAAAAGCTTCCCGCTTGGGCACGGCTTCAAAGGCGCCATCGATGTGGACTATAGCCACGTCGGCGGGGCGGACCTTTTGTTCAATTCCACAGCCCCCCGGCGCTCGGACGCCTACCACCGCGCCGATGTGCGCTTCGAGGTCACGAAAGGCGCGTGGGACGCCACGCTCTTTGTCGACAATCTTCTCAACTCCAGCGCCAATGCCTTTTCCTTCGGCAATCCCTTCAGCCTGGCCTCCGTTGATCAGGTGACCCCCGTGCGCCCGCGCACCTTCGGGCTTCGCCTCAGCTGGACCTACTGAAGTCCAGCTTTTCCGCGCTTTTGACCACATTCAAGGACCGTACCTGCCCTCACGCGCATATTTTTCTGCGCGCGTGTGGGGGTGATGTTCGCTGAGCGGCGTCTTACCTGCAGAAGGAAGATTATTCTGGGGCTGAACTTTGGAGGGGACGCCCCGCAAGACATCTAGGAGCACTGAAATGAGCCAGATCGAAACTTGGGACAACATTCCCGCCGATATGCAGATCAACACCGTCCCGCAAGCGGGAGACACCGAGGGTGATGGCAACGACGACACCAGCACTGGCACCGACACCAGCAATGGCGACAGCCATGGTAACGACGAGTTCCATGGTGGTTCGGGCGACGACAGCCATCAGGGCGGTTCGGGTGACGACTCCATGAGCGGCGGCGCAGGCAACGACACCATCGAAGGCGGCGACGGTAACGACCATATCTGGGCCGGCGCAGGCGACAATGGCGACGACGAATTTGTCGGCGGCCAGGGCGACGACCAGATGGGTGGTGGCGCAGGCAACGACACGCTGATCGGCGACGATGCAGCGAATGGTTCCAGCGACGGCAGCGACAGCCTTTATGGCGGCACCGGCAACGACGTCCTGGTGGGCGGCGGCTGGAACGACAGCAACGGCAACGGCCACTTCGATGACGGTGAAGAAACCACCCACGGTATCGCCCACAACAGCCTGTGGGCCGGTGATGGCGACGACAGCGTCTATGGCGCCAACGGCGACGATGTCCTCGGCGGCGGCAATGGCAGCGATACGCTCTATGGCGAAGCCGGCAACGACGATATCTACGCTGGCCGTGACGCGGGCGACGACTCCCTCGATGGCGGTGACGGCAACGACCGCATCTATTCCTCAGCCGGCAATGATGATGTTCTCGGCGGCAACGGCGACGACACGCTCTATGGCGGCTCCGGGGCCGATACGCTCTCGGGTGGGGACGGCACCGACAAGATCTATGGCGGGTCCGGCAATGACACGCTTTACGGCGGCGCGGGCCATGACACCTTCTATTTCGCCGCAGGCCATGGTGACGATGTGGTTGAGGACTTCAGCAAAGCCGAAGACACCCTCTATATCCACAACACCACGACCGACTTCACCAGCGTATCGGACCTGACCGCCGCGTCGACCGAGACCACCCTGAATGGCGAAGCCGGCCTGATGATCGATACCGGTGGCGGCGACAGCATCTTCCTCGCCGGCATCACAACCAGCGATCTTTCCTCGATGGACATAGTTTTCTAAGCCTCCCGAGAGAGACTGCAGTGCAGTCAAGGGGAACCTGCGGGTTCCCCTTTTGCATTTAAAGGCAAGCACTTAGGCTTCAGGCTTATTCTCAAGATGGTCCTGCCAGCCCTCCTGGATCAATAAAATCGCACATTTGACATAACTCAAGGGCAGCCCGCAGCTCTTCCTATAAAAATCTCCACATAACGGCCGAAGGAAGAAACAGCGAAGCGGCATCTTCCAAAGAGGCGGAAGGAAAATGCGGGGATTGGTTGCATAGGACAGCGTCCCGCCACGTATCAGGAGCAGCACAATGAGCCAGGATAACATTTGGGGCGGCACCCCCGCGGATCCCGCCTACATGACCGGTGACTATATTGACACGCCGCAAGGGGAAGAAAACCATGGCGGTGACGGCAACGACGACCTGCATGGCCATAACGGTAACGACTATATGACCGGCGGCCCCGGCAACGACACGATCGATGGCGGCGACGGCAATGACCGTATCTACGCGGGGAACGGCGACAACGGCAACGATGAGTGCATCGGCGGCGCTGGGAACGATGCTGTTGGCGGCGGTGCCGGCAACGACACGCTCATTGGCGGTGCAGCCTCCCAAAACGGCTACAATGACGGCAGCGACAGCCTCTATGGCGGTACCGGCAACGACGTCCTGGTGGGCGGCGGCTGGCATGACAGCAACGGCAACGGCCATTTCGATGACGGCGAGGAAATCAACCGCGGCATCGCCCACAACAGCCTGTGGGGCGGCGACGGCGATGACACCGTTTACGGCGCCAACGGCGACGATGTCATCGGCGGCGGTACCGGCAGCGATACGCTCTATGGCGAAGGCGGCGACGACCGTATTTACGCAGGCGGCGACGCCGGCGACGATTCCATTGACGGCGGGGACGGCAACGACCGCATCTATTCCTCGGCCGGCAATGACGATGTCACCGGCGGCAACGGCGACGACTCTCTCTATGGCGGGTCGGGTGACGATACGCTCTCAGGCGGGGACGGCAACGACGACATCTTCGGCGGGGCTGGCAATGACACGCTTTATGGCGGTGCCGGCAACGACACCTTCTATTTCGCCGCAGGCCACGGGGATGATGTGGTGGAGGATTTCAGCACCACCGACGACACGCTCTTCATCCACAACACCACAACCGACTTCACCAGCGTGACGGACCTGACCGCCGCGGCGACCGAGACAACCGTCAACGGTGAGGCCGGCCTGATGATCGATACCGGTGGCGGCGACAGCATCTTCCTCGTCGGTATCACAACCAGCGACCTTTCCTCGATGGACATTGTTTTCTAAGTCTCTTGGGAAAAGCTGACGTGCGCAAAGGGGAACCCCAGGGTTCCCCTTTTGTATTTTGCGGGCTTAAGCCTCGGCGAGAACCGCGAGCTTTTCCTGGGCCTTCGAGGCTTCCTGCTGCTTCTGCCACATGCGGGCATAAAGACCATCTTTGGCGATGAGCGCGTCATGCGTGCCGCGCTCGACAATCTCCCCGGCATCCAGCACCAGGATCTGCTCGGCGTTCACCACGGTCGACAGCCGGTGCGCGATCACGATGGTGGTGCGGCCCTCGGCGATCTGATCGAGCGAGGCCTGGATGTCCCGCTCGGTATGGCTGTCGAGCGCGGAGGTGGCTTCATCCAGAAGCAGGATCGGCGGGTTCTTGAGGATGGTGCGCGCAATCGCCACCCGCTGCTTCTCGCCGCCTGAAAGCTTGAGCCCGCGTTCGCCGACCTCGGTGTCATAGCCTTCCGGCAGACCGGTAATGAAATCATGGATATGTGCGAGCCGGGCGGCTTCATCCACTTCGGCATCGGTCGCGTCCGGGCGGCCGTAGCGGATATTGTAGCGGATGGTGTCGTTGAACAGCACCGTGTCCTGCGGCACTACGCCGATCTTCTCGCGCAGGCTTTTCTGCGTGACCGAGGCGATATCCTGCCCGTCGATCAACACATGCCCGCCCGTGACGTCATAGAAGCGGAACAGGATACGCGAGATGGTGGATTTGCCCGCACCCGACGCGCCGACGATGGCGGTGGTCGTGCCTGCGGGCACCTCGAAGTCGATGCCCTTCAGGATCGGTCGCGCCTCATTATAGTGGAAGGTCACGCCCTCGAAACGCACATGGCCGCCCCTCACATCAAGCGCTTTCGCATCCGCCTTGTCCGTCACTTCGGAATGGGTGCCGATGATGCCGAACATTTTTTCCATGTCGACCAGCGACTGCTTGATCTCCCGGTACACAAACCCAAGGAAATTGAGCGGCATGTAAATCTGAATGAGCAGCGAGTTCACCAGCACGAAATCACCAATGGTGAAGCGGCCATCGACCACGCCCTGCCCCGCCATCCACAGAACGGCCACCAGCCCGAGCGTGATGATGAAGCCCTGCCCGACGTTGAGGAGCGTCAGCGACAGCTGGCTGCGCACAGACGCGCTTTCAAAACCCGCGAGCGCGCTGTCATAGCGCCGGGCTTCGTGCTCCTCATTGGTGAAATATTTCACCGTCTCGAAGTTGAGGAGGCTGTCGATCGCCTTGGTGTTGGCCTTCGTGTCCTGCTCGTTCATCTCACGCCGGAACTTCAGCCGCCAGTCGGTCACCATGATGGTGAAGAAGATATAGCTGATAAGGCAGACGAAGGTGATAAGCGCATACATGACGCCGAACTTGGTCCAGAAGATGCTGGAGATCAGCACGATCTCCAAAAGCGTCGGCAGGATATTGAACAGCATGAAGCGCAGGAGAAAGTCGATCCCGCGCGTACCGCGCTCGATCACCCGGCTCAGGCCCCCAGTGCGGCGTTCCAGATGGAACTTGAGCGACAGCGCATGCAGGTGCCGGAAGGTGTTGAGCGCAATCCGCCTAAGCGCGTGCTGGCCCACCCGCACGAACACGGCGTCACGGAGTTCGCCAAACAGCTGCCCGAGCACGCGTGCAGTGCCGTAGCCGAGGATGAGCCCGAGCGGAAGTACGAGCGCGACCGTGGCCGCGTCCGGCTTGGCGTGCGGCGTCAGCGCATCGACCGCGTCCTTAAAAAGGAACGGCACATAAACGCCAATCAGTTTGGCGAGCGCGAGGAAGGCGAGTGCTGCGACCACCCGCACCTTGAGATCACCCCGGCCCTTCACCCACAGGTAAGGCAGCAGGCGTTTGACGGTCTGCCAATGATTCTCGGCCTTGGGATTTTCGGACGGGGGATTTTCGGCGGCTTTGGGCGCCGGGGCGGTATCGGTCATAAGGCGGGCTCGCTTCGGATATGTTGGCTGCCGTCATCCTGCCTGCAGGACGCGCAGGCGGCAACAGCTTAGAGTCCGCCCTATGTGGGCATACCTGGCCGGGCTTACAACCCGGCCAGGCAGTTTTGTGAAGGCCTTAGAACAGGCTCGAGAGCGATTCCGCCAGGTACGGAATGTTCGCTTCGGTCATGCCCGCGACGTTGATGCGGCCATTGTCCGGGAAATAGATCGAGCGCTCGGCCCGCAGCTGCTGCACCTGCTCCGGCGTCAGATTGAGGAGCGAGAACATGCCGGTCTGGCCCGCGACCGCACCGAAGCGGTTGTCGAGACCATACGGGCTGAGCGCGTTCACGAACGAGGCGCGCAGGCTGTTGATGCGCTTGCGCATGGCGGCCAGCTCATCCATCCAGTCCTGCTTCAGCGCTTCATTCTGCATGATGGTGGTCACCAGTGCGGCACCGTGTGCCGGCGGCATGGAATAGTTGGTGCGCGCGATCTTGGCGAGGTTGGTGGTCAGCGCCGCCGTCGCGTCCTTCTGGCTGCCCTTGACCATCAGGCAACCGGTACGCTCACGGTACAGGCCGAAGTTTTTGGAGCAGCTGTAGGACAGCACGGCTTCCGGCATGGCTTCGAACACCTGACGGACACCAGCGGCATCTTCCGAGAGCCCTGCGGCGAAGCCCTGATAGGCCATATCAAGGAACGGCACGAGGCCCTTCTTGGTCATCAGTTCGATGATGCTGCCCCAGGCATCGGCCGGCAGATCAGCGCCAGTCGGGTTGTGGCAGCAGGCGTGCAGGAGGACGAGGTCACCGGCCTTGGCGCCTTCGAGCGAGGCCAGCATGGCATCGACATCGACCGTGCTGTTTTCGCGGTCATAATAGTCATAAACCTTGTGGCTGAGGCCCGCGGCCTGAAGCGTCGGCACATGGTTGGCCCAGGTCGGGTTGCTGACCCAGACCGTGGTTTCGGGTGCTGCCTGATGAACAAGGTCGAAGCCGAGGCGCAGCGCACCACAGCCACCCGGCGTCTGGATCGCAGCCATATGGGGCGCGAGGTCGGCCTTCATGGCCTCTCCGAACACCAGTTCCTGGCAGGCATCGGTGAAACCGGGCCAGCCAACAGGCGGGATATAGACCTTGCTGCCTTCGGTCTCGACCATATGCTCATACGCCGCCTGTACCGCGCCCAGAATAACGGTCTTGCCGTTATCGTCCTTATAAACACCTACACCGAGGTCAACTTTCTTCGGGTTGGTATCGGCTTTCGAAAGGGCTGAAAGACCCAGGATCGGGTCGGCGGGAAGCGGGGTCAGATGAGCAAACATGGCGTCCTCACGGGCAAATACAATTGGGTGTAAAACGGCCGGGCACCGGCGGTCGCGCCGAAACCCGGAACCTGTGCCCCCTTGTGCGTGTTTTCCTGCCGTTTGGCAAGCCGTGTCTCGCCTTTTTAGCGCCTTTTTAAGCCCGGTCGACACGCGCGAGGTAACAGCCACGTCTGGCCGTGTGCACATGCAGGTATTCTGCGTCCCCATTCGCGAGCAACCGGGTAAAAAGCCTGGCCGCATCCCGGCCTTCGCACACGTCGGCATCCAGCATCATGCCGTCCGCGCCAAATGACCGGACGGACAGCAGGCGACGGCTGAGATATGGCGATACCCCGTTCAAAACCGGCGCGGCCGCCCTAGCACCATCAAGCACGAAGACCGCGTGCGAAGACCGGTACGGTGTCGCCACCGGCAGATGTTCATGCCCGACCAGGATCACCCGTTCCCCGGCCTGTGCATCACGCATTTCCACCCGGCAGGGGAAGCCGACGTCGCTGTCCGCCACATAGGCGCGGGCGCCGAGCGCCGCGAGGTCGGCATCGCTTTTGCCAAACAGATGCTCAAATGGGGTGCTTGGAAGTCCTGTAACCTGAAAGCCCATCTCTATCTCCTGTCGTGTGTCTCGGGTTTTCCGAAGCCCTAGCAGGCGCGTGCATCCCCCGCGTTCCGTTTCTTGATGCTGAATTCGGAAACTTTTTGAATTCGACAGCAAGGACCGGAAAGCCCAGCCCGTTCGGGCGCTCTAGGCTGGTGGAAAGCTTGACCATCCGACGACAGGAGAAGAGGATGACCATACAGACGATGGATATGATGGGCACAAACGTGACCGGCTTCAAAACAGACGCGGAAAAATGGCAGGCGGTGAGGGCGCGGGACAAAACCGCCGACGGCCAGTTCTATTTCTCGGTCGCTACCACCGGCGTCTATTGCCGCCCCTCGTGCGGGGCGCGGCTGCCGAACCGTGAGAATGTCGCCTTCCATAACGACCGGGACGCAGCCGAGGCCGCGGGCTTCCGCCCGTGCAAACGCTGCCGCCCCGATAGCACACCAAGCTGGCAGGCGCGCGCCGCCATGGTTGCCGAGGCCTGCCGCTTCATCGAGGACGCCGAAACCTCGCCAACCCTCGAAGACGTCGCGGCACACGCGGGCCTGAGCCCGCACCATTTCCACCGTGTCTTTAAGGAAGTGACCGGCGTCACCCCCAAGGCCTACGCCACGGCGCACCGCACCAAGGCGGTCAAGGCCGGGCTCAAGACGGGCGGCACGGTCACGGACGCTATCTATGACGCAGGCTACGGCGCCAGCAGCCGCTTCTATGAAAAGGCGGATGGCTTCCTGGGCATGAGCCCCAAGGCCTACAAAGCGGGCGGCAAGGGGCAGACGGTCCGCTATAGCATTCGCCCCTCTGCGCTCGGCCGTATGTTGATCGCCGCGACGGACAAAGGCATCTGCATGATCCAGTTCGGGGATGACGATACGGCGCTCACGGAAGCCCTCAGCCATGATTTCCCGGACGCCACGCTGACCGCCGGCGATGCGGTGTTCGATGCTTGGGCTGATGCCGCGCTCGCGTTGGTCGAAACCGGCGCAAAACCGGAAGCAGGCCTGCCGCTTGATATTCAGGGCACCGCCTTCCAGCAGAAAGTGTGGCAAGCCCTGCAGGCGATCCCGCCCGGGGAGACCGCGAGCTACAAGGAGGTTGCCGAAGCGATCGGAGACGCGAAAGCCGTGCGCGCGGTTGCGCGGGCCTGCGCCAGCAACCGCATCGCTGTCGCCATCCCCTGCCACCGTGTGGTGCGCTCGGACGGCGGCATCAGCGGCTACCGCTGGGGCGTTGAGCGCAAGCGCGTGCTGCTTAGCCGGGAGAAAAAGGCATGAATGCGCCCATGCACCCCCTCAGGGTGGACCTTCGGGCCCGTCTTCAGGCGCTTGACTGGCAAACGCTCGGCACCCAGCTTCTGGAGCGCGGCTTCGCGCTCACACCGCCGCTGCTGACGCCGGAGGAATGCGCGGACTTGCGTGCGCTTTATGACAAGGACACCGGCTGGCGCAGTCACATCCATATGGCCCGGCACAATTTCGGGCGCGGCGAATATAAATATTTCGCCTATCCCCTGCCGGATAGGGTTCAGACACTCAGGGAAACGCTCTACCCGCCGCTCTCGAGGGTCGCGCAAACTTGGGCGGAGCGGCTCGGGCGCAATGTCCGCTTCCCCGAAAGTCATGCCGAGTTCGCCGCCCGGTGCCACGCGGCAGGCCAACTGCGCCCGACGCCCTTGATGCTCAAATACAAGGCCGGTGACTATAACTGCCTGCATCAGGACCTGTATGGCGACGTTTACTTCCCGTTCCAGGCCGCACTTCTCCTCAGTCAGCCGGGCACGGACTTCGACGGTGGCGAATTCGTGCTGGTGGAAAACCGGCCGAGGATGCAGTCCCGCTCTGCTGTGGTGCCTGTCCGTCTTGGCCAGATGATCCTGTTCGCGGTCAACGAACGGCCGAACAAGGGCAGCCGCGGCTATTACCGGACCGCGCTCCGGCACGGGGTCAGTGACATCACGGCGGGGGAGCGTTTCACCCTCGGCATCATCTTTCATGACGCGCGCTGAGGCATAGTGGTAATGACCGACCTGTTCGCACCCCTGCGCGCCGAGAAGGAGGTCATCCGGGACGGAGTCGTGCTGCTTTCCGGCTTCGCGGACAGTGCAGAGCTGTTGCCCGCGATAAAAAATATCACCGACGAAGCCCCGTTCCGGCACATGGTCACACCGGGCGGACGGCCGATGAAAGTGGCGATGACAAACGCCGGGTCTTACGGCTGGGTCTCCACGCCGCAGGGCTACCGCTACCTGCCCGAAGACCCGGTCTCCGGCGCGCCATGGCCCGCCCTGCCCGAGGTGTTTTTAAACCTCGCCACCCGTGCCGCCAAGAAAGCGGGCTTCGGGGATTTCACGCCGGATGCCTGCCTGATCAATCGTTACGAGCCCGGAACAGGCCTTAGTCCGCATCAGGATTTGGATGAGGCCGACAAGAACTGGCCGATCGTCTCGGTCTCCCTCGGCGTCTCGGCGGACTTCCAGCTCTATGGTCTGAAGCGCGGCGGCAGCCCGCTCATCATCCCGCTCCATGACGGTGATGTGCTCGTCTTCGGCGGGCCGTCCCGGCTGGTCTATCACGGTGTCAAACCGCTCGTGCGGTCACGCCATCCGCTGACCGGTGACCAGCGTTTCAACCTCACCTTCCGCCGCGCGCGCTGACCTCCCTTCCCACTTTTTCCGAATGAATTGACAGGTGTCAATTTCCTGACACGAATGGTTGTTATCTAATCATTGGCTAGTGGTCATGCTACGAGAGGATCGAACCGTGCATCGACTTAGTGGAAATCTGGACCATGCCCTGAAACACACGCTTGCCCTTGTGCTGGCGGGCGGCAAGGGTACCCGTCTCAAGGACCTCGGCGCCACCGACGCCAAACCGGCGCTGCCGTTCGGCGGCACTTATAGGTTGATTGATTTTCCGCTCTCCAACTGCCTCAACAGCGGTATCCGAAAGATCGGCGTCGCCACCCAGTATCGCGCCCAGGGCCTGCACCGCCACCTTCAGGAAGGCTGGAGTTTCCTGTCCCCTCACCTCGGGGAATTCGTCGCCGCCTGGCCGGCTGAACAGGCCAGCTCGGACGGCATCGGTTACAAGGGAACTGCCGACGCGGTCTACCAGAACCTGGATGCCATCCGCGCCCACGGCGCCAAGCATGTGCTGATCCTCGCGGGCGACCATGTCTATAAGCAGGATTATGGCCTCATGCTGGCCGAACACCTGCAAAAGGGTGCGGACGTCACCGTCTCCTGCGTTGAGGTGCCGACGGGCGAAGCTTCCGGCTTCGGCATTGTCGCGACTGACGCCGCCGGTAACATCACCGATTTCGTTGAAAAGCCCGCGCATCCACCGGCGATGCCGGACAACCCGCTTCATGCCCTCGCCAGCATGGGCATCTATATTTTCCGCGCAGACTTCCTCGCTGAAGTACTGGCCGAGGATGCCGCCAGGGAATCGTCAGGCCATGATTTCGGCCATGACATCCTGCCCGCGCTCATCGGCCGCGCCAAAATCATCGCCCACCGGTTCGGGGACAGCTGCGCCGGCGCTGTTCCCGGTGAAGCCCCCTACTGGCGCGATGTCGGCACGCTCGATTCATACTGGCAGGCGAACCTCGATCTCGCGGGCGGTCATCCGGCGCTCGATCTGTTCGATCCCGATTGGCCGGTCCGGTCTTCCTATCAGGCGCGTCCGCCCGCCCGGTTCGATATCGGCATCGGCTGCCGCGGCAGTGTCGCGCATACTGTTGCAGCCCCGGGCGTTACTGTTGCCGGTGCAACAGTAAAAGATACGCTGCTGTCGCAGGATGTGACGGTCGGCATGAACGCTCGGCTCGACGGCTGCGTGCTGCTGCCCGGCGTCCAGGTCGGGGCGAATGCCTGCCTCAAACGCGTCATTGTCGCCGCCGGATGCAAAATCCCGGACGGCTTTGTCGCCGGTGAGGATATCACCGAGGACGCCCGCTGGTTCACGCGCACGCCCGACGGCATCGCGCTTATCACCCAAGATGCCCTTGACCGGCGCGCCATCAGCCGTAAACTGGTACGTGCCCGGCCATACCACATGCCCCCGGTAGGCCAGACGGAACATTACAGCGCCCGCGCGCTGCCGGTTCCGTTCTCCCTCCGGCAGGCCGATCCTTTGACGACGAACAATTGATCATCGCACCCCGGGAGACTGAAGCATGACAAGACTACAACACGACCAGATCGCCAAACGCAGCTACCTGATTTGGGAACAGGCCGGCCGCCCTGACGGCCAGCATGTTGAGCACTGGCTGCAGGCCGAAGCCGAACTGGCCCACCTCTATGCGCCCAAGTCGGCCCCCGATAAAGCCGCGCCCAAGAAGGCAGCCCCGAAGAAAGCTGCGGCGAAAAAGGCGAGCGGTAATGGCGCGACAAAAGCCAAGCCCGCACCGGCGAAGAAGGCATCCGTGAAGGCCGCGAGCGCGAAAGCTGCGACACGCAAAGCCGCACCGGCCAAGAAAACCGCCAAAAGCCGCACTAAAACCGCGACCAAAAGCTGAACAGGCAGCCCCTGCGCCAAGCCACAGTTGCCCTTGCGGGGGACTGAAAACTGGGCGCATGGGCAAGGCTGCCTAACAGAAGAGCGACGATTTATGCCGTCAGGACACGCGCGTCCGTTACCGGAGCGTCTTTCCGCCTTGCGCGAGCTGGCGCTGGACCTTTTCTGGACCTGGAGCCACGCAGGCGACGCCATGTGGCGCACCCTCGATCCCGATCTGTGGGAGCGCACAGGCAACCCCTGGTTCATCCTGCAGTATCTGCCCAAGGACCGGCTGGAAGCGCTGGCGAAAGACAAGGCGTTCCTGAAGCTTCTCGATGACCTCACCGAAGAACGACGCCAGTATCAGGAGCGCCCATCCTGGTTTGGCCAACTGCCGAAGGACCAGCCCAAGCCGCACGGCATCGCCTATTTCAGCATGGAATTCGGCCTCTCCGAAGCGCTGCCGCTTTATGCCGGGGGCCTGGGCATCCTGGCGGGCGACTATCTGAAAGCCTCAAGCGACCTGGGTATCCCGCTCGTCGGGGTCGGCCTTCTCTATCAGGAAGGCTATTTCCGCCAATATATCGACGGCCATGGCCAGCAGGCGGAAACCTATCCCTATAACGAACCGGCAAGCCTGCCGATCGAACCGGTGATGGTCGACGGCGGCACACGCCTGCGCATCAAACTGGACCTGCCTGGCCGCCAGCTTTCCTTAAGGGTATGGCAGGCGACCGTGGGGCGGGTTACGCTGTATCTTCTCGATAGCAATGATCTTTTGAACAGTGCAGCAGACCGCGGCATCACCGCCAAGCTATATGGCGGCGGCAGCGAAATGCGCTTCCTGCAGGAACTGGTGTTGGGGATCGGCGGCTGGCGCGTTCTTGAAGCCATGGGCATAGACGTCGACGTCTGCCACCTCAATGAAGGCCATGCCGCGCTTGTGGTGCTGGCCCGTGCCCTGTCTGTCATGGCGCGCACCGGACTCAGCTTCTGGCCCGCCTTCTGGGCGGCGCGGGCCGGGAATATCTTCACCACCCACACACCGGTGAGCGCAGGCTTCGACCGCTTCCTGCTGGAGCAACTGCCGTTCCCCGCGCACTTCATCCAGGATTACTTGAGCCGGTACGGGGTCAACCCTGACCGTATCCTCGCGCTCGGCCGACAAGACCCGGACAATGACAGCGAGCCTTTCAACATGAGCTGGCTGGCGCTTCGGGGCTCGGCCCACATCAATGCCGTCAGCGCCCGGCACGAGCTGGTCAGCAAGCGTCTGTTCCAACCGCTTTACCCCCGCTGGCCGGATCACGAGGTCCCGGTCGGCCACGTCACCAACGGCATCCATACCCCAACGTGGGATTCCCAGTGGGCCGATGCCTTGTGGACCGACTGCTGCGGCCGGGAACGCTGGCGCGACAGCACCGAAGGCCTGGCGGAAAATATCCATTGCCTGAGCGATGACCGGCTATGGGCCTTCCGGGCGCACCAGCGCGCCGACCTGATCGAGAATGTCCGCTTCCGCCTGGACAGGCAGCTTGCATCCCGCCCGTCAGCGCAGGAAACCGAGGTGCGCGCGGCCCTTGACCCCAACGTCCTGACCATCGGCTTCGCCCGCCGCTTCACTGCCTACAAGCGCCCGAACCTGCTTCTGCACGACCCGGAGAGGCTAATCCGGCTTCTGACCGCGCCGGACAGGCCTGTTCAGCTGATTGTCGCAGGCAAGGCCCACCCGGACGACAAGGCCGGCAAGGCCATGGTGGCCGAATGGCTGGAGTTCGTGAACCGGCCGGAAGTCCGCCGCCATGCCGTCTTCCTGGAGGATTACGATATCGGGCTCGCCCAGGAAATGGTCGCCGGTGTCGACCTGTGGGTCAACACGCCGCGCCCGCCGATGGAGGCCTGCGGCACCAGCGGCATGAAGGTCCTGGTGAATGGCGGGCTGAATCTGTCCGTCCCCGACGGCTGGTGGGCCGAAGCCCATAAGCCCGAAGCAGGCTGGGTGCTGGGGGATCATTGCTCCACCTCCGATGCGGAAGACGCCATCAAGCTTTATGAGCTTCTGGAAAAAGAGGTCGCCCCCGAATTTTATGACCGCCATGAAGGCGGCATTCCCCAGGCCTGGGTCGCCCGGATACGCGAAAGCATGGCAACGCTGGCCCCCCATTTCAGCGCCAACCGCATGGTGCGTGACTATTATGACGGCTTCTACACCGCCGCCTCGGCGGCCTACCATGCCCGGCTTGATGGCGGCGCCAAGAAGGCCCGCGCTCTCCATGACTGGGAACAGGAGCTGACCGACCACTGGAGCCAAATCCACTTTGGCGAGGTAACCGTCAGTGAAGCAGGGGAAGAATGGGATTATCAGGTCAGGCTTTATCTTGGGGAATTGCGCGCGGACCAGGTGCGGGTCGAGCTTTATGCCGCCCCCATGGAGGACAAGCCCACGTTCCGGCAGACCATGAAACGCAGCGACACGGCCCCAGGCGCGGAACATGGCTATGTCTATAGCCTGCGCGTCCCGACTGACCGCCCCGCGGCGGCCTACACGGCCCGGGTCATCCCCTTCCATGAGGACGCCTTCATCCCGGCTGAGCAGCATCTTATCCGCTGGCAGAAATGATCTGCCCTAGCGGATGTCAGCCCGCTTCAGATGGTCCCGGGCAAGCTGGATGCGTTTCCTGACCGTGTCGGCCCTCAGGTTCAGCCGCTCGGCGATCTCAGGGTATGAGAGGCCTTCGACAAACCGCATCAACAGGGGTTCCCGCAATTGGTCCGACAAGTGCCCGATTTCAACGTCGAGCGCACGAACCTGCTCTCGCTCCAGCGCAATCTCCTCCGGCGTCAGCTGTGCTTCTGCAAACATGGTGGAGACGATATCCGCGCCAGCGTCTTCGTGCGGGTCCCGATATTCGGTCCGGCGCTGACGGCGGTAATGGTCGATGCAGACATTATGGACCAACCGGCTGAGCCAGGCACGTTCGTTGACGATACTGTCCGAATAGCTGACGAACTTGCGTGAAGCCCGCAGCATGGCATTGGAAAGTGCGTCTTCCGCGTCGGCCATGTTGCCGGACATCAGGCGGATACATTGCTTGAGAAGAAATTCCTGGTGCCCTGACCAGACCTGCCAGAATGTATCATGCAGGCCAGTTTCCGGCGTGTAACCCGGCATAACCTCAGGGGCAATTTCTGGGCTGATTTCTGGGCTGATTTCTGGCGCGATTTCTGGCGCGATTTCCGAAACCGGCTCCGGTCTTTCTTCCCGGATGGGCGCCTCTTCCCGCTGAGGTTCATAGGAAGGCGGTGCAAAGGGCGGTGTCTTGAGTGGGAACCATTCCTGATAGGCCTGCCCCTCCCTGAGGCCCCGCGGCTGGATGCTGTCCGCAATGATCTGGACCGGATTGGTCGGGCCAGGCTGGTACAGCGCCTCCAGGGCACGGGTGATCGGGTGATCCGCCCAGGCTGGCCCAGCCATCATGCCTGGGGCATTGCTGGGGCCTGATGACGGAGCCTGAGGGCCCGTCTCCGGGGTGTTCTCAGGGGTGTCAGGGGCTGATGCCGCTTCCTGAGTGGAATGTCCTTGTTCGGAACCATCCGGGGCGGGGTCGGAAAAAGGCCCCGTGCCGGTCTCCCCCTGCCACCTTGGGTGACCAGAGAAAAGCTGGTGAATTTCCGCTGATGGGCTAGAGTGCTCGGGCTGGCTGGAAGGCGCGGGGGCGCCAGCTTGCCCTGGCTGGCCCTCCTTATCATTGCTCGACCCTGCATCATGACCACCCTGGCCATTATCAACTTTTCCGAGCTTTTTCCGTCCCCATGATGCCCGCAGGCTATGGTCAGGAGAGTTCCGGCCGATCCCCATGCCACTTCCTCCCTCTGTTAAGTGTTTCAAGCACTTTTTTGGTGCAACTTACGACGTGGCTCAGGGAGGCTTTGTGAACTTTTGCGTGTATAATGTGTATTATTACGAATATTTTAAGCTGTGCCTACACTATATATTGGTGTATTTCGCCTTAAAAATTGTAACCCTGCGTGAGAATGCAAATGAGCGCGCCGATTGCCGAAGCAACGGGCGCGCCCTCACATGAAATACGCTGGATTGGCTGGAATGCCCCGCAGCAGGCTTAGGAGCCGGACGGAAATTCGCTGACGACCGTGCCGGCGGATTTGCCCACGGCATCGAAGTTTTGCTGCGCCGAGGTTACCGCCTTGGTCGCGGCCTCGATAATATCGGTGTAGGGCGACGTGGTTTCCTTGGCGATCATCAGCTGCAGGCACACACCCGTTGCCGTCGAGGCCATAGTCATCACGTTCCTGAGATAGTCGGTGGCATCCTGGACCGAGAAGGCGGCGGCCTGCGCCACCTTCTGGTAGGCGACAGCGGCGCCCTCCTTGCCTGATGCGCCAAGAACGGTCTGGTTGGTGGTCTGAACCGCCTCGACGATCTGCTGGTTCAGCGCCATCGGCACGGAACCGCCACTCCCGGCGCTGCCGCCGGAATCACCGCCTGAACCGCTGCCAGAGCTACTGCCAGAGCTACTGCCGGAGCTGCCCCCAGAACTGCCAGAGCCGCCCGAACTGCTGCTTGCGGCGTCTGCCGCCTTGGCGGCGTCTGCGCTTGTGTCGTCGTCGTTCGACGTCGTGTTCTCGTCACTCATGTCTCAGGTCCTTTGCCGTACGGATTGTCGGCCCACCGCTGAACCGAATGATTACGAAGTGGAGCTGCCACCACCTCCCATGCCACCGCCGGAGGCTTCCAGGATCATCCTGACCGCACTGGAGGTGACGGCGTTGCCGATCTGCTGCAAGCCGCCCTGGGCCTGCATGGCATTCTGCATCGACAAGCTGATCGAATGGGCGACGGTTTGATAAACAAGGCCCATTGCCTGGGCCGGTGCCTCCGCCACCACCTTGACGTTGGTCTGGGTGACCGCGTCGGTTATTTGTGAGTTTACGGGTGTATTGTCTGCCATGGTTTTACGCCTGTCTTGCGCCTAGTCTTGGCTATTTCCGTTGAACGCTATTTACAGTTGCTTGAGCGCCGCAAGCGCGACCAAAAGCGTGAGTAGTGTTGATGTTTCGTTACTCCGGCCCACTTTGGCAGTCGCCGTAGCGCCGGCCATCGAGTTGACACTGTAGATCTGCATCACACCGAGGTTGGTCGCAGCCTGGCCGGCGATTGACGCCCGCTGTTGGGCCTGGACCGAATTCTGGAACATGATGCCCGCCGAATGGGCCATGCTCTGATATATGAAGCTCGACGCCATCGCCGGTGCCATACCGAGCACCTGAAGGTTGCTCTGTGTCACCGCATCGGTGATCTGGCTATTGACTGAAGTTGGTATTGCCATCCTATTCGTCTCGCTTCAGTGGGCGGCTCTGACACACGCCCTAAACCTGCTCTATCGCTAATGACGGCTGGAACGCCGCTTTGTGAACAACCCCTTGTCAACTCGCCTTTATCCGCTCGCGCCGGCCTTGATAATCATGGTGCAGACCGAGGAGGTGGACGCGTTGGCGACCTGCTGCATCCCACCCTGCGTGGTCATGGCGTTTTCAAGCGCCAGGCTGACCGAGTTGGAGTAGGACTGGTAGGTAAGGCCCACAGCTTCCGCCGGGCTTTCCCCAAGCACTTTGACGTTTGTCTGCGTCACCGCATCGGTGACTTGAGAATTCACGGTTGCCGTTGGCATTATGCTTCCCTTTCCTTCCGCCCTTCAGGGCCTGCCCCATATCGCGCGGTTCAGCTTGTCGCCAAAGTCTGGTCGAGATCGCTGAGCTTTTCATTGAGCACGGTCGACAGCGTCCCGAGCGCCGACGCAAGCTTCTCGTCGCGCAGGGACTGGCCGCTGTTCCCACTAGGCGCATACAGCTGCATGATGCCTTCGGTCATCGCCGCGTTGCTCGAAAGCGCGAGTTGCTGCTGGTTCGAGATCATATTCGCGAATAAAACGCCCTGAGCCTGGGCCAGGGACATGGCGGACTGGACGATCGCCATCGAAGGCCCGGCCCCCAACACCGTGAGGTTTGTCTGGGTCAGTCCGTCGGTTACTTGTGAATTGACGTCAATAGACATGGCCATGGCCCCTTTTTGTGTTGCTTGTCACTCTCTGGACGCCCCTTTGGGCTCGTTCCTGGCGGTCGGCTGTCCCGCCACAGGCTTTTTTGGCCTAGCTCTTTTTGGTCAGGCCGAAAATGCGCGCCGTACTGGCAAGCGATGCCGCAAGGCCGGCTGCCGACTGGCGCTGCTGATCGCCGATCATGTTGGCGAACAGAATGCCTTGCGCCTGGGTCTGGGCAAAAATGCTCTGATCGAATGCCAGTGCCGGCCCGGAACCAAGCGTGGTGACATTGGTTTGGGTCACCGCATCGGTTGCCTGTTCGTCAACAGTATCGAGATTGATATCTTCCATGTCTTTTCTCCCGGGAGGACTGCCTCCCCATACCGGCCGCACCATCGGGCGGAACCGGCCCCTTTACCGACCGGCCATCCTGCGTTCCGCCGGTTTGGCTCAGGTCTTTGTCGTCTAACGCTCGGCACAAAGCCTTTGTGAAACGACAGGCGATATTTTCCGAAAAAAGCCCCGTGCCCGCCCAAAAGACACGGCCCGCCCCACCGGTTTCCGCCTCTGGGGAACGGAAACCCATGGACCGGGCCGGGGTGCGTGCCCGAAGGCGAGCTGCGGCATCAGTAGCCGCGGGATGCCTTCAGTGCCGACATGTTGGCCATCATGGTACTCGGCGTGTCGCTGGCGGCGATCTTGGAGGTGGCCGCCGCACTGGCCATGGTGTTGACGGTATAGATCTGGATCACGCCTTCGTTCGTCGCCGTCTGCCCCGCAATCGCAAGCTGCTGCTGCGCGCCGACCGCGTTTTCGAACATGAGGCCAGTCGAATGTCCGAGCGATTGGTAGATCGCACCGAGGCCCACGGCCGGCGAATTGCCGAGTACCGCAACATTTGACTGGGAAACGGAATCCGTAATCTGGCCATTGACCGGTGTATTGTCTGCCATGCTTTATCTCCTTAACCCCGCGGGTGGGGGGATGTGTTAATCGCGATGCGGCACAGCCTTCAGGGGCCAGAACACGCATACTTAA
Source organism: Kordiimonas marina (assembly GCF_023006325.1). GTDB lineage: Bacteria > Pseudomonadota > Alphaproteobacteria > Sphingomonadales > Kordiimonadaceae > Kordiimonas > Kordiimonas marina. Next base: position 70,260 of record NZ_JAINDF010000004.1, read on the forward strand.
AAGACGAGAGACCACCAGGGATTGTGAAGCCGAAGCCGCACATTAAGACGATATATAATTCAGTAATATCAATGTGTTAAATAGAAACCCGCCGTCGCGATGGGGTGCGACGACGGGCTGGTCCTGAAAGCCGGGATGGCTAGGCTCAGGACGCGGTGGCCTTGAGGGCCGTCAGAAGCGACAGCATGGTATCCGGCGTGTCGCTCTGCGCGATCTTCGAGGTCGCAACCGCACCTGCCATGGTGTCGATGCTGTAGATCTGGATCACGCCCTGGTTGGTGGCTGCCTGTGCGGCGATACCGAGCTGCTGCTGGGCCCCTACGGCATTTTCATAAAGAATGCCGGTGGAGTGTGCGAGCGACTGGTAAAGAGCGCCCATTGCCATGGCCGGCGCGTCGCCCAGTACCTTGACGTTGGCCTGGGTAACGGCATCGGTGATCTGGCCGTTTACGGGAGTAGGGATTGCCATAATGATCTCTCCTTAGGAACTGCGGATGTGTGAGCCTGGCGGGCTCGGGTGGGTGGACTGAGGAAACTGATATCGGGGGCTTGTGGCCCCGACCTTGTCGGTGGCCGGGCCTTTCAGCAGGGACAGGACATCTGGTCCACGGCATCGTGGGCCTTCCTGGCCTTGCTGAAGAAACCCGCATCACCTGCCTTAGGACACGCCCTGCGTGGCCTTGAGGGCTGTCAGAAGCGACAGCATCGTGCTCGGTGTATCGCTCTGCGCGATCTTCGACGTCGCAACGCCGGTTGCCATCGTGTCGATGCTATAGATCTGGATGACGCCCTGGTTGGTTGCGGCCTGGGCAGCGATACCGAGCTGCTGCTGGGCCCCTACGGCATTTTCATAGAGAATACCGGTGGAATGCGCCAACGACTGGTACAGGGCCCCCATGGCCATAGCCGGAGCATCCCCGAGGACCTTAACATTGGCTTGTGTCACTGAATCCGTGATCTGGTCATTCACGGGTGTCGGATATGCCATGATTGTCTCTCCTTTGGAAATCTGACCTCACTTGAGCCTGCGTTGCCGGCTTTAGCCGTCATCTTCCGCTCTCTTTACTGACGCCTGTCCGCAGCTTTTGTGATGGACGGGCAGGCATTTTTTCTGTCTTTTCCCCGGTTTTTATTCGCGCCAATGCGCCGAATTTTCACCATTGGGAACAAAGCCTTAGAAAGACTGCGTCGCCTTGAGCGCAGACATCATCGACATCATGGTGTCCGGCGTGTCGCTTTGCGCGATTTTGGATGCCGCGGTCGCACCGGCCATGGTGTTGAAGCTATAGACCTGGATCACACCCTGGTTCGTGGCCGCCTGGCCCGCGATCGCCAGCTGCTGCTGGTTGCCGACTGCGTTTTCGAACATCAGGCCGATTGAATGGCCAAGCGATTGATAGGTTGCGCTCATGCCCATGGCGGGCGCATTGCCGAGCACTTCCACGTTGGACTGGGTGACGGAGTCAGTGATCTGACCGTTCACGGCGGTTGGAACTGCCATCGTAGCTCTCCTTGCTGAGTTTGCCTTGAGACCGGGACCGGCGCCCGCACCGGGGCCGATATCGTCTCAGGCTAATGACGGGTGGCAGCAGGGTTTGTGAGGGAAAAGTGGGAATTTAAGCGGGAAAATCAGCCCTTCAGGGGACCCGGAAACCAGATTTTGCATGGCGTGGTTTCAGCGCCTACCCAGCCCCAGCTTCTGGGCATGAAAAAACCGCCACCCTCTTCTCGAAGGTGTCGGCTGTCTTCGGGTCTGTCGCAGGCGCTTCTTGGCTCCGTTCTTTCCCCGCGTGAGGCGAGGAAAGAATGGAACGAAAGGCCGATACAGGCTTTAGGTCTGGGTTGCCTTGAGGGCCGTCAGAAGCGACAGCATCGTGCTCGGCGTATCGCTTTGCGCGATCTTCGAGGTCGCCACGGCGTCCGCCATGCTGTCGATGCTGTAGATTTGAATGACGCCCTGGTTGGTCGCGGCCTGCGCCGCAATAGCGAGCTGCTGCTGCGCCCCAACCGCATTTTCATAGAGAATGCCGGTGGAGTGCGCCAGAGACTGGTAGATAGCCCCCATCGCCATCGCGGGGGCGTCACCCAGCACCTTGACATTGGCCTGGGTCACTGAATCCGTGATCTGACCGTTGACGGGTGTCGGAATAGCCATGTCATTTCTCCTTTGAGGTAGCTGCTTCCTGAGCCTGCGCCGCCTGCCTGAAGTGTCGTCGTGCCACGCACCGCTCAGTCCTCCAACGGAAACACCGGGCGACTTGTGAACCAGCAAAGCCGCCCAACCTCATTTTTCCCGCCTTAATATAGGCTTAGGGATGCACCGCGGACGCCATCAGGGCCACCGCCCGCGCGGTTGCCGCCGCCGAAAGGGCATAAATCTGGGTCACGCCATTGGTGATGCTGGCACCAGCCGCCTTGTTGAGATCGCTTTGGAAAGAGGCGCTGTTCTGCACCACTGTCCCTGCCGATTTCAGCCAAGTCTGATAATAGTCATTCATCGCCTCAGCCGGCCCTGGTTCAGGCCCGCTTTCAGAAGCTGGCGCCGCACTGGCTGTTTGGTCCTCAGTCATAATCGCTCTCCTTTATATATGTAAAATACACTTATAACACGATTTAACATCAAGGGGCGGGGGAAATGGCATCGCTTCCCAAACCGGGCAACCAAACCGTTATGCCTGCACATGACCAAACACAGGAAGGAGACGGAGCATGGCAGACAGCAGCTCAGGCGGGGGCGATATCGTTAAACAGATGCAAGACGCCATAGCGGCGCGTCAGGCGGTTGAACTGGCGATCCAGAAAGGCCTGGCGAGTTTCGTCACCACCGCGGAAGGCGAAATTGAAAAGCTGATCAAGGCCAACACGCTGGGGCCGGATGTCTCGGCGGATATGCTGAAATTGCAGCAAACCGCCATCAACATGACAATCAAGGCCATCGAGACCGGCCCGCTCGGCTACCTGAAATCAGGTGACAGCTAGGCCGTGCCTGACGAAGGCAGCGTATCGATCGACGCCAGGTCTTGCCACAGGCGCTGCTCCTGAAAGCATAGCGCGCCACCCCCGCGCCTTTCCTGCGACACTTGCCGGTTAAGGTCCGCCACACAGACCCAGGATGGATCGTTGGAGACCGCCCATTTGGCATGATCGCGGGTATAGGGCCAGGCGAGATCCAGCCCAAGCGCGGCCAGGTCCACCCCCGACATATCGGCGACATCCAGCCCTGCCCGGCTGTCTTCATCGGACGGTACGGCACCCCGGCGCCAGCTTTCGATATCCAGGTCAACCCCGAGGGTCGGGCCAACCAGGTCGGTCCAGAAATCCCGCCCCCACCGCCTGTCCTTGGCGATGCAGGTGAAGGACTTTCCCGCCGCTGATGTGAACTGGATCTTCCCGCTTGCCGGGGCTTCGTCCGGCTCTTCGCCATGGCATAAGCCGTATACGTCATCCGTTATGGACACCGTTGCAGGCAGATTGAAGCCATAGATCTGCGGGACATGATACTGGCGCATCATGCCGGCGATATCATTGAGGGTCCCATAGTCGGAGAAGCTCACACACAGGAAGGTCTGGCCATAGATCTTTTCGTCAGCCGGAAAGCCTGCATGACCCGCAACAGGGAAACGCGGTGTCGAATGCAGAAGCCAGAACCCGCTCCCCGCAGCCATATCGAAGGCGACCACGCCTTTGGTGTGGCCCTTGTCCTCGTCATTGTGGGATGTGCCCGGGATTTCATCGTTATAGATATACCAGCATAGGGAGCTGTCCTCCGCCCCGGCATTGCCGCCTGCCCCGGCCCCTGCGGCACTGGCAAGCTGGCCCAGCGTGCGCGCAAGGGCGTCATCGCCTCCACTCAGCCGGTTCGGGGAGAGCCTGAGCCCGTCTTCCGAGCCAGGGTCGTAATAGAGATAATCATAACCGCCACCGGAGGCCGCGCCCTCGCTTTCAGTCTCCGTATCCCCCTTTCGCACCTCGGTCGCGTGGGGCAGCTTATAGATAAACCACCAATCCACTGCCGACCCGTCCAGGTCACTCAAGGGTGTAAGCGTCATGGTTTCCTCCCATGTCTGACCCAAGCCAGACGGGAGGGCATAAAATTCGTGAAAAAAATTCTCCGCGCAGGTTCACAAGTCTGCCCCCTCCCCCGTTACACGGATATCGCGTCAGAGAGCAGACTGCCCCGGCCGGCTTCGGCTGGCAGGAAAGTTCCTATGCACCCCCGAAAGCAGGACAATGGCCATGAGCACCAACGCAACAGCCCTCCAGATAGATGACGACCTCAGCGACGCAGCGGATATGGACGCTGTCGAAGGTCTGGAAGCCGAAGCCGCGGGTGTCGAAGACGAAGCCTATGCGACCGAACAGGAAGCTCTGGCCTTCGAGGCCCTGTATCTGGTGGCTGAAGGGGACGAAACAGGCGACGAAGAGACTGATCACGATGACGCGCAAGACCTTGAGGCGCTCAATGCCGAAGGCCTGGCCACCGAACGCGAAGCGCTGGGCATGGAAGAGGCCCAGGAAGCCGACGAAGAGACTGGTGACGATTATACGCTAGACCCGGAGGCGCTCAATGCCGAAGGCCTCGCCACCGAACGCGAAGCGCTGGGCATGGAAGAAGCACAGGAAGCCGACGATGAGGCCGGTGATGATGAGGTCAGTGACGATGAGGCCGGTGACGAGACAGGCTTCAGCGCAGAGGCATATACCGCAATGGCGGATTATACGACCGCCGAAGCCAAGGCCGCAGAGAAAGAGGCAACAGCGCTTGAGCTTGATGCCCTGGATGCGGAACTCGAACAACAGCGGGCAAGCGAAGCCCTGAAAGAAGCCGTTGAAACATTCGTGGAGGCAGAAGATGAGAAGGCCGAAGAGGTTGACGAAACACAGGATGCCGACGCCGTCCAGCCAGCAGACCTGGAACCGGACACTGACGCTGGTGAAGATGGTGGCGCTAGCGCGGATGCTGACACCGAAGAAACAGCCAAGCCCCGCCGCCCAAGCCGCCGCAAATCCTGACACGCCGTTTACCGAACACTTCGGGGCTGACGGCGACCACGCCGCATCTTCAGAAGCCCAGCGTGTCGAAGCATCCGCTTATGGGCATCAGACGGATGACAATGTCGTGCCGGAAACGGTTACCCCCGCCGTTTCGGCATCCCCCTCCACGGAACTTCCTGGCGGAGTATCCTGGTAATGACCGACGATCATAACGCCGACACCGTTCAAGGAACTGCGCCCGGCCCGGAGGCCACGGCTCAGCCGGGCACCGCTGAAGGTCAACCCCATACGGGCGCGCCCCTTTCCCGGGAAGAACAGGCCGCCCTGGCGGCCCAGGCGCAGGCTGGCTACGGCAACACCACCACGCAGCGCGCCGTCAATATCATCGAAGCGGCAGCCCTGCAGCGCGAGGCAATCTCCCGCGCCTTCGAAGCACAGAAAACCGCAATGCAGGATGCTGTCGCAGCCCAGCGTGCCGCCGCAATGCAGCAGCTTGCTGAAGCGCGCAAGCAATATAGCGCGCAACAAGCCCAAAGCCGGATGACCGAAGCCCAGGCGGCAACCTCGACCCTGGCCTCGGTTACGCGTGAGGCCCTGAAACCCGAAGGCAAGGCCGACACCGGGGATGCCGGCAATGCGGCCCCTACCGACGCCGCCACGTCATCTGCCCAACCTCAGGCCCAGTCCCCACATGACCCCGAGCTCAAAAGTTCGATAGACCAGATCAACAGCATGTCCGGCGACCCGCTATCGGCCGCGACGGGCGCGATGGCTGGGCAATCGTCCATGGTGCAGGAATTTGTCGAAACCATCCGGGGCATCATCCTTGAGGAAGTCGACACCCGGATGAAAACGCTGATGGCCAACCAGCCGTCCGTCCCATCCCCCGCCGGGCAGACCCCGCCCCCGACACCAGCCCCTAAGGCTGGAGCGAAGAAGGCGGCAGCCCCGAAAGGCGCTTCAGCCAAATCGGCCCCTGGAAAGACCGACAAACCTAAAAGCGGCAAATCCTAAAAGGCATTGAGCATTTCACAAACAGCCCTCCCATCCGTCCCTTTTATTCGTGGCGTGAAAAGGGAGGAAGACGATGCCTGACCATGAAAGCGTTTTACCGATTGCCGAAACCGTTCTCACCGATCTGGTGCCGGTCGCACGGGAGATCCGCAGCCGACCGGATTTCGACCACAAGCTCAGACCCGCCGTCTACAGCCTCAATAAATATGGCCAGACACTGCTTCTTTTCTGTTCCGCACAGGAACCGTCCAGCGAGCTGACGCGCGCGCTTTATGCCGATGGCCGCACCACGATCCTGCCGCTGATCGACACACTGATGGATGACAAGGAAGACGATGAAGCAATGCCCTGTTGCCTGTTCAGCGGCCGCGCCTGCCTGGCCAAGCTGCATCATGACATGGAAACGCTGGTTGCAGTGATCGGCTGCGGTCTGCTGCGCGACAGCCAGACCATGGGGCACGCCTGAGACTGAGGGAGGCAAGCCTCCCTTCGCAGGCTTACCCCCAGCCTATTGCGGGTCGCGGATGCGTTCGCTGATCCACCACATATGGCCTTCAGGATCGAGCGCGCCGTAGCTTTTATCGGCCCAGTAATCGGCGCCATAGTCATGGATCGCGGGCTCAGCCACGATCGTGGCACCTGCGGCCCGTGCCCGCGCGCAGTGGCTTTCCGCATCATCGACATAGATCATCATATTCTGGGTATTCACGCCTGCGGTTTTCGGGCTCGCCATCTTGACACCGAACCTGCCTTCGGGCTCCAGCCGTTCGGTCGCCACCATGATCACGCCGCTGCCGTAGGTCAGCTCGCTATGCTGGATGCTGCCCTTTTCGCCCTCCACCTTCAGCCTGAGCTCGAACCCGAACGCTTCAACGAGCCAGTCAATCATGCCGGCGGCATCCTTGTAATAAAGCGATGACGAGATTCGCGGCCAGCCTGCCGGTGTCGATGTCGGTGTCGGTTCCATGCGGCGTCTCCCCTTTACGTTAGTCGGCACCGCCTTCAATGGCGGCGATATCGCCCTATTGGCAACGCTTATCATATCATTTGAGGGCGCCAACAGCCACCGCCCCAGCCCCTTGGCAGCCATAGGATCGCATGCCGCTTATCCATCTATTTTCTTGATGTTAATATGTAATAATATTCGTTTGTCATTTTTATGAGTGCATGGCTTGATCGAGCGCGATCTAACTTTGGAGACCCCCACCATGAAACTAACCAAATGGCTTGGTGCCCTCACCCTGGTAGCACTTAGCTGGTCCGCCCATGCCGACGGCGGCCTGACCGTCATCAATGCCGATTCAAAAGCCTATGTCCTGGTCGTTGAAGATTCCCAGGAAAAGACATGGGAAGTGCAGGTTGATGCCAGCGCCACCGTCTCGAACATCTGCTCGAACTGCTATGTCTCGATCAAGGGTCAGGAAGACTTCGAATATGCCGACGCAACCACCGTCATCCGCATTGTCGAGGGCAAGCTGCAGGTCCAGGGACAGGAATAAGCCTGGCGCGACTGTCCTTTAAGGAAAGCCTATAAGGCGCGGGCGGGAACCCCAGGGTGACCCGCCCTTTTCTTTTGCGCCGGGGTGGCTTCCTGCTTCAGCGGAAGGCCGGGCCGTGCAGCCAGGCCACCAGCGAATAGCGCACACCGCTTTCGACCGGGCGCACGCGGTGCGGCATGAAGCTTGGGAAGGCGAGCCCCATGCCCGCCTCCGCCGGTAGCGTCTCGGGCGTACCGTCCGCGTTCAGCTCAAGCGCTCCACCTGTGTAGCTCTCCGGCGCGCTCAGCTGCACGATCAGGGTCAGCTTACGGCTGCGGGCGGTGCCATGGCCGCCGATATCCACGTGCCAGTGGTAAAAGTCCCCATCCGGGGCGTCCGCTGACGGCGCGTCATAGCGCAGGAGTTGATAGCCCTCCTCGAAGCCGTCGATCTCGAACGGAAAGGCTTCCCGGCAGGCCTTCGCCGCCAAGCCAGACAGGCGACCGGCCAGCCACGGCACATCGCGGTCATCGAACCACAAGCTGGAAGACGAGCGCACAGCGGACACGGCCACACCACCGGTCAGGCGGCTGCGACCAGCATCCCGGTCCTCGAACAAAGCAATCAGCGCCGCACATTCGGCATGGCTCAGGCATACGGGCAACACGAAAGGCGCCAGCGTGAGCGCTTGATCCGGCTCCCCGACCGTCAGGTCCGGCGCCGTCTGCACACTGAGCCCGTCCGGGGTCATCGCTTCACCGCCGGGCAAGCACGGAGGCCGTGAAGCCCCGCTATCGTCTGTATACCGCCTGCCATGATGTTCGTGTCTCCTCACCGCTTGCACGCAGCGGAAACCCTTCTATTGGCTGCCCCCGATTATTTGGAAAGCGAAGAAAAACGATTGTTGATATTTGAAATTCACATGGATTGGCCTGCAGCCCTGCAAAGGGAGCAAGAAGCCACAATCCCGGAACCATGAAGCGGTCCGCCCCTGTCTGGCCCCCACGTCCCTTCGGGCACTGATAGAGCTTGCACTCCAGTATTTTTATGATAGAAAACCGGCGACGGCATTTTGGCCGTCCCTGCCCTTTGCGTGCCGGCATAGCTCAGTTGGTAGAGCAGTTGATTTGTAATCATCAGGCCGCGGGTTCGACTCCTGCTGCCGGCACCACTTTTCCCGCCTCGTCGCCGTCCGCCGGTCCCGTCCATCAAATCAGAATATGCCGGGGTGTAAGATTATGCAGCGCCACACCCTCCAGGAAAATGCTGTTGCCGTCACCGAGGTCCAGAAGGACACCGGACTGCCCCTTCCGTCTGCGCGGTTGCGACCGCAACCACATCTGCGACACTCTCGAAACGGGTCGCGAGATAGCTGAAATTGAGGGTGCCCTCGTCGGCATTGAAATCGGTGATCGTGTCATGCCCCGAGACCTTGCCGAACTGGAACGTGTCGCTGGCGTCCCCTCCGGTCAGAGCGTCATTACCGGCAGTCCCGATCAGGTTCACCATCACCGACCTCCCAAAATATCTCAAAAAATTCATCTTTTGACGTCGGATCATAGCTACCCAAACGTGCATAAAGAAAACCACAAAGTGACCGCTGCCAAAGAGCAGATAGCCCTTTGATGGAGAACAGGGGTCACTTTCCGACACAGGCCACGTATAGCAGTTTATACAATAACACGTCCACTCCCTATAGTCGCCGATAATAACCTTGACTTGTCTGGTATTGCGGTATGACCGCAAGTCAAACAGGAGGCCAGAATGATAGATGAAGAAGAACGTGAAGAGGAAGAGACCAAGCCGTCCGTGCCGTATCTACCCAATGCCCTCGCCAAAATTGAATTCTTTAGAATTTGACTCTTCTCGCCCCGCTATCATAGTTTGAACAGAATTACGCGGTGCTCCTATGCTGCCTTGGAAGCAATTATCGGCCAACTAATAATGCGTCTTAAGACCGCTATATATTTTGGGACATTAGAGTTGAAATGAACACACCGGAAATTCAGAACGGAGCTGACAGGTCTTATCATTTGGATGACTCTGCCTTTAATCTGGAGGTCTCTAGTGGCCTGCAGCTTGGTGGCAAAATCTTGCCGAAATTCTTGAAAAGATTTGGGGTGGAAAAGGACGCCAAGATACTAGACGTCGGGTGTGGCACCGGCGCTGTTGTCGAAGGCCTGAGGCGCGCAGGCTACGACGCCAAAGGACTGGAGCCGGGCGGGCGTTACCAGCAAGCAATTTCCGATCAGGTCTTTCCCTGTTTCACCGCCGACTATCTGGAAAAGTTTCCTAACGAGAAGTTCGATGTTGTTATGTCATTCGGGGTGATCGAACATGTCGGCACTACGGACGGTCACAATATGCTCGCAGACGATTACGAACAGGTACGTGCCAAATTCTACACAGAAAGCATAGACCTGCTTCGCCCAGGTGGGCTTTTATTAGTATTCGGTCCAAACAAGCTATATCCGTTCGACCTCCAGCATGGTCCAGCCCAATATGGTGCTCTGTCTCGGATCAAGAAAGCCGTACCTAAGCTGTCCCGGCTGACGATACCTTGGCACGCAAAGAATTTTCTAGTTTCTTGGGATTCGGTTAACCGCCATGTAAAATGTATCGCCCAAACTCGAGGCTTAACCGTGACGGCTTTTTATCCGACACAGAAAGGGTTTGTGGTCGGTGGCAGTGTCAAGAATGCTGCCATATTGAAAGCCTTTCACGTCTATACTGGCGTCGCTGATATATTCCCCAAATTCCTTGGTCGCTTTCTGCATACGCATACGCTTTACGTGGCGAAATTTGGCGAGCCCAAATGACCTAAGGCATATATCGTAGTGCTAGATCCGTTTTGATTCGCACCTATAGACCGAAGAGCATTGATAGAATAATAGACGCTTCATAATTTTCAGTCTGTATGTCACAAGTGGCTCAGGCTTCTTCGTTACACTCCTAATCAAGAGGGTCATTTTGCCCTGCTGTATACCCCGTGATGCGTATCAGCACCCCCTTGCAGGCTGTGGCTCCATCAGCCTATAGTCCCTGCACGCACAAGGGCGCCCGGCGGCGTTAATGACAGCATCGCCAGCATCCCTGCCCAGCCACAGTTGACAGGAGATCAGCATGATGGACGAAGAAGAACGCGCAGAAGAAAAAAGCAAACCCGCTAGCGACCTGGTGGACGAGAAGCTTTTCGCCAACCGGACCGTGCTGATTTACGGCCAGATCAATGACAAGCTGGCCCGGACCGTCTGCGCCCAGCTTCTGGCGCTGGACAGCGAATCCAACGACCCGATCCGGGTGATCATCTCCTCGCCCGGCGGGCATGTGGAATCCGGGGATTCGATCCATGACATCATCCGCTTCATCCGCTCGGAAGTGACGATCATCGGCAGCGGCTGGGTGGCGAGCGCGGGCACGCACATCTATCTGGCGGTCCCGAAGGAACGCCGCCTCAGCCTGCCGAACACCCGCTTCCTCATCCACCAGCCGAGCGGCGCCGCTGGTGGACAGTCGACCGACATCGCGATCCAGGCTGAACAGATCATCCGGATGCGCGAACGCCTGGCCCAGCATATCGCCAAGGCCACCGGCCAGGATGTCGAGCGCGTCCGCAAGGATATCGACCGCGACTTCTGGCTCGATACCGAAGGCGCCATCGACTACGGCATCGTCGGCCGCGTCATCGAAACGATGGATGACCTGGACCGGAAAAAGTAACCTTATCCTGCCCTGTCGGCCTCGCCCCATGGGCGGGGCCGCCAGCATCCCCCTCCCATCCCCCGCCGACCGATAGTTTCAAACGCAACCTTCACCCCGCAATAATCTGAGGTGTTCGTGGTTTATTCGCCACACCCCGCAGAAAACAAGGGGTTTTCAACCGCGCTTTGGTTAAATTTGTATTAACACAGCACCCAAAGACACGTAAGCGCTCGCGCCTGTTTTGGTTGGTTGGAAATAGACATCGTGTTGCCAGGTGCCCGTATCATCAGCGACCTGCTCGGCCTCCATGGTGCGGACAATGCACCGGAGCGCCCAGCGTCGCGTCGCCCGTTCGACCCGAATGCCGTCACGCATCCGGTCCTGAAGGCCCTTCTGGACTTCTGGACCCTGAAGCGTGACGCACGGGGCGCCCTGCCCGGCCGCGCCGATATCAGCCCGTCCACGATCAAACCGCTCCTGCCGTATATCGCGCTTGCCGATGTCGAGGATGGTGGTAACAACTTCCGCTTCCGCCTGTTTGGCACCCGCATCGTCGAAGATTCCGGGATCGACCTCACCGGCCGCACCTGGCGCGACGAACCGGGGCACGACAAGGCCATCGAACGCTCGCGCCTCCTGGTCGAAAACCGGGAGCCTTATTATATGATCGACGTGTCCGCCAAATGGTCGCCTCGGACATACAAGTCCTATTCCACACTGGCCCTGCCGCTTGCCAAGGACGGCGTAAATGTGGATATGGTCCTATATGGGGTTGTGTTCGGCACCCCCTGAACGGAGGGGACCGACATGACCATACGCTGGCTTGCAATCATTCTTCTGACCATTACAGGCAGCCTATCCGCCCGGGCGGACAGTCCCACAACGTCTTCCATGAAGCTGGTCATGCTGGGAACCGGCACCCCGAACGCGGACCCGGACCGGTCAGGCCCCGCAGTCGCCATCGTCGCGGGCGGCAAGTCCTATCTGATCGACGCAGGCCCAGGCATCGTCCGGCGCGCGGCCGCCGCGGCCCGCAAGGGTATCCCCGAACTGAAGCCTGACCAGCTCCGGCTCGCCTTCCTCACCCACCTGCATTCAGACCATACCGTCGGCCTGCCCGACCTTATCTTCACGTCGTGGGTGCTGGAACGCCCTGTTCCGCTCATGCTTTATGGCCCGCACGGCACGAAACGGATGGCCAAGCACCTGGAAGCCGCCTATTCGGACGATGTGAACTTGCGCCTCCATGGCCTCGAACCCGCCAACCCGGAAGGCTATAAGGTCGATGTGCATGAGATTGTCAAGCCCGGCCTCATCTACAAGGACGGCACCATGACGGTGGAGGCAATTCCCGTGCTGCACGGCAGCTGGAAGGAAGCGTATGGCTACCGTTTCCGCGCCTACGGCAAGACCATCGTCCTGTCCGGCGACACACGGCCGTCAAACGCGCTGCTGGAAGCCGCAAAGGGCGCCGACATTCTGGTACATGAGGTCTATTCCGACGCCGGGTTCAAGCGCCGCTCCGCGGTATGGCAGCGGTACCATGCCAGCTTTCACACTTCGGCAAGCCAGCTTGCAGCGCTTGCGAACAAGGCCAAGCCGAAGCTCCTCGTCCTTTACCACCAGCTTTACTGGGGCACATCGGATCAGGATCTGGTCAAGGAAATCCACGCCGCCGGGTATGACGGCGTGGTAATCTCGGCGAAAGACCTGGACGTCTTCACACCCTAAAGACAGTGCCTCAGTCCGCGAGGTTGGGGCGGAGCCAGCGCTCAGCTTCCTCAACGCTGACGCCCCGGCGCTTGGCGTAATCCTCAAGCTGGTCACGGCCGATCTTGCCGACGCCGAAATAATGCGCGTCCGGATGGCCGAAATAGAAGCCTGAAACCGCTGCCGTCGGCACCATGGCGAAACTGTCGGTCAGCACAACGCCGGCGTTTTCGGTCGCGTCCAGCAGCTTGAAAAGCTCCGGCTTGGCGGAATGGTCCGGGCACGCCGGATAGCCGGGGGCAGGACGGATACCGCGGTAGCGTTCCTTGATAAGCTCCGCGTTCGTGAGCTTCTCATCCGGGGCATAAGCCCAGAATTCGGTGCGCACGCGCTCATGCAGGCGCTCGGCGAAGGCTTCGGCGAGGCGGTCGGCCAGGGCTTTCAGAAGAATGTCGTTATAGTCATCCTTCTCGGCCTTGAAGCGTTCCAGGTGCTTTTCGATGCCGTGGCCTGCGGTGACGGTAAAGCCACCGATCCAGTCCGGCTTGGTACCTTCCGGGGCGATAAAGTCGGCGAGGCAGTCATTGGCGCGGCCTTCGCGCTTCTCCACCTGCTGGCGCAGGAACGGGAAACGGGTCAGCTCGTCCGCCCGGTTGTCGCCGTCATAAAGCACCACATCGTCACCGTCTGCGTTCGCGGGCCAGAAGCCGACGACACCCTTGGCGGTCAGCCACTTTTCCGCGACGATGGTCTTGAGCATCTCCTGCGCGTCCTCGAACAGGCTGCGTGCGCTTGCGCCTACCACGTCATCCTCAAGGATTGCGGGGTATGTGCCCGCCAATTCCCACGTGCGGAAGAAAGGCGTCCAGTCGATACGCTCGATCAATTCCTCAAGTGGATAGTCTTCGAACACCTTGAGACCGGTGAAGGTGGGGCGCTCCGGCGTGTGGCTGGCAAAGTCCGGTGTCGCCTTGTTGGCGCGGGCCGCATCCAGGCTTACCAGCCGGTTCGCCTTCGGGTTGGCGAGGCGTTTCCGGAGGATTTCGTCATACGCAGCCTTGGTATCGGCGACGAATTTCTCCCGAAGCTCATCGGAGACCAGCGTGCTTGCCACCCCAACCGCGCGGGATGCGTCCAGCACGTGGGTCACGGGGCCAGAATATTCCGGCGCGATCTTGACCGCCGTATGCACACGGCTGGTGGTCGCGCCGCCGATCAGAAGCGGGGTTTTCATGCCCGTGCGTTCCATTTCAGCCGCCACCGTGACCATTTCATCCAGCGACGGGGTGATGAGGCCGGAAAGGCCGATCATGTCCGCCTCATGCTCATTCGCGGCTCTCAGGATGTCCGCCCACGGCACCATGACGCCGAGATCGATGACCTCGAAATTGTTACACTGCAACACGACGCCGACGATATTCTTGCCGATATCATGCACATCACCCTTCACGGTGGCCATGACGATCCGGCCCTTGGCCTTGGCGCCTTCTTCCTTCTCGGCCTCGATGAAAGGCTGGAGGTAGGCAACCGCCTGCTTCATCACGCGGGCGGACTTCACCACCTGCGGCAGGAACATTTCACCGGCGCCGAACAGGTCACCGACCACATTCATACCGTCCATCAGCGGGCCTTCGATCACCTGGATCGGCCGGGTGAACTGGTGGCGCGCCTCCTCGGCATCCATCTCGATATAGTCGTTGATGCCCTTGACAAGCGCATGTTCGATCCGCTTGGCGACGGGCTGCTCACGCCAGCTCAAGTCCTCTTTGCGCACCTGGCCTGCCTGGCCTTTATAATTGTCCGCAATCTCCAGCAGCCTGTCGGTCGCGTCATCACGGCGGTTGAGGATCACGTCCTCCACCCGTTCGCGAAGCTCAGGGTCGATATCCGAATAGACGGTCAGCTGCCCCGCGTTGACGATACCCATATCCATACCGGCCCTGATGGCATGGTAGAGGAACACGCTGTGCATGGCCTCTCGCACCGGATTGTTGCCGCGGAAGCTGAAGCTGATGTTGGACACACCGCCCGACACCTTGGCGTACGGCAGGTGCGCCTTGATAAGCCGCGTGGCTTCGATGAAATCGACACCGTAATTGTTATGTTCCTCGATCCCCGTGGCGACCGCGAAGATGTTGGGGTCGAAGATGATATCCTCAGGCGGGAACCCCACTTCGTTCACGAGGATATCGTAGCTTTTGGCGCAGATGTCATACTTCCTATGAACGCTGTCCGCCTGCCCCTTTTCATCGAACGCCATGACGACGACGGCGGCGCCGTAGCGCATGATCCGCCGTGCCTGTGCCTTGAAGGGCTCCACGCCCTCCTTCATGCTGATGGAGTTGACGACCGCCTTGCCCTGCACGCATTTGAGACCGGTTTCAATCACCGACCATTTGGAGCTGTCGATCATCACCGGCACGCGGGAAATATCCGGCTCAGCCGCGACCAGCTTCAGGAATTTCTCCATCGCGAACTCGGCGTCCAGCATGGCGTCATCGAAGTTGATGTCGATGATCTGGGCACCGCCTTCGACCTGCTGGCGCGCAACCGTGACCGCTTCGTCATAATTGTCCTCGAAGATCAGCTTCTTGAACTTGGCGGACCCGGCAACGTTGGTACGTTCGCCGATATTGATGAATTGAGCCGTAGCTTTACTCATGACCTATACTCTCACGCGGCGTTGATGATGGTGATGGGATCGATGCCGGAAAGGCGCATCGCGGGCGCAAAGCTTTTGACCTTGCGGGGGGCGACACCTTCAACCGCCTTCGCGATCGCGGCGATATGGTCGGGCGTGGTGCCGCAGCAGCCGCCAACGATATTGAGAAGCCCCTCTTCCGCCCATTCCTTGAGCTGGCGGGCCATGGTCTCAGGCGTTTCGTCGTACTCGCCCATCTCATTCGGGAGACCGGCGTTCGGGTATATGGCAACGCGTGTGTCCGCCACCGCCGAAAGCGCCACAGCGTGGGGGCGCAGCTTGTCAGCCCCGAACGCACAATTGAGGCCCACGGTGAAGGGCTTCGCGTGCCGGACAGAATACCAGAAGGCTTCCACCGTCTGACCGGAAAGGTTCCGGCCGGACATGTCGGTCACCGTGCAGGAAAGCATGACCGGCAGGGTCACGCCCAGCTTCTCGAACGCTTCCTGGGTCGCGAAAATCGCGGCCTTGGCATTCAGAGTATCGAACACGGTTTCGATCAGGATGATATCCACCCCGCCTTCGATCAGGCCTTCCACCTGCTCCTGATAGGCTTCGACCACCTCATCGAACGTTACCTCCCGGAAGCCGGGGTTATTGACGTCCGGCGAGATGGAAAGCGTCTTGTTGGTGGGGCCGATGGAGCCGGCCACGAACCGCGGTTTATCGGGCGTCTTGGCCGTCCATTCGTCTGCCACCCGGCGGGCAAGCTTGGCGCCTTCGATATTCAGCTCCCGCGCCATCGCCTGCATGTCATAGTCAGCCAGCGAGATTTTGGTGCTGTTGAAGGTGTTGGTCTCGAGAATATCGGCGCCCGCCTCCAGGAACGCGCTGTGGATATCGGCGATCACATCCGGCCGGGTGATGGTCAGGAGGTCGTTGTTGCCCTTGAGGTCGGTCGGCCAATCCTTGAAGCGCTCACCCCGGAAGTCAGCCTCCTGAAGCTTGCGCTTCTGGATCATGGTGCCCATGGCACCGTCCATCACCAGGATGCGCTTGTCGGCGATATCGGACAGCAGCTTGGTTTTGTTGGTCATGGCTTAGGCCTCCTGTTTTGCCGGCGCACGGTAGCCGAGCATGCGGCAGATCGCATAAGTGAGTTCCGCCCGGTTGAGGGTGTAAAAATGGAAGTCGCGCACACCACCGGCATAAAGCTGGCGGCACATTTCGCTGGCGACCGAGGCGGCGACCAGCATGCGCGTCTGGGGATGATCGTCAAGCCCCTCGAACAGGTCACCCATCCATTTCGGCACACTAGCACCACAGGCAGCGGCAAAGCTTTTGAGCGTCCCATAATTGGTCACCGGCAGAATGCCCGGCACGATCGGCACTTCGATGCCGTATGAATGGCAGTGATCTAAGAAGCGGAAATAGGTATCCGGTTCGAAAAAGAACTGGGTGATGGCGCGGGTCGCCCCCGCGTCGATCTTGCGCTTGAGGTTATCCAGGTCGGCCGCCAGCGTCCCGCTTTCCGGGTGCCGTTCGGGGTAGGCCGCAACGGAAATATCGAAGTCAGCGATATCCCGGATTCCAGCTACCAGCTCGGCCGCATTGGCGTACCCGCCCGGATGGGGCCTATAGCCGCCAGCCCCTTCAGGAGCATCACCGCGAAGCGCCACCAGATGACGGACGCCAGCGTCATAATAGTCCCGAACCACCTCATTCACCTCATCCTTGGAGGCCCCCACACAGGTGAGGTGCGCGGCAGGTTTGA
This sequence comes from Kordiimonas marina, assembly GCF_023006325.1. GTDB lineage: Bacteria > Pseudomonadota > Alphaproteobacteria > Sphingomonadales > Kordiimonadaceae > Kordiimonas > Kordiimonas marina. Next base: position 87,574 of record NZ_JAINDF010000004.1, read on the forward strand.
GCGGCGTTTCATCGAGGATGCGCTTGACGGTTTTATGAGTGCGTTCGCGTGTTGTGCCCCCCGCACCGTAGGTCACGGACACGAAGCTCGGATTCAACGCCTCCAGCGTCTTGATCGAGGACCACAGGGTTTCCTCCATCTTCGGCGTCTTCGGCGGGAAGAATTCGAAGGAGAAAGTGACATCCTCAACCGGCTCCGCATAAACCGAGCCGCCATTCCGGCGTCCAATCGTGTCAGCCAAACGCACCATAAGTCTACTCCTTACCTGAAGGCGCTGCGGCGGCCTTTTCGAACCGCCAGATCGTTACCCTGAGCTTGCCGCCGTCCAGATGCCGGATTGTGGCATCCCCAAGTCCTGCGGCACGGCCCCATTGAGCTATTTCCTCGTCCGCGAAGCCGAGACGACGGTGCGCCTGCTCCTCGCGCAGATATTCTTCCCCGTGCGGGGCAAAGTCGGCGATCAACAACTGGCCGCCGGGGCTGAGCACCCGCGCGGCTTCCCGGATCGCTGCGGCGGGCTCGTCGGCAAAGTGCAGCACCTGATGAAACAGGATCAGGTCCTCACTGCCGTCCGCAAGCCCCAGGTTATACATATCGCCCTGCCTGACCTGGCAGTTCGTCAGCTCGCGGCGGGCAAGGTTGCCCCGCGCCACCGACAGCATTTCGCGGGAGACATCGATCCCCAGCGCCTGGTCGGCGAGCGGTGCGAACACTTCGAGCATCCGCCCCGTGCCGGTCCCGACATCAAGCAGGCGGTGGACCGGCCTTTTGCCCTGCAAGTCCTGAAGCGCTGCTTCCACCTGCGCCTCAGCAACATAAAGCGAGCGGATACGGTCCCACTCGGCGGCATTCTCTCGGAAGAAACTGTCGGCCTTTTTGACCCGCTCCGCACGGATATCGGCGAGCACGGTCAGGTCAGCCTGAAAGTCAGCATCATCTTCGGGGATCATGGGTAAAAGGGCAGCGTGGACAGCTGCGCCCTGCCCGCCCTCAGCGAGGCGGTAAAAAACGGTGGTGCCTTCCTGAAAGCGGTCCAAAAGCCCGGCGTCACCCATCAGCTTCAGGTGACGGGACACACGCGGCTGGCTCTGGTCCAGTATCCGGACCAGATCGCTGACGGTAAGCTCCCCCTTCGCGAGAAGCGCCAATATGCGCAACCGCGTGGTTTCACTTGCCGCTCTGAGGGCTGCCAGAAGCTCTTCCATGAATCCCTTCTCTCATCAGGAAATCATGAATATAAAGATTTCTTTATGTTTGTAAAGTGAGGAAATGTGAGCGGCCAAACATGGTTTTCTTACCACGGATCGGAAAAACCTGAACACAATATCGCCGATTTTTGCATGTGTTCTCTTGAACAAGAGCGCAGCAACCGCCAAATAGTCCGGGAATTTTGCCAAACATAATTTAGAAACCAATATAATATCGGCATCTGCAGGATAGCCGGACCACAGAGGATAGAATGACCGAAGCCCCTTCCCTCAAGGCAATTTTGAGCGCCGCTCTGATGCTCCTGACCAGCGCCTGTGCCTCCACGGCCCACAATGGCACGGATGTCAGCGACCCGCTGGAGCCGATGAACAGGGCGACATTCGCCTTCAACAGGGCCATCGACCGCGCGGTGATCGACCCGGTCGTTCATGCCTATACCAAGACGGTTCCGAAGGCGCCAAGGCAGGGCATCAGCAATGTGATGCGCAACCTGCGCGAACCCTGGGTGTTCGTAAACGACATCCTCCAGTTCAAATTCAAGAAGGCAGGACAGACACTTGGCCGGTTCGTGCTCAACAGCAGTTTCGGCTTGGCCGGGCTTCTGAAAGTGTCCGACGATGTCGGCATTCCGTATCAAAGCGAGGACCTCGGGCAAACGCTTGCCACCTGGGGTGTGGGCGACGGTCCGTACCTTGTCCTGCCATTCCTCGGCCCCTCCAACCTTCGGGACACCACGGGCCTCGTCGGCTATTTCCTTTACGACCCGACAGGCAATGCACTTGAAGACGAAGGCGGCAAGGCCTTGAGCTATACCCGTACAGGCATTGACTTTTTCGATGCCCGCGTCCGCTACGACAGCGCGCTTGACGGGCTTTACAAGGAAGATGACCCCTATGTGGTCGCGCGGTCCGTTTACCAGCAGAACCGCCGCTTCGAAATCCATGACGGCAACCCGCCCGCGCGTGAGCAGGATCTGTTCGACGACCTCGAGGACGCGGAAGGCGAAACGCCAAACTGACGCCGCCCGGCGGCTGTTGCAGCTGCAACAGCTGGCGCAATTTCCAAGACTTTTCCTGTTGCACGCGCAACAAAAAGGGGCCCCGAGAGGCCCCTTTCGCATTTCCGGTATAGTCCGCGCCGCGTTTAGCGGGTGAAACGGCGATATTTGAGCCGGTGCGGCTGGGTCGCTTCCGCACCCAAACGGCGTTTCTTGTCTTCTTCGTAAGCTTCGAAGTTGCCTTCGAACCATTCCACATGGCTGTCGCCTTCGAAGGCGAGAATGTGGGTGGCGATCCGGTCGAGGAAGAAACGGTCGTGGCTGATGACCACGGCGCACCCGGCGAAGTTTTCGAGCGCTTCTTCGAGCGCGGCCAGCGTTTCGGTGTCGAGGTCGTTGGTCGGCTCGTCAAGCAGGAGGACGTTGCCACCCTCCTTCAGCATCTTGGCGAGGTGCACGCGGTTACGTTCACCTCCCGAGAGAAGCCCGACCTTCTTCTGCTGGTCCGCGCCCTTGAAGTTGAAGGCACCGACATAAGCCCGGGTGTTGATCTCGGTCTTGCCGAAATAGAAGACATCATGCCCGCCGGAGATTTCCTGCCAGACGTTATTGTCCGGGTTCATGGCGTCGCGGCTCTGGTCGACATAGCCGAGCTCAACCGTATCGCCGACGATGATCTCGCCTCCGTCCGGCTTTTCCTGGCCGGTGATCAGTTTGAACAGGGTGGTCTTACCGGCGCCGTTCGGGCCGATGACACCGACAATGCCCCCCGGCGGCAGGCTGAAGGTCAGCCCGTCGAACAGCAGCTTGTCGCCAAAACCCTTCGTCAGGTTATGGGCCTCGATGACCTTGCTGCCCAGGCGTTTCGGCGGCTGGATCTTGATCTGCGCCGGGCCGGCAACACGTTCCTGCTGCTGTTCCAGAAGCTCATCATAGGCCTTGATACGGGCCTTGGATTTCGCCTGGCGCGCTTTCGGCGATTGGCGGATCCACTCCAGTTCCGACTGCATGGCCTTCTGGCGCGACTTGTCGGCGCGTTCTTCCTGCGCCATGCGCTTGGTTTTCATCTCAAGCCAGGCGGAATAGTTGCCTTCGAACGGAATGCCCTGGCCGCGGTCAAGTTCCAGCACCCAGCCGACGACGTTATCGAGGAAGTAACGGTCGTGGGTGACGAGGATCACGCAGCCTTTATAGTCCTGCAGGAAGCGTTCGAGCCACGCGACGGTTTCGGCGTCCAGGTGGTTGGTCGGTTCGTCAAGCAGCAGGATTTCCGGCTTCTCAAGCAGCAGTTTGCAGAGTGCTACCCGGCGTTTCTCACCGCCCGAAAGCTTCTCGACCGGCCAGTCGTTCGGGGGGCAGCAGAGCGCGTCCATCGCGACTTCAGCCTGGGACTGCAGGTCCCACGCGTCGGCGGCGTCGATCTTTTCCTGAAGCTCGCCCATCTTGCCGAGAAGGTCCATGTCATCCGGGTCTTCGGCATAAGCCATGGCGACCGAATTATATTCGTCGACCAGCGCCTGCGTGGCGGCAAGGCCTTCCATGACGTTGCCGAGCACGTCCTTCTCCGGGTTCAGCTGCGGCTCCTGCGGCAGGTAGCCAACGCGGATACCGTCCGCGGCCCAGGCTTCCCCGGTGAATTCCTTGTCATAGCCGGCCATGATTTTCATCAGCGTCGACTTACCGGCACCGTTGTGACCGATGACGGCGATCTTGGCGTCCGGCATGAAGTTCAATGAGATATTATTCAGAACCTGCTTGCCGCCCGGATAGGTTTTGGACAGCTTGTGCATCTGAAAGACATACTGATAGGAAGCCATGGTGACTTGGGTCCTTAAAGATAGGGAAAAATATTTGGCCCTCTGTTAGCGCGAATCTGCTTTCGGGACAAGCAGAGTCAGGCCCTCAGGCTATATTCGGGCACCCCTCTATCTCTTCCGTCATTCGCCGGCTGCGCGGTTGGCGAGCTGAAAAGCCGAAGGAGCCCCTAACGGCCGTCACCCTGAACTTGGTTCAGGGTCCATATGGATGCTGTTTGCGAAGCTGGCATGGCCTAACAAGTTCAGCATGACGGAGAGGCCTTGATGGTGTTCCTGGACCCGCCGGTCAAGCCGTCGGGTGACGAGGAGGGGTAAGGTCGACGCAGGGAGAGGAACACGCGGCGCTGGACGCTTACCTCTATATTCGGGCGGCTCTCTTCCATTTTCGTCATTCGCCAGTCAAGCCGTGAGGTGACGACCGGAGAGGTATGCGGCACGGTCAGGACAAATTATCTTGGTTCCACTGCGCTCTATTTAAGAGGACTCTTTCTTATTCGTCATTCGCCGGCTTGACCGGCGAACCCAGGAACACCACCATTGGGCCATGCAATATTACACCTACATCATGGCAAGCGGCCCGAAGGGGACACTCTATATCGGCATGACGGGCAACCTGCCGCGCCGGGTGTGGGAACATAAGAACCATGTGATTGAAGGTTTTACGGACCGGTATGACGTCACCCGCCTCGTCTGGTTCGAAGAACACGCTACCGCAGAGGCAGCCATCCAGCGCGAGAAACGCCTGAAACGCTATAAGCGGGACTGGAAGATCGACTTGATCGAAGCCGAAAACCCCAACTGGGAGGACTTATACCAGCGGATATGCCGTTAAGAGCGCCCCTTCAAGGGCCGGTGTTCCTGGGCCCGCCGGTCAAGCCGTCGGGTGACGAAGGTGGGGGAGGCTCTATTTGCTCTCCATGCGTAGACTGCTGGCAAATTCATAAACCCAGCCAACGCCCCAAAAGACCATGGCGGTCAAAATACCGGGAACAGCACCAATCAGTGCGAGCATTGCTGCTAATCCCGCATAGTTTCCCAGCATTTCCGCTTCTTGCAAACGAGCCCATAAAGCAGCTCCCGGAACTATCGGCATGACGATTAGAATTGGCGTCAGCATGCCTCCCAGCGCCCCAAGCACCAGACAGCGCCCAAAGCTCCAGTGCCCGCGCTCAACGGACATGATAACAAGGGGCAAAATACCCCCAAGATAAACTCCAAGCGGAATGCCATAAACTTGCCAAACTGGAAATTGTTTTAAGGCAGGTGAGGCCAGAAAAGCCATACCCAAAATCGTGACGGAGCCCTGCAGAGCATACCTTAGGGTATGACGCCAATTCATAGGCTGTCCTCAATGCCCATCATCCGAGGGGAAGGTCTCGTGGCGCTCGAGCCCATCGTCCATGTGGGCCCAGGGCATTTCGGTGCGGGTGAAGACGTGGCTTTCGGGCTTCAGGCTTTCGGCCTGGTCGAGGAAGCCCGCGTGCAGGTGCACTTCGCCCGGCCAGGCTTCGCCCATGAAGCTGACGGTGCCGCCACAGGTGGGGCAGAAGCGGCGCATGACGCCGGGGCTGGATTTATAAAGCTGCAGTTCGCCTATGAAGCGTACGGCGTTCTTATCGAACCCGACGTAGGTTGCGAAGGCGGCGCCCGTGGTCTTGCGGCAGCTGGGGCAATGGCAGTGCGCGACCCACAGGGGTTCCGCCACCGCTTCCATTTTCACACCGCCACACAGGCAGCGCCCGGTATAGAGAATGCCGTCCTCGGTCATGCCGTCTCAGCCTCCTTCCAAAGCCTGTTCATCTTACTTTGCCGCCGCCCTGAGCGACAGGACAAAATCGAGCGATTTCTGCATCCGGCCAAAGCAGCGTTCCACCAGCGGGGTGTCCTTATGGGCATTCCACCAGGCCTCAAGCTTGGGCCGGCCTTCGAACGGTTTCAGCTCGAAATGGGCCAGGAAGCTGGTCAGGTGGAACATGAAGGGAATGAGCGCCGCATCGGCCATGGTGAAGCTGTCGCCCACCGCATACGGCCCGCCCGAGAGGTGGAATTCGATATGGTCGAGCGCGTCCGGGATGCCGGTTTCAAGCGCGAGCGCGAGCGCGGCATCATCATAGGTGCCCCGGGTTACGGTCCGGGCCAGCGGCATGGTATGCTGGCCGAGATAAAGGTCCACCAGGCGGCCGAACACCCGCACCCGGGCGGTGGCCAGCGGGTCTTCCGGCATCAGGGTCTCGCCCTCGAACACGGCATTCAAATATTCAGCGATCACCTGGCCTTCGGGCAGGATGGAGCCGTCATCCAGGATGAGATAGGGGATTTTTCCGGTCGGGTTTTCGGCCTTCAGCTCGGGCGACCCGAAAACCCCTGGCATCCGGCCGTGCTCAACCCGGTCCAGGGCATTTTTCACATCCAGAACAATGACGACCCGTTCGTAATAGGGTGACAGACTCATGCCACGCAGCTGCATGGGGCTCCTCCGCTGATCATTATTTTAAAACGTTATAGTTGAAGTTGATGCTTTATGAGGAGAGTTGCAACCCCCAACATGATGAGCGCGATCACACTGTCGAGAATGCGCCATGTCATGGGCTTTCGGAACAAGGGCGCCGCCTTCTTGGCGCCGAAGCCGAGACCATAGAACCAGACGCCCGAGGCCAGAATCGCCCCGACGCAGAAGCTGATCCGCGCCATGTCACCCGCGTATTTTGTGCTGACCCCGCCGATCAGCACCATGGTATCGACATAGACCCACGGATTGAGCCAGGTGAAGGCCAGCGTATGCAGAACTGCGGTCCTGACCCCCTGCCCGGCTGCATCCCCCGCCGCGTCCCGCATGCGGGCATCGGTCATGACATCGGGGTGCAGGGCCGAGCGCACATTCTTGAGGGCGAACCACAGAAGAAACAGCACGCCGCCCCAGCCGAGCCAGACGGATAAGCCAGTGTGGGAGGCAATAAGGCGTCCAACCCCCATCACACCGAGGATGATGAGGATAATATCGGACAGGAAGCAGACGGTGCTGACAGCCCCGACATGGCGGTGCCTGAGCCCCTGACGGAGCAGATAGGCATTCTGCGGCCCCACCGCGACGATCAGCCCCAGTGACACCATGAATCCTTCGGTAAAAGCGGCAATATTACCCATGCTGTTCCTCAAATGGCGGCTTTACCGAGGCTTAGCACGGCTGGGCGGCCTTTCACTAGATGCCGTCATGCTGAACTTGCTAGGCCATGCCAGCTGCGCAAACAGCATCCATACAGCCTCTGCCTCCGTAAAAACGCACGATCCACCACTCAATGGACCCTGAAACAAGTTCAGGGTGACAGCTGGAAGGGCGGATAACTCCCCTCTCTCTCGTCACCCGACGGCTTGACCGGCGGGCCCAGGAACACCGGCCCTTGCCACCCTCCCCGTCATGCTGAACTTGGTTCAGCATCCACACAGTCAATGATGACGTGAGAACGCATGGTCGCCATCCAATGGACCCTGAAACTAGTTCAGGGTGACAGAGAGGGGCGGAAAGGAGCGGAAGACGGTGCTCAGCACGGGAAATATTTGTGCAGCCAATCCAGAAGCGCGGCGTTGACGTCGGCGGCGCGTTCCTGCTGGCTCCAGTGGCCGCAGCCTTTGAGGTCGATGCGCTCATAGGGCCCACACAGATTTTCCATACCGTCAGCCAGCGACGGCGGGCAGGCACGGTCCAGCTCCGCCGTGATCATCAGGCACGGCCGGGCGACGAACGGCAGCTTGCCGTCCGCATCGGCGAAACGCTGCATGTCCTGCCAGTTGTGGGTCATGTTGCGGTACCAGTGCAGCGGGCCGGTGAAGCCGTTTTTCCTGTAGGCGTCGGCATAAATCTGAAGCTCTTCGTCCGGCAGCAGCGGCACGCCGCCCCAGCCTTCCTCGCCCTGCTCCAACTGGCCGATAAGGTCGAGGTTCTTTTCAGAAAAGCCGGTATCGGGCTTGGGCGCTTCACCTGCACGCGCCTTGCACTTGCCGGGCTTCCTAAGGAAATAGCGGAAGGTGCGCATGAGGTCCTTCTCAAGCACCGGTTCGCACGCGCCCTCCGTCTGGAAGCGGACGATATACATCTTGTCACCGAAATGGCGGCGGAACAGCGCGATCGGGTCTTCGCGGTAGAGCGGCATCAGGGGCACGTTGAGCCCGGCATAGCCCGCGACCCGGTCGCCCATATAGAAAGGCATGGCCCACAGGGTCAGCGCGCCCCAGTCATGGCCGACGAACACGGCGTCCCTCAGGCCGTAATGGTCCAGAAGCGCTTCGGCGTCGGCGCACAGTTTGGCGACGGTGTAATTCTTCCGGCCCTTGGGCGCGTCGGACGCGCCATAGCCGCGGGCGTCATAGGTGAAGACGGGGTAGCCCGCATCACCGAGCGCCTTCAGTTGCGCGCGCCAGCTGTAGGCGATTTCAGGAAAGCCATGCAGGAAGAAAACGGCGGGCTTGTCGGTGTCGGACGGGTCCGGCCCGGCACGGTACACCGCCAGTTGGATGCCGTTCACTTCAACCATTTCAGGCGCGGGCATATCTGCCATGGGGTCCCCCGTTCATTGAAAGCACGTATAAGGCTAGATAGGCCAAGCGGGCGCGGCGGCAAGGCGAGCCGTCACCCCCACAGGTCGGTGACGGCGCGGGCGGCGGCGTCGATTGCGCCGTTGACGAAGGCGGCGGCCGAGGAATCCGAGTTGGCGATGGCGATATTGCCAACCTTTTGCCGCCCCACCACGTGCGGGCCGTGGTTCCGGTCATAACCGGGTGGGTCAAACAGCTCATTATATTCGTAGGCATAGCCGTGCGGCCAGCGGTTGACCGTGATGGCGGCGACATGCTTTTCGGCGTCGAAGCCGTGGCGCCCGAACGCGCCCGAAAGCTGGGCCAGCACGCCCTTTTCGTAATCGTCGAAGCTCATCTCATACATGATGTGGCGCCCGGCGTTATATTGCTCCCGCATCGTGTGGCCCGGATAGGTGGGGATATGCGCCATATGCATCAGGATCGGGTCCTCCGGCGCACGCGAGAAGAGATAGCCGCCCATGCTGACCGGGAAGTCGAGCATTGCGGAGGCGCACAGGGCCTTGGGCGAATAAAGCCGGGCGACACCGGCGTCCGCGAACGGCTTCCAGTTCCTGAGCGCGATGTTGATATAGGCGAGCGGCGCCTTTTCGGCATAGTGCAGCGCGTCCTTCTGGGCCGCGGGCATATCCGGCATGATGAAGGGCAGCATATGGTTCCAGGACGCCATGACAGCATGGCGCGCCACCACCCGCTCGGCCTTGCCGCCGCGCACATAGGTGACCTCGACCCCGTCCTTGGTGTTGTGGGCATCGACCGCGGTGCTCATGAGCCGCACGCGCACCGGGTTTTCCCGCCGGTCCAGCCGGTCATAATGCGCGCGGGCGCCGACCACGCTGTCCATGTCCTTGGCATCCGGCAGGGCATCCGGGATCAACTTCGCAAGTGCCAATCGCGCGACCGAAGCGTTGCCGTCCGGGAAATGGAAGATATAGGGCTCATCCTCCGCATAGGGCTCCGGCATCCGGGCCGGGTCGAGCCCGAGGCCCACGGTCAGCGGATGGCCGAGGCGCACGGCCTCCAGCCCCGACAGGGCATCCCAGCCCACACCCCAATAGCTGGTGACCTCATTGCGGAAAAGCCCACACACCTTGGCGGAGAGGCCCGCACGTTCCTGCAGGCAGGCCTCGAACGAGCGCGCCTTCAGCCAACTGACCTTCGCACTCGCCTCCATGCCGGTGAGCCAGTCCGGCCTGCCGATCAGCACATGATGGAGAGCCTTTTTCTCGGCGTCCGAGACCGGGAGACCGGCGATAAGCGCTTCGACCCGGGCTTTTTCCGCCGGCTTGTCCCAGCGCCATATCGAGCCGCTGAGCCCCTGGGCGGGATCGGCGAACAGCATATCCTTGCCGTAATGCTCGGCGTCGAGATAGAGGCCCTGGCCGAGCCCCTCGCGCGTGTAGAAGGATTGGTCGAAATAGCGGTAGAATTTCTCGGTATCGATGCCGAGGCGCCTGATGAAGGCCTTGGACACCTTGCTATACTGCCCCGGCGCTTCCAGCGACTGGCTGCCGCCGTAGCCGATCAGCGACTGGCCGTTCACGTTAAATTCGTTGCGTTTGGCGTGGCCGCCGAAATCGTCATGATTGTCGAGGATCAGGATATTCGCGCGACTGCCCAGCTTGTCCTGCGCCATCACGGCGGTCGCGAGCCCGCTGATGCCGCCGCCGACGATGATCAGGTCATAGGGCCTGTCGGTCACGTCCTTTGGGCGGTCGTAGCGTTTGCCCTGCCACGCCACCGCATGGGCGACTTCGAAGCTGCCCTTATGGTCGCCGCGCATCCCCGTGCGTTCGGGCGGATAAGTCCACAAGGGGCCACCGGGCAGCGCGAGCCCCTTGGCCATCGCCTCATAGGGCGTGAGGCCGAACATCGCGCCCGTGAGCGCCATGCCGGACAGGAAATCCCGTCTGTTGATGCCTTTGAGTTTACTCATCGTCCGCGCCCCCCGCATTGTCCCGCCATGATAACGGGGTCACGCGCGCGGGGCTATACGGAAAATCGCCTCAGAGCAGCGCTTCGATATGCTTGCGGATCGCTTCGGGCTTGTCGGTCGGCGAGAAACGCTTGACCACGTTGCCGTCGCGGTCGACCAGGAATTTGGTGAAGTTCCATTTGATTTTCTCGGTGCCGAGAACGCCGGGCTTGACCGCCTTCAGGTGCTTGTAAAGCGGTGCCGCGCCCTCGCCGTTCACGTCGATCTTGGCGAACATCGGGAAGCTGACACCGTAATTGAGCTGGCAGAATTCGCCGATCTCGTCATTCGAGCCCGGGTCCTGGCTGCCGAACTGGTTGCAGGGGAAGCCGAGGATCGTGAGGCCCTTGTCCTTGAGGTCCTCATACATTTTTTCCAGCCCCTCGAACTGCGGGGTGAAGCCGCATTTGGACGCCGTGTTGACGATGAGGAGCACCTGGCCCTTATAGTCGCTGAGCGGCTGCTCCTTGCCGTTCAGTCGAGTGCAGGTGAAATCATAGACATCGGTCATGGCGTCCTCCGTTATGCGCGCGGGCCCCGTCAAATCGGAGCCCTTCAGTCCGGCTTTCCCCTTAAGCTAGACGCCAGTTCGGCAATGGCAAGCTCAATCCGCTTGATTTCCCGTCTTGTCGAGGCCCGGTGGACCTCCAGCCACAGCCACAGCTCCAACAGCATCAGCGTGATCCCGCTGAGCGCCATCCAGATGCCCCACCACACCCGGTCATCCACCGACCCGGCCACGGCGAAGCGGTACACCAGCCAGCCCCACACCGGCATCAGCACGATTTCCATGCCGATCACCAGCTTCATCCAGCCGCCCATACTGCCGCGGTAGCCAGCCCTGATCATGCTGGACAAGCCACCATCATCCTTGAGCATCTTGTCGATCTCGGCGCTGTCGCGTTCGAGCTCCTCCTTGATGCGGTCGTCGATCGAGGTCATTCCTCTTCTCCTTCTAGCTGCTGTCGTAACCGGGCCCGGGCCCTGTTCAGCCGTGATTTGACGGTGCCCGCGGGCACGTCGAGGACATCGGCGATCTCCGTCACCATCATGTCCTCCAGATAAAACAGATAAATCGCCTGGCGCTCGAAGTCCGGCAGCGTATCGACCAGCCGGACGATCTGGTCGCGCGTCGCCAGGGTCTCCCGGCTTGCATCCATCACCTCGCCCGCGGCCTCCAGCGGCAGATGCGGGACCCCGCGGCGGCGCATATGGTCATAGGTGCGCCATCGCACCGCCTTGAACACCCGCGCGCGGAACATGGCGGGGTTGTCCAGCTCATCTATGGTGCGCTCGGTCAGGATCCAGGCATCCTGCACCGCATCGAGCGCCAGCTGCCGGTCACCGCTCAGGCGGTAGGCAAATCTCAGGAGCGACGGCTGGTACGCGCGGTAAAGTATCTCGAACGCACGCGTCTCCCCCGCCTGCACCCTGAGGACAAGCAGTTCCTCGGCCTTCCTGCCGGAAACCCGACCTGAAGTCCTGGACCTATCACTGGGGGAGCCCCTACCAGACACGTACCCTGCCACCCTGCCTTATCTGTCTTCCATATAAACGCACAGGCACGGGGAAAGGTTCGCGGGGAGAGCACAAAAAGTATCAGGAAATGAACAGCGCCCCGCGCATGACCTCAACCGCCTTGCCGGTGATCAACAGCCTGTCGCCCTTCATCTCCAGCCACAAGTCGCCGTGACGGGCGGAAATCTGTTCAGCGAACATCTTATCCTTGCCCAGCCGCGCGGCCCAGTAAGGCGCCATCACACAGTGGGCGGAGCCTGTAACCGGGTCTTCCGGGATACCGTGGTTGGGAAAGAAGCAGCGGGAGACAAAATCCGTATCGCCCTCACCCGGCGCCGAGGCAACAAAGCCGTAGGGCGCGAAGGCCGTCAGTGCCTGCAGATCAGGTTCAAGCCCCTTAATCACGTCGGCATTCCCGTAAATGAGCAGCAGGTCCCGGTCCCCCAGGTCGCTTTTGAGCACGGCGCTCGGCTCCGCCCCCATCGCCGCGCCCAGCCCTTCCGGGATATCGATCGGTTTCGGCGGCATCAGCGGGAAATTCATCCGGAGCTTGTCCCCGTCCCTGACCACGATCAAGCGGCCGGAGCGGGTATCGAAATGCACGGCAGGCGCGTCCGGGTGCAGGTGGCTCAGCACCACATGAGCGGATGCCAAGGTCGCATGACCGCAAATATCCACTTCGGTCGTGGGCGTGAACCAGCGCAGGGCATAGACGGGCGCATCACCCTCCTGGCCCTTTTCGACGATATAGGCGGTTTCAGAAAGGTTGTTTTCCCGCGCGATCATCTGGGATGTCGCATCGTCGAGGAAAGCCTCAAGCGGGCAAATCGCCGCGGAGTTACCGCCGAAGGCCCGGTCGGTAAAGGCATCAACCTGATAGATTTCAATCTGCGGCATCGTCTTCCCCCACGTTTCCGCTGTTGTTCCGTCAGTCGCTGGCCAGTTAAATACCCACCCAGTCGGTGAGCGCATCATGGTCCTTCGCGGCAAAGCCCAGGCGGTACTCGCCATCCTTTTCCCACACAGGCCGTTTGATCAACGCTTCATGGGCCAGCATCAGGGCGGCGGCCTTGGCTTCGGTCATGTCGGCACGGTCTTCTTCCGGCAGCTTGCGCCAGGTGGTGCCGCGCGTATTGAGAAGCGCTTCCCAGCCAAGGGCGGCAATGAACCGGTCCATCATCGCCTCATTCAGGCCATCGACCCGGAAATCATGGAAATGATAGGGCATGTCGGCACCTTCAAGCCAGGCGCGGGCCTTCTTCACCGTGTCGCAATTCTTGATGCCATAAAGTACAATCATATTTCTTCCTTGAGCGGCGGCAGTTCCTCGAGCGTGCGGTCCACCGCAAGCTCATCCGGCGGGTCGATATGGATCAGGATTTCCGAATCCGGAAAAGCTTCCCCGACCGTCGCTTCCACTTCGTCGGCAACCAGATGCGCGGCTTTGACCGTCATCTCCGCCGGGACCTCGATATGCATCTGGATGAACTTGTCGCGGCCCGATGACCGGGTCTTCAGTTCATGCAGGCCCAAGACGTCCGGGTTGCCCATGACGATATTGAAAATCTTTTCCCGGTCTTTCAGGGAGAATTCCCTGTCCATCAGCATATCGATGGCGGGGCGGACGATATCATACGCGCTTTTGAGGATATAAAGCCCGATCAGCACGCCGAACACACCGTCAGCCGCCAGGATTCCATACTCGGACATCATGGCTGCCGCGATGACCGACAGGTTGAGGAGCATATCGCCCTGATAATGCAGGTGGTCCCCCCTCACCGCCAGGGACTTGGTGTGCCGGATCACATAAGCCTGGAACAGGACAAGGCCGAGCGACAGCACGATCCCCGCCACCGAAACCGCCATCACCAGCGACGAATGCGCCACGGGCAGCGGCGTCCAGATATGGTGGAAGGATTCCAGGATCAGGAACACGGCCGACCCGCTCATCACCGAAGCCTGGAAAAGCCCGGCAAGCGCTTCAGCCTTGCCGTGGCCGAACCGGTGGTCTTCATCGGGTGGGGTCAACGCGGTTTTGACCGCGAACATGGTCACGAGCGACGCGGCGAGGTCGAGCGCGGAATCCGTAAGCGAACCCAGAAGCGCCACCGAGCCGGACATCCACCAGACGGCCGCCTTGGCGACGACGAGGCTCGATGCCACACCGACCGACGCCCGTGTGGCCCAGCGCATAAGCTGACCGGCTGTTTCCTTATGCATGTTCATTTCCCTTAAGGTCGCCCTATGGCTAGCCAAAGGCCGCGCCTTATACAAGCAAAAACGCCCCGTCGAAGCGGGGCGTCATAGCTACTCAAAACAAAGGGTACTCAGTACAGAAACTTAGTGCAGCTTGCCGTCCAGATCATCGATAGCGTCGGTGATCAGCGTACCGCCGGCCTTGCCCTTGAGGCTATCGGCCATAACCTGGCTGGCTGCCGCAACAGCGACGTTGACCGCAGCGGCTTTAACTTCCTTGACCGCAGCGGCTTCCGCCTGATGGATCTTCTCTTGCGCGGCACGGGTGCGGCGCTCGATCAGCACGGCGATATCGGCTTTCGCCTCTTCCGTCATGATCCGGGCGTCTTCCTGGGCATGAGCGAGCAGCTCAGCCGCTTCTTTCTCGGTCTCGCGCTGTTTGCGCTGATAATCGAGAAGCAGGCCTTCAGCTTCGTCACGCAGGGTCTTGGCTTCTTCGATCTGGGCTTTGATCGCAGCCGAACGCTCATCGAGCATGGCACCGAGCTGCTTGTGGCCCTTCATCCGGAGAACAAGGGCTACAAAGCCGAAGAAACCAAGGGCTACCCAGAATTCCGGGTTTACATAGAATGCTTCATGCGCTTCCATTTTAAGCCCCCTTCGTGGCGCTGAGCGCCGACTTTACGGCTTTGGCGACAGCCGCATCTTCACCTTCGATACCGGCAAGCTTCTTGAGCATGTCCTGAGCGGCCTCCGTGGCAACCGCATCGATGCTGGCGAAAGCTTTATCACGGGCCTTGGCGATTTCAGCCTCGGCTTCGTCGGCCTTTTTGCTGAGGTCAGCATCAAGGTCGGCCAGCGCCTTGGCGATATCGGCCTGGATGGTTTCCTTCGCAGCCAGGATCAGGTCTTTCGACTTGGAGCGGGCTTCGGCGATCGCAGCTTCATAAGCCGCTTTCACTTCTTCCGCGTCCCTTTTGAGCCGTTCCGCAGTATCCAGATCATTGGCGATACGCTCTTCGCGCTCTTCCAGAACCTTGGTCACTTTCGGCAGAACCAAACGTGACACAATGAGGAACAGCACAGCAAAGCTGATAACCAGCCAGATGATCTGCCCTTCATAGGTCGCCGTATTGAGCTGCGGCAGGCCGCCCTCATGTTGGCTTTCAGCGACTTCTGTATGAGCTTCTGACATCACTTGCCTCTGTGGCTAGGTGTTCAATATTGGCCTTTTTGGCCATCCCTTGTGGATCATACCACAAGTGGCCCGGTGTAGGTCTGGCGCGGCCATAAGACCGCGCCGAGACACCGATCCGGTTCTAAATCGCTGTTCTTAGGTGAACAGGATCAGGAAGGCGATAACCAGCGCGAACAGGCCGGTTGCTTCAGTCAGGGCGAAGCCGATCAGCAGGTTCGTGAACTGCTTCGGAGCAGCCGACGGGTTGCGAAGAGCGCCGGAGAGGTAGCTACCGAAGATGTTGCCGAGGCCGATACCGATACCGGCGAGAGCGAGGGTGGCAATACCAGCACCGATCATTTTTGCAGCTGCGAGTTCCATGATGTAGTCCTTTTCTATAACTGGATCAGTATGTTGATTGTATGGTTAGGGGCGTCGCGACCAGACCTATCAATGCCCAGGATGCATGGCATCATTCAGATAGATGCAGGTCAAAATCGTGAATACATAAGCCTGGAGGCACGCTACCAGGAGCTCAAGGCCGGTCAGGATAACAGTCACACCGAACGGCAGTACCGCACCCGCTGCACCGGCAACACCGGCGCCCAGGGCCAGGGTCACGATGAAGCCCGCGAAGACTTTCAGCATGATGTGGCCAGCCAGCATGTTGGCGAACAGACGCACAGACAGGCTGAAGGGACGGATACAGTAGGAAATGATCTCGATGACTGTGATCAGCGGCAGCAGCCACAGGGGCACGCCGGCCGGCGCGAACAGGCGCAGATAGCCAGCGCCATTCTTAAAGAAACCGATGAGGGTGACGCCCGTGAAGATAAACAGGGCCATCGCGAAGTTGACAATGATATGGCTCGTTACCGTGAAGCTGTAGGGAAGCAAGCCTGCCAGGTTACAGCCAAGCACAAACACAAACAGCGTGAACACGAACGGGAAATATTTCTTGCCTTCGCGGCCGACGTTGTCGCGGACCATGCCTGCGACAAATTCATACATGATCTCAACAGCCGACTGCCAGCGGCCCGGCACAGCCGAAGCCTTGCGCATTCCGCCGATCATGAAGAAGGTCGTCAGCGTGATCACGATGACCATCCACAGCGAGCTGTTGGTGAAAGACGCATCAAAACCGGCAATATGCCAGTCGAAAATGGGCTTGATCTTGAACTGCTCAATAGGACTGTGGGCCACGGCTACCGTCTCATTCATTTAGGCACGTCGCTAAAAGCGGCATGCTGTCAAACCTTACCATGTTTCAGCGACGCTCAGTCGTCGCTCTGGTCCTGCATTCTCTTAGCCTCGCGAATAACATTGCGTAGACCCGCAGCAAAACCTAAAAATAGAAACACGAACAAAAACACGGGCGGTGTAGCGAGCCATTTGTCTAAGGTCAAGCCAATTAGCACGCCGATACCAACTCCGGCCACTAATTCAATCCCCAGTTTGAAAGCTGCACTCATCGCCGATGAATTTGCCGATACCCTTTCGGGTTCCGGCTCTGCTTTCTTCCGAGCCTGGCTCAACCGTTCCTCAAGGGCCGCAAGCTTAGGGTCTTTATCAATATCACCCACAGCATTTCCCCCTTCGGGACAAGGTTCAGCGCCTTTACCGCCAGCACACTCCCGAACAATTAGAAGTGCTGCCAAAAGGCGCCTGCAACATAGTGATTGCCCCCTCAGGTGTCAAGCCTTGCGGACAAAAGATTAAGCTATTGTTTTTAATGGTAAAATAAGAAGAAAAACCCTAGCCCGCGTCGCGCAGTTCCTCGGCACGCTCCAAGTCCACCGAAACGAGGGTGGAGATTCCGCGTTCCGCCATGGTCACACCGAACAATCTGTTCATGCGCGACATGGTCACGGCATTGTGGGTCACGATCAGGAAACGGGTGTCCGTACGGTCGATCATTTCCTCAAGCAGGTTGCAGAAACGCTCGACGTTGGCGTCATCAAGCGGCGCGTCCACCTCGTCGAGCACGCAGATGGGCGCCGGGTTGGTGATGAAGACCGCGAAGATGAGCGACAGCGCCGTCAGCGCCTGCTCGCCCCCGGACAAGAGCGACAGCGCCTGCATCTTCTTGCCCGGCGGGCTCGCGAAGATTTCCAGCCCGGCATTGAGCGGATCGTCGGATTCGGTCAGCTCCAGATGCGCGGTGCCGCCACCGAACAGGGTTTTGAACAGGTCCCCGAAATGCTGGTTGACCACATCGAACGCCGACAGCAGGCGTTCGCGCCCCTCCTTGTTGAGGCCGGCGATCGCCTGCCTGAGCCGGGCGATGGCGGTCTCCAGGTCCGCGCGCTCACCGGTCAGGTGGTTGAGCTGCTCCTCGATCTCGGTCAGTTCCTCATCGGCGCGCAGGTTCACGGCGCCCAGGCGCTCCCGCTCCCGCTTCAATCTTTCGAGCTGAACCTCAAGCACCGAGGTGTCCGGCAGCTTGTCGGCGCTTTCGATGCCGACCTTTTCCATCAGCTGGGTGGGCGCGCATTCGAAGCGCTCCCCGATCTGGAGCGCGATGTCCTTGCGGCGTGTCAGCGCATTCTCGACCGAGGCTTCGGCCCGGATCTGGCGTTCGCGCGCTTCGGCCTGGACCTCCTGGATGGCCCGGAAGGCCTGGTCTTTTTCAGCGAGCGCCGCTTCGGCGGTGCGCAAAGCTTCGCTGGAAGCTGTCCTGGCCGCGTCCGCCACGGACAGCTGGTCCAGAAGCGCCTGAAGGCGTTTTTCATGCTCCTCCGGGCTGGCTTCTGCCGCGGCGAGCTGTTTCTTGGTGTCGTCTTCCCGCTCATCAAGCGCCTTGAGCTGCTTATCCGCCCCAGTAACCCGGACGGTCCAGGCGCCTGATTCGGTCGCGATCGCCGTCAGCCGGTCGGTGCGGGCCTGGGCTTCGCGGCGCAGGCTGTCATAAGCCGCGCGGGCATGGCTCAGCTCACCCCTCAGCCGCTCAACCTCGGCCCGGCGGGTCTTGAGGTCCTCTTCAAGCGCGGTGGTTTCCGGCAGCTCGGCGATCTTGGCGTCGATGGCATCCAGCCGTTCCTGACTTTCGCCCTCTTCCATCTTCAGCCGGGTCAGCGTTTCCTTGAGCATGTTGGCCCGGGTCGCCCGGCGGCTGGCTTCCTGTTCGGCCGCGACAAGCGCACGGCGGGCATCCCCAAGGGCCCGTTCGGCTTCCTGCCGGAGCTGGCGGACCGCCTGCTCGGCCTCGCGCATTTTCTGGTGCGCGTCGTGGGCTGTGCGCGCAACCTCAGCCGCGGCGTCGGACGCTTCAACCGCCTTGGCGTGCTGCTTCTTAAGCGCCGCCAGCCGGTTCTTCTGTTCGAGCCTGACGGCAGCCGCCCCCGGCGCCCCGGCTTTTTCGACATAACCGTCCCACGCCCAGAAGCCGCCATCACGGGACACCAGCCGCTGGCCGGGCTTGAGCATTTTCTGGAGCGCCGCGCCATCAGCGCCCTCGCCCACAAGGCCGACATAGCCGAACCGGCGCGCCAGCACGCCCGGCGCCTCAACATAGCCTTCAAGGCTTTCGACACCGTCCGGCCAGGAAGCGGGCTCAAGCGCCGGAAGGTCGGCCCAGTAGCGGGCGGCGCCATCGCCTGTTCCGGCTTCGGCTTCCCCGCCGAGCGCAGCACCGACCGCACGCTCATATCCCGGCTTAGCCTTGAGCCGGTCTGCAACCGGGCTTTCGGCCTTGCCGGTATCGGCTTCAAGAAGTTTCGCGAGGCTCGCCACCTCACCCGCCAAGGTTTTGGCCGCGCCCTCCTGCTCAGACCGGACAGCATCGGCATCATTGCGGCGGGTGCGCGCGTCCTGGGTGGCGGCTTCGGCTTCCTGCAAGGCTTCAGTGGCCTTGGCGAGCCGGTCTTCCCCGTCGGCGACCTCCTTCTCGGCCGCCTTCAAAGCGGCAATGACCGCGTCTTCCGCCGCCATGGCATCGATATCGCCCTGGATGCGGACCTGTTCGGCCCCCAATTGTTCGACCCGGCGGGCAATCGCCAGCTTGTCGCTTTCAAGGCTGGAGCGGCGCGCCCGGGCCTGGGCGGCCTGTTCGCTCATCTTGTCATAGTCGGCCTCAGCCCCGCCTGCCGCTTTCTGGCTGCCATCAAGCGCTTCGCGGGCGGCGGTCTCGGCATCCTTTTCGGCGTCACGCGCGGCTTCCAGGCGCTTTTTCTCGCCGTTCAGGCGGTCGAGCGCGGCGCGAGCGTCGGCGGAGATTTCCTGTTCGCGCGCGCGGTCACTGGCGATCTGTTCCAGCGTTGCCCGGAGGGTCGCTGCCGCCGCCTTGCGGCGTTCGGCCTCGGCATCCAGGTTTTCCCGTTCGATGGTCAGGCGCTGGAGCCGGGCAGCGGCTTCGGCGTCCGCTTCCCTGAGCGGCGGCAGCTTGGCCGCCAGTTCGGCCTGTGCCGCGGAAAGCTCCGTGACCTTGCCGGTCACTTCGCCCGCCTGCACCTCGGCCTCGCGGAGCTTGCTTTCAAGCTGGATGACTTCCTCGGCCGACATTTTCCATTTGAGATACATCAGGCTGGCTTCGGCCTGGCGGATATCGCCCGAAATACTGCGGTAGCGCACAGCCTGCTTGGCCTGACGCTTGAGGCTAGATATCTGCGCCTCCATCGCCTGGATGACATCCTGCACGCGCACCAGGTTGCCCTCAGCGCCCTTGAGGCGGCTTTCAGCTTCCTTCCGGCGCGTGTGCAGGCCGGAAATCCCCGCGGCTTCCTCAAGGATCGCGCGCCGGTCCTCCGGCTTGGCGTTGATGAGGTTGCCGATGCGGCCTTGGCTGACGAGCGCGGGCGAATGCGCGCCGGTGGCCGCGTCCGCAAACAGGAGCTGCACATCCTTCTGGCGCACGTCCTTGCCGTTGATCCGGTAGGCCGAGCCTGAATCCCGCTCGATCCGGCGGGTAACCTCGATGAAATCTTCTTCGTTATAATCGGCAGGGGCCACACGCATGTGGTTGTCAATTACCAGCGTCACTTCGGCGAGGTTGCGGGGCGAACGCCGGTCGGTGCCCCCGAAGATCACGTCTTCCATACCGGCACCACGCAGGGACTTGGCGCGGTTTTCACCCATCACCCACCTAAGCGCTTCGAGAAGGTTGGATTTGCCACAGCCATTCGGGCCGACGACCCCCGTCAGACCGCGCTCGATATGAAGCTCGGTCGGGTCGGCAAAGGATTTAAACCCTGACAGCCTGAGACGCGAAAACCGCATGGCCGCCCTACTCCCCCTCTGTTACAGACAGAAAGCGGTCCGCCCCCCGGCAAACCGCTTTCCCGGAATTGACGCTACTTGGCGTCGGCAATTGCTTTCTTGATCGCGTCCATACCGTGGCCTTCGATCCTGATACCATTCACAAACAGCGTCGGCGTGCCTTTAACCTGATACTGTTTCTGCGCAATGGTGCTCATCTTGGTCAGATGCTCATGCATTTTGGTGTTCTCGAGACACCGGTCGAACTCGGTGCGGCTGATGCCGACCCGGCGCGCGATGGCGGCCAGTTCGTCCTCAGGCGTTTTCGACCCTTCCCACTGAGCCTGGCGCTCATACAGGATCTGCATCAGCTTCTTTGTGGTATCCATGTCGCCGCAGCGCGCGACAGTCGAGGCCGCCAGGTCAAGCCGGTTCAGAAGGAAGTTCCGGAAGATGAACTTCACCTTGCCGGTGTCGATAAATTCTTTCTTCAGCTCCGGAAATTCATCCCGATAAAACTGCGCGCAGTGCGGGCAGGTGATGGAGGCATATTCGATGATCTCGACCGGCGCGTTCGCATCGCCATAGACCACATCACCCCAGGTGCCACTTTTGGCAACATCAGCCGGAACCTCGATCTGGGTTTTGGCTGCGGGCGGGAAACCGTCCGTCTTCGCAGCACCGTCACCGGACTTGCCGTTACCGCAAGCCGCAAGCATGAGAACACCGGCCATCATGCCAAGCGCGCGCATCCCAAAACCGAATTTCTTGTGTGCAGTCATATCCTCACCTACCAGATATTGTGTTTACATCGCAAACTCGCCATGAGCGAGTCATTTTTACATGCCCGAGGGCTGAGCCGGATACCTGACAGCCTATTGGCCGCTATCGAGGTGTTTCTTCACCCCGGCCAGATCATGCTCCTTGATCTCCTTACCGTTGAGAATCAGCATCGGCACGCCGCGGATCTTGTATTTCTTGGCGCCTTCGGTGCGCATATCCAGCAGATATTTGCCCAGGTCGTCGCTGGTCAGGCACTTGGCGAAATCCTGCTTGCTGACGCCCGACTTGGCGGCAATGGCGGCAATCGCCTCATACTGGTTCTCAGCCATGATCCAGTCTTTCTGGGTTTTATAGAAAGTGGCGATCATGGTCTTGGTCTTTTCCGGATCCGACGTGCAGCGCGACGCTTCCGCCGCGGCAAGGTCGAACCGGTCGAGGATGAAATTGCGGAAGATATATTTCACCTTGCCGGTGTCGATATAGTCTTTCTTGATCGTGGGGAAAACGTCGTTGGCGAAATGGCCGCAATGCGGGCAGGTCAGGGAGCCATACTCGATAAGCACAAGCGGTGCGTCTTTCTTGCCGTACACAATATCGCCGCGCAGGCCTACGGTTGCGGCTGGCGCCGCCTTATCTGCCGCCTTATCTGCCGCATGGGCCGCGCTGAAGCCAAACATCGGCACTACGGCCATACATAGAGCGGCCGCAAGCCGCTTCAGGTGGGTCATACCCGTTCTCCCCAATCTACAAGATGCGCAACGGCGTTACGCATCAGTCCTTCTTGTTTCTGCCAAGGACATATTCGCCAAGACTTTTAACCGCTTGCCGGAGCGGGCTCAACTCTCCCGTGCCGGTTAACGCCTCCAGCTTGCCTTTATCGGCAGGCTTGAGCGGTGTCTTTTCAAGCTGCTGATAGACGGTTTTGTGCGGCAGAGGCCCCTGAACCACGGTCATCTTGGCTACCGCGCCATAACCGAAAAAACTGTTGGTCTTTTCAATGATGTGCGGTGCCTTGTGGGTCAGAAGCGGCGCGAAGGCCGACTCTGTCCTGACCACGAGGGTCGCGCCCATGCGTTCGCCACGCGGAAAAACCAGCTTCACCGGCACCGTGCTCATCGCCAGCTCCTGCCCGACGATATCCGCCCAGCGTGTCACCACCTCGGCCTGAACGAAGCCACGCTTGCGCATGGTGCCCGCAAGCAAACGTCCAGCCACCTCGGAAGCCGGGGCAACTTTAAAACGGCGATCTGATTTGCGCGCTGGTCCAGCCATAAGGCTTGCTCTATTTGTCGCTTGGATTATGGTCAGTGCTATCAAACGCCCTCCGCGGGCACAAGGACAAACGCCCTAACCTTTCAAGCCCTCAAGTTATAGTGATGACAGACCGCGCAACAGAGCTCCTCGACTGGTACGACAGCAACCGGCGCCGCCTGCCCTGGCGCGCCGAGCCCGGCCGTGCGTCTGACCCCTATGCCGTGTGGCTTTCCGAGGTGATGCTGCAGCAAACCACTGTTGCCACGGTGAAGGATTATTTCGCCCGCTTCATGGCGCTGTGGCCAACGGTGGATGCCCTTGCCGCCGCCCCGCTTGACGATGTCCTCAAGGAATGGGCGGGGCTTGGCTATTACGCCCGGGCCCGGAACCTGCACAAATGCGCGAACGCCGTAGTCACGGATCATGGCGGCCGCTTCCCGGACAATGAAGCTGGCCTGCGTGCCCTGCCCGGTGTCGGCGACTATACCGCCGCCGCCATCGCCGCCATCGCCTTCGGTGAAGCCGCCGCCGTGGTCGACGGAAATGTCGAGCGGGTGATCAGCCGCCTGAACCGTCTGGAAGAAGAACTGCCGGGCGCGAAGAAAAGTATAAAAGCCCTGACCGCCGCGATCACGCCGACCAAGCGCCCAGGCGATTTCGCCCAGGCGATGATGGACCTGGGGGCGACGGTCTGCACACCGAAGAAGCCCAAATGCCTCCTGTGCCCATGGGTCAAGGCCTGTGCGGCCCGCGCCGCCGGCGATGCCGAGCGTTTCCCGATGAAGGCGCCGAAGAAGGAAAAGCCGACCCGGCGCACCGTCGCCTTCTGGCTCATTCATGACGGACATGTGCTTCTGGAACGGCGCGCGCCCAAGGGGCTTCTCGGTGGCATGCCGGGGCTTTTTTCCACCCCCTGGACCGAACGCGCCGATTTCCCGGCCAAGCCGGAATGGCTCGACCATAAGCCCAGTGACGATTACTGGAAGCCGGTCGACGGCACGGCCAAGCATACCTTCACCCATTTCCACCTGGAAACACGGTTGGTGGCCGCGAAAGCCAGCCAGCGCTACAATATTGAGAATGGCTTCTGGCACCCCTTGGAGGCGCTTCAGGACGTCGGCCTGCCCACCGTCTTCAAGAAGATGGCCAGCCTTGCGGCGAAGGGCTGAACGGATACTTATTCGTCCTTGATCCCCAGGATCGCTTTCACATCCGGCTCCAGTATGCTGACACCACCCTTGCGCCCAAGCGCCAAGGCCTCATCCGGTTTTGCGCCATCCACATAGAAGGCCCTCAGGGCCAGCATCGCACCGGCACGGCCGCCGCTGCTGCAATGGAGGAGCACCGGGCCTTTTGCCGCCTTCAGAGCCTCATCGACCAGGCGGGCATTCGCTTCCGTCAGCCCGTCCGGCACCTTGACCGGGATGGAGACATAATGAAGGCCGAGCGAGGCGACATAATCGCCTTCGGGGAAGTTATATTTTTCATCATCCGCCTTGTTGACCGTGGGGATGACTTCGTTCGGCATCATAAGGTTGATGACGGTGGTATAGCCTTCCGCCTTCAGCTTCATCAGGTCTTCTTTGGTGGGTTTGCCGCCGGTCATCACGCCCGACAAGGGTTCATGCCGGTTCTTCATGTCAAAACCGGTTTCAGCCCCGCCCGCATAAGCGGCACCGATAGGCAGCCAGATCAGAAGAAAAACAAAGGTCAGGGTCCGGACTATCATGATAGCTCCCTCCTCCTCATGCCGTGCCGGTCACGACACCAGACTGCAAAATACACCTTTTGGTGCAATTTCACCATAACAGCTTGGGAAGGAAGCGTGACGGCCCCGGCCGGGACCGCCCAGCTTTTCAAACCGGGGAGGAGCCCTTACCGTGCGTGGTCCAGCGTTGCTTTGACCAATGGCTCAAGCTGGGTCAGGCCCGCCTGACGGCCAGCGGCAAGCGCTGCGTCCTTACTTTGATGCAGGACATAAAAGGCACGCAGGGCAATCAGGCCACCTGCCCGGTTGCCACTGCTGCAATGCACCAGCACAGGGCCTTTCGCCGCCTTCAGTATGGCATCGAGCGTGCGGGCATTTTCTTCCGAAATCCCCGCGGCGCCTTTGACCGGCAGGTTGATATATTGGAAGCCGAGCGATAGCGCATCGTTCGCTTCAGGGAAATTATATTGGTCCGCCTTGGCTGGGTCTTCCGTCTTGGTGACCTCGGTCGGCAGGCGCAGGTTGACGATCACCTTATAGCCGGCTGCCTTCAGTTTCTCGAGGTCGGCTTTCGAAGGTTGCCCCCCGGTCATCAGCCCCGGCGCGGGCGTGTGCATATTGTGCATATCGAGGCTGAGGCTGGCATCAGCGGCGAAAGCCGGGCCGGCAACAAGCCCAAGAACGAGCGTAAAGGCAGCAAACAGTTTGGTCATCTCAATACTCCTGATCCGGAACCCACCGTGGGCACCATAGCGGACCGGGCGTCAGGTGTCGCCGTCACAAATGCTCACAGCTTCGGGAGGGTACCAAAAAACAGGCGCCCTCCTGGGCAGGAGAGCGCCTTAACAAAAGCACAGGACGGGCATCCCATGCTTTCGGAGGTAACCTCTAGTGCATTTCTGCGATCACCTGCTGGCGCAGGTCGTCGATCGACATCAGCTCGCCTTTGCGTTCCACGTGCCAGAAGGTCCAGCCGTTGCAGGCCGGGGCGCCCTGGACGCGGGCACCAACCTGGTGGATCGAGCCCTTGGTGTCATCGATCACCAGCGTGCCGTCGGTGCGGACGCGGGCGGCGAAGCGGCGCTTGGTGTCATAAAGCGTGTCACCGGCCTGGATGAGGCCGCGTTCAACCAGCGTGCCGAACGGAACGCGCGGCTGGGCGCGCTTGCCCTTGGTGAATTCAAGCGCATTTTCATCCAGCGTTTCGATGGCATCGAGGCGCTTGGTCGCGACCTCGATGTAAGCGTCTTCACGCTCGATACCGATGAAGTTGCGGCCGAGCTTCTTGGCGACAGCGCCGGTGGTGCCGGTGCCGAAGAAGGGATCAAGAACAACGTCGCCCGGCTTGGTCGAGGCCATCAGCACACGGTACAGCAGCGATTCCGGCTTCTGCGTCGCGTGGGCTTTCTTGTCGCCATTCTTGAGGCGTTCGCCGCCCGAGCAGATCGGCAGCGTCCAGTCCGAGCGCATCTGCGTGTCGTCGTTCATGGCCTTCATGGCATCATAGTTGAAGGTATAGCCGCCCTTGTCCGCCGACTTGGCAGCCCAGATGAGCGTCTCGTGCGCGTTGGTGAAACGGGTGCCGCGGAAGTTGGGCATCGGGTTCGACTTGCGCCAGATCACGTCGTTGAGGATCCAGTAATCCAGGTTCTGGATCGCCGCACCGACGCGGAAAATATTGTGGTAGGAGCCGATCACCCAGATGGTGCCGGTGTCCTTGAGCACGCGCTTGGCGGCGGCGAGCCAGCGGTAAGTGAACTCGTCATAGGCCGCGAAGCTGGAGAATTTATCCCAGGCGTCATGCACGCCGTCGACCTTACTATGGTCGGGCCGGTGCAGATTGTCCTTGAGCTGCATATTATAGGGCGGGTCCGCGAAGATCACGTCGACCGACCCGGCCGGCAATGCGTTCATCCGCTCAATGCAGTCCCCCTGCAAAATCTGATTAAGAGGCAGCGCCTCACGGGTGTCGGCGCCGCGCGCCGCACTCTGTGCAAAAGCCATAAAATTCTCCGTCCCATTCTGCCGGAAATGACCTGTTTTCAGGTCTGATTTTGGTGTTTTTCCCGGCGAACCATGGGCTGGAGTATGAGTCGAAGGCGACTCGAGGTCAAGTGATTCTTTAAGCTGAATCAATCAGTTGTAAGCTATTCTTCACTCAGAATCTGCCGAATCGGGGCAAAAGATCGGCGGTGATGCGGCGTCACACCCACCAGCTTTAGTGCAGCCAGATGTTTGGGCACACCATATCCTGCGTTTTGCTCCCATCCGTACGCGGGGTGCTCTTCGGCGAGATTTTTCATCAACCGATCACGAAAAACTTTTGCGACGATGCTGGCAGCGGCGATGGAAAGGGAGCGGGCATCGCCCTTGATCAGCGTCCGCGTCGGCATGTTAAGGCCGGGCGAGCGGTTGCCGTCCACGAGGGCCCCTGCGGGTTTGAGGGCTAACCCCTCGACCGCGCGGCGCATCGCCAGCATGGAGGCCTCCAGAATATTGATTCTATCGATCTCCTCGACGCTGGCTTCGGCGATCATCACGGCGAGGGCATTTTCATGGATAAGGTCATAGAGACGCTCCCGTTTTTTCTCCGTGAGCTTCTTGCTGTCATTGAGGCCTTCGGGCACGCGCTCGGGGTTCAGCACCACCGCGGCGGCAACCACCGGGCCGGCAAGCGGGCCGCGCCCGACCTCATCCACCCCGCACACGGGGCCGGAGACTTCCGCCATCAGGCTCGCTTCCGCCGCCCAGTCAGGCCCCGCGCGGAGGTCCATCCCCGCCACCGAAAACAGTGTCGCCTCTTGTTTCATCGCATCCTTTTCCTGTTGCCCCAGCCGGACCGGCTGTTGTCCCCGCCATTAAACACAGCCGCGCACATGGCGGCAAGCGACGAGCCCGCGCGTATCCAGAAATGCCCTGAAAAGGAAAGTGGCGCCACCTCGGGAAAAAGGCGGCGCCAAGTGCTTGGGTAGGTAGGTTAGGAGTGGAACGCAGATCCCTCCCACTTGGGGGTCGGGAGGAAAGTTCCGATACTCGGGACAGAGTTCGTAATAATCAGGGGTGGTCGGGCCAGGATGGGCTCTTGGGGCTAGGGTCAGGGGTATGATCCGCACCCCGGCCCGACCGGAACTCGCTATTACCTTATGCCTAGACGCACAGAACCTGGAGCCAGGGCAACAGCGGGTTCAAACTTTACACACGGTCCGGTCAGCAGATGGCGACCGAAACGCGGGCCAGACGTTCGACACGGCGGCGGCGACGCCAAGCACGTGTTGCCCGTACAGGCCTGAATTGAGAAGGACCAGAATCGGTCTTGGTAAGAAGGTCGGTAAACATGGCTTTTATCCTCGCTTTCATCGCCATCATTATTGCTGTCGGATGGCTTATGTCGTTTTTGCTGTCGTTTCGTAGCCTGGCCACTTATGCGGCTCTCTTTCGTGGCTACAGACCTAATGTAGGGAGGGTGTCGGAGGGCTTCAAGAACCCCCGTCCCGCTTTTTGCACGCTTCGTCGCAAAAGCGGTCACATTGCTGTCACAGTCCGGGCTTGCCCCGTCTGAACGGGCACGGCCCGACTGGCACTATCACAAGCACGGGCCCATAAGGCCCGCGGGCATCAGTTTCCGAGCCGGCAGGAAATCTGCAGGCTGAGCGCATGGAGCGTGGTCCTGAGCTCGGCCTGCGAAAAGCGGCGTGAGCGCGGCTGGCCATCCTCCATGGCAATGAGGCTCATGCGCGCGTTTTCATAGGCCCGCGCGAGCCGGGCAACACCGTCCTCTGCACCCCGAAGGCTGCTGAGATCCGGAAAGTCGCGCCCGCGTTCCGGGGCGTCGGACGTATAGGGCATTATCATCTCCTTGACATCATGAGTTTATATTATACACTTATTGCATGTATTATTTCCACCCCACCCAGCATACTGAACAGGGGGAGCCTCATTGAGGACTCCCCCTATTTTTTTGGCATCTGTCCCAAGGACCCTGCCATAATAGGCTGAAGGGCGAGCGCGCTTAGGCGTCCTTCAGCTTGGCATAGATGGCATCCTTGAGGACCATGCGCTTCTTGCGGAGTTCCTCTTCAGCCACATCCGACGCGCCTTCAAGGCCCGTTTCCATCCGGTGAATTTCCCGGTTGATCGTGTGATACTCATCCGACATCTGATGAAAATCTTCATCGCCTGCCTTGAGGGCTGCGATTTTGTCGGTGAATTCCGGAAACTCTTCCCGAAGCTCGTGCGGTACATGGCTCATATGGATACTCCTAATCCTTGAATATGGCAGGAGTATAACAGCCGCGAAAAATACCCGGTTTGATTTCAGTCAAAGGGATGCGGGGAAACTCTTCCTCCACCACTTTTTATAGGGACTTTTTCAAACTGAGGAGTGGAGTTGGAACTGATTCATATGACACCTTACGCAATCACTCTTTTTTAGAGTAATATTCTATATATAAGAGAATATAAAGCCTCGCGCTGATTAGAAAAATAGGGGGAAGCACTACATGCTGCGTATCGTAATACTACTTTCAACAGCCTTTTTGGCCCTAATACCAAGCACAAAGGCGAAGGCGCACTCCCCCTCAATTCAAGTGGAAGCAAGAGCACTAGACGACCATAGGGTAAAATTTATTATCACTACGGATGCACCCACACCAATTCAAGTGATGGCCTCCGTCGACTTGGCTGGACAAAAGCCTAACGATACATACGTAGGTTATGATCAGAGAGTTACACTAACAGGCAGAGTTACTACAGCAGTTCTTGATACGGCCAAGGCCAGCAGCCCCCTACCATCAGCTAGATATAATGCAACTGTCGACTTTTACCCAAGATGGGGTGCCAAGGGTAATTCTAGGGCTGCACACATCCCCGAAATGCACGCCAAAACAAAACTCAGGCTAGTAGGGGGAGGCAAAAGTAGGGCTTCAATAGTCCTACAAAACAAGCGCCAGAAATGGGTAATTAGCACAGTCTATATGGGGTACCCATGGGATCTTAGAAAATTTGAAAAGCGTTTGGGTAAATCGGAGAAAAGCCCGTCAACAATGTCTCATTTACACGATGCCTATTATTTCCCAGGAGCAGACGTGACTCTACTAGTAAACCGCCTCAAGAATGAGGTGACCATATGGCGCATAGGTAAAGCGACAAAATAACCTAATTAAGCGTCCTCGTCCCCGAACAGCATGGGGGCAGCGTTTTCGGCTTCGACGGCTTCGACATTCTTGAGCGCCTTGAGCATGACGCGCTTGCGCTTCTGGATCTCATCGGTCTGGTGGAGCGCGGTGTGGAGCTGTTTGGCGATCTTGTCGACATCGCCGCCGAACTTTTCAAACTCGCGCTTGACCGCGCCGAGCACATCCCACACCTCACCCGCACGTTCTTCGAGCGCCATCTGGCGGAAGCCCATGCGGAAGGTGCTGAGCAGCACCTGGAAGTTGGTCGGCCCCGCCACCGTGACCTTCAGGTCCCGCTGCAGGCTTTCGAAAAGGCCGGGGCGGCGCAGCACTTCGGCATAAAGCCCCTCGGTCGGCAGGAACAGGATCGCCCAGTCGGTGGTGTGCGGCGGGTTGATATATTTGGTGTTGATGTCCTTGGCGAACTTGCGCACGGAGCGTTCGAGCCCCTTGCCCGCGTCCTCGATGCCCACCTTGTCACCGATCTCCACAGCCCCCAGAAGCCGCTCATAATCCTCGGTGGGGAATTTGGCGTCCACCGGCAGGAAGACATCCCGCTCCGTGCCGGGCACGCGGATGCCGAATTCGACCCGCTCCCCGCCGGAGCTTTTGCCGCAGTCATAGTTGGCGACATATTGGTCCTGGGTGAGGAAATCCTCAATCAACAGGCCAAGCTGCACTTCGCCGAAGGTGCCGCGGGATTTAACGTTGGTGAGCACGCGCTTGAGGTCACCGACACCGGTGGCGAGCGACTGCATTTCGCCAAGGCCCCGCTGCACGGCCTCAAGCCGTTCGGACACCGCCTTGAAGCTTTCGCTCAGGCGTTTTTCCAGCGTGGTCTGGAGCTTTTCATCAACCGTTTTGCGCATCTCATCGAGTTTGCGGCTGTTCTCCTCCCGCAGTTCCTTCATCTTCTCATCGAGCTTGTCGCGGAATTTGGTCTGGTCCTCGGCCTGCGCCATGCCGAGCTTGCGCATCTGTTCAGCAAGCGCCGCGATCGCCTTGGAGACTTCCTCCCGGTTATCCCGGAACTGCTGGCCAAGTTCGGTGCGGGTGGCCTGTTCCCGGCGCGCGGCGGCATCGGCCATGTCATGCAGACGGGTTTCGATTCGGATCAGCTGGCTCTGGTCATCGCCGCCCTCTAAGTTGGCGGAAAGCTTGCGCACCTGGGCAACCAGCCACAGAACGAGCAGAAGCAAGAGCCCCACGGCCCCTACGGTAATCAACTCGAACTGGCTCATGCTTGTCCTCCCCACATACGCTTTCCTATGGCGTACCCTACCCGCCTTCTCCCGGCAAGGCTTGACGCACCTTTGGGCCTATGCTTCGTTCATTTCCATGAAGGGTCGGCCTAAATCAACCTCCGTCAGACATGGGTCTAATCGGCGGGCGGGCCCCGAGGATTTAAAGGATATGATACCCCGTTTTGACGCGCGCGACTTTACCGGCATCACGGACGCGATGCGTGAGGCTTTCGACCGGGACGGCGTGCTGGTACTGGATGGCCTGATCACCCCCGAGGACTGTGACCGTTTACGGGCGCGCATGGATGAGATGGTCGAGGCCTTCGACCCGGAGGAGCACCGCTCGGTCTTTTCCTCGACGAGCCAGGCGCATGACCAGGACCGCTATTTCCTCGAATCCGGGCATGAGACCCGCTTCTTCTTCGAAGAGGAAGCCTTCGATGAGGCAGGCGAACTGACCGTGCCCAAGCATCTGGCGATCAACAAGGTCGGCCACGCCATGCATGACACCGACCCCACCTTCAGCGCCTTCACCCGGCAGGACGCCTTCCGGCTGGCCGCCCAGGGGTTAGGGCATGAGGACGCGCTACTTTTACAGTCCATGTATATTTTCAAGCAGCCGAAAATCGGCGGTGAGGTGCTCTGCCATCAGGACGGCACCTATCTGCGTACCGAGCCGGAAAGCTGCCTCGGCTTCTGGGTGGCGATCGAGGACGCCACAGAGGAAAACGGCTGCCTGTGGGGCATTCCGGGAGGTCATAAGACCGGCCCCCTGCGCGAAGCCTTCCGCCGCGCCGACACCGGCACCCACACCTGGCATGACACGCTGGATGACACCCCGTTCGAGGAGGACAGGAAAGTCCCCCTGCCCGCACCCAAGGGCACGGTGCTGATCTTCGGCGGGCAGTTCCCGCACCTGAGTGCCGCCAACCGCTCGGACAAGTCCCGCCATGCCTTTACCTTGCATACCATTGACGCCCGGGCGCATTATCCGGCCGACAATTGGCTGAGGCGCCCGGCGCACCTGCCGCTTAAAGGATTTGAGTTATGACCCATATCGTCATCGTCGGCGGCGGCCACGCCGCGGCGCAGGCTGTCACCAGCCTGAGGCAGAACAAGTTTGAAGGCGATGTGACGCTCATAAGCGATGAGCCGGTACTGCCCTACCAGCGCCCGCCGCTTTCGAAAGCCTATCTTTCCGGCGACCTGGCGGCAGAGCGTCTGCCGATCCTGAGGCAAGTGGCTTATGAGAACGCAGGTGTGACGCTGAAGCTGGGCCTTCGGGCGACGCGGATCGACCGGGCGGCCAAGCAGCTTGAACTCGGCGACGGCGAGGTTCTGCCTTACGACTATCTCATCCTCGCGACCGGCGGCCACGCCCGCCGCCTGACCTGCCCCGGCCATGACCTGAAGGGCCTGCATTATGTCCGCACCATGGCCGACACCGACGCCATGCGCGCCGAATTCCTGAAGGCCGAAAAGCTGGTGGTCATCGGCGGCGGCTATATCGGGCTGGAAACAGCCGCGGTTGCCCGCAAGATGGGCAAGAAGGTGACCGTGCTGGAAGCCGCCGACCGCATCTTGAGCCGCGTGGTCGCCCCCGAAGTTTCCGCCTGCTATCAGGCCATCCATGAAGCCGAGGGCGTGACAGTCCTCACGCACCAGATGGTCACCGAAATCGAGGGCAAGGACGGCCATGTCGCCGCCGTGCTGACCGAGGACGGCGGCCGCTATGAGGCCGACATGGTGGTCGCGGGTATCGGGCTTGTCGCCAACGCCGACCTCGCCGCCGCGGCCGAGCTGGATGTGCACCCCATGGGCATCGTCGTCGATGACCATTGCCGCACGACCGACCCGGCGATCTATGCGGTCGGCGACGTGACCTGGCACCATAATGCGCTTTATGGCCGCGACATGCGGCTGGAATCGGTCCAGAACGCGGTCGACCAGGCCAAGGTGGCGGTCGAGAATATGCTGGGCGAGGACGTGGTCTATGACACGCTGCCGTGGTTCTGGTCAGACCAGTATGGCATGAAGCTGCAGATCGCGGGCCTCTCCCAGGGCTATGATACGCTGGTCACGCGCGGGGACGCGGCGGCGCGCTCGGTCGCTTTCTTCTACCTCAAGGACGGGGTGATGATCGCCGCAGACTGCGTCGGCCGGGTCGCCGAATTCATGGGCGCGAAGAAACTGATTGCCGAACGGGTGCCAGTGACCGTAGAA
This sequence comes from Kordiimonas marina, assembly GCF_023006325.1. Lineage (GTDB taxonomy): Bacteria > Pseudomonadota > Alphaproteobacteria > Sphingomonadales > Kordiimonadaceae > Kordiimonas > Kordiimonas marina. The sequence goes on from NZ_JAINDF010000004.1 coordinate 120,632, forward strand.
GCGCTCACCGACGAAAGCCGCAGTTTCAAGGAAATCGTCACCGGTTTCCTGACAGCCTGATTTTTTGGCTGCCTGTTTTGGGGCGCCTGAAGGAAATAGATGTTCAGCTATCAGCATATCTACCATGCCGGCAGTTTTGCCGACGTTCACAAGCATATCGGCCTCCTGCTGATGCTGGAGGCCTTGAACGCGCGGCCGAAGCCTTATGTCTATTTCGACACCCACGCGGGCCGCGGGGTCTATGACCTCGCGAGCCGCGAAGCCAACAAGACCGGCGAATATAAGCATGGCATCAAGGCCATCGCTTTGGGCAGCACCTACACCTCCGCGCTCAGCCGCTATCTGAAGCTGATGGAGACGTTCCGGGCGAAATATGGCGCCACGGCCTACCCCGGCTCGCCCGCGATCGCGCGGGAGATGATGCGCGCAGGTGACCGTATGGTGCTGAGCGAGCTGCACCCCGGTGAACTGGTCAAGCTCAAGGAAGCCTTCAAGAAGGACCGGGTGGAGATTTACCGCCAGGACGCCATGAACGGCATGATCGCCATGGTGCCGCCGAGTGTCAGACGCGGGCTCGTGCTCATCGACCCGTCCTATGAGATCAAAAGCGAATATGCCGAGATCGTGCCCAAGATGGCCAAGGCGCTGAGGCGCTGGGACAGCGGTATCTTCGCGCTCTGGTACCCGATCCTGAAGGATGCGCGGCATGAAGAGATGCTGGCGGGCCTGCGTGCCATCCGGTGTGACAAGATGGTCAGCGAATTCATGGCGCCCGAAACGATTGAAGGCCACCGCATGCTCGGCAGTGGCCTTATCGTCTTCAACCCGCCCTCAAAGCTCGGGACGGAGCTGGATGCCGCGATGGATGAGCTCAATAACGCGCTTTACGGGGGCGCGGGCAGCCACACGGTCAGCTAACCCTCCATTTCGTCATTCGCCGGCTCGACCGGCGAATCTAGATATGGGCACGGTGTTCCTGGACCCTCCGGTCAAGCCGGAGGGTGACGAAATTGAGAGGGTGCGTTAGTCCTTCAGCGCCTTGTCGATGGCGGCGAGGAGTTCCGGGCTTTCAGGCGTTACCTTGCTCGGGAAATAGGCCACCGGGTTGCCTTGACGGTCGACCAGATATTTATAGAAGTTCCACTTGGGACGGCTGTCTTCCCCCAGCTTGGACGCCAGCCAGTTATAAATGTCCGCCGTGCCTTCCTTGCCGTCGACGATCATCTTCTTGGTCATCGGGAAATCGACCTGGAAGTTCACCTTGCAGAAATTCTTGATGTTCTTCTCGGAGCCCGGCTCCTGGTCGCCAAAGTCATTGGCGGGGATGCCAAGAACGACAAGCCCCTTGTCGCGGTAGGCGCGCCACAGGGCCTCGAGCCCCTTGAACTGCGGGGTATAGCCGCAATAGGAGGCGGTGTTGACGATCAGCACGGCCTTGCCCTCGAAGCTTTTCATCGGCAGCGGCTTGCGGTCGATCGAGACCAAGTTGAAATCATAGGCGGTTTTCTCGCCCGCGGCCGACGCGGCGGATGAAATGCCAATTGAGGCCGCGACCATCACCACGGCGGTCAACACTGATTTAAGTCCCATTTCCGATCTCCCCACTTGGATGTCTGATGTTCAGTCATAAGCTTCTACGCGGGAAGCGGCAAGATGGATGACAAGCTTTTGAACAGCCGCTCTCATCTGCGGCTCGCCCCTTGACCCCTCATCATCAGGCCCTACCTATTACCTCCAAGCGAAACCAGGCGGCCTCCCCCGCCCCACATAAGTCCGCAAACCCGAGCGTTAAGGATACCCCTAAATGAGTGTAAAGAGCCTGTTCCAGCCGTTCGATGTGAAAAGCCTGCATCTGGAAAACCGCATCGTCATGGCACCGATGACCCGGGGCTTCTCCCCCGGCAATGTGCCCAATGACCTGAATGTGGAATATTACCGCAAGCGCGCCGCGGGTGGTGTCGGCCTCATCATCACCGAAGGCACCTGCGTCGGCCACAAGGCCGCGAACGGCTACCCCAACGTGCCCTTCATCTATGGCGATGAAGCCCTCGCCGGATGGAAGCGCGTGGTTGACGCCGTGCATAAGGAAGGCGGCAAGATCGCGCCGCAACTGTGGCACGTGGGCTCCACGCGCCGCGCGGGCGTTGAGCCCGACCCGGAGGTCCCCGGCTATGGCCCGTCCGGCCTGGTGATGCCCGGCAAGAAGCGCTGCCATGAGATGACCGAGGAGGACATCGCTGACGTCATCGCCGCCTTCGCCAAGGCCGCGGCAGACAGCGAACGCATCGGCTTCGACGCGGTTGAGATCCACGGTGCGCACGGCTATCTGATTGACCAGTTCTTCTGGGAAGGCCTCAATGAGCGCACCGACAAATGGGGTGGCTCGCTGGTGGCCCGCACCCGCTTCGCAGCCGAAATCATCAAGGCGATCCGCGCTGAGGTTTCTGACGATTTCCCGGTCATCCTGCGCTGGTCCCAGTGGAAACAACAGGACTATACCGTCAAGCTGGCGAAAAACCCGGCGGAGCTGGAACAATTCCTCACGCCGCTCAGCGAAGCGGGCGTCGATGTGTTCCACTGCTCGACCCGCCGTTTCTGGGAGCCGGAGTTCGAGGACAGCGACCTCAACCTCGCGGGCTGGACCAAGAAATTGACCGGTAAGCCGACCATCACCGTCGGCTCCGTCGGCATCGACACCGCCTTCACCGAGGCAGGCCAGGCCGAATTCTCCGAAGGCAAACCCGCGGACATTGATGAGCTCATCCGCCGCATGGAAGCGGGCGAGTTCGACCTTGTCGCCGTCGGCCGGGCGCTGATCGCCAACCCGGACTGGGTCAAGAAGGTCAAGGCCGAAGCCTTCGCCGATATGGCGCCCTATACCAAGGACCTGCTGACCAAACTGGCCTAAGCCCAAAAGATGGAAAGCGGCAGGAGAGTGCTCTCCTGCCGCCAACTGGTTCCGCTAAAGAGGGATCGAATTCAATAGCGAAGCCACTCCCCCGCTGTCACGAGTAGCTATCAAGAGCCATCAGACCCTTCATCTGTCTTTTGAACGCGGTCGCCGCTGCCAACTTCCTGGATGTCCACAGTCCCCTTGCGTTCCTTGTTCTTCTTCCGGATTTTAAGCAGATATTCGCGGGCTTGTATCGGCAGGCGGGAGCCTTGCATACTGTAGCCGAAGGTCCCGTTCTGGGTTGCCAGGTCGGTCCCGATATCTCCAGCCACCATCGGCTGTGTGCTGCCGGATTTCGGCGCGACAAAGGCGCTCATCAGCGCGGCCACGTTGCCGACCGAAGCATCGCTGGCATATTTCACCCCGCCATAGACATCCGCGATATAAAAATCCCTGGTAGACGCCCGGACCGAATGGGCCGCCAACACACGGCCCCGGTTTTCAGGCGCGCAGTAGTAAGCCAGAAGCTGCTTCATATCCTTGTTAAAGTCCGGGAACAGGTCCGGATACGCCTTGAAGAGCACCGCCACCTTGAGGGTATCCCCCCTGATTTCCATGCCGCGGTTGGACTGGATGAATTCCTGGGCATTTTCCTTCAAGAGGTCATAGACATTGTCCGCCGTATAAGCCTTCGCACGGATATTGCTGCTGCCGACAAACCCATGGAACAAGCCGAACATAACAAGCGGATTGCGGAATTTAGGGATAAGTATTTTGTGCTCGATATCGTGAAGCGACAGCGGCACGCCCGCGACCTTCAAAATCTTCTGATCCCAAAGCGACGGGGTACGCGACGTTCCGTAATAAAGCTTCTTGAGGGAGCGGATCGGGTAGCGGTGCGCGATCTCATCCACCACGGTGATATTGTATAGGTTCAGCCAATAAGCCAGTTGCTCATTGCGGGACCACAGCCGCAAGGGGGCCCCGCTTGGCACCTTTTCAAGGTCAAGCCGGATGGCGTGGATCATCCTGATCACGGGCTTATTGAATTCGCCGAAGTTGACGCGGTTGCCTTCCAACCGGCGGCTGCTCTGGTTGCCATACTGAACCCGCGTGCCCACCGAATGCCGGGGCGGTAAAGCCGCCTCGCGGCCCGACTTGCCCGTCTCCATGACAATGGCGTGGAGGATAGTATCCCAGTCCGCATAGTTGATCTTGACTGGCGATCCTGGGCGGTAGCCTTTGAACTGCACCGGAACGCCTTTTTCTGACGGCAGCAAACGTTTCGGCGTTGCGTGGGCGGTTGGTACGGCAAGTCCAAGAGCAAGAGCCCCAACCAGAAACATGCTTTTCCTGAAAATCATTCGCTCCCCCTAATTGCGTCGTCACTACTCATGAATGCATTACAGTATAACATTAGTCAACCGTATTTTTCCACGCAGTGACCAGAACAGCGACGGGCGGGAGGAAAACCACACGCTTCCTACCCGCGAAACGGAGTCGGCTTGGCGCAGATAATTTCAGATGCGTCAGGCTATTTTTCCGCGCGGAGGGCGCTGAATTTTGCTATAAAGACACCAGCATTTCCGGCGGTTTCAGCGCGCATGACGATTCTGCTTTTCAGCCGGGATTTTTGCGGTTAAGGGAGATTAAAATTGGATACAAAATAAAATCGTCGCCATTTATTTGTTGAGGGACATCCGATGGCCAAACTGCGCATTGCCCCACTTCCGGCGAAAGACCGGACCAGTGCACTCAGCGCCCTGAGCGCCCATTTCCTCGCCGATGAAGAAACCGCGGTCCGCGGATTCATCGACAATTTCCCGTTGGACGACACCCTCAGGGCGGACGTGGCGGCCAAAGCTGCCGCGATCGTGGCCCAGTCGCGCGCCATGAAGGAAGACCAGGGCTCGCTCGATGCGTTCCTGGCCGAATTCGGCCTGTCGAACCAGGAAGGTGTGGCGCTGATGTGCCTCGCCGAGGCGCTTCTCCGCGTGCCGGACCCCGAAACCCAGGACAAGCTGATCGCCGAGAAGATCAATTCCGGCAACTGGGCCTCGCACAAGGGCCAGTCGGACAGCCTGTTCGTCAACGCCTCCACCTGGGCCCTGATGCTGACAGGCGGTGTGATCCGGCTGGATAAATCCATCGTCAAGAACCCCGGCCAGTTCATGGGCCGCCTGGTGGCACGCACCGGCGAACCGGTGATCCGGAAAGCCGTGCAGCAGGCGATGAAGATCATGGGCCGCCAGTTCGTATTTGGCCGCACCATCACCGAAGGCCTGGCCCGCCAGGCCAAGCAGCCCGCCGAACACAAGATGATGAGCTTCGACATGCTCGGCGAAGGCGCGCGCACCATGGATGCCGCAAAGCGCTATTTCGAGCTTTATATGAAGTCGATCGACGCGGTTGGCACCGCCACGAAGGGCGATGGCGCCGACCCGCACGACCGCTCCAGCGTGTCGATCAAACTATCGGCCATTCACCCGCGCTATGACGAAGCCAACGATGCCCGCGTCATGGCTGAGATGCTGCCTTGGGTGAAAGAGCTGGCGCTTAAAGCCAAGTCTTACGACATCCAGATGACCATCGATGCCGAGGAAGCCGACCGGCTTGAAATCTCGCTGCGTATTTTCGAAAAGCTGGCGTCCGACCCGGACCTGGCTGGCTGGGAAGGCCTCGGGCTTGCCGTGCAGGCCTACCAGAAGCGCGCGCCTTATGTGATCGACTGGCTGGTTCACCTGGCGCGGGACAATGGCCGCAAGTTCGCCGTCCGCCTCGTCAAAGGCGCCTACTGGGATACCGAGATCAAGAAATCCCAGGAAATGGGGATCAGCGATTATCCGGTCTATACCCGCAAGGCCTCGACCGACATTTCTTACCTCTATACCGCCGCGCGGATGCTGGACGCCCAGGATGCCATCTATCCGCAGTTCGCAACCCATAACGCCCACACCATCGCCGCCATCGTCGAGATGGCCGGGGACAAGCGCTATGAGTTCCAGAAGCTGCACGGCATGGGCACGCTGCTCTATAAAGCGGTCAGCAAGGTGATGGGCCGTGTGATCCGCACCCGTACCTATGCGCCGGTTGGCCTGCATGAGGACCTGCTGCCTTATCTGGTGCGCCGCCTTCTGGAGAACGGCGCCAACTCCAGCTTCGTCAACCGCTTCATGGACGCCGATGTACCGGTCGAGGAAGTCGCGGGGGACCCCGTCACCACCGTGCTCGCCGCCCCGGCGCTTCGCCATACCCTGATCCCGAAACCGGAAGCCATTTATGGCCCGGACCGCAAGAATTCCAAAGGATGTAACCTTATGGACCGCAACCAGTATCAACCGCTTCTGGACGCCCTTGAGGCCCGCAAGAACACCAGCTACACCGGCGCCAGCATCGTTGCCGGCAAGGAAGTCGGCGGCGATCCCGTCAACATCATCAACCCGGCCGATACCAGCAAGGTTGTCGGTACCGTCCGCGAAGCTGAGGAAGCCGACCTGGACCTCGCCGCAGAACGTGCCCAGGCCGCGCAGCCAGGCTGGGATGCCCTTGGTGGTGCCGCCCGCGCGACCGTGCTGCGTGCCATGGCCGACGCGCTCGAGGCAGACCGCGACACGCTTGTCGACATTCTGGTCCGCGAAGCCGGCAAGACGCTGGGCGACTGTATCGCCGAAGTTCGCGAAGCCGTGGATTTCTGCCGCTATTATGCAGCCCAAGCCGAACAGCAGTTCGCGGGGCCCATCGCCCTTCCCGGCCCGACCGGCGAGAAAAACGAGCTTTATCTCGGCGGCCGTGGCACGTTCCTGAGCATTGCGCCCTGGAACTTCCCGCTCGCTATCTTCACCGGCCAGATTGCAGCCGGGCTGGCGGCTGGTAACAGCGTTATCGCCAAACCGGCGGAGCAGACACCGCTGATCGCCTGGCGCGCCGTCACCCTGTTCCATCAGGCTGGCGTGCCCGTCGATGTGCTTCAGCTCGTGCTGGGCGATGGTGTGCGCGTGGGCGCCAAGCTGGTGGCGGACGAACGCATCTCCGGCGTGGCCTTCACCGGCTCCACCGAAACCGCCAAGGCGATCAACCGCTCGCTCGCGCTCCGTGAAGGGGCGATCGTGCCGCTGATTGCCGAAACCGGCGGCCAGAACGCCATGATCGTCGATTCCACCGCCCTGCCGGAGCAGGTCACCGATGATGCCATCATGTCCGCCTTCGGTTCGGCCGGGCAGCGCTGTTCCGCGCTCCGCGTCATGTTCGTGCAGGACAGTGTCGCCGATAAGGTGATCGAGATGCTCAAGGGCGCCCTGAAGGAACGCGTGATCGGTGATCCGGCCAAGCTGACGACCGATATCGGCCCGATCATCGATGAGGAGGCCCATGCCCGCCTGGCGGCGCACTGCGCCCGCATGGAACGGGAAGCCAAGCTGATCGCCAAGGCCGAGATGTCAGAGGAATGCGAAAACGGCACCTTCCTCGCGCCGCATATTTTCGAACTCAACAGCCTCGACCAGCTGGACGGCGAAGTGTTCGGCCCGGTCCTCCATGTGGTGCGCTTCAAATCGACCGACATGGAAGATGTGGTCCGCCAGATCCATGCCACCGGCTATGGCCTGACCTTCGGCGTGCATTCGCGCCTGGAAGGCCGCTGGAAGGAACTGTTTGAAAAAACCCGGATCGGCAACACCTATATCAACCGCAACATGATAGGTGCGGTCGTTGGTGTGCAGCCGTTCGGCGGTGAAGGCCTTTCCGGCACCGGCCCCAAGGCGGGCGGCCCGCACTATCTGCTGCGCTTCGCCTCGGAACGCACGCTCACCATCAACACCGCAGCAGTCGGCGGCAATACCGAGCTGTTCAGCATGGACGAAAGCGCCTGAGGGTTTGCACAAAACACACCGACTATGATTTCGTCACCCGCCGACTTGATCGGTGGGTCCAGGAACACTGACCAAAGCCACATGAACCCCCATGTTCCTAGATTCGCCGGTCAAGCCGGCGAATGACGAGTAAAAAAAGAACAGCACTCAGTTGAACAGGCTGTATTGACCGCCTGAAAGCACTGGCTTCTTGAAACGCGTATCATCCAGCATGGTACGCGTTTCGTTTAACTTCAGCCGTTTACAAAGGTTGCGGAAGCGCAGGGACATCAGCTCGGCTTCGAGCCCCGTGCCCTTCATCCGGTGTTTGAACCGCGGGTCATTCAGCTTGCCATGGCGCATGGCGGCAAGGCGGCCGAGCACCCGGTCCTTACGGTCCGGATAATGTGTCTCCAGCCATTCCTCAAACAGCGGCCCCAACTCCCGCGGCAAGCGCAGGAGGATAAAACCGGCATTGATTGCCCCTGCGTGCGCGGCGGCCGACAGGACCGCTTCCATTTCATGATCATTGAGCGCGGGGATTACGGGCGCGAACATCACGCCCGTGGGCACGCCCGCATCCGACAGCAGGCGGATGGCGTCCAGCCGTTTCTGCGGCGTGGCAGCGCGTGGCTCCATCAAGCGAGCCAGGCGCCGGTCAAGCGTCGTGACCGACAGCGCCACCTTGACGAGCCCCTTCTCCGCCATCGGCACAAGGATATCCATGTCCCGCACGACCAGTCGGGACTTGGTGAGCAAGGTCACCGGATGCTCATATTCCAGAAGCACCTTGAGGATTTCCCGCGTGATGCCGCGGTCTTTCTCCAGCGGTTGGTAGGGGTCGGTGTTGGTGCCCATGGCGATGGGCGCGACCTTATAGTTTTTCGCCGCGAGCTCACGCCTCAGGAGCATGGCGGCATCCGGCTTGGCGAACAGCTTGCTTTCGAAATCGAGCCCTGGGGACAGCCCCATATAGGCGTGGGAGGGACGCGCGAAACAATAGATGCAGCCATGCTCGCAGCCCCTGTAGGGGTTGATCGAGCGGTCGAATGGAATGTCCGGGCTGCTGTTGCGGGTCAGGATATGCTTGGGCGCTTCGTCGATGACCTCGGTCCTGAGCGGCTTCACCTCCTCGGTGATATGCCAACCGTCATCGACGATCTCCCGGCTCTGGTGTTCAAACCGGCCAGAAACGTTGGAGACAGCCCCGCGCCCGCGCGGCGCCAGCCACGGGGAAACCGTCTCAGCTTTCGCATATGTTTTGGGGGCACGCATCCATTCGTTCTCCGCTGTTCTATGGTCACATTACCATAAGAACAAAAAGAGAACAAACGGATTCGATAGCGCAGACTTCCGCGGCTTTTAAGCTGCGCGGATGTTCACAGCCTCAGGCTTGCCCTTACGCGGGTCGGTCGAAACCTCGAACGCGATCTTGGCGCCGTCCTTCGGCGGGGTCATGCCCGCGCCTTCAACCGCCCGGATATGCAGGAACACATCGTCGCCACCCTGGTCGGGGGTCACGAAGCCGAAGCCCTTCTTGGCGTTGAACCATTTCACCGTACCGGTGACCTGTTTGCCGGACGTCGGCTTGCCGTTCCCTGCTTTCTGGGCCGGGACCTTGTTCCCCTGCTTGGGTTGCTGCTCGACGCGGCCAGTGTTGCCGAGCATCCGGTCAAGCCCGGCGACCGGGTTGGCGGAGGCTTCATCAGCCTGACGGCGGACACTGTCACGACCACGGCGGTCCAGCTTTTCAGGGCTCCGCTTTTCCGGCGTCCGCTTCTCTTGAGCACGCCTTTCAGGGGCCCGCTCGCGGTTGTCCCGTTTCGGGGCCCTGTCCCGCGGCTGTTTCTTCACCTCGGCAGCCTGTTTCTTGCCACCCCGTTTTTGGGGCGCCGGTTTCTCGGCGGCGGGAACATACTCTTCCCCGCCCTCGATACGGCGGTCGGTAATCGGCAGGCTTTGACGCGTGGTCTTCTCGATCTCGCGCAACAGCTTCTGCTCGTCGTCCGAACAGAAGGCATAGGCGACACCGGCGGCACCGCCACGGGCGGTCCGGCCGATCCGGTGGACATAGCTTTCCGCCACTTCCGGCAGGTCGTAGTTCACCACATGGCTGACGCCGTCGACATCGATGCCGCGCGCGGCGATATCGGTCGCGACAAGGACTTTCACTTTGCCGCCCTTGAAGCCATCAAGCGCCTTTTCGCGCTGGTTCTGGCTTTTGTTGCCGTGGATAGCCGCGGCGGAGACGCCCCCGGCAGTCAACTGCTTGGCGATCCGGTCAGCACCGCGTTTGGTGCGCGAGAACACGAGCGCCCGCGAGACATCCTTCTTGGAAACCAGTTCCTGCAGAAGGTCGCGCTTACGGGTTTTCTCGATCAGGAAGACGGACTGGTCGACCTTCTCTGCTGTGGTGGCAACCGGGGTTACCTGTACCGTTACCGGGTCCCTCAGCATCTCACCCGCCAGCGAGCCAATCGGCCCCGGCATGGTGGCGGAGAAGAACAGGTTCTGCCGGGTCTTCGGCAACAGCTTCAGGATGCGGCGGATCGGCACCAGAAAACCAAGGTCGAGCATATGGTCGGCTTCATCAAGGACGACGGTGTGAACCTGGTCGAGCTTGATGGCGCCGGTGCCGACATGGTCGAGCAAGCGGCCCGGTGTCGCCACCAGCACATCGACGCCGCGCGCCATGGCACGGACCTGCGGGCCCGGCTTGACGCCGCCGATGACCACTTCCACCGTGGCTTTCATGTGCTTCGAATAGGTCTTGAAGCTTTCGGCGATCTGGATCGCGAGCTCACGGGTCGGTGCCAGCACAAGCGCCTGACAGGTCTTGGGCTGTGGTTTCTTGCCCGCGTCCAGAAGCTTGTTCAGGATCGGCAGCGCGAAGGCCGCGGTTTTACCTGTGCCCGTTTGGGCGATACCCAGGAGGTCACGCCCGGCGAGAAGCTCGGGGATGGACTGGGCTTGGATAGGGGTTGGCGTATCGTAGCCGGTATCAGTAACGGCACGGAGGATAGGCTCGGCGAGGCCGAGATCAGTAAAATGAGTCAAATCTGTCTTTCGTGACAACAAGACATGCCGGGCCCGCCACATTGGCGCTCGGCCGGGACCATGTCGGTTATTCTTTTGCTGGGGAAAGCCCCGCGTATCTGGGCTTTTCGGTGCATTAAAATTGCACAGGGCGCTCAACAGACTATGGCGTTCGGAATATTTCGGAGGCCATCTTACGCGGCTGGAGCGGCTGACGTTCGAGCGGACAATGCACAGGTTTCCCCTGCATTGTCAACGTTTCCGTAAAAGTTGAGCTAATCCTGCGCCTTAGTCGAGTGTCTGGCGGTAGCGCGCCATGGCGATGCCGGTGGAGACAATCACGAAGGCGACAAGCGCCAGAAGGTCGGCCTGTATATCGGCAAAATGGCTGCCCTTGAGGAGGATACCCCGGGCGATCCGGAGAAAGTGGGTGAGCGGCAGTATCTCGCCAATCGCCTGCGCCCACACTGGCATGCCCCGGAACGGGAACATGAAGCCGGACAGCAGCACCGACGGCAGGAAGAAGAAGAAGGTCATCTGCACGGCCTGCAGCTGGTTCTGCGCCACGGTGGAAAAGGTAAAGCCGACCCCGAGGTTCGCGATCATGAACAGGATGGTCGCACCCGACAGCATGGTCAGGCTGCCCTCAACCGGCACCCGGAAGAGAAACGCCGCCGCCATCAGGATAATCGTCGCCTGAATATAACCCACCAGCACATACGGCAGGATCTTGCCGAGCATGACTTCCATGGGCCTGACCGGCATGGCCAGAAGGTTCTCCATGGTGCCGCGTTCGCGCTCCCGCGTGACGGCAAGGCCGGTGATCATCACCAGTGTCATGGTCAGCACCACGCCCATCAGCCCCGGCACAATGTTATATTGCGTAATGTTTTCAGGGTTATAGCGCCTGTGGACCACCACATCGAATGCAGGCGGCGCCGGTGGGTTTGCCATGGTGATGCCCTTGAGGTCACGGGTCATAACCCGGGGTTTGATGGCATTGAGGGCGCTGATGGCGCTGCCGGTCGCCACCGGATCGGTCGCATCGGCTTCGACCAGAATCTGCGGGCGCTCACCCTTGATGAGGCGGCGCGTGAAATTCTCCGGGATGAAGATAGCGAACTGCACCTGTCCCCGGGTCAGCATCTCATCCAGATGTTCCTGGCTGCGCGTTTCCTTGACGATATGGAAATAGCCGGTGTTCACAAGGGCCGCGGTAAAATCCCGCGTATATTCGGACGTATCGGCCGAATAGATGGCGGTCGGCAGCGCCTTCGGGTCCGTGTTGATGGCAAAGCCGAACAGGATGAGCTGCATCAAGGGGATCACCACCATCATGCCCATGGTGGTGCGGTCACGGCGCATGTGGTTGAACTCCTTGAGGAGCATGGCGCTGAGACGGGTGATGGAAAAAGGCCGCTTCATGAGAAATTGTCCTTCGACCCGGCTGTCAGATGGATGAAGACGTCTTCCAGCGTCGGCTTGTGACGGAACCATTCGATCCCTTCCTCATGCCGGTAGGGGGCGATCGCCGCTTCGAGCGCCGCTTCGTCCGTGCCGCTCACATGCAGGTCTGCCCCGAAGGCCACCGCCATCTCGACCCCATCACAACCACGAAGCTTGCTGGCGAGCCGGTCGGCATTCTTGCCGTTCGCGCGCCAGGTGTAAAGCGCTGTATTATCAATGATATTCGCAATTGTGCCCTTCGCGAGAAGTTTGCCGTACGCGAGATAGACGATCTCATGGCAGCGTTCCGCCTCATCCATATAGTGGGTGGAAACAAGCACCGTGATGCCGGTCTCCGCCAGCGCATGGATTTCATCCCAGAACTCACGCCGGGCATTGGGGTCCACCCCCGCTGTCGGCTCATCCAGAAGCAGCAGCCTGGGTTCGTGAAGCGTACAGGCTGCAAGCGCGAGGCGCTGTTTCCAGCCGCCGGACAGCGTGCCTGTCTGCTGGTCACGCCGGGCATAAAGGCCGAGGTGCTTGAGCGATTCCTCCACCCGTTCCGTGCGCCTGTCCATTTCGTATAGCCGGGCGACGAAATCGAGGTTTTCCTTGATCGTCAGGTCCTCATAGAGGCTGAATTTCTGGGTCATATAGCCGGTCTGGCGCTTGATGAGCGGCGCTTCATCGCGGAGGTCCAGCCCAAGGCAGGTGCCCTCGCCCGAATCCGGCGTCAACAGGCCACACAGCATCCGAAGTGTCGTGGTCTTACCGCTACCGTTCGGGCCCAAAAAGCCGAAGATCTTGCCTTCCGGGATCGCGAGCGAGAAGTCATCCACCACCACCTTGCCGTCAAAGCTTTTGACAAGGCCGTGGACATCAATCGCAAGCGGATCATCCGCTCGTGCTGCAGACGCGGTCGCGGCCGTCATTTCTCGATCTCGATCGGCAGGCCGACGGGCAGAAGCGCGCCGCCATTGATCTGCGCTTCAACCAGGAACACCAGTTTTTCACGGCTTTCCGCGGAATAGATGACCGGCGGCGTATATTCGGCTTCCGGCGCGATGTAGGAGACCGTGGCCTTGAGCCCCGCCTTGCAGCCATCGCAGGAGAAGGAAACCTCCTGCCCCATCTGGAGCTTGGCGATCTGCGACTGCGGCACAAAGAAACGCAGCTTGCGCTTGTCATCGGGAAGCAGCGTCACCACCGCCATATTGCCGGGCACCCAGGCGCCGGGCAGATAATAGGTGTCCTGCACCATGGCATCCACAGGTGCGGCCGGCTGCAGCTCAGCCAGGCGCCGGTCCGCGGTCTTGATCGCGGCATCGGCTTCGGCGACTGCACGGCTAGCCGCATCGATCCGGTCATCCCGCGCAGGCAGGTGCGAAACCTTGATCGTGGCGCTCAGCGCCTTCACCCGCGCCGCCGCCTGGTCCCGTGCCGCCAGCGCGGTATCATACTTGGCCTGGATGAAAACTTCCGTGCCCTTAAGGCTTTCCTGGCGCTTGAGCTCGATCTCGGCATTTTTGAGGGCGGCGGCGGCTTCGGCGAGCTGTTCGCTCTGGACCCGAATTTCCTCCGGCCGTGCGCCCTTGGTGAGGTCGGCGAGGTTCGCTTCCGCCCGCGCCTTGGCGGCAACCGCGCGTGCCCGTTCAGCCGATGCGGTCGTCGTGTCGATGGTGAAAAGCGGTGCCCCTGCCTTCACCCGCGTACCCCGGCGGACCATCAGACTGTCCAGCACACCCGAGGCGGGGGCGGACAGGTTGATATATTCCCCTTCCACATAGCCATAGTAGGCCGCGTCGTCGCCGCCCAGGCGGTTGAGGTACCAGGCACCGCCGATGGCACAGGACGCCAGGACTAGAACGATCAGAACGCGTACGATTTTCATTGTTACCTCTCCGGGACAGCATTTCCGGGACTTGTCATTCTTCCACCGGGTACATCGGCCATGGGAATGGACAATGCCCTACCCTGACACAGACGCCCCAATGCTGCCCAGCCCTTTTACGGGACGGGCAGCAACCGGAAATAATACCGGCATTAGGCAGTCTTTTATTCCCGGCTCCTCGCTCTTCATGGACTCGGGTTATGTTTTTATGCTTGAAATTAATTAATTCGTCAATTAATTTATAAGCCATGAGCAAGACACCAGAAAAAAGACGCCGTGTCGGTCGCCCGAAGGACGGCAGCGGTGATGACCGGAAAGTACGGCTGGTCCAGGCCGCCGGCCCCGTGTTCGCCCGACAGGGTTTCGGTGCCACCAAGATCGCGGACCTCGCGGCCGCAGCCGGGGTGACACCCGCGATGGTGCACTATTATTTCGGCGGCAAGGAAGACCTTCTAAAAGCCGCGTTCGAAGAGGCGTTCGCGCCAATCCTGGCGGAACTCGACAAGCCGACAACGCTTGAGGACTGGGTTACTCTCTTTCACGCCAATATCATGGAGAAGCGCTGGCTGCCCCACCTGATGCTGCGGGAAGTGATCATGGAGGGCGGACACTTGCGCGCCCATTTCGCCACCCATTTCGGGTCGCGCTTCGTTCAGAAATGGCTGACCATGCTGGAACGCGAAAAGGCGGAAGGCCGCCTGCGTGAAGACGCCGACGATTTCCGCCATATCGTGATCTTGATGGGAATGGTGATTTACCCGTTCGTGGTTGCCCCGATGAGCGGCTACCTGACTGGCGTGCCTTTCGGCGACGAGGACATGATCCGCTTCCGGGACGATGCCCTAAGGCTTTATTTCAAGGGTGCGAAAGGCTGACAGCCTGTTCGTTCAGGCAAACTAGTCGTTCAGGCCCGGCACCTTCAGCACGCCATCGCGCGCGTCTTCCATCCAGATCAGGAATTCACTGGCGGACATAGGCTTGCCGAGGAAATAGCCCTGGGCGATATCCGCCCCCAGGTCCTTGATCATGGCCAGATGTTCAGCGGTTTCTACACCTTCGCAGGTGCAGGTCAGCTCAAGCTTGTGGGCAAGCTCCACCGCCGTTTCCAGGATGGTGCGGGCCACCTTGTTCTCCTGCGCGCGGGCAAGGAAAAGCCGGTCGATCACCAGTTCATCAAACGGAATGGTCTGCAGCCGCATAAGCGACGCGAAACCGGTCCCGAAATCATCGAGCGCCAGACCGAAGCCGCGCACATGCAGGCGGGAGAGAACCTCCAGCGGCACACGGGTATCCACCTCAAGGTCGGATTCCGTGACCTCAAGCCGGATGAATTTGGGCTCGACCTCATATTGTTCGGCAAGGCTGGTCACCACATCGGCGAAATCGGGCTTGCGCAAATTCTCACTCGAGACATTCACCGCCAGGGCAATCTCCTGCCCTTCGCGCCGCCACTTGCCCTGCTGTTCCATGGCAAGTTCGAGCATCCTGTAGGTCAGCACATCCATGTGGCCGATTTCACGGGCGGCTTTCACCACCGCCCCTGCCCCCAGCGTACCGCCCGAAGGCGAGCGCCAGCGCGCAAACACCTCAGCCCCCGCGACCGTCCGGGTGCGGAGGTCGACCTTTGGCTGGAATACGGGTGACAGGCCGTCGGTCATCAAGCCGCGCATGAATTCGGTTTCAGCGAGCACGGTTTCAGTGCTCTTGCGGCCCTTGGGACGGGTTTCCGCCACCTCGGTCAGCATATTGAGAAGCACATCCTTGTCGATCGGCTTCGCAAGCGTGCCGAGGAGGTTGACGCTGTAGGCCAGCGCAAGCTCACGCGCGGCAGCCAGGGAGCGTTCGTCCTGTTGCGTCATCAGGATGATGCCCGGGTCCCAGTCCAGCTCGGAAATCGCACGGATCAGCGCAAAGCCGTCCATATCCGGCATCAGGAGGTCGGTGATGATATAATCATATTGCTCGGTTTTGAGGATTTCGAGCGCCTGCACGCCGTTCTCCGCGCCGGAGACCATATAGTCGCCCGAGCGCAGATACTGCATCAGCAGTTCACGCATGGTTGCGGAATCGTCTACTACCAGTATGCGTTTGGTCACGTGGCCTCCTGTTCCGGCACGCATCAACCTACCATCAAAGACCTAAAGGTCAAACATATCTGAGACTTGGAAGGAGGTGCGGCCATATTTATGGTACCTCAACGCCCCTGCATCCAACACCCAACACCGTCATGCTGAACTTGTTTCAGCATCCACCGTCACCCTGAAACAAGTTCAGGGTGACGGTGGAGAAGTTGCCAGATAACACCACACAAAAAAGAAGGGAGCCCGAAAGCTCCCTTCCCTCAACTCTGTCTGGCTTCATGCCAGCCCTATTCGCCAGCTTCCCAGCGCAGGACCGGCTTCCGGGCCGCCTGGGTTTCATCCAGCCGTTTCCAGGGCGCATGGTAAGGCGCGCCTTCGAAGCGGGCGACCTCGCCTGCCTTGGCGGCTGCGGCCAGCCCGCGCATGGAGCGGATGAACTGGTCCATGTTGGCCTTGCTCTCGCTTTCGGTCGGTTCGATCAGCATGGCGCCATGAACCACCAGCGGGAAATACATGGTCATCGGGTGGTAGCCCTCATCGATCATCGCCTTGGCGAAATCGAGCGTGGTGACCCCCGTGTCCTTCAGGAAGCGGTCATCGAACAGCGCCTCGTGCATGCAGGGGCCATCGAAGGACGGCGTCATGACATCCTTGAGGCTTGCGAGCACATAGTTGGCGTTGAGGACAGCATCTTCCGACGCCTGCTTCAGGCCGTCCGAGCCGTGGCTGAGCATATAGCTGAGCGCACGCACATACATGCCCATCTGACCATGGAACGCGACCATGCGGCCGAAGGATTTACCTTCCTTGTTCTCGACGAGGTGGAAGCCTTCAGCGTCCTTCACCACATAGGGCACCGGCGCGAAGTCCTTGAGCGCGTCGGAGAAGACCACAGGGCCTGAGCCCGGACCACCGCCGCCGTGTGGGGTTGAGAAGGTCTTATGCAGGTTGATGTGCATGGCATCGACGCCCAGGTCACCCGGACGGGCCTTGCCGACGATGGCGTTGAAGTTGGCGCCGTCGGCGTAGAAGAAGGCACCGGCCTTGTGAATTTCATCCGCGATTTCACGGATTTCAGTCTCAAACAGGCCGCAGGTGTTCGGGTTGGTGATCATCACCGCCGCCACCGTGTCATCGAGCGCCGCCTTGAGCGCCTCGATATCGACGCGGCCGTTTTCCTTGGCCGGGATCGACTTGACCTTATAGCCGCAGAAAGCCGCAGTTGCCGGGTTGGTGCCGTGGGCTGATTCCGGGCACAGCACGATCTCACGCGCGTCCCCGCGGGCTTCCAGCGCCGCACGGATCGCCATCACGCCGCACAACTCACCATGCGCACCTGCCTTCGGAGACATGGCGACAGCCGGCATGCCGGTCAGCGTCATCAGCCAGGTGGCCAACTCGTCGATGAGGCCAAGCGCGCCCTGAACGGTCGACTGCGGCTGCAGCGGGTGGATATCCCCAAAGCCCGGCAGGCGTGCCATTTTCTCATTGAGACGCGGGTTATGCTTCATGGTGCAGGAGCCAAGCGGGAACACGCCCATATCGATGCCGTAGTTGCGGCGGCTGAGGCGCGTATAGTGGCGCACGGTGTCCGGCTCAGACAGGCCCGGACAGCCGATCTCGCTCTTACGCTCCAGCCCGCCGAGGCACATGTCGAAATCCTCGACCTCCGGCACGTCGACGCCGGTGGTGTCGGTGCTGCCGAGCTCGAAGATCAGCGGTTCGGCGAGACGCAGGCCTACATGGCCCGAGAAGCTTTCGAACTGACCCGGCTGGGTTTCAACACCCTCAACGCCCGTGGGGCGACCTTGTGTGTTCATGCTCATCAGAAGGCCTCCTTCAGGGCGGCGGCAAGCGCCTGGATGTCGTCCGCGGTCACCGTCTCGGTCGCGGCCATGATGAGAATGTCATCAAGGCCTTCGCCCGGATAGAGGCGCGAGGCCGGTACACCGGCGAGAATGCCTCTGTCCGCAAGCGTGTCGACTACTGCCCGAGCGGCAACAGGCAGCTTGAGGGTGATTTCGTTGAAGAAGGTCTGGTTCAGAACCTCGACACCCGGCACGGACGCCATCGCGGCTTTCAGGTCATAAGCTGCCTTGTGGTTGGCTTTCGCCACACCGCGCAGGCCAGCTTCGCCCAGAAGCGTCATATGGATGGTGAACGCCAGCGCACACAGGCCGGAGTTGGTGCAGATGTTGGAGGTCGCCTTCTCGCGGCGGATATGCTGCTCACGGGTCGACAGCGTCAGCACAAAGCCGCGCTTGCCGTCGGCGTCAACCGTTTCACCGCACAGGCGGCCCGGCATCTGACGGACCAGCTTGTCGTTGGTCGCGAACAGGCCGAGGTATGGCCCACCGAAGTTGAGGCCGTTGCCGATCGACTGGCCTTCGCCAACCACGATATCGGCGCCCATTTCACCCGGGCTCTTGATCAGGCCGAGGGACATGACTTCGGTGACTACAACGATGAGCAGCGCCTTCTTGGCGTGCGCGGCTTCCGCAACCTTGGTGAGGTCGAGCACATGGCCGAACACACCCGGGTTCTGGACAACCACACAGCTGGTGGCGTCATCGATCGCATCGATCGCAGCCTGAAGCTCGGCTTCTGGGTCTGCCGGCATCGGCGTCAGGCAGACGATCTCGTCATCGGTATATTGGGTCGTGGTTTCGACCACGGCCTTATAGTGTGCGTGCAGGCTGCCTGCGAGAACCGCCTTCTTCTTGCGGGTCACGCGGCGTGCCATCAGAACCGCTTCCGCGGTCGCGGTCGAACCGTCATACATGGAGGCGTTGGCCACATCCATGCCGGTCAGCTGCGCCACCTGGGTCTGGAACTCGAAGATATATTGCAGCGTGCCCTGGGCGATTTCCGGCTGATACGGCGTGTAGGCGGTCAGGAACTCGCCGCGCTGGATCATATGGTCGACCGTCGCAGGCACATGGTGCTTGTAAGCCCCGGCGCCGACGAAGAAAGGCACGGTACCCGCCACCGTGTTCTTGGCAGCCAGGCGGGAGAGATAGCGTTCCACCTCCAGCTCGCTCTTGTGGCGCGGCAGGTCAATGGTGGGGTTGAGAACATCACTGGGGACGTCTTTAAACAGATCGTCCACATGCCGGACGCCGATCTTGGCCAGCATGGCCTCACGGTCGGCACCGGTGAGCGGCAAATAGCGCATGCGCCTGCTCCTTAAGGGTCGCAGTAAAAAAGGCGCCACCCCGTCCTGGGGATAGCGCCCACTAAAGCTTATTCGAGACCAGCGACGAAATCGGCGTAGGCGGTTTCGTCCATCAGCTCGTCCAGCTCGCCTTCGTCTTCGACTTTCATCTTGAAGAACCAGCCTTGGTCCATGGCGGCGCTGTTGACGAGCGCGGGTTCGCCTTCCAGGGCGGTGTTGACTGCGGTGATCTCACCCGAAATCGGGGCATAGACTTCGCTGGCGGCTTTGACGGATTCGACAACGGCGGCTTCATCGCCTTTCGAATAGGTGGCGCCAACTTCCGGCAGTTCGACGAATACAACGTCACCCAGGGCTTTCTGGGCATAGTCGGTGATGCCGACGGTGGCGATGCCGTCTTCTATGTCGAGCCATTCGTGGTCTTCGGTGAATTTCAACATGGGCTTATTCCTTCTTAGGCGTATTCAATCTGTGACGAAAAAATCAGGACGTTTTGCGCTTGTAGCGCTGTTCAACAAAGGGCAGCGCCGCCACCTTTGCCGGGTGGGCTTTGCCGCGGATAATAAGCTGAATTTCGGTGCCGACGGTAGCGAAAGCAGCGGGCACGAAGCCCATGGCAACCGGGCCACCGGCCGTAGGGCCGAAACCGCCTGAGGTGATGACACCGATCTCATTGCCGTCCATATCGGCAACGGGGGTGCCTTCACGGGCCGGTGCGCGGCCTTCCGGCTGGATGCCGACACGAACCTTTTTGGGGCCGTCGGCCAGTTCCTTGAGGATGCGCTCAGCACCGATGAAGTCACCGTCTTCGCGGCGTTTCTTGCCAAGTGCGAAGGTGACGGCAGCCTCAACCGGGCTGACGCTGGCATCGAAATCATGACCGGACAGGCAGAGACCCGCTTCCAGGCGCAGGCTGTCGCGCGCACCAAGGCCGATCAGCTCGACATCGTCATTCTGAAGCAAGCGGCGGGTGAAAGCGTCGACTTCCTCTTGCGGGATTGAGATTTCATAGCCGTCCTCGCCGGTGTAGCCCGAGCGGGACACCCAGCAAACCACGCCTTCCAGCGTGACAGCGGTTGCTTCCATGAAGCCGAGGTCCGCCACTTCCGGGGCGAGCGCAGCCAGCACGGCTTCCGCCTTCGGACCCTGAAGGGCGATGAGGGCGCGGTCGTCGAGCGGCTCAAGCGTGATCTGGCCCGCGAGCTTCTCTTCGAGGATGGCGTAATCCTTGTCCTTGCAGGCAGCGTTCACGACCACATAAAGCATGCCGTCCGGCTCATGCGTGCGGGTGACCATCAGGTCGTCCTCAATGCCGCCTTCGTCGTTCAGGAGCAGCGTGTAGCGCATCTTGCCGGGCTTCAGAACCTGAAGCGCGCCGGGCATCAGCTTTTCAAGCGCCGCGGCCGGGTCACCGCCATCGGTCGCGCGGATGTAGCACTGGCCCATGTGGGAAACGTCAAAAAGACCGGCAGCCGAACGCGTATGTTCATGTTCCTTCATGATCCCGAGCGGATACTGGACCGGCATAAGGTAACCGGCGAACGGCACCATCTTGCCGCCACGTTCGACATGGAGGTCGTATAGGGGGGTTTTAAGCAAATTTTCGTCCGTCGACATTCAGGGCACTCCCGCGCAAGCGTTTAACCGACAAAAGCCGGTAGGTTGCGCCCCCTCTGTCACGGAACCTGAGAGATTTGACCAGCCGGAAAAATACGGCTGGCTTACCCCGTCGGTGAGAACGGATTTGGCCCGTCCTGCTTTCCAGAGTGTCAACGGGTGCGTGCGGTCCTTTTGCCTGAGAGTTTCCGGGGCGGTTGCTCCTTCGGCGTCAGCCCCGACTTAAGGGCCAATCTCTCCCGCACATGCCCACAAAAGACCGAAGCCCTTTGCCTGACGTGATCGTGCGCGATCATATGCCGAAAGCGCATGAAAGAGTCAATCAGGAACGGTTGCCAGACGTGCGGTTTCCAGCATCAAACCGGTTTTTATCCTCCACCAAGAGATCGATGAGCGCATCGACCGCATTCTTGTCATAGGCAAGACCGCTGTTGCGGGTGAGTTCCTCAATCGCGCGGTCGGGGCCGAGGCCCGCGCGGTACGGCCGGTGCGCGGACATGGCCTCGAACACATCGGCCACGGCAACAATGCGGGCTTCGAGGCAGATTTCATCGCCCTTCAAACCGTCCGGATAGCCGGTGCCATCAATGCGTTCATGATGCTGGGAAACGATGTCGTAGATCGGCCAGGGGAACTGGATGTCCGCCAAAATATCCCGCCCTGCAGGGGCATGATTCTTGATCAGTTCATATTCGATGTCGCTGAGGCGGCTCGGTTTGGTGAGGAGTTCGGCAGGGACCGCGAGCTTGCCGATGTCATGGATGCTGGCGCCAAGCCGGATACCTTCGATCCTGTGGGCGTCCAGCCCCATTTTTTCAGCTATCGCAACGGCGATTTCCGACACCCGATGCTGATGCCCGGCGGTATAGGGGTCGCGGGCCTCAAGCGCTTTTGCGACTGCGGCCACCGTGCTCATCAGCGCGGCCTTGGCCTCTTCCGCCTTTTCGGCGAGTTGCTGTTCCGCCTGTTTCTCATTACTGATGTCATGCACGGTCCCGACAAGCCGTTTCACCGTCCCGGCCTGCCCATGGACTGGCTCATTCACGACATGCCCGCGGGTCCGTAGATATTTGATGCCACCATCATCCATCAGAATCCGATGAACATGGGAATAGGCACCATCCGTTTGCAGGCACCGGTTCAGAATCCGCTCCAGGTCCGCAACATCATCCGGATGCACCCTGGCGATAACCTTGTCGTAGGTCGGCTGCCATACCGCCGGGTCGCAGCCATAGATATTGTAGACTTCATCCGACCAGATAATCTCCCGCGTGGCGAAATCGAGCGTCCAGTGGCCGAGGTGCGCCAGGTGCTGCGCTTCCTTGTAATGGTCCCGGCTGGAACGCAGGTCCGCCTCCACCGACTTAAGCTTGCTGATGTCGACACCGATCCCGATGTAAAAATCCTCACCGTCCAGGTCCAGATATGTGCCTGTCATCTGGTAAGGGCGGCTGGTGCCGTCCTTCAACAGGATGTCTATCTCAAAATCCTGCGTACCCTGCTCGCGCAGGCTTTCAAGGCTGGGCAGCAGGTTCGCCTGCTGATCGCCCTCAAGCAATTCCGCCACCGGCTTTCCGGCAAGTTCGTCCTCGTCATAGCCCGTCAGGTCGACCGTCCGCGTATTCCACCGCACCAGACGCCCTTCACCGTCCAGCAGAAGCATCAGTCCAGGAACGTTATCAACCACCGCGCCGGAGAATGCCTTTTCACGCTGCTCGCTGACCTGGAGGTCATGCGCCACACGCTTGCGGGTCAGCGTTTCCTTGATCAGCCGGACAGTGCGCGCCGAGAGCGTGCCATACATGGACAGGATGGTTTCCATCAGGACCCGTGACGTCCCGCTCATCTCCCGCGTGGCGTGCTCGCGCGCGTCCTCGAGCGGCATTCCCGCTTCCACAGCCAGCACGATCCGCGCCATATAGCGGTCGCTATCCAGTATATGGGAGGCCAGCCAGTTGGTCAGGAATTCCAGTGTCTTGAGAAGCGTGTCATCAAAATGGCTTTCGGCGTGCTGGTCTCTGAGCGCGGAGATCTTGCGCAGGAATGCCCCATGGACCTTCTCATGCTGCTTGTAACGGGGATCGTCCCCAAAACAGGTGCGCCAGATCTCCTCCTCTTCCGTGAAATGGAATTCGGCGTAGCTTTCCAGCTCATCGAAGACCTTGAGAAGGGCATCCGGGTTCGGTGACCCGGTCAACAGCGCCGCCAGATGGTTCAGGATACCAACCAGCACCTTGTGCTGATTATCAATGGCTGCAATGCCGGTTTCAAAATTGCTGTTCCAGGGAAAAACCTCGAATCCATCCGCAATCGTCTCAATATCTGACGACGTATCAAACATAAATGCCTCTTCCAGTGCCTCTGCTTGAGGGGAGACCGTATCCATCATCTAGCACTCCCACCATGAGAATACTCACAGTTGTACACTAGTATGCCATAACGGGCAAAACACCTTCACACTAAAGAGGAATATATAATAATCAATTACCACTTTTGACGCACCAAAGGCAGGATCAGAGGGAATAATCACCTCTAGTGGCGGCAATGCCTCATTGTTCAAGAATTAACTGGAATGGCCAGAAATGACTGCCAGAAAGGGCTCGGCATAGCGTTCCAGTTTGGCGCCACCAACACCGGGCAGAAGTGCGAACCCATATTGGTCCCGCGGCCTGTCGGCAGCCATGGCGGCAAGCGTGCTGTCATGGAAGATGACATAGGGCGGCACGCCCTGCTCCCGCGCGAGGGCGACCCGGCAGGCACGCAGGGCTTCAAAGAGGCCCTGGTCGGTTTCAGCAACCCCAATGGCTGCCCGCTTGCGCTTCTCCTTCGCCGGTTTCGCCACAGCATGATCCTTGCGCAGCATGACCTGCCGCGCGCCCTTGAGGACCGGCCCTGCCTCAGCGCCCAGATGCAGGCCGCCATGCCCGGTGATATCAACCGTAAGCAGGTTCTGGGCAACCAACTGGCGCACGAACGATTGCCATTCACGGCGCGTGTACTCCTCGCCGATGCCGTAGGTGGACACCATGTCATGCCCGAATTTGCGGATGCGCTCGGTATTGCCGCCCAGAAGCACGTCGATCACATGACCCGCGCCGAACATCTGCCCGGTACGGTAAACGCAGGACATCAGCTTCTGCGCCGCCACCGTACCGTCGAACACGTCGGGCGGGTTGAGGCAGGTATCGCAGTTGCCACAGGGTTCATGCTCATCTTCACCGAAATAAGACAGCAGCACCTGACGGCGGCAGCTTGCGGTCTCGCAAAAGCCGAGGAGCGCATCAAGCTTCTGGCGCTCGATCCGCTTCTGGGCTTCGGGCGCGCCGGAGTTTTCGGTGAACTGGCGGATTTTCGCCATATCCTTGGCGCCGTAGACCAGGAACACTTCGGCAGGCAGGCCGTCGCGCCCGGCGCGGCCGGTTTCCTGATAGTAAGCCTCAAGGCTTTTCGGCAGGTCCATA
Organism: Kordiimonas marina; assembly: GCF_023006325.1. Classification (GTDB taxonomy): domain Bacteria; phylum Pseudomonadota; class Alphaproteobacteria; order Sphingomonadales; family Kordiimonadaceae; genus Kordiimonas; species Kordiimonas marina. The sequence goes on from NZ_JAINDF010000004.1 coordinate 145,079, forward strand.
TGGACGACAAAGCGTACGTCCGGCTTGTCGATGCCCATGCCGAAGGCGATGGTCGCCACCATGACGATGGCGTCTTCCTTGAGGAACCTGTCCTGGTTTCCGGCCCGGATCGCCCGGTCGAGCCCGGCGTGGTACGGCAGGCTCATGATGCCCTGCTCATTCAGCCAGGCTGAGGTTTCCTCCACCGCCTGCCGGCTGAGGCAATAGACGATGCCCGCCTCACCCGCGTGGCCGTTCTGGATGAAGGACAACACCTGTTTGCGCGCCTGTTCCTTCGGCGCGATCAGATACCGGATATTGGGACGGTCGAACCCGGCGATGAATACATCATCGGGGCTGAGGCCCAAGCGCTCGACAATATCCTGCCGGGTCGGCTCATCCGCCGTGGCGGTCAGCGCAAGGCGCGGGATCGCAGGATACCGGGTAGCCAAAAGCTCAAGCTGGCGGTATTCCGGCCGGAAATCATGCCCCCACTGGGACACGCAGTGCGCTTCATCGATCGCGAACAGCGCAACCTTGATGTCATCCAGAAGCGCCAGAAACCGGTCTGTCAGCAGACGCTCAGGCGCGACATAAACCAGGTCCAGCTCCCCGGCCCTCAGCGCATTTTCCGCCGCAACAAGGTCAGCAAATTCCATCGCGCTATTGATCGCCGCCGCCCGCACGCCAAGCTGGCGCAGGCTGGTGACCTGATCCTGCATAAGCGCGATAAGCGGCGAAACCACGACCGCGACACCATCCCGGCAGAGCGCAGGCACCTGATAACACAGAGATTTCCCGCCGCCTGTCGGCATCACCAACAGGCCACTGCCGCCCGCCAGCACGTGGCTGATCACCTCTTCCTGGCGGCCGCGGAAGGCGGAAAAGCCGAACACATCGGCAAGAATCTGTTTGGGATCGAGGGTCATGGCCCCTCTATAAAGACTTCAGCCCGCCTGTAAAGGGCGGGCTGAAGATAGGCGGAATTCTGGATGTAATTCCGGACGGTTCAGTGCGTCCCCACCACCGCCGGCCGCGGCTTGATGCTGGCAATACCGCTCATCTCGTCGGTAGTCGGGAACCAGGCCATACGAGCATAAACCTCGTCCGACATGGTTTCGTCCTCGAGGAAGCCATATTTCTCCAGGAAACGGCCAAGCGGGATATTGTCGCGCCGGGCAGGCACAAGGAGCGGACGCCTGGCCTTAACCGCCGTCTGCATCATCCAGACAATGATCGAGGAACCGAAGCCCTTGCCCTGCGCCTTCTTGATGAAATCAAGATCGACGAGCCTCAGTTCCACTTTGCCGATATCGAGCGTCACGCGCCCGATGCGGGTCCCGTTCTTCTCGATCACCATATAAACGGCGTCCGGGAACTGGGTGCCGTAGCCGCCTTCCTGCGCCCGAAGCTGCATTTCGATCACGCTTTCGATATAGTCGCGCTCGGCATCAGCCATGCGGATATCGTCGCGGTTCTCGCGGTACATTTTCGAGAGGAAACCCCGGTCGGTCGCCCGGGCCGGGCGGGCGGTCATGCCATGCGGCAGATTGACGGTGCCTGTGATCATCGTGTCTTCCTCAACTAGTTGAATGCGACTTGGTAATAGGCCCCGGGCGGCGTGCGTACCGGCCTCAGGGTGCGGCAAATGTAAAGGCCGGACAGCGTCCCGAGCTCAAGCCCATGCAAGGCGCCGGTGAATTCCTTGGTCTGTTGCATCGGATGGGCCGCATCCTCGTCAGCCCTGAACACCAGGCTGAAGGGGGTGCGGACGCTATCAGGCCCCTCGCCGTCCGGGTTCAATTTGCACCGGACAAGCTGGACATCCATGGTCACTTCACCACTGACCAGTTGGAACATGCTCTTCAACCGCTCCTCGAAGCGCTCGGCGGTTACGTTGGCGACCCAATTGCCTTCCGTCATGCCATCCCTCATATACAGTTTTCTTCAATCATACCAATATCTTGCCTCGCAGAAGAATGGAACCGGAGCGCGGGTACGCCCCGGTTCGAACCCTGATCAGGACCGCGACGGATAATAGCCGTCGATGCAGAGGCAGTAATTGACCACCTGGCTCGGCGCCATCACCGACACCTCTGCGTTGAGGCCAGTAGAGGAGATGCTCAGCAAAGTATTCTGGAAGCCGCCACCGCCACCTGCCGCGCTGACGCCGCCAATCGGCACCGTCGTCGTTGCGGCCGCCGCCGCAGCATAGGTCTGGCCATTTGCGGAGGTGCCGAGAGTATTGCTAGGCACCCCGATATAATCGCCGTCACCCGGTATCTGGCTGTCTGCAAGCTGTGTGGCAACTTCAATCTCAACCGTGGCGCCGCCGTGAGCGGAACCGCCGTAGGTGTGGGGGTGGGTGTGGGTCGGCATCTCCACCAGACTGAGGTAGGTCTCTTCCTCGCCTGGCATCATTCCGACCTGCCAGAGGGACAGCCCCGGCCCCTGGCCCTGACCCATGGCGAGCCTGCCACGAAGGTCGGGGTAGCCAAAAACGGACGTGCAGTTGCCGCCGAATTCGCAGCCCAGCAGCGAATAGAGCGCTGTCTGCTGCGTGATCAGGATAATCGCACCGTTGCAATAGGCCCAGTTTTCCGGCGCGAACTGGAAACCGAGAGCCTGTATGACACCCATATAGTTATCGTACATAGGATTGCTCCTTCAATCCCGGCTCCCGCCGGGCATGGTGTTGCGTCGCCTGACGCCCGGCGCGGGCCGCCGGCATCAGGAGAAAACCACTTCATAAAGCACGCGCTGGGGCCCAGCGCTTTCAGGCGATGCGGCGCCTTCCTCCGGCTCAGGCTTCGGGGTTCCCTTGTTGTCCATATAGACGCCGGGAACCGCGCCAAGCGTGTCGAAGCTCAGGTCGTACGTTCCGTCCTTCACCTGATAATTCGCCGGGCCGCTGAGGGTCAGGGTAAAGGATTGGGCACGACAGCCTTCCGGCATGCAGTCGCACTTGAAATCACCCTTGCGGACGCCGTCGAGCGTGAGCGTCAGGTTGGGACCGGTCATGACCGTCACCTTGACGTCGCTCCCGACGAGCTTCTCAAATTTATCGACTGACAATTGGTCAAGCATGATCACTCTCCTTGAGTGGCAGGCAGCGCCGGCACCCTGTCGAAGGAAGCCGTCCGCCCGTCATCCGTTAGCTGCGCGTCGGATAGAGACCGTCCATGCAGATGCAATAGTTGACCACAAGGCTCGGCTGCATGATGTCGACCGGCTGGCTGCCGCCGGTGTTGTTGATGACCAGTTGGGTGTTGTCGAACGCCCCGCCGCCACTTGCCGTCACACCGCCGATCGGAACCGTGCTGGTAACGGCTGCCGCCGACACGAACAGTTTGCCGTTGGCCGATGTGCCCAAGGTGTTGCTCGGCATGCCGATAAAGTCGCCCGCCGCCGGGGTCTCGGTATCAGCCAAACTCGAGGCAACCTCAACCGTCACGTCCAGGTCGCTGCCACCGCCGGCTGAACCGGCATAGGTATGGGTATGAGTATGCGTAGGCAATTGATCGAGCGACAGGGTCACCGTCTCAGCCCCCGTCATCTGGCCCATGGTCCGGAGGGACGTGCCGGGCCCCTGGAACTGGCCGATCGGGCTGCGCCCCCGCAAGTCGGGCAGGCCGAAACTGACGCGTCCATCGCCGCCGAAATAGGTGCTGATCAGCGAATAGAGTGCCGCATACTGATTGACCGACAGAAGAGCGCCGTTGCAGTAGCCCCATTTGAGCGGCGCAAATTGAAAGCCGAGCGCCTGAATCACACCGTAATATCCGTCCATCTTCATCCCCTTAGGATTGAAAGCCAAATTGCTCGCCTTAAACAAGGCACGCAGGAGGGTAGTTGCGGGAATATCAATCTGAATTTGTATTGCAATTTCAGTGCGATAATGGGACATCACACCAAGTCTGCAACATACCTACCCGACAATTCTGGATAGCCGTTCAGAGATTGACGATCAGCACCAGAAAGCGGCTGCAGGACCGTCCACGGCCATGCACCCTCCCTCGAAAACACTGCAAAACAATACTCCCGTATTACGAGTTATGACGCAGCCGGATCCATCTTGTGAAATTCGATCGGCACTATTTTTTATCCAGCCACCTGACCATAGGGAAACCCTGGAGGAAACCCGGCCACACCATAGCTATCATTATATTTTTCATGCATTTTTCGCGTTATATGAGGGATGGCGGCAACGAAGCCCACCGCCCGCAGGGAAGTACCTAAAGCTGCCCTGCCCGGCAGCAACAAGAATCGACGGCGAAAAATTGATTAAAATGTCAACAAAAAAAATATGGATTCATGGTTGTAATTGACTTTGCAAGCCAAGCAAAAACGGTAACAATCCATACAGACACAGCATGACAGAGGCTGGAACCGTCGGCTGTAGGGGCCCGTTTTCAACGGATTGCCGAGCGGAAAGACAGACCAGGGGAGGGAAGCCCCGGGCCATAGCCCATGGCGGAATTTCCCTTAGAACAAAGTGGCTGGCCCCACGCGGCGCCAGTCCGGATGGGGAAAAATGGCAGACGATATTCGCACCAAACGCACCATGCCGCTTGGCGGCACCAGCCTTTCCAGCCTGAAGCCCCTACCCCTGGAATCACGTTATATGTATGATGCCGCCGGCGTCGCAACCGGGGCGCAAGCGCTCCAGGACGCAGCCGCCACAGCGGAAGCCAATGCCGCAGCTGTCAGCCGGTCCGACGGTGGCGCGCACGGCGGCCATCATGCCGACCAGTCCGCGCCGGCATCCTCCCATACCAGTGGCCGCACCCATGACAGCCGCGACGTGATGCGCCACAGCGGCGATCGCAGCCACACCGGCTTCGGCGACCTGACCGCGCATGCAGTCAATTCCGAGGAACGCCATGACATCGTCGTCATCGATACCTCGGTCAGCGATTACCAGTCCCTGCTGGCGGGCGTGAACCCGAATGCAGAAGTCATCCTGATCGACGGCACCAGCCACGGCATTGCCGATCTCGCCGCCCAGCTTGCGGGCCGCACCGGCATTAGCTCGATCACTATCCTGTCCCACGGTTCAGTCGGCGAATTTCAACTAGGCACCGACGTGGTCAACAGCGATACGCTGGCATCCTACACGAGTGAGCTCGCAGCCATCGGCAAGAGCCTGACCGCGGATGGCGACCTGCTGCTTTATGGCTGTGATGTCGGCCAAAGCGGTCAGGGTATGGCCTTCATCGATAACGTCGCCAGCATTACCGGCGCCGATGTTGCCGCATCGAACGACCTGACCGGTGCCGCCGACAAAGGCGGCGACTGGGTCCTTGAAGTCGCCACTGGCACCATCGAATCCAAAGCGGCCTTCGACGGCCTGCGGACTGACTTCACGTCGACCCTTGCACTGACCATCGGCACTAAGGATTTCGGCACCTCGATTTCGATCCTGGCGACCGACAGCGCCGGCCCCGTCGCCAACGTCGGCGGTTCGGGGCTGAGCGCCAGCTATTCGGGCAGCAGCACGATGGACATCGGCCTTTTTGCTAGCGGCGATGGCTATGCTGTTGACCTCCCCTCCCACTATGGTGAAGGTGTAGCCTGGAGCGGCGAGGCCCTGCAGTTTTGTCAATTTGCCGGCAGCGGCGGCGGCGCAGGCTATCCGGCCACGCTCAACTATATCTCGCTGAAGTCCGACAACGGCACCGACACGTTCCGGCTGGACGGTTTCGTCTTCTTCTACTCCACCACCAGCGCCAGCCAGACTTTTACCGTTTCCGCCTATGATTCCTCGGGAACCCAAATCGGATCTTCGACGACCTTGACGGGCTTCACCACAGCCACTGACCAGGGTTTCAATGTCGGTTACACGACGGTCAGCAGCGCTAGCCTCGGCGCCGATTTCAACAACATCGTCGAATTCCGCATCGCACCATCGACCCCCAGCACCATGAGCGTCATGGGTGTCGACAACGTGGTGGTCGCCACTGCCATCAGCAACAGCGCCCCGACGGTTTCGAGCGCGCCAACCTCGGTGACGGTAACGGAAGACACGGCGTCAAACCTGAACCTTTCCGGCACCACTTTCGCGGATGCGAACAGCGATCCTCTGACCGTCACCCTCGCAGTCGACGCAGGGACCCTGTCCGCATCCTCAAGCGGCGGCGTCACCGTCGGCGGCACCAGCACGGCGCTGACGCTTTCCGGCACCGCGAGCGCCATCAACACCTACCTGACCACCACCTCGAACATCAAATATACCGGGGCCACGAACGCGAACGGCACGGGGGCGGCCACGCTGACCGTCACGCCGAACGACGGCACGGTCGACGGCACGGCTGCCACGGTCAGCATTGATATTTCCGCGGTCAACGACGTGCCGGTCTTTACCGGCCTCGACGGCACGCCGACCTTTACCGAGAACGGCTCCGCCGTCACGCTGGATACCAACGTCACCGTTTCGGACGTTGAACTGGATGCGGCAGCGGACTATGCCGGCGCCAGCCTCACGATCGCGCGCAATGGCGGCGCGAGCGCGAACGATGGCTACGGCTTCAACACGTCAGGCGCGCTGTTCACGGTTTCGGGTTCCAACCTGCAATCGGGCGGGCAAACCTTCGCGACCTTCAGTGACACGGGCGGCACGCTGACCATCAACTTCACCTCGACCGGCACGGCGGCAACCGCCGCCCTGGTCGATGATGTGCTTCAGCACATTCAGTATTCGAATAGCAGCAACGAACCGGCCTCCAGCGCGCAGCTTGATTGGACCTTCTCGGACGGCAACAGTGCCAATGCGCAAGGGACCGGCAGCAACCCGGGCACGGTCACGGGCTCGACCACGGTTTCCATCACCGCGGTCAACGACGCACCGACCCTGACGGCCACGGCCGCCGACCCGGGCTTCACCGAAGGCGGCACCGCCGTATCGCTGTTCTCCGCCGCCACGGCATCAACCGTGGAAAGCGGGCAGACCTTCAGCACCATTACCTTCACCGTCAGCAATGTCGACGGCACCAGCGCAGAGGCCCTGAGCCTGGACGGCACCTCCATCGCCCTGGTGAACGGCGGCTCGGGCACGACCGCTACCAACAGCCTCAGCTACAGCGTTTCGGTGACCAGCGGCACTGCCACTGTTTCGCTGACAGGCGGCACGATGGATGCTGCGGCCGTGCAGTCCCTCATCACCGGCGCGACCTACGTGAACACGAGCGACAACCCGACCAGCAGCGGCTCGACCCGCGCTGTCACCATCACCAGCCTCAAGGACAGTGGCGGCACTGCGAACAGCGGCTCGGACACAGCCACGCTTAGCATCGCCTCAACCGTTTCCGTGTCCGCGGTCAACGATGGCCCCACCGCTACAGGCGTCCCGACGAGCGCCAGCTATACTGAGGACACGGCAGGGAACCTGGACCTGTCCGGCATGACCCTCGCGGATGTGGACGCAGGCAGCGCCTCGGTAAGCCTGAAACTTAGCGCCGGCGGCGGCACAATGACGGCCACGTCAAGCGGCGGTGTGACCGTGGGCGGTTCCGGCTCGGGCTCGCTAACCCTTTCGGGTACGGTTGCCAACATCAACACCTTCCTCGGCACCGCCTCCAACATCAAATATACCGGTGGCTCGAACGTGAACGGCACCGGTGCTGACACGATCACGGTCAAGGCCAATGATGGCGGCAACACTGGCACCGGCGGCGGCACCGATGTAACGCTCGGTTCCATCAGTGTCGACATCACCGCGGTGAATGATGCGCCTGTCGTTACCACACCCTCGAGCGCGCTTGGCTATACCGAAGGGGACAGCGCCACGGCGATCGACAGCGGCATCACGGTTTCCGATGTGGATAACGCCACCCTCGCCTCCGCGACCGTTTCGATCACCGGCAACTTCTCGTCGAGCCAGGATACGCTGGCCTTCACCAACACCAGCGGCATGGGCAATATTACCGGCAGCTATAACAGCACGACCGGCGTGCTGACCCTGACCTCGGCAAGCGCCTCCGCCACTACGGCGGAATGGCAGGCAGCCTTGCGCGCCGTCACCTATTCGAACAGCTCCAACGATCCGTCCACCTCGGCCCGCACGGTCAGCTTCGTTGTCAGTGACGGCACCGCCAACAGCACAGCCGCGACCCAGACAGTCAATGTAACCGCCCTCAACGATGCCCCGACCCTGACAGCAACGGCCAGCGACCCTAGCTTCACCGAAGGCGGATCTGCTGTGACGCTTTTCTCCGCGGTCACGCCCTCGACGGTTGAAACCGGGCAGACTTTCAGCGCAATCACCTTCACTGTCACCAATGTGGATGGCACCAGTGCGGAAACGCTGACCCTAGACGGCACCCCGATCGCCCTGGTGAACAGTGGGTCCGGCACGACCAGCATCAACAGCCTGAGCTATAGCGTCTCCGTCTCCAGTGGGACCGCCACAGTCTCTCTGACAGGCGGCACGCTGGATGCGACCGGGATGCAAACCCTTGTCACCAATGCGGCCTATAACAACACCAGCGATGACCCGACCAGTTCAGGTTCGGACCGTACCATCACCATCACCAGCCTGAAGGACAGTGGCGGCACCGCGAACGGCGGGTCGGATACCACGACACTCTCGCTTGCCTCGACCGTCTCCATCAGCGCAGTTAATGACAATCCGTCCGCAACCGGCCTGCCGTCTTCGGTGACGGTCACGGAGGATACCGCGGGCAACCTGGACCTTTCCGGCGTCACGCTTGCTGACCCTGATGCCGAGTCTGGCAACCTGACCCTGACCCTGACGGCAACCAACGGCTCCCTGTCCGCCACGTCCAACGCCAGTGTGACAGTGGGCGGCACCAGCTCAGCGATGACACTGACCGGTACCCTTGCAAGCCTCAATAGCTTCCTCGGCACCGCATCGAACATCCAATACACTGGTGCCTCGAACGCCAATGGCACAGCGGCGGACAGCGTTGCGGTCAAGATCAACGATAATGGCAACACCGGCACGGGCGGCGGCACGGACGTTTCGCTTGGCACCGTCAGCGTCAATATCACCGCCGTCAATGACGCGCCGGTGGTCACGGCACCTTCAAGTGCTGCCAGCTTCACCGAAGGCAGCGGGACGCCTGTGGTTATCGACAGTGGCATCACGGTAGCGGACGTGGACAGCACCACGCTTGCAACTGCCACGGTTTCGGTCACCGGCAATTTCCAGACCGGTCATGACACACTGGCTTTCACCAACACCAGCGGCATGGGCAACATCACCGGGGCCTACAATGCCACCACCGGTGTGCTGACCCTGTCGTCGTCTGGCGCCACAGCCACCGTGGCCGAATGGCAGGCCGCCCTGAGGGCCGTGACCTTCGCCAACGATTCCTCTGACCCGGGCGCGAGCGGCGGCGTGAGCCGCACCATCAGCTTTGTGGCCAATGACGGCACAGATAGCAGCACGGCGGTGACGCAAACGGTAGATATCAGCATCGTCAACGACGCGCCGACTAGCTCAACCACCGGGTCTGACCCCAGCCTGACAGAGGGCGGCAGCGCCGTGACCCTGTTCAGCGGCACCACGTCCTCCACCGTTGACAGCAGCCAGACCCTGACCGGCTTCACCGCCACGGTCACCAATGTGGACGGCACATCCGCCGAAACGCTGACCATTGATGGCACCTCGATTGCGCTGGCGGACACCACGTCCGGCACCACGGCGACCAATGGCCTCAGCTATAGCGTGTCAGTCACAAGCGGCACCGCCACCGTCACCCTTTCGGGTGGCAGCCTCTCGGCCACCGCCTTCAATACGGTCATCAACGGCATGACCTACGGCAACAGCAGCGATAATCCGACTGGCACGGCCACTACACGCACCATCACCATCTCAGGCGTCAAGGATAACGGCGGCACGGCGAACGGTGGCTCGGACACCCAAAGCGGGGCATCGGGCGCCAGCACCGTCACCATCACCCCGGTCAATGACGCGCCGGTGATCGAAGCGCTCGGCAGCGGCCTTACCTTCACCGAAGGCGATAGCGCCACCGCGATCGACAGCAGCATCACTGTAACGGACGCCGACAGCACCACACTGGCCACCGCGACCGTGTCGATCACCGGTGGCTTCACCTCCACAGAGGATACGCTGGCTTTCACCAACGACAGCAGCACCATGGGCAACATCACGGCAAGCTACAACAGCACGACCGGCGTGCTGACGCTCAACAGTTCCGGCGCCTCGGCCACTGTGGCCGAATGGCAGGCCGCCCTGAGGGCTGTGACCTATTCCAACAGCTCCAACGCACCCTCTACCTCGGACCGTACCATCAGCTATGTGGTATCGGACGGCACCGCCAGCAGCACGGCGGCGACCCAGACCGTCTCCGTCCTCAGTGTCAACGATGCGCCGAGCCTGACCGCCACGGGCAGCGACCCGACCTTCACCGAAGGCGGCTCGGCCGTCAGCCTGTTCTCCGGCACCGCGATCGATACCGGCGAAACCGGCCAGGTCGTCGACACCATCGTCATTACGGTCAGCAACGTCGCCAATGGCTCGTCCGAGGTCCTGAATGTCGATAGCACGGCGGTTGGCCTGGCGGCCGGGACCGGCCTTACCTCCGGCAATGACCTGGACTATAGCGTTGCGGTTTCCGGCACCACAGCCACCTTCACCCTGAATACGGGCGGCATGTCGGCCGCCGGGGTGCAAGACCTCATCAACGCTATAACCTATACGAACAGCTCGAACGACCCGGCCAGCGCATCGGCCACGCGCACGGTGACCATCACCAGCATCAAGGATGGTGGTGGCACCGCGAACGGCGGCGTCGATACCACCAGCCTCAGTGTGGCCTCCACGGTAACCATCACCGATGTCAACGATGCGCCGACCCTGACGGCCACGGGCGCAAACCCGACCTACACCGAGGGCGGTTCGGTCGCCTATCTGTTCACGGGGGCTTCGGCCAGCACCATCGAAAGCAGCCAGAGTTTCACCGGTCTCACCTTCACGGTGACCAATGTCGACAGTGGTGCTGATGAATATATCAGCATCGACGGCAGGTCGATCGGTATGGCCGATGGGTCTGGCACCACCACCGATAACAGCCTGAATTACAGCGTCTCCGTCTCCGGCACTACGGCGACAGTGACGCTGACAGGCGGCAGCCTCAGCGCAGCCGACTTCCAGACCCTCATTCAGGGCATGCATTATTCGAACGCCAGCGATAACCCAGGCAGCAACGATCGTGTCGTCACCATCACCAGCGTGACCGACAGTGGTGGCACGTCGAACGGCGGCACGGACACATCCAACGTCTCAATTGCCTCGACCGTCAGCGTAACCCCGGTCAATGATGCGCCGTCGGTCAACACGCCGTCGTCCAGCCTTGACTATACCGAAGGTGACAGCGCCACCGCGATCGACAGCGGCATTACCGTGTCCGACGTCGATAACACCACCCTTGCCTCCGCGACCGTTTCGATCACCGGCAACTTCTCCTCGGGCGAGGATGCGCTTGCCTTCACCAACGACGGCAGCACCATGGGCAACATCGCGGCAAGCTATGAAAGCGCGACGGGTGTCCTGACCCTGACCTCCTCCGGCGCCACGGCCACCGTCGCCGAGTGGCAGGCTGCCTTGAGGGCTGTAACCTACGCGAACAGTTCGAACACCCCATCCACCGCCGACCGGACGGTTAGTTTCGTGGTCAATGACGGTACCGACAATAGCTCGACAGCAACCCAAACCATTACGGTGACGACGGTCAACGACAATCCGACCGGCTCCGGCCTTCCCGCCACTTCCACCCAGATCGAGGACACGGCGGGAAACCTGGACCTTTCGGGCTTTACCCTGGCGGACGTTGATGCCGGCAGCGGGTCGGTTACCCTGACCCTGGCGGCCACGCACGGCACCCTGGAAGCTGCGTCCGACGCCAGCGTCACGGTTGGCGGCTCGGGCACCGGCACGCTGACGCTGACCGGCTCGGTTTCGGAGATCGATGTCTACCTGGCCACCGCCTCGAACATCCAATATACCAGCGCGCTCAACGCCGAAGGTACGGGGGCGGATACCATTGCTGTCATCGCCAACGACAATGGCAACACCGGCACCGGGGGCGGCACGGATGTGTCGCTTGGCTCCATCAGTGTCAACATCACCGGCGTGAATGACCCATCAGTCATTTCCGGCACCTATACCGGCAACGTGACCGAAGGCAATATCGGCGACGCCCCAGTCACCGCCACCGGCGACCTGTCGATCAGCGACCCGGACGTGGCCGACAACCCGAGCTTCGCGGATGTCGCCGCCACCACGGGCGACAATGGCTACGGCAGTTTCGCCCTTTCGTCCGGCACCTGGACCTACACGCTCGATGAAAGCAAGGTCCAGAGCCTGAACCAAGGCGACACGGTCACCGACACCCACACTTTCACCGCGACCGATGGCTCCACGCAGGTAATCACCATCACCATCACCGGCACCAATGACCCGGCAGTGGTGAGCGGCACCACCACCGGGTCGGTCACCGAAGGCAATGTCGGCGATGCGCCGGTCACCGCCTCGGGCACCATGACCATTTCGGATGCCGACAGCAACGACAGCCCAAGCTTTGCGAATGTGGCTTCCACCGTCGGCGACAATGGCTACGGCAGCTTCGTCCTGTCGTCCGGCACCTGGACCTATACGCTCGATGAAAGCACGGTCCAGGGCCTGAACGACGGCGACACGGTCACCGACACCCATACCTTCACGGCCACCGATGGCACCACGCAGACAGTCACCGTCACCATCAACGGTACCAGTGATGCCTCCACGGTGACGGGCACCAGCACCGGCGCAGTCACCGAAGGCAATGTCGGCGATGCGCCGGTCACGGCTTCTGGCACGCTTGCGATCAGCAATGCAGGCGCGGGTGTCAGCCCCAGCTTTAGTGACGTCAGCGCGACCACCGGCGACAAAGGCTACGGCAGCTTCACCATGACCAGTGGCACCTGGACCTACACGCTGGATGAAAGCGCGGTACAAAGCCTGAATGCCGGTGACACCGTTACCGACACCCACACCTTCACCGCGACCGACGGCACGACCCAGTTGGTGGAAATCACCATCACCGGCACCAATGACGCCCCGGCGGTTTCGGGCACAGTGACCGGGGCGACGCTCACGGAAGACCAGAGCTTCAGCCTTCAGGTTCCTACCTTCTCGGATGCCGACAGCCAGGACAGCGTGACCTTGACCGCGCAATTGCAGGGCGGTGGCGCCCTGCCCTCATGGATGAACTTCAACGCTTCCACTGGAACCCTGAGTGGCACGCCGACGAACATCAACCAGGATGAGACCCTGCAGGTCCAGATCATCGCAACCGACAGCCATGGTGCCAGCACTAGTGCGACCCTGTCGCTAACGGTCCAGGCAGCTCCCGTCGTTGTGACCACGCCGACGCCTGTACCGGTATCGGAACAGGGAAGCGGCGGGACGGTGGTCGTCGTCCAGACACCCACAGGCAACGGCAATAGCGGCACCCCCGTCAGCACGGCAGTCGGCCAGATCCAGGGTAGCAGCAGTGGCGGGACCGGTGGCTCGACCGACGGCGGCCTCAGTACCGTTACCGTCGGCGACACTGGCGGCAGCAGCGGCAACGGCACGCCGATCGTGAACGTGGTTACCGGCGCGCTTGGCAATACCAGCGTCGTCGGCAACAGCGGCACGCCGGTCGGCACCGCGATCACCATTGTCTCAACCACGGACACGGCCTCTTCCTCCAGCTTCAGCCTGGGCTCCGGCCTTGGCGGCTCGATCAGTGGCTCTGCCGGTTTTGGCGGCGGCCTAGGCGGCTTCTTCGGCCTCGGCCTCAATGGTGACTTCGGGTCAAGCGGCATGTTTGGCAACGATACCGTTGTGGGTGGGGCAGGAGACAGCTATGTAGGCGGCGGTGACGGCAGTGAATTTGGTCATCCCGATGATCTGATCGACATGCCGCAAATGCAGGGTGGCAACAGTCTGCCTGACAGCCGTAACCCGCAGGCACCGGACCATGCAGATGCGGCAACCTCAGCCCACATGAACGGCCAAAAACCTTCTGACTTACAACAGCAACCGACCCTGCCCGGCTTCAGCGCCCAATTAGCGGCTGCCGCAGGCAAATTCGGCAAAGATCAAACAACACTCGCTCAGGCACTGCTGGCTCATAAACCGCCAGCAGCGTGATAATTAGGACTATTTATGACTCTTCCACGGATTGGGGGCGCGAAACGCGCAATGGATGACCAAAGGGGGATGGCTCTGGCAACAGGCCGTCAGGGATTGCATATGAAAAGACGCATACTGCCACTTCTACTCACCTCCACATTTCTGATCACGGGCTGTGCTATCAAGCCGGTTCCTTTCACCGACGCGGAAAATGCGGCCCGTGCACAAACCGACCTTCAGGCCCTTTTCAAGGACCAGGAACCGATCAGCGCGCCGCTCACGCTCGATGACGCCATTGCCCGCGCACTCAAATATAATCTCGACCAGCGCCTGAAGCTGATGGAGGAAGCGGTCGCGATGGGGCAGCTGGATGTCGCCCGCATGGACCTGCTGCCTGATCTTGTCGCCCGCGCCGGTATCTCGAGCCGCAGCAACAAGGACAGCACCTACAACACGGCCAAAACCGCGACCTCAACCAGTTCGGACCGGACGCGCAAGACCGCCGACCTTTCCGTCAGCTGGAACGTGCTCGATTTCGCGATCGGCTATATGCGTGCCCGCCAGCAGGCGGATACCGCGCTGATCGTTCAGGAACGCCGCCGCAACGTGATCCACAATGTGGTCAATGACGTCCGCCGGGCTTATTGGCGGGCGGCGGCTGCAGAACGCGCGCTCAAGCAATTCGCGCCTGTAATCAAGCGTGTGCGTGGCGCCCTGGATGAAGCCCAGAAGCGTGTGTCTGAGAATGTCGGCAATTCGCTCGATGCCCTCAAATACCAGCAGGACCTGCTGTTGACGCTGCGTGAATTGGAAACCCGGCACCGCCAGCTTCTGGAAGCCAAGACCGAGCTTGCGACCCTCATCAACGTCCGCCCGGGGACTGACTTCCACTTGGCGGCGGCCGATGGCCCCATCCCGACCGCTGAGCCGGATATGCCAATGACCGTCGACAAGATGGAAACCGAAGCGCTCAAGAACCGATCGGAACTCAGGGAAGAAGCCTACCAGCTCCGCGTCTATCGCCGTGACGCCAAGATCGCCGTCATGGACATGCTGCCAGGCCTCAACTTCACCACCGGCATCAATTACACCAGCGACAGCTACAAGCTGAACCAGGATTGGTACGACGGTGCGATGAACCTGTCCTGGAACCTGATGAAAATCGTTCAGGCGCCAGCCAACCTGCATTTGGCCAATAGCAATATAGACCTGTCGAAAGTCCGGCGGCTCGCGCTTTCCATGGCTGTGCTCAGCCAGGTGCATATTGCCGAACTGCGCTTTAACCACGCCAAATCGGACTTCGACCTCGCCAATAAAATCGCCAATGTACAGGACCAGATCTTCGACCGCCTGAGCGCAGGCCGCAAAGCGAACACCATCAGCGAAGCGCAGGAAATCCGCGGTGAAGTCCGGGCGCTTCTGAGCGGCTTGCAGCGGGACATGGCCTATGCCGACATGCAGGCAGCCTATGGGCGTATCTTCGCGACCGTCGGCGCCAATCCCCTCCCCGCCTCAGTGCCGGACAACTCGGTTGCCTCACTCTCGAAAGCCGTGGGTACCGTGCTTGCCAAGTGGGACAAGGGCCAGTATGACGAACCGGAACGCTTGCCGGAGGGAACCGCCGTTTCGCGATGACGACACGCTTTTTCAACCACTCCCGGGTGCGGCGGACGGCTTTGTCCGCCGCCCTTCTATTGTGCCTGCCGGCCCTTGCCCCCAAGGTGATGGCGGACACTGACACCACGAATGCATACGAGGCCCGGGCGCTCGTTACCACCAGCGAATGGGCCGTGCTTTCAAGCCAAATTCTGGCGCCCATCGCCTCCATGCCGAAACGCCCCGGCGCAACCTTCCATAAAGGCGATACACTCGTCACCTTTGACTGCGCGCCCTATAAGGCCCAGCAGGCGGCACAAGCAGCCGCTGTCCGCAAGGCCGAGGCGCAACTGGCGGCCCAGGAACGGTTGTTCGAGCTAAAATCGGCAGGTGAGCTGGATGTGGCTATGGCCCGCGCCGACCGGGACCGCGCCCAAGCCAACCTTGAGCTCCAGAACATCAACCTGGACCGCTGTGCCATCAAAGCGCCTTTCGCCGGCGCCGTCGTTGGCTGGGATGCCAGGCCGCACCAAACGGCGGAACCCGGCGCCAAGCTTATCGAAATTGTCGGCACCAGTGGCTTGGAGCTAGAGCTTATCGTGCCTTCAGCCTGGCTTGCCTGGCTCAAGAAGGGCCAAATGGTGACCGCCCATATCGATGAGACCGGGGGTGCCATCAAAGGCCAGGTCAGCCGCCTCAGCGGCCGGATCGACCCTGTCAGCCAAACAATCAAGATTTATGCTACCATTGCCCCCGGACAGGGGAAATTGCTGGCTGGCATGAGTGGCCGGGCTATTATCGACCACCCGGCAAACTGACGGGGAACCCATGGACGACGGACGCCAGATTGAGACCAACACGAACGGGGCCACCGCCGCCGGGCTGCTGCTGACGCTCGCCCGCACGCTCCGCCATGCGCCGGACCTGACGGCTCTCCGTTTCACCCTCGTCTCCGACCCGCGGCGGCTGATCGCCTACAAGCAGGCGATCCTGCTCGAACGCGGCCTGAGCGGGAAGTTGAAAGTCTCTGCCGTTTCCAACGTCGCGACAATCGACCGGAATGCCCCATTCGTCGTGTTCGTCGAGCGCACAATGGCGAGCTTCGACAAGGCAGGTGAGCTTGAGGGCGCCCGCACGGTCGACCCCGCCAGCCTTGGCCAGCTTGACCGGGCGGAATGGCAGGAATTCCTGTCGGATACCGCCTTCTGGCAGCCGATCATAGCGCCAGATGGCAGCATGCTCGGCGGTCTTCTTTTCATCCGCCCTGAACCGTGGACCGAAACTGAAACCATCCTCCTGGCCGAGGTAGCCGATAGTGCAGGCCATGCATGGGCGGCGCTCCTAAACGCAGGCAAGAAAAAGGCTGTTTCGAAACCGAAACTTTCTCGCAGGACCAAATTGATTGCCGCAGGCGCCTTTGTCGCCCTGATGCTTCTACCCGTGCGGTTGAGCGTGATTGCCCCGGCTGAAGTTGCGCCCAAGGACCCAGCGGTGGTTGCCGCCCCCATGGCCGGTGTCATTCGTGAGGTGTTCGTCAAACCCAACGCCGAAGTCCACAAGGGCGACGTGCTGTTTTCGTTTGAAGACGCCGAGCTTAAGGCCAATGACGCCATCGCAAAACGTGCGGTCGAGGAAGCTGAGGCTGAGCTTAAACGCGCGAGCCAGCAAGCGTTCGGCGATGCCCGCGGCCGGGCCGAGGTCGCGCTACTGAGGGCGCGGTTGGCGCTCCGCCAGGAACAGGCAGCCTATAGCGCCTATCAGCTGTCCGAAGTTAACGTCACGGCCCCCACAGACGGCATTGCCATTTTCGCGGATGCCAACGACTGGCGCGGCAGGCCGGTCTCCACCGGGGAGCGGGTCATGGCGGTGGCTGCGCCTGAAGACGCCGACGTGAAAATCATGATCCCGGTCAAGGATGCCATCGACTTGAAACCGGGGGCCGAGGTTCGCCTGTTCCTGGATGTCGCACCCTTGTCGGCCTTGGATGCCACGCTCGAGCGCGCATCCTACCAGCCGGTGACAACACCCGCAGGCAAGCTCGCCTATCAGGCAGTTGCCCGCTTCAAGGACGGCACCAAGGTGCCCCGGATCGGCTTCAAGGGCTCTGCCAAGGTGCTGGGCGAGCGCGTTCCCTTGTTCCTGTTCCTGTTCCGCAGGCCGCTTGCCGCCCTCCGCCAGATGGTGGGGATATAGGCCATGGCAGCGGCGGATCAGGCGCCCACGAACGGTGACGCCGAGGATCAGGACTATCCCCTGCCCCCGCTTCGGGAGGACCTGCACCTCCTGCCCGCTGAGCGGGACGAGTATGGCGCGCCGGGCTGGACGATCCATGACCCGGTCCGCAACCGCTATTTCCGCATCGGCCTGCCCGCGTTCGAAATGCTGAGCCGCTGGGGCGCGAGTACCGCCCAGGCACTGGTCGATCAGGTCAATGCAGAGACCATTCTCAGCCTCGAGGTGGCAGATGTGGACGGCCTGATCCGCTTCCTGCACGGCAATGGGCTTCTCATCCGCTTGGGCGATGCCTCAGTCGCGGAGTTTGGCCGTATCCACGCCGCCGGAAAGCCGCCATTCCTGAAGTGGCTGCTGCACCATTATCTGTTCATCCGCATTCCGCTCGTCCGGCCTGACCGGTTCCTGAGAAAAACCCAGTGGATCGCCGACCTGTTTGCCTCGCGCGCGGCGCATATCACGGTGCTGACTCTCGGCATCATCGGGCTGTTCCTGACCCTGCGGCAGTGGGACCGGTTTATCGGCACCTTCATGCAGTTCGCCAACTGGCAGGGCGCGCTGTGGATCGCGCTGACGCTGACGCTGACCAAGGTCTTGCACGAGCTCGGCCATGCCTATACCGCCACGCGTTATGGCTGCCGGGTACCGACCATGGGCGTGGCTTTTCTGGTCATGTACCCGGTTCTTTATACCGACACGTCTGACGCCTGGAAGCTCACGAACCATATAGACAGGCTGCGGATTGGCTCCGCCGGTATACGGGTCGAACTCGCGCTTGCGCTTATCGCCACTTTCCTGTGGCATGTGGTCCCCGAAGGACTGGCGCAGTCCGCCGCCTTCCTCGTGGCCTCCACCACATGGGTGTCGACGCTTCTGGTGAATATGAGCCCCTTCATGCGCTTCGACGGCTATTATCTGCTGTCGGATTATCTGCGCGTGCCGAACCTGCAGGACCGTGCCTTCGCCCTCGCCCGCTGGAAAATACGCGAAATGCTGTTTGGGCTGGGCGCGCCGATGCCCGAGCCATTCAGCGAAAAACGCCAGCGCACCCTTATCCTCTATGCCTTCGGGGTATGGATTTACCGCCTCACCCTGTTCCTCGGCATCGCGCTCGTGGTCTATCATCTGTTCTTCAAAATCCTCGGCATCCTGCTGTTCATGGTGGAGATCGGCTGGTTCATCGCCCTGCCTGTGTTCCGAGAGCTAACAGTCTGGTGGCGCCACCGCGGCCAGATGAAACCGACCAACATGTTCAAGGCGCTTGCGGGTGGCCTTGCCGCTGCCCTGATCCTGTTCGCCGTTCCCTGGCGCGGCACGGTAACGGGCGCCGCCATTCTGGAAGCGCAGGCGGATACTCCGGTCCTGACCGCCAGCGCCGGCCGCCTCACGGCTGTGAAGGTGAAGAATGGCGAGGTCGTGAAGGCAGGTGATGTCCTGTTCCAGTTCAGCTCGCCTGAGCTGGATGACAAGCTGGCTGGGCAGAGGCTGCAACTGCAAGAAGCGGAGATTTCGCTCGCGCAGGCCCGGGTTGGTGGCCGTGCCCTGGCGACCGTGTCACCGCTTGAGAAAGAAGCCCTGCGTCTGAAAGCCGGTCTTGAAAGCCTGAAAGCACGGGAAGACCTGCTGACCATCCGCGCGCCGATTGCCGGACGGGTGCGGGACCTCGCCGAGGGCCTGCATAACGGCACTTGGTTCAGCGCCAAGACACCGCTTGCCCGTATCGTCAGCACCGAGGCTGGCGGCAGGGTTGTCGCCTATGTCTCCCAGACCGACATCGGTCGCCTGCGGGCCAACCCGGACGCGCATTTCCTGGCGGACAGCCCGACCGCGAAGATATTGAAGGTAACCATCGATGATATCGACAAGATTGGCGCCTCAACCCTGGAAGCCCCGGCGCTTGCCAGCATCTTTGGCGGTCCGCTTGCGGCCCGGCGCACGGAACACGGCAGGCTGGTGCCTGTGGACGCTGTTTACCGGGTAACCGGGCATATCGATGTGAGCACAGCCCCCATGGCAGCGCCCTTCGCCCAGGCGCGGCGTGGCACCCTCAAGCTCGACGCCTCCGCGCAAAGCCTGCTCGTCCGCGCCTACCAATCGGTCGTGGCCGCGCTTCTCAGGGAAACATCCTTCTAGACTAGCGCGGCTTCTGGCGGTGGCGCGCAGCAGGCACGGCTTCCATCTATACTATGAGCCAAGACACACCAATGCTCTGGAATGGGTCATTGACGTCATCAGTCCCGAAGAGGTTCAGCACCATGGTTTCGAGCTTTCCGACTTTGAAATGGAACTCGAGCGCATTATGGCACTGAGATGCTTCATGCGCACACTCGAACAACTCTATATAAGTTAAGTTGGACAGATCGGCGTTCTTTCGCAGGGTCTTCCATAACGAGTCACATTTGTCTCTGCCTTCACCCTTCGCCAGCGCTTTACAGAAATCAGCTTCAGATACCGAACCAGCCCACTCCCGAAGTTTCGGTAAAAAATCGATAATTCCGCCATATTCAAGTGACGGCGAAACCCGAAACCAATGTCCTACTGCATTACAAGCATCAGGCCCTTGGGGCTTCTCGGCCATTAGGCTCCATGACTGGAAATAATAGGGTAGAGACCGAAGCTTTGCTTTGTCCTTCTCCCACTCAGGATACCAAAGATGGTGGTGCCTTTTTGTACAGCCCCCGTCTGGGAGTGCAAAGGGCGGACTGTCCCAATCGATCTCCAGCACAGAACTATTCGTCCGAGCTCGGTACTTATGAACACCCGCCATATCTATGGAGCGAAGCTTCAATCCTAATACTTGCTCAACGGCATCAAGCGCCTCCTTTTCGGTCACAGGCAACGGCTGCCGTATTACCAACTGCGCATGCACAACAGGTGACAAAACGAACATGAGCAGAATTATAAAAAGCTTTTGTGCCATACTATCCCCTTTAATTGTTACTTTATATCACTTCTTAGGTAAGTAACAAGTCAGCTCAAAAGCTTGGAAAGGGTGTTGCAGATAGCTTATTAGGGTTTCGACCTATGCCGGGCCGAGGGCACGGCTTCACGGATGCGGGCGGCGCTGTCGCGCAGGCAAACTTCGGTCTTCGCCAGAGGGCCGGTGACGAAGCTCGAATCCCCCATGCCGTTCTGGACCCGGTTGATGATCGCCGTGTCCTCGGCATTGACCTCGCGGTTGATGCGCCAGTTCAGATACCGCGCCGCCTTCATCTCGCGCCGGTCATCCGGGAGCACATAGGCGATTTCGCGGATCATGGTCTCGGTCGGCGAGATCGGGATGAACTGCATGAAATCCATCTGGTCCGGGTAGATGTCGAACGCCAGGTTCGGCCACAGGCGGTAATAGACCCAGTGGCGCTGCTTGTCCGCGGGCAGATGATCGACTGGCGGCAGCAGGTTCTTGTAGGCGCGGGTCGACCAGCAATCCTTGCGGGTTTCCATCACGTCGCCCCACATTTTGTGAATGTCGCCCTTCACTTCCATGCCGTAGGTGTTGCCGACAAGCCCCGAAAGGCCGGGATGCGCCACTGGAATATGGAGCGCATCGACATAATTGTCGGCGATCTGTTTCCAGTTGACCACGCGGGGGCGCAGGGTCACGCGGCCGAGCGGCTGCATCTCCTCGAACCTATAGGGTTTGATTTCGTCGATATAAGGCGCGAACTGGTCGGCGACGCTTGGCCCGCCCGGCTGAAGCCGCGCCCAGATGAAGCCAAGGAATTCCTCAGTCTCCACGGTCGCGAGGCCATGCTGGGCGCGGTCGAACTCCTCGAAATCGCGCTCATAGGGCACGTTGATGAGCGTGCCTTCAAGGTCCCAAGTCCAGGCATGATAGGGGCAGCGGATACGGCCGGGGCAAGAGCCGCTCGAGCCCTCGAGAAGCCGGGAGCCCCGGTGGCGGCAGACATTGTGGAACACGCGCACGCCACCTTCCCTGGTGCGGAGCGCCACCAGACGGTCATTGAGGAGATCGAGCGTGACATAGTCGCCCACATTCGGGATGTCGTTCCGGTGGCAGACAAGCTGCCACGACGGGCGTACCACAGCCTCCATTTCGGCTGCGAAGAAATCCGGGTCGCTGTAAGTCCAGGAAGGCAGGCTTTCGCCCGTATGGACCGGCATGGCGCTATCGTCGAACATCACACGTCTCTCCTGAGCGGCCGGGTCAGGCAGGTCGGTCCGCCTTCACCCTTGCGGCTGATTTCATCACCTTTGTAAGTCTGGACCCGGCAGCCTGCGCTTTCAAGCCGTGCCCGCGTTTCCGGAAGCCGGTCCAGCATCACTACATCCCGCGGGCCGACCGCCAGCACGTTGCAGCCCATGGGGATAAACTCTTCTTCCGGCACCTCGACCAGCTCCACGCCCTTGGAGGCGAGCCAGGCGACGAAGCTGTCCGGCATGAGCGGCCGGTAAACGAGCGCGAGGTCACGGTCCAGCGGGCTGATCATCGACATCAGGTGGAACACATCCTCCGGATGGTCTGGCGCCGGCAGCGGCACCACATGCACGTCCACCCCGCCGCCGAGGATCGCCTTCAGCTGCTCGATACCGTCCGCGTTGGTGCGCGGGCCGAGGCCCACGGCAAGCGCAGTCTCATCGAGCCAGATCAAATCGCCACCCTCGATGGTACCGGGGGCTTCGATAACGCCTGCGACCGGGAAGCCCATCGCGCCGAGGGCGGCTGCATTCAAGGCCGGTTCATGGTTGCGGCTCGCCCGCCCCATGGTGCAGACGATCAGTCCATCGGGGCTGACAAGCAGCGCATCGCGGGCATAGATGGAATCGAGCGTGATCTCACCGTTCGTCGGCAGTTCGATGACCTCCGCGCCCGCTTCGGTCAGGAGGTCGCAGAAGGCCGCATGTTCGGCGCGTGCGGCAGCGAGATCGGGCGCGGCATGGAAGCGCAGCTGCTGCCATTCGTCCGTGATTTTGGCATCGCTCTGGTAGGCCGCGTCGGGCGTGCGCACGGCCACGGCCTTCAAGGCGCCATATTCGTTGAAACCGCTAAGCTTCATTCCGCAGCCGCCTCCTCTGCCGCCTCGCCTGCATCCACGGCGTCTTCCAAGGCGTTGGCCTTTGCCCGCATGTCGGCATAGACCGGCACACCTACCATCAACAGGAGGAACCCCCAGTACACAGCTTCCGTGCCAGCACCGCCGATCGCCCACAGGCTATAGAGGAACCCGAGCACAGCCGTAATGCCGTCCCGCAGGCGCTCACGCCGGCTGAGGCTCTTGTCCCCGGCGGCGAACAGCCACGCGGCCCCGGCCGAAAAACTGAGCGGCACCACGGTGGTGAGTGTCGACAAGAGGATCAGGAACTCGAACGCGCCGACCAGGCCCTTCACATAATTCATCATCAAAGCCGCCGACGACAGCACCGCCCCCACAAGGAAGGCCACACCGGGGGTTCCCCGTTTCGTGAGCTGCCCGAACGCTTGCGGGAAAAGGCCGTCCATCGCCGCCGCCATCGGCATCTGGCCGACCGCGAGGATATTGCAATTGAGCGCGCTCGCGGTCGCGACAAGGGCGACAAGTGCCACAAATCCTGCGCCCCAAGGGCCGAGAAGAACGCTGGCAGCATCCGCAAGCGGCGAGGTGGATTTCATCAGTTGCTCGGACGGCACGAGCCCGAATACGACAACCGTAACGGCCAGATACAGCACCACCACAAGCCCGACCCCGGCAATAAGCGCCCGCGGAATGGTTTTCTTCGGCTCCTTGATGTCGCCTGCCGGGATGGTACCGACCTCGAAACCGACAAAGGCCCACATGGCCAGGGCCCCCGCGGTCGCCAGCGCCGCAAGCGGGGAGCCTGAGGGCATGACCATCGTGTCATAGACCTCACCGCGCGCGCCGACGAACCCAAGCGTGCCGAGGAGCACAAGCGGCAGAACCTTGGCAATGGAGGTGACCAGCTGGAACACGCTGCTGTGGTGGATGCTATGGAAATTGAGATAGGTCAGCACCCAGATGATGCCAACGCCCGCGGCGATTGAAGCCCCGGGGCTCGCCGTCACCGCAGGGATAAAAACGCCGAGATAGCCGACAAAGGCGACCGCGATGGCGGCACTGGCCACCCAGACCGAGACCCAGTAGCCCCAGGCCATCAGGAAGCCGGCGAAATCGCCAAAGCCCGCACGGGTATAGGCATAAGGCCCCCCGACTTTCGGGATCCGCTTGGCGAGCGCCGCCAAAGAAAAGGCCAGCGCGAGCGTACCCGTGCCGGTAATGAGCCAACTGCCAACCCCGATCCAGCCATATGGCGCCAAGACCGTCGGCAGCATGAAGACACCCGAGCCGATCATCAGACCGACCACCAGCCCCCACGCGCGCCAAAAGCCCATTACGGGTTCATGTTTCTCATCCATAAATGCTCCTTCCCCCTGAGCAGGCTCAAGCCTAGACGGGAAAAAGCCAGTGACCAAGCGCAATTGTGCCCGTGCGCGCATTCCGAACTGGGCAGCCCACAGGGAAAACCGCCAGGGAGAGGCCTGCTTGCGTGAAGCCGGAAAACTGACTATGCCGGAAAGACCAACCCCTTCGCGACCCAGGAGCCCGCCATGCCGCATCGCTTTCTAAGTGCCATCCTGTGTGCCACCGCCCTGATACTGGGGGGACAGGCAGCCCGCGCGGATGAGCCCAAAAAACCGCTGATCGTGTTTGCCGCCGCAAGCCTCACCGATGTTCTCAAGGCGGAAGCCACCGCCTGGGCCCGCGAGACCGGCAAGCCGATGCCTCGTCTCTCGTTCGGCGCCAGTGCCACGATGGCGCGGCAGGTTGCAGCCGGCGCCCCCGCGGACCTGATGCTGTCCGCCAACCCGGCGTGGGTGCAGATGCTGGAAAAGGGCGGGTTTTTGTCAGGGGCCCCAGTGCCCCTCGTCAAAAACAGCCTCGTGCTGGTGGTGCCCTCCCGTGGTGCGGCAGGCACACCGGGCCACCTTGTAACCAGGGAATTGATTGAAAAAACGGTCGGCGGCGGCAAGCTTGCCCTCGCGGACCCGGCCATCGCCCCCGCAGGCGCCTATGCCCGCGCCTTTCTTGAACACATCGGCCTATGGCTGCCGCTCAAACCCCGGCTCGCCCTTGCCCCCAATGTGCGCCAAGCGCTGCTTTTGGTGGAACGCGGCGGGCTTCCCGGCTTTGTCTACGGCAGTGATGCCGCGGCCAGCAAGCGGGTTATCATCCTCGGCACCGTGCCGGAAGGCAGCACCAAGCCCATCCTCTATATGGCCGGCATGACCAAAGCGGCACAGGCGGATGCCAATGCTTTCCTGACCTATCTCACCAGTCCGGCCAGCGGACCCGTATGGCGCCGTTTCGGCTTCACGCCGATTGTTTCAAATTGAGACATTATTTTCCGTATCATTTTGAAACAAGACTGCCCCATTTTGGGACATTCCGGCATCCTAAAACCATAACATGTTGATTTTAAACAGCATTAAAAACTGGCACGGCCCTTGAGTATAGGAGGGCGAACCTGGAACTCCGGCTGCCACCGAATTCTAGGTCCAGATTTAGGGTCGTCCCGCTGCCACGGGAATGACTAGAGACTTGGAACCGACTGCATCTTCTTGCCCCACCTCAATCCGCTCGATGCAGTCGGTTCCAGACCACTCTCCCCAAAAATTCAATTTCACTCTTGTCGCTTGGCGGCATTTTGCTATATGTAACATATGAACATGTATTGAATTGTTTGTAGGTTATATCATCATGGCCTCTGACCACAATATCGCCGAACTGGCCGACCTGTTCCGGCTTCTGGGGGACACGACACGCCTGCGTATCGTGCTTGCCTGTGTCTCCGCGCCTGTGTCGGTCGGTGATCTCGCCCATAAGCTCGACCTGAGCCCCTCGCTTGTCAGCCATCACCTCAGGCTCTTGCGCGCGGCCCGTATCGTCAAATCGGAAAGAAGCGGCAAACAAGTTTTCTATGTCGCGGCCGATCAGCATATCTCCGGGATGCTCGCGGATATGCTGGACCATATTTCAGAACCTCACCCGGAAGCAGATTGACCTTTATGACTTCTCCCCAGGCATCACATTCATCCTGCAGCCACGACCACGGCATCGGACATAGCCATCACCATGGCGATCCGGCTGACCACAGCCGGGCGTTCGTCATCGCCATTCTGCTCAATTCGGTCTTCGTTGTTACCGAATTCGCGTATGGCTTCATCGCCGATTCAACCGCCCTCATGGCCGATGCCGGGCATAACCTGTCTGACGTGCTGGGATTGATCCTGGCCTGGGGCGCGGTATCCCTGGCCCAGAAAGCGCCGAACGCGCGCTATACCTACGGCCTCAGGAACAGCACGATCCTGGCGGCGCTCGCGAATGCCATCATTCTTCTGTTCGCCTGCGGCGGTATTGCCTGGGAGGCCATCAGCCGTTTTGCCGCCCCGCCTGAGGTCGCAGGCGCGACCGTCACCACGGTGGCCGGGATCGGCATCATCATCAACAGCCTGTCCGCCTGGCTGTTCATGAAGGGCAGCAAGCATGACCTCAACATCCGCGGCGCTTACCTGCATATGGCGGCTGACGCGGCAGTGTCCCTCGGCGTTATGGTCGCCGGGCTGGTCATGATGAAAACGGGCTGGTACTGGCTCGACCCGGTGTTCAGCCTCGTCATCGTCGCCGTGATCCTCTTCAGCACATGGCGGCTTTTGAAGGAATCGCTCGCGCTCGCCATGGCGGCGGTACCGGCCAGCATCGATGCCGCCTCGGTAACCGACTATTTGAAAGCACAAACCGGTGTCAGCGATGTGCATGACCTGCATATCTGGGGCCTCAGCACCACCGAAAGCGCGCTGACCGTCCATCTGGTCATGCCGGACGGCCACCCCGGCGATGTCTTCATCGACACGGTGACAAGCGGCCTTAACAGCCGCTTCGCCATCAGCCACGCCACATTGCAGATTGAAAACGGCACCACCGAGCATACATGCAGCTTAATCCCTAAGGGCAAATCCGCCCATCCGGGATGGGAGCGCGCCTGATGGCAACGGAATATATCATGGGTATCCCGGTCGAGTACGGTACGCCGGAGCAGGTCAGCGACCGGGTCGTCCGCGTCATGTGCCGGAACCCGAGCCCCTATACCTACACGGGCACGGGCACCTATCTGGTTGGCGCAGGCGACAATCTCGCCATCATCGACCCCGGCCCGATGATGCCCGAGCATGGTGAGGCGATCCTGAAAGCGGCAGGCACACGCACCATCAGCCATATCCTGGTGACCCACACCCACATCGATCACAGCCCCTTAAGCGGCTGGCTGGCGGCGAAAACCGGGGCCCCGGTTTATGCCTACGGCCCTCACGGCGCAGGCCGTAAGGGCGGGCTTGAGGAAGAAGAGGTGGAAGCCGGGGCCGACAAGGCTTTCACGCCCGATATCCTCCTGAAAGACGGAGACAGGCTTGAGGGCGACGACTGGACCTTGCGGGCGATCCATACCCCCGGCCACACCGCCAACCATCTGTGTTTCATGCTGGAGGAGGAAAAGACCCTCTTCTCAGGCGACCATATCATGGGCTGGGCGACCACGGTCATCTCGCCGCCTGACGGCGACATGCGTGACTATCTCAAAAGCCTCGCCCGGGTGATTGAGGAAGCCCCGGATCGGCTGTTACCGACCCACGGCCCGGCGGTCGAGGGTCCCAAACGTTTCGTCCGCGGGATCATCACCCACCGCCGGATGCGTGAGGGCCAGATCATGGCGCTTCTTGAAGAAGGCCCCATGACCATCGATATAATGGTCAGCCGCATGTACAAGGATGTGGACAAGCGCCTGCATGGGGCGGCCGCACGCTCGGTTTTCGGGCACCTGATTGCGCTTGTGGATGAAGGCCGTGTGGCCACGGATGGCCCGCCTAGGTTGATGAGTGAATATCGGCTAAGCTGAGGCCCAACAAATCCTTGATTGCCAAGGCGCAGCCGGGCCGGTATCTATGCGGCAGATTTATGACAGGAACGCACGCGCGGGACGCAGCGACAAGCCCTCCCCCGCGGGAAAAGACGAAGACCTATGAACCTGATAAACAACCCCACCGTTGACCCCACCCTTGACCTGGTGGCTGAGATCAATCGCCTGAGGAAAGAGAAGAACGCCGTTATCCTGGCGCACTATTATCAGGCCGCCGAAATCCAGGATATTGCCGATTTTGTCGGCGACAGCCTGGACCTTTCGCGCAAGGCGGCGGAAACCGACGCCGATGTCATCGTCTTCTGCGGTGTGCGCTTCATGGCCGAAGTTGCCAAGATCCTGAGCCCGAACAAGAAGGTTGTGCTGCCGGACATGAAAGCCGGCTGCAGCCTCGAGGACAGCTGCCCGCCGGATGAGTTCGAAAAATTCGTCAAGGCGCACCCGGACCATATGGTGCTGAGCTACATCAACTGCTCGGCCAAGGTGAAGGCGCTGACCGACATTATCGTCACCAGCTCGAACGCTGAACATATCGTCGCGTCGCTGCCTGAAGACCAAAAGATCATCTTCGCGCCCGACAGGCACCTGGGCGGTTACCTGTCGCGCAAGCTCGGCCGCGATATGCTTTTGTGGCAGGGTACCTGCATCGTCCATGAGATGTTCTCGGAAAAAGAGCTGATCAAGCTGATGGCCAAGCACCCGGACGCGCCTGTGGCCGCCCACCCCGAATGCCCGGACCAGATCGTGAGCCACGCCGACCATGTGGGCTCCACCAGTTCGATCCTGAAGTTCGCGACCGAAAGCGATGCCGACACCATCATCGTCGCCACCGAACCCGGCATCATCCATCAGATGCAGAAAGCCGCGCCCCACAAGACCTTTATCGGGGCGCCCGGTGCTGACGGCAATTGCAGTTGCAACACCTGTCCCTTCATGGCGCTCAACACCATGGAGAAGCTGTATCTGTGTCTGCGTGACCTTGGCCCGGAAATCGACCTTGACGAGGAAACCCGGGTGAAAGCCGAAAAGCCGCTGCGCCGGATGCTGGAACTGAGCCCCCAGAAGGGTGCCGCCAAAGACGTCTCCGCCGTCGGCGCCTGATGCGGGACACGCTTTCATGACCGACTTTCCGCTGAGCGCCCAAGAGATCGAAACCTTCATCGACATCGCCTTCGCCGAGGATGTCGGTGACGGCGACGTTACCTGTGCGACCGTGATCCCCGCTGAAGCCCGCCTGAAGGCGGTGATGAATGCGCGCGAGGATATGGTGGTCGCAGGCCTGCCGCTGGTGGCGCCGATCTTCCATCAGCTTGACCCGGACTGTCAGGTCACGTTCGACGCCAAGGACGGCGACAAGGTCCGCCCCGGCACGCCGCTGGTCACGCTTGAAGGCAAGGCACGCGCGCTACTGACCGCAGAACGCACCGCGCTCAATATCGTCCAGCACCTCGCAGGCATCGCCACCCTCACCCGCACCTATGTCGACCGGATCGATGGTACCGGCGCACGGCTTCTGGACACGCGCAAGACCATCCCCGGCCTGCGCAAGCTGGAGAAATACGCCACGGCCATGGGCGGCGCCAAGAACCACCGCATGGGCCTGTTCGATGCCGTGATGATCAAGGATAACCATATCGCCGTAGCAGGCTCCGTCTCCAAGGCCGTCGCTGGCGCCAAGGCGGCAGGCCGGACTGACATCCAGGTTGAGTGCGACACGCTCGACCAGGTCAGGGAAGCGCTGGATGCGGGCGCCAATAGCCTGCTTCTCGACAATATGTCACTTGCCATGCTCCGCGAGGCTGTGGCCATGGTGGACGGCAGGATAACGTGCGAGGCCTCCGGCGGTGTCACGCTGGAGACGATCCGACCGATTGCCGAAACCGGTGTCGATTATATTTCCGTGGGACGGCTGACGCAGTCAGCACCTGCCGTGGATATCGGGCTCGATTTCTCAGCCGCTTAAGGGATGTCAGCCTTCTGACGGTGACAGCAACTGGTCGCCGTGGCTCGTCCGGATCGCGTGCAGGCCTTCACTAAGCTGGGACCACAGCCCTTCATCAACCGCATTTTTCCACACACACGAAAGCGCCACACAGAAGTTGGCGTTTTCACGCGCGGCCTCCAGAAGCAGGCCTAGCATTTCTTCGCCATGGCAACGCATCAGGTCCTTGAGCGGGCCCGTTCCCAGGCTCGCCAGCGCCTTGGCATTGTCCGCATCCGCGCTGTTGGCAATGACCCACGCCACCTTGAAGCCAAGGGACGCTTCGTCCTGGCAGAGGCGAGAAATCTTGCCCAGAGAAAACATCTCAGGTTGGTCGAGCCGCTGCCCTCCCCGGAAGAAGGCCAGATAGTCCGACGCCAACTTGTGTATTTCCGTTTCCTGCATTCGCGTTATCCCCTCAAGGGACCCTTGCCTGCATTACACAATGCACCATTCTACCATTGCGAGCAATAGCCCCACCCCACTCAATCGGCTGCATCATGCTTATTTGTCAGGGGTCACGCAAACTTCAGATAGAATTTAGATAAAATTCTAAGGATAATAGCAATTCCAGATAGCGGTTTGAGTTGAAACCAGAATCAGCCCTTACCGCTTTTTGTAAACGCTAAGATAGTATGGCATTTGCGCCTGCAAACGGTCGATACGTTTATCATCCGACGGGTGCGTTGACAGGAAAGTCGGCGGCCCACCGGCATCCTTGAGGGTTTTCATATGCTCCCAAAGCCGGACAGCCGCCCGGGGGTCATAGCCAGCCTTGGCCATGTAGCGGGTGCCGATATCATCGGCTTCCAGCTCCATCGACCGGCTGTGCGGCAAAGCGACAAACCCCTGGGCCGCCAAACTTCCGAGCCCCACCGCGAGCTGGGCCTTCTCATCGTCCTTGGTGGCAGCGCCGACCGCAGCGCCGACGCCCACGATGATCAGGCTCTGCATCTGGGCGCGACTGAGCTGCTCGGCGCCATGGCGCAGGACCGCATGGGCAATCTCATGCCCCAGCACGGCCGCGAGCTCGGCATCATCGGTCAAGCTGTTGACCATTTTGGCGTAAACGGCAACTTTACCACCGGGAAGCGCCCAGGCATTGAGGACGGGTTCGTCGATCACGACGAAATCCCAGGGCAGGTTCGGATTGTCTGAGATGGCGGCGATCCGCTTGCCGATCCGGCGCACACGATCAACCATAGGGCCGCTTTCCAGAACCGGGGCGGTTTTCTTGACCTCAGCCATCGCCTCAAGACCAAGGGACGTATCTTCGGACGCCGGAATGGTGATGAACTGTGACCGTCCGGTCACCTCATTCGTGGTGACGCACGCGCTCAATACAAAAATGAGCGCCGCGCCGACGACATGTTTCAGTGACAATTTGCCCATTTTGCCCTCCCCGTTCCGGCTAAATCCGATAGGCACCATGGTAGCAAATGCACAGCGGGAGGTGTAGGCCATAAAAAAACGGCGCCCCATACTTGGGACGCCGTTTTTTTCGGTCGAAGCGAAAGGCTTAATAGTCGCCTTTGGGCTCCAGAATCTGCTTACCACGGTACATGCCGGTCTTCAGGTCAATGTGATGACGCAGCTTGTATTCGCCGGTGTGCGAGTCTTCTTGGAAGTTAACCGGCGCCAGGGCGTCGTGCGAACGGCGCATGCCACGGCGGGACGGCGTAGTTTTTCTCTTAGGAACTGCCATTTCTCTAACCTTCTCTAGTCACCGGGGCACGGCTTTTGGCGCCACCGGCCATCTCCACCGGGCCCACATGCGCGTGAACCCCTTGATTCGAGGCGCGGACCATAAGGCCTGCACCGGTAAAAAGCAAGGAAAACACGCAAGCGGCCTTCTTCGCCTTTTGTTCGGGCGCACAGATAATTGATTCCCTAAAGCTTTTCAAGCTGACTTTTGCCTTTTATGCCCTATGTGACGCCTGTAGGGGATAAAAGGCATTATTCAGGGAAGGAGGTTCCATGACGCGCATCCTGTTTTATCTGGACGGTTATAGCCACGACATGTGGCGGGGCTGTTTTAAGAAAATCGACCCTTCCATCGATTTCAGGAGCTTCCCGGACTGGGGTTCCCCGGATGACGGCCCAGCCTACGCCTTCGTGTGGGAAGCTGAACCCGGCCTCCTGAAGCGCTACCCGAATATCAAGGCGATCTTTTCCCTGGGCGCCGGCATCGACCACCTGATGGCCGACCCGGACCTGCCGAAAGATGTGCCGATCATCCGGATGGGGGATGACGGCCTCAAGGAAGGCATGGCTGAATATGTGCTGATGAATGTGCTGATGCACCACCGCAAAATGCTCAATTTCATTGCCGACCAACGCCACAAGAAATGGCAGCGGGCCTTTTCCCTCGCCGCCAGGGACGTGCGCGTCGGTATCCTCGGCTATGGGGCACTCGGCAAATGCGCAGCCGCAACCCTCAAACCCATAGGTTATAATCTCGCCAGCTGGTCCAGAAGCCCGAAGCCCGCGGAAGACGGCATCCGCCACTTTCACGGCATGGACCAACTCAATGACTTCCTCGCCCGCACAGACATCCTCGTCGGCCTTCTGCCCTCCACCAAGGAAACGGAGGGCCTGATGAATTTCGAACGGCTCTCCCGCCTGCCGGAAGGCGCCGCCGTCATCAATGCCGGGCGCGGCACACTCATTGTCCTTGATGACCTTATCGCGCTTCTGAACAGCGGCTATATCAATGGGGCGACGCTTGATGTCTTCCCGGAAGAGCCCCTCCCCGCGGATCACCCCTTGTGGGAGCAGGAAAAGGTCATCATCACACCGCATTCCGCCGCTATCACACGGCCGGATACCGCCGCCGAATATGTGCTTCGGAACATCGCCAGGATCGAGGCAGGCGACACGCCTGAAAACCTGCTCGACCTCAAGCTTGGCTACTGACCTATTCACAAAGGGCATCCACCCGGACAACCATATGAAAGTGAAACCCAAGCCACCCCTTCCCATCGGCGAACTTAATCCCTATATAAGCGTCTAAAGACGTCCTCGCGTGGCGCCAGTAATAAGGATTCGATCACCCCATGGCCTATGTTCAAGTTGTTGCCGGGCTTGTCCTTCTTGTGTTCGCCGGTGACTTTTTAGTACGCGGCGCCGTGTCTTTGGCGCAGCGGGCTGGCATCTCTACGCTGGTGATCGGCCTGACCATCGTTGCCTTCGGCACCTCCGCCCCCGAACTGGTGGTCGGGGTAGATGCCGTTATCAACAAGGCACCGACCCTGGCGCTTGGGAATGTGGTCGGCTCCAACATCGCAAACGTGCTGCTGGTCGTGGGCCTGCCCGCGCTGATAGCCCCCATGCATTGCGGGGCGCCCCGGCTCGGCCGCAATATCGGCATCATGATCGGCGCGACGCTTATCTTCATCGCCATGGCATACCGCGGTGTGATCGACTGGCCCATGGGCACTGTCCTGCTGTCGGGCCTTGTCCTGTTCCTTCTCTATTCCGCGCTTCGCGCCAAAGGGCACCCGGAAGCGGTTGACCCCCTGCAAGACCTGGATGGCCTGCAGGAACGGCCCGACAGTTACGCCTTCGCGAGCATCCTGGTGGTTGGCGGACTTATCGGCCTTGCCGCCGGGGCACACTGGCTGGTGGATGGCTCGGTCTCCATTGCCCGCGCCTATGGGGTCTCCGAAGCCGTCATCGGGCTGACGCTGGTTGCCATCGGCACCAGCCTGCCGGAACTGGTGACAGGCCTTGTCGCCGCCGTACGCGGCCACTGCGACGTCGCTGTCGGCAATGTGGTCGGCTCCAACATCTTCAATATCCTCGGCATCATGGGCGCCGCCTCGATCGTCGGCCCGATCCCGGTGCCGGAACCCTTCCTGCGCGTCGACCTGTGGGTGATGCTGGGATCGGCTTTGTTGCTCGTCCCCTTCTGCCAGCGTAGAAGCTATGTCACCAAGCTGAGCGGCATCTTCCTGCTGGGGCTTTACGTCGTCTATCTGGTCTATCTGGCGCACACGGCCGATAGCGCCGCCGCGATGGGGCTTGCTGTATGACACTGAAGGACGCAGCCAAAACCGTCCTGATTACAGGCGCTGCCCGGCGTATCGGCCGGGCAATTGCGCTTGATCTCGCCAAGGCCGGCTGGTCCGTGGCCATCCATTGCCACAACGCCACCGTTGAAGCCGATGACACTGTTGCTGAAATCCGGGAAGCGGGGGGAACGGCGGTCGCCCTGATGGCAGACCTGGCCGATGCGAAAGCTACCTGCGCCCTGGTCCCTGAAGCTGCAAGTGCGCTCAGCGCGCCGCTTACCGCGCTTATCAACAATGCCTCGCTTTTCGAGAAAGACGACATCGCGGACCTGGCGGTCGAAAGCTGGGACAGGCATCAGGCCGTCAACCTGCGCGCGCCCGTCCTGCTTGCCCAGGCCTTCAACAAGGCGCTTCCGGGCGGGGTCATGGGCAATATCGTCAATATCATCGACCAGCGCGTCTTGAAGCTTAACCCGCAATATATGTCCTATACCGCCTCCAAGGCCGGGCTTTGGACCGTGACACAGACCCTCGCCCAGGCCCTGGCGCCGCGGGTCCGCGTCAATGCCGTGGCCCCGGGGCCGACGCTCAGGAATGCCCGTCAAAGCGCGGAAGAGTTTGCCGCCGAGCAGGCCCGGACGCTGCTCGGATGCGGCCCGACACCTGAGGAAATTTGCACCACCGTGCGTTTTCTGCTTGAGACTCCGTCCGTCACCGGGCAAATGATTGCGCTGGACGGCGGTCAACACCTCAAGTGGCGCACCGACGATATCTTAGAGGACTAGGTCCATGACGCATGATGACGCTGGCATAAACGCCAATATTTTGCATCTGCCCTTTGCCGATGCCACCCGCTCCGTGCGTCATGTATTCGTGCGCGACTATGAGACCGAAGCCGAGATCGGCGTCTATAGCCATGAGAAAGGCGCCCACCAGAAAATCCGCATCAACGTGGATCTGTCCGTCCTTGAAGCCACCGACCATCATGACGACCAGTTAGATAACGTCGTCTGTTATCATGACATCGTCAAAGGCATCCAGACGATCCTGACAGCTGGCCATATCAACCTCGTCGAAACACTGGCCGAAAAAATTGCGGCATTAGCCCTTGACGACAATCGGGTGATCGGTGTCCGCGTCAAAGTTGAAAAGCTCGAAGCGATCAAAGAGGCCATGTCTGTCGGGGTCGAGATCGAGCGTCATCGGCGTCCATAAATCCTTAACCGTTTAGTAACAATTGGTATTTTTCTGCCTGCGCTTAACCGCAAGTGCGGTGAGTTGTACACACCGAATCGGTGACTGCCACAGGGGTCATTTCCAGACAAGATGACATTTATGCAGATGGTAAAAATCTCTTGTTGACCTAACTGATAGCTATATAAATCAATGACTTAACAATTTTGCCTATTTTTTGGGCAATCAGGGGAAACCCTAGTGTTACAGCCGTGTTGCAGTTTATGTGCAGAAGTTCCCCACAAACTTATCCACAGGATAAGTGGAAATCTTTTTCTCGACTCAAAATTAACAAGTTGATCGATTGATTCCCTCCCGGACTTCCGCCAAAAATGGATGCAACAGCATTTCCGGAGACACACGCGGTGAGCGACACCAGCCTCGACATCGGCACCGACATCATCAAAACCCACCTGAAGACGGCTCCGTCCGCGCCAGGGGTTTACCGGATGCTGAACGAGCATGGTGATGTGCTGTATGTCGGCAAGGCCAAAAGCATCCGCAAACGCATTGTCGCCTACACCCAGGCGAACCGGCTGACCATCCGCCTCAAGCGCATGGTGGCAGCGACCCGGTCGATGGTGTTCGTCACCACCCGCACGGAAGCTGAGGCCCTGCTTCTTGAAGCTTCGCTGATCAAGCGCTTCAAACCACCCTTCAACGTGCTCCTCAAGGATGACAAAAGCTTCCCCTATATCCTCCTCAGGGAGGATCATACGTGGGCGCAGATCACCAAGCACCGTGGGGCGAGGCGCCACAAGGGTCAATATTACGGCCCGTTCGCCAGCGCGGCCGCGGTCACCCGCACGCTCAATACGCTACAGAAAGTCTTCCAGCTCCGCTCCTGCACCGATGCCGTGCTCGAAAGCCGGACGCGGGCCTGCCTGTTGCATCAGATCAAGCGCTGTTCCGCGCCGTGCGTGAACAAGATCAGCAAGGCCGACTATGACGACATGGTCGCCGAGGCCCGCGCCTTCCTCGAAGGCCGCACCAGCAGCATCCAGAAGAAGTTCGCCGCCGCCATGCAGGAAGCCTCGGACGCGCTGGAGTTTGAAATCGCCGCCGTCTACCGCGACCGCCTGAATGCGCTGACCCAGATCCAGAGCCACCAGAGCATGGTCGGCGCCATGGTAGACGAAGCCGATGTCATCGCCGCCGATGTCATCGCCGACCGCGTCGGCATCCAGGTCTTCTTCTTCCGTGCAGGCCAGAACT
The DNA here is from genome assembly GCF_023006325.1 of Kordiimonas marina. Taxonomy (GTDB): domain Bacteria; phylum Pseudomonadota; class Alphaproteobacteria; order Sphingomonadales; family Kordiimonadaceae; genus Kordiimonas; species Kordiimonas marina. The sequence goes on from NZ_JAINDF010000004.1 coordinate 181,398, forward strand.
GGGGCCACCGCGCCTATTTCCCGAAGCATGACAAGACCGACAGCATCGAAGACGTACTGTCGGCCTTCATCACCCAGTTCTATGACAACAAGCCCGCGCCAAAGACGATCCTGACATCCCATAAACCGACGGACGCTGCGCTCATCGCCGGGGCGCTGACCGAACGCATGGGCCGCAAGGTCGAGCTGACGGTCCCGGTTCGCGGCCGCAAGGCTGAACTGATGCGGGAGGCCAAAAGGAACGCCAAGGAATCGCTCGAACGCCGCATGGCTGAAAGCGCAAGCCAGGAACGGCTCCTCGAAGGGGTGGCGGATCTCTTCGACATGGCGGAAGCGCCAAAGCGCATCGAGGTCTATGACAACAGCCATATCCAGGGCACCAATGCCCTCGGCGGTATGGTTGTCGCCGGGCCCGAAGGCTTCATGAAAAACAGCTACCGCAAGTTCAACATCAAGTCCGAGGAGCTGACGCCGGGCGATGACTTCGGCATGATGCGCGAAGTGATGCGCAGGCGCTTCTCCCGCCTGATGAAGGAAGACGCCAGCCGCGACCGCGGCCACTGGCCGGACCTGCTGCTGATTGACGGCGGCAAGGGCCAGCTTTCTGCCGTCACGGAAACGCTGGATGACCTTGGCGTTTCAGATGTCGCCATTGTCGCCATCTCCAAGGGGCCGGACAGGAACGCCGGGCGCGAACAGTTTCATATGCCAGGCAAACCGACCTTCATGCTGCCGCTTACCGACCCTGTGCTCTATTATCTGCAGCGCCTCAGGGACGAAGCCCACCGCTTTGCGATCGGCAGCCACCGTGCGCGCCGGTCCGGTGACATCAAGAAATCACCGCTCGACGGCGTCCCAGGTATCGGACCCAAGCGCAAGAAAGCGCTGCTCCATCATTTCGGCTCCGCCAAGGCCGTGGCCGATGCCGACGTGCGTGACCTCGAAAGCGTCGACGGCATCTCCCACGCGACAGCGCAGACAATTTACGACCATTTCCGCGGCTGAATGCCGCAGCCAAACCACATTCCACCCGATCCTCCGTGCGTGCCATTGACGCGCCTTCGCAATCAGCTATTGTGAAGCCAAGTCCCACCCCCACGCGAGTAGATACAGATTATGTGGACCCTGCCGAACATATTGACCATGTCGCGGATTTTCGTGATCCCGATCTTGGTGGCGTCTTTTTACATGAAGCAGCCGCTGGGCAGCCACATTGCCTTCATCCTGTTCTTCTTCGCTGGCATCACCGACTTTTTCGATGGCTATCTCGCCCGCGCGACCGGCAGTGTCTCGAAAATCGGCGTGTTTCTTGACCCGATCGCGGACAAGCTGATGGTTGGCGCTATCCTGCTGATGGTGGTCGCCACGGGTTGGGTCAGCGGCATCCATGTTGTGGCTGCCGTCATCATCATGTGCCGCGAACTTCTGGTTTCCGGCCTGCGGGAATTCCTGGCCGGCATCCAGGTCAGCGTTCCTGTCAGCATGGCAGCCAAATGGAAAACCACGGTGCAGATGCTTGCGCTCGGCGCCCTGTGCTGGGCCAAGGGCGGCGCGGCCTTCGACATTCCGTCCCTTGAAATCGGCATTGCGCTTCTTTGGGCAGCAGCCGTTCTTACCCTCTATACCGGCTACGACTATTTGCGCGCCGGGCTCAAACATATGGTATAGTTAGCGTATGCAGCTCGTATATTTCGCATGGGTGAAGGAACGCGTCGGCAAGTCGGAGGAAACACTCCACCTGCCGGAACACGTCAACACCGTGCGTGAACTGCTCAGCTACCTGTCAGGCATTAATGAAATCTATGCCCATGCCCTTGCCGAACCTGAAAAACTGCGGGTCGCGGTGAACCAGACGCATGTGAAGCTCGATCATCCCGTCATTGATACCGACGAAGTCGCCATCTTCCCACCCGTCACCGGGGGCTGATAATGGCCCATGTGTCGGTTCAGCAAGCCGACTTCGATGTCGGCGGTGAGATCGAAGCCCTGAAGGAAGGCCGCACGGACGCTGGCGCTTTCGTCAGTTTCACCGGCACCGTGCGTGACATGGACGGCAATCTCAAAAGCCTGACGCTCGAACATTATCCCGGCATGACGGAGACCGAACTCGCCCGTATCGCAGGCGAGGCTGAACGCCGTTGGCCCCTCCTCGGCTGCCGGATCATCCACCGTTTCGGCACGCTCGCACCCGGTGACAATATCGTGCTGGTCATCACCGCAAGCGCGCACAGACGCGCCGCCTTCGAAGCCGCCGAGTTCCTGATGGATTTTCTGAAGACCCGTGCGCCTTTCTGGAAAAAAGAAGCGACAGCTGCGGGCGACGCCTGGGTTGACGCCAAAACAGATGACGACGACGCGCTGGAAAAGTGGCAATCCTGATGATGAAAGTGAATGCCCAGACCCTGCCCGAAGACCCGTGGGGAGATGGTGCCAAGGCTTGGCGCCTTCTTGACCGGGATGACATGGCGATCGCCGAGGAGACTATCCCCGCAGGCGTGGGCGAAACCCGCCATTTCCATGCCCATACGCGCCAGTTTTTCTATGTGCTTGAGGGCACGCTCTCAATCGAGCTTGAAGGCGATGTCCACCGTCTCGGCCCCGGCGATGGGTTAGAGATTGCCCCCGGTGCCAAACACCGCGCCCACAATGCGGACGATAAGCCAGTGCGGTTCCTCGTCGCTTCCTCCGGCCTCACCAAGCGGGACCGTACCAACCTCGGCTAAAAAAATGGGGCGACCAAACCGACCGCCCCGAAAAGATAAGCTTAAGAATTGTTGTTCTTGTTATTTCGGGGCTAACCGGCGGGCAGCGTGTCGTCTGGCTTGTAGACATCGAAATCCATCGTCTCGGGCCTGATCTTATCCAGGGTCATGCCAATCGCGAACACGACACAGGCCTGCATGTAGAAGCTGGTCACCACAGGTCCCACATCATGGAGACCATAGCGGCGCATGGCATCAATGACGATCAGGAACAGGCTGACCCCGATGGAAGAGTAAACCAGCCCCTTTACCGTGGTTTTTGTCTGCAGCATCTGGTCGGCATGGCCGGCTATCGGGTTCAGCTTCTTGCCGGAAATGAAACGCCGGATGATGAAGACATAGGCAAGGTTCATGCCCGAGATCAGCAACAGTGTCGCCACGACACTGGTTCCCCAGCTTTCTGGCGCCCCCTTCCCTGACAGAAAGAAGGCCAGCCATGCCACATAGAGGACGGCGGCCACCGCCACATACGGGAGTGCAACAAAGTCAGATAGGCGCCTGGGGGTGAGATCCGCAACGCGCAATCGGGGGCGATAGGCCGCACGCATGGCCTTGAACTGAGCCATTTCCTTGATCGACAGATAGAGATAGGGCATGGCCTGCAGGATGAAATAGCCCGCACAAGCGCCCCGGCTGAGCCCCCAAGTCAGCATAAGTCCCATGGCCACCACTCCAAGGGCGGCTATGATCATATTGACCGCCAGATACAGGCGGGCCTTGCCCTTCATGCTCGCTTCAAAGCCCGGCCCCGCATCCGGATAGAGCTTCGGATACTCGGCTGGTGGAAAATGCTCCAGAACATAGGTCATCCGGGCCATGAGCTTGCGCGGATAAAAGAGGGATATCAGAACGATCTGGCACGCAAACACCAGATAGAAAAGTGCCGATACGGCTGTCGTGGTTATGTCGGCCATCGGGGGCTCCTATTTATTCTGCATTATGTTGGCAAATGCGATACGGATTTCGCTGTCGGTGGCGCCACGCGCGCGGCATGCCTCAATGATTTCGCCCAATTGGGCTTCCAGCCAGGCGGCCAGGTCGAAATCCACATGGGCCTTGGCATCCGGATGCACAAACGTGCCCCGGTAGCCCTTGGTCTGAATCACATGGTCGCGTTCCAGCAGCCGGTAAGCTTTCGCCACCGTCTTGTTATTGAGATCCAGGTCGTTGGCGAGCTGGCGGATCGAGGGTAGCGCGTCTCCTGCCTTCAGGCTGCCGGCACCGATGGCCGCCTTGATACCCGCAATCAGCTGGGCGAACAGCGGTTCCTCGGCTTCTATGTCTATGGTTATTTGCATAGCTTTCTCGTCTGTCGTGACTAGGATTATTGCTGGTACATTTCTTGTTCCCTTTGTACCATGTATATATGGGGTACAACTGGTACATAAGAAAAGCAAGTAAAAAAGGTTTTCGTGGAGAATGCCTTCCATAGACACAAAAAAGGCCGGGGTTATCCCCGGCCTTTTTCATAATGCTATTGCCTGAAGCTTAGTTTTGCTGACGGCGCAGGAAGCTTGGGATTTCAAGCTGCTGCGTATTGTCTTCAGCGGGTTTCGGCGCCGGGCGCTCTTCCTCGCTGAGACCGCCAAGTTCAGGGCCTGATACGACAGCGCCGGCATCATTGGACGGCTCGGCCTTCGGCACTACAGGCTCAGTGTTTTCAGTCCGAAGACCGGACGTCATCAGCTGAAACAGGCTGCGGCGCTGCGGCGCTGCGTCCTGGGCAGGTGCTTCTGCCGTCGGTGCTTTCTTTTCCGGAGACCCACTGGCGTAAGCCGCTTCCTGGAACGGGTTCGCGCTCGTTGGCTGCGGTGCCGGATGGCTTGCCTTCGGCATCATCGGCGCGTCGGCCACGAAAGCATCCTCACCCTGTGCTGCTACGGCACGGGCTTCGAGGTCTTCCTTGGCCGGAGCTGCTTCGGCGGCTTCTTCAGCCACGTCTTCCGCCTGCGGCTCAGCCTGGCGCTCGACCTCTTCCTCGGTCATCAGCACGGCAACTTCAGCGAGGGACTCGCTGACCGTTGCTTCCGCGGCTACTGCAGTCTCCGTTTCTGCGGCAAGTTCGTCGGCAGCGTCGGCGGTTTCAACAACAGGTTCAGTCTGCGGCGCAGTTTCCCGGACAGGCCGGGGCGTATCAGCGGCACCCATGCCGCCTTCGATACCGGTTGCGACCACGGAGACCCGAAGCTTGCCTTCAAGGTCCTGGCTGAAGGCCGACCCGAAGACGATGAGCGCATCGGGGTCTACCTGGTCACGGACCATGTTCACGGCTTCGTCGACTTCATAGAGCGTCATATCCATGCCGCCGGTGACGTTGATGATAACGCCCTTGGCCCCCATGAGCGACGCTTCCTCCAGAAGCGGGTTCGAGATGGCAGCCGCTGCCGCGTCTTGTGCACGGGTTTCGCCTTCGGCTTCGCCCGTCCCCATCATCGCCTTGCCCATTTCCGACATCACGGTGCGGACGTCGGCAAAGTCGAGGTTGATGAGGCCCGGCATGACCATCAGGTCGGTAATGCCCCGAACACCGGAATGCAGCACTTCGTCAGCCATTTTGAAGGCGTCTGCGAAGGTGGTGCGCTCGTTCGCGACCCGGAACAGGTTCTGGTTCGGAATGATGATCAGCGTATCGACATGACCCGCGAGTTCCGAGATGCCGGCTTCCGCGATCTTCATGCGGCGCCCGCCCTCAAACTGGAACGGTTTGGTGACGACACCGACGGTCAGGATGCCCTTGTCACGGGCGCGCTTGGCGATAACCGGCGCCGCCCCCGTGCCGGTTCCGCCGCCCATGCCCGCGGTGATGAAGGCCATGTGGCAGCCGTTCAGCATGGCGTCGATATTGTCCGATGCTTCTTCTGCGGCCGCTTCGCCGATCTTGGGCTGGGCGCCTGCGCCCAGGCCTTGCGTGATTTCGACGCCAAGCTGGATGCGGTTGTCGGCGGCCGCGTTGGCGAGCGCCTGAGCATCCGTGTTGGCGACGACGAAGTCCACACCCTGCAGTTCGGCGCGGATCATGTTGTTGACAGCGTTACAGCCCGCGCCGCCAACACCGATCACCGCGATCTTCGGGGTGAGTTCGGTCAGTTCCGTATTTTCAAAGTCGATTGACATTGCCCAATACCTCCGTTTGATCCTTTATATCCTGCCGAGTCGCGCGTTACCAGCGAATCGACACTTTGCCCGTCAAAAATTATTCCTGACCCATTGTGTCAGACGGTTGAAAGTACCGCCTGCCGGGCCTTTTACCTTTTCCGGCTTGTTCTTTTTGGCCGCATCCTGAACTGGCCTGCGAACCACATAGATGAGAAGGCCGAGTGCGGCCGAAAAACTGCTGGCCTGCGCCGCCTGCGGCAGACCGTCGATCACCTCCGGCCGACCGATACGCACCTGGCGGCCGAGCACGCGGCTCGCCAGGTCCCGGATACCTTCGGCTTGGGCGACACCGCCCGTCAGCACCACACGCCGCCCGGCCACACCGGAGAAGCCCGATGCATCGAGCCGGTCACCGACAGTGGCGAGCAACAGTTCGAGTTCTTTCTGGATAACGCTGGTGAGCGCGCTTCTCGGCATCCGGGCGACACTGTCGCCGCCGCGTTCGCCAACCTGCGGCACTTCGATCTCCAGACGTTCATCCGCCGGATCGACAACCGCCGCGCCGTTGAAAGTCTTGAGCCGCTCAGCCTGGTCGAACGGGGCCAAAAGTGCGCGGGCCACCTGTTCGGTGATCATGCTGCCACCCATGGGCAGCACTTCCGCATGGACAAGCGCGCCCTGGGCAAAAACGGAAATACCCGTCGTCCCGGCGCCGATATCGATGCAGGCAGCACCCATTTTGGCTTCGTCCTCGACAAGCGTGGAAAGACCTGCCGCGAACGGCGCCAGAACCACCCCTGCCACACCAAGATGCGCCCGGCGCACACAGGCCTGCAGGTTCTGCAAGGGGCCGCTGTCGGCACTGACAACATGCAGGGCGACCGTCAACTTCTTGCCGTACATGCCGATAGGCGCCCGGACACCGAAATTGCCGTCCACCCCGTAGGCCGCGGCGAACATGTGCAGGATATTGTCTTCCTCCACATCCACGTCTTCGCGCGCCTTGGCGACGGCCCGATCGATATCAGCTTCGCTTACCGCATGGCCCGCGATATCAACCTGCACTTCGATGATCGTGCTTTTGGGTTCGCCGCCCGAGAAGGTCAGCCAGACATCGCTGATCGTGGTTCCAGCCATTTTTTCGGCCTGGTCGACGGAGGCGCGGATGGCTTTTTCCGTCATCTCCATATCAACGATGGCCCCAGAAGACACGCCGCCGCCATTGGCGCGGTTACCGACCCCGCGGACATGGATGGCCCCTTCGGCATCGACCTCGGCAATCAGGCACGCAACCTTGGCCGAGCCGACATCGAGTGCGGCGATCATTCCTTCCTGGACTGGTTTCAGTGGCTTCATCTTTCCTACTCAACACACCTGGGTTGATTTGTTTACATGGTCCATTCTTCGCCCTTCATCTGGCGGTGGCCTTCGGGCGAAACGCGCAAGACCATCCGGTCCTTCAGCCGCATGTCAATGACGCTGATTTCGCGTTCAAGCAAGCGGTGTTTGCGTTCAAATTCGATAAAACGGTTCCAGGCGGCTTCAGCGCCGTAGGGCTTCTGGTCTTCCTCCGGTAATTTCACCCGGATGCCGTTCGAAAAGATCAGGTCCCAGCGGCGTTCACCCACCCGCACGGCGCTGCGTACACGCGCTGCCAGTTCGGGGGATTTTTCGAGCATTGTCTCCAGCGCCTTCACGTGCGTCTGTGCACCATTGCCGACCACCAGCATCAGGTGGGCGAACTCACCCAGGCCCTTGTCGGTGATCACCACCCCGTCCGGGTCGATCAGGCGGATCTTGCCGTGGTCCTGCCACAAAGCATAGGGCTGGCGTTCATGCAGGCGGATATTCAACTCCCCCGGCAGCACACGGGTTACTTCCGCGCGTTTGACCCACGGCAATGCCTCCAGCTTCTTCTGGATCTGGCCGAGGTCGATGGCGAGAAGCGGCACACCGGTGTCAACATCGAGCGCGGCCAGCACATCCGAGCGCTTGCTGCGGTCGATCCCGTCAATCTTGAGGTTTTCAAGGACAAAACCGGCATCCCGCGTGCCTTCGACGAACAAGTTTTCCATCGACGGCGCCGCCACGACCGCATAGATGGCGGCCGGCGCCAAAAGCATCAGCGTCAGGAACATACCCCAATGGTGCCTGATTGCAGTCCTCATGCCTTTTGGCCTCCCGCATTATGGTTGCCGAGAATGCGGATTTCCCATTCGAGTTCCACACCCGTTTCTTCCTTCACCCGCTTGCGGACCATCTCGCCCAGCGTTTCGATGTCTTCCGCGCTGGCATCGCCGTGGTTGATCAGGAAATTGCAGTGCTTTTCCGAAACCTGCGCCCCGCCAACCCGGAGGCCGCGGCAGCCCGCCTTGTCGATCAGCTCCCAGGCTTTCATGCCGTCCGGGTTCTTGAAGGTGCTGCCGCCGGTGCGCGTGCCGATCGGCTGGCTTTCCTGCCGCTCGCTCATGATGCGCGCCATCTCGGCATTGATGTCATCCACATTGCCTGCCCGCCCCTGCAAGGAGCCGCTCAGGATGATCATGGCATCCGTGATCGCGCTTTCGCGGTAGCGATAGTCGAAATCCTCAGGCCGCAGTTCATGAACATGGCCATAGCGGTCGACCGCATGGGCATGCAGGAGGGCATCCTTGACCTCGGCCCCATAGGCCCCGGCATTCATGCGGAGCGCGCCGCCGATGGTACCGGGAACCCCAACCAGGAATTCAAGGCCAGTCAGCCCTGCCCGCGCGGCAGCCTTGGCAACATGCACGTCCATGGCCGCAGCCCCGGCTTTCACCACATCGCCGCGAATGACGATATTGGCAAACGCCCGGCCAAGACGGAGCACGACACCATCCACGCCGCCATCACGGACCAACAGGTTGGAGCCGACACCGATAACGGTAAGCGGCACATCCCCCGGCAAATGCCGCAGGAAAGCCACAAGGTCCGCCTCATCGGCCGGCTCGAACAGCACGTCGGCCTCGCCTCCGGTCCGGAACCAGCTAAGCCGGGCCAGCGGTGCCTTCTTGACAAGCCGGCCACGGACATGCGGCAGGCTGTCGAGAAAACTCAATTTTTTCTGTTCAGCCATCAGTTTCACCCCTCATGGTTACCCCCAAGTTTCACCAATGCGTCCGGCAGGTCGTTCGCCCACTTACTGATCGACCCAGCCCCAAGACACACAACAACGTCCCCCTCCGACGCGTGACGGCGGATGGCGTCTGCGAGGTCGCTTTCGCCCTCAATCGCTTCGACATGACGGTGGCCATGGGCCTTAAGCCCCTCAACCAGATGGTCACGGTCCGCGCCTTCAATCGGCTGCTCGCCCGCTTCATAAACCGGCGCGACAAGCACAGCGTCAGCATCGTTGAAGCAGGTACAGAATTCTTCGAAAAGGCTATGAAGCCGGCTGTAGCGGTGCGGCTGGACAACCGCGATAACCTTATGGTCGAAACTGTCGCGCGCGGCTTTGAGGACCGCCGCGATCTCGACCGGGTGATGGCCGTAATCGTCGATGATGGTGACACCGTCCACCACGCCCGTGCGGGTGAAGCGGCGTTTAACCCCGCCGAAATTCTTGAAAGCGGCGCGGAGCACGTCATCAGATGCGTTCATCTCAAGCCCGACCGCGATGGCCGCCAGGGCGTTCTGAACATTGTGCTGCCCCGGCATCGGCAGGCTGATATTCGCAATTACACGGTCCTCGCCGTCAGCCCGCGCGCGCACCACCGCATCGAAGGTCACCACCCCCGCCTTGGACCGGATATTGGTTGCGCGGACATCCGCCTGCGCCGACAGGCCATAGGTGACAAAGCGGCGACCCCGGATATGGGAAATCAACGCCTGCACTTCCGGGTGGTCGATGCACAGGATAGCGGCGCCATAAAAGGGCACGCGCTCCACAAAGGTGCGGAAGGCTTCCTTTTCGGCTTCGAACGTGCCGTAGAAATCCAGATGCTCGGCATCCATGTTGGTGACGACGGCAATGGTCGCCGGCAGCTTGACGAAGGTACCGTCGCTTTCATCGGCTTCAACCACCATCCACTCGCCTTCACCCAGGCGCGTGTTGGTGCCGTAGCTGTTGATGATGCCGCCATTGATCACCGTCGGGTCGATACCCGCGGCTTCCAGAACGGTGGCAACCATCGAAGTCGTTGTGGTCTTGCCGTGGGTTCCCGCGACCGAGACACACCATTTCAGGCGCATCAGTTCCGCCAGCATCTCGGCCCGGCGGACAACCGGGATCATCCGGGCGCGCGCTTCCACCACCTCCGGGTTGTCTTCCTTGATCGCGGAAGAAACCACCACGACGCGGGCATCGCCAAGGTTTTCGGCCTTTTGTCCGATCTTCACCTCGATGCCCAGCTTCCGGAGGCGCTGCACATTCGCACTTTCGGACGCATCCGAGCCCTGTACGCTATAGTCCAGGTTATGCAAGACTTCCGCGATACCGGACATGCCGATACCGCCGATACCGACGAAGTGAATCATGCCAATGTCGAACGGAATACCGCGCATCAGGCTTTACCCTCTTTCTTACTGATACTGATTACAAGCGCTGCCAGCTCATCAGCCGCATTGAGCCGCGCCAGCGTGCGCATATTCTCGGAAGCATCCCTCAGGGCGCCCATATCGGAGAAAAGTGTCTCCAGCTTTTCGTGGAGCGCTTCGACCGTGAAGGCTTTTTCTTCCATCATCCAACCGGCCCGCGCGGCGACCACCGCTTCAGCATTCGCCCGCTGGTGATCATCCGCCGCGATAGCCAGTGGCACAAGGATCGCCGGGCGGCCCATGGCCGTCAGCTCCGCCAGCGTGGAAGCGCCTGCCCGGCAGATCACAAGCTGGCTGCGGGTCAGCACTGAGCCAACATCATCAAAATAGGGTTGCACCCGCGCGCGAATGCCCGCCGCCTTATAGGCTTCGGTGACACGCTCCAGGTCTTCCGGCCGTGCCTGGTGAATAACGTCGAACCGGTGGCGGCAATCGTTCCCGAACGCCGCCAGCGCCGCGGGAACCACATCCGACAGGATGCGCGCGCCCTGGCTGCCGCCGAGGATGAAAACACGGATATCCCCTGCCCCAAGCGGCACGGCATAGGCAAGGTTCGCAAGCTTGGCGATCATCTGCCGGACCGGGTTTCCGGTCACCACCGTATGCACCCATTCAGGCACGCGCTGGGTATAGGTGACGCTGAGCGCCACAGCCGCAGCATGTTCGGCCATATGACGGTTAACCCGGCCAAGAACGGCATTCTGTTCATGCAGGACATACGGAATTCTGAGGCTCCGCGCCGCCAGAACCGCCGGCAGCGATGGGTAGCCACCAAAGCCGACCACGACATCCGGCCGCTCGGCCTTGAAACGCTTACGCACCTGCAAAGTGCTTTTGCCGATACTGACAAGCGCCTTCAGCTTACCGACAAGCCCCCCTGCCATATGGCTGGTGGCATCAAGGACAAACCGGTCGAACCCGGCGAGCGCATTGCCGATGGCATCCCCGCGCTTGTCGGTGATGAGCGACACTTTGCAGCCTTTATTCTTGAGCACGCCAGCGACGGCCTCCGCGGGCATCATATGCCCGCCGGTGCCCCCGGCTGCCAGAACGATATAGGGCGTGCCTGCGCTCATTCAGCCGCCCTCCAGCCAATGGGATCGGTGCCCGGACGAATAAAGCGGTTCCGGCGCGTGAGCGCCAGCACCATACCCATGCCGATCGCCAGCGCAACCATCGAGGACCCACCATAGGAGACAAACGGCAGGGTCATACCCTTGGACGGCAGAAGCGCCAGGTTCACGCCGACGTTGATCAACGTCTGCAGGCCGAACTGCATAATGAGGCCAGCCGCCGCCATCAGGCGGAACGGGTTTTCCTCTTCCAGAAGGTGGGCAAGCCCGCGAACCACAAGCCCCGCGAACAGGGTCAGCAGCATTACGCAGGCGATGGCGCCGAACTCTTCGCCCATCACCGCGAAGATATAGTCGGTGTGCGCGTCCGGCAGGCTGAGCTTCACAACACCTTCACCCGGGCCAGTGCCCAGAAGGCCGCCCGAATGGAACGCCTGAATAGCCTTGTCCGCCTGATAGGTGTCCCCGCTTGCCGGGTTGATGAAACGGTCGATCCGGCTGGCGACGTGCGGCAGAAGCGCATAGCCCATGCCGACACCAACCAGCCCGGTCAACCCCGCAACCGTCAGCCACATCAGCGGCAGCCCGGCAATGGCCATCTGCGCGAAGAAGACAGCACTGATCAGCACGGTTTGCCCGAAGTCAGGCTGTGAAATCAGGAGGGCGACCACGACGGCATAGATGCCGAACGCGACACGCTTGGCCGGAATGCTGTCATCCGTGAACTGGGCCGAGAGGATCCAGGCGGTGACGACGAAGAAGAAGGGCTTCAGGAATTCGGACGGCTGCAACGTGAAACTGCCGATCTGGAGCCAGCGGGTCGCGCCCTTGATTTCCGGCCCGACGAACAGTGTCGCCAGCATAAGGATCATCATCACCGGCAGGCCAATGATGGCCATCCGGCGCACAAGCGCGGTCGACAGCATGGAAATACCGAATATGGTGACCAGCCCCACCCCCAGGAAGAAGGCCTGGCGCTTGACGAAATGAAACGGGTCGAGACCGATCCGCTCGGCCACCGCCGGGCTTGCGGTCAGCGTCAGCCAGATACCGACCATCACCAGCGCCAGGATCAGAACCAGCATCAAGCGGTCCACAGTCCACCACCAGCGGGAGACCAGCGAATTGTCATTGCGCGAAAAGGCAATCATGCGTCCGCTCCCTTCATGAGGCCCTCAACAAGGGCACGGAAGGTGGCGCCCCTGTGCTCGAAATCCCGAAACTGGTCAAAGGCGGGGCATGCAGGTGACAGGAGAACCGTATCCCCGTCCGCCGCATCGGCACGGGCCAGCTCCAGCGCATGGGCCAGATCATGGCAATCGATATAATCGACATGGCCGTTGATACCGGAGGCGATAGCGTCTGCCGCCTCACCGATCAGATAGGCGCGCTTCACATTGCCCATATGGGCTGCGAGCGCATCGAAGCTTTTATCCTTCGGCCTGCCACCCGCGATCCAGAGGATGCTGCGGAAGGAGCCGAGCGCGCGCTCGGCGGCGTCGACATTGGTCGCTTTGCTGTCGTTGACGTAGCGAACACCGTCTATCGTGGCGATCACTTCCTGCCGGTGCGCAAGGCCCGGGAAGCTCTCGAACGCGGCCAGAATGGCCTCCGGCGCAAAGCCGAGCAAGCGCCCGGCCCCATATGCCACAGCCGCATTCTGCCAGTTATGGCGGCCTCTGAGCACGGTCAGACCGGCAATGCTGCCGACCGCCGTGGCCGTGCCGTCCCGGTCATCGATCAGCATCCCGTCCTCGGTGACATAAATGCCGCTGGGGGCGGTTTTCATCACCGACACGGGAACGGCCCTGTCGCCGAGTTCCGCGGCGATGGCGGCCCCGTAGGCGTCATCCACCCCGATGATGGCGGCAGCACCCGGGCGCTGCATATCAAACAGCTTGCGCTTGGCGGCAACATAACCGGCCATATCGCCGTGCCTGTCCAGATGGTCAGGCGTGATGTTCAGAAGAATGGCGATATCGGCGGTGAAAGACCGGGTCAGGTCGATCTGGAACGACGACATTTCAAAGACATAGACGCCATCTTCCGGCAAAGCGTCGAGCGACAGGATACCTGTGCCGATATTGCCACCGATGGCCGCCGGGCGACCGCAGGCCGCAACCATATGGCCGATCAGCGCCGTGGTGGTCGACTTGCCGTTGGTGCCGGTAACCGCCACCGTTTTGTGCGCAGGCAGTTCAGCCCGCGCGGCTTCGAATACATCGAAATCGCTGATCGTCGGCACCCCTGCGCCTTGCGCCTTTTTGACAAGCGTGTGCGGCTCAGGGTGCGTCAGCGGCACGCCCGGGGCCAGCATCAGGGCATCAAGGGTTTTGAAATCCAGAGCGTAAAGGTCATCAGCATGGGGAACCGCCGCTTTCTGGCGATCGACATTGTCATCCCACGCGTGAACATGGGCGCCACTTGCCTTCAGCGCCTCAACGGCTGCAAGCCCGGTCCGAGCGAGGCCAAAGACCCCGACGTCCTTGCCCTTATATGCCGATGCCGTGATCATTTACGCCTTACCTCAGCTTCAGGGTTGCAAGGCCTACAAGGGCCAGGATGACGGAGATGATCCAGAAGCGGATAACGATGGTGGGTTCGGCCCAGCCCTTCTGTTCATAGTGGTGATGGAGGGGCGCCATGCGGAACACGCGCTTGCCGGTCAGCTTGAAGGAAGCGACCTGCACGATCACCGAAATGGTCTCAAGCCAGAACAGGCCGCCGATGATGCCGAGCACGATCTCATGCTTGGTGACAACCGCCATGGACGCGAGCGCGCCGCCGAGGGCAAGCGACCCCGTGTCTCCCATAAAGACCATGGCAGGCGGGGCGTTGAACCACAGGAAGCCGAGCCCTGCGCCGATCATGGCCCCCGCCAGCACAGCGAGTTCGCCGGCGCCTGCCACATAAGGCACACCAAGATAAGCCGTATAGACCGTACTGCCGACAAGATAGGCGATAAGGCCGAAAGCCGAAGCCGCAATGATCACCGGCACGATGGCAAGACCGTCCAGCCCATCGGTCAGGTTCACGGCATTGCCGCCCCACACCATGACCAGCATGGCGAAAGGCACATAGAAAATGCCCATGTTGATCAGGTAATTCTTGAGGAACGGCAGCGCCAGCGTGTCGCCGTTGATCGTGGAAATCCAGTAGGCGACAGCACCCGTGACCAGGAACTCCAGCAGGAGCCGCAGCTTGCCCGGAACCCCGGCCGAGGTGCGCTTCGTCACCTTAAGATAGTCATCAACGAAGCCTATAGCCCCGAACGAGAGCGTGACGATCATCACCGCCCAGACATAGGGGTTGGAAAGGTCCGCCCACAGGAAGGTGGAAACGCCAAACGCCAGCAGGATCATGAAGCCGCCCATCGTCGGCGTGCCAGCCTTGGTGATGATATGGCTTTGCGGGCCGTCCTCGCGGATCGGCTGGCCCTTCTTCTGCTTGGCCTTGAGCCAGCGGATGATGCCGGGGCCGAAAATGAAGCAGATGATCAGCGCGGTCAGCACCGCGCCACCCGTGCGGAACGTCAGGTAACGGAACAGGTTGAACATGCCACCATGTTCGGAATATTGGCTGAGCAGATTATAAAGCATGTTCCTTACTCCCTACTATTCCGCAAGCGCCCGGCGCGCGGTCGCCCACTGGGATGCATCAGGCCCTTCGGCCCAATCGCTCTCTTCCATATCGTCATTCAAGGCTGACCCCAGGCCCGCGAGACAAAGCGCGGCCCGGCCGAGATCAGCATCCGCGGCTTTCACCGCCGCCAGGATCATCAGGCTCAGGGCGACCCAATCAGCACCTGCGATGCCGACCTTATAGGTCACGGGGACACCGTCTATATCCGCGCTCAGGCAAGTGCAATGGCTGTGTTCGATGATTTTGGCCGGGCGGACCGCGGCTTTCCGGGTCATGGAGACGGTCATCACCTGCCGTCCATCTTCCACGGCACGGCGCGCGAAGGAAGCGGCAGCCTTATCCGTGATATCGACAACCAGAACCGCCTCTTTCGGGAGCGCGGACAGAAGCCCATCCACCCCTTGCACGCCGCCCGCCCCGACAAGCACCACATGCGGCGCAATCAGGCCGATGAGGTCGGCATCAGCCTCCAAATCAAACAGACCATAGCGTGCGCTCCGCTCAAGCCGCGCCAGCGCGAGGGCGATGCGGACAGAGGGTGCAAGCCCCTCATCGGCAGCCTGCACTTCAACATCAAGCCCAAAAACCTGTGCGAGGATAGCCGTGACAGCCCCCCTCATGTCGCCAAGTACCGCGACACGGGTCGCCGGTGCCCGGTCCCGCGCCTTCACCGCCATCTGCCTCAGGACAGTTTCGGTATTATCAACATGCACGAGCCGCGGGTCGTCACCGCCAAGTCCGGCCTGACGATTATCGACCAGCGCCGCAATGGCCCCGCGGGACAAGGCTTCGGACACATCGAGAACATCATCCCCGTGCCCAAGCGCGACATAAAGCGTGCCAGGCATTACCTTCTGCCCGGCGATATCCAGCCGGTCGGCATACCAGGGCCGGGCAGACGCAATGCCGCACCCGGCGCGAAGCTCAGCGGAGGTCCACAGGGGCACATCAAGCTGCATCACTCGCCCTCCCCCGCTAGAATTGCCCGCACCGCCTCGATATCCGAGAAAGGCAGTATCTTGTCACCGACGATCTGGCCTTCTTCATGGCCTTTGCCCGCGACGATCAGCATATCGCCATGCTCAAGCTCGCGGATCGCGGTCCGGATCGCCTCGCCACGGTCCCCGATCTCGGTAGCGTGCTCGCTTGCCGCCATGATCTCGGCGCGGATCGCGGCCGCGTCTTCGCTTCTCGGGTTGTCGTCGGTCACGAAAACCTTGTCGGCAAGCGCTGCGGCCAGCGCGCCCATCTGCGGACGCTTGCCGCTATCGCGGTCACCACCACAGCCGAACACGACCAGAAGCCGCTTGGGATTGTGCGCCCGCGCGGCCTGAAGCACGGTCTTGAGACCATCCGGCGTGTGGGCATAGTCAACGAAGACGGCGCCGCCCGATTTGGATTTGCCGATCAGCTCCATCCGCCCCGGCACACCCCTGAGGTGCGCGAGCGCCGCGAACGCATCCACGGGATCCGCACCGGTCGCGATGGCGAGCCCCGCGGCCACGAGCGCGTTGCCTGCCTGGAAGAAGCCGACAAGCGGCAGGTTGATCTTGTGGGTCAGCCCCGCGTGGGTGACGGTAATTTCCTGGCCTGTCTGGTTAACAGTTTGCCCGGTAAGGCGAATTTTCGCCCCTTCCCCGGTGCCGACGCTCAGGCTCACGAGCCCGCGCGCCCAGACGATATCCTCAAGGATCTGCCCCCACGGGTCATCGACATTGATGACCGCGGTGGACCCCGGCGCGAGCAGTTCTCCGAACAGACGGGCTTTGGCGAAGAAATAGCCCTGCTCGGTCTTGTGATAATCCATATGGTCGCGGGTGAGGTTGGTGAAGGCCGCCGCCTTCAGGTGCACCCCATCAAGCCGGTACTGGTCAAGCCCGTGGCTGGAAGCCTCAATCGCGGCATGGGTCACGCCCGCGTCCGCGAGGTCCTTCAAGGCGGCATGAAGCGCCATCGGGTCCGGCGTCGTCAGCCCGCCCGATACATTGACATGCTCGGAGCGCACGCCAAGCGTACCGACACTGGCGGCCTCAAGCCCGAGATGCTGCCAGATCTGGCGGGTAAAATCAGCGACCGAGGTTTTGCCGTTGGTGCCAGTCACCGCCACCATGGTTTCAGGTTGGGCATGGTAATAGCGGGACGCGAGATCGGCATAACGCCTGCGCGGGTTCTGGTCCTCAACCACCGGCACGCCGATATCATCCGGCGCACCATGCGGCGTGGTCAGAATGGCGGTCGCGCCTTTCGCGACTGCATCGCGGATGAAGGTACGGCCATCCATCTTGGTGCCGGGCAGCGCGACGAACAGGTCCCCCGGACGCACGGCACGGCTGTCAACGGTCATGCCCGAGATACGAACATCTCCCGCTACCTTTCTGCCGCCCAGCAATTCCGTCAGGGTTAGTGTCATTGGCCCCTATCCTACCGGTGGTGTTTATAGTCGTGGATGAGGAGGGAGGTCTTCTGATAGAGCCCCTCGTCTTCCTTCCGCGGCGCGATACCCAGAAGCGGCGCCGTCCGCAAAATCACATTCTTGACCACAGGGGCTGCCACCCAGCCGCCGGTCTTGTAGCCAAAGGTTTCCTTGGTGCCGTGCGGCTCATCGAGGAGCGCGAACACCACATAGCGCGGGTCATCCATCGGGTAAGCGCCGACGAAGGACGAGATCAGCGAATGCCGGGCATAGCCGCCATTTTCCGCCTTCTCGGCCGTCCCGGTCTTACCGCCGACACGGTAGCCGATGGCGTTGGCCCGGCCGCCCGTGCCCTTCATCACCGTCAGGCGCAGAAGCTGGCGGATCTTGCGGCTGGTCGCCGGGCTGATCACCTGCCGTCCGCCATGGTGCAAACCGCTCGTATGGATAAGCGTGGCCGGCATCAGCCGCCCACCATTGACCATCGCCGAAATACCGGTGGCCAGCTGGACCGGGCTCACCGCGATACCGTGCCCATAGGAGATGGTCATTGTGGAAATTTTGTGCCACTGAGCGGGATAAATTGGGGCACCGACTTCGCTGAGCTCCAGGGTCGACGGCTGCAACAGCCCAACCTTGGACAGGAAGGCCTGCTGGCGTTCGGTGCCGAGGTCCAGCGCCATCTGCGCCGTCCCGATGTTCGACGAATAGACGAAAATCTCCGGCACGCTGAGGAATCTGTTGCGCGGATGGTCATCATGGATGGTGAAGCGCGCCACATGCAGGGGCTTCGAGGCATCATAGCCGTCATTCATCGTGACCACACCGTCATCAAGCGCCGCGGCGAAGGTGAAGGTTTTCATGGTGGAGCCAAGCTCATACACACCCTGGCTCACCCGGTTGAAGCGTTCATCGGCGCTGACGCCGGTCACATTGTTGGGGTCATAATCCGGCAGGGACACCATGGCGAGCACTTCGCCGGTGTTGACGTCCATCACAAGGCCCGCGGCCCCCACAGCCTGATAGGCGTTCTTGGCGGCTTCCAGCTCATCGGCAAGGGCATACTGCACCCGTACGTCGATCGACAGCTTCACAGGCTCGGTGGTCCGGTCCGGGTCGTCCAGGCGGTCATTGAAGAAATGCTCCACCCCGGCCAGGCCCTTGCCGTCCACATCGACGAAGCCGAGCGCATGCGCGGCCAAGCGCCCGTGCGGGTAAACCCGCTCTTCCTCATCCTGGAACGCGAAGGCCGGAATACCCAGCGCATTGACCTGCCATTTTTCACGCGGCGTCAGCTTGCGCTTGAGCCACACGAACTTACGGCCGGAGGACAGCTTTTCCTCAACATCCGCCAGCGACAGGTCCGGCAGCACCGAAACCAGTTTGGCAGCCGCCAGTTTCGGGTTCTTGATCTCGCTCGGGTTGGCGTAAAGCGAGGAGGTTTCCAGGTTGGTCGCCAGAATTTCACCGTTGCGGTCCACGATATCGGCACGCGCCACCTTGACCGGCGGCACCTCGATCGTACGGGTCGCTACCTGCTTTTCCGCCGTGGTGCTGATCCCAAGCTCAATGGTCCGCGCCGCCATGATGGCAAAGCCCAAAAGAAACAGCAGCACCGCAACCGTCAGCCGCCCACGGGCGATTTCCAGCGCCGTCTTGCGCTCCCCTTCCAGAACCGGGCTATGATAACTGTAGGCGACGCTCACAGGGCTTGTCCTTTCTGGTTGGTTTGGGGTTTACGTACACCCGCCTCCTGGCTTGTGGCCTGAAGGCCGGACTGGGCGGAACTCGGCTTGTCTTTCTTGGTCTCGCGGCTGGGCAGCAGCACACCCGGGTCCTCGACCTCACCGGCGCTACGCGGCCGGAAAGGGATAACGTCCGGGTTGGTCAATACTTGCGATGCCCTCGGCGGCATCAGTGCCAGGAACTTGGCAGACTGGTTTTCAAGCGCGCGCGGCGTGGTCAGATACGCCCACTCTGCATCCAGCACGCGGATAGCTTCCTGGTCGTCATGGATTTTGTCGGCAAGCGCCTGGACCTGATCGGCCTTGTCCTGAACAACAAGCTTGAGCTTGAGGACCGCGGCCCCGGAGATGAGGGCCGTCACGGCGGCGAATGCGGTTACCAATCTACGCATGTGCTTTTCCCCCTTTGCCGGCCTGCTTCCACGCAGGCGCAGCCGTCCTGATGGCTTGGCGAAGCCGGGCGGAACGCGACCGCGGGTTTTCCGCTTCTTCGCGTGCACCCGGCTTCTTGGCTCCCTTAAGCCTGAGCTCGAATGTCGGTTTGGGACCGGTATCCACCGCCTGCGGCAAATGGCGGCTGCCGCCGGGCAGGCGGCCCGCGCGCTCGGTCATGAACTGTTTGACCATCCGGTCTTCAAGAGAATGGAAAGCGACGATCACCAGCCGCCCTTCCGGGGCGAGCAGCGCCTCTGCGCCTTCAAGCCCGCGCTGAAGTTCACCCAGTTCGTCATTCACATGAATACGCAGCGCCTGGAAGGTACGGGTAGCCGGATGAACGGCCTTCATGCCCTTCTTCCGGGGCGGAATACCCAAGGTGCGCTCAATGATAGAGGCCAGCGTGCGGGTACGGGTAATCGGCTCCTCATCCCGGGCGCGCACGATGGCGGCCGCAACCCGGCGGGACTTTTTCTCTTCACCATACTGATAGATCAGGTTGGCAAGCGCCGTTTCGTCGTACGTGTTGACGACATCGGCCGCGCTTTCGCCCGACCGCGCCATGCGCATGTCCAAGGGGCCATCCTCCATGAAGGAGAAGCCGCGCTCAGCCTCATCAAGCTGGAAGGACGACACGCCGATATCGAGCACGACACCGTTGACGGCCTCGATACCCGCGCCCCGGACGAGCGACGCCATATCGCCGAAGCAGCCTTCAAGCATATGGAAGCGGTCACCGAACTCGGCTTTCAGGGCCGCAGACCGCCGGATCGCGTCCGGGTCCCGGTCGATGGCATAGACGGTGCAATCAGCTGCCTCAAGAATGGCGCGCGTATAGCCGCCGGCACCAAACGTGCCGTCGACATAAATTTCACCATCTTTGGGATCAAGCGTGGCCAGAACCTCAGCCAGCATAACGGGGATATGCTGGCCGGCACCGTCTTTTGTATGGCGATGGCCCGGCGCTACGCTCATGGACGACCTCCCCCGAAGGGCGGAAGTTTGGGGGCGGTGTCTGCGGCCACAGCCATTTGCTGGGCACGGTGGGCTTCAAAGGCTTCAGGGTTCCAGATCTGGAACTTGCGGCCGATACCGACAAAGGTGGCGGCGGCATCGATACCCGCGAAAGCCTTCAGGTCATTTGGCAGCATGACCCGGCCTTCGGGGTCGAACGACAGCTGGCTCGCGCCGGCGAGAATGGCGGTGGCGACAGACATTTGATCGGGGTCGAAGGGACCAAAGTCGCCGTAAAGCCGGTCGGAGAGCTGTTCAAGGAAGGTCATATCCGCCCCTTCGATACAGGGCAGGTTTAGCGGACGATAAACGACAATACCGGGGAATTGGCTTTGGGAAACGGCGGCACGAAAGGCTGCCGGAACGGACACGCGTCCCTTCTTGTCAACCTTGTTCGTAAATGTGGACAGGAAAAATGCCATTGTCCCGTTTCCCCCGAATTTCCCCACCGGCACGCCGCCAAACGCACGAGCAGGCATCCAGATCGTCATCTGGACCTATTTGGGATATCATGGGTTTCTATAGGTGGTCAATGGGACTTTATGGGATTAAGTGCGTTTTTCTGGGCATAAAGATAAGCCACAAAAGCACAAATATTCCTTTTGATTCATATAGATGTTACATTTTGTTCTTTTAATGTTCCGCATAAAAATGTGCTGATAGGGCTTCCTAGTCGGGGGCACGATGGGACAGCATGGGAAACTGGCAAACCAGACACGCCCCTCCTCTCAAGCGCCGCCCCCATGGCATCCCATATAGTTCCCAAATCGGCCGCCCCACCCTGCCACTCGGCCCCTTGGATACCATTGGGCCCTAAACCAATATCCAAATTGACCGGCCCACTCAGAAAGATTATCCGCATTTTTACTTTCATTTTATTCGCGCCCCGAAAATGAGGCACAGATGAAAGTACAAAGAAAAAAATCTAGACAGCGAAGCGGGGCCTAATACCCCGCGTGGAGACTTGAAATGACAACACTGACCGGCACAACCGGGGACGATACATTGATCGGCAGCCCCGGAAACGACATCTTTTCAGGCGGCACAGGATCGGACGTGTTCGTCCTGGCATCAGGCGGCTACAGCGACTGGGGAGCAGATCGGATTACCGACTTCCTTCCCGGCGCCGACACCATCGACCTTTCGGCAACCGACCTGCATTATTTTGACCTCACCCTGACGGCGTCCGACGGCGGTACGCTCATCACAGACGGCCTTGGCAATAGCCTGATGCTGGACGGCGTCGATGTGGCGGAAATGAATAATGACCAATTCGTCTTTGCCACGTCCGTATACGTTGGCGGCACATCAGGCCCCGACCGGCTTGTGGGTACCGATGATAACAATGAAATCCTGGCAGGCGGGGGCAACGATACCATTATCGCCGGGAGCGGCCACGATACTGTGCAGGCCAGCATCGGCGACGACAAGGTCTGGGCTGGGGCGGGCGATACCGGACGAGACATCCTGATCGGTGGCATCGGCAATGATACCATGGCAGGCGGCGCAGGGAATGACCTGCTTATCGGCGGCAACTCCGGCACCCTCAACCAGGAAGCAGGCCAGGACCACCTGATGGGGGGCCTGGGCAATGACACGCTGATTGCCGGGCATTGGCTGGACCAGAACGGCAACAACCGCTTCGACACGGGAGAAGCCAAGGCAGGAGAAGGGTCGAGCGTCTTGTGGGGCGGTCGTGGTGATGACCTGCTGATTGGCGGCAACGGCAACGACACACTCGGCGGCGGACAGAACAATGACACACTGTCAGGCGGCGCGGGTGATGACCGCCTGTTCGGCGGCGTCGGAGATGACAGCATGGAAGGCGGCCTTGGCGATGATTCCCTGTGGGGTGGCCTGGGTAACGACACGCTCACTGGCGGTGATGGCGCTGACCATTTCATCTTCGGACGAACAAGTGGCAATGACACCGTAACCGACTTCAATGCCGATACGGATGTCCTGGACCTCACTGCCGCAGGCTTCGCTGACAGAGATGCTCTGCTTGCCGCCACGCACACTGACGGAGCCGACCTTGTCATCAGCTTCGGCGACACTGTCATCCACCTTTCGAACATGACGTTGGACGACCTTTTACCAGGCGCCGTACTTCTTTAATTAAGCACACGGGGATAGCCCGGATAACCCAATGAGACGTGAAAAGGAGGCTTCGGCCTCCTTTTATCGAGGCGAAGAATCATGACCCACAAAAGATGGCCCGCGACACACGCTCAGAAGGCCTCATTGGGGGCGCTGTGGCATCCAACGCCCCCTCGGTCCACCTCCGAAGCAACGACACCATCGGGATGGCGTCAGTAAGCGTGGTGCTGGCTCAACATTCATACCGTTAAAGCCCCCCTCAAACGGCATGGGAAACCACAAGTCCATGCAAAGACTCCGATCCCGCAGACCATCCCACGGCGTCCCAAATCAGC
This sequence comes from Kordiimonas marina, assembly GCF_023006325.1. GTDB lineage: Bacteria > Pseudomonadota > Alphaproteobacteria > Sphingomonadales > Kordiimonadaceae > Kordiimonas > Kordiimonas marina. The sequence continues at coordinate 204,569 of NZ_JAINDF010000004.1, forward strand.
CTTAGGGGAATGCGAAACAACATACCGGTGTCAGGGCAGCGTAATTTTTTGGATTTTTTTTCAGAGGCTGGACCCAGCCACTGGCGGCCAACCACCATCACAAACGCCCCGAAAGCCCGGAATTCCGCGGTTCATTGCGGCGGAGGCCGACCTTGAAATAGTTAAAATTTTCCGGTTCTTTTACTATAAGCCACTGCAATCATTATGCTTTCCGTAACAAACCCACCATAAACTTTCGTCCATCAGGCAGTTAAAAGCCGCCTATCCAGGCAATTTCAGGAGGCACTCACAGTGGCATCTTATGATCCTTATCAGGCCGGAGATCTCTTCGGCCCGCAAAGCTTTGGCATGGAAGCCGTCCCACAGGCGGCAACAACGGCCAACGGCGATACACTCACCGGTTCCAATAGCGACACCCTTACCGGCTCCAACGGCGACACCTTGACGGGGTCCAATGGCGACACGCTCACTGGCTCGAACGGCGATACGCTCACCGGTTCCAACGGGGACACCTTGACGGGATCGAACGGCGATACACTCACCGGCTCGAACGGGGACACGTTGACCGGCTCGAACGATGACACGCTGACCGGTTCGAACGATGACACGCTCGATGGCACATCGAACGATGACACCTCGAACGGCGACAGTTCCAACGACGACAGCTCCAACGACGATTCAGATCACGGCCAGGCTGGCGAGCACGGCCAAGGCGCCGAACACGCCAACGACCATGCCGAATTTTTGCGCGGCGACAGCAACGACGATGTCATCGATGCCGGTAACGGCGACGACACTATCGTGGGCGGCGCTGGCGCAGACACCATCGACGGCGGCGACGGCAACGACAAGATGTGGGCTGGCAAAGGCGACGAGTCCGATGACACCTTCTCCGGTGGCAATGGCGATGACGTCATGGGCGGCGGTAATGGCAACGACAGCCTGTTCGGTGGCGAACATGGCAACGGCCATGGTCATCACGCGTCTGGCGCCGACACGATCTTCGGCGGCAACGGCGATGACGTGATCGTCGGCGGCAACTGGGAAGACACCAACGGTGACGGCCTGGTCGATAGTGGTGACACGTTCGACGACGGCACCGGCGCGACCGCCAATAGCGATGCCCTCTGGGCTGGCGAAGGCGCCGATACGGTCTATGGCGGCGCAGGCGGCGACAAGGTCGGCGGCGGCGACGGCGACGACGACATCAACGGCCTCGATGGCAACGACACGCTTTATGCCGGTCACAGCGGTAACGATGACGTCTCCGGCGGTAACGGCGACGACATGTGCTTCGGCGGCAACGGCAGCGACACGGTCGACGGCGGCAACGGCGACGACAAGCTGTTCGGCGGCACCGACGATGATACGGTGACCGGCGATGCCGGCAGCGATCGCCTCTATGGCGGTGAAGGCAATGACGACCTGAACGGTGGTGACGGCAACGACACGTTGTTCGGCGGCCAGGGTGACGACACCATTACCGGCGGCAACGGCGACGACATCCTTCATGGGGGTGCTGGTGCAGACCAGTTCGTCTTCGACAGCACGTCCGGCAACGATGTCATCAAGGACTTCGAAGCAGGCTCCGACATGCTCAACTTCTCGGCGGCCGGGGTTCAGTTCAGCGACCTCACCATCACCGACACCAACGATGGCATGATGATCACCTGGGGCGACAACAGCCTGCTGTTGACCGACGTGCACGGCACGGCGGACCCGGCCTGGTTCGACTTCATCTAACTTCCAAGCACGCCTGCCCGCGCGGACCCCGCGCGGGCGATCCCCTTCTCCCGGGGCCGGTCATCACCATCCAGACCAGCCTCTCTCCGAAATGCGCAATGGGGGACACAGGCGATAAAAAAGGGGGCTTCGGCCCCCTTTCTCTTATCTAGCTTTTCCAAGACGCCGCTTAGCGCAGCAGCGTATCCGTATCGCAGAACCAGCAATCCTCACCGGTGGTCGCGCCAATCGGGCTACCCGGCGGTACCGCAGGACCGGCGGCGGCCTTCACGGCAGGCGTGCGGCCGCGGGCGAGCGCGTCGTCGATGCGGGCGATCAGACCTTTGCCGTAGGCTTTCATCTCACCGCTCATGCGCATGGCGGCGGTGCGCACATCCATGAGCGCGGAGCGGGCAGCGGCACTGACGTTGGGCGGTGTATCCGTGCCAAAGGTCAGCGCGATCAGATGGTTAGCGTAAACATCCGCCACAATCTGACGCAGGCGCTGGTGACGGCGGCTTTCCTTGCGCGGGCTGGCCATCAGCGTGCTCGTTGCTTCCGCAAACATCGCCTGGAGGCCAAGACCCTTCAGGTCCTGCGCGTCGACACGGGCGAGCCGGGCCGGTGCGAGCATGGCGTTAAAGGTAATATCCGCAGAAACCCGGGCGATTCCCATCAGGTCAAACTGCGGGCGGGCGGGGGCCTTGAAGGTCTCGCGCACGAAGGTCGGATCGCCGTCCGCGTATGCAACAGGTGTCAGCGTATCCAGCACTTTATCGGTCACATCAAGTGTTGCAGGTGCAACAGTTTGAAGGAGCAGGTCGAGCGCTTCCTTCTGGCGGTCCACCGACACCACGGACGGTGCCGGACGGCCATCGCCCTCATGACGATATTGGTAGATCAGACCGCCGAGCGATTTGGCCGCCGCCTGAAGCTGGTAACGGTCATACAGATAAAGCGGCACGAACTTGGCCTGCAGTGCGCCGAAGCTTTCCCCCTTCCTGAGGTTATGCGGGCCGAACTTGTCGAGCGCGATACGGCGGACGTGCAGCGTGTTCTTCAGGCTTGCGAGCGGGTCGGAGCCCGTGTCCCACAAAGCCCCGCGGGCTTCGCCGGAGGAAATCGGACGGGAATCTTCGTCACGGATATAGACGTAGCCTTTTGCGTCGGCTTCCTTGATCAGCTTGGCGTGATCTTCATCGCCATAAAGGAAGCGGGCGTTCCACTTGTCCCAGCCGCCGATGCCGACACCGTAGGCGTGGCTGAAGTCGAGCGTGCCGTCGGCTTTCACCCGGACATCCGGGGCTGGGTAATCCATCACGCTGTGGCCGCCGGGCGCGGTGCTGGCCGCCATATTGTGACCGAAGCCGAGCGCGTGGCCGGTTTCGTGCGCCGCCAGCTGGCGGATGCGTGCGAGTGCAAGCTGAACCGGATCATCGGGCGCGCCGGTGCCGGTTTTCTCAGCCCCCGCGAGCGCCTCGAAAATACGGATATCCTGACGGACGCGGAGCGAGCCCAGAAGCACGAGGCCGCGGATCGTCTCGCCCGTGCGCGGGTCATGGATCGCGGCGCCGTAGGACCAGCCGCGCGTCGCCCGGTGCACCCAGTTGATGACATTATAGCGGGCATCGAGGGGGTGCACGCCCTTCGGCAGCACCTTGACCTGATAGCCGTCCGGGAAGCCGGCAGCGGCGAAGGCGGCCTTCCACCAGCTCGCGCCTTCAACGAGCGCGGAGCGGATCGGCTCCGGCGCGGCGTTGTCGACATACATGACGATCGGCTTGATCGTGTGGCCGTCCTTGTCCTTCTGCAGGCGGAAGCGGCGCACCAGTTTCTTGACCGTGTCGCCATCGAGCGGCGCGGACATATCCACCTTGGAAATACCGATGATCGCGGCGCGTTCGTCATTGACGCGCGGCACATACCCCGGTTCCGGCAGCTTGATGAAGCTCGAATGCGCGATCAGCGTCACGGCATCCGGCACCGGCGTGGTGGTCACCACCTCAGGCCCCGGCTTTTGCCCCGCGAAGGTGATATAGGCATCGAATTCATCGTTGATCGGGAAGGCATGCGCTTCCTTGGTGTCGACGAAGGAGCGGTCCTTATCGAGCTTGAAATGCCCCTGCCCACGCGCTTCAAGCCGGGCGGCAACGCCGATGGCATCGCGCTTGAGGAACCCGCTCAGGTCAATCAGCAGGCGGCCGGTTTTCTTGTCGGTCGCGATAATCGGCGTCGACCAGATGATCGAGCGCGCGAAGCTGTTCTTGACCGCATGGGCCTCCTCCGGCGCGCCGGAGGCGGTGAAGGCGGTGTTTTCAATCACCGCGGCCACATGGTCACCGATCTGCTTGAAATCGATGATCTGGCTATCGCCCGGCAGGCTGTGGTCCAGCCCCATGGGGTTCGAGCCCAGGCCGCCCGTGAGGTAGGCTGCGTAAACATAGCGCCCGGCGACACCGTCTTCATCCGGCTTCGGCAGGGCAACGAGGACCCGCGCCTTGGCACTGTCCACATAGGTTTCGATCAGGCCTTCCTTATGTTTCAGCCCCTTGACGGCGTCGCCAAAGTCGGACGCATGGGCAGGCAAGGCGAGGAGCGCGCAGGCAACAAGGCTGCGGCTTAAAAAGGTGGGTAAGGACATACATTTCCCCCATGAACCATTGACCACAAGGCGACTACCTTAAAGATTAGTCACGCGAATGGAAGGGGGCAGCGCGTCACGAGGGCGTGAAGAATGGCAAGGAAAGATAATTACACACCGCAGGGAATGGCCTAACGCCCATTCCCATGAACCCTGACCTGATAGGATGGCGGGCCCAGCTTGGCGCGGTCGAGCGGAATACCCTGCGCCAAAGCTTCCATAACAATCCGGGCGCAGGCGCGGGCATCGGAAAGCGCGTCGTGGTGATCGAGCTCAAAGCCGAAATGGGCACAGACATCCGGCAGGGTGGTCGGGCGCAGGCCCCAAGCGTTACGGGCAAGCTTCACCGTGCACAGGGTATCCTGCGGCGGCGGCCGGTGCCCCGCCGCGCCATAACAGGTCCAGAGAACCTTGCGGTCGAACCCGGCATTGTGGGCCGCGATATAGCGCGCGTCTGCCAGACGGTCGTTTATCTCCGGCAGATAGTCCTCGAAGGTCGGGGCATCGCACACGTCCGCCCAGGTGATGCCGTGAATGTCGGTAAAGAGGAACGTCTGTCTTGGCGGACGGATCAGGTAGGATTCTTCCATGACGATCTGCCCGTCTTCAACGAGGACGAGGCCCAAGGCACAGGCGCTGTCCGCCCCGGTGTCCGCCGTTTCAAAATCCAGTACCGCAACTTTCATGAACCCTCCCCCATTAGCGTCACCCTGAACTTGTTTCAGGGTCCATTTCCCCGACAAGACCGGGATACAAATCCTTCCAGTCCGGGTTTTTCTCTTCGATCAGGTTAACCTTCCAAGGCCGGTGCCAGCGCTTGAGCTGTTTCTCCCGCTCAATCGCCAGGCTCATATCCCCGAACACCTCATAGTATACGAGCCGCTTGACGTTATAGCGTGATGTGAAGCCTGCCTGCACGCCTTCCCTGTGCTGCCAGATGCGTTTGATGAGGTCAGACGTAACGCCGACATAGAGCGTACCGTTCTTCTTTGAGGCAAGAATGTATGTGTACCCTGCTTTCTCCATCCTCAAAGAATATGCATGGATACTGCTGGTGATCAACACAGCCACGCCCAGTCACCGTCACCGTCATGCTGAACTCGGTTCAGCATCCATACCCAACCACGTCGCATGGTTCCGACATGGACCCTGAAACAAGTTCAGGGTGACAGGTGTGTTTGCTCAAGCGCCACTTTTCATACTCGTCATGCTGAACTTGTCAGGCTACAGCCAGCTTCGCAAACAGCATCCATTTTTGAGCCAAGCAGCTTTTTTCGAGATGTGCGCCCAGATTTTGAGGCCGACCTCAGCCAAACAAGCTCAGGGGGACAGGTGTGTTTGCTCCAGCGCTGCTTTTCATACTCGTCATGCTGAACTTGTTTCAGCATCCATGGCCAACAGCGCCGCATGAGGCCGATATAGACCCTGAAACAAGTTCAGGGTGACGACTTACTGAAATGAAAAAGGGGCGCCCTCAGGCACCCCTTTCTGGTTTCTATCGCTATACCCGCGCTTAGCTGGCTTTTTTCTTGCCGAGGACGGAGGGCACGAAGCGGTCCAGGACGGCCTTGCGCATCAGGTCCGGCGGCAGCAGGCCTTGGGCGAGGATGAAGTCATGGAAGGCCTTGGCGCTATATTTGTCGCGGAGGCGCAACTGCACTTCGGTCTGCAGCGCCATCAGCTTGGTATAGCCGTAGAAATAGGCCGTGGCCTGCCCCGGCATGCGGTAGGTGTAGCGCTCGATCTCATTCTGCGCCCAGCCTTCACCCAGCACCACGTCTTCCTTCAGCAGACGCTTGGCGTCCGCCGGGCTGATGAGGCCGAGGTTCAGCATTGGGTCAAGGAAGCAGCGCGCGGCGCGGAGAAGCCGGTTCTGCAGGCTGAGAAGCTGGCCATCGAGCGGCATGTAAGGCTTGCTCATGGCTTCGGCATAAAGCGCCCAGCCTTCGACGTTTGTGCTGTTGAAGGCATAAAGCTGACGCGCGAGCGAGACACCATGGTCCACCATCGCCCCGAACTGAAGCTCATGCCCCGGTCGGGCTTCGTGCGCCGCCAGCGTCCAGGTGGTGGCCTTGAAGGTATCGTCGGTATGCTGCCAGGTGCCGTCAGCGTTCTTCTTCAGAAGCGGCAGGCGGAAGGTGGCATATTCCTTATGGTCGGGGTCGCCACCGACGAACCGCGGCGGTTGCAGGTTCGGCGCCGGGTTGGCGGCGGTTTCAGCCGCGGTCATCATGCGCACCTTGGCCTTGCGGTCCGGAATGGTGACAAGGTTATGCTTGCGCGCGATATCCTCAAGTTGGTCGATGCGGTGCTTGTAGAAGGCCTCAACCTGATCGCCGGGGATATTCTCCTTTTTGAGGAGCTTGATCACCTCATGATAATCGGTGGTCTTGTAGCCTTTTTCCTTGGCGACCAGGGGCGCCAGCGCCTTCATCTCATCCTTGATTTCGGCATAGCCGAGCTGGGCCATGGCGATGAGCTGTTCAGGCGTCGCGTCCACACCCCACTGTTTGAGCGCGTCCTGATACAAGGGCAGCGGCAGGCGGGCCGACTGGCGGGCGCGCGGCACGATCTGTTTCTCGACGAAGCCTTTATAGCCGGTCAGCTGGGTCTTGAGCGTGGCGTAGGCGTCTTCCCATCCGGTGAGGCCAGCATCCTTAAAGAGCTTCTCAATGCCGCCGATGAAGACCGGCATGCGTTTGAAGTCCTGATTGATTTCGCCGATATAGGGGCCGATGAGCTTCTTGTCACCAAGCCGTTCGGTGGTGCGGGCTTCAGCGAGCTGAACGATCGGCGTGTAGCCTTCCACCAGCCCGGCATAGCGCTTGAGGCGCAGCACGGCTTTCTCGTGGCGGCTTTTGTCACTGCCCGGCCCGAGCAGCGAGCGGAAGCCCGAATAAATGGTCTGCGGCAGGTTGTAGTAAGGAATTTCGACCCTGTTATGCAGCTTTTCGCTGGTGATGCCGTCCTCGAGCGCATCGACCATGATGGCCAGGTCCTGCTTGAGCGACGGGTCGGTCTCCTTCGTCATCGCGACCTTGAGCTTGGCGATGATCTTTTCGGCGTCGGCTGTCTGGCGTTCCAGCACATGCGGGCGCAGGTCCTCAACGTCGGCGTCCGCGCTGGCGACACCCACCATAGTGGCCTGTTCCGGGTTATATTTGGCCAGAAGCTGCAGCAGTTGCTGCGAGTAAGCGTTGCTTTTCTCGACCCAGCTTTCTTCGGCACTCGCCGGAAGGCCAAGACCACAAACAACCGCAATAAGGCTAACGCCAGCGACCGCAACGCGGCCGCGTTTCTTGAATGACATGGATTTTCTCCTCGGACTGTCAGTTTTTTATATTATTGGCGCAAGGACGCTCCCCTGCCCCGAGACGCATCATGCCGTGCATATATGCACCCGTCAAATGAGAATGCGCCGAGGCGTGCCCGCCGTGCGGTGGAAGTGGGTTGTGGGATGGAAAGATTGGAAGAGGCAAATGAGGGCCGTTGATTTGTAATCAACGGCTGTACAGCGCGTGCCCTACGCCTCCACCCCATGTCATAGCGGGACTTGATCCCGCTATCCATTAACCCTGCTTGCCGAGATCGGCACCCTCAGCCACCACCGCATGGATGCCGGGATCAAGTCCCGGCATGACAGGAACCCCAACCTTCAGACAATAGAGTATCGTTTACTGGTTTAGTCTCTTTCTACAATTTAGATGCATAAAGCGCTATCTGCTATCAGAAGATGTGCTTGATCAGATCAAATAGCTTTAGCAATGTCGCCATACGGCCAACCCAAAGAAAAAAGCCGTTCCAAATGGAACGGCTCTTCCTTTGCGGTCGCGCTAGGCGCCGCTTCGCTTTTTTCATCATATTTCCTATGAGGTGGGTAAGAGGAGAAAGAGTGCCATACCGGCGCTCACACCAAGAGATGTAAGTAGAGTCTTATGTAGTGCCAGCGCAATAAAAAAGCCGCGATCTTGACCGCGGCTGAACTTCTCACATTTTAGCTATAAAAACCTATAATATACGGAACATCCGGACAAGCCGCTTTTCACATTTTTCGGAAGAAAAGCGGCAGATGGCCTGTAAGCCGGGTTCTGTCCGGCGCCGAAGCGCCTGGATGACCATTCCTCTAGGCATACTGTTGCCAGCATGCTCAAGCAACCTACCCGGACGGAGGCGCGGAAACCCGCCTGCCCATTGAAGGGCTACCATCCCTATTGGTCTTGCTCCCGGTGGGGTTTACCCTGCCAGTCCTGTTGCCAGGACCGCGGTGCGCTCTTACCGCACCCTTTCATCCTTACCGAGCCGAAGCCCGGCGGTTTGCTTTCTGTGGCACTTTCCCTAAGGTCGCCCTCGCCGGCCGTTAACCGGCACCGTGTTTCCGTGGAGCCCGGACTTTCCTCCCCTCATTCCTGAGCGGCGGTCATCCAGCCATCTGCCGGGCGCCAATGAACACTTTGCCCGCCCGCACGTCAAGCTTATTGCGCGGCGGGGGTGGTTGAACTCCCCTGTTGAACTCCCGCAGCTTTTGCGGCACAGTCCAGCCAACTGAAGCCGCCCTCATATCTCCGGCGGCCCGTACCGAGGATAGCGTGATGAAGAAACTGCTTATCGTTCCCGCCCTGTTGATGCTTGGCGCCTGCAGCAAGGGCGACGCCATCGTGTTCGATGACACGGTCGGCCCGGCAACCCATGCGGAAATCGAAAAACTGCCGAAAAACCTGGAAGGCGACCATGCCAACGCCAAATATTCCGATGCCCCGGCGGTCGCGCCCGACATGACCACCGATGACGGCACCCCTGCCAAGGGCAAGGGTGGCAACTAAGCCCCTTCCCCAAACAGCAGACCACGAAAACCGGCCCACGCAGATTGCGGCGGGCCGTTTTTATTTTTGGGGACGTCGGCTAAAGCGCGGATCAGGCGCTATAGAGCTTCAGAAAATGGCGGATGGTCTGGTCGACATGGGCGTCAATTTCCGCGTCGCTGACATGGTCGATGAGGCCGATCGACAGCGGGAACTGGTGACGGCCCTTCAGGAGCGACATCAGCAGGTCCGACGCTTCATCGATATCCTCGATCTTGAGCGCGCCGCGTTCGACCCAGCCTTTCAGGAAGGCGCTCAGCTTCACCATCAGGTCCTGCGGGCCGGCTTCCCAGAAGATTTTCGGCAGGTTGGTGTTCTTCGCCGCCGCGGTCATCAGCGTGCGGTTGACGGCGATGGCCTCGGGGCTCAGCGCCAGGCGCATGTAAGCCTCACTCACCGCCCGAAGGTCGGCTTCCAGCGTGTGGGTGGTGACACGGCTGAGGGCGCTGTCCGGGAAATAGGCTTCGATCTTCTGGTGGATCGCCTCACTGAACAGCTGTTCTTTGGACGAAAAATGGCTGTAGACCGTCTGTTTCGACACGCCCGCGCGTTTGGCGACTTCATCCATGCTGGTGCCGTCATAGCCGTTCACGAGGAACAGCTCACCCGCCGCCTCGAGGATGGCGCTGTTTTTCTCAGCGTCACGCGGGCGGCCGCGGGTCGGGCGGGTGTCATCGGCAGTTGTCAGGTCTAACGCGGTTTCTGTCACTGAAAGTTGGCCTTCTTGTCCTTGAACACGCTTTCCATAGCGCCAAGTCCGGCTACATGCAAATGCCCCGTAGCGTCAGGCAGGCATTCTTGGACTTGATGGTCCATAAATATCACGGAAGCGCCCGAAAGCAAGGCGGACGGCTGAGACGGGCAGCAAAACGGCCCCGGATGACCGGAGCCGCGTGCGTTTTCTGTGGCCTTGGACGGCTGCGGATCAGTCCAGCATCGGCGCCATGACTGCGAGGCCGAGTGCCTGGTTGTCGTCATCCTCCATCGCCTCAACGATGGTGCGGGCCAGTTGGATATCCTTGTTGGCGAAGGCGCATTCGAGAAGGTCGAGCCGGATGCCGTCCCGCTCATAGGCGCCCTGCACGTCCTTCACCTCGGTCAGGACTTCCCGCACTTGCGCCGCCAGGATGCTTTCATCCTTCGACGCCTTCAGGGACGCCAGATATTGGGCCTTGGCATCCACGGCCTTGAAGTAGCTCAGGCGCTTGAGTGCGGCGTCCAGGTTGCCGCGCGCGGCTTCAACCGGGCCGACCTTCTCGGAGAAGGACGCCAGTTCCGACTTGGCGTGCAAGCGGCTGCCGTGCAGGAGGGCAAGCTTGTAGCTCGCATCGATGAAGCTATCGCTCATTCCGGCGTCGAACATGTTGCGGAGGCGGAACGCGGTCACGTCCGCGCGGACCTGCAGGCCGATCACGGTCGGGAACAGGTCATCCGCCTGCGCCAGATATTGGTTGCGATCGCCCGGGTTGCCCATGCGGTCGGCGATGATGGCAAGCTGGACAAGCCCGCGATAGTGGCGGTACGGGCGGGCCATGGCCGAGACTTTTTTCTCCAAATCAGCCAGCTTGACGTGGGCAAGCGCGGCCTTCGGCGCTTCGGTCAGCAGCGTCAGTTCCTGCCAGAAGGCCCGGCCCCGGTTCTGCATTTCCTTGAGCGCCAGGCGGCCGGCGGCGATATCCCCGCGCTTGTAGGCGCCGGCGGCGATATGAATCAAGACGCCGTCGCGCACGTTTTCGTTCGTCAGCTCCTGCGTAAGCGCCAGCGCACCGGCCACATCCCCGGCCGTCGACATCAGGGGCGCGATGGAACGGATTTTTTCCTGGGTCACCAGCGACAGGTGCACGGCACGGGCTTCATCAAGCGCGAGCTTGAGCGTCTGCAGGGCTTCCTTGTCCTTGCCGGTCTCAATCATCGATCGGGCAACGCCGATCAGCACCTTGGCGCGTTCGACGCCGAAATCCTCACCGATCACGGTGTGGAGCGCAGCCGAAAAGGCGCAGTCCCGTGTCGGCGCCTCTAGGCAGGCCATGGTCGCCGCGTTCGGCTTGTGCTCTTCCGAGACCGACCCGTTGGAGCCGTTCTGCGCGGACGCAGACACGCTCAGGGCCGACGAAGCGAAAAGGGTGAGGACGGTGGTGGCAAGCAATCTATTCATAGAGATTCCCCGGTTTGTTCGCTTTGGCAAGCGATGTCCCTCAAGATGGCGGCTGTACCGTAGTCGTACAGGCCGCTCACCGTTTCGGGGCGCCAATGTGCCTGGAATGCACGAACGATGGACTGAGCGGCAGCGCCGAAACTGTCTTTATCTTCCATATGATAGCCGACGATACCTAATTGTTTATTAAGCTTAACAAGGGCTTCACCCGTGACGGCCTCATCCGGAAGCGGTCGCGTATCCGAGCCCTCAACATCGGACCAGAGCCCGAAGCCTTCACGGGCCAGCCGGCCCCATGGGAATAATTCCCCCGGGTCCGCTTTTCTATGCGGTGCGATGTCGCTGTGCCCCAGGTAACGCGACACAGGTATCTTATGCCTTTCGCGGATGCCTGCCAACAGGGCAAGCAGTGCCTCTATCTGGGCATCCGGAAACGCGCGGTAGCCAAACTCATGCCCCGGGTTCACCAGCTCGATGCCGACGGAGGTGTGGTTAAGGTTCTCGCGTCCCTGCCAGATGGAGACCCCCGCGTGCCAGGCCCGGTGTTCTTCCTCGACCATTTGCACGATCCGGCCGTCTTCATCGATCAGATAATGGGCTGAGACTTCCGCCTTCGGGTCGGTCAGCCGCGCGAGCGCAGCCTCTGCCGTCTCCATGCCGGTATAATGCAGGATGACGGTATCGACCGCGGCATCTGCGGGGCGGACATTGAAATTGGGGGATGGCTGGCGGTGGATTTTCATGGGCGGGTCTGCTTAATCCGACGTCAGGGCGACTTCAGCGACCGCGCGAGCGCGGACATTGTTCCTGAGCGTGATGATCAGAACTCCCAGAATGGTGAGCACACCGCCGAGGACCATCCGCCAGGTCAGATGTTCGCCCAGGAACACCATGCCCGCGAGAACCCCGAACAAGGGCGTTGCCAGCATATAGGGCGAAACCGCGGTCACCTCATGCTTGCGCAGGAGATAATTGATCGTCCCGTGCCCCGCAACCGATGAGCCCAGCCCGGTATAGACCACACAAAGCCAGGCAATCGGCGGCGCGCTTGTTATCGCCTGCCACTGCCCATGTTCGAACACCAGCGACAGAAAGATTGAGCCGATAGCGCCTGCGACACCAACCCACGCCTGCGTGGTTACCGCGCGCACATCCTTGAGCCGCCGCATCAGAATGGCCGCCACGGCATAAACAAAAGCCGCCGCCGACATCACCAGAAGCGCGTCCCAATAAGCGAAAACCTTGGGGTCGAACCCAAGCACGAGCACGCCAAAGAAGCTAAGCACAATGCCCGCACCGCGCTTCCAGCCCAGGCTTTCCTTCAAAACGATGATGGCCAAGATGGTGGAAAACGGCACAGCCAGCTGGGCCGCGATCGCCACGGAGCCAACCCCGCCCGCAAGGCTCATGGCGGTAAACACCAGGCCGAAATGCAGAACGCCGAGCGTGAAGGACGCAATCATCAGGTCCTTCATCCGCCCTGGCACAAGCTTCAGGAACGGCAAAAGCGCGATGATGACCACAACGAACCGGCCCGCATTGGCCACCAGGGGCGGCAGGTGCGTGACGGCGCCTTTGGCCGCGACGAAATTCACGCCCCAGATGACAGTCACCAGAAGGACGAGAAACACATCACGTATCGGCATTCGTGCGGCCTTTACTGCTCATGCGGATTTCAATGATCCGGTCATAAGCGGCGTTGATCTCCGCCGCCCGGCGGGTGGCGACAGCGATAAAGTCGCTCGGGACGCCGGCAGCGATCATACGGTCCGGGTGGGTTTCGCGCACCAGCTTGCGGTAGTGGCGTTTGAGATCCTCATCGCCAATGGCGGGGTCAACCCCCAGCACGCTATAGGGGCAGTTGGGGTCCGCGCCGATATGGCGATGAACAAGCGCTTCGATTTCCTGCTGATTGAACCCGAAAATCCGCGCGACGGTGCGGATATAATCAAGCTCATTCGGATGGACATGGCCGTCCGCTTCGGCAATGAAAAACAGCGCTTCCAATAGGTCGTTGAGCGCGGGGCGGTTATCGCGCATCAGATCGGCGATCTGGCGGGCGTAGGCCTCATAGCCGGCGGTATGCTGGCGCGCCATATCGAACACGCGCCCGACATTGCGCATCTCGCCTGCGGGCACACGGAAAACCGCCTTGAAGGCGTCCACTTCTTCCCGGGTAACGCGGCCATCGGCCTTGGCCATCTTGGCGGCCAGCGCGATCACCCCGATGGTGAAGGTAATCCGGCGCGTGGCCTCAGGGTCGCGGTCAACCGCGCGCACGCCCGCGTCCACCGCGGCGCCTACGGTCAGGCCGATCAAAGCCCCGAGCGGCCCGCCAAGCGCGAGCCCCGCGGTACCACCAATTATTTTTCCCCAAATCGACATGCTGATTTGGTAGCATAGGCCCCTTGCCTATCCTACAGAAAACTAAGCGGGAAATTGTATATCTGCGCGAAGCCGAATGTTTGGTTGGCGATTGGCCGAAAAGGCAGTATATCTGTGCGCCGCTGTAACAAGGCTGTCATATAGATTGGCGGTGCAAGAACGGATAAAAATGAAGGATTGTTGGGTATGGTTGATGTAGTGATTTCCGGTACAGGTCTTTATGTGCCGCCGCACAGGATCACGAACGAGCAGCTGGTGGAGACATTCAACGAATATGTCGACCAGTATAATGCGGAACACAAAGCCGACATCGACGCAGGCCTGACCCCTGCCCTGCAGCATTCCAGCGCAGAATTCATCCAGAAAGCCTCCGGCATCAAGGCCCGCCACCTTGTGGACGTTGAAGGCGTGATGGACCTGAACCGCATGATGTCCAAAATGCCGGAAGGCGGCCACGGCGACACCGACACCCCGTGCTTCCAGGCCAACATGGCGATCGAAGCCGCCAACATGGCGCTTGAACAAGCTGGCCTGAAGCCGGAAGACATCGACCAGACCATCTGTTCGGCCGCCGTGCTGCAGCGTTATTTCCCGGCCATCGGCATCGAGGTTCAGCACCATCTGGGCACCAAGGGCTCGGCGCTTGATATGGTCATGGGCTGCTCCAGCGCCACCTACGGCCTGATCTCCGGCGTCAATGCCATCAAGTCCGGCATCGCCAACCGGGTCCTTATGGTGAACCCGGAAATCTTCTCGACCATGATCAACTTCCGCGACCGCGACAGCCACTTCATCTTCGGTGATATCGCCACCGCTGTGGTGCTGGAACGCGCCGACCTCGCCAAGGGCAAGGACCTCTGGAAGGTGACAGGCACCAAGGCCGAGACCCAATATTCCAACAACATCCGCTCCAACTACGGTCCGATGACGCGCCTTGACGATGATTCCATGTTCCGTAAGGACATGTTCTTCGTCCAGGAAGGCCGCAAGGTGTTCAAGGAACTGCTGCCGCTGGTGACCGAATTCATCTCGACCCAGCTGGAAAGCGAAGGCCTGAAGGTTGAAGACCTGGCCCGCATGTGGCTCCACCAGGCCAACATCAACATGAATATGTATGCCGCCAAGAAGCTGCTGGGCCGCGAGCCGGTTGAAGGCGAAGCCCCAACCGTGCTGGACGAATATGGCAACACGGCTGGTGCAGGCTCGGTCGTTGCGTTCCACAAGCACCGCGGCGACCTGAAAGCGGGCGACAAGGGCATTATCTGCTCGTTCGGCGCCGGCTATTCGATCGGCAGCCTGCTGGTCGAGAAGCTGTAAGCTTCCACCCGATAAATTCAAAAAGGCGGCTTTTCAGCCGCCTTTTTTCATGTCCACATTTTGTCGGACTTACGCCGGGGCACCCTGATGCTCGGCCGTAAGCGGCTCCGCGAAACGGATGGTATTCTGTCCTGCCTTCTGGGCTTCCCGCAGCATTTTATAGGCCACATCCAGCATGCCATCGGCGTCCAGATCATCCCCGCGGGCGGTCATCACCCCGACGCTGAGCGTGAGCTCGATCACCGTATCGCCATGGGACAGGCTGCCCCGCGATATGGATTCACGCACCCGGTTAGCGACGATAGCCGCCCCCTCCTCCTCCGTCCCCGGCAGAAGAAGCACGAATTCCTCGCCACCGAAGCGGCAGAAAACATCCTGCGACCGGCGCCCCTGCATCACCAGCTCGGCGAAACTTTGCAGGATCGCATCCCCAAACAGATGGCCGTGTTCCACATTGATGCGCTTGAATTTGTCGATATCGATCATGATCAGCGACACAGGTTCGCTTACCCGCCGCGCCCGTGCCAGAACGGTTTTCACCACCGCCATGAAGGCCCTGCGGTTCAGCGCCCCAGTGAGCGGGTCCATCATCGCCTGGATCTTCAGCTCATGCTGTAGCCGTTCGGCCGTCATGATGATGACCGTCAGTGCCAGCAGGAACACGAAGAGCATGGCTTCCACCTGCGTCCAGGCCGCAAGCGAACTGACGCTATCCATACCAGCCCCATGCGCCAGACCGCGCCATTCTGCGGCGCGGTACAGATTGAAAAGCGCGTGGGCCATGAAAAGCGCCGAGGTAAGCGCGGCCCCAAGCGCGGTCCGTTTGATGATCCCCTTATAAAGGGCAACCCGCCCACCAAACGCATGGACGAGGGTTACGGATGTTCCCACCGACATCGCCACAATAAAGACAGACAGGAGCGTGTCGCGCTCTCCCGCGGCTTCCGTCTTCACGAAATTGAAGCACAGAACGATCATCGCCGCCGCCATGATACTGCCCGCGAGATAGACAAGCTGGCGGCTGCGCGCGCCCCAGAAATCGGCGATCCCGAGCCAGACCCAGAAATGTCCCATCAGGATCATCAGGTCGCCAAGCAGGACTGTCATCGGTAAAGGAGGGCCGTCAATCGGCGCCATCAGGCAGATCCCGGCAGTGGAGACAACCACTCCGCCCGCGATCTCCTTCAGCCCCTGCACACCGAAATTGGCGAGCCAATGCGCAATCAGCGCAACGGATGACAGGATGAGAATCAGCGTTGTCGCAACGATCAATGTCGGTAGGTCTAAAAGCATCCATTCCCCCAAAACGGCAGGCTCCGCCGTCACCTTATTGCATTAGGGACAAAATGCAAATCCATAGTCCGCCCCAAGTGTTACAGGTAAGCCCCAACGGGCGGACCCTGCCTATCCCCCACAGCCGAAAATAGGGATTGACCACCTACTACAGCTGTAGTATCTATCTTCTACACATGTAGTAGAAAGAGACACCGATGGCAGGCGATATCAAACTCAGCGACCAGCAGTATCAGATTGTGGAGGCCCTGTGGGCGCTCGGCGAAGGATCGGCCAAGGATGTACAGGCGCGGCTGACGGACCCACTTGCCCACACCACGGTCGGCACCATCCTGTCCCGCCTGGAAAAACGCGGCATCCTGACTTCGGAGACCCGTGGCCGTGAACGCGTTTACCGCGCGCTGATCAGCGAAGGCGATGTCCGCCGCTCCATGGTCTCTTCCATGATCTCGACCCTGTTCCGGGGCGACAGCAAAGCGCTTCTCGCCCACCTTGTGAACGAAGGTGACATCGACGCCGATGAACTGAAGGACATACAGGCGCTTTTGGATGAGGAGCCGTCATGATGACCGAGTTTTTCACCAGCTTGCCGTTCGTCGGCCTGTTCCTGAAATTCATGGTGGCAAGCACTGTGCTGATGGGAACGATCTGGCTTCTGGAACGCCTGCGTATCCTGCGCCTGCCCGACATCCGCGAACTCGCCTGGAAACTGGCGATCGCCGCATCTTTCATCGCGCTTTTACCCATCGGCAATTGGCTTTCGGGGCCGATCACCATCCATCATAACGAAGCCAAGGACCTGGTTTCCCGTTTCGACAGCGGCCAGCCGATCTCAGCCTTCATCCATAAGGATGCTTCCCCCGACCAGACTGTCAGCCAGTGGCTGCCGGCGCGGGAGATCACGCTCAAGGGCGACTTCACGGTTGATGGCGTGAAGGAGGGAACCCCGGTCACCGTCGACCTTCAAGGGATGCAGGACGCGGATTCCCAAAGCGTGCACATCATGCTCCCGAAACAACTCAAGGACCTGCAGAAGGCGATGGAAGCCACCATCGCCATCAAGGAAACCCAGGCCGCCACCCCGACTTCCCAGACACACGGCACTCATCAAAAACCCGAGGCCGACAGCGAGGACACTACACTATCGTCCTGGGAACAGTGGGTGGCGGGCCTGAGTGCCAGGGCCCTGGCCGCCACCTTGTGGAGCATTGTGGCGCTTCTGGCCCTCATCGCCCTCGGCTTCGGTTACCGGAGTGCGATCCGCGACCTGGGCACCCGCACAAGGGTCGATGCCGAGCACCCGGCCAACCGCACGCTCCGTCTGCTGTGCGAAAAGGCGGACATCAAACATGTTCCCTACCTCAGCCGGTCATCGGATATCGCAAGCCCCGTGTGCCTGCCCCGGCGTGAAATCTGCCTGCCGGACTGGGCCTTCGACGCCCTGCCCGAGCGCGAAATGCAAAGCCTTCTGGCCCACGAACTGGGCCACATGATCCGCCGTGACCCGATGATGCTGATGGTGCTTCAGCTTCTGTCCCGGCTCTTCTTCTTCCAGCCGTTCTTCAACGTGGCACGCCGGCGGCTGGCGGACCTTGCGGAACTGGCCGCCGACGAATGGGCCGCGAAACAGCTTTCGGACCCGCGCGCCGTCGCCACCGCCCTTTTCACCTGTGCCACCAAAATACACGACAGCAAAAACCTACAATGGGGATTAGCCATGGCTGGAAACAAATCCATGCTTAAAATACGCGTCG
Source organism: Kordiimonas marina (assembly GCF_023006325.1). Lineage (GTDB taxonomy): Bacteria > Pseudomonadota > Alphaproteobacteria > Sphingomonadales > Kordiimonadaceae > Kordiimonas > Kordiimonas marina. The sequence continues at coordinate 222,695 of NZ_JAINDF010000004.1, forward strand.
AGCGCCTGGTGGGCGCGAACGGCGCCCATTTCGGCACCGCAAGCCGCGCCGCCAAGGGCCTGTTGCTTGCGGGTGTCATCGGCCTCACCTTCGGCCTGCCCAGCTTCGAATTCGCCGACGCCATGTCGATCACGGCCGCCAAGGATGATCAGCATAACGATCATTACGGCCTGACCGACGAGCAGAAAGCCAAGATCGAGGAACTGAGGCAAAAGGCCGAAGAACACAGGGCCTCCGCCCGTGAAATCAAGAACGCGGTGAAGGAAATCGAACGCGCCGCGCGGGAACAGGAACGTTCAGTCCGCAAGGAAGAGCTGATGGCGCGCAAGCAGGAACGGATCGCCCGCGCCGCCGAACGCGCCGAACTCGCCCGCCTGCACGCCAAGGACCATGACCACAGCAGCTATTTCGTCACCGACGACGATTCAGGCAACCTGGTGCTGACGGACAAGGACCGCACCCTCAAGGCATCCTGGGAAGGTGCTTTCAGCCTCAATGACACCATGGACGGCGTCGCCGATGTCGCCCCCGGCGCCTGGCTCGATATCCGCGCCAAATCCAAGAAGGAAGACCGCCGGGTTCATTTCGAAAATGACGGCGGCAAGCTTAGCCAGACCTATTGGGTGAACGGTACCAAGCAGGCCATGGACAAGGACGGCCAGAAATGGCTGAAGGCGACGGTTTCGGAACTGACCGAGCGTACCGGCTGGCACGCCAGCGAACGCATCGCCATGATCCTCAAGAAAGGCGGCGTCAAGGATGTGCTGAAGCTGATCAAGGGTGCCAAGACCGATTATCTCAAGCGCATCTATGCCCAGAACCTTCTGGAGCAGGCCAAGCTGAAGGACCATGACACCGAAAAGCTCGCCGACCTTCTGGCCGACATCAAAAGCAACTATGAAAAGCGGGTCGCGCTGACCCTGCTTCTGGAAGAAGGTCGCCCGACCAAGAAGGTCATGGCGAAAGTCCTCAAGGCCGCCAAAACCATGGACAGCGATTATGAGCTGCGCCAGCTTCTGACGCCCTATCTCGTCCAGTTCCCGCTTGATGACGACGGTATCAACATGCTGATCGACATGGCCGCCCATATGAAAAGCGACTATGAGCTCCGCAACCTGCTGGTCGTCGGCCTGCATGACAAGGATCTCAGCAAAAAAGCCGTCGAGCGCGTGGTCAAGATCGCCACGGATAACATCAAAAGCGATTATGAAATCCGTCAGTTGATCGCCGTACTCGCGAGCCAGCTCCATAAAGCGCCAGCCAGCACCAAGACGCTTCTGGACGCCGTCGGAAAACAGCACAGCGATTATGAAAAGCGCAAGACGCTGGATATCGTGATCAGCCAGGGCGCGATGACCAATGACAATTGGGAAGCCGCCATCGATGTCGCCAGCAAGATCGGCAGCGACTATGAGAAGGCACAGTCGCTCCTGCATATCCGCGCGATGATGCCCGATGACAAGAAGCTCCAGGAAACACTCGCCAAAGCGGTCCAGGGTATCGGCTCCGACTATGAGCGCAGCCGCCTGACCCGCACCATGCGGATGATGGGCGACGATATCCCGGCGGAACCGGCAGTGCCTTCGGCGCCGCCCGCGCAGCCCGCGCCCGCCGCAAAACCTGTAGTCGCAAACAGCGCCGCTTAACTGCCTCTAAAACCCTTTTCTCACTCGGAAAGCTCTGAGAAAAAACTCGCCCTGCGGGTATAGCTACCTGCAGGGCAACTCTTTGAAAACACGCCTCTTTCACCAAATAAATTTAAAATTTTAGCCGTCCCTGTACAAGCAGAGGAACCTCTGGCAGATAAGACGTCATGTAGTCGAATCACACGTGCCAAGAGGAGCGAATAAGCATGGTTGGAGGCGTATCTTCCAGTGTTGTTATTCCTTTCAAGGCGTCAGCGCCGACGTCGAAGATCAACCAGGGTTTCAAAGGAGCCAAACTGGACCTTGAAAACCTTCCCAAAAGCAAGGTGAAGCTCGATTCTCAGTTCACCGGCCACGGCCAGGGCCTGAAGATCGACATCAAAGTTTAAGCTTCGTCAAGGGAGCTTGAAAGCGGTGCCCCTGATCGCCTGGGGGTGCCGCTTTTTATTGGGCCATTTATTGGATTGCGTCGGGCCGTTTAGGGCTGACAGTTTAGGTTTGGCCGTTTTGTGCCTGAAGGCTAATGCCGTGCCGCATCAACTTCTGAACAGCGCCCTCCAGCGCGGACAGGAAAGTCGAGCGGTCCCGCTTCGTGAAAGAAGCATTGAAGCCCCGGTCCTCACCCATGTCCCTGAGCTGGGATTTGAGCTCCCGCATCGCCAGCGCCATGCCGATATTGTCGAGCGTGAACAGCCGCCCAGTGGCACCGATAACAACCGCGCCTTTGTCCAGGCAGCGGGACGCCAGCGGAATATCGCCGGTGACGCAGATATCGCCCGCGCCCATATGCTCGACAATCCAGTCATCGGCAGCATCGAAGCCGTCCGAGACCACCACCTTGTTGATATTTTCGCCGACCTCAAGCCGAAGCCATTGGTTGCTGACGAGATGGACCGTCAGGTCATGCCGGTAGGCGACCTTCAGAACCTCCTCCTTCACCGGGCAGGCATCAGCATCGACGTAAATTTCAAGCATCAGTATCTCTACTGCCTCACTAGGGTAGTAAACCGCCTTTAACGGGCGTTACAGCGGCCAAATAGCATGTTTTCACAAGGCAAAACAATGCTATGAAAGGCATAAGCACTGTTTTGGAGGGGTTAATGGTTAGTTTTCAGTATTTCCACCATCTGTCAATTATAGCCGCGATCGGCCTTGGTCTTGTGTCTGCATTGCCTGCAAGTGCACAAACCGCGCCCGACTCCATCCAGCAGGCGGAAAATTTCGCAACCCAGCAAGCTGCCCCCCAACAGGACGACCAAGAACGCTCCCTCAAGGCGCTTGCGCTTATCCTCGGCCGCGCGCAAACGGTCCGCATCCTTGCCGCCCAGCACCTGGCCTACCTCAGCAGCAAGCGCGCAACGCCAGAAGTGCATCAGATGGAAGATGCCGCCCAGGTCATGGCCTATAGCCTGATCTGCGCGGACCCTGAGATGGACACCAAAACCCTCAATGACATTGCCAACCAAAGCACGCTCAAGATCGCGCTTCTGTTGGACCAATCCCCCGCCGGCCAGAAGATCAAGGCCGATTCCGCCGGCCGGCCGGAGGCAGAACGCCTCGCGCTCATCAGCGATGTCGCGTCCACCACGCTCATGTTCAAGATCGGCCGCCGCCGCGGGCTTTTTGATTCCCTCAAGACCGATTTCGGTACCAAGCGCTTCTGCGCGGGGCTGGGGGGCGACATGCGCAAACGCTATGAAAGCCTGGCCGCGGACCTCGGTAAACACTTTCACTAGCTCAAGCCTGCAGATAAAGGGGCTAAGCTCAAATTCTGTTTATGAAATCATGAGAGAATTCTAGTGTTTAAAATTGATGAACGTGGATACTTCAAAGACATTTGGCATGTCACGAAAAGTGGCCATACCCTCTTTCCGAAAATAGTCCAATGCACAGAACCTACTAATACAGTCCCTGTTCTCCCAAGTGAGCCCATTAGAGGTTTTGCCATTAGCATCAACGGAAAGACGCAATTTCATGCGAACTTAGAGAGATTTCTCAAACTTCTATACCAAGCCACTACAGAGCAACCAGCAGAAGCCATCCGCTGCTATGCCTATGACACCAGCAGCTACAAAAACGGCTTATTCCACGAAGGCGTCAAATTAACAACATTGGTAAAAACAACAGAGAATATGACTTCTAATCTTAGGGACTTTTTATTCGGTAACTTTCAAACTGACCCCTACATCCTTGAATCAGAAATATCGAAAAAATATAAAAGCACCGAGTATGTTTGCGAAAACCCTGATCCAGAAGAAGTCACCGTAACGATCAGGCGTTTCAAACGCTCCCCATCTGTTGCTGCGAAGATCGAAGAATTAGCTCAAGGAAAATGTGAACTTTGTGAAATGCCCGCTCCCTTTGATCGTAAGGATGGAAGACCATTTCTTGAAGTGCACCATATAAAAACGCTCGCTAAAAATGGCCCAGATACAACAGACAATACCGTCGCCTTATGCCCTAACTGCCATAAAGCCTGTCACCACTCTCCCGAAACTGAAACACATATTGAAGCCTTATATGCTAAGATATCGCGATTAAAACGCTACTAATCGCAACCCATATTCAAAGAAATTCGGCATATTTTTCTCAGGTAATCCACACCAAAATGACACAAAAGCAATGGCAATTCTGGATCGACCGAGGCGGCACTTTCACCGACGTTGTCGCCCGCCATCCGGACGGAGCCTTAAGCGCGCATAAATATCTGTCCGAAAATCCGGGCCGGTATCAGGACGCCGCCGTGTTCGCCATGCGGGAAATCATGGACGTGCCAGAGGGGACGCCCTTCCCGGCAGGCCAAGTATCCGCCATCAAGATGGGCACCACGGTTGCCACCAATGCGCTTCTCGAACGCGCGGGCGAACCGACGCTTTTGATGATCACTCAGGGCTTCAAGGATGCGCTTTATATCGGCCAGCAACACCGGGCCGACCTGTTCGCGCTGCAGCCCGCGAGACCCGAACCGCTCTATGCCGAGGTCGCCGAAGTCACCGAACGCATGGACGCCCAGGGTGCCGTGGTCACGCCGCTTGATGAAGCCGGGTGCCGGACAAGCCTTCAGGATGCTTATGACAAGGGCTTCCGCAGTGTCGCTATCGCGCTCGTCCATGGCTACCGGGCACCGGATCATGAAAAGCGCGTGGCGGAAATCGCCCGCGACATCGGCTTCACCCAAATTTCCGCGAGCCATGCGGTCAGCCCCTTGATGAAACTTGTCCCGCGCGGCGACACCACGGTGGCCGACGCCTACCTGTCGCCCATCCTGCGCCGCTATGTTGAACAGGTGCGCGGGGCCGTGGGCGACACCCCGCTTTATTTCATGCAGTCGAACGGTGGCCTTGCCGCCGCCCACGCGTTTGAGGGCAAGGATGCCGTGCTTTCAGGCCCGGCGGGCGGCATCGTTGGCGCCGCCAAAACAGGCGAGCGCGCGGGCAGCGACCATCTGATCGGCTTCGACATGGGCGGCACGTCAACCGACGTCAGCCACTATGCCGGCGCTTACGAGCGCGTCTCAGACACGGTCGTCGCCGGGGTGCGTATGACCGTGCCGATGATGGATATCCATACCGTGGCCGCGGGCGGTGGCTCCATCTGCCGGTTCGAGGACGGCCGCTTCCGGGTCGGGCCCCAATCGGCAGGCGCCTATCCCGGCCCGGCCGCATACGGTCGTGGCGGCCCGATCACCGTGACCGACTGTAACGTCATGCTCGGCAAACTGAGCCCGGCCCTGTTCCCGGCGGTGTTCGGCGAAAGCGGCAAGGAACGGCTCAATAAAGCCGCGACCGAAGCCGGCTTCCGTGAGATCGCGGATGAGATAGAAGCCGTGACGGGGGAACGGCGGAGCCTTGAGGCCATCGCCGAAGGCTTCCTTTTGGTTGCCGTGGAGCATATGGCTCGGGCGATCAAACGCGTCTCGGTCGAACGTGGGCATGACATCAAGAAATACAGCCTGCTGACTTTCGGGGGTGCCGGTGGCCAGCACGCCTGCCTCGTGGCCGACGCACTGGGCATCGAACGAGTAATCGTACCGCCCTTCTCCGGCGTATTGTCCGCGCTCGGCATGGGTCTTGCCGACCAGCGCACGCTGGCGGACCAGGCCGTCGAAGCCCCGCTTGACGATGCCGCAGCCCTCAAGACCGCAGCTGAGGCCGTGAGCACGTTGGCGCAGACCTCGCTTGCCGAACAGGGTATCGCGGCCGGTGAGCAAGTGCTGACACTGACCGTCCGCGCCAAATATCAGGGCACCGACACCACGCTCAGCATCCCATATGGCCCGCTTGCGGACATGACTGCCGCGTTCGAAGCCGCGCACAAGCAGCAGTTCGGCTTCACCGACCCCGGCCATACCATCATCGCCGAAGCCATGGAGGCGGAAGCCGCAGGCGGCGGGTCGGCAGAAGCCCTGACACTGGTGGCTACAGGGGATGAAACCGCGCCAACCGAGACCATCAGCACCTATATGGCAGGGGAACGCCGCGACATGCCGGTTTATGACCGCGCGCGCCTCAAGCCCGGCCACACGATCCAAGGCCCGGCGCTTATCCTGGAAAACGGCGGCACCACGGTGCTGGAACCGGGCTGGAGCGCCGAGCAGATGGCGAACGACACCCTGATCCTCAGCCGCACCGAGGCGCGGGCACGGCAAGCCGTCGAAACCGGCAAACCGGATCCGATCATGCTGGAGATTTTCAACAATCTCTTCATGTCGGTGGCCGAGGAAATGGGCGCTGTGCTGGCGAAAACAGCCCATTCCGTGAATGTGAAAGAACGGCTGGATTTCTCCTGCGCCGTGTTCGACACCGAAGGCAACCTGATCGCCAACGCGCCACACATGCCCGTGCACCTGGGCAGCATGGGCGAAAGTGTGAGCGCAATCATCAGGGCCCGCGAAGACGCCATGCAGGCGGGTGACGTGTTCATGCTGAATGACCCCTATGCGGGCGGCACCCACTTGCCGGACATCACCGTCATCAGCCCGGTATTCCTCCCTGGCAAAACCACGCCGGACTTTTACGTTGCCTCGCGCGGGCACCATGCGGACATTGGCGGCATCAGCCCCGGTTCCATGCCGCCCGCTTCCAAAACCATCGAGGAAGAAGGCATCCGCTTCACCGATTTCCATCTGGTCAAGGATGGGCGTTTCCAGGAAGCGGAAGTCCGGGCGGCGCTTGCAGAAGGCCCCTACCCGGCCCGCAACCCGGATCAGAATATCGCCGACCTCAAGGCACAGGTGGCCGCCAACGAACGCGGCATCCAGCAGGTCACGCGGCTTGTCACTGACTTTGGCGCGGACGTTGTCGCCGCCTATATGGGCCACGTGCAGGACAATGCCGAAGAAGCCGTGCGCCGCGTGATCGACCGCCTACATAACGGCGAATGCCGCTACGCCATGGATTGCGGTGCCGAGGTTGCGGTCAAACTGGCGGTAAACCGGCAGGACCGCACGGTCACGGTGGACTTCACCGGCACGAGCGGTATCCAGCCCAATAACTTCAACGCGCCGCTTGCGGTCACGAAAGCCGCGATCCTCTATGTCTTCCGCGTGCTGACGGGCGAGGATATCCCCCTGAACGCAGGCTGCCTGAAACCGGTGAAGCTGGTCATGCCCGAAGGCTGTATGCTGAACCCCGTCCCGCCCGCCGCCGTCGTCGCCGGGAATGTGGAGACAAGCCAGGTGGTGACGAACGCCCTGTTCCTCGCTGCCCGCGCCATGGCCGGGTCGCAAGGCACGATGAACAACCTCACGTTCGGCAACGATGCTTACCAATATTACGAAACCATCGCGGGCGGCACCGGCGCCGGGCCGGGCTTTGATGGTGTTTCAGCCATTCAGTCGCACATGACCAACAGCCGCCTGACCGACGCTGAAGTACTGGAATGGCGCTACCCCGTACGGGTAGAAGAATTCAGCATCCGCGCAGAAAGCGGCGGAGACGGCAAATGGCACGGCGGTAATGGTGCCCGCCGGGTGATCCGTTTCCTTGAGGATATGGATGTCGCCATCCTGTCAGGCCACCGGAAGACCGGCGCCCCCGGGCTCGATGGCGGGATGCCGGGTGCTGCTGGCCGCACGCTTGTCATCCGCGCTGACGGCACGGCAGAAACCATGGCGGCCTCGGACCGCAAGGCGGTAAAACCCGGTGACTGTATCGTCATCGAAACGCCGGGTGGCGGTGGTTACGGCCACACATAAATCGGCCCCCAACTTCCCTGCTCGGCACGCCAAAAGGCTCAGCCTTCACCTAAGCGCTAGTTTACTATACTATAGCGGGCGGAGAAGGGGAGGACTGAACCATGCGCTTTGTTCTCACAGCAGTAATTGTGCTTCTTTTTACACCGGCTTCACAGGCGAAAGAACAACGGCCACAGGATGGTATGTGGCGTGTTTCTTCCTGCACCAATCCCAACCTGTCTTTTGAAGCCAAGAAAAGCACGGAACCCGGCAGCGTAACCGCTGTGTTCGACATCACACCGAACGGACGCGTCACCAACATCCGCATCCAACACCCGGAAGCCAGCCATGGCATGGCTAACTTCGTGAAGGCTGCGCTCAGGCGCTGGCGCTATTTCGCCTATTTAGCCGACGGCAAGGAAGCGGGGCGCACCGACGTGACCCTGACCTTTACCTACGGCATGGACGGCAAAGAAAGCTGCACCTACACGCGCGTGCCAAGCCTGACGTCAACGGCTGCCCCCGGCAAGCACTGACGGCGGTTAAAGCCTGCCAGCAAACGGACTGGCGGAATTTGTCATCTATTTCTGCATCCCCCGGAAGGTTTTCACACGGCTTCCTGGCCATTTGACTCTGCCCATTCCTGCCTTATAGTCATTTTCTGGACTAATGAGTTCAGTATAATCCGTAACTGTCCAGGGGGAGGGACCTATGACAGCAACAGCGGACCACGGTACGCCTGCGCGCGCGGCACGTCTGGAAGACATTCCCGGCGAACGCGGCATGCCGATCTTCGGTCATACCTTTAGAATGCTCAAAGACCCGGTCGCCCTGGGCGACTATATGCGGTCAACCTATGGCCCGGTTTACCGTGCCCGCACGCTGTTTGCGGAAACGGTCAACCTGTGCGGGCCGGACGCCAATGAATTTGTCCTGATGGACAAAGGCAAGAATTTCTCCTCAGAACAGGGCTGGGCGCCGTGGATCGGCAAGCTGTTCCCGCGCGGGCTGATGCTGCTGGATTTCGATGAGCATAAGGCCCACCGCCATATCATGGCCGCCGCTTTCAAGACCGGCCCGATGCAGGGCTATCTGGAGCGTCTGAACGACGCCATGCCCGAACGCATCAAGGCCTGGGGCGACAAGAAGCATTTCGCCTTCTACACGGCGATCAAGCAGCTGTCGCTCGACATGGCCACGACCGTGTTCCTTGGCCTGGAGCCCGGACCGGACAGCCTGAAGGTCAATAAGGCGCTTACCGACATGGTCGCTGCCAGCATCGGCGTCGTGCGCGTGCCGATCCCCGGCACTATCATGGCGCGCGGCATCAAGGGCCGCCGCTTCATGGTGGAGTTCCTCGGCAAGCTGATCCCCGAACGGCGGACCAAGCCGGGTACCGACATTTTCACCCAGCTCTGCCAAGCCCAGGATGACGAAGGCAACCAGTTCACTGACCAGGAAATCATCGATCATATGATCTTCCTATGGATGGCCGCCCACGACACCATCACAAGCTCGGTCACCACACTGGTTTACGAACTCGGCCGTCATACCGAGTGGCAGGACAAACTCCGCGCGGAAATCAAGGGCCTCGGCCTCAATGATGACCGCCTGCCTTATGACAAGATGAAGGATCTCGTCCTCACCGACTATGCCTTCAAGGAAGCCCTCAGGCTCAACCCGCCGGTTCCGGGCACGCCCCGCCGTGCGGTCCGTGACGTCGACTTTGCCGGCCACCGCATCCCCAAGGGCACGGTTGTCGGCATCAGCGCCGTTGCTTCCCACCGCGACAAGGACGTATGGGATGACCCGGACACGTTCGACCCCATGCGCTTCTCGCCCGAAGGCGGGGTCAAGGAACGGCACCGTTTCGCCTGGATACCGTTCGGTGGCGGCGCGCACATGTGCCTCGGCCTCCATTTCGCCTACATGCAGGCTAAGGTGATCATGACCCACCTGCTGCCGCATTATGAAATCGTGCTGCCGGAAGGCTACAGCACGCGCTTCCAGATCATGCCGCTCATCAAACCTGTTGACGGCCTGCCCGTGACCTTAAGAAAGATCGACTGACATGCCCGAGACAAAGTTCGATTATATCATCGTAGGGGCCGGGTCCGCCGGCTGTGCCATGGCTGCCCGCCTGACCGAGGACCCCAACAACAAGGTGCTGCTTCTGGAAGCCGGCCAAAAGGATGGTGCGCTCCAGATCAACATGCCCGGCCTTATCGGCAAGGTGGTCGCCCCCAACAAATTTAACTGGAACTATTGGACCGAGCCGCAGAAGAACCTGAACGGCCGCAAGCTGTTCTGGCCGCGCGGCAAGGTGCTGGGCGGCTCATCCGCCATCAACGGCCTTCTCTATGTGCGCGGCAACGCCCGCGACTATGACGAATGGGCCCAGCTTGGCTGCACCGGATGGACCTTCGATGACGTGCTGCCCTACTTCAAGAAATCCGAAGGCAGCGACCGCAAGCCCGACGATTTCCATAGCGACAAGGGCCCGCTGAAAACCAGCCAGCACACGTCCCAGAACCCGCTGAACACCGCGTTCCTGAACGCCGCATCGGAAATGGGCCTCCCGTACACCGATGACTTCAACGGCCCGAACCAGGAAGGCGTCGGCTGGTACGACCAGACCATCCGCGGTGGCCGCCGCCAGAGCACAGGCCGCACCTACTTGGCCGAAGCAGTGGGCAGGGAAAACCTGACGGTCCTTACCGAAGCGCAAGCCCGCCGTGTCGTCCTGAAGGGCAAGCGCGTGACCGGCGTGGAAATCAGCCGCAAAGGCAAGGTGGAAACCTGGCACGCGGGGCGTGAGGTCATCCTGTGCGGCGGCGCCATCAACAGCCCGCAACTGCTGCAGCTTTCCGGCATCGGCGACCCGGACATGATCCAAAAGGTCGGCCTGCCCGTGGTGCATGAGCTTCAGGGCGTCGGCAAGAACATGCAGGACCACCTGGACCTTACCGTTTACGCCCACCTCAAGGACCCGATCTCGCTCATGCGCTATCAGGCACCGCACCGCGGCATCGCCGAGATGATCAAATGGTTCCTGCACAAGCCGGGGATGCTGTCGGATTGCGTGACACCCGTCGGCGCCTTCCTCAAGACCGACCCGGCCTTGGAACGCCCGGATGTGCAGTTCCACATCATGCTCGGCATGGCCGACCAGCCGCACGGGTTCGCGGACCCGCACGAGCATGGCTTCGGTATCCATGTCTGCCAGCTCCGGCCGCACAGCCGCGGTACCATCGGCCTTTCGAGTGCCGACCCGCTGGCGCCCGCCGCCATCGACCCCAACTATCTGGATGCGGCTGAAGACCTGCGCGTGATGCGTGAAGGCGTGAAGCTGGTGCGCCGCATGATGTCCCAGCCTGCCATCAAGGACCTCACCACGCATGAAAAAGCCCCCTGGCACGGTGTGGATATTGACGACGACAGCGCGACCGAGACCATCATCCGCGACAAGGCGGAGACCATCTATCACCCTGTCGGCACCTGTGCGATGGGCCCGCGCGACCATAAGGCGAGTGTGGTGGACCCAACCCTCAAAGTCATCGGGCTCGAAGGCCTGCGCGTGGTCGACGCCTCGGTGATGCCGCGCCTGATTGGCGGCAACACCAACGCCCCCACCATCATGATCGCTGAGAAATGCGCCGACATGATTAAAGCCGAAGCCCGTGAAGCCGCTATGGCTTGACGGGCGTCAAGGCGCTAAGGTGTGGTGAGCGCTAGGAAATAGCGAAACCACGAGAGAAAGAGAGGTCTTGTCATGTCGAAACAACTTTATATGGTCGCCGTCGACGGAAGCGAATGGGGAAACCGCGCCGTGGACCGCGCAGTTACGTTGGCCAAACAAACCGGCGCGACAGTCCGGATGATCACCGTTATCCCGTGGTCCGGCTACCAGCCGCTGTCGGTTGAGGAAATGTACAACCGTCCGCTTGAAAAAGCTGAAGAGGAGCACGCTGCCCACGACGAAGTGCTCGCCCCTCTCCTGAAGCTGTACCAAGGCAGCGGCGTAGACGTCTCCGCCGAATATTTCTGGGGTCACCCGGTCAAGACGATCCAAGCCCGGGTGAAAGAAGAACATGCCAACATGCTGTTCATTGGTCGGCGCGGTCGCTCTCGCGTCGCTGACCTGGTTCTTGGGAGCGTGGCCAATTCTCTGGCTCACTCCGTCGGCGTGCCGGTTGTCCTGGTACCATAAAGCTATCGCTACGTAAGCTATGCCGGTGGGCGTGGATGACGTTGGTCATCGCGTCGAGAAGCGCCCCCGGCTCTACCGGCTTTGACTGATAGCCGTCCATCCCTGCATCCAGAAACTTCTCCCGGTCGCCTTCAAGCGCATGCGCCGTGAGCGCCAGGATTGGCGTGCGGCCCTTCGTGCCCGTGAGCGACCGGATCAATGACGTTGCTTCCAAGCCGTCCATCACCGGCATGGTGATATCCATCAGGATGATATCGAAAGTTTCATGCACCTGAACCGAGGTCACCGCCTCCTGCCCGTTGCCAACCATGGTCACCTTATGACCCTGGTGTTCCAGCGTTTTCCGGAACAGAACCTGGTTGACCGGGTTATCTTCCGCAACCAGTACGCGCCACGGGCCATTGTCGTCTGCGCGGACCTCGATTTCGTCAGACTCGGCCTGCTCAGGCGCGGCTTTCTCCACCACATCTATCGGGATGCGAACCATGAAGGTTGACCCCTGCCCGAGCGTGCTGCGGACACTGATCTCACCCCCGAACAGGTCGATCAGCTCCTTGCAGAGATAAAGCCCCAGCCCCATGCGGTTATAAAGCCGCGCGCCGCCGCGGACATCCATCGAAAGCTTCTCGAACAAGCCGCCGATGCGTTCCTTCGGAATACCGACCCCGGTATCGGAGACCGAGATATTGAGGAATGTGTCGCCCCCGGTTTCGGCCGTATGAGCCTCAAGGGTCACACGGCCCTTGTCGGTGAACTTGAAGGCATTCCCCAGAAGATTGACCAGGATCTGGCGCAGCTTCTGCGCGTCGGTCCTGACGTGGCGCGGCAGGTCGGAGGAAAGCTCCATCACGGCCTTGACACCCTTGTGGGAGCCTGCGGTCGCGAACAGGTCCATCACCTCCTGCATCAGCGACGGCAGGTCGGCCGGGCGCGTCTCTAGCTGGACCAGGCCGGCTTCAAGGTTCGACAGGTCGGCCATTTCATTGATGAAATTCAGGAGCGCCTGGCCCGACTTGGCAATCAGGTCGACATATTTGCGCTGATCCGTCGACAATTGCGTGGCGGCAAGAAGTTCGGTCACGCCGAGAACACCATTGACAGGCGTCCTGATCTGGTGGCTGACAGTGGCCAAGAATTGCAGCCGTGCCTGCTGCGTTTCGCCCACCTGCCCCGTTACATCAGCAACAGAAGCACTCTCTGCACCGCGCGCGGGCGCCACAGCCCCGGACCGGCTTTTGAACTGGATCAGGCACAAAGGGTCCGCCATCATTTCACTGACAGGCTTCAGAGAGTGCAGATGAGGCTTGGAGCGCAGCGGCTGGACCATCACCTCGACCGGCCCAATCGGCATTACATCCTGCGTATCCCGCGGGGAAAGCGTGGAGGACATCCCTTTCTGGAGCGCTTTCTCGATATATTCGAGAAGGCCGCGATCATGAAAGGCGGGCAATAAATCTGGCAGGCTGCGGCAATAGGCGACCTCGGCTTCAACGCCGGTCACCTGGGTCATCCATTTGTTCCACAGGCGAACATCCAGGTCGGGGCCAACTACAACAAATCCCATATTGGCATTGTTGACGATCTCTTGCAGCACACGCATCTCCTTACAAGCAAGCGTAATCCAACTTTGTCCACCCCTCCCCAAAAGCGGTGAACAAGTGTTTTTTCAGCCCCTTGTCTGGTGATCGGATAGCATTCTGATCCGCCTACCAAGCAAGCCCAACCGACATCGGCACATACCGAAAGTCCTGGTCGGTGACCGTCTCCTCAACCCCATCGGCTTTCTTTCTGAAGCCACAAAAACGATCTATGCTTTTGATGGCCCCAAACAACCATCGGTGTAGTCAGTATATGGATTTATTGCCTTCGCCGCAATTGCAGAAAAAACAAAATCAAATAAAAACAGTCATGTATACCAAATTGTGGTTAATAAATATTTACCAAATTCCGAACATGTTCCATTTTGATACACTATTAATTGGCATTATCCTGTTCACACAGGCCTTTCTTACCCGCGCCCCTGAATGCACCCTATAGGGGATTAAATCAGCGACCATAAAGTGCGGGGTATCCCATTGGAACGCGCGGAATATCCGGGTCACCGCATAGGAACATGCCGCTTGATCCTGCCTGCACGCACCGTATGATCGGCCGCATCATATCCATCCCCTGAAAGGAGAATAGCCGATGCGGCCCGGAATACTGATTGCCCTAGGCGCAGGCAACGGCCTTTTAGCGACCATTCTGTCCGCGGTCGGCGCACATGCCCTTCCCTCCCGATTGGGGGAGCACGCTATTCAGCTGTTTAAACAGGGGAGCGAATTCCATCTTTTCCATGCCCTGGCGCTTCTCCTGACAGGTGTCATCGCCATGCTGGCACAAACACCAGCAAGCCAACGCTGGGCCAGCCGGGCGGGGCTCGCTTTTCAGGCTGGTATCCTGTGTTTTTCCGGCAGTCTCTATTGGCTTGCGGCGCTTGGGCCCGGCAGCCTGGGGCCGTTGCACTGGCTTCCCCCGCTTGGCGGAACGCTTTTGATGGCAGGCTGGGCCATGCTGGCGGCTGCGGGCCTCAAGGCCCGGGAAACATAGGCGAGCCTTATTTCGCCGGCAGGCGCACGACCACAGCCAAGCCGCCAAGCGAGGCCGCATCCATATAAGCGCTGCCGCCATACATCTCGACAATATCGCGCACGATGGCGAGGCCTAGCCCCGTGCCCGGCACCCGTTCATCAAGGCGGCGGCCACGTTCGAACAACACCTCACGCTGGTCTTCCGGCACCCCCGGCCCATCATCCTCAACACGAATTTCCAGGAACTGGCGCCGTGGACTGTCTTCCAGCTTGCGGGCACTGATGGTCACATGGGAGACGGCCCATTTTCCGGCGTTATCGACCACATTGCCGAGGATTTCGTCAAAATCCTCCCGTTCACCATCGAACATCAGGCCGTCGGGACATTCAAGCTCGATCGAGAGCCCCTTGTCCTGGTTGAGCCGACTAATGGCGCGGGCCAGCTTCTCCAGCCGTTCCTTGACGGCAAGCCCCGGCCCAGAGCCACCCCCGGCGATCCGGGCGCGTTTCAGGTGATGGTCGATATGTTCGCGGATTTCCCGCGTCTGCCGGCTGATGGTGGTGGCGCTTTTCTCCGGCAGGTTTTCAGCCTCATTCATGATGACGCTGAGCGGCGTTTTAAGCGCGTGCGCCAGGTTGCCCACATGGGTGCGGGCCCGTGCCACCAGCTTTTCATTCTGGTCGATGAGGGCATTGATCTCCTGGGCGAGCGGGCGCAGGTCCTCGGGCCAGGCGCCATCAAGGCGGCTGTCCTTCCCGGCCCGCACCCCGGCAAGCTTGCGCCCCAAGGACCGAAGCGGCCGGAGGCCATAAGCCACCTGGATCACCAGCGCCAGCGACACCGTCACCATAATGAGCGCCAAAGCCCCCAGAAGCAGCCAGTTGAAGCGGGCGATCGCCGCCCGGACCTCCGCCGTGTCGGTCGCGACCTGATAGCGGAAGATACGGTCTGCTTCCGGCAGGATGATATCCCGTTCGGCCACGCGGAGGCGTTGACCGTCCGGCCCTTCAACCTCGGAATATTTCAGCGAGAATATCCGCTTGGACATGTCCGGCGTCAGCTCGAAATCCCACAGCGAGCGGGAGCGGAACGGTTGCTGCCCCGCTTCGGAAATCTGCCAGTACCAGCCCGAATAGGGCGTGGCAAAGCGCTGGTCGAACAGCGGCCTGTTGAAACGGAGCACACCTTCAGGCGAAATCTCGCTGATGCCGACCATCGTATCCAAAAGCATTTCCAGCTTCTGGTCGACGTCGGAGAGCACATAATCCCGGAACGCATAGGAAAGCGACAGCCCGCCGACGGCAAGCGCCGCCGCCGACCAAAAGAAGGCCGACAGCAGAAGCCGTCCGGTCAGCGTCCGGAAAAACTGCGAGATGCGTGCCCTCACGCCTCCTCCTCTTGCCATTCCAACCGGTAGCCAAGCCCGCGCACCGTGCTGATGATCGGCACATCGAGCTTTTTGCGGATGCGGTTGACGAACACCTCAATGGTGTTTGAATCGCGGTCGAAATCCTGGTCGTAGATATGTTCTGTCAGCTCCGTGCGGGAGACCACCTTGCCCTCATGGTGCATGAGGTAAGACAGCAGCTTGAATTCCTGCGCCGTCAGCTTGACCGGGTGACCGTCAACGCTGACCCGGCCGTTGCGGGTATCGAGCATCACGGGACCGCAGCTGATCTGCGGGCTCGATTGCCCGGCCGAACGGCGGATGAGCGCGCGCAGGCGCGCCAGCAGCTCCTCCATGATGAAAGGCTTGGTCAGATAATCGTCCGCCCCGGCGTCCAGGCCTTCGACCTTGTCGGTCCAGCCGTCCCGCGCTGTCAGGATCAGTACCGGCATGTCGCGGCCATCCGTGCGCCATTTCCTCAGGATACTAGTGCCGTCCATGATCGGCAGGCCGAGGTCCAGAATCACGGCATCATAGGGTTCGGTATCGCCCAGAAAATGCCCATCCTCGCCATTGTCGGCGAGGTCGACCGCATAGCCGGCATCCGCCAGGCTTTGACGCATCTGTTCCGACAATGTCGCATCATCTTCCACGATCAGGACCCGCATGATCCACCTCTCCTCTTGTTGTCGTTTGCCGTCATGGTTGTCGTCATTTTGTTATTAGCCAAGCACGCTACCGGACACTGATGATGGCCCCGGTGGCGGCATTCACGATCGCCACCAGCACCTTACCGTCCTTACGCCTAACCCGCAGGTCATACTGCCAGCCCTGATTGGTGCGGCGTAGCTTCTGCCCCACGATTTTACCGTCCAGCCGGTCCTCAACCATACGCCGAATACGCCAATAAGGCAGGATATCGCCATGACGGGTGGCATCGAGCGCTTCGTCATGTTCGTCTTCCTGGCCATGGTATTTCTTGGGCGGCGCGAAGGCGAATGCTGCTGTTCCCCCGGCCTCAAGGATCGAGATGGCAAAACAAAACAGCAGAATCCAAATTATCCGTTTCATAAGGTATACTCGTAGGGGTTCTGCGCTGAACGGGTCATGAACCAGCTTTGACTCTGATCAAAGATCGACATTTATCAAGAGGTTATTTTCAGTCACCAACAACACCGATGCCGGGGAGCACACCATGAAATCCATCCTTCTGCCCTTGACCAGCCATGTCGCCCATGAGGCCGTGACGCGGGTCGCAAGCAACCTCGCCCAACAATTCCGGGCGACCTTGACCGGGCTGTTTGTCCGGCCGGACCCGCGCTCTGCGATCCCCTTCATGGGTGAAGGCCTGACGGCAGAGATGATCCAGACCCTGTGTGACAATGCTGAGCGCGAAGGCCGCCTCCATGCCGAAGCCGCTGAGAAAGCCTTCACCGAGGCCATGGGCGCGTGCGGCATCAAAATCGGCAAGCCCGGCGAGAAAGCCGATGGTGCCAAAGCGGTCTGGCGCGTGATCACCGGTGACATCGGCGACATTGTCGGCCGCAGCGCCCGCACCGCGGATTTGGCCGTGTGCCTGCAGCCGGACAGCAACGTGCCCGATACCGAAGATGTGTTCCACGACCTTCTGTTCCGCTCCGGCCGGTCCGTTCTGATGGTGCCGAAGGATTATGAAGGCCCGGTGGACCGCCATGTGATGGTCGCCTGGAACGGCCGGGCCGAAGGCGCCCGGGCGGTCGGCAGCGCCCTGCCCCTGATGCAGAACGCCGAAAAGGTCACCGTCGTCCAACTCGGTGATATCGATGAAGAACGGCCGGGTATCGATGATATCTGCAGCTATCTGGCCGACCACGGCATCAACGCCCACGCCGACAAACGCGAAAGCAGCGGCGTGCCTGTCGGCGAGCAGCTCGCCAGCATCGCGGAGGACATCAACGCCGACCTCATGGTCATCGGCGCTTATTCGCACTCGCGCTGGCGCGAAATGATTTTGGGCGGCGTTACCCGCTGGCTGGTCAGCAACTTTACCCGGCCGATTTTCATGAGCCACTAACGGAAGACTTGATCCTCCGCTATGATCAGGCACTATGGTACGCGACAGTCTTCATGACCGGAGCACCATGGTGCCTTGCCATATTCTTCATGTTTTTCCGTCCTTTGAAATTGGCGGGTCCCAGCGGCGGTTCGCGGCACTTGCCGCTGACGGCAAGGATTTCCGGCACACGGTCTATGCCATGGACGGCTGCTATGATGCCCTGTCGCTGATCCGCGCGGGTGCGGTCGAGCAGCTTGATGCCGAGGCTATTCCCAAAGGCAGCCTTTGGCAGGCCGCGCGGACCTGCCGCCGTATCCTGAGGGCGGTCAAACCCGACCTTCTTGTCACCTATAATTGGGGCAGCATCGAATGGGCGCTGGCCAACCGGTTCGCGCCCCTCAGCCCGATGATGCATATCCAGGACGGTTTCGGCACGGATGAGCAGGCCGAGGAACGGCTGAGCCGCAAGCTGATGCGTGGCTTCGCCTACCGTGCGGCCGGCGCCGTGGTTGTGCCGTCCCACACGCTGGAAAAGATTGCGCGCGAAAACTGGCACATCCGGCCGGACCGCCTGCACTATATCCCGAACGGGATCGATATCGCCCGCTTTGACCGCCCGGCGGACGGCGCGCTTCTGGCCGAGCATGGGTTAAAGCCTGAAGACAAGATCATCGGCACTGTCGCAGCGCTTCGGCCCGAAAAGAATATCGGCCGCCTCATCGAGGCCTTCAGCCATATCGCGCCTGATTATCCTGACTATAAGCTGGTAATCATTGGCGACGGGGTCGGCCGGTCGGCGCTAAAGATGCTTGCCGAACGCATTGGCCTCAAATCCCGCGTGATCTTCACCGGGACGCTCAAGAAACCCGAACTTATCCTGCCTGCTTTCGATATCATGGCGCTCTCCTCGGATACCGAGCAGATGCCGCTTTCGGTGATCGAAGCCATGGCGGCTGGCCTGCCCGTCGCCAGCACCGACGTCGGGGATATCAAGCAGATGGTGGCCGAAGAGAACGCCGTTTATGTGGAAGGCCGCGAGGCGGCGGAGCTAGCCGCCAACCTCAGGGACCTGATCGAGCTTCGGGATGCCCGCACCCTGGTCGGCCAGGCCAACAAAAAGAAAGCTGTGGCGAACTTCGGCATCAAGACCATGGCCGCAGCTTATGACCAGCTGTTCGACCTTCTCGCCTGCCACCCTCAGGACTGAAGCGGCAGCGCCCTGTAGCCCGGCACGATTTCCTCAATCACATCCCGCACGGCCTGAAGCGCCGGGGTTTCCAGGCAGCGTTCCAGAAGCGCCAGTACCCGCGGCACGTGGACAAGGTAGATATCCTTGCCGTCCCGGCGGCTGAGGCGCACGAAGATACCGGCCACCTTGGCGTGACGCTGGGCCCCGAGAAGCGCCATGTCGGCTTCAAACGCGGCACGGTCCTTTGCAGCCATACCCTCAAAATAATGCTCGAGCACCGCCGCGCGGATGTCCGACGCGATGTCCCGGCGGGCATCCTCAACAAGCGAGACCAGGTCATAGGCGGGCGACCCGATTAGCGCATCCTGATAATCCAGAAGGCCACAGGCGCCTATATCAGTGAGCGCGCCCTCCCCCACCACCATCAGGTTATCGACATGATAATCCCGGAGGACGAGTGCGGAGCGGTTCGCCGCCACTGTGGCCAGGGCAGATGCCCACGCCGCATGGTAAGCTTCCCTCTCGGCGTCCGTGACGTCCGTCCCACGCACGGCAGGCACGAACCAATCGATAAACAGGTCCACTTCGCGCATAAGTGCGGCCATATCATAGGGCGGCAGGTCTATCGCCGTGGCACCCTCGTGCGCATGGAGGACGCGGAGCACATCGGTCGCGAGCAGATAGAGCGCGCGCTCATCCGCCCCCGCCTTCAACAGGCGGGTGAAGGTGGCATCGCCGAAATCCTCAATGAGGGCAAGCCCGGCGGCCGTGTCGCTTGCGTCCACCTTGGGCACCCTGAGGCCGAGCCCGCGGAGATGTTCGGTTATCTGAAGGTACGCGGGCAGGTTTTCCTGCGCGGGTGGTGCCGTCATCAGCATCCGGCTTTCATCGCCGCGGGTGAGCCGGGCGTAGGTGCGGAAAGAGGCGTCCGGGGTCAGGGGGGCAACATCGGCACCCGACCAGCCGTGCGCGGCCAGAAACGCCTGTTTGTCCATGATGTGGTCAGTCTCGCCCATACAGCCCTTCCGCTCCCGCATATGCCTTTGTCCTCCCGTCTTATAGGACGGGGATATTCCGGTGCAAACAGGAAGATGAAAAGGCTGTTATTCCGCAGCCTGCGGTGCGGCGATGCGGCCCCACAGCACTTCTTCCCCCGGCGCAGGGTGGCGCGGCACATTGAGGGACAGCAACAGCGATACGCCCGCCATCAGCGCGCCCGCGATGAAGACATAAGCGGGCGACGCCACCCACAGATAGGTCCCGAACACCGCCGGGATCACAACCGCCGCCATATGGTTGATGGAGAAGCTGACGCTGGAGGTGGAGGCGATATCCTTGGGGTGGGCGATCTTCTGCAGGTAGCTTTTCTGCGCGATCGCGAAGGAGAAAAACAGGTGGTCGATGACATAGACCACCCCGGCCGCGTGGGAGCTTTCCACCATGGCATAGGCGCTGAACACCAGGATAAGGCCGACATATTCGAAAATAAGCGCCCGGCGTTCCCCGAAGCGGATCACCAGATGGCCGAGCTTGGGCGCCAGGAAGCTGGTGACCAGATGGTTGATCAGGTAAAGCCCGCTGACCTCCGCCGCGCTGAAGCCGAATTTGGTCACGAGCAGGAAGCCTGCGAACACGATGAAAATCTGCCGCCGCGCCCCGCCCATGAAGGTCAGCGCATAGTAGAGCCAGTAGCGCTTGCGGAAGACCATATGCTTGTGCTGCGCCTCCGCACCGTCGATCCGCGGGAAGACCGCCCAGACATAGAGCGCCACGATAACCGTAACCCCGCCGCCAAGCGCATAAAGCCACTCATAGCCCAGGTTGAAGAAATTCAGGATCAGCCACAACAGGCCGTACGCGCCGATGGACGCGATCGATTTGGCGCTGATCTGCTTGCCAAGCGCTTTAGGCGCCACATCCTGCGGCAGCCACTGCAGGCTTAGGGACATCTGCATGGTTTCATAATAATGGAAGCCGATCGACATCAACACACCGGTGGCATAAATGCCCAGCACACTGGGGAAAGCCCCGGTGATGGCCACACCGACCCCGAGGGTCAGGAGCGACAGGATCGCGAAGGTCTGTTCCCGGATGAGCAGAAGCACGAACACCGCAGTGAAGGACAGGAACCCAGGCACCTCACGGAGGCTTTGCAGGATGCCGATCTCCTTACCGGTAAAGGAGGCGGCTTCAACCGCGAAGTTGTTGATGAGCGCCATCCAGATGGAAAAGCTGAACGGTGCGGCCCCGGCCATCAGCACCAGACACATTTCCGGTGTAGCCCATTTAGGGTGTGTCCGTTCCGCCAGTTTCATAAGCCTCTCCTGCCCTGCGGCATTTGTTCGGTGGCTGACATTAGCGATTTTATAAAGTCATTTCTATAATATTTATTTGCACGCTTTTGTGAGCCAGGAGACCGTCACGGAGCAAAAAAGGCGGGCCTTCTTGCGGACCCGCCTTCCCCCTTAGATCGGCCCTTTGGATCAGGCCGCTGCGGCCGATGCCGTAATCATCGCATCCGAAACAGCCTGATAGGCCGCGCCCCATAAGCTTTTCAATTCCGGGGTGAAAGCAGTACCCAGAATTTCTTCGAACGTGGCAATCAACACGCTGCCGACCACGGCATAATGGGCATGTTCAACCCCATAACCATTATGACGCCTGGCAAGGGCGGAAAGATAATCTGTCAGCTCCCGCGGGGACTTGAGGGATGCGACGATCATCCCAAGCGATGCCACCAGCTTGGCGCCCTGCGCCTTAAGGTCCGACTTGAAGAGCGGCCGAACCGCCGGTTCGGTCTCAAACAGGCGGGCGTAGAAGCTGGCGGCGAAGTCTTCTTTCCGCGCAAGCACAAGGGTGAAAGATTTGGTCAGTTTTTCGATGTCTGTAGGTGTCATAGTATCCTCGCTGTCGTAAAAAGCGGCCTTATTTTATTTTGTGCCGCCGGTTAGGGTTTCAGTACGCTTTACTCAAACTTGGGGGCACGCTTCTGCATGAAGGCGGTGATGGCTTCCGCCACTTCGGATGAGACCAACTGCTCGCCGAAATATTTGCCTTCCTCATGCATCCGGGTTTTGACGACATCCTTGTCGCCGCGCATCAGCATCTTGGTAAGCTTGAGCGCTTTCGGCGCCTTGGCCGCCAGCATTGCCGCCGCCTTCATCGCCGCGGGCATCAGCGCGTCAGCCGGATAAACGGCAGAGACAAGCCCCATGGTGAGCGCTTCATCCGCCGGTACGCGCTTGCCCAGCATGAAAATCTCTGCCGCGCGGGCATGGCCCACACGGGCCGGCAGCAGCAGGGATGACGCCGCTTCCGGCACCAGCGCGAGGTCGACGAACGGCGCACTCAACAGTGCCGTCTCGGACGCATACACGATATCCGCATGGAGGAGCATGGTCAGCCCCACGCCGACCGCGAGCCCGTTCACCGCCGCGACAATCGGCTTTTCCGCCGAGACGAGCGCATCCAGAAACCGCCTGACCGGCGTGTCGGTGCCAATCGGCGGCGTATCGCGGAAGTCGGCCAGGTCATTGCCCGACGTAAATGCGTCCCCCGCCCCGGTGATCAGGATAGCCCGGACACCGTCATCCTCAGCCGCATCCCGGATGGCATCACCCGCCTTGGCATACATGGCGTGGGTGAGCGCATTTTTCTTGTCCGGCCGATTGAAGGTAATGGTCAGCACGCGGTTGTTGATCTCGGTAATCACTTGGTCGGTCATGGGCTATCCTCTCTTTTGGTTGGCAGGCTGTTCGCCCGTATCATCATGAAGCGCCTCGGCATCGAAGGCGTCGGCACGGCGGATCACATCCTCGAGGAACGTCCCGATCCGCGCACGGTCCTCCGCCGAATACCCGGCGAGCAATTGCGCATTGGTTTCCTTGATCAAGGGGCCTGTGGCCTCCACAAGCGCCGCCCCTTCGGCCGTCAGGTGCAGGCCATAAGCC
Source organism: Kordiimonas marina (assembly GCF_023006325.1). Taxonomy (GTDB): domain Bacteria; phylum Pseudomonadota; class Alphaproteobacteria; order Sphingomonadales; family Kordiimonadaceae; genus Kordiimonas; species Kordiimonas marina. The sequence goes on from NZ_JAINDF010000004.1 coordinate 245,858, forward strand.
CGTTTGTCGGTTTCGCTGGGCCGCCGTTCGACCAGCCCCTTAGCTTCCATCCGGTCGACAAGACCGGACATGGACGCGCCCTTAAGGCCAAGCGCCTGCGCGGCAGCCCCCTGGGCGGCACCGTCGTTCCGGCTTAGGTACAGAAGCAGGCCATGCTGCCCGGCCGTCACGCCGAAGCGCGCCGTCAAGACCCGGTCTGCCGCGCGGAAAACCGCCCGGTGGCTCATGTGCAGCAGATGGAAAATCTTGGGGTCAGCCATGGCATTTCATTCGTATACGATCTAACTGGATTATGTTCGTATACGAATGAAATGCCGAATGCAAGCCTTTTCAGCCCCCATGCAGGAAGACTTGCGACACTGTGCCCTGCCGCTTATATAGGGTGGATCAGAAAAGGAGCGCCCTGCCCATGAACAAAGCACGCTGAACCCGCCACCCCCGCCGCTTGCCGGCCGGTCGTGGCGATGACTTTTGCCATATCCGTTTTATGAGGTTCTGCGATGCCTGTTTCTTCCATGGGCGCCACGCTTGGCGCACCCGATCCCAATGTTCGTTATCCGCTTGCGCACACCGACCGCGTGGTGTTCCTGAAATCCGTCCTCAAAGGCCCGCATGTCGAGGCCGGGGACTATAGCTATTATGATGACCCGGACCGGCCTGACCTGTTTCAGGAGCGCAATGTCCTCTATCATTATGAAGCCTCAGGTGACCGGCTAGCGATCGGCCGCTTTTGCGCTTTCGCCACAGGAACGACCTTCATCATGAACGGCGCCAACCACCGGATGGACGGCCCTTCCACCTTCCCTTTCCCGATCATGGGTGGTGCGTGGGCTGAGCATATGGACTTGTTGATGGACCTGCCCGGCCGCGGCGACACCGTGGTGGGGCATGATGTCTGGCTTGGGTTCCGGACGCTGGTGATGCCCGGCGTCACCATCGGGCACGGCGCAATCGTCGCGGCGGGGTCGGTGGTGACCGAAGACATCCCACCCTATGCCATCGTGGGAGGAAACCCGGCCAAAGTGATCCGTATGCGCTATGACGAGGAGACAATACGCCGCCTGCTCGCGCTTGCCTGGTGGGATTGGCCGATCGAGAAAATCACCGCCAACATCTCCGCCCTAATGGCAGGGAACGTGGACATGCTCACACGCACGGCCACAACACCGCAAAAAGGTTTTATGGCCCGGCCATAGCCAGCCTGCGATCCGACATTCACGCTATGCCCGTCAATGTCGGATTTGCAGACCCGTTCGTTTATTTGCCCCCGAGCTTGGCAACATGGAGCGCGAGCTTATCCAGCGTCTGCCCGCCATATTCGACAGCACCAAAGCCCATCTTCTCATCCCGGCGCCCCTTGGACGGATGCATTTGACGGAGGGTGAGGACGGTTTTGCCGTTGCTTTGTTCATCAAAGGTAACAAGCATCCTGAATTTTCCCGGGTCGTTGTCCTGATCCGCACCATGTTCGACTTCAATACGTGCCGGGGCCTCCATAGAAAGAAAAACCATTCGGTTACTGTAGCGCGTGCCATCGGGTGCGATCATATCAAACCGCCAGGCCCCGCCCGGGGTTAGCTCGATCTTTTTGGTTTCGATCACAAAGCCTTCCGGCCCAAACCACTTTCCTATTTGTTCCGGGTCCGCCCAGGCGGCATAAACCATGCTCCGTGGCGCATCGATGACGCGGCTCAAGACAATTTCACGGTCTATCGGCCAGTCTCGCCAGGCCGAATCAGGTTTCTTTGATGGGTTGCTCATAGTCTTTATCCTCGCGCTTCATGCTTTCAATGTGGGCTTCCATGCGATCGAGGCGTTGCTCCCAGGCCGAAATATGCTGCTGTATCCACGCTTCGGTCGCATGAAGGGCGTGCGGTTCAATCTTGCAGGTTCGAACGCGTCCAATTTTCTCAGAACTGATGAGCCCGCTCTGCTCAAGAACCCGCACATGCTTGAGCAGCGATGGCAGAGCTATTTCGAATGGCTCAGAAAGTTCGCTCACGGATTTCGGTCCATCACACAGACGACTGACGATCGCCCGCCTTGTCGGATCCGCGAGCGCGGAAAATGCTCTATCCAAATCTGTTATATACTTAGCCATGACGGAAACTATTAGCCATCACACAGCGATCGTCAAGCAATACTTTCACAATTGGCTAACTTTTTGGGTCACGCCATATCTGGCTTTCACCCTTGTCCGACGTTCTAGCCTTGTATGGAGAGACCTGCTTCCGGCGAAAATGCCATACGCAGCGGCGCGGGGATCAGCCCGCGTTAATGGGGCCGGAGCCTAAAGAAGCTTGAGCGCCGTGGCTGCCTGACGGCCGCGGCGGTCCTCCGCCAGTTGGTAGGACACCGGCTGGTCTTCCTGAAGGTCGGCGATCCCGGCTTCCTTGAGCGCCGTGATATGGACGAACACATCATTACCGCCCTCATCGGGTGCAATGAAGCCGAAGCCTTTCTGTGCGTTAAACCATTTCACTTTACCGGTCGCCACGGAGTTCCCCCATCGGTGATTGCAGGTGCCACATTCACACACCGAAGCGGCGCTGCCGTCAACCGCCTTGTAGGCACGTTTTCTGATGAAAATGCAGTTTTTTGAACTTTCTGCCCTTCACTTGATCACGGTCAAGTAATGACCTGCCGGTTCATTATAGAAAGACACTGTCTTCAACGGCAAAGGTGCTACAGGGAGCCAGGCAATGAAAGGCCAAACCAAATCTTCCTTTTCCACTGGTCTTGAACCTGTCTGGAATCACTTGTGGTCACCTGTCCGGCATTTTGCTTCAGCAGTCGCAGATTATTTCTCCCCAGCCGCTGATGCAAGGGACGCCGATAATGCCTATGTCCTGTCACTCGAGCTTCCCGGAGTGCAGGAAAAGGATATCGATGTTTCGCTTAGCGGCGATACGCTCACTGTCCGGGGCGAAAAGCGAGAAGAAAAATCTGAGAGCCACGAGGGTTATTTCTTCTCCGAACGTCGCTACGGCCACTTCGAACGCAGCTTTGAGCTGCCGTCCGATGTGGACCGGGATGCCATTGAAGCCAGCTTCAAGGACGGTGTCTTGTCTCTTTCTCTCCCCCGCACCGAGACCAAGGCACCGTCCGCGAAGAAGATTGCGGTAAAGCCGCATTAGTTCTGTTTTCTGAATTCCCTGACCCACGCTGAAGGGCTACCGCCGACCCGGTAGCCCTTCTCTTTTTTGCTTTTTCCGATCTATACCGATACGGGACATTTTTCCCCTGTTGCGATACACTGGCATCCTGCAGACGCAGACAAAGAGGGGGAGCGAAATGACGAGCGTCTATTTCCCGGCAGCCGGTATACGGTTCCTTCAGGACCTAGCGGACAATAACAGCCGGGACTGGTTCGAAGCCAATCGGGCCCGCTATGAGGCAGATGTCAAAGCCCCGGCCACTTTCCTGGCCGAAGCTGTCGCCATCCGCTTTGGCGACCGGCTTGGCACCCCCTTGAGCCACAAAATTTTCCGCGTGCCCCGCGACCTGCGTTTCACCAAAGACAAAACGCCCTATAACACGCACCTGCGCTTCGCCTTCTGGCCCAAGGGCAAGGATAGCGCGCAGCCAGCAGGCGGCCCCGCGCTCTATATGTCCATCGAAGGCGACAGGCATGTGTGCGGCGCCGGCGCCATCCTGTTCCCTGATGACAAGCTGGCCACCTACCGCACCCATATCAGCGACCGGGACAATGCCCGCAAACTGGCGGGGCTCATCAGCGGGCTCGCCCAATCCGGCTTCCGCTTCGACGAACCAGAACTGAAGCGCCCGCCCGCAGGCATGGTGACCTCCCCGGAGAATGCCACGCTCGTCCGCCGCAAGGGGCTGGTTGCCTGGCACGAAACCCCACACGCCGACACGCCGAAAGACATCAGCCTCACGGACTGCCTGCGCCGGTTCGAGCTGGCGCTGCCCCTCTATAATTGGGTGAAAGCGCTTTAATCCAGCGTCAATCCCTGGCCAACAGCGCCTTCTGCATATGTTCCTGCACCAGCGTGCGGAACCAGCGGTGCGCCAGATTGTCCTGGTAAAGCGGATGCCAGACCAGATGGTAGGTCACTGGCATATGCGGGAACGGCAGGTCCTTCCAGATAAGGCCGAACTGCTCGGCAAAGCGCCGGACCTGGTTGCAGGCCGCGGTGATCAGGAAATCAGAGCCGCGCATCATCTCGAGCGCCGCCAGACTGTTCGGCAGGAAAAGCGCCGCGCGCCGGCGCCGCCCCACCTGTGCCAGGGCTTCATCCACCTTGGTGCTGGGCCCGCCGCCCATGGACACAACGCACTGTGGGTACGCGAGATAATCATCCAGCGTCAGCTCCTTGTCCGCGAGCGGATGATCGGCCGACATGATACAGACGAACCGGTCCTCCCCCAGCTTGCGCCGGATATAGGTTTCGGGCTGGATGATATCCGGCCCCGCGATGGCCAGATCACAGGACGGGCTGACCTCCATCTCCAGGTCATGCACCTTCAGGTCCTCGATCACGAGGCTGGCGTTAGGTGCCTGACGGCGGAAACTGCGCACGATCTCCGGCAGGTAGGTCTGCATCGCATAATGGGTGGCGCGGATACTGAATTTCCGCGTGCTTTGGGCAGCATCAAAGCCACCGGCATCGAACAGGCGCTGGGCCTGGTCGAGGAACATCTGCACCTCGGGCGCCAGCGCTTCGGCGCGTTCCGTCAGCATCATGCCGCTGCGGCCCCTGACCAGAAGCGGATCGCCGAACAGCTCGCGCAACCGGGCCAGCGCCCTGCTCATGCCTGGCTGGCTGAGGTCCAGCTTGTCGGCCGCGCGGCTGACATGCTTTTCGCGCAAGAGCATATCGAGCGCGATCAGGAGGCTGAGGTCGAGTTTTTTCAGGCTTTCATACATGGCGAACCACTATTACCCATTTGCATATAGGCAATCCACTTTATCTTGTTTCCCGCATATAAAAAGCGCGTCATATAAAGGCTGTTCTTATGTGTGAGTGCGCCCATGACCGCCCAGCCCGCCAATGCCTTCACGCGAGGCCTGATCCTGATTTCCATCACCGTGCTCTTTTGGGGCATGTTATCCATCGCGCTCTCCTTCGCGCTTAAAGTCCAGGACGGCGTTACCATCACTTGGTTCCGCTTCCTGGTGGCGGCGATCGTCTGCTTCATCTATCAGATGGCGCGCGGCAGGCTGCGCGAATACAGGACGCTCAAGCCCAGGGAATGGGCCATTATGTTCGTGGCCGGTGTCCTCTTGATCACCGACTATGTCGGCTTCGTCGTGGCGCTCAATTATATTTCCCCCGCCACCAACCAGATTTTTAACCAGGCGACCCCGCTTTTCATGGCTCTCGGCGGGATCATCTTCTTCCGCGAACGGCTGACCTTCATACAGGTCCTGTGTTTCGCCGGGCTGATTGCCGGGCTGATGATGTTCTCAAACGCCGCCCTGTCGGAGATGACAGCGGAAGCTGCCCTCTCGGGTGACCGGCAGAACTTTATCATCGGGGCATCGATCGCCGTCTTCTGCTCCTTCACCTGGGCCTGCTATGCCATGCTTCAAAAAGGGCTGGGCAGCCGGCTGTCCTCGACCAATATTTTCCTATTCATCTACGTGCTCGCCATTGTCCTGCTGCTGCCGATCGTTGACCTCGCCAGCTTCGGCGACGTCAAGGGCGCAGGTTGGGGCATTCTCGCCTTCTGCGCCTTCAATACGCTGATCGCCTATGGTGCGTTCGGTGAAAGCCTGCGCTACTGGCCCGCAACCCACATCAGTTCAGTGGTGGCAGCCACGCCGCTCGTCACCATCTTCTGCAGCTATTTCGCCCACCGCCTGTGGCCGGAGACCATCCCCTTCCCCACCGTCAACACGCTGGGCTGGTTCGGGGTTGCGCTGACGCTCATCTGCATGGTGCTTTTCAACATGCGCCCCAAGGCAAAAGCGGCAAAAGAGACTACCGAAGCGGCATAAAATTCAATATAGTGAACAGCGAAACACAGAAAGGCTGTTCATGACCCGCAATTCCCCGCCTGACGTCGGCCAGAAAATCAAGGCCCTGAGGGCCGAGCGCAAGCTGACGCTCGACGGCCTCGCAAAGGCGTCCGGCGTGTCCAAATCCATGCTGTCGCAGATCGAACGGGGACTGACGAACCCGACGCTTGCCACGCTCTGGAGCCTGACCCAATCCCTGGGGATCGATATCTCCAGCCTACTCAGCGAAGCCAACGCGGAAGAGGCCGATAACGGGCCTGTGGTCACGGTCACCAAATCCTACCAGACGCCGGAGATACAAAGCGCGGACGGCAAGTGTACCCTGCGTATTCTCAGCCCCATCGACATGGTGTCCAAGACCGAATGGTATGACATGCGGCTGATGGGCGGCGGCATCCTCGAATCAGAAGGTCACGGCGACGGCACCATGGAACATCTGACCGTTCTTGAGGGCAATTTGCGCGTCCGCACCGGCCATGATGAACAGATAGTGGAAGCGGGCGACACCGCGCGCTATGAAGCCGACATCCCGCACTTTATTGAAAATAAAGGCGATGCCGAAGCGCGGGCGCTGATGGTGGTCATCACGCCGCAATAACGTCCGCTATGACGCATATATTGGCTATTGACCAATATATTGAACTTAGTATTTAAGATATCGAACTTAAGAGCCTTCGAACGCGGTGGGACGCGGCCGGGGCTCTGAGTTCAGGGTTTTGGGCACAGAAAGGAATTGGGCATGACGGATCGGTACACGGAATATCTGCGCGAACAGATCGCGGAAGTAAAAGAAGCTGGCCTTTACAAGAAAGAGCGCGTGATTACCACGCCGCAGCAGGCCGCCGTCCATGTGGCGGGCTCGGGCGATACCGACTTCATCAACTTCTGCGCCAACAACTATCTTGGCCTGTCGAACGAGCATATCCTCGTTGAAACCGCCAAGGCAGCCTTGGACAAATACGGTTACGGCATGTCGTCCGTCCGCTTCATCTGCGGTACGCAGGATGTGCACAAGGAGCTTGAGGGCAAGCTGGCCAAATTCCTCAAGAAGGAAGACGTCATCCTTTACCCGAGCTGCTTCGACGCCAACGCCGGCCTGTTTGAAACGATCCTCGGCCCGGAAGACGCCATTATCTCCGACGCGCTGAACCACGCCAGCATCATCGACGGCGTGCGGCTTTGTAAAGCCAAGCGCTTCCGCTACGCCAACAACAATATGGCCGAGCTCGAGAAATGCCTGCAGGACGCACAGGACGCCCGCTTCCGCCTGATCGCCACCGACGGCGTCTTCTCCATGGACGGCATCCTCGCCAACCTGCCCGCCATCTGTGACCTCGCGGAAAAATATGACGCCATGGTCATGGTGGACGACAGCCACGCGGTCGGCTTCATCGGCGAAACCGGCGCGGGCACGCCCGAGCATTTCGGCGTGCAGGACCGGGTGCATATCATCACCGGTACGCTTGGCAAGGCTTTGGGCGGTGCGTCGGGCGGCTATACCGCAGCTTCGGCTGAGGTCGTCGACTGGCTGCGCCAGCGCTCGCGCCCGTACCTCTTCTCCAACACGCTGGCGCCCGTTATCGCCGCGACGTCGATCAAGGTGCTGGAACTTCTGGAAGCCGGCAGCGAGCTTCGTGACCGCGTTCACGCCAACAGCCGCCGCTTCCGCGAAGGCATGGAAAAGCTCGGCTTCACGCTCGCCGGTGCCGGCCACCCGATCATCCCTGTGATGCTGGGTGACGCGCGGCTGGCCAGTGAAATGGCAGACAAGCTTCTGGCGGAAGGCATCTTCGTGATCGGCTTCTCCTTCCCGGTGGTGCCCAAGGGCCAGGCGCGTATCCGCACGCAAATGTCCGCCGCACACACCCCGGAACAGATCGACCGCGCCATCGAGGCCTTCGGCCGTATCGGGCGTGAACTCGGCGTTATCAATTAAAAAGACTGCGGCAGCCAAATAAGGCGCCGCCCTATGGGACAAAAACAATGAAAGCGCTTGTCAAAGCAAAAGCCCAAGAAGGCATCTGGATGGACGATGTGCCGCTTCCCGAAGTCGGCCACAATGACGTTCTGGTGAAGGTGAAGAAGACCGCCATCTGCGGCACCGATATCCATATCTACAACTGGGACCAGTGGGCGCAGCAGACCATCCCCGTGGGGATGCATGTCGGCCATGAATTCGCCGGTGAGATTGTTGAGCTCGGCAGCGAAGTTGTCGGCCTCAAGGTCGGCCAGCGGGTGTCGGCTGAAGGCCATATCACCTGTGGGCACTGCCGCAACTGCCGGGCGGGCCAGCGCCACCTGTGCCGCAACACACAGGGCATCGGCGTCAACCGCCCCGGTGCCTTCGCTGAATATATCTCCGTGCCCGCCGTCAATATCTGTCCGCTGCCGGACGCGGTTACCGACGAACTCGCCGCCATCCTCGACCCGTTCGGGAACGCGGCGCACACCGCCCTCAGCTTCGACCTCGTCGGCGAAGACGTGCTGATCACCGGCGCGGGGCCCATCGGCATCATGGCCGTGGCAATCGCCCGCCGCGTTGGGGCCCGCCATGTGGTCATCACCGACGTGAACGATTACCGGCTTGAGCTCGCCGTAAAGATGGGCGCAAGCCGGGCGGTGAATGTGACGCGGGAGAAACTCTCGGACGTGATGGCTGACCTCCACATGACTGAAGGCTTCGACGTCGGGCTGGAGATGTCCGGCGTGCCGCAGGCCTTCTCCACCATGCTGGAGACCATCAACCACGGCGGCAAGGTTGCCATGCTGGGGCTGATGCCCGAAGGCACCGGCATCAACTGGAACCATGTCATCTTCAAGGGGCTCGATATCCGCGGTATCTATGGTCGCCGCATGTTCGAGACCTGGTACAAGACCATCGCGATGATTGAGGGCGGGCTCGACCTCAGCCCGATCCTGACCCACCGCTTCGATGTCGACGACTTCCAGAAGGGCTTCGACATCATGCGCTCGGGCCTGTCCGGCAAGGTCATCCTCGACTGGGCGGCCTGATAAAATGTGTGTAGCGTTCGCCTATTAAGCGGACGCTACCTTATTTTTAGGGATGGGCATGGAAATTGAAGACCTGAACCTGCCGGATCATGGCGCAGAACTTTGGTCCGGCGTTCTCCCTGAAAATATTTTGGAACCCTTGCGGGCAGAATTAGGGGCCAGCAGCCTCGAACCGGACCGCGGCGGCCTTAGGGGGGCGGACCTTCAGTTTCCCGGTGTTGCAGCATTGGCAAGAAACCAACACCTGCTTGCCCGGGTTGGCGCACACCTCCCAACTCCGCCCCGCCTGATCCGCGCGATCCTGTTCGACAAAAGCCCCACCCGCAACTGGCTGGTTGCCTGGCATCAGGACAAGACCGTTGCCTGCGCTGAAAAACATGACCTGCCGGGTTGGAGCAATTGGACCTTCAAAGATGGCCTCCATCATGCCCAACCGCCGCGCTCGGTTCTGGACGCCATGCTTACAGTACGAGTTCACCTGGATGGCGCCGACGAAAACAATGGATGCCTCAAGATCATTTCCGGCTCCCACCGGCTAGGCATCCTTGCCCAGGCCGATGTATCCCGACATACGGAGGGGGCTGAGGCTGTCCTTTGCCGGGCACAGGCTGGCGACATTCTCGCCATGCGCCCTCTTCTACTGCATGCCTCATCTAAGGCTTTATCGCACCAGCCCCGGCGTATTCTTCACCTGGAATTCGGCGCCGCCTAAGCCAGCTCCGCCGTCAGGCGCCACAGGGTGTGGCCGCTGTCACGGTATTTTCGTTCGAACGGCGTGATGGGGTCTGTGGCCTCGAAGGGTTCCAACGTGCTTTCATAGCCTGCGATCCGCAGGGCCGCGGCGAATTCTTCCAGATAGATTTTCCAGTTGGACCGAAGCTCCAGGCGGCCGCTCAGGCCAATCAGGCTGGGAAAGACCGGCGCGCCGTGCCAGCGGCGCTTCAGGTGACCCGGTTTCGGCCAAGGGTTCGGATACAGGATATAATGCCGCTCGGGCCGCCATCCGGCATCCTCCGCCAGGCGGTAGAAGTCATTCAGGTCGGCACGGATGAGGATCAGGTTTTCCGGGTTATCGCCCACGCGTTCCCGGCTCAGCCGGTCCTCGGACTTGTCGACCCCCACCACCCAGCGGTCCGGGTTCTGGGCCGCGAGCACCCGGCTGCTGTCCCCCACCCCGCAACAGGCATCCAGAATGAGCGGGCGATCGGCTGTAGCCAGCTTTTCCTCGACAGCTTCAAACGCTGCCCGGGTATGATCAGCCACCGGCCGCAGGAACGGCGCGGACAGATGCCGCCTGACGGTTTCTTCCAACTTCTCATGCACCCCTTCCTGGGGGCTCAAGACTGGCCGGGATGGGGCCTGCATTTGACGCTCCTTGCTTCAGGTTCCTATCGGAGCCCTTCCTCTATGGCACTTTTCGAATCAGGTCCAGCACGACCTGGAGTGGAACGCCCCCATAGGTCAAAAACAGCAAATTTTAGACAAAATTCAAGTAAAATCCCGAGCTTTTGGGCAATCAGCCTTCGATAAACCTAGAACAAAAATAATATATACTTCAAATAAATCAATAACTTATAAATATTAAAGTAAATAAATATTACATCAAATAAATGTAAAATACTTATTCAATTAATACATCTGTTTACCCAATTTCTAGCTTTAATATTTTGTTAAGCGCCCCCGACCAAATGTCACGAAAACCTTGGTGCTCGATTCGCCTGAACAGGCAAAACCCCGGAAAACCGGGCTGGCGAACGAAAGAGGATGAGGCAGATACATAGCCCTCCCTAAGAAGCACCTCCCCCTCAGGCAAAACACGGGACTTCCTTTTAGGAACGTCCACGAGGAACGACTGGAATGCCCCCAGTGGGGCCGAATGAGGGGTCGATGTAAATGCGTAAGATGAGCAAAACTGTACTGTTGATGATTTCGCTGTTGAACCTGAGCGCCTGTATGGGCGTGATGGACCAGAGTTCCCATGCGCTGGCACCTTCGGGGCTTACACCCACCGCCCCAGGAACCGCAACAGAAGGCAGCAAGGAGGATACCGCGCAGGGGACGATGCCCCACGGCACGACCGTACCCGCGCCGCAGCAATTCGAGATTTATTGCGAGAAAAATCCTGCCGATTGCGCCATCCCCAGCACGCCAGCCATCAACAAGGCCATCGCGCGGGCTGACCGCGATGTTCATAAAATGATCAAGCCCACGGAAGAAAAGGTCGATGTCTGGACCGCCCTCTCCAAGGCCGGGGCAGGAGACTGCGAAGACTTCGCCCTGACGCTGAGGAAGCGGCTGCGCGAGAATTTCCCGGCCTATGCAGGCGCCTTCCGCATCGCGACTGCCTATACCGAGACGGGGGAATATCACGCTGTCCTGTCTATCGAGACCAGCGGCGGCACCATTGTGTGCGATATCCGCTACCAGTCGTGCGCCCCGTGGCAGAATTTTCCGTACCAGTGGCGCCTCAGGGAAATCCCCGGCAGCCGTAAGTGGCAGGAAATGGGCCCTTACCGCATGACGCCGGAAGAGAAGGCCGCCAAAGCCAAACTGATGAATACGGCGGACATCAAGCCCCGCAAGCCGATCATTCCGCCGACACGGGAAGCAGCCGATGCACAGGTGGCAACCGAGACCGCTGCCGCCACAGCAGCCGATGCAGAACAGCATGATGAGCCCATGCTCGTCCCGACCCTCTAGAATCCAGGCTCCATCACTATCGGGTCACACGATCAGGTCAGACTATCAGGCCACTGGCCCCCGCGCCCTTCTGGCAGGAAGGTGTCTGCGGGGGCAGATGTTAAAGCCCCCGTCAATGCGGGCGGGAAATATCGGCATGGGAAGCCCGTGCCATCAGGCGTTCGAAATCCGGCTTTTTGACATGGATCAGGGTCTCATGGTCGCCCGCTTCGAAATAGACATCATCGAGCGTGCCTAACCGGTCATCGACGATCACCCGCATACCATAGGCATGCCCCGGCGCCGGGATGGCACCCCGGTCGCAATCGACAAACATGGTCTCCGCCTCGGCTTCGCTGGCGAGCCCAAGCCGTTCATCAAGCCGGTGGCTGATCCGGGACAGATCGACCCGGCGGGATGCAGGCACGACGGCCAGCAGGTAGCCGTGATCCGTGGTCAAAAGCACGCTTTTGGCCATGGCCTTGCCGGGGATATGCGCGGCCTCGGCGATGCGCGTGGCGGTCACTTCCCGCCGGTGCGGCATCACATCGTACGGAATGCCGCGATCGTCCAAATAGTGCTGAAGCGTACGAGCAACAGTCATGACAGCCTCCTCTCGTCCTCAAGGGTTGAAAAGCGTCATGTCTCGCGTCGTATAAGGCGTGAGGCAAGGCGGGGATTATAGCATTTCCCCGCGCCCCGGGAAAGCACTGGGAAGCATCAGAGCCGGGAGCGGTTCAGATCACATAGACGTAGATGGCGATGAAATGGCAGGCACTGCCGGCGAGGACGAACAGGTGCCAGACCGCATGGGTATAGGGGATGCGCTTAAGGGCATAGAAGACCGCGCCGACAGTGTAGCACAGGCCACCGGCGATAACCCACCAGATGGCGGCCCCCGGCAGGCGGTCCATCAGTTCCCCCAGCATCAACACCCCGGCCCAGCCCATGGCGAGATAGAGCCCAAGCGACAGCGGGCTGAATTTCTTGGCCGCCTGACGCACGAACGCGCGCGCCTTGAGGGCGGCGCCCAGAATGGCAGCGCCCCAGGCGCCGATCATCACCCACACGCCCACCGTGGTCGGCAGCGTGATCAGCGCAAACGGCGTATAGGTGCCCGCAATCTTGAAATAGATGGCCGAATGGTCCAGCAGCTTGAAAAAGCCGCGCGCGTTGGTTTTGAACAGGCTGTGGTACAGCGTTGAGGCCAGATACATCACGATGGTGAAGCCGGCATACAGGCTGACCGCCACGATCTCCTGCGCGCCGCCGGTGTCCGCGGCCTTGACAACCAGAAGGACGAGCGCAGCCACAGCAAGCAAAGCCCCGACACCGTGGGTGACGGCGTGGGTTACTTCTTCAGCGAGCGAATAATCGCGGGTGGTGGCAGCCATGAGGGTCCTTTCAAGTAGCGCCTATCATAAGAACAGACCTTTCAGGCGATAAAAAGGCGGTCAGACCACTATATAGGATTACGCGCCCGCGATCCAACCTATTGACCCGTTAAATGATGCGGGCCGATCTCCGCCACCTTGTCGGCACCGACGAGCGCCATGGTGCGCCGGACCTCAGCCTTCATCAGCTTCAGCACCCTATCGACCCCGGCTTCACCGCCTGCCGCCAGGCCAAACAGGTAGGGCCTGCCGAACGACACAGCATTTGCGCCCGCCGCCAGCGCCCGTACAACATGGTTGCCGCGCCTGACCCCACCATCGACGATCAGCTCCAGCTCATTCCCGACCGCATCCCGCATCAGCGCCACACAGTCGATCGGTGCGGGTGCTCCATCGAGCTGCCTGCCGCCGTGGTTCGAGATCATCACCGCGCTCGCGCCGGCATCGAGCGACCGGCGAGCATCATCCGCCGCCATGATGCCCTTGATGGCGAAAGGTCCGCCCCAATGTTCGATCACCGCGGCGACATCGTCCCAGGTGACAGTATTGTCGAACTGGCTGTTCACATAGGCGATGACCCCCATCGCGCTTTCCCCCAAGGCATCCTGCCGGTGCGCGACATTGGCGAGGCGGAAGTCCGCATCCCGAAGCAGGTTGAGGGACCAGCCCGGCCGCGCGGCAAAACTGAAAAAGCTTGCGGGCGTAAAGCGCGGCGGCATGATGAAGCCGGTGCGGATGTCGCGTTCCCGGTTGCCCGCCACCGGCATATCGACCGTCAGGCACAGGGCGTCATAGCCCGCCGCGCGGGCGCGGTCGACGAACTCCAGCGTGAGCCCGCGGTCCTTGTGCACATAAATCTGGAACATCTTCGGCCCCGGCTTTACCGCCGCGACATCTTCGATGCTGCTGGTCCCTAAGGTGGACAGGCTGTACATCAGCCCGTGTTTTTCCGCCGCCCGCGCCACCGCCAGTTCCTTTTCATGATGGAACAGCCGGTTCATCCCCGTGGGCGACAGGATGATCGGTGCCGCCAGGTCCGCCCCCAAAACGCGCGTGCGCGTGTCGATGGAGGACATATCCTTCAGATAGCGCGGCAGCAGTTCATATTTTCCGAAGGCATCGGTGTTTTGGCTGAGGGTCCATTCATCATCAGCCCCGCCGTCGATATAATGAAACATCGGCGCAGGCAGCGCCTTCCGGGCCGCATCACGGAAATCCGCATAAGTTAAAAGCCGCTTGAGCGCCATCCCATATCCCCTTCGCAAGCCCCACTGGCCCTTCCGTTATAACCGGGGCCAATCCTATGCGGCAAGCAGACAAAGGCCGCCTGCCAATGGAGGTAAGCAGACGGCCTTCGCGGGGGTTGCCCCCCCTTATCAGGCCGGGCACTGATGCACGAACGGCCCTTTAACTTTGCGGGGTTCCAGCGCATGGGCGGCGCAGTAATCAGCGAGCGCGGCTTCCTTGTCCCCCAGGGCACGCTGGGCGTTGCCGCGGTTCACATAAGCCTTCCAGTAGCCACGATCCGCCTTGATCGCCGCCGTGCAGGCCTTCTTCGCCGCGCCGTAATGGCCGAGGCTGAATTCGGCGGCACACAGCGAATTGTGGGCCGAGACACGCTCAGCATCCGTCAGGTTTTTCCCGAGCGCCTGGCGGAAATAGCGGGCAGCAGCCGCCATGTCGCCTTTCATAAGGGCCTTGTCGCCATGAACGAGGTAATAATCCCTGGAAACCTGCAGGGTCATGCTTTGGGCGTGGGCTGCTCCTGTCATCAGAGCGAGCGCCACCGTAAGCGCGAGAGGGCGCGCCATCTTCATCATCGGTTATCTCCTTATCCTCGCCACCTCTGGGGTTATGGGCCGCGTACCGGCTGAAGCCGTTATTCATGAAGAAATCTTCATAGGAGGAGAACGCAGCATTTACTCATTGCGGTGACATGGCTATAATTTCTGCCGAATATAGGCCGGAGACAAGCCACAATTTTCTCTTTAATACATGAGTAATATTCATGAATGATAAGATAATGAAGCTGATACAGGCCAGCCCGTTCCTCGCGGCGCTTTATACCGAGCGCACCTTCACAGGGGCAGCCAAGAAGCTGCATGTGCACCAGACAGCCGTTAGCCACCGCATCCGCGCGCTTGAGGATATTCTAGGGGTTACTATCTGCGAACGGACGACCCGCAGCATCCAATTCACCCGCGCGGGCGAGCTTCTGTGCGAGGCCGCCTACAAAAGCATTGAGGACCTGACAGCCACCTTAAGCACCATCATCACCAGCCGCCGCACCCCGGCGATCCGGCTCTCCACCTCCCCATCCATGGCGATGAAATGGCTGGTGCCCCTGCTGGCGGACGCCAAAAGCTCCGGGCTGGACCTGACGGTGCAGGCACAAACCCTGCCGGTCGACCTGATCCGGGGCGAGGCTGATGTCGCCCTCCGCTTCGGGCCGGGGCCTTACCCCGGCCTGCGCGCCATCCGGTTGAGCCACCCCTATATGGTGGCGCTTGCGAGCCCCGCCTATATCGCCCGCAAGGGCATCGACCCGAAGGACCCCTGGCGGCAGGAACTGGACATTCTTATGGATGTCAGGGCCGAAACGGAAATGTCCGGCTTTGGCTGGTCCGTGATGGCGGAGCATGACCCGCGCTTCACGCAGTCCCTGGACAGCGTCACCACATTCGACCGCACGGACCTTGCTATGCTGGCAGCCATCAACGGCCTTGGCGTCACACTGGGGCGCACCTTCCTGATGGAAGATGACATCAACAACGGCTTCCTGGTGCCGCTGGGGCTTCCGGTTCCCTTGAATGCAAGCGACTGGCTGCTGGCATCGTACGAATTTGCCGCGACGGAAAAGTTCAAGGCGCTTGCCGCCTGGGTACAGGCCCAAACGGCCCGGACCCTGGCGATGAGCCCAGTGACGGAGACCCCCGCATGACACCCTTGAAATATATCGCCTTCCTACTGCTTCTTGTCATAGCTGTCCCGGCCTCGGCCGAGACCGTTCTGACAGTCGGCACCACGGGCGACTACCGGCCCGTGACCTGGCTCAACAAGGATACCGGCCGCTATGAGGGCACGGACATCGCGCTCATCACCGCCTTCGCGAGAGACGAAGGCTACAGCCTGCGCTTTGTACCCACCACCTGGCCGACCCTGATGGCGGACCTGAAGGCCGGGCATTTCATGATGGCCGTCGGCGGCATATCCAAAACCGAGGCGCGGACGAAGGCCGCCCTGATGTCGGTCCCGCTCGCCATCACCGGCAAGGTGGCGCTGGTCCGCTGCGGGGAGGAAAGCCAGTACGACAGCCTTGAAGCCATCGACCGCGCCGGCGTGCGTGTGGTTGAAAACCCCGGCGGCACCAACGAGCGTTTCGCCCGCGCCCATATCCGCACCGCCACGCTCACTGTCACCAAGGACAATCACGCGCCTTTCGCGCTTCTGAAGGCCCACAAGGCCGATGTCATGTTCACCGACAGCCTGGAGGCTGAATACAGGCAAAGGCGGCGGGAAGGCCTGTGCGCCGTCCGTCCTGATGCCCCCTACACGCGGGTTGAGAAAGTGTTCCTGTTCAGGAAAGACCAAAAGGCCCTCAGGGACCGCTTCAACGCCTGGGTCAAAGGGCCCGCGCCAAACCGCTAACTTGCCTCAGGCGCCGGAGGACTGCGCCTTGTCCTCGGCGTCCTCGTCTTCCGGCTGTTCTTCCGAGCGCGGGTCCATCTCATAAATCATGGCGGAGGTGTTCGGCATCGGCGCCATGGCGGGCACGGTCTCCGCCTCTGGCGACACCGGCACTTCACGCCGCCGCGTCATACGGTACAGCGTGAACAGGCCGATCCCGAGCGCGGAGACGCCCATATAGAAGAACAGCCCGTAAGGCCCCATGAAATTCATCACCACCGTGGCCGCAAGCGGGCCGATCGCCGCGCCGATACCGTAGCTCAAAAGCAGCGAGGCGCTCGCCGGGACAAAATCCTGCGGCTCCAGAAAGTCATTGGCGTGGGCAATGGCGATACCGTACAGCGGCAGGATCAAGCCACCCAAAAGCGCCGCGAGCACATAAAACTGCACGCCGCCGTCCTCACCCCCAAAGGTGAATAGCGCGGCAATCAGGGTGATCCCGAACGTGGTGCCTGCGATGACATAACGCCTGTCTATCCCGTCGGAAAGCTTGCCAAGCGGCCACTGGGTTGCCACGCCGCCGCAGATCACCAGCGTCATGAAAAGCGCGATCTCCGGCGTTGTCATGCCGACATGTTGGCCATAAACAGCCCCCACACCCCAGAAGGAGCCTGCGATCAGCCCTGCCCCCAGGCTGCCGATAAGCCCGACGGGAGACACGTTGAAAAGCGCCTTCAAGGGCATCCGTTCCTGCGGGGTCAGCTCCGGCATCGGCGAGGAGGTCAGCGCCACCGGCACCAGCGCCACCGAGATCACGACCGAGACCAGCACGAACAGCTGGTAGCCCGACGGCGGCGCCGCCATCAGGAGCACCTGCCCAAGCGCGGTGGCGCCGAGGGTGACGACAAAATAGGTGGAGATAATGGTACCGCGGTTCAGGTTGCTCGCGCGTTCATTCAGCCAGCTTTCGGTCACCAGCGACAAGACGGCGACACAGAACCCGGTCACGGCACGGAAGCCGAGCCAGGCCCAGGGATTGACGAAAACCGCATGAAGCAGCACCGCCGCCGACGTCAGCGACGCGAAGGCGGAAAACGTCCGGATATGCCCGACCCGGTTGACAAGCTTGGCGGCATTGAGGCTGCCAACCACAAACCCGGCATAATAGCTGGACATGATGAGACCGATCAGCACGGTCGGAAAAGATTCCATGCCCGCGCGCACACCCAGAAGCGACGCCTGCAACCCCATCCCGAGGTTGAGGGCCCCGGCACCGAGCAGGAGGGCGAAAATACTGATAAGGGTCGCGCGTAAGGTCATAAGGCCATCATAAATGTTGCGGGCCACCCCGCGGACGTCCGGCGCGCTACCCTTCTCCTAGCTGGATACAGGAAGTGCGGGCCCGGCACAACCGAACCGGAAAAATCTACGGAAAAGTTAGAGCCCCCCTTTAGGGCAATCGGGCCTTAGCCGATATCGGCATGCGCCAGATAATGGTGCACGGCATCCTGCACATGGCGGAAGCGGTCGCCGCCCAGATGCTTGCCGCCGTACCAGCGGGTGACCACGATGATATGGCCCCTGACATCCTCCCGCTCCAGCATGCGGACGATGATCATACCCGCGCCGCTTTCGCCGTCGTCATTCTTGACCGCCCCCTCATCCGACAGGAACGCCCAGGTGTTATGGGTCGCCTTGGCGAACTTCTTCCTGCGGGTGAGCTCCTTGATGAAGGCCTTGGCCTCATCCGGCGTGGCGCACGGCCCGCCGGACACCGCATATTTGGACCCACGGTCGGTGATGATACCTTCGAATATCTGCATGGCGTTTCTATAGAGGGAGCGCAGGGCCCAAGTCAAACAGGGCGCCAGAAAAAGCAAATGCCGGTGGTCTCGACCTGATACAGGGAGGCACACCGGCATTTGTGGTTTGTTGGTAGCCGAGGAGGGATTTGAACCCCCGACACGCGGATTATGATTCCGCTGCTCTAACCAACTGAGCTACTCGGCCACATTTTAAGGCCTTCGACGCGTTTGCGGTACACACTCAAAACAGCCACACAGCCGCCGAAAGCTGCGCCGGTATAAAAGACCCGCTCCCGTCCGTCAAGCCGATTTTTGACACAAAAATGTATGTATGCGGAACCGGGCCGTGGTTCGCCCGCACACCCCGGCGGGATGCCGCGCTGCCGGTCCGGTCAAAATTGCCAAATTGGTACTGGTGGGGCCTATGCCCCCGGCCCTATGATGGCACCACCCCCTTTTGACGCGAGGACCAAGACCCATGAGCAAGCTGCACCAGTATCACACCCGCACCAGCTGGACCGGCGCGGGCGAAACCGGCACCACCGGCTATAAGGATTACAGCCGCGACTATACTCTGAGTATGGAAGGCCGCCCGCCGATCCTCGCCTCCTCCGACCCGGCCTTCCTGGGGGACCCCACGCGCCACAACCCGGAGGACCTGCTGGTGGCCTCGGCCTCGGCCTGCCACATGCTGTGGTACCTGCATTATTGCGCGGTCGGCGGCGTGGTGGTGAAAAGCTACCTCGATGACGCTGAGGGCGTGATGGACGAAGGCGGACCCGGCCGTGGTGGCAGGTTCACCAAGATCACCCTGCGCCCGCGCATCACCATCACCGCGGAAAGCGATATCGCCAAGGCCGAGGCGCTGCACGAAAAGGCGCACGCCGCCTGCTTCATCGCCAACAGCCTGAACTGCCCGGTGGAGATTGAGCCGACGATCGAGTGGGACTGAGCGGTTACTTGTCGCCGCCGTAGGCGAGCACGACATCGATGGTGTGGCGGGTGAAACGGTCCACCCGCTCCTTGTCTTCCCCGTCCAGCTTCATGACGCTGAGCATCTGTGATGCCGCCAGGAGAATACGGGCATCGTCACGCGCGTTGGCATAGCCAGGCTCATGCGCGGTGGCGAGAATGTCGGAAAGCTTGTCGAGCGCGATCTTCTGGTAGCCGCGGAACTTGGCCCGGAGCGCGGGCGCGAACAGCGCCGACCAGCTGATCCAGACCTTGGCGGACGCGGGCCTGCTGTCCACCATCGCCGTCATATAATCCGCCAGCGCGTTCAGAAGCTCGGACGGCGTCAGCCCCGAGGCATCCACCTCATCGAAAACGCTGAGGTTGGCTTCGGCCACGTCATCGAGCACGGCATCGATGAGCGCTTCCCGTGTCGGGAAATAGACAAAGGTGGTCGCCACCGAAACCCCGGCCGCGCGCGCGACGTCCGCATGCTTGGCTTCGCCGATGCCCTGACGCGCGAAAAGATCGACCGCGGCTTCAAGAAGTTGGCTCCGGCGCTCTTCCGGACTGAGACGTACTCGTTTCTTGGCAACACCCAAAACTGCTATCCCCCTAACCCTCCAAGGAATTTCCCATCATACACAGCCGTGCCCAGCCTGACCAGAAAATCATTATTGATAATATTATCATTAAATGCTAGTTTGAAGATGGGAAGGACTGAAAACCTGGGAGGAATGTCATGACCCACGCCGCTGCCCTGCACGGTTATCGTGATACCAAACGCTATTTGTGGCCGCTTGCCACCGTCCTCGGCGGCTTGCCGCTTCTGGCCATGTGGCTTTATACGCGAACCGGTTATGAAAGCGTCCTGTGGCTTTCGCCGGTTTTCTTCTATGTCTTCATTCCGCTGATCGAGGGCCTTTGGGGCACGGACAGGTCGAACCCGCCGAAGGAGGCGATCCCGGCCCTCAGGGATGACCCCTATTACCGCTGGGCCGCCTTCTCCGCCCTGCCGGTCTGCTATTTCATCTGGATCACCGGTGCCTGGTTTGTCGCCACCCAGCCGCTCAGCCTCAATGGCTATATCGCCATTACCGTGGCGAACGGACTGATGGGCTCGGGCGCCCTCAACACCGCGCACGAAGTCGGCCACCGGCGCGACAAGACGGCGATCAACGTTGCCCGGTTCCTCCTGTGCCTGTGCGGCATGGGCCACTTCCGGGTCGAACACAACATGGGCCACCATGTTCAGGTCGCCACGCCTGAGGACAGCGCCACCGCCATGATGGGCGAAAGCTTCTACGCCTTCGTGCTGCATGAGCTGCCGGGCGGCTTCAAACGCGCCTGGAATATCGAGAAGACGCGCCTTGCCCGCAAAGGCAAGTCGGCCTTCAGCCTCGGGAACGAGGTGCTGCTGAACTCGCTGATCACCATTACCTTCTATACGGCGCTGACCGTCACCTTCGGGCTCATTGTGCTGCCGTACCTGATCATCGGCGCGCTCTTGTCGAACCTGATGCTGTCGTCCGCCAACTATATCGAGCATTATGGCCTGATGCGCCAGAAGCGCCCGGACGGGTCTTATGAGCGCGTGCAGCCGCACCACAGCTGGAACGCCAACCATGTTCTGTCGAACGTGCTGCTGTTCCACCTGCAGCGCCACAGCGACCACCATGCCCATGCCGAGCGGCCGTACCAGTGCCTCCGGCACTTCGACACCTCGCCGCAGCTTCCGGCTGGCTATTTCACCATGTTCGTCGCGGCCTGGAACCCGCCGATCTGGTTCAGGATCATGGACCCGCTGGTCGCCAGGCAGATGGGCGGCGATATGACCAAGGCCTATATCAAGCCCTCCAAGCGCGACAAGATCATGGCCAAATACCACCACCCCGAAGCCACGCTTCAGGCGGCGGAATAAAGCCACCACAACCCATCAAAAAGGCCCCGGAAATTCCGGGGCCTTTTCTTTTTCTCGTGCCTGCGCCTCAGCGCCGCTCACGCGAGGTGATAACCAGCGTGAAGCCTGCGGCGATCGCGACAATCAGCCACGGAAGCCAGCTTCTGGGGCTCCCCAAGCTCCCGGTATCGTCTTTGTTGCTCACAAGCTTGGTCGCGCCCGACACCGGTGTACTGAGGCTCACGCTCGCAGCATCCCACATTTTATCCAGGTCCTTGTGGCTTTTGGCGATATCCGAGACGGGGATGGACCCCTTGTCCCGGCGGAAGACATAGATCTGCTTGTAGATATTCTTCTGGAAGCTTTCCTTCTTACTGAAGCTGAAGGCCGTATCCTTGATATCGGTATTTTTGGGATGCATGTTCCACTTGCCACTAAGCTTGAACACCAGTTCGTGGCGGACGGCGTGGGGGTACCCGATCGCGCGGGGGCTTGTCCTGTTATTGCCCTTCACATCCGGCATGGCCGCCCGCACTTCCGTGGGCCAGGCCGTAAAGGACTTATTCTTTTTGGTGTCATCCAGGTCCCAACCGTCCGGAATGCTATAGTGTTCCTCGACCGTTACGATCCCCTTTTCGACATCCTTCTTCACCGTCATCGGCGCCGCCACTTTGATGGACGAATGGTCCTTGGCGTAATAATTCATATAGCCCTTCTGGATTTCGGCGGCACCCTTGCGTTTGAGGCGGCTGAGGAAAGTATCCGCTGAATCCCCCCACATAACGGTCTTGACGCTGAGACCGACAGTTTTCGGGTCGCTCGCCAGATCAAAGGTTTCGGTCACATCTGAATTCAGCCTGCCGTCCGCCAGCTGCAGCGGGATGGTTTCCATGCGGCTGGCTTTGCCGTCGATTACCAGCCCGGCCTCGAACGGCGCCTGCTCCAGATTATCCAGGTTGCCGATCTGGTCATCCTTGGTGGCATCGAGCCAATAGACCTTGCCGCCCAGTTCCATGCGGGTGATCACATGATCGAACGCGTATGCCGACGGCAGCCTGTCCCGTACATGCTTGCGGATGCGTGAATCCACCAAGGCCGGCAGGGCCTTGATGCCCAACCGCTCAAGGATGGTGACCAGAAGCATGGTCTTGTCCTTACAGTCGCCGAAGCGCTGGTCCAAAACCTGGGACGGGTCCCGCGGGGCATAGGCGCCCTCGCCATTTTCCATGCCGAGATAGCGGATGGAGGCCTGCACGAATCTGAGCGCCGCCCGCGCCTGCCCCACCGGGGTTTTGTGGTCCGTCCTGATGCTGTCAATCACCTGCTGAAGCGCGGGGGAGATTTTCTCCGGCGCATGATAGTAGCGGGTATAATGGTCCCCAAGGGACGGCCAATCCCGGAAATCGCTGATTTCATAGCCAGCGTAGCTTTCATACCAGACGGGCTCATCGTCGTCGGCGCTGTGGGTCGGCACATCATGCAAATCCCACGTCAGCACATGCTGCCCGCCTTCAACCGTCACTTTGGGCTCAGCCGCACCGGCATAGGCCCGCGTGCGAATGGGCCTGTCATTGGGCATCATAATCCGGACATACCGGTGAGCGATCGGCACGCTGTAGCGCAGGCCGACATCGGTGCCGATATGACCGAAATAAACCGGGTTCTTGCCGTGGATGGTGTACGCGTAATCGATGATATCGCCGGGGCGGATATCCTTGAGGATATAGGAGGCCGTCACCTCGCCATTATACATCAGGCGGTCGGCATCGGTTTCATTCTGCAGAACCTTCAGCCTGTCGGCCTTGTAGCGGTCCTGCACCTCATCGCCGCGACGGACCCGGATATAGTGGATCGCCAGCCATTGATAGGATGGGTCGAACGTCAGCGAAATCTGGGAGGCGTCTTCAGCATCCGAAACATCGTCCACCCGCATGACACGGTGGCCATAATAGGCGCTATCCTTATCCTCAAGCCGCCGTTGGTTGCTGAGAAGCAGATACGCAGGCCCACCCGTGGGCTGCCCCTTCAGGTCATTCGGGTCATAAGACTGGACGACGACCCAGTCCGGCGTCGGCATCACCTTCACCTGTGGCGTGTCGGCCATCGCCGTGTGTGAAAACAAAAAGGTCAGAAGCAGAATAACGCCTCCGGCCATATGGCGCCCTAAGCTCCGTGCGCTCATCTTCCCCCCATGAAATTCTAATATAGTACGTCTAAAATACCCCCCCAACTATACACTCGGAAGGCGTTTTGGCTACAGCTTTAAGGGAGATTCTTAGTCTTATGCCGATAAAGGTATGGTGGAAAAATCGGGCAGCCCATGTCGATTTATCATTGAGCGACAAATCCAATATGCCCATACCTACACAACCAGAAATATTGAAAAAGAAAGGGGAAATGCCATGCGACTGACAGCAGGAGGCGTACTGACACTGAGCTTTGTAGTGGTGGCGTTCATTTTGGGCCTAATGTTCGGATTACCAGTCTACAAGGTCTGGCAACAGGGTTTGACGGGCAAGGCCGAGCTGGCGCGCGCAGGCCAGAACCGGCAGATTCTGATCAATGAAGCCCAGGCGAAGGAAGAAGCCGCCAAATATCTGGCGCAGGCTGAAGTCGAACGCGCCAAGGGCGTCGCTGCCGCCAACAAGATCATCGCCGACGGTCTCGGTGGCCCTGAGGGCTACCTACGCTATCTCTATATCCAGGGCCTTCAGGAAGCGGAAGCCAAAGGTGCTCAGGTCATCTATGTGCCGACGGAGGCTGGCCTGCCCATTCTGGAAGCCGGTCGACTGACGGCGCCGCACCCCATGCCCACACCAAAAAAGTCCTACGCGCACTAGGCGCAGGATATTCCTGAGCTGGCCACGCCCGGCTCAGGTTGTTTTCCCAAAAATTGTTAACGAAACAGCTCAGGCCGCGAGGCGCGGGTCGGCGCTGACGGCGCGGTCGATCCAGCCGCCGCCGAGGACACGGTCACCGTTATAAAAAACAGCGGCCTGCCCGGGCGAAACACCGGCTTCGGCATCCTGAAGCACAAGGCGCGCACGGCCGTCTTCCAGATAAAGCCGCGCGGGCACACCGGGGCGGGTGGAGCGGATTTTCACCGTCACATCCAGGCCGTCCGCAGGCACGTCGCCCGCCACCCAGTTCACGTCCTTCACGCCGATCTCGCTGGTCGTCAGGGCTTCTTTAGGCCCAACGATCACCTGCTTTTTGGCCGGGTCGAGCTTGACGACGTAAAGGGGCTCCTCCGTGCCGCCGACACCGAGGCCGCGGCGCTGGCCGACCGTATATTTGATGATGCCTTCGTGCATGCCGAGAACATTGCCGTCGATATCGACGATCTCACCCGGCTCCAATGCGCCGGGGCGCAGGCGCTCGATCACGTCGACATAGCGGCCTTCGGGCACGAAACAGATATCCTGGCTGTCCGGCTTGTCAGCGACGGAAAGGCCGAAGCGCTCCGCGTGCTTCCGCGTGGTGTCCTTGTCCATATGGCCGAGGGGGAAGCGCAGGAAGTCGATCTGCTCGCGCGTGGTGGCGAACAGGAAATAGCTTTGGTCCTTGCCCATATCGAGCCCGCGTGACAGGTAAGCCTGCCCGTCGTCCGCGACTACCCGCTGGACATAATGGCCGGTCGCCATGCAGTCGGCGCCCAGGTCGCGCGCGGTCGACAGCAAATCCTTGAACTTGACGGTCTGGTTGCAGCGCACGCACGGGATCGGGGTTTCGCCCTTGATATAGCTGTCGGCGAACTCTTCCATCACCTGCTCTTTGAAGCGGCTTTCATAGTCGAGCACATAATGCGGGATGCCGAGCGCTTCGGCGACACGGCGGGCATCATGGATGTCCTGGCCCGCGCAGCAGCTGCCCTTCTTCTGGACCGCGACGCCGTGGTCATAAAGCTGGAGCGTGATGCCGACGACGTCATAGCCCTCTTCCTTCAGGAGCGCCGCCGTCACCGAACTGTCAACGCCGCCGGACATGGCGACGACCACCCGCGTTTCGGCGGGCGGGCGGTTAAATCCGAGGCTGTTAAGGCTATCCGTCATTTCATACTGCTTTCGTCAGCTTTAGGCATCTCTCGCCGCCGATATAAGCATTCGGGGCCGCGCGCGCAAGCGTTTCCGGGCCATTTTTCCGGCTCAGACCCCGGCGCATACCCGGGGGTTTTACGCCCCCTCGGCCCATTTTGCCACACCGGGTTTATTTTTACCCGGCAAGAATCGTCAAAGGACGGTTCACGCCCCCCTGCGCCTTCGCTGTGACTCATCGGGCAGGCCATGGAGGATTCAGGACTTTTTCAAAAAATCCAAAAACTGGCCCGCCCCTTGCTTCTATGGGTTCGAGTGAAAAACCTGCCCGTGGACCGGGCGCAAAACTTTGGTAGGGAACATGAACCCCATCGATTATAAGACACACACTGATATCTCAGGCCCAGCGCAGGGTTTGGCCGGCCTCGCCGGTCCCGCATCTGCTCCTGATCGCCGGGATGACTCTCGTGTGGATGGGAAAGATCGGTCGGGCAGTTTTGCCGATGCGGTAAATGATGCCGCCGTCGCCAAGCGTGCCCAAAAGGCCGAAGACGCCCGCCGCGCAGACGCCCGCAGGGCCGACGATGCTGCCGCCACCAAAGAAGCACAGGTTAAGGACAAGAAAGACGCCGACGCGGAGGATGAGAAGAAGGCCGCTGAAAAGGCCACTGATAAAGCGGACCGCAAAGCCGCCGATCAATCAGGCACCGCAGCCACCGCTTCGGAAGGCACCACTTCTCAGGATTATGTCGACGCCTACGGCGCGCTGGTTCCCGCGGACAGCGCCAAGCAATCGAAAAATGCTGATGCGCTGAGCGCAAGCGCCGACGTCAAGCCCGAGCATGAAGTCTCCGAGACCCTGACGAAAGATGGCGCGAACCTGTCCGCAGCCGCAATTACCGTTCAGTTGGGTCAAAGCGACGTCACGTTCGACAAGAAGACGACCGCGGCATCAGATGGTACGGTCATCGCGACAGCACCGGCCAAACCTGGCAAGGGACACCTGCTGCCCATCGACGAATTGAAAGCGCTGATCGACGGCAAAACGCCGGCGCAACAGACCACGGACACAACTGTTGCCGATGCAACAGTTGCCGGGGCCGACGGCAAAGCCGTGAAAGAAGCCGCACAGGCGCTCGCCGACGCGCAGAAACAAGCGGGCCAGGCCACCGCCGATGCCGCCAAAACCGCCGCCGCCCAACATACGGATAAAGCCGACAAGACCGACGCGAAAACCGCGGCGGCCGATACGGCGGCCACCGTTCAGGCTGGCGCTCAGGCTGGCGCTCAGGACGCCGAGACTGAGGCCACCGACATTCTGACCGCCGCCACGGAAGGCGCAACCGCCGGTCAGGCCGATGGCGCCACCGGTGACGCGGCCAGCGCGGACACTGCTACGGCAGCGACCGCCGCCGCAACCGACGGTGCCAAGCTTGCCAAAACTGACGAAACCGACGCGCTGACAACCAAACAGCCGCTCGCCCTTGCCGACGACAAGGCGCTGAGTGCTGAAGCCAAGGCGCAGGCCGCAGCGGCCCATGCCGCCCAGCAGGCCGCCAGCCAACATGTTTCCCACGCCGCTGTCGCCCACGCCGCCAAGCAGGCCACGGAAGGCCATACGGCCGCGACCACGGCTGCCCAACAGCAACCGGCCGCCCAGGCTGTCGCCCAAGCCGCCACGAAAGCCGTTGGCGCCGACGCCACCGACGGCAAGCAGGCCGATGCAGCCGACTTCAAGGCGCTTCTGCAACCCGCGAACACCCAGGCCGTCGGCCAGCAATTTACCGCCCGCGCCATTGACCCGACCGCAGGCCTCGGCCAGCAAATGGCGGGGAGTGCGGGGCGTGACCCGTCCCTTGCGCTGACCCCGGAACAATTGGTCGGACAATCCGCGGGCAGTAGCCACGATGCCGTGGCCGCCGGGCTCAATAACCTGCGCGGTCAGTCCAGCTTCCTCGACAGCATGGGCCTGATGGGCGGTCGCCCGTCGGCAACGCTGTCCGCCAATGTCGCCCAGCAGTTCAACCTGCAGGTCAGCAAGGCGGTCCTGAAGGGCGAACAGCAATTCACCATGCGGCTTGACCCCGCCGAGCTTGGCCGGGTCGAAGTGAAACTGCATTTCACCAAAGACGGCGAAATCCGCGCCAAAGTGGCAGCGGAACGGCCGGAGACCCTGCACCTGCTGCAGCGCGACGCCAAGGGCCTTGAAAAAGCCCTGACCTCCCACGGCCAGCGCGTCGAACAGGGCGGCATCAGCTTCAGCCTGGACAATGGCGGCGAACAAAGCGCCGGCCGGGCCTTCGCCGAAGCCGTTCAACAGGAAAAAATGCGCGCCGACCTGGCTGCCCGCTCGGCAGCCCCCATCGGCGCAGACTTTACGACGGACACCGCAGAACAGCAGGTCCCGCTTGAGAATATCCTGCCGCACGTAAGTGCAGAAACCGGCGTAGACATCAGCGTCTGATGGCAGTGTGAGAAGGACCTAGGAAAGACAGGATCATGGTAGATATTACAGGCGTATCCTCATCGGCAACTACGGCAACTGGCTCGGCCAGCAAGTCCGGCGCGACGCTTGCCAACAATTTCAGCGACTTCCTGACGCTCCTGACCACGCAGTTGCAGCACCAGGATCCGACGTCGCCGATGGATAGCAACCAGTTTACCCAACAGCTTGTGTCCTTCGCGGGTGTTGAACAGCAGATCAACTCCAACAAGAACCTCGAGAAATTGAACTCGCTGATGCAGGTCAACAACGTCGCCAATTCGTCCAACTATCTTGGCAACCAGGCGCTGATCAACGGCAACAAGGGCGATACGGACGGCACCGGCGGTATCAAGTGGAAGTACCAGAACACCGCAGCCGCCGCCGACCTGACGCTCGAAGTCCGGGATGCCAGCGGCAACCTCGTCTATTCAGAAGCCGGTAAGACCGGCGTCGGCCTCCATGACTTCAACTGGAGCGGCCTCGAGAACGACGGCACCATGGCGCCGGCGGGCAATTACACCCTGGACATCAAGGCCAAGGACAGTAACGACACCGCCCTGAGCCCGGCCATCGCCGTTCAGGATACCATCAAAGCGGTCGATATGACGGACCAATCAAAGCCGGTCTTCACCGTCGGCCCGAATGACGTTACCCAGGATAAGATCTTCCAGCTTATCTACGGACAGTAAAGACAGAGTAAGGCGGAACTGAAGTGTTCCGCCGGTCCGGCGACTGCCGGGCCAGTGCAGAAAGCCCAAAGTACGTGAAAAGGCAAAAGAGTGTAGGAGATTTAAAATGGCATTCACTGCTCTGGCAGCAGGCGTATCGGGGCTCCAGTCCTTCACAGAAGGCGTGGGCGTCATCGCCGATAACATCACCAACGTAAACACCGTCGGCTACAAGGAGACGCGTTCGCGCTTCTCGACCCTTGTAACCGAAACCGCAGCGCTTTCGTCCTATTCCCCGGGCGGCGTGCGCGCCTACTCGGATACGCTTGTATCCAAGCAGGGTCTGTTGCAGCCCTCGAGCTCGGCGACCGACCTGTCGATCGACGGCGCAGGCTTCTTCGTGGTCCGGAATGGCTCCAGCGCCACGGATACCTCAGGCGAGCTTCTCTATACCCGTGCGGGTTCCTTCAGCCAGGACGCTGATGGTTACTATGTCAACACCGCCGGGAACTACCTGCTCGGCTGGCCGACGGATACCTCCGGCAATATCACTGGTAACCAGAACGACACCAGTGCGCTTCAGCCGATCAACATCAACAACCTGAACGGTATCGGTGACGCTACCAGCACGGCACAGCTTCGTGTCAACCTGAACAGCGACACCCCGCTCAATACGACCTACAACACCACGACCCCAGGTGACATGGCTGCTGCAAACGCCGCCGGTACCACCAGCCCGGCTGACTTCGAGACCAATATCACGGTCTATGACAGCCAGGGGCGGGACCATGTGCTGAACATTGGCGCCACGAAAACCGGCACCAACACCTGGAACTACGAAATGTATTTCGATGACCCCACCGCAGTGACCGCCACCAACGGCATGGTTGCTTATGGTCAGTTGAAATTCAATACCGACGGTTCGATCAATCTTGATGGTACCGCGACCGGCTCCACCATGTTTGACTCCACGGGGGCGCCCGTGACCTTCCCGGGCGGCACGCTCAACTTCAACTATTCCTCGGCTGGCGGCACTGCCGTTGACCCGGGCGCGATCGCCTTCAACTTCGGGACCAACGGCGGCAACGGCACCGGCTTTGTCCAGTCGGCCACCAGCTCGGCGCTTCTGTCCTCGAACGCCGACGGCGCCGCCTTCGGCAGCGTGAACGGTGTGTCGATCGGCAACGACGGTGTCGTGACCGCGCTGTTCAGCAACGGCCTGACCCTGCCGGTTTACAAACTGCCGGTTGCCGTGTTCCAGAACCCGGACGGCCTTGGCCGCCGCCAGGGCAACGCCTTCGGAGCCTCCGACCTTTCGGGCCCGGTAAGCCTGCAAAAAGCCGGTGACGCCGGTGCAGGTAAGATTTCGCCGAACTCGCTCGAACAGTCCACCGTGGACCTCGCCAGCGAATTCGCGGAACTCATCAAGGTACAGCGTGCCTTCTCGGCCTCGAGCCGGATCATCACCACCTCGGACCAGATCCTTCAGGAACTGACCCGTATCTAAGGGTGACGACCCATCTCTTTTGCCTATACCGGGCGGCCGCAAGGCTGCCCGGTTGCCTTTCTCCGGCGGCAATCTTTAATGGTTTATTAACCCTGCCCATTAGGCATTTTTTAAAAGCCTTCCGCCTATAGTCGACTTCCTTCAGATCTTCATCGTAAGTGGTTGAGTTGGATGAGCAGACATAAGGATGAAAATCAGGTAATCGGCCCCACTGGTCGGCCGTTGACCGTGGCAGACCTGCCCGCCGCCAATACCACACGCTGGGTTATCCGCCGTAAAGCCGAAGTGGTTGCTGCCGTTCAGGGCGGCCTTCTCAGCCTCGAAGAAGCCTGTGAACGCTATTCCCTTTCCGTGGAAGAATTTCTGTCGTGGCAACAGGCAATTAACAAAAACGGCCTCGCCGGTTTGAGGGCGACTCGCATCCAGAAATACCGCGCTACACACTCCGCCTGACGGACCTTGCCCCAGGCCCACGCCCGCAACTCCCCCATCCGATAAAAATCCCTTTACATTTATAGGCAATTTTTGCCTAGATTTAACACTCTGTTTACCGGGGAAGATTAGGGTATGCAGTATCGGCACTGGGCGCCTGCCCGGAGCCATGGCAAAATCCGAGGTGGGCTTTGGACGGTTTTCTGCAGTTTCTCAACAATCTGGGTAAGGGACGGCTAATAGCGTTGCTTGCTGTTGGCGTGTTGCTGATTGGTTTCTTCATCATGATCATCGGTCGCTGGCAAAGCTCGCCGATGACCCCGCTTTTCACCGATCTTGACCCGGCGGACGCTGGCAAGATCGTCCAGAAGCTGGAAAGCGAAAATATTCCTTATAAAACCGAGGCCGGCGGCCGCATCGTTGAGGTGCCGCAGGACCAGGTGGACCGGCTGCGCCTGTCGCTGGCCGGTGAAGGCCTGTCGGGCGGCGTTGTCGGTAACGAGATTTTCGACAAGGAATCCAGTTTCGGTCGCACCAACTTCGAACTGAATGTGGACAAGATCCGCGCCATCGAAGGCGAACTTGTCAGGACGATCAAATACCTGAAGGCGGTCAGCGACGCCCGGGTCCATGTTGTCATGCCGGAACGGCGCCCGTTTGAACGCCAGGCGACCGAGCCATCTGCCTCGATCCTGGTCAAGACCCGCGGCGGCGGACTGAGCCACACCGAAGCCATGGCGATTCAGGCCCTGGTGGCGTCGGCTGTCCCTGGCCTTTCCGCAGACAGGGTCACCATTTCCGATACGACCGGCCGCCTGCTTGCCAACGGCTCCAAGGACGGAAAGTTTTCAGGCTTCAACACGCTTGAAGACGCGCGGCTTGCCAAGGAACAGCTGTACCGCAACAAGATCGAGCAACTGCTGGACCGCCGTGTTGGCGCAGGCCATGTCCGGGCGGAAGTCTCGCTCAAGATGGATATGAGCCGGACGACGACGAATGAAACGGTTTACGACCCGGACAAACAGGTGGTTGTTTCCCAGCAGTCGACTGAGGAAAAATCGCGGGATGCGCAGAAAAACGGCGGCCAGGTAACCATGGCCAACAGCCTGCCGGATGCCCAAAACCAGCAGGCCGACAACGCAAGCACATCGCAAAAGTCCAACGAGGTCACCAACTACGAGAACTCGAAAACCCAGACGACGGTGGTCAAGGAGCCCGGTGAGGTTACCCAGATCAGAGTCGCCGTTCTGGTGGACTATATCCGCAAATTCGACGCTGAAGGTAATCCGCAGCCCGCTGTTGCCCGCAGCCCGGAAGAACTGCAGCAATTGCGCGACCTTGTCCTGAGCGCGATCCCCTATAATGAGGACCGCGGCGATGAAGTGACCGTGAAGCAGCTTGAGTTTGCCGACGCCGGCACCTTCCAGAAAGAAACGCCGAAGTTCAATTTCCTCGGTCTCGACAAGGAAGACCTGATGGCATTGCTGACCAAGGGCGGCACCATCCTGATGGGCGTTCTGGTCCTGTTGCTGGTTGTCCGGCCGCTGGTCGTCCGTGTGATCGAGGCTATTCCGGATGCGCCGACGCCCCAGCCGCAAACCGGCCAGCTTGAAGACCACAGCGTCGGTACGCCTGCGATTACCGGCCCGGGAGCGCCCCTGACCCCAGAGGTCATGGCGCTGGCGGCCCAAGGGGATGAACAGGCCGCCGCGATGGTGCTCGCAGCCAAACAGTCCGGCTCCCTCTCTGTTGATACCATGCGCGCAGACGCCAAGATCGACGTCGCCCAGGTGGAAGGCCGCATTCAGGAATCGGCAATCAAGAAGGTCGCAGACATCATTCGCGCCAACCCCGATGAATCGGTGGCGATTGTCCGCACATGGCTTTATGCGGACTAACGGCTGAAACGTAAGGAAGGACGAACAATTGGTTGACGTCAATAAAATGTCCGGCTCCCAAAAGGCCGCCGCTTTCATGCTGGCAATCGGCGAGGAAAGCGGCCGTCCGATCTGGGAGTCCCTCTCCGAGGACGAGATCAAGGAACTGTCCCAGCATATGTCGAACCTCGGCACCGTCACGGCGAGTGCGGTGGAGGACCTGTTCGTCGACTTTGCCTCGAAAGTTTCGACTGTTGGCAACCTCAACGGTAGCTTCGAAAGCACGGAGCGGCTTCTGAAGAAGATGCTGCCGGGTGACCGCGTTCAGGTCATCATGGATGAAATCCGTGGCCCTGCCGGCCGGACCATGTGGGACAAGCTTGGCAACGTCAACGAAGTGGTGCTGGCAAGCTATCTCAAGAACGAATATCCGCAGACCGTTGCCGTGGTGCTGCAGAAGATCAAGGCGGAACACGCCGCCCGCGTCCTTTCCGTGCTGCCTGAGGACTTCTCGATGGAAGTCATCATGCGGATGCTGAGAATGGAATCGGTCCAGAAAGATATTCTGGACAAAGTGGAGCAGACACTCCGGGTCGAGTTCATGAACAACCTCGCGCGGACCAGCCGGCGCGACAGCCACGAAACCATCGCCGAGATTTTCAACTATCTCGACCGGTCGGCCGAGGCCCGATTCCTTGCCTCGCTTGAGGACAGGAACCGTGACAGCGCCGAGCGTATCCGCGCGCTGATGTTCACCTTCGAAGACCTGGCGAACCTGGACCCGTCCGGCGTTCAGACCCTGCTCCGGAATGTGGACAAGGACCGTCTTGCACTCGCCATGAAAGGCGCCTCCGACACGCTCCGCGACCTGTTCTTCTCCAACATGTCCGAACGCGCGGCCAAAATCCTGCGCGAGGATATGGAAGCCATGGGCCCCGTGCGCCTGCGCGATGTCGATGAAGCCCAAATGGACATGGTCAACAAAGCCAAAGACCTGGCCGAAGCCGGTGAAATCCTGCTGTCGGACAATAAGGGCGAAGACGAGCTGATTTATTAAGGTGCAATGACCTCATGACCGAGCCGGTAAAATTCACGTTCGACCAAGCCTTCGACGGCGGCGCCCGCAGCCGCTATGACGTCGAGCTTGAACGTGTGCGCGCCCAAGCCGAGCAGGCAACGAGTGATGCGTTTGGCGAAGGGGTTGAAACCGGGCGGCAGCAAACACTTGGCGAAATTGAGGAAGCCACCCGCATCCTCACCGGTGAAGTGGGGCAGGCTGTAGCGGCCCTCTTTGATCAGCGCGCCCAGCTTGAAAGCCACATCAAGACGGAAATGGTGCAGCTTGCCTACACCATCGCCGCCAAACTGGCCCCTGCCCTTATCCGGGCCCAGCCGATGGCGGAGCTGGAAGCCCTGATCCAGGACTGCATGGCCACCGCGGCCGTGGAGCCCAGGCTTGTGGTCCGGGTATCGGAGGACATGCTGGATGCAATCAACGACCGGGTCGAAGACATGAAGGCCACGACCAATTTTCAGGGAGACATCGTCCTGGTGGCAGAGCCGTCCTTCGGGCAGCAGGACTGCCGGGTAGAATGGCCGGATGGCGGCACCGAACGCCGCATGTCCGATATCCAACATCAGATTGAGGATGCCGTCCAACGCTTCGTCATGTCGGACGGCGAACCCGCAATGCCCATTTCGGCCGCACCCCAAGGCGACCCCGCCGATGGCGTGCAATAACGACCGGGAATAAAGGAACCTTATATGGCCAATGAAAACGATACATCAGGCGACGTAGGCTACGAGGAGCTGTCGGATGACGCGACCCGCGCCCCGGAACTGGCCCAGAAGGAAGACGGCCAGATCCGCACCGCGCAGGAGCTGGAGCCGGTCTTCGATGTCCCGGTCCGCGTTCAGGCTGTGCTTGGCAAATCGACCCTTGAGGTCAGCCAGCTCCTGAAACTGGCGCCCGGGGCCGTTGTCGAGTTGGACCGCAAGGTCGGCGAAGCCATCGATATTTATGTCAACAACCGGCTGGTCGCCCGCGGCGAAGTTGTGCTGGTCGAAGATCATCTCGGCGTCACCATGACAGAGATCATCAAGCTGGATGGCGGCGGCGCCTGAACGGCAGCTGCTTGAGGGGGAAAGGCGCTTATGAGTACAGTCTTCGGCATGTTGACAGCGTTTCTGCTGGTCCTTGGGGCAATCTTGCTCGGCGGATCGCCACGCGCATTTGTCAACCTGCAGGGCATCCTGATCGTGGTGCTCGGCACGTTCGCTGTAACGGCGATCAGTTTCCGCATGCGGGAAATGATCACCCTGCCCGCCAACATCTGGGCGCTCTTAAGCCACAGCCAGAGGGACCCGAGCGAAGAAGCGATCAAGCTGATGAAAATCGCGGTCGAGGCGCGCAAACATAACGATGTGCTGCTGCTGGAACGCTTGATCCCCAAGCTGAAGGACACACCGTTCCTGATGCAAGCGATCCAGCTTGTCGCGGACAGCGCCCAGCCGGAGGAGATCGAGCAGATCATGCGCCGGGAAGCCTCAACCGCTGCGTCCCGCCATATGCGCGCGGTCGACTTTCTGCGCCGCGCCGGGGATGTGGCGCCCGCGATGGGCCTGATCGGCACGCTGATCGGCCTTGTACGGATGCTCGGCACACTGAATGACCCGGCCTCGATCGGCCCGGCGATGGCCGTAGCGCTTTTGACCACTTTTTACGGTGCCGTGATGGCGCATCTGGTGTTCATCCCGCTTGCGGCCAAGACAGAACACTGCACGAGCGAAGAGGCGCTTGTGAACAACCTATATACCATGGCGGCCACCTCGATCCGTCGCCAGGAAAACCCGCGTCGGCTGGAAATGCTGCTCAACACAGTATTGCCGCCGGCCAAAAGAATTACCTTTTTCAAATGAGACGGTTGAACATGACCAAAGCTCAGGCACCAGGATTTAATCCGCTCAGCACGCGGCACGATAAAACGGAGACAAGACCATGCGATTGCTGATTGTGGGCACACTCGACGGCCAATTAGGCGCCGCGAGCCAAATAGCGATGGAACGCGGCGCGAAAGTGACCCACGCGCCCGACATCGAAACGGCATTCAACATCCTGCGTACGCGTGGCTCCGACCTCATCATGGTCGAAATCAGCCTCGATATTCCGTCGATGATCCCCCGGCTGCGCGCCGAGCATTTCTCGCTCCCCGTGGTTGCTTGCGGGATTGGGACAGACCCGAAGATTGCCGCAGCCGCCATCCGCGGCGGGGCCAAGGAATATATCCCCCTGCCGCCGGACGCCGAGCTCATCGCCGCTGTCCTCGAAGCTGTGGCGGAGGACAGCCAGTCCTTCATCTACCGTGACGCGGTGATGAAGAACGTCGCAAAGCTGGCTGAGCAGGTCGCGCCCTCGGAGGCCAGCATCCTGATCACCGGCGAAAGCGGGACCGGTAAGGAAGTGATGGCGCATTTCGTCCATCAGAAAAGCCGCCGTGCCAGCAAGCCCTTCGTCGCCGTCAACTGTGCCGCAATCCCGGAAAACCTCCTGGAATCCGAACTGTTCGGCCACGAAAAAGGCGCCTTCACCGGGGCCGTCGCCCGCCGGATCGGCAAGTTTGAGGAAGCCGACGGCGGCACCCTGCTCCTCGACGAGATTTCCGAGATGGATGTCCGCCTGCAGGCCAAGCTTCTGCGGGCGATCCAGGAACGCCAGATCGACCGCGTCGGCGGCAACAAACCTG
This sequence comes from Kordiimonas marina, assembly GCF_023006325.1. Taxonomy (GTDB): domain Bacteria; phylum Pseudomonadota; class Alphaproteobacteria; order Sphingomonadales; family Kordiimonadaceae; genus Kordiimonas; species Kordiimonas marina. The sequence continues at coordinate 281,958 of NZ_JAINDF010000004.1, forward strand.
TGAATATCGACATCCGCATCATCGCCACCTCGAACCGCAACCTGCAGGAAGAGGTGAAGGCCGGCAATTTCCGGGAAGACTTGTTCTTCCGCCTGAACGTCGTCAACCTGCGCGTTCCACCCCTGCGGGACCGCCCGGCCGACATTCAGGCCCTCGCCGACTATTTCGCCGAGAAATATGCCAATGTGAACCATGTCCCCGAACGGCCGATCTCCAATGACGCCATGCGGATGCTCAAGGCGCACACCTGGCCCGGCAACGTGCGCGAGCTTGAAAACACCATGCACCGGTCGGTGCTTCTGGCCACTGGCGATGAAATCAGCCCCAGCGCCATCCTGCTGCCGGACGGCAGCGGCCACCTGACCGGCTACAGCGTCGGCAGCGAAAGCGACATGGCCGATGGCACCATGGCTTCGGAACTTGATGGCGAGGCCGGCGGTGCCACGCTCGTCGGCAAGACCGTGGCTGAAGTGGAACGCGACCTGATCATCGACACTCTAAAACATTGCCTCGGCAACCGGACCCATGCCGCCAATATCCTCGGCATTTCGATCCGGACGCTCAGGAACAAGCTGAACCAGTATAATTCCGAAGGCGTCAGCGTGCCTCAGCCGGGAGACGGCCAGCGCGCAATCTAATTCGGCGGGGAGGCCCGCCGGGTCTCCTTCGGCCCTTTAACCTGTTTCGGGTAAGTGCATGAGCGACCAAACTACGGAAAAGTCAGCAGGCGGCGGCAACACGAACGTGAGTGCCATGATCGCCGGGCTCAAGAGCACGGATGTTGCTTTCGCGCTTGGTATGGTCGCCATCCTCCTGATGCTGATCATGCCGATGCCGAAATGGCTTCTGGATGTGATGCTGGCGGCGTCCATCACCTTCTCGGTGCTGGTGCTGATGACAGCTCTTTTCATCCAGAAACCGCTGCAATTCAGCAGTTTTCCGACCGTCCTCCTGATCGCGACCATGCTCAGGCTATCGCTGAACCTGGCATCAACACGCCTTATCCTGTCACAGGGACACACCGGCACCGATGCCGCGGGCGAGGTTATCAAAGCGTTCGGTGAGTTCCTCATGGGCGGCCAGGTGGTTATCGGAATCATTGTGTTCGCGATCCTGGTGATCGTGAACTTCGTAGTCATCACCAAGGGTTCAGGCCGGATCGCCGAGGTTGCCGCCCGCTTCAACCTTGATGCCATGCCCGGCAAACAGATGGCGATCGACGCCGACATGTCGGCAGGCCTGATTGATGAAAACCAGGCCCGGGCAAGACGGCAGGAGCTTGAAGACGAAAGCACCTTCTTCGGCTCGATGGACGGTGCCGCCAAATTCGTACGCGGCGATGCCATTGCTGGCCTGCTTATCACCTTCATCAATGCCATCGGTGGCATCATCATCGGGGTCGCCATCAACGGCATCAGCTTCAAGGAAGCGGTGGACCATTACACCATCCTGACGGTGGGCGATGGCCTTGTATCCCAGATCCCGGCGCTTGTGGTCTCCACCGCAGCTGGCCTCCTTGTCACCAAGGCAGGCCTGAGCGGCCGGACCGATGAAGCCCTGTTCGGCCAGATGAGCCGCTACCCGCGGGCGCTGGGCGTCACCTCCGGCCTTCTCTTCGCCATGGGCTTGATGCCGGGGATTCCCTTTGTGCCCTTCGCACTGATGGGCAGCATTTTAGGCTACACCGCCTTTACGCTTAGCCGCCGCAACCAGAATGAAGAAGCCGAAGCCGTACAAGCCCAAGAGGCAAGCGAGGCCAAAGCGACCCCAGTCGAAGAGCCGATTTCCTCGGCGCTTGCGATCGACCAGCTTCGGCTGGAGCTCGGCTATGGCCTCCTGGCCCTGATCAGCGACGACAGCGGCTTCCGCCTGACCGACCAGATCAAGGCACTCCGCCGTCAGCTCGCCAGCGAAATGGGCTTCGTGATGCCGTCCGTGCGTATCCTCGACAATATGCAGCTGCCGGCTAACAGCTATGTGCTGAGGGTCAAGGAAACCGAGGTCGGCCGCGGCGATATCCGCCCAGGCATGCTGCTGGTCATGGACCCGCAAGGCCACCCGGTCGAACTGCCGGGCGAAGCGACGACAGAACCCGCCTTCGGCCTGCCCGCCACCTGGGTGGATACATCTGCCCGTGAGGAAGCCAGCTTCCGCGGTTATACCGTGGTCGATGCCGCCACCGTCATCACCACGCACCTGACCGAAGTGATCAAGGACAACATGTCCGAGCTGCTGAGCTACGCCGAGACCCAGAAGCTGATCACCGACCTCTCGAGCGAGCACCAAAAGCTGATCGCCGATATCGTGCCGAACCAGATAACCGTGTCCGGCATTCAGCGCGTGCTGCAGTCGCTCTTGACCGAACGCGTGTCGATCCGCGACCTGCCGACCATTCTGGAAGGTATCGCCGAAGCCACCGGCTTTACCCAGAATATCGTCTCGATCACCGAGCATGTGCGCTCCCGGCTGGCCCGGCAGCTTTGCTCCGTCAATGCCAACGCTGAAGGATTGGTGCCGCTTATCACCCTGTCCCCCGAATGGGAGCAGGCCTTCGCCGAAAGCCTTATCGGCCAGGGCGAGGAAAGGCAGCTTGCCATGGCGCCGACCCAGCTTCAGGAATTTATCAATAGCGTACGGATCGTCTATGACCAGCAGGCCGAACACGGCGAATCCCCCGTACTGCTGACCAGCCCGCTCGTCCGGCCTTATGTACGGTCGATCATCGAACGCTTCCGGCCTTCGACCGTGGTGATGAGCCAGAACGAAATTCATCCGCAAGCAAAAATCAGGACCCTGGGACAGATATGACGGCGAACACCCCCAATAATAACCGGTCGATGGGAACCTAGGCACAGGCTATGCGTTTAAAGACCTTTCATGCCAAATCGATGGCGGCAGTCATGGATATGGTCCGGTCCGAGTTGGGGCCGGATGCCATCATCATTCAGACCGATGAGAGCAAGGGCGGCGTCCGCGTCACCGCGGCGCTTGAGGCCGGGGCAACCCCGCAGCCGCCTAAAAAGGCGCCGAAGCCGGACCAAACCCCGCTGGCTTTCGAGATTGAGCATCCCATCCCGCCCTCGCGCGAGTATGACAATGCGGACATCAATGCCGTCCTGAGCCATCACGGTATTCCGTTCGATACCGCGTCCAGGCTCAGCGAAGCCGTGCGCGCGATCGAGGCATCCAGTCTGTCGGAAGCTTTTTCGGCCGCCCTTGAAACCGCGATCCGCTTCAGCCCCATCACCGATGCCCACAGACGTCCGATCATGCTTGTTGGGCCGCCCGGTGCCGGCAAAACCATCTGTGCCGCCAAGCTGACCGCAGACGCGCTGTTGCATAACCGCCCGGTGCACCTGATCTCGACCGATACAGTCAAAGCCGCAGGTATCCAGCAGCTCGACCATTTTGCGCAGCTGATGAAACAAACAGTCTCCACAGCCGACACACCGGACGAACTCGCGGCGCTTATCCGCGCGAAGAATATGGATGACGGGCTGACCATCATCGACACACCCGGCACCAACCCGTTCGACATGCACGAGCTGGAGACCTTGTTGACATTCATCCAGAAGGTGGATGCCGAACCGGTCCTGGTGTTGCCTGCCGGGCTCGACCCGCTCGATGCCCAGGAAATCGCCAGCATTTTCGCGCGCATGGGCTGCCAGCGGTTCATCGCCACCCGGCTGGATGCCGCCAGGCGCTACGCCGGCCTCATCATGGCCGCGCGCCCTGGCCATCTGGCCATTGCGGGCCTCAGCCGCAGTCCCTATATCGCGGAAGGGCTGGAAACGGCCTCCCCCCTCAGTCTCGCCCGGCTTCTGACCGCCTTGCCGGGCCGCAAGAAAAACGACAACCCCATGGAAAACAGACGATGACAGACGCGACCAAGACCACGGACCAGGAGGTCCAGGAACGCCGGCTCATTACCATTGCTTCAGGCAAGGGGGGCGTCGGCAAGACGTGGCTGTCGGTCACGCTGGCCCATGCTTTGTCCCATGCGGGGCGTAAGGTCCTGCTGTTCGATGGTGACCTGGGGCTCGCCAACGTCGATATCCAGCTCGGCTTCATGCCGGAGCGCGACCTGGGGCAGATTATCTCCGGCGAATGCAGCGTTCGTGAAGTTGCCGTCCCCTATCAGGACAATGACGGCACCAGCTTTGACGTCCTGCCGGGCAAGTCCGGCTCCGGTGCCTTGGGGGCGCTTTCGAAAGATACCCTGCAGCGCGTGCGCGCGAGCCTTATTGATGCCGCCGCCGATTACGACTATGTGCTCCTGGATCTCGCCGCCGGGATCGACCCGTCGGTCACCACGCTGAGCTTCCACCGCGGTAAGATCCTTGTGGTGATGACTGCCGACCCCACGTCGCTGACCGATGCCTATGCTTTCATCAAGGTGACCCACATGCGCAACCCGCAGGCCGACATTTCCATTGTGGTCAATAATGTCGCCAGCAAGCGTGAAGGCGAGCGGGCCTATGAAGCCATCAAGCGCGCCTGCGAAGGATTTTTGAAGATTTCACCGCCACTTGCCGGTATTATCAAAAATGACGCCAAGGTTGTTGATGCCATACGGAATCAGGTTCCGATCCTGACACGGCACCCGCAGTCCGAGGCGGCAAAGGATGTGCGCGCGCTGGCAGCAACGATCGTCGGGCGCTGAGGACACCCCTCAGCCCTTCATGCCAATGCGTGCGGCAGATGGCACCACGGCATGGTGGGAACCCTGAATGAGCGATATTTTCGGTCCGCCGACCCCAGGGAAATTCGGGCCGCTTAGCGGTACAAACCGGGCTTCCGCGGTTTCCAAGGACCCGCAGCATACCCCGACCCAAGGCGGGGATGAAAAAGGCGATACCCGGTCTCGCACACAGGAGGGCGAGGCGGTTCAGGCGCGTGACCCTGCCGTGTCCATATCGGCCAGTGCCGCCCATGTGCAGGTAGGCGACAAGCTCCACCAGAATGTCGACAAGATAGACACGACCGGGCGGCCGATCATCGTCACCAACAAAGCCACTTTTGCGCTCAGGCCCGACGCCGGGCTGAAACCGGGCGACGATGTCATCCTCCAGATCACCGAAGCCGGAAAAACGGTCAGCGCCGAGCTTCTGGCCCGCAACGGTCATGTGCTCCAGCCGCCGGAAAAACTGACGCTCACCGTTATTTCCATTCATACGCCTGAGGGCTCGGCTGGGGGTCAGGAGCAAGCGGTGCCTGCTGCCCCGCAAAACAGTGGCTATCAGCGTGGAGCCCTGCCGCCTACGACCGCAGAGACCACCTCGGAAACACTGGCCTCGCTTCTGGGCCGCAATACCCTGCCCCCATCCGGCCAACAGGCGGTACAGCAGGTCACCGACCCGCTGGTGCAGCGCGCAAGCAGCAGCGACCTCGCCGCGCTTATCAGCGCACAGCAGCAAGGCCGTGCACCGCAAGGTCTTTATAAAACCTCCGCCCTGGTTCCGCCCGGCGCGCCGCAGACGCCCGAGGCCATCGCCGGAAATGCGACAGCCGCGCCTGGACACCTGCTCCCCGCCTCGCCGCTGACGGAAGTGCCAGCACTCGCAGAAACGGCGGAAGCAGGCCTGGGCGCCACGCTGCCCGCCTTCACGCCCAACGGCGCCCAGATACAGGTCCAACAGCTTGATGCCAGCGTGAGCCGCGTGCCACCGCAGCAGGTTGCCGAAGTCCTTCAGGTCCGCGCGCTGGCGCCTGAAGAAGCCCGCACGCTCAACCTGCCTGTCAGCGCTTTCGCAGGCGGTGCCCTCGCCCATGTGGAGACGAGCAAAGGCCCGATCATCATGAGCTATGACGCGGCGGCGCCGCTCGCGGGGGAACTGGTCAAGATCAGCGAAACAGCCGCCAGCACGGCCCAGGCCACGCCCCAGCCCACGACGCTCTATAATGCCCGCTTTACCCCGCCCGGTGGTGAACAGCGCGCGGTTCAGGTCGCGCTCCGGGAACAGCAGGCAGCGCAAGTGGCAGACGCGGGTGCCGCCCGGATCAAGGCCGTCCACACCGTGCGCGCCTTCCTCACGCCCGAAGGCCCCAAGACGGATTTCCGGCTCGAAACCACAAGCGGCATCATCAGCCTGACCTTGCCCAACGGTGTCCGGCCGACCACCGGCGACCTGCTCGACATCCTGCCCGTTCCCGGCAAGGCCCCAATGGCGGCGCAGCCCGAAGCAGCCCTCGCTGCCGCAGCAGCAAGCGGTGCGACCGCGGCCGCGCAAGGCAGCTTGCAGGCGCTTTCGACCGGCTGGCCCGCACTTGAAGCGGCCCAGACGCTGGTTGCCAGTACGGCAGGTCCCGCGGCGTCCGCGACCTTCAGCAATCGCGGCGCCGATGGCGGCGCGAAGCTGACCAACAGCCTGCTCTTTTTCCTCAAGGCCGCCGGTGCCGGGCCGGAATCCTGGCTTGGGGAAGCGGCCACCCGGGTGCTCGCGGAAAAAGACGCGCCGCTCCTTGAGGTGCTCAAACGTGACATCAGCCATATGGCAAGCCTCGCCAGCCATACGGGCAGCCAATGGCGCGCGGCGATCATGCCGTTGGATATGCGCCATCCTGACATGCCGCTCGTCGCGGTTCTGTTCCCTGGGCCGGAACAACAAGGCACGAACCCGGATGGCCATGGCGGCCAGGGCGGCCTTACGGACGCAGAAAAGGAACAGCGCTTTTTGGTCGAGGTCCGCTTCAGCCTGCTCGGCGCCATTCAAATGGACGGCACCATCCGCGACCGGCAATTCGACCTGACCTTGAGAAGCGAAAAACAGCTGTCTCCCGCGCTCAAGACAGACGCCTTCAAGCTGTTTGACGCCGCCCTTGGCGCCAATGGCTTCACCGGCCGCCTGAGCGTGAACGACGGCGAGGCTTTCCCGCTTCAGGTTGATGCCCTGCTCGCATCCAGCGAAGGCTGAATTCAGCCGCAACAAACGGCTTGACCAAACGCCCTTACCTGATATGCCGGTTGTCCTGTAACGCTGGTAAAGGATAGATGTATGGGCGTGGTTTTTGCCTTCTTGGGCTGTGTGCTGATCTGGGGTTCCACCTGGTACGCCATTGAGCTGCAGCTTGGCGTCGTGCCCAAGGAATGGTCGCTCGCCTTCCGCTTCGGCATCGCTTCCATCATCCTGTTTGCCTGGTGCCTGGCGCGCGGCAAGCGCCTGCGGTTCAGCGCGCGCGACCACGGCTGGATGCTCACCACCGGCTTTTTCCTGTTTTCCGCCAATTATCTCATGATCTATTGGGGTACGGAGTATCTGACCTCCGGCCTGGTGGCTGTGGCTTTCTCCACCCTGTCTTTCATGAATATCGTCAATGGGCGGATCTTCCTGAAGGCGCCGGTGCAGCCGTCGGTTCTATTGTCCGCACTGATTGGCGTCATCGGCCTGATGCTGATTTTCAAGCCGGAGATCAGCCATTTCTCCCTGGCGGATGACAGCGTCCGCGGCCTCGTCTTCTGCCTTATCGGCACGCTCCTGGCATCCTGGGGCAACACGCTTGTCGGCACCAAGTCGGTCAAGAGCATCCCTTTGTTGCCGTTCAATGCCTGGGGAATGCTGTATGGCGCCCTGTTCGATATCGTCTTCGCGGCCTTTTCCGGCAAAGCCCCGGTCCTGGACCCGCGCCCGGAATATTGGGGCTCGCTTCTGTACCTGTCCATCCTGGGGACGGTGGTCGCCTTCTCGCTCTATCTTTGGCTTCTGGGGCAAGTGGGGGTCGGCCGCGCGGCCTATATGGCGGTGATGACGCCGGTCGTGGCGCTCACGGTCTCCACCTTCATGGAAGGCTTTCACTGGACGACACCGGCCATCACCGGCCTTGCCCTCGTCATCGTCGGCAATGTGGTGATGATCAACCGCAAAACCACGGTCAGCCCGGCACCTGCCAAAGCAGAGGAAGCCGCCTGAGAACAGGCGGCCCCATCACCCCTTACGGCCAGACGCCCTGCTGTTTCATCAGCTTCAGGGTATCGTCGAGCGCGTCATAAAGCGCGCTCACGAGATAATCGACCTCACCGCGCTTGATGATGAAGGGCGGGCACAGCACAAGCGCATTCCCCGCGGGCCGCGCGATCACACCACGGATCATCGCCGCGTGCCCGACATGGCCGCCGAGGTTGAATTCTTCCGGATACTGTTCCCGCGTTTCCTTGTTGCGGGTCAGCTCGATCCCCGCGATCAGGCCGGCCACCCGTACCTCACCCACCAGCGGGTGTTTCTCAAGCTCGATCAGCTTGGTGGCGAAATAAGGCCCGATGTCATTGGAGACACGGTCGATCAACTTGTCTTTTTCCAGGACATCAAGGTTCCTGAGCGCCACGGCACAGGCCACAGGGTGCGCCGAGGTGGTGAAGCCATGCTGCATGATTTCCTGCCTGTCGGTGATGACCTCGGCGATCTCATCGCTGACCACCGCGGCGGAAATCGGGTAATAGCCGGACGACAAGCCCTTGGCGAGCGTCATCATGTCGGCCTTGAAACCGTATGTGGACTGGGCAAACCAGGCGCCGGTCCGGCCAAGGCCGGTGACGACTTCGTCAGCCACCAGAAGCACATCGTGGCGGCGGCAGATACGCTCCACCTCCGGCCAGTAGCTGTCCGGCGGGATGATCGCGCCCATGGTGCCCTGGATCGGCTCCGCGAACACGGCGGCAACCTTGTCCGCGCCCAGTTCGACGATTTTCTCCTCAATCGCACGCGCGGCATGAAGACCGAAGGCTTCCGGGTTCATTTTGCCGCCATGACGGTACCAGAAAGGTGCCATCACCCGCGCCACTTCGCCATGCGCGTCCAGGCCGAACTCCTCCTGCATGGCCGTATTGCCATTGAGGAGCGAGGTGGCGATGGTGCTGCCGTGGTAACTATAATCCCGCGTGATGATCACGCGCTTCTTCGGCTGGCCTTTCCGGCGCCAGTATAGAAGCGCGAGCTTGATCAGCGTCTCATTGGCTTCCGAGCCCGAGTTGGCGAAAAATACCTTGTTGAGACCTTCCGGCGCCAAGGACGCCAGCTTGCCTGCAAGCGCCGCCGCCGTCGGGTTCGAGACCGCCGCGAAGCTGTGATAATAGCTCAGGACCTCCATGGCCGAAGCGGCGGTTTCCACCATTTCCTTGCGGCCATACCCGATGTTGACGCAGCCGAGACCGGCCATGGCATCCAGAAGCCTGATGCCCTGCCCCGAAACATAGCAGCCTTCCGCCGTTTCCATCATGAAAGGCGGCGCCTGCACCAAAGCCTGGGGGTCGGTAAAGGAATGCAGATGATACCGGCGGTCCAGCGATTGAAGCCGCTCGAGCGTCTTGGCGCCGTCATCCTTGGAAGGTTGGGTCATGGAAGCCTCTCCTGTAAGCCGCGAAAAACTTAACAGGATCAAGGCGCTTTTGAAAAGAAATTAGAAGGGGATGTGGACAGCTACCTGCAGGACCTAGCTCAGGCCGAAGGCATCCTCACGCATATGGGCCTGAATGCCCAGTTCATCGAACGCAGCCTGTTCCTCCCGCGCTTCCTTGAGCGCGATACGCTTCATTTCCTGCTCACGGGCGATCTCAAAAGTTTTCAGCTCCCGGAAGGCCTCGGCGACAATGTCCTGCTGCTCGGCAACCTTTTCGGCCTGAGCCTCAAGCTCGGCCTCCAGCATGTCGGCCCGAACGCGGGCACCTTCCAGGTAAATGCCAAGTGTGGTGGGGGAAACTTCAAGCTGTCCGCCGCTCTGCGACTGTACCGCCACTTCCTGCTCAAGCGCATCAAGACGGGCGATAATGGCATCTTCCTCCGCCTGAAGCGTTGCCAGAACCCGGCGTTTTTCGTCGAGTTCCCACTTCCTCAGGCGAATGATATTGTCGAGCCTGCTTGCCACTTAATGTCCCTTATGCCGCGCCGGAAAGCTGGATTTCGGATAGAATTTCAGCCGCCGGTCCCATCATCATGATTTCGCGCAGGCGTTCATAACCCTGGTCCATCGTGGTGACGTCATCCTTCCATTGGCCGAGGAATTCTTCCAGATACGGGTTATAGGCGATGGCGGCATCCACTTCCGGGTTGCTGCCCTGCCGGTAGGCGCCGAGACGGATCATTTCCTCCATGTCGGAGTACACCGACATATAGCGCTTGGCTTCACGCACCAGGATATTCTGATCGTCACTGTTGCAGCGCGGCATAGTCCGCGAAATGGATTTGAGGATATTGATAGCCGGGTAGCGGCCACGTTCAGCAATCGCCCGTTCCATGACGATGTGGCCGTCCAAAATACCACGCACGGCATCGGCGACCGGTTCGTTATGGTCATCGCCTTCCACAAGCACGGTGAAGAGCCCGGTGATATTGCCCGCCCCCCGCGGCCCCGGCCCCGCGCGCTCCAGAAGCCGCGGCAGTTCGGTGAAGACGGTGGGCGTATAGCCTTTGCTGGTCGGCGGCTCGCCACCGGCGAGGCCGATCTCACGCTGCGCCATGGCAAAACGGGTCACGCTGTCCATCAGGCACATGACCTCGGAGCCCGCATCGCGGAAATATTCGGCCAGCGTGAGCGTGAGGTGCGCGGCCTGACGACGCATCAGTGCCGATTCGTCCGAAGTTGCCACCACAACGACCGACCGGGCGAGGCCTTCCTCGCCCAAATCGTCCTCAATAAATTCCTGGACCTCGCGGCCCCGTTCGCCGATCAGGCCGATAACGCTGACGTCCGAATCGGAATAGCGCGCGACCATGGACAAGAGCACGGACTTACCAACACCGGAGCCCGCGAAGATACCCATCCGCTGACCGCGGCAACAACTTGTGAACGCATTGAGCGCCCGCACGCCAAGGTCGATCTTGCCACCGACGCGCTGACGGTCATGCGCAGGCGGCGGGCCGGAGCGCAGAAGCCGTGGGCGCGTGCCGTGGCTGATCGGGCCTTTGCCGTCAATCGGTTCACCCAGCGCGTTCACCACGCGGCCGAGCCAGGCAGAGCTTGGAAAAACAACAGGTTCGCTGTGGGTCAGCACGGCCTTGCAGCCAACACCGACACCTTCAAGCATGTCATAGGGCATGCAAAGCGCGGTCTGCTGCCGGAAGCCAACGACTTCCACAGCGACACGGCGCCAATCCCGCGTCTCAACTTCCATGCGAGACCCGATCGACACATGTTGGCCGATGCCTGCCACTTCAACGAGCAACCCGCGGACGCCGGTGACCCGGCCGTAACGGCGCTCCGTGTGGACCCGCTCGATTTCCTGGATGAGACTTTGCACGGTACCCCTCTCGTGACCTTGACGGTCATCATGCCCTATCGGTTTTAATGATTGGTAAAAGCCAGGTCAAATTCCATATCCCCTCTCAGGACGGCGGCATGGTTTTTAGTAGACAATCTGTTAACCTTCGTTAACATTAACCATGGAAGTGTGTCAGATAGGGTCACTTTTTATTGTTAAAGCCTGACAGGCATCCGGGCTGATTGATCAGACTGATAGGGGAATGAACATGCGTGTTCTTCTAATTGAAGACGATCCGACGATGACCCGCAGCATCGAACTGATGCTGAACGCTGAAGGTTTCAATGTGTACAGCACAGACCTTGGCGAAGAAGGGCTCGATCTCGGTAAGCTCTATGACTATGACATTATCCTCCTGGACCTGAACCTCCCGGACATGCATGGCTATGACGTGCTCAAGAAGCTGCGTACGGCCAAGGTCAATACGCCGATCCTGATCCTGTCCGGCCTCACGGAAATGGAAAACAAGGTCAAGGGCCTTGGCTTCGGCGCGGATGATTACCTGACCAAACCTTTCCACAAGGAAGAACTGGTCGCCCGCATCCATGCCATTGTCCGCCGCTCCAAGGGCCATAGCCAGTCGATCATCAAGACCGGCAAGCTTTCGGTTAACCTGGACACCAAGACCGTTGAAGTCGCGGGCCAGCGCGTACACCTGACCGGCAAGGAATATGCGATGCTGGAGCTGCTTTCGCTTCGCAAGGGCAGCACGCTGACCAAGGAAATGTTCCTCAACCATCTTTATGGCGGCATCGACGAGCCGGAGTTGAAGATCATCGACGTCTTCATCTGCAAGCTCAGGAAGAAGCTGGCAGCCGCATCCGAGGGCGACAATTACATCGAAACCGTCTGGGGCCGAGGCTATGTGCTGAGGAACCCGTCAGAGGAAAGCGATGAAGCCGTCGCCTGATCCGGGCATATAGTTTCAAGACAGGAAAAAAGCAGGCTTTCCGGCCTGCTTTTTTTCTTGGGTTCCATACCCGGAAACGTTACGCCGCCTCAACCGGGTGCCGGTGCCTGTCCGCCCAGTAGGCCCACAGGACAATCAGCCACTGTGCCTGCCCCACCCACGCAATTGCGGTTGCGCTCGGCGGCGGCGCCCCGAACAGATTGCCTGCGTAAATGAGGAGCAGGAAAAGGATAAGGCCCATGAAGGCGAAACGGCCAGTCTTGTCGGTCGGCCGGGTGGCACGGATATAGACCAGCGCCCCAACCATAAACAGGCCCAGCTCGACCACCACGGACATCGGTTTGGAAGCCCAAAGGTCAAACCCCAGCTTCGGCCCGCCCGGATAAAGGGGCAGGTCCGGCCGGTGGACGACAAGGTCCAGAAACCAGTGACTAACCACCAGGCAGCCCATGACCACGGCATCGCGCACACGCCGGCTGAACAGGTAGGTCAGGCCCCCGATAAGGATAGCCCAGCCAACACCGCTTACCAGGCTGTGGGAGATGGGATAATGGACGAAATCAAGCGGCGTGACCGCCGTGGCGGTCGGGTCGATCCGCACCGTTTCAAGCCCCAGGAGCAAAAGGGTCGGCCACAGAAGGTCGACAAATTGTGCTGCCAGGAACAGGCTGCCGAGCGAGGCCTTGGGGGCAACGCGCTTGGCTGCCATCCCAACGGCAAAGTGTCCGATAAACATAGGTCCCCCAACGTATGCTGTGGATAGGGATGGATGATCTACTCGGAACGCTGCCCGGCATCAGCGGGCTGTGAAGGGGGGGCTTGTCAGCCCAGCCCCATCAGTTTCTCAGCGGCGCCATCGGTCGGCACATACATGCCGCGATGACCACGAACAGGGCGGAAGGCGTCCGTGATACCGAGCACGGTTTCCGCCGCCCCCAGGAACAGCGTTCCATCATCAGCAAGACATTTGCGCATCCGTTCCAGAACGCCCTTCTTGGTGGTCTGGTCGAAATAGATCAGCACGTTGCGGCAATAGATAACGTCGAACGTGCCCATGCCGATAAAGTTGCTCAACAGGTTAAAGGGCCTGAAGGTGACCATGTTGCGGATATCGTCGCTGATGCGCCACTGGTCGCCTTCCTGACGGAAATATTTGATCAGCATCTGGATCGGCAAACCGCGCTGGACCTCAAACTGGCTGTAGGTGCCAGCCTTGGCTTTCTCCAGCACCTGGGTGCAGATGTCGGTGCCGACAATCTCAATATTCCAGTTCTGCCACTTCATCCAGTTTTCACGCAGCAGGATGGCCAGCGAATAGGGTTCCTGGCCGGTCGAAGCCGCCGCGCACCAGATGCGCAGGCGTTTCTGCGTCCCGCGGGCCTTGTCCATCGCCGGCAGCACATGATCCTTGAACAGCTCGAACGGCGTATTATCCCGGAAAAAGAAGGACTCGTTAGTCGTCATCGCTTCGGTGACATCCTTGATCAGGCCCTCATCCCGGCTCATCCGCAGCTTCTGGACAAGCGCGTCGAGCGTATCGAGCCCGCGCTTGCGCGCCAAAGGCGTCAGCCGGCTTTCCAGCAGATACACCTTGTCAGGCGTCAGCATCAGACCAGACCGTTCCTTGAGCATACCGGAAAGGAATTCAAAATCTTCCGTCTTCATCCAATTCCTCCCTGTATCCGCTTGGCGGTAGCTTGACCCAGCTCCTCAACCGGTAACACTTCGGTACATAAGCCTGCCGTGGCAACAGCGCCAGGCATCCCCCAAACAACACTGGAGGCTTCATCCTGCGCCAGCACGGTGCCACCGGCCCGCGTCAGTTCACGCGCGCCTTTGAGGCCATCATGGCCCATACCGGTCAGCACCACTGCCAGGGCACGTTCGCCAAACGTGGCAGCAAGGCTCCGGAACAAGGGGTCCACTGCCGGACGGCAAAAATTCTCGGGCGGTTCATCGGTCAGATGGAGATGAACGCCTTTATCGTCTTCCGCCACTTCCATGTGACGGCCGCCAGGGGCGACATAAATCTTGCCCGCTTCCGGTACGATACCGTCACGCGCTTCCTGTGCCGGCCAACCGGTCGCCTGCCCCAGATGCTCCGCCAGGATCGCCGTGAAGGTCGCCGGCATATGCTGGGTGATCAGGATCGGCACATTCGGGGCCTTGCCGAAAGCCTTGAAAAACTTCATCAGCGCCTGCGGCCCCCCGGTGGATGAGCCCACCGCCAGGATTTTCGGACGCTTGAAAGACCCAGTCCGCAGTTTGATCTCGCGGCCCAACATGGCGCTGATCGGAAGCGGCTGGTCCTCTTTGTCCGCGACTTGCGGCCTGACCGCTGCTGCAGCCGGGCGCGCACTGGCCACGGTTACAGGCCGGGCCACAGGACGGCGCGCGGTGACAAACCCACCCGCAGACTGCGCAGGGCGCAGGCCCGGACGCGCAGGCGTCAGCCCCGGCATATCCTCGCCCGTGGTCGGCAACGCTTCACCGCGTTTTTTGCGGCGGCGGCCAGCCCAGGCCTTGACCTTGTCAACCAACTCGCGCCGGAAATCGATGCTGGCGTTCACAGACCGGGCCGTCTCCGGCTTCGGCACATAGTCGACCGCGCCCATCTGCAGGCTGCGCAAGCTGATTTCCGCGTTCTTGCGGGTCAGCGTCGATGCCATGACCACCTGGATATCAGGCTTCATGTCGATCATCTTCGGCAGCGCGGTCAGCCCATCCATCTCCGGCATTTCAATGTCGAGAACAACGACTTCTATGTCATTCAACCCAAGCTGACGCAGCGCCACAGCGCCATTGTTGGCGGTGGTCACAACCTCAATATCGGGATCTTCAGACAGATACCGGCTCAAAAAACCGCGAATGATGGCGCTATCGTCAACGACCATTACCCGATACGGGCCTCCGTCCTTGACCGCCACATTCGTATTGGACACGCCTGATGTCACTGATTGTTAATCCTGCCTACAGCAGCCCGACCTGGGAGAATTTCGCTTCGATAATCTCGCGGTCGAACGGTTTCATAATATATTCGTTAGCACCGGCCTCGATCGCGGTACGGATGTGGGCCATATCGTTTTCTGTGGTGCAGAAGACCACGACCGGCTGTTCAACCCCTTCGCGGGAGCGCAAGGCCTTGAGGAAATCCAACCCGTCCATCACGGGCATGTTCCAGTCCAAGAGCACCACATCGGGCATATTCCGGTCGCACACATCGAGAGCATCCTGGCCGTCAACGGCTTCTTCAATCTCGAAATTGAGTTCTTCGAGAATGCGCCGGGCGACCTTGCGGATCACTTTCGAGTCATCGACGACAAGACATAGTTTCATTTCTCAGGAATCTCCTCATTCCACCCCGCCGGTGAAACCTGTTTGTTGCTGCATCGCCTTATCTTAGGCCGCTTTGTCCTTGCTTTCAAAGGCCAGAAGTTTGTCGACGTCCAAAATGGGCAAGAGCTCTTTTTCAAGCCGGTAAATACCACGGCTGACTTCGCGCCAGCGCGGGTCCAGCGTGACCGGGTTTTTCTCGAACAGCTGGTTGTCGAGCGACAGCACTTCCCCAACGCTGTCGATCTGAAGGCTGTAGGGCTCTTCATTATGCTCAACCACCACCGACATGCTGACTTTCCCCTCTTCAAGCGGCGGGAAGCCGAGACGGCGGCGAAGGTCGATCGCGGTCACGATCCGGCCACGCAGGTTGAGGACACCGGAGACCCACTCGGGCGCGAGCGGAATTCTGGTGATCTGCTGGGCATTCAAGACATCATGCACCCCGAGAACCGGGATGCCGAGGGTCTGCCCCGCGAGGCGGACGGTCACATAATCCTGCGACCCAGTGGTGACGACATTCAGGTCCTTGCGGACGACCATATCGCTACTCATGCCGCGTCTCCTTTGATCTTCAGTTGCTGCGACAGGCTTCTGAGCAGCGTTTCCTTATCGAATTTGGCGACATAATCGTCGAAGCCAGCTTCATGGCCGCGCGCAATGTCACGTTCGGTCGCCAACGCCGACAGCGCGATCAGCGGCAGCTCGGCCCAGCGGCTGCCGTCCCGGATTTCACGGGCGAAATCAAAGCCGTTCATATCCGGCATTTCGATGTCGGAGATGACCATATCGAACATGTAGCCTTCTTCCATCAGCCTGAGCGCAACAGCAGCGCTCGAGACCGCCTTGACCTCATAGCCCGCCACCGTCAGCACCGGCTTCAGCATGTTGCGGAAGAAGTCGCTGTCGTCGATGAGCAGCAGGCTCACGCCTCTTGAGGGCGCGACATCGTCGGCCATGTCCCGGCTCTTGAGCCAGTCTGCGAAAGCGAGGCTCAGGAAATGGGCAACATCGATGACTTCCGATGCCTTGCCGGCGATCACCGCCGAGCCGACAACACCCGGCCGATCCGAGGCCAGCTTGATATCGAGCTTATCTTCGACGATATCGAGGATTTCATCGACGGCGAGGCCCATGGTGTATTCGCGGTCGGTAAAGACAAGCACGGGCTGACGGCCGTCTTCCTTCAGCGCCATATTGTCGTCTGCGAGGATGAGCGGCATCAGGGCACCCCGATACTGAACCATCAGGCGGCCATCCGATTGCTCGACGCTGGAGATATCGATTTCCTCAAGCCGCGCAACGAGGCCAAGCGGAACGGCCCGCGGGTTGGTCCCGCCAGCCCGGAACAGAAGCATGCTTTCCTTCTCGTCCTGTACCGTGCGTTTCTTGGCTTCCTCGTGGGCTTTTTCTTCTTCGTGCTCGTGATCGCCCGCGCTCGAATTCGCAAGCGCTGCGATGCCGTTCGGATCGAGGATCATGATCACGCTACCGTCGCCCAGAATGGTGTTCCCCGAATAAATTTCCAGGTCCTTCAGGATCGGCGCCACCGGCTTGACCACGATTTCCTCGGTGTCGAACACCTGGTCGACGACGATGCCGAAGGTAAAGGTGCCAACCTGCGCCACAACGATAAAGTCGTCCTTGTTGTCGCGGGCATCGATTTCCTCCCGCGTCATAAAACCAAGGATTTCATTGAGATAGACGAGCGGCAGAAGCCTGTTCCGGAGCCTGAGCACCGGCGTGTTCTTGATCGTCTCGATCTTATGCTCGCTGTTCTGTGCTGCCCGGACAAGTTCAAGAACGCTGATCTGTGGGATAGCGTAACGTTCATCCTGTGCCTTGACGATGAGACCCGCGACGATAGCCAGCGTCAGCGGGATCTTGATCGCGAAGCGCGAGCCCTTGCCTTCGACCGACTGCATATCGATGGTGCCGCCGATCTTTTCGATGTTCGAGCGCACCACGTCCATGCCGACACCACGGCCCGACACGCTGGTGATCTGCTCGGCGGTCGAGAAGCCCGGATGGAAAATGAATTTCTGGATCTGGGCGTCGGACATTTCGGCGAGTTCCGCCTCGGTGGCGAGCCGCTTCTCCAGAATTTTCTTCGACAGTTTCGAGACGGAAATCCCGCGCCCGTCGTCCTTGATCTCGATGATGATGTGACCGCCTTCATGATAGGCGTTCAGGGTAATGGTACCGCCCTCATCCTTGCCAAGGGCAATCCGCTCGGCCGGGGTTTCAATGCCGTGGTCAGCAGAGTTCCGGACCATATGGGTGAGCGGATCCTTGATAAGCTCAAGAACCTGACGGTCGAGCTCCGTATCGGCGCCGAGCATTTCAAGCTCGATCTTCTTGTCGAGTTCGACGGTAAGGTCACGCACGATCCGCGGCAGTTTCGCCCAGGCGTTGCCGATCGGCTGCATCCGCGTCTTCATCACGCTTTCCTGCAGCTCGGTAGTGCACTGGCTCAGCCGCTGGAGTGGGACGCCCAGCTCGGAATTTTCAACATTGCGGGTAATCTGCAGAAGCTGGTTCCGGGTCAGCACCAGCTCGGACACCAGGTTCATCAGTTCTTCGAGAAGATCGACGTTCACCCGGATAGACTGGCTGACGCGCTTGCCGCTTTCGCCCCCGGCTGCGGCCTGCTCGCCGCTTTTTGCTTCACGGCCGGCCTTGTTGGTTTCGGCCTTGGTGATGGCTTTCGAGGCACTCAGGACAGCCTCACGCACCAGCTCGAAGCTCATGACGGCTTCGTCAGCCGTGTCGCCATCCACCTGGCATTCAACCAGGACATCCTTGACCAGCCCAATAAGCGTATTGAAATTCTGTTCGGAAAAACCGGAAACGGTAACGAGTTGGCGGCCGACATTGTCGGCGGCGTCCAGGTCATCCTTATAAAGCGCCAGCATCAGGCCCATAAAGCGGCCCTTGCGCTGTTCTGCGTCAACACTTGCGAAGAACTTGCCCAGTTCCTGGTGCTTTTCCAGCCGCTGGGCCAAAAGGTGCGCGGCCACTGCAAGCGTGTCCTCACCCCCGACACGCTCGAACAGACTTTTCTGCGCGCCGCTTGTCCCAGCCGCACTCGGTGCGGGGGCGGCCTCGTCTGCCTCATCCGGCCCCGGGGCATTGGCAAAGGCGGCTTCCAGTTCCGCAAGCGAAACTTCGCCTGGCTTGAGCACACGGCCAAGGCCCGGGTCGATAATCTCACCCTCAATCGTATCGGGTTCAGGCGCGGGGGCGGCATCCTTGCCTTCCGCGATGGCATCCAGCCGGGCGATCAGGTCGGTGTCGTCGCCTTCCGGCTCCTCCTCCGTCGCCTCAAGCCCTGCCAGGATTTCCTTGATCCGGTCCAGGCTTTCCAGGATCACCGTCACCGAATGCTCGGAGACCTGAAGCTCGCCATCCCGGAATTTGCCAAGAACGTTTTCAGACGCGTGCGCCACCGATTCCAGCCGCGGCAACCCCAGGAAGCCGCATGTCCCCTTGATGGTGTGGACCAGGCGGAAAATGTTATCCAGCACTTCCTTGTTGTTGGGGTCCTGCTCCAGCTTCACCAGCTCGACGTCGACAACATCGATGCTTTCCCCGGTTTCGGTAAGGAATTCGTTTAACAGATCGTCCATAGGTCTTGGTCCCTGAGGGTTCTTTTGGCGCTTGTTATTCGAGTGTGCCCCCACGCACACAAATACACAACTCGCACCTTGGCTAAAAAGAGTTAAGAACGTGTAAAACTTATTGGTCTGGTGCCAGATTAGCCGCCTGTTTGCATCTCGGCCATCTCCAAGCTTGCGGTAACCCGAACCGACGTTTCGGTCACAGCCTCGATGGAAACACGGCCGCCATGATCCCTTGCGACCGAGGCCGCCAGATAGGCCGGTGCCGTTCTTGGCTCCAGCTCCTCATCTGTCGGCGCGCCCGTCATCACTGCCTGCACGGCAGGAGACAGGATGACACGGTCACCCGAGCCTTCGATGTTTATTGCAGCTTTTCCGTCCATCATCTTCATGCTTACGGTCAGCGCACCGCCCCGGATCAGCGATTCCGACACAACCAGGGCCAAATTCAGAAGAAGCTTCACAAGGCCCTTCGGCGCATTCGGTACGTCGACCTGCCATTCAAGCGCAACCCGGCTGCCATCCAGAAACGCCCTGAGCGCGCGCTCGGCCTCCCGCATGTCGAGCTGGGCCGAAAAGCCGCCCGCAGCCCCGAAGGCAAGACGGAAAAATTGCAATTTATTGCTGGTTTGGCGGGTGGACTTTTCGATGAGGTCGATCACGGCCTCCCGCATCGAGGCATCATGTTCTTCCTGCAGGATTTCCAGGCCGTTGTTGATCGCCCCCACCGGGCTGACCAAATCATGACACAGGCGCGAACACAAAAGTGCCGCGAAATCCATATTCTTCATCAGGGCTTCTCCCCACATTTACTGCCAAGGCCGCTGGCTGGAAGGCGCCCGCTCCGCGCCTGTTTCCCGCCCCCTTTTGCTGCCGTCAGACCGGCCGCTGGGGACATTTTTCCTTGCCATTTATGACCTCTGTGTCAGAACCATAGCGGGCGAAAGCCACCGGGCCAAGTGACGAAACGATTTCAGACCATTTTTACACGAGGAAACTATGACCAAAGCTTTGGAAACACTGGTAGATCCGATCATTGAGACCATGCTGGCCGCAGGCCGCGTGGTGATGGAGGTCTACCATTCCGATTTCGAAGTTTTTGGTAAGGCCGATGCCTCCCCGGTAACCGAAGCCGACCGCCGCGGCGAGGAAGTCATCCAGGCCGCCCTCGAAAAGATTGCTCCTGAAATTCCCATGGTCGGCGAAGAAGCCAAGTCCGAAGGCAAATGCCCGGACATTTCTGGCGGCACTTTCTGGCTTGTCGACCCGCTGGACGGCACCAAGGAATTCATCAAGAAAGGCCAGGACTTCACCGTCAATATCGGCCTCATCAAGGATGGCAAACCCATTATGGGCTTCGTGCTCGCCCCCGCCATGGGCAAGCTTTACTGGGGTATCGTCGGCCAAGGCGCCTGGATTGCGGACGCCCACGGCGACCATATCTCCGGCAAACGCGCGATCACGACCCGCAAAGCCGACCCGGACAACCTGGTTATCGTCGCCTCGAAATCGCACCGCTCGCCCGACCTTGAAGCCTGGCTCAACCATTTCCCGGCCGCCGAGCATGTCTCCATCGGCTCCAGCCTGAAATTCTGCCTGCTGGCAACCGGCGAGGCCGACCTCTACCCGCGCCTCGGCCCCACGTGTGAGTGGGACACCGCCGCCGCCCATGCCGTGCTGCTGGCCGCGGGCGGTGAAGTGGACGCCCCGGACGGCACACCGCTCAGCTACGGCAAGGACCTCAGGACCTTCCTGAACCCCTGGTTCCTGTGCCGGGCCGACACCAGCTTCAGCGTGCCGCCGCTCGAAGGCTAAGGCTCCAGCCTGAATAGGGAACTTCTCCCCAAGGCCAAAGTAGGGTAGGCTTCCCCTCATCCAAATGGCTGGCATAAGGGGAGGACTGCCATGACGACCTTGTATCTGGGCCTTGCGCTCTTTTTCTTCGCGCATTTCATTCCGCTTTTCGCGCGTCCTGTGCGCAACAGGGCGGCCGGTGTAATCGGGGAAATGCCGTATAAGGGCCTGTTCGCGCTCGTTATCCTGAGTTCGCTTTACCTTATCATCACCGGCTGGAAGGCCGCCGCGGGTGCGGGCATGTGTTACACGCCACCCGCCTGGGGCATCCATGTCACGCCCTTGTTCGTGCTTGTTGCCTTCATCCTGTTCGTTGCCACGCGCGCGCCCACGAACATCAAGCGCTTCATCCGCAATCCGCAGCTGACGGCGGTCGCCCTTTGGGGTATCGGCCACCTGTTCTCGAATGGGGAAACCCGCTCGACGGCCCTGTTCGGCGGCTTTGCGGCCTGGGCGCTTATCGCCATTTGGGGAAGCAACCGGCGCGACGGCGAATGGAAGAAGCCTGAGAAGAAACCTGTGATCAAGGATATCATTGTCCTTGTCATCGCAATCGCGCTTTATGTAGGCTTCATCTCAATCCATGAATGGCTGTTTGGTGTATCGCCACTGCCGAAATGACGGGAGCGCTTGTGCGTAGCAAAGCAAAAAACACCGGGGCGGCAAAATCTTTTGGCGCCCTTTTTGCTGCCTTGGGCCTTCTCACACTTGGGCTTCTGCCCGCCCAGGTGCAGGCGGCATCGACGCCAAACAAGGTGTCCGGCCCCGCCCCGTTCCTGACATTGCTGACCGCGAACAACCCGCCTTTCGCCTTCAAGGGCAAAAAGGACGGGACCGCCACCGGTGCCGCGGTCGATCTGGTCCGCAGCCTCATGGACAAGGCCGAAGCCAACTACAGCATGACGCTTATGCCCTGGAACCGGGCCTATGAGCTGGCCCTTCTGAACGCCAATACCTGCGTCTTCGTCACCAACCGGTTGAAAGAGCGTGAGACGCTTTTCACCTGGGTCGGCCCCCTGTTCAAGGGCGGCTGGGCGCTGTACCGCCGTGCAGGGAGCGATATCAACATCAGCTCCATCAAGGACCTGAAAGGCCTGGCGATTTCCGGCACCTTCACGCCCAGCCAGGCCGCCCATGTGACGAATGTCTATCACGCCGTGCCCCTTCAGGTGGCGGATGACCTTGCCGCCGCGCGTCTCCTTTACAAAGGCCGGGCGGACCTGTGGCTTTCGGGCCTTCTACGCCATAGCGCTATTGTCAAAGAGTTGGGGGAAGAACCGGTTGAGCAGGCTTTGGTGCTGGCCCGCGCGGACCTATACATGGCCTGTAATGCCAAGATGGACGAAAGCCTCATTGCCCATCTCAATCACCTGAATACAAACCTCGGCGAGGCACGGGAAGCCAGCCTCGCCCGGTATGACTTTTTGCCCGCCCAACGCGCATCCCAATAGTCCCGGCGCCAGATAAGAGGTGTTTTACCCGCCCTTATGCGCTATTGTTACAAGGTAGCTATGAGTTGTTACGCTGTCTGAATGATCGATTTCAATTAGCGGAGCGCCTCACTTGATCAGTCCTCGGTACCTCGTCATCTGCAGCCTCTCTTTTCTGGCCATTGCCGGAACGGCACGGGTGAGCGCAGGTGAAACCAACCCCCACCTGAGCCTGCTGACCGAACAAAACCCACCCTACAATTTCCGGGACCCCAAGAGCGACCAAATCGAGGGCAGCGCCGTGGAGATCGTCAAGGAACTGATGCGCCGCGCCAATGTGGACTATAGCCTGACCTTGATGCCCACGGCCCGCGCCTACCGCGCCGCCAAGGAAACCCCCAACACCTGCGCCTTCGTCATCAACAGGACCAAGACCCGCGAAGCCACCTTCAAGTGGGTCGGGCCATTGATTGAAGGTGGCTGGGCGCTTTATCGCCGCCCCGGCAGTTCGATCGTGATCCATGACCTCGATGACCTCAAACCCTATGTCGTTGCCGGGAAGCTGGGCAGCGCCTCGGTCAAGTCGCTAGAACGGAGCGCCCATATCAAAGTATTGGCCACCATAAATGACGACCTCGCCGCCAAGATGCTCTATCACGGCCGGGCAGACCTGTGGATATCCGGGGTCTCCAACGCCCCCGCCGCCGCGCGGGATATCGGCGTGCCGCCGCCCGAGCTGGCGCTTTTATGGAAAAAGGCGGACCTGAGCCTGGCCTGCAGCCGCAAGACCGACCCTGCCCTCATTGCCGATTTGAACCGTATCAACCAGACCCTGGACGACCTGCGCAAGAAGGCGCTTGCCGCCTACAGCCAAGGCCTGCCCCCGACGCCCTAGGGAAATCCCCGCAAGGTCCTGAAACTCCCGAAGGCTCAGCCCTCGTCTTCCTCCGGCTTAGTAAGGACGGACTTACGGATACCCCGGATCATCATGAAGGCCCCGAAAATGACGAAAGGCGCAGCGACCCCGGTGGCCAGCGCCGGGTCGATATGCACCCCGAACGGCGACACCGTCTTCAGCGCCTTGAAAGCAATCTTCACCAGCCCCAGCGCATAATAGCTGATCGCGACGACAGATAGACCTTCAACCGTCTCCTGAAGCCTCAGCTGAAGCTGGCTTCTGCGGTTCATCGCAGCCAGAAGCGCGCCGTTCTGGCGCTGCATCCCCAGCTCCACCTGCGTACGCAAAAGCCCGGCTGCCCGGTCCACCCTGAGCGCGAGGTCGGAAAGCCGGTTCGATGCCGCCTCACATGTGCGCATCGCGGGCGCCAGATGACGGTCGAAAAAGTTGGAAAGACGCTGGTGCGCGGGCATCCGGTCCTCGCGGATTTCCTCAAACCGCCTGAGGACGAGCGCGTTATAGGCCTTGGCCGCCGAAAAGCGGAAGCGTGAGCCCGCCGCCAGATGCTCGGTCCGCGCGGCAAGCTCAAGGAGCGTGTCGAGATGCGTCTCCGCATCTTCCCCCGCTTCGCTGGCCGCCAGATGCGCGACTGTGTCTTCAAGCTCAGCCTCGATGGTGGCGGACTGGGCCATGACCCGGCGCGCGAGCGGCAGCGCCATCAGCGCCATGTGGCCATAGGTAAAAATCTCGATCAGCCGCTGGACAAGCCGCCCGGCACGGCCTTCCGTCAGGTCGTCATTCAGGACAGCGACCCGCAGGCAGCCGTCGTCATCGATATGGAAGTCCGACCAGGCGCTCGACCGCCCGCCGGAGACCAGGCTGCCCGCCATATCCCGGTTGCGGAACCCGGCGAAGCAGGCCTCCTTGTCGGGGACATTGTCGGCATCCACCAGCTCAATCTTGAGCGCGAGCAAAAGCCGGCCCGGGCTGTCGGTCATCCAATCTGCAGGCAGTACATCCGCGGCCATGGCTTCAAAGGGCGCGGCCTGCCCCCTCGGCGTGACAACGGTGTAGGTGGTGAATTCGGTGTGGCGTTCCCACTTGAGCGCGAACGCGCCAAAATCTGCCTTGAAATGACGACCGCCATCCGCTGGCGGCTCGACGTCAAAAGCCTTACAGAGGGCCTCCAGGTGCGCCCGGTCGCGCGCACCGCCATCCTCCCCCGAAAGATAGGCAAAATGGCTGACGCGCACCGGCGCCTTCAAGGCGAAGGCCGGACGGCCGTGCAATTCCTTGTTCAGCTCGAACCATTGCGGATCGGTCAGACGCGAAAAATCCAAAATACCCCCCTCAAAAATAATATTTGAGAAGCCCAGTCCCCATATGTTTCCAGCCGCAGCCAGCCTAGCCGGAAACACCCCGGGAGGGTACGCGAAAAGCCACCATGCCGCACGGCATTTTCTTGTGGAACCAGTAAGGTGCGCTGTCAGGTCGCAGGGGCGGAAAGCTGCGCGACCACATAATCCGCCAGCGCAAGCGAGGACGTGAGCCCCGGCGATTCAATGCCGAAAAGCTGGATAAGCCCCGGCAGCCCATGCACCTTCTCGGTCTGGATCATGAAATCCGCCCCCGGCCTGCCCGGCCCCGCGATCTTGGGCCTTACCCCGGCGAAATCCGGGGTGAGCGACCGGTCCCTGATGCCGGGGTAATAACCCTCGATCGCATCCCGGAACGCGGCTTCCTGGCTTGGGTCGACCGAATAGTCGACCGTATCGGTCCAAACCACATTGGGGCCGAACCGCGCGCCGCCTTCCATATCGAGCGTCAGGTGAATGCCAAGCCCGCCCGGCACCGGAACAGGGTAGATAAGGTGGGAGAAGGGCGATGGGCCGGTCAGTCGGAAATAGCAGCCCTTGGCGTAAAAGCGCGGCGGGACCGCCCCGTCCCTGAGGCCGGCAATCGTCTGCGCCACATCCCAGGCCGACAGGCCGGCGGCGTTGACCACCCGCCGGGCCCCGATCTCATACGGGCCGTCTTCGCCCATGACGCCGACCGTGAAGCCGCCATCATCTGGCGTGATCGCCGTCACCCGGTTCTTGAGCGCCAGCATGGCGCCGTGCGCCTCAGCGTCCATCAGCAGCGCATCCATATAGGCATGAACATCGATGATGCCGGTCGACGGCGAAAAAAGTCCGGCGATACCGGCCAGCGCCCCTTCCCGCCGGTTGAGGTCTTCTGCTGAAAGCCGCTCCAGGTCATACACGCCGGCATCATGTGCTGCCGTCAGGATATGGTCCAGCATCGCCCTTTCCGCATCGTTGCGCGCGACAATCAGCTTGCCGAGGAACTTATGCGGAATGGCCTTTTCGGCGGCATAGGCATAAAGCTGGTTCCGTCCGCGCACGCACAGCCGCGCCTTCAGGCTGCCTTTGGGATAATAAAGACCCGCGTGGATCACCTCGCTATTGCGTGACGAGGTCATACTGCCGATCCGGCCCTCGGCCTCCAGGATCGCGACATCATGGCCCTTAAGGGCACACGCCCGGGCGATGGCGAGGCCGACGACCCCGGCACCAATGATGAGTGTATCAATCCTATCCATCGGACCGGCAGCCTTGACCGCAGCTTATTTCTTTGTGACCGGCAAGGGCGGCGACCAAGCAGGGTCGGACGCGTCATACGGGGTCGGTACCTGGCGTTCGTTATAACCGGTCAGGTCCACCGACCACAGGCGCGGATGACCCCCACCGCCCTTGTTGTCATATTTGGTGGTGCGGAAGAACATCAACACACGGCCGTTCGGCGACCATGTCGGGCCTTCGTCCTGATAGGCGTTGGTGAGCAGGCGTTCGCCCTTGCCATCCGGCCGCATGACACCGATCCGGAACTTGCGTTCGCCGATCTTGGTGAAGGCGATCAGGTCACCCCGCGGCGACCAGACCGGCGTAGCATAGCGCCCACGACCGAAGCTGATGCGGTGCACGTTCGAGCCGTCGGCATCCATCACATAAAGCTGCTGGCTGCCGCCGCGGTCCGAGTTGAAGACGATATGCTTGCCGTCCGGCGAATAGGACGGCGAGGTATCAATGCCCGGATCGTTGGTCAGGCGCGTCACCTTCCGGGTCGGCAGGTCCATCACGTAAATGTCCGAGTTGCCGTTTTCAGCCAAGCTCATGATCACCTTGTTGCCGTCCGGTGAGAACCTGGGCGCGAAGGTCATGTTCGGGAAGTCCCCCAGCACCTCAAACCGGTTCGAGAGGATATTGAACAGGTAAACCCGCGGCTTGTTCTTGAAATAGCTCAGGAACGTAATTTCCTGCCGGTTGGGCGAGAAACGCGGCGTCAGCACCAGATAGCTGCCGTCGGTCAGGAACTGCTGGTTGGCGCCGTCCTGGTCCATCACCGCCAGTCGTTTGATGCGGTGGAGCGGGTCCCCGGTTTCAGCGATATAGACGATGCGCGTGTCGAAATAGCCTTCTTCACCGGTAAGGCGGCTATAGATACGGTCGGATATCACATGGGCGATGCGGCGCCAGTTGGGCACCGGGGTCGTGTACCCCACACCCTCCATCTGCACCTCGGCAACCACATCCCACAGGCGGAATTCAACCCGCAGGCTGCCACTGGGCAGCAGTTCCAGGCGGCCTGTCACCAGCGCTTGCGCGGCAAGCGGTCGCCAGGCGGCAAAGTTCGGGCGCGTGGGCGCAGCCGTCACCTTCTCGATGAAGGCCGCCGGGTCAACCGCCCGGAAAAGCCCGGTGGAAACGAGGTTCGAAGTAATCACCTGCGAGATGCTCGCGCCGATGTCAGACAGTTTACCCGCAGGCGTTTCGATATCCTTCACCGGGGCAAAGTCCGGGATGGCGATCGGCACCGGGTCGATGGTGCCGCGGGTGACGTCCACCTTGAGCTGGGCCTGTGCCGCGCTCGCAAATACGAACACCGCCAGAAGGGCTGTCATCGTGGCAACGATAGTGTGTTTAATCCGCGTAACCATGGTTACTCATCCCCGCTTTTGGTCAGTCACCGGCAAATTCAGCGCCGGAGAAATTAAAATCGATATAGCCTGTGCCCTTGGGCAGATATTGCATCGCTTCCTTATAGGGTTCGCACAGCTGCACGGCCCGGCGTGCGCTTTCAGCGAAGGTACGATAGAAGCCCCGGCTGGGGTCGTTCAAGTCCCCGACGCCGACAAATTCCGGTATCCGCGCCAGCGTACCGTCCGGCCGCAGGTAAATTCGTACCGTCACCTGCATATCCTCCACGCCCTTGGCGCCGCGCGGGAAGGTCCAGCATTTCGCCAACTTCTGGCTCAGCGCATCCCGAAGCGATGCTGCGGCGATCCGGCCACGGATGCCGGCGAACGGATCAGGCTTGGCCTCTTCCTTCTTCTTCGCGACCTGCTTTTCTTCCTGCTTCTTGCCTTCCTTGGTGGCGATCTGCTCTTCCTTGAGCGCGCGGTCGATCACCGAGGAGATATTCTTGAGCTTCAACCGGCTCGGTGGCTTGGGCTTGGCGTGGACCCGCACGCTGTTCCTCAGTTTCTCGCGCTCCGAAACCTTGGGCTTCGGCGTCGGCTTTGGAATATCCTTCACCTTGGGCGCGGGCTTCGGCAGCGGCATCGCTTCCGTCGCGGTTTCCGGCACCGGCTCAGCTGCGGCCACCGAATGCTGCGGGGCCTGCTGCTCCTGCTGCTTCTCAGCCTTCGGGGCCGCCGCCGTCGTTTTGTCCGCAATCTTGACGAAGTCGATGTCAATGGGCGGCGGCGGGGCCGGCCGCTCATGGTGGAGCGATGGCAGCCCGACAAGCGCAACGGTCGCCACACCAACATGCAGCACCGCAGACAAGACCCAGCCTATGCGTTCTCCCTTCACCAGACGACCTCAGAACCTCTCGACCTCACGGATACCCTCACTTTGGCGGGCTACTTGTTTTTGTTTTCGGCGATCAGGGCCACCTTGGTGAACCCGGCGGCGTTGATGGTGCCGATCACCTGCATGACCCGGCCGTAATCCAACCGGCTGTCACCACGCACATAAATACGCGTGTCCTTGCTTTCGCCCGCGATTGCCTTCAGCCGGGGAACCAGCTGTTCCAGCTTCACCTCAGTGTTCACAAGGAATATGGCACCTTTTTGGTCGATGGTGATTTCAAGCGGCTTGTTATCCTGCGGCAGGGGCTTGGCCGCCGCCTTCGGCAGGTTCACCTGCACACCGGCTGTCAGCAAAGGCGCCGCCACCATGAAGATAACCAGAAGCACCAGCATCACATCGACAAACGGCGTGACGTTGATTTCGGCCAGCGGCTTGTAGCGCCCGCGCCTGCGGCGCGCGCCTTCTACCTTGCCACCGCTTGTGACTGACGCGCCCATCCCTAGTGCCCCCGCTCGTCAAGCTGGCGGGACAGGATGGCCGCGAACTCGTCCGCGAAGCCTTCGACCCGGCTGGCGTAGCGGCCCAGATCGGTGGACAGCTTGTTATATCCGATCACCGCCGGGATGGCGGCGACAAGCCCGAACGCGGTGGCAAGAAGCGCCTCGGCGATCCCCGGCGCCACGGTGGCGAGCGACGTGTTGGAGGCCTGTGCGATCGAGGTAAAGCTGTTCATCACGCCCCAGACGGTACCGAAAAGGCCCACAAAGGGCGATGCCGAACCGATGGTGGCGAGGTAGCCGACCTGGCCTTCAAGCCGGTCCATCTCGCGGCCGGTGGTGACATGCATGACCTTGTAAATCCGGTCCTGCACCGTGACCTTATCAAGCCCGCCGCCATTCTTGCCGCTCAAGGAGCGCTGCCATTCGCGCATCGCAGCGACGAACACCGCCGCGATCGGATGGTTGGGCGCGCCCTTGATGCGGTTATAAAGCTCATCAAGGCTGGCCCCGGACCAGAAAGTGTCCTCAAATTCGTTCGCCGCGGACTTGGCTGTCTTCACCCGGCTCCAGGTATTGAAGATGATCGACCAGCCCCACAGGCTTGCGACCAGGAGAAGCACCATCACGCCCTGCACGATGATGTCGGCGGACATGAACATGCCGACGATCGAATAATCGGGCGCATTGCCCCCCAGCTGCACAGCTTCCACGGCTTGACCGATCATTATACTCTCCTCATACCCTCTATGCGCCGCGGGCGGCTGCCGCCTCGGCCTCTTTCATCCATGTGGTCCAGGCGTCGCGCGCGGCGGCGGGCCAGCGGCGCGGACGGCCGTCCGGCCCGATGACGGCAACCAGCACATCGGCTTCGGCCACCATCACACCATCCCTAGTGATCCATTGTTTCGCTTCTATGGCAGCGGCGCGAACGCGCTTCACCATGCTGTGGCCCATCAGCACATCGCCGATCTTTGCTTGCTGGCGGAAACTGATGTTGAGGTTCGAGACCACATAGGTCAGCGGCCCACCCTCTTCTTCACTGAGGTCAAAGAGCGCGTTCACGTCCGCCGCGGTATCGCGGATGCTTTCGGTGCGCACGCGCTCGAAATAGCTGACATAACGGCCGTGATAGACCATGCCGCCGACGTCCGTGTCCTCATAATAGACCCGGATCGGGAAGTGAAAAACGCCGTCCTTCCAGGCGCCGGTTGCGACCTGTGCGGTCATTTCGATCCTCCAAGCATATCGAGCTGGCCCGCCTCGCGGCTTGGCGGCGGCGTGAGGCCAAGATGTTTCCAGCCGTCGGGCGACAGGATGCGGCCGCGCGGCGTGCGCTGCACCAGGCCGACCTGCATGAGATACGGCTCGATGATGTCCTCAATGGCGTCACGCGGTTCGGAAAGCGCGGCCGCCAGCGTCTCGATCCCGACCGGGCCGCCCATATAGGTTTCGCCGATGCATTTGAGATAGCGCCGGTCCATGGTGTCGAGGCCGAGGTTATCGACCTGAAGCCGGTTCAGCGCGGCATCCGCCGCCACTTCATCAACCTCGGTACGTTCAGCCACCAGCGCGAAATCCCGCACCCGGCGCAGGAGCCGCCCGGCGATACGCGGGGTCCCGCGCGAACGCGCCGCCACTTCACGGGCGCCCTTCTCGGTCATGGCGAGGTCCAGCAGCCGTGCACCCCTGCGCACCACCTCAGTCAGTTCCTCGGTGTTATAGAAATCCAGTCTCGTTGGGATACCGAAACGATCCCTGAGCGGCTTGGTGATAAGCCCTGAACGCGTGGTGGCGCCCACCAGCGTGAACTGCGGCAGGTCGATGCGGACCGAGCGCGCGGCCGGGCCTTCGCCGATAATCAGGTCGAGCTGGAAATCCTCCATCGCCGGATAGAGAATTTCCTCCACCGCCGGATTGAGCCGGTGGATTTCATCGATGAACAGGACATCGCGTTCCTGCAGGTTGGTCAGAAGCGCGGCCAGATCCCCAGCCTTCGAGATCACCGGACCGGAGGTCGCTCGGAAATTCACCCCGAGCTCCCGCGCAACAATCTGCGCCAGCGTGGTTTTCCCGAGGCCCGGCGGGCCGAAAAACAGCACATGGTCCATCGCTTCACCGCGCGCACGGGCAGCTTCGATGAAGACGCTAAGGTTTTCCCGCGCCTGCTGCTGGCCGATGAATTCGCCCAGGCTTTGCGGGCGGAGACCCGCGTCGAGCGTATCGCTCAGGCCTTCCTGTCCACTTACGAGCCGGTTTTCTTCCGCATCGCTCATACGCTACTGAGCTCCCTGAGGGCGGCGGGCACGAGGGTGGCGACGGTCGCGCCCTCCCCCAGCTCCTGGTAGGCGCGGGCGACGGCACCGTGGGCGTCCGCGGGCCGGTAGCCGAGGTTGACGAGCGCGGAGACGGCATCGGCGACCACGGTTTCATCCGCTGTTGCAGCCGCAACAGTTTGCCCGCCCGCGACTGCCGCACCGGCAACACCCTTCGGCTGGAACACAAGGCCGGTGACCTTGTCCTTCAGTTCGGTGACGATCCGGGTGGCGAGCTTGGGCCCGACACCGTTCGCGCGGGCGACGGCTGTCTTGTCCTGGGCCGCGATGGCGTTCTGCAAGTCATTGGGATTGAGGACGGAAAGGATAGCGAGCGCTACCTTGGCGCCAACGCCCTGCACGCTGGTGAGCAAGCGGAACATGTTCCGCTCCGCTACATCGCCGAAGCCATACAGGGTGATCGCGTCCTCACGGACCACGGTTTCTATATGCAAACCAATGGCTTGCCCTACGGACGGCAAGCCGCCGAGCGTGCGCGAAGACGCATGAACAAGATAGCCGACCCCGCCGACATCAATGATCGCCCAGTCGTCGCCGACCGCATCCACCAGACCCTTGAGCTTCGCAATCAAAACGTCCGTTCCCTCATAACATTTGGCCCCCGATATTCTTCATGGTTGCCACATGATGCGCATGGCAGATGGCAACCGCAAGCGCATCTGCTGCATCGGGGCCATTTATTTTCACGCCCGGCAAAAGCACCCGCACCATGGCATCGACCTGGTTCTTGTCGGCATGGCCGACACCGACCACCGATTTCTTGACATGGTTCGGGGTATATTCGGCAACATTAAGGCCGTGGATCGCCGGCACCAGCATCGAAATGCCGCGCGCCTGGCCGAGCTTCAGCGTGGAGGTGGGGTTCTTGTTGACGAAGGTTTCCTCAACCGCGCAGGACTGCGGCTGCCATTCCTGGAGGATGGCACTGAGGCCGTCATAGAGTTCGACGAGGCGTTCGGCGAGGGATTTCTTGGGTGAGGAGGTGACAGTACCGTTGGCGACATGGCGCAGGCGGGTCCCTTCGGCCTCGACAATGCCCCAGCCCGTGCGCTGCAATCCCGGATCAAGCCCCAATAGCCGCATATGCCCTCTTTGCCTCGCTCCCTGAATAAAGACGGGGCCCACCCGGATTCCGCCCTGCGAAAACCTTGGCAGGCCCCAACATTATCTGTTGTTATTCGGCGTCGAGCTCGGCGAGCACGTCATCCGGAATATCATAGTTGCCGAACACGGTCTGGACATCGTCATTGTCCTCAAG
Source organism: Kordiimonas marina (assembly GCF_023006325.1). Lineage (GTDB taxonomy): Bacteria > Pseudomonadota > Alphaproteobacteria > Sphingomonadales > Kordiimonadaceae > Kordiimonas > Kordiimonas marina. Next base: position 314,216 of record NZ_JAINDF010000004.1, read on the forward strand.
CGCTTCGATAAGGCGCATGACCTTCTCAGCCCCTTCCTTGTCGAGCACGATCGGCTCCTTGGGCTTCCAGATCAGCTTGGCGCTTTCCGGTTCCTTGCCACCGAACGCTTCGGTGAGCGCAGTCGCAACGGCATGCAGGTCGGCGGCATCGGTATAGATGGCGTGGCCGTCCTCATCCGATTCAACTTCCTCGGCGCCAGCTTCGAGCGCAGCTTCGAACATGGCCTCGGCATCGGCGACATCCGCCGGATAGCTGATTTCACCAACCCGGTCGAACATGAAACCGACAGAGCCGCTTTCGCCCATGTTGCCACCGGCCTTGCCGAAGATGGTCCGCACGTCGGACGCGGTCCGGTTGCGGTTATCGGTCAGCGCCTCAACGATGATGCCAACGCCGCCCGAGGCATAGCCCTCATAGCGCATTTCATCATAGTTTTCGGCGTCGCCGCCCGATGCTTTCGCAATCGCGCGTTCGATATTGTCTTTCGGCATCGACTGGGCACGCGCGGTCGCAACGGCCAGGCGCAGGCGCGGGTTGCTGTCGATCTCCTCACCGCCCATCTTGGCGGCAACCGTGATCTCGCGGCTCAGCTTGGAGAAGATTTTCGAGCGCTTTTTATCTTGGGCGCCCTTGCGGTACATAATGTTTTTAAATTTGGAATGGCCTGCCATGGTTACCCTCTGCAGCTTATCCTTCAGACTGATTTTCGGTAATGCCCCCAGCCGCAAAAAAGCCGCCGGGCAGCGGTTGGCCCCTGTTTAGCAGATTTCCCGGCCTTGAACAGAAAAATTATAGCGCCCGCCCCCTGTTTATTGACCCGCCCCTGTGGCAAATTCGCAGGGGCGAGACTGACTTGACGGAGACGGACATGACCAACCACACCGGCGGCTGTTATTGCGGCAACATCACCATCCGCTTCGAAAGCGGCAAAACGGCGGATGCCCTGACCCCGCGCGCCTGTGACTGCGACTTCTGCACCCTGCACGGCGCCGAGTGGCTGTCCGACCCTGAAGGCGCGCTGACCATCGAGGTGCAGAATGAAGCCGCCCTCAGCCTGTTCAAGCAGGGCTCCGAAAGCGCCCATTTCTGGATCTGCCAGAACTGCGGCGGCGTGAGCGCCGTAACCAGCGAGATCGGTGGCAAGCCCAAGGGCGCGGTAAACGCCCGCGCGCTTGATGACCACGCCACCCTGCCCGCCAGCGTCCCGGCCTCACCCAAGGTGCTCAGTAAGGACGAAAAACTTAGCCGCTGGGACACGGTATGGACCCCAGTCGCCGCCATCAGGAATGAGTGGTGAGCCCTCAGGCCACGTCCTTGAAATGATCCCAAACCGTATAGGCGCCGATCACAATGAAGCCGAGCCCGGCAATAAGCTTCAGGGGCACCATGGTCATGTAGCGTTCGGCCAGCGTGCCGACGACAACCGCCAGCGCCGTTGACGCGACAAGCGCCGCCGCCGCCGCGATGAACACGGCATAGGCCGGCATCTTGCCGTCCGAGGCAAAAAGCACAGTGGCAAGCTGGGTCTTGTCCCCCAGTTCGGCCAGAAACACGGTCACGAAAATCGCAAAGAAAGCCTGCATGAAAAGTCTCACAGGAGGGAGCCGGGCATACCTAATGGCGGCACGAACCGCCAGCTCCCTCACGTAAACCGGCACGCGCTCGCCATAGGTCTCGCCAAACCGGAAACCGGCCTCCCCGCACCATGGCACCCCTTTGCGGGCTGAACCAAGTCTGTTGATACGGGGCCTTCTGATGGTCGAAGGCGGCTACTCCCCTACGGAGGCGGAAACTATTAGTCCAAAGCACGGAGAAGGGCAAGGGGCAGAAGCTATTTATGGCACATGGCCAAAACGAGGTCGGCAGCATCAACCAAATCGCCCTCAAAGGCATTCGGGCCCATCTGGTAGCGTACACCGCCATCTTTCGTTATCTGCTTTGGTTCATAGGTCTGATATTGCAGAGCGCCAATCTGGCCGATCAGCTGCTTCCATGCATTTTCTGAAGGCGAAAGCCCCCTACCCCTCAGGAAAGTTATATATGCGAGAATGGCCTTGGCCTGTTCCTCGGGCGGCTCCTTCGCAATCAGATCGAAAAAGCCAGGCTCGTCACCAATATAGGCATAGAGACGCCCGATATTTTCACTTTGCTCGGGTACCGGGAGTAGTTTGGTCGCCAAAGCCTTGCGCGCTTTCATAGTCCCAACCTGCAACTGCTCGAAGGTCAGCATCAGCCCAATCAAGCGACGGCGGTCCCACTGCATGGCGGTAAGCTCTGAAGCCGAGAAAGATGTTCGATTCTTCCAGTCGTCCGCCATATCATATCTGGCGGGCCCAAGGTCTTCACCTTCCAGATTTGGGTCAGGTGGTTCCGGTTCTGAACGGATATTGGCGAGCATTTTAAGGGCCTGTCCATCGCCAATCGCCATCGCATTATATGACAAATCGTAGTGAATGCTTTCCGGCAAGGAGGGTGCTTTCTGACGCGCTTCTTCAATCATCTTTCTCAGAACACGTGTAGCAGTAGAAAGGTCCCCTCGTTGAGCAAGCAAGCCGACCTCACCAATTTTGGCAAATATTGGTTCTGCCTTGTATGCTGGCGTGTCTTCAACCAGCCGCAAAAATTTTGGTCCTTGGGCTGCAATAGCCCCGCCCATGTTGAACCCGCGCATACTGGGGACTACTTTGGTCACCAAGACTTGAGCAATGCCTGTCAATGCCTCATCCGGCAGATCAACATAATCTAGAACATCAACCATCCTGCGCCAGTCGTCCTGACTTTTCGCTAGGTAAGCCTCCACGTCGGCAAGACTCCGCTTTCCCTCATAGAAACCACGCATCAGATGGAAACGCTCCAACGCATTCCAGTCCAACAGCATGTTCGCAATAGACGTATCCGGATGCGCCCCATATTTCGTCTTGATGGCCTCATCATATTTTTGAGCAGCCACTTCTGCCTGATCCCAAAGACGCAGGGATTTCATCGTACCAAATGAACGCTCCTCAGCCGGAATGCGGTTTAGGGCCAAAGCCTGCAGCTTCGGCAAAACATCCGAGACCTTACATGCATTTTCGGCTTGTACAGAAGATGAGCCAACGGCAATCACCATTGCCGCCAAAGCCAGAAGTCGTCGTACAGTCATACCTACCCCCAAGAAGACTTGCCCCAAACTTAGCGACACAACTGGAGGAAGCAAGCTTTCAATCTTGATAATGAGCCAGGTATATTGCCTAGCCCGAAAGCTGGTCCTTGAGTTCTTCAAGTTCGAGCCAACGCATTTCGCGTTCGTCCAGATGGTCTCGCGCGGCGCCGATCTCTTTCGTGAGCGCGGCGAAGCGGTCCGGGTTCTTTGTGTAAAGCGCGGGGTCCGAAATTTCGGCTTCCATCTGGGCAATCTTGGTATTCAGGGCCTCGATCTCCGCCGGAAGGCCGTCCAGCTCCCGCTGGTCCTTGTAGGACAGCTTGCTGGCTTTCTTCTTCGGCGCGGCGTCGATGGACACCAGTTTTTCCTTGGGCGTTTTCTCTTTGGCCTCCAGCTTTTCCGGCGCGGCGGACAGTGCCTTCTGGGCCTTATAATCCGAATAGCCCCCGGCATATTCGACCGCAGTGCCGTCACCTTCCATCACGATAGACGAGGTCACGACCCGGTCGAGAAAATCCCGGTCGTGAGAGACGAGAATAATGGTGCCCTTATAGTCCGCCAGCACTTCCTCAAGGAGGTCGAGCGTGTCCATGTCCAGGTCGTTGGTCGGCTCATCGAGCACCATCAGGTTCGAGGGCTTGGCGAAGTTGGACGCGATCAAGAGCCGGTTCCGTTCCCCACCCGAAAGCGCCGAAACCGGCGTATTCGCGTTTTCCGGCTTGAACAGGAATTCCTTCATATAGGTGGCGAAATGCCGGGCCTCATCCCCGATATGGACATAGTTGCCGCGTCCGCCGGTCAGCGCATCCTTGACCGTCATGTCATCCTTGAGCGCCGCGCGCTTCTGGTCGATGATCACGGTCTCCAGCTTGGTGCCGATCTTGACGGTGCCGCTGTCCGGCTCCAGATCGCCAATCAGTACCTTCAGGAGCGTCGATTTGCCCGCACCGTTCGGACCGATGATACCGATCCGGTCGCCGCGGTTGATGCGGATGGAGAAATCCTCAAACAGCGTGCGGCCGTCATAGGCCTTGCTGATATTCTTGGCCTCAATCACCGTCTTGCCGGACTTGTCCGCGCCCGCGAGCGTGATAGACACCTGCCCCGTGGCCTTGACCGCGTTGCGGCGTTCATCCCGGAGGGCATAAAGGCGCCTGAGGCGGCCCTGGTTCCGGGTCCGGCGCGCGCTGATGCCTTCGACCGACCAGCGGGTTTCTTCCTTGATCACCTTGTCGAGCTTTTTCATCGCCTCGGCTTCTTCGGCGACGACCTTGTCCTGCCAGGCTTCGAACGACTGGAAGCCGTCCTCAAGACGGCGGATCTTGCCGCGGTCGAGCCACAGGCAGGCGGTGGCGAGGTTATTCAGGAAGGTACGGTCGTGGCTGATCATCACCATCGCGCCGCGCCAGGTCTTGAGATAGTCCTCCAGCCACTGGATGATGTTGATATCCAGGTGGTTGGTCGGCTCATCCAGCAGCAGCAGCTCCGGCTCACCGATCAGCGTGCGCGCGAGTGCCGCACGGCGGAGTTCCCCGCCCGAGGCGCTGTCCGGCGTGGCATCGGCGTTGATATCCAGGTCCTCGACCAGCACGTCGGCGCGGTAGGTCTGGTCCTGCTCATCCACGGGCAGGCCGCCAACGATATAGTCATAGAGGCTGGCGTAGCCGCTGGCGTCCGGTTCCTGCGGCAGGTAGGCCACGCGGGTGCCGGGCTGGACCCAGCGTTCGCCGCCTTCGGGCTCAATCAGTCCCGCGATGACCTTGAGAAGCGTCGACTTACCGGCACCGTTGCGGCCAATCAGGCACAGGCGGTCATTGTCGCCGATATGAAGCTCCAGATGGTCGAGCACCGGATCAGCCCCCCAGTGGAGGTCGATATCACGCAGGCTCAGGATCGGTGCGGCCATGATGCATCCATTCAGAAGGAAAACTCTTAAGCGCCAAGGCTAAGCCCGGAGCCATATTCAGGCCTGCCTTATAGCCGTGAGAGGGGCCCCGGTTCAAGCCGTGTCTTACAGCCCCTATGGGCGTCACAAAAATGCAACAATAAACAGCTTTAGGCTGAAATTACACTTTCGTTGAATTGCACTTACGCCGTGAGCCGCTATCTAAGCCGCCCCGGACTTTCCCGGTTTAATGTAAAAAATAAAGGTACTTATCATGAAAGCAATTTCGCTGGCAGCGATGGCCGCCGCTACCCTGGCATTTGCCGGTGCGGCACAAGCAGACGACGCACACCCCTTCACCGGTTTTTACCTCGGTGCGGAAGCCGGTCTGGTGAACGATAGCGACTATAACGACCTCTATTATGCAGGCGTTCTGGGCGCGCGTAAGCAGCTCGACAACGACCTCGTCCTGGGCGTTGAAGGCACGTTCGGGTCGGCCGACATCGACTATCTCGACAATATCTGGACCGTCAATGGCACGGTCGGCTATGCCTTCGGCGCAGAGAAGCGCGACATGATTTTTGTCGGCGCAGGCTATGTCAAAGTCAAGGCATCCGCCTTTGGTTTCTCCGCCACCGGTGACGGCCTCAGCACGATCCTCGGCTACGAGCGCGCCATTGGCAGCAACTGGTCGTTCCGCGTGAAAGCCAACATGTATGACACCTCTTCCGTCACCACGACGCTGGGTGTGGCTTACCGCTTCTAATCCTTAGCTTTCAGGCTAAAACGAAGGCGGCCCCGAAAGGGACCGCCTTTTGTTTTTTGACGATGCGCTTCAGGGTCAGGCTGAAAGCTGGTCGCCCACCGGCAAGCGGCGGATGCGGCGGCCGGTGGCGGCATAAATGGCGTTGGTAAGCGCCGGGGCCACAGGCGGCACGCCCGGTTCGCCCACCCCGCCGGGGATGCCGGTGGTTTCCAGAATTTCCACCTCGACCGTCGGCGCTTCTTCCATCCGGAAGACCTGGAAGGTGTCGAAATTGCTTTGCTGGATACGGCCGTTCTTGGCGGTGATTTCGCCATGGACCGCGTGCGAGAGCGCAAAGACCACAGCGCCTTCCATCTGCGCCCTGACCCGGTCCGGGTTGACGGCAAGGCCACAGTCGATCGCCATCCAGACCCGCGGGATCGTGAGCGTGCCGTCGTCCGCCACTTTCACCTCAACGGCTGAGGCGACGTAGCTGACGAAGCTGCGGTGCGCGGCAATGCCGAGCCCGCGGCCCTTTTCGGCGACCGTGCCATAGCCCGACATCTCAGCCACTTTCTTGAGCACACCCTTGAGGCGGGCGGTCTCGATCGGGTGGCGGTCCGGCTTTTCGCCATAGTTGGAATAGTCCGCACCTTCGGCCACCGGGTTGATCACCCGGTCAGGTCCGATAAGCTCCATCCAGGTGGCGAGGCTGTCGGTGCCGCGCGCCGTGGCGATTTCATCGACGAAGGAGCCGATCGCGAACGCATGCTGGATATTGGTGACCGAGCGGAGCCAGCCAATCCGTACCTTGCCGCGTGCCGCGCCCGCATCGACCTGCAGGTTCGGGATGTCGAACGGCATATCCAGAAGGCCGAGGCCAAGCTCGGACGCGGTCGGGCCATCCACCTTCGGGTTGAAAAGCTCGGCAATCGACGGGAAGACGGACTTGTGCTTCCAGGCGGTTACCTTGCCCTTGTCATCGAGCGCCGCTTCGACCCGCTGCGCCGAAATGGTGTGGAAATAGTCATGATGCATGTCATCTTCACGGGTCCAGACCATCTTGACCGGGCGCCCGGCATGCTTGGCGAGGATCGCTGCCTCGGCGGCGAAATCCGGCTTGGACTTGCGCCCGAAGGCCCCACCCAGAAGTGTGGCTTCGACATAAATCTCTTCCGGCTTCTGGCCGACATAAGGCGCCACGGTTTCCTGCACCGACTGCGGGTTCTGGCAGCAGGTCCAGATACTGAGCTTGCCGTCCTTCCATTCGGCGGTGGCCGCGGGCGGTTCCATCGGCGCGTGCGCCAGGTGCGGCACGAAATACTGCGCGCGCAAGACATGCGGCGCGGTCTTCAGGGCGGCATCGGCGTCGCCCACCTTCAGGAAGTTGCGGCTTTCGCCATCGATGGCCTGCCACAGCTTGGATGCATAAACGGTGGTATCATAATCGCCGTTGGGGCCATCCTCGAACTCGGCCTTCAGGGCCTTCGCACCCTTCATGGCGGCCCAGGTATTGGTCGCCAGCACGGCAACACCGCCGAGCGGTTTGAAGGCAACCGGCTTTTCAAGCGTCGGCAGTTCGACCACATCGACCACGCCCTTGACGGCGATGGCCGCCCCGCGGTCAAAGGACTTGACCTTGCCGCCGACCACAGGCGGGCGGACCGCCACGGCATAGAGCATGCCCTCACGGCGGACATCCTGGCCATACTGGGCGGTGCCGGTGAGGAATTCCTTCATATAGACGTTGCGCTTGGGCTTGCCGATCAGCGTGCGTTCGCCCGGCGTCTTGAGCTTGACCGTCTTGGCATCGGGCACCGGCAGCTTGGAGGCGGCATCGACGAAGACGCTGAAGTCCTCGGACTTGCCGGTCTCATTATTGACGATGCGGTGGTGCTGGGCCTCGACCTTGGAGACATCCACGCCCCATTTGGCGGCGGCGGCCTGTTCCAGCATGGTACGGGCGACCGCCCCTGCTTCACGGAAGGCATCATAGAATTTGCGGATCGAGGTGGAGCCGTCGGTATCCTGGTCACCGAACTTCTTGTCGCCGTATGCATTCACCAGCTTGATGCGCGACCAGTCACCGTCCAGCTCATCGGTGATGATTTGCGACAGGCCGGTGCGGCTGCCCTGGCCCATTTCCACCCGGTGCACATAAAGATGCACGGTGCCGTCCGGGTCGATCTGCAGATAGACCGAGCTTTTGAGCGGCTTGCCCATGGCTTTCTGCGCCGGGGAACAACCGACAAGCGGGGCCGCCAGGATCAACCCGGAGGTGATGCCGATGCCCTTGAGGATGCCGCGGCGTGAGATATTTTCGATATCGAAGCTCATAACGTGCCTCCCTTGATCTCACCGCTCACGACCGCTTTGATCGCAGCCTTGATGCGCTGGTAGGTGCCGCAACGGCAGATGTTGCCATACATGGCCTGCTCGATTTCCTCGTCGGAGGGGGACGGGTTTTCCTTGAGAAGCGCCGCCGCCTGCATGAGCTGGCCGCTCTGGCAATAGCCGCACTGGGGCACCTCATGCTGGGCCCAGGCCATCTGGAGCGCGGTCAGCGTATCGCCGGCCGCCAGGCCCTCGATGGTGGTGATATTGGCGCCTGCCACGTCTTCCATCGCGGTCTGGCACGAGCGGACGGCCGTGCCGTTCACCTGAACCGTGCAGGCGCCGCACAGGCCGGCGCCACAGCCGAACTTGGTACCGGTCATGCCTGCGATATCGCGCAGATACCACAGCAGCGGCATATCGCCTTCGCCGTCAAAGCTGACGGCTTTGCCATTGACTTTAAAATCCATGTCCCGCGCCCTCCATCGTGTTGAAACTTGACCGTTACTATAGCTTCCTGGCCCTCAAAGTCGAAAACAACTTCTGTTTATCCGCGGCTAACCCTCCTATAAACCGCCCCGGTTTCAGGCTGGCCGCAGGCGAACCGGCAGCGGTGCCGGACGGAGACCACGCCATCGCCGCATTTGGCCGCCCCCGATGCATCCCCCTGAAGTCACTGACAAAAATAGAAGGCTCCATGTGTCCACAGCAGCCTTTCGCAAGCCGCCATTTGAAATCATACCATTTATGGAATATTTTTAAATCGTAATGATTGTATATTTTGCTATTATACATCCCATGGAAGCAACAACCCCGATCTCAGCGCGATGACCCAATTCCTATATGACTCGCTAGCGAAGAGAATCGTTTTCTGGGTCAGTCTGATTCTAGGCCTCACTGCCACAATGGCCGCAATCGGCCTGCTCCTTATCCGTGTCCACTATATGCACGAAACCGACACGCAGTTGGAAAATATGGTCGAAACGCGCCGGACCTATGCCGAGTTCAGAACCACCTTCGGCTATGGCGGTTTCATCCACAATTTCAAAAACTACGTCCTCAGGGGTAGTCCGGCCTACCTGAGACGCGCCAATGAACAGATGCACCTGGCCAAGGAGCTTTGGGCCAAGACCGAAGACCGCATTCCCGGATTTTTTGCCGAAAAGGCGGATATCACCACCATGCTCCGGAATTACACCGCGGCCCTTACCACCGCGAACACGGTGCCCTGGAAGCGCACCGGAGCACTGGACCCGCTGGTGAAAGTGGATGACCTACCCGCCCTCAGGGCCATGAAAGCCCTTTCCACCTATATTGCGTCCTATATCCGGAAGACGAGCCTGGCCCGCCACAGCACGGAAAATATCCTGGGCCTGTGCCTGGAGTTCGCCGCTTTCACGCTGCTCATCAGCCTCTTCATCAACTATCTGAACCGGTCTATCCGGCGTGAGCGCGCCGAGATCATGGAGAGAGAGCAGGAAGCCCAGCACCGGGTCATACGCCTGAGAGCCCGAAAGGATCTGTTGGAGTTGCAACAGGCCCAGGCGGAAAAACTGGGCGGTTTCGGCACCTGGGTCCTCAACCTGGATACATGGGAGGTTCAGTGGTCGGACGGCGTTTTCGCCCTGCATGGCCGCTCGGTCAACGCCAAAGTCCCGACGGGGCCTGCTTCCGCCAAATATTATTCGGCTGAGACCCGCAAGCAGATGGCGCGCTATATCCGCTACGCGGCCCGGGAAAAAACAGGCTTCACCTTCAATTTCGATCTAACGCGCGAGGACGGACAAAAAAGGCGGATCGCCAGCAGCGGCCAGTTTGCCAATCATATGGGACACCGGTATCTGGTCGGCGTTTTCCGGGATATCACCAACACCGAAAACGTCGCGCCTGCCCAACCGGCGTTCGAGGTCTGGACTGCGGCGCCTTGAGGCTCAGGCACGCGGCCGGGTGAACACCCATGTGTCAGCGTCCGACTGGCTGGGGTCATACTTATACCCCTCCAGGTCGAAGGCCTTCAGCTTTTCGGGTTCCGTGATGCGGTTGTCGATGACATAGCGGGTCATCAGCCCCCGGGCTTTCTTGGCCAGGAAGGAGATAACCTTGCCTTCCCCGTTCTTAACCTCCTTGAACACAGGCGTGATCACCCGCGCCTTCAGGGCCTTCTGCTTGACCGCCTTGAAATATTCGCCCGATGCCAGGTTGACGATAACCGGATCGGCCTCGCCCTCCAGGTCATCGTTCAGGGCTTCAGCGATACGGTCCCCCCAATAGGCATAGAGGGTTTTGCCCTTATCGGTCGCGAACTTGGTCCCCATCTCCAGCCGGTAGGCCTGCATGAGGTCAAGCGGCCGCAGCAGGCCATAAAGCCCCGACAGGATGCGGACATGACTGTCGGCAAAAGCACGCCCCGCCTGATCAAGCGTGTCGGCATCGAGCCCGACATAAACATCGCCCCTGAAAGCATCAAGCGCCGGGCGGGCATTCGCGGGCGTGAAGGGCGTCTTGAACGCCTTAAAGCGACCGACATTCAGCTCAGCGAGCGCGTCCGAGATGCCCATCATACCCTTGAGGTCTTCGGACTTGAGCTTGCGGGCATAGCCGACCAGCTCATTCGCTTCCTTCATGAAGCGCGGTGGCCGGGCATCCTCGGCATAATTCTCGCGTTCGAAATCCAGTTTCTTGGCGGGGGATAAAACAATCAGCATGGAAACTCCGGGTGTCGCGTTTGGGGCCATCTCCATGGTTTATAGCGTCCTCCCCCCGAAAGGCAAAGCCGTGACAGACGGAACCAGCGCGCACGACAACTGCAGAACACCGCCAAGCCCGCAGAAATTAAGGACTTTCATTAATTTCAAGCCAAGCAGAATCTAGTTGCAAGGGGGACTGATATAGGGAACAAACGGACCCAACGTGCCACCAAAAGGCCGAAAAACATCAGTGCCAATGAAGGACGCCCCAATGACCAAGACCCGGAAAGACTTTCGCCGGAAATTTATCGGCAACCACCGCCTGAGCCCTGAATCCCAGATGATGGGCTATGGCTACGACCCGATGCTGTCGGAAGGCGCCCTCAAGCCGCCCGTGTTCATGACCTCCACCTTCGTGTTCGAATCCGCCAAGGCCGGTAAAGATTTCTTCGAACTCGCCTACGGCAAGCGCCAGGCGGCCGAAGGCGAAGAACCGGGCCTGATCTATTCCCGCATCAACAACCCGGACCTTGAAGTGCTCGAAGACCGGCTTGCGCTGTGGGAAGACGCCGAGAAGGGCCTGACCTTCTCCTCCGGCATGGCGGCCATCTCCACCTGCCTGTGGGCTTACCTGCGCCCCGGCGACGTGATCGTGCATTCCGCTCCGGTTTATGGCGGCACCGAATATCTGATCCGTAACATCCTGCCGGCATTCGGTATCCAGTCGGTGGAATTTGAAGCAGGTGGCGATGAGGCGACCCTCGCCCCGGCAATCGAACAAGCCAAAAAACTGGGCCGTGTGGCTGTCATCTACACCGAAACCCCGGCCAACCCGACCAATGACCTGGTCGACCTGCATATGTGCCGCGACCTCGCCGATAAGCTAGGCGAAGAACAGGGGCACCGTCCGGTGGTGATGACCGACAACACCTTCCTCGGCCCGCTGTGGCAGAAGCCGCTCAGCCACGGCGCCGATATCGTCATCTATTCGCTGACCAAATATGTCGCCGGTCACTCGGACGTGGTGGCAGGCGGGGCCGTGGGCGCCGCCGACGTCATGGCGCCGGTTGCCGGGTTCCGGACCATCCTCGGCACCATGTGCGACCCCCACACCGGCTGGCTGATCATGCGCTCGCTTGAAACCCTCAAGATCCGCATGACCGAAAGCGCCAACAACGCCCGCAAGATTGCCGAATATCTGCGCGACCACCCGAAGGTCAGCAAGGTGCATTATCTCGGCTTCCTCGAAGAAAGCGATCCCTGCTATTCGATCTTCCAGGAACAGTGTGGCGGCGCGGCTGGTTCCACCTTCGCCTTCGATGTCGACGGTGACGAAGCTGCCGCCTTCCGGGTGCTGGACAATCTCAGCATCATCAAGCTGGCTGTCAGCCTCGGCGGCACCGAAAGCCTGATGGAACATCCGTTCGCCATGACCCACTCGGACGTACCCGACGATGTGAAGAACCGCCTTGGCATCACGGAAAGTATGCTCCGCATTTCGGTGGGTATCGAGAATGTCGATGACCTGATCGCGGACCTGTCCCAAGCGCTGGACAGCATCTAAACCGGCCTCATCCGGATAGGTTTTCAAGTTGGTTTCAAACGAAGGGTTCGCCAAGGCGGGCCCTTCTCTTTTCTGTGAGCAGCCTGCCTGATGCTTGACCGTTCCAGACAACAGCCTATGGTACGATTAATAAGCTCACGATAAGAGACGGTAATGTCGAAACCTGTCGACCTGACACTTGAATCACCTTACCGGTTGCTCCGTCCTTTGTTGCAAACCGCTGACAAATGGCTGCAGCCCCGGCTCAATGCCGAAGGGATGCTGGAGCGCAGCGCTTTCACCCCGAATGACATCCGGGACTTCATTTCCAACGCTTCCCTGTTCGATCTGATCATCAAGGACGGCAAACTTGTGGACTTTTATGCCCGCGTACTGGCGACCCACGTCGCCAATGACCTGCATGAAATGACCGGGCAATACGGACGGGAAAGCCTGCCCCCTGAACTATTCCGGCGCTGGCTGGCCATCGGGCAATATGCCATCGACCTCAGGAAACCCTTTTGCGCCCGCGCCTCGGTTCTCGGCCGCCAGAACAAGCGCACCGAAAATCTCGTCATCCCGGTCATCAAGGATGGCGCCTTCACCGAGCTTCTGGTGTTTTCGGAATATTGGTACGAGCGGATTTAACCCAGCCCGCGCAAGAAAACCTGCCCCGCCGGGAAAGACTAGGCCGGCGCCCCGCTTACGCTTGGGTAATTACACGGTCCGACGGCAGGCGGATGGTAAAGGTGGAGCCCTTCTCAGGCTCGCTTTTCAGGGAGATCGTACCCCCATGCATGTCGACAAAGGCCTTGACCAGCGACAGCCCGAGCCCTGTGCCTTCATGGCTGCGGCTAAGCGCCGAAGCCGAGCGCACGAACGGCGAGAAGACAAGCTCCTGCTCCTCGGGCGAGATACCGATCCCCTTGTCGGCGACACGGATGATCATCTCACCGCTTTCATGGTCCATCGCTGCGGAAAGCATGACATTGCCATTGCCCTGCGGCGTGAATTTCACCGCATTTGACAGAAGGTTGAGAACCGACTGCTTGAGGCGGAGACGGTCGCCCTTCACCTTCGGCAGGTCTTCGGGCACATCCATGGCAACGCTGAAGCCCTTCTGCGATGCCTGGCCGGAAATAAGCGCCTGGCTTTCGTTGAAGAGGCGCACCATATCCACGTCTTCATCTTCCATCTTGAACTGACCAGCCTCGATTTTGGCAAGGTCGAGCACTTCGCCGAGAACGTCGGACAGATGCTCGCTCGACGACCGGATGTCCTGCAGATATTCGCGGTATTTCTCATGCCCGATCGGGCCGAACATCTGGTCCGCCATGATGGAGGAGAAACCGATGATGGCGTTCAAGGGGGTCCGAAGCTCGTGGCTGACGTTCGCAAGGAACACGGACTTGGCGCGGTTGGCGGCTTCGGCCTGCTCCTTGGTGACAATCAGCTCCATCGAGGTCTTCTTGGTGCGCTCAACCTCCTGCTCCAGCTCCCACGATCGCTTCCTCAGCGCTTCCTCGGATGAAGACAGCGCCTTGTTGGTCGACCGGAGGTTATCGAGAAGCACCTGCACGGCATCGAACGACAGGTTGGTCTGGGCAACCAGCAGGCCAAGCTCATCCTTCTTGTGGCGCCGGTGCACGCTGATGCGCTGCTCGCCCGGATGTTCGGGGTTGATGCCGCTCATCTTCTCCACGATCTGCACCAGCGGCTTGGTCAGCCCCTGGTGGAAGGCGAAATAGAGCAGGATCACGAGCAGCATGTTGCGTACTAAACCGGACAGGAAAGTCGTCACCGCCCGCGAGAAGAAAGGCTGAAGGCCGATGGCCCGGTCGACGGTCACACGCAGGCTGCCCGGCCGCTCGGCCATCGTATCCGGCAGGTTGAGGCGGAAGGTATATTCCTTCACGTCATCCACGAAAATACGTGCATAGTTGATGCTGGGCGTCCCCAGACGGCTGGTATCCTTCTTGGCACCCGCAAGCACAGAACCGTGGTCATCAAGGATCGCGGCGGCGGAGACATAGTCATACTGCATCAGGCCGGAAACAACCTCCTGCGCGAGGTCGGAATCGAGGATCAGCACGGCACGGGTCGCGGCTTTTTCAGCCACCTGCAGGCTTTTCAGCACCTTCTGGTCCAGAAGGCCGCCTTCTTCGATATAATCGAGATAAACCTGACCGGCAGACAGCACCAGACCCACGGCAAAGGCAATGATCACCGCTGTCCTGGCCATTTTGAAAGATATGCGGTCTGACCAGTGCAGCTGCAACGACGATCCCCTAATATCTTGCCTGGATACCCAATTCCATTGAGCGCAAGAAGACTAAAAACTTAGTTAACCAAGCTTGAATTTAAACTGGTTTCCCCCAAAAGGGGAAGTCCTCATTACCATTCGCCGACATTCGGCATGGACGCCCATGGTTCCTTGGGCTCAAGCCGTTTCCCAGCCTGCAACAACTCGATCGAAATCCCGTCGGGGCTGCGCACAAAAGCCATATGGCCATCCCGCGGCGGCCTGTTGATCACGACGCCCTTATCCATAAGACGTTGGCAAAGATCGTATATATCGTCAACCGCATAAGCGAGGTGACCGAAATTCCGGCCGCCTGAATAGTCTTCCGCGTCCCAATTGTAGGTCAGTTCCACCTGCGCATCCTCATTGCCGGGCGCGGCGAGGAACACCAGCGTGAAGCGGCCAGCCGGAACCTCATGGCGGCCCACTTCCGTAAGGCCGAGCTTGTTGCAGTAGAAATCGAGCGATTCGTCCAGGTCTTTCACCCGGACCATCGTGTGCAGATATTTCATAACCGGTCTCCTTTTCGGGGCGGGTTGGGGAGATCAGGCGAAAACCTTCGCCATCAGATCTTCAAGGCATTCCTTGTCAGTGTCATCAAAGGCGCCAAACTTGGTGGAGTCGACATCGAACACGGCGATCAGGCGGCCCGTGCCATCATGGACCGGCACGACGATCTCGGAATTGCTGCGGCTGTCGCACGCAATGTGGTTTTCAAGCGCATGAACGTCTTCCACCACCTGGGTTTCACCGCTCTCCGCCGCCATGCCGCACACGCCACGGCCGAAAGCAATGCGCAGGCAGCCGAGCGTCCCCTGGTAGGGCCCGACCACTAGCTCGCGCTCCTTTTCGGGGTCGACGACATAGAAGCCGGTCCAGAAATAGGTGTCGGCAAATGCCTGCGACAGAAGGCAGGATACCGTCGCCATGCGGGCGGTCACATTCGTCTCACCGTCCAGAACGGCGAGGATGTCCCCGCTGACGGCCTCATAAATTCCACGCTTGTCCATATGCCCAAACTCATTGTGCTTATTCTGGGGTATCGGTCAGGCCGGAGGTTGGGTTATCCCCGCATCCGGCCGGTCAGCTTTTGGGTTTAGGCAAAGGCATCCGGCAATGCAAGCAGTCGCACAAAAGAGATGGTCACAATGCCGCGATAGGACGGCGCCCGCGGGCGGCCAGCGCGATCGGTAACCCGACGAGGCAGCAATGGGCGAACAAGGCCCCGAGAAAATACCCGCCGTGGGGGATCCGGATCATGCCGATGGCCGACAAGGGCATCACCACAAGATACATCACCAAGAAGAGACCAAGCCCATAGGCCATGCCCCACAAGGGTGTCTTCTTCTGCAGGAAGCTGAGCCGGTCATAGGCGGCGACGAACACCGCCGCCATCACCAGGGCCATGGCGAAATGCAGAAGCCCGCCCTGAAGTGCCGTTCTTATCCCGCCATCATAGGTGGCGCGGCCATAAAGCCCGCCCGCGACCGATTGGAAAATGCGCACCGGCGGCACGCCCTTGAAGCCATAAACGATGATGGCATAGCTGATATCGAGAAACCCGGCGACAAGCCCCCCGGCCAATACGCGCGTGATCATGGTCATGCGTCCCTCCCCTTCAGAGATGCCCTGCCATCATAGCGCGGAAGAGGGAAAAGATCGCCTAAACCTTAGATTCAGTCCTTGCGGAGTGGCAAAAGCGTCCTCCCTGTGAGAGGCGTGGCGGCAAACCTGCGCGGAGGTCCGCCGCCACATTTTTTCTAGTGGCGGCCCACGATCAACCGCTTGGCCATCATGCCGACCAGCATGGCCCCGACGACCCAAAGCGCCGGCATGGCATGCAACCCAACGGCCGAAACGGCAGGACCGGGGCAAAAGCCAGCCAGCCCCCAGCCAATCCCGAACACTGCGGCGCCACCGACGAGCCGGGCATCGATCTTGTTATCGAGAGAGACATAGAACTTGTCGTCGCACATCGGACAGGCCCGCTTGAGCACGAAACGGTACCCAATCGCGGTGACCATCAGCGCCCCGCCCATGACGAAGGCCAGCGTCGGGTCCCAATGGCCAGTGATATCGAGGAAGCCAATCACCTTGTCCGGATTGACCATCCCCGACAGCGTGAGACCGACCCCGAACCCGAGACCGGCAAGCAAAGAGGCGATCAGTTTCATTGGCCGCCTCCCACAAGGCCGACCACATAGACGGTCAGGATCCCTGTCGCCATGAAGGTCAGGGTGGAGACGATCGACCGGCGCGACATACGCGCGATGCCGCAAACGCCGTGACCGCTGGTGCAGCCGCCCCCTACCCGGGTGCCGAAACCGACCAGCAGGCCACCTGCAACCATCAGGCCGAGCGAATGCGGAAAGCCGATTTCAGGCACGCCGCCGGTCACAAGACGAAACAGGGTCGGCGCCAGCAGCAGGCCAATGAGGAACGCCAGCTTCCAGGCCGATTCCCCGGCTTTCGGGTCCAAGAGCCCTTCAATCATGCCGCTGATGCCGGCGATTCTCCCGGTCGTCGCCATCAGAAACACGACAGACAGGCCGATCAGGCCGCCGCCCGCCAACCCCATAACATACGAATGTTCAAACACTTATAACTTCCTTTTCCCAACATTCCCACCAAACACTTTACATTTTACGTAATTGATATATGTAAAGTGATAGTCATTAAATTCACATGGAGGCTCTCTGGATCATGACCCATCATGAAGACCAAGAAAACGACGCGCCGACCCGGCCCATCCGCCTCAATGATAAAGCCCCTGTTTTCGCCGCACGCACCACGATGGGCGTACGCTGTCTCAGCGATTATTGGGGCAAATGGCTGATCCTTTTTTCACACCCGGCGGACTTTACCCCGGTTTGCACCTCCGAATTCATCGCCCTTGAAAAAGCCGCAGACCGCTTTCGCGATCTCGACTGTGAACTGCTTGGCCTTTCGGCTGACAGCATCTACGCTCACCTTGCCTGGATACAGAACATCGAAGAACGTTTCGGCGTGCAGATCAGCTTCCCAATCATCGAGGACCTCTCCCTCGCCGTAGCGGAAGCCTACGGTATGATTGACGCTTTCTCAACAAGCACGTCGACCATTCGCTCCGCCTTTTTCATCGACCCCGAAGGCATCGTGCGGGCGCTTATCCATTATCCGATGAGCGTGGGGCGTTCGGTCGATGAAATGCTGCGCGTCCTGGCCGCCCTTCAGGCGACAAGCCAGGGCGATCTCGCCACCCCGGAAGGCTGGCAGCCGGGCGACAAGCTTCTGCAGGTACCGCCGACCACGGTTGAGGCGCTCCGGTCCCGGGTGCCGCAAGCCACAGGCAATGGCCGTGACTGGTACTATGTGGAGAGCTCGAAATGACTGAGCCCGCCGCCCTCACGGACATCCGTCAGAATGCTGAAGAAGTGGCGGGTCTTCTGAAGACCCTGTCGCACCCCAACCGGCTATTGACCGCCTGTACCCTGATGGACGGCGAAAAATCGGTCAGCGATATTGAACGCCTGACGGGTGTCCGCCAACCCGGCCTTTCGCGGGAACTGGCCCGTCTGCGTGACGAAGGCCTAGTCACCACCAGGCGGGAATCGAAAGCCGTTTTCTACCGGCTCGACGACGACAGGCTGGAACGCCTCGTGAACGCCCTGTGCCTGACCTTCGGCACAGGGACCATTACCGGCGGCAAGCCCGTCTCGGCCGAAACATTATCGGAAATGCTGCTCAAGCCGGATGCCGCGCCGACCTTTCCCAAGGTCACCGGCAAAACACGCAGCCGGATAAGACTGAGCCCCGACCCCTACCGCAAAGAATAACCGACGCTAAACCCCTCAAAGAAACATGCCCCTTAGACTTTAAGAAAGTGTGGGCCACGCGCCAGGAGATAATCCATGACCCCGCAAGTCAAAGCCTTCTTCGACAAGGACACCTTTACCGTGAGCTACGTGGTGTCCGACCCGGAAACCAAGAAATGCGCCATCGTCGATTCCGTGCTCGACTTCGCCCCCAATTCGGGCCGGACCAGCACCAAAAGCGCCGATGAGATCATCGCCTTCATTGAGGAAGCCGGCCTGACAGTGGACTGGATTCTCGAAACCCACGTCCATGCCGACCATATGTCCGCAGCCCCCTACCTCAAGGAAAAGCTGGGCGGCGCGCTCGCCATCGGCACCAACATCACCGTTGTGCAGGATGTCTTCGGCAAAGCGTTCAACGCCGGGACCGACTTCCAGCGCGATGGCAGCCAGTTCGACCATCTGTTCAACGATGGCGACAGCTTCAAGGTTGGCAACATCGAGGCCCGCGCCCTCCACACGCCCGGCCACACCCCCGCCTGCATGACCTATATCATCGGCGATGCCGGCTTCGTTGGCGACACCCTCTTCATGCCGGACTATGGCACCGCCCGCTGCGACTTCCCGGGCGGCAGCGCCGAAACGCTTTACGCCTCGGTCCAGAAAATTTTTGCCCTGCCGGATGAGACCCGTCTCTTCATGTGCCATGACTATAAGGCCCCGGGGCGTGACACCTACGCCTGGGAAACCACCGTCGGCGAGGAGAAGACCAAGAATGTTCATATTCATGAAGGCATCAGCGCCGCAGAGTTCGCAGAGATGCGCAACAAACGCGACGCCACGCTTGATATGCCGCGCCTCATCCTGCCGTCCGTGCAGGTCAATATGCGCGCGGGCGACATGCCCCCGGCAGAAGACAATGGCATCCGCTATTTGAAACTGCCGATCAACCTGTTTTAACGGCGACTAGGAGAGCCCCACCCCATGACTGTAAAAAAAGTAACGCCGGGCCTTTCGGTTTCGCCGCAAATCAGTGAGCAGGACATCAGCATCCTGGCCGCCCAAGGTTTCAAGGGCATCATCAACAACCGCCCGGACGGTGAAAGCATGGGCCAGCCGAGCGCTGCAAAAATGGCTGATCTGGCTGCCGAACATGGCATGGACTACCGCCATATTCCGATCCGCCCCGGCCGCATGACCAAGAAGGACATCAACGCCTTCGGTCGCGCCATGGCCCAGATGAAAGGCCCGGTGCTGGCACACTGCCGTTCGGGGATGCGGTCGATCAGCCTGTGGGCGCTTTCCGAAGCCGGGCACCTGTCCACCGACGCCATCCTCAAGACCGCGGCATCCGCTGGCTATAACCTCAGCGCCCTCCGCGGCACGATTGAAGGCATGACGGCGGGCAGCGCTGACACCAAAGGCCGGGCCAAGAAGGTGCCCGAGGCCGAGCGCCATGCCCACGATGTTGTCATCATCGGGGGCGGCGCCGGCGGCATCGCCGCTGCAGCCAGCCTGCTTAAGCGCCGCGCGGACCTGGACATCGCCATCATCGAGCCCAAAGAGGTTCATTATTACCAGCCCGGCTGGACCCTGGTCGGCGGCGGCGTCTTCAGCCGTGAACAGACGAAACGCCCGCTCGCGGATGTCCTGCCCGCAGGCACGACCTGGCTGCATGGCGCGGTGGCGGAATTCCTGCCCACCAAGAATGCCGTGGTCCTCGAAGACGGTGAGAAAATCTATTACAAGACCCTCGTGGTTGCCCCGGGCCTGAAGCTCGACTGGGACAAGGTCGAGGGCCTGACCGACACGCTAGGCAAGAACGGCGTAACCTCAAACTACCGGTTCGACCTCGCCCCCTATACCTGGGAGCTGGTCACCGGCCTCAGGAACGGCCGCGCGCTTTTCACCCAGCCGCCGATGCCGATCAAATGTGCGGGCGCGCCGCAGAAAGCCATGTATATGGCGTGCGACCATTGGCGCCGCGAGGGCCGTCTCAAGGATATCGACATCAATTTCCACCTGGCAGGTGCCGCGCTTTTCGGCGTCGCCGACTATGTCCCTGCCCTGATGGGCTATATCGAGCGCTATAACGCCCACCTGCATTACAAAGAAGACCTGATCGCGGTCGATGGCGCGAAGAAAATCGCCACCTTCGCGGTGACCGATGACGCCGGGAACGTCACCCAAGAAACGCGGGAATTCGACATGCTCCATGTCTGCCCGCCGCAAGGGCCGCTCGATGTCATGAAGGGCAGCCCGATCGCCGATGCCGTCGGCTGGGTCGCCGTCAATAATGAAACGCTGCAGCACCAGAAGTATGGCAATATCTTCTCGCTCGGCGACAGCTGTTCCGCCCCCAACGCCAAAACCGCCGCGGCCGTGCGCAAGCAGGCGCCCGTGGTTGCCCACAATGTGCTCGCCGTTCTGGACGGCCAGGCCCCCGGCGCGCTTTATGCAGGTTACGGCTCCTGCCCGCTGACGGTGGAACGCGGCAAGGTCGTCCTCGCCGAATTCGGCTATGGCGGCAAACTGCAGCCGACTCTGCCGCGCTGGCTGATCGAAGGCACCAAGCCGTCCAGCATCGCCTGGTTCCTGAAGGAAAAGCTGATGCCGTCCATCTATTTCGACCTGATGCTCAAAGGCCGGGAATGGCTGGCGAAACCGCAGGTGCTGAGCCATGCGCCGCTCGCACATGACGCGTCAGACGCTTGCGATTTCAAAGACAAAAAATAACAATGATGGCAGCAGTTCCCCTGCTGCCATCGTCCTTTACAGGCGAGAGAAGGATATATAGCCCATGAAAGCGGCTTCCACCCTCAAGCGTTTCTTCCCCATTCTCGAGTGGGGAGCGGCTTACAACAGCCGGGCGTTTGTCAGCGACATCACGGCGGCCATCATCGTCACAGTCATGCTGATCCCGCAGTCGCTTGCCTATGCCATGCTTGCTGACCTGCCGCCTGAAGTCGGCCTCTATGCCAGTATGCTGCCGCTTGTGCTTTATGCCATCTTCGGCACCGGACGGGCGCTGGCGGTCGGCCCCGTAGCCGTGATCTCGCTGATGACAGCAGCCGCTATATCCCATGCTGCGCCCGGAAGCGGCATCGGCTATGTCGAAGCGGCGATGGTCCTCGCGCTCCTTTCCGGCCTGATGCTTTTGGTGATGGGGCTGATGCGCCTGGGGTTTCTGGTGAATTTCCTCAGCCACCCGGTGATTTCCGGCTTCATCGTCGCCTCCAGCATCCTGATCGCGGTCAGCCAGTTCAAATATATCCTCGGGATTACATCGAGCGGCAGCACATTAATCGAGCTTATTGAATCGCTTTCCGCCCAAATCGGCAAAACCAACGTGCCTACCCTGATCATCGGCACCGCCAGCATGGCGGCGCTGTTCTCAACCCGCTCCCGCCTGAAGAAGATGCTCCTGTCCATCGGCGTCAGCGAAACCTGGGCCGGGCCGCTTGCCAAGGGCGGGCCCGTCGCGGTGGTTATCATCACCACCCTTATCACCGCCGTTTGGCATCTGGACCAAAGCGGCGTGCCTGTGGTTGGCCAAGTGCCCGTGGGCCTGCCGTCCGTGACCGTGCCGCATCTCGACATGGCGCTGATCACCCACATGGCCAGCTCGGCCTTTCTGATCAGCCTGATCGGCTTCGTCTCCTCGATTTCCGTGGCACAGACCCTGGCTGCCAAACGCCGTCAACGCGTGGACCCGGACCAGGAGCTTGTCGCCCTCGGCATCGCCAATATCGGCGCGGGCGTGACCGGCGGCTACCCGATAACCGGCGGCTTCGCCCGGTCGGTCGTCAATTTTGATGCAGGGGCCGAAACCCCGGCGGCTGGCGCCTTCACCGCCATCGGCATCGCCGTCGCCACCATCTTCCTGACCCCGCTTCTGTATTTCCTGCCCAAGGCGACGCTGGCCGCGACCATCATCGTCGCCGTGCTGTCGCTGATCGACGGCAAGGTGCTTCTGCATACCTGGCGCTATTCGAAGCGCGACTTCGCCGCCACCGCGACAACCATTGTCGTGACCTTGATCGCCGGAGTCGAACTCGGTCTGATCGCAGGTGTGGTTTTATCGATCGTGCTGCACCTTTACCGGACAAGCAAACCGCACTGTGCTATCGTCGGAATCGTGCCAGGAACCGAGCATTTCCGTAACATCCTGCGGCATAATGTCTTGACGAATGATACGGTGTTGACCCTCCGGGTTGATGAGAGTTTGTATTTCGCCAACGCCCGGTTCCTTGAGGACAAGGTCTATGATTTGGTGAGTGCGAACAAGGCGCTCAAGCATGTTGTCCTGATGTGCCCGGCCGTTAACGAGATCGATGCCAGCGCTCTTGAGAGCCTGGAGGAGATCAACAGCCGCCTGAAGACCTCAGGCGTCACCTTCCACCTGAGTGAGGTCAAAGGGCCGGTGATGGATCGGCTTGAACGGTCCAGCCTGCTGCAGCACCTCACAGGCAAAGTATTCCTTAGCCAGTATAAGGCCA
Source organism: Kordiimonas marina (assembly GCF_023006325.1). Classification (GTDB taxonomy): domain Bacteria; phylum Pseudomonadota; class Alphaproteobacteria; order Sphingomonadales; family Kordiimonadaceae; genus Kordiimonas; species Kordiimonas marina. The sequence continues at coordinate 337,148 of NZ_JAINDF010000004.1, forward strand.
TCGAAGAATTGGCCCCCGATCTGGCCCGTACAGCCCAAGCGGCGGAGTGACCCCAGCTCCGCCAGATCAAGGAGTAAACAGATGGCTGATTATTTCAGCGCTGAATTCCTAGCACGTTCACAATTTGCCTTCACTGTCGCCTTCCACATCATCTTCCCCGCCTTCTCCATCGGCCTCGCCTCCTACCTCGCCGTCCTTGAAGGGTTATGGCTCAAAACCGGCGACAACGCCTACCTGACCGCCTTCAAATACTGGATGAAAATCTTCGCTGTCGCCTTCGGCATGGGCGTGGTTTCCGGCCTGGTGATGAGCTACCAGTTCGGCACCAACTGGTCCGTCTTCTCCGATAAGGCCGGCCCGGTGATCGGCCCGCTGCTGGGCTATGAAGTCCTGTCCGCCTTCTTCCTGGAAGCAGGCTTCCTCGGCATCATGCTGTTCGGGCTCGAACGGGTCGGCAAGCGGCTGCATTACACCGCCACGCTGATGGTGGCCTTCGGCACGCTCTTCTCCGCCTTCTGGATTTTGAGCGTGAACAGCTGGATGCAGACGCCGGCGGGCTATGCCATCAACGACGCAGGCCAGTTTGTCGCCGCCGATTGGTGGGAGGTGATCTTCAACCCGTCCTTCCCCTACCGGCTGGTTCATATGGTGCTGGCAGCCTACCTGACCACCGCCTTCGTGGTCGGCAGTGTCGGCGCCTGGCACCTTCTGAAGGACAAGGACAACCGCCCCGCGCGCATCATGTTCTCCATGGCGCTTTGGATGGCCGCCATCGTCGCGCCGATCCAGATTTTCGCCGGTGACCAGCATGGCCTCAACACGCTGGAGCACCAGCCCGCCAAGGTGGCCGCGATGGAAGGTCACTTTGAGAATGACGGCCCTGTGCCGCTGCTGCTGTTCGGCATCCCGAATGAGAAGACCGAGACCGTGGATTACGCGGTCGAAATTCCGCATCTCGCCAGCCTGATCCTGACCCACAGCATGAACGGCACCATCAAGGGCCTGAAGGAATGGCCGAAGGACGAACGTCCGCCGGTGTTCGTGGTCTTCTGGGCCTTCCGGGTTATGGTGGGGCTTGGGCTTCTGATGGCCGGGCTCGGCATTTGGGGACTTGTCCAGCGCTTCCGCGGCAAGCTTTATGACACGCCGCTTCTGAAGAAAGCTGCCGTCGCGATGGGCCCCGCCGGTTTCATCGCCGTGGTCTCAGGCTGGATCGTCACCGAAGTCGGCCGCCAGCCCTATACGATCTACGGCCTCCTGCGCACCGACCAGTCCATGTCGCCCATTGGGGCACCGGCTGTCGGGACATCGCTTGCCGTGTTCGCAGCCGTTTACTTCATCGTGTTCGGTACCGGGGTCTTCTACATCCTGCGCCTGATGCGCCAGACACCGAGTGAGGCCACGCACGGTCCGGACAGGGGTAAACCTACCCGGGTCGCGTCCACCGCCGCCTACCTCGAAACCACAGACGCAAAAGAATAGGAGCCAGCCATGATCGACCTACCGCTCATCTGGGCTTTCCTGATCGCCACCGCGATCCTCATCTATGTGCTGCTTGACGGTTTCGACCTCGGCATCGGCATCCTGTTCCCGTTCCTGAGGCGTGACCAGGACCGCGATGTCGCCATGAACACGGTCGCCCCAGTGTGGGACGGCAACGAAACCTGGCTGATCCTCGGCGGTGGCGGCCTGTTCGCCACCTTCCCGCTGGCCTACTCGATCCTGATGCCCGCGCTTTACGCCCCGGTCATCGCCATGCTGATCGCGCTCATCTTCCGCGGTGTGGCGTTCGAGTTCCGCTGGCGGAGCGAGAACCACCGCGGCCACTGGGACTTTGCCTTCACCGCGGGGTCCATGGTCGCCGCCTTCTGCCAGGGCATCGCGCTCGGTGCTTTCGTGCAGGGTATCCATGTCGAAGGCCGCGCCTACGCCGGTGGCTGGTGGGACTGGCTGACCCCGTTCAGCCTGCTGACCGGTGTCGCCCTCGTGGTCGGCTACGCGCTTCTGGGCTCCACCTGGCTCGTCATGAAAACCGAGGGCACCTTACGGAAACAGGCGGTGCGCTATGCCACCATCACCGGTGTTGGCACCGTGCTGTTCATCGGGCTGATCAGCGGCGCGACCCTGTCGCTCGACCCACGCTTCATGGAGATCTGGTTCTCCTACCCGGCGGTTCTTTATACCGCGCCAGTGCCGATCGCGGTGATGGCCGCCGCGCTGTGGCTGTGGCGCAGCCTCAAGAAGGGCGCCGACTATAAGCCGTTCCTGGCGGCGGTCACGCTGTTCGTGCTGTCCTTCATCGGCCTCGGCATCAGCCTGTTCCCGCATATCGTGCCGCTTAAAGTCACGATCTGGGAAGCAGCGGCGCCGGACAAGAGCCTCGGCTTCCTGCTGGTGGGGACGGTGGTTCTGCTGCCCATCATCCTCGGCTACACCGCCTACGCCTACTGGATTTTCCGGGGCAAGGTGAAACAGGGCGAAGGCTATCACTGATGACCGGCCCCACCCCAGACGAACGCCCGCTATCCAAGAAGCTCCTGTGGTTCGCAGGGCTTTGGGTGGCGGGTGTCCTGACCGTAGGCGTGGTTGCCTACGGTCTGAGGCTCATCCTCTTCTGATAGCTTAGCGCTGGGCGACGGCGGTGCCATCCTGAATGCGGTCGCCGGGGTAAAGCACGACCTTTTCCCCGGCCTTCAGGCCGCCTTTGATCTCGGCTTCCAGGTTATTGCGTTCGCCGACCTCGACCTCCCTAAGCCGGGCATGGCCGTCATCGACAACGAACACCGACCAGCCGCCACCGTTGCGGAACAGGGCGCCGAGCGGCAGCTTGAGCACATTGCCGTCAAACAGCACCACGCGCACATCGACCCGGTAACCGTGGCCGAGCCGGTGCCAGCTTTCCGGCGGATTGACGAGATCGAGGATCACGTTCACCCGCTGTTCTTCAATGCCGAGCGCGGAGACCTTGGTATAGCCGAAGGGTTCGATCCGGCGTACGCGCGCCTCCATATCGGGGCCGCCCCAGCCGGTAATGATCGCCTTCTGGCCCGGGCTCACGAGCACCGCGTCTTCCGACAGAAGGTCCACGGTCAGTTCCAGGTTTTCAGGGTTGCCGATCTCGATAAGCGGCGTCCCAGCCGCAACCACGCCTTCGCTTTTATGGAAAATCTGCAAGATCACGCCGCTCACGGGCGCCTTCACCGGCACGCAGTCACAGCCTTTCTGCTTGCTGTCGATATCCTTACGACTGAGAAGCCGTGTGCGTGCCTGCGCCAGTTCATGTTCGCGTACCTTCAGGGCTGCCTTGGCACTTTCGAGACTGGCTTCGGCGACCTTGCGGGCACGCACTGCATCATCGAGCGTCCGTTTAGAGATCGTCCCGTCCTCGATAAGCCCGCGGGCGCGGGCCAGTTCCTCATTGGCGAAGGCCAGCGTTGCCTGCGCTTTGCCCACATCGGCTGACGCCAGCTTCTCCGCCGCTTTCGCCGCCTCTACCGCCGCCTTCTGTTCGGCTTCGGACCGGACATCCAGAAACGCCGGTTCTGCGGGCTGTATCTCGGTCAGCTCAGTTTCCCCGGCCTTGACAGTATCGCCCACCAGCGCGTCGATCCGGGTCATCTCGCCCGTCAGCGGTGCATCAAGCGTATAGACATCATGGATACGGGTCTTGCCCTCCTTGTCGATGGTGACAAGAAGCCGCCCCTGTTCCGCCTTGGCCATATCCACCAGCACCGGCTGCGGCCGCATCGCATAAACAATGCCCGCAATGAGCACAGCGGAAACGCTGCCCCAGATCACAAGCCGCCGTCGTTTGATATCCACGTCTGTCACTCCCTAGTTTTCAGGACCGCGATGAGGTCCAAATGGTCAAGGCGCTGCCGCACCAGTGCCGCACAGAGGATTGTGGTCACCAGCGCGATAATTGCCGCCATGCCGTATGTTTGATCGGTTACCGCAAGCGGCACCCGGTAAAGCTCGGTCGCGAAGGCGTTCGACATGTACCACGAGAGAAGATAGCCAATGACGAGGCCGAGCGGAATGGCAATCCAGGTCAGAAGCCCGATCTCACCGAGCAAAATATAGCTGATTTCCCACCGGCTGAAGCCGAGCACCCGCAGGGTCGCCAGCTCGCGTGCGCGTTCGGACAATGCAATTCGCACCGAATTGTAGGTCACCCCGAATGACAGCGTCATCGCGAAGACGACGAAGAAACCCGTGAAGATATACATGGTCTCGCCCATGGTCTGGTGGAAGGTGTCGATCGCGGCCTGCCGGAACAGGATGGTGGCCACATTGGGGATTTCGGTCAGCCTGAGCAAAAGCTCCGCCCGCTTGTCGCTATCGATCGAGATGTGATAGCCGCTGACCACCCGGCCGTCCTGCATCAGCCGGTTGAGGGCCGGGAGGCTCATATAGGCAGGTCTACCGATATCAGTATCGAAGATGCGCGCCACCGTGAGGTCCACAACCGGGCGCCGACCTTCGAGTATTTCCACCTTCACCTTGTCGCCGCGCTTAACATGCAGCATGTCCGCCAGCGTGAGGGACATGGCCACCCCGCCGGGCGGGACCGGGATAACCTTTTCGGTGTCGGTGTCGTAAACAGGGCTGAGAAAAGCGCCCTTAGGAACCCCGAAAATGCCCTGACGCACCGAAGCCCGGCCATGGCTGAACCGCGCGGGCACCATGCGGAACGGTTCGGTCGACAGCACACCCGGCAGGTGCCGGATGGCTTCCTCCGCCACTGCTGGTTTGAGGTCATTGAAGCTGAGCGATGCATCCTGATGCTGACCATATTCGAAGAAGGTCGTCACCATGGAATCAATGGCATCGAGCCACTGAAGCGACAGCACCAGCACCGCTACCGACATGGCAAGGCCAAAGCTGGCGAGGAAGGCCCGCACCGGCCAGCGTACGATGCGGCGGAAGACCATCCGGGTCGGTTCATCCAGCGCCTTCGAGAATATGCTGCGCGAAAGCCAGCCGCGCCTGTAAATGGGCGGCGCCTCCGCCTGCATGGCGGCGGCGGGCGGCAGCTTCACAGCTTTCGCGACCGAGGTCATGCTTCCTGCGAGCGCAGAGATAAGGCTGACCCCTGCCGCCAGCACAAAACTCGCCGGGCCCGGCCGGTACAAGAGGAAGGGGAATTTGTAGAAATCGGCATAAAGCTCGGTGTTGAACTTGCCCATCCAAGCCCCAAGCCCGAAGCCAAGCAGCACGCCGATGCCAGCGATCACCATGACCATCTTGGCATAATGAAAGCCGATGGCGGTGTTGGTATAGCCGAACGCCTTCAGAAGGCCGATCTCCCGCCGCTCGGTCGCGATAAGGCGCGCCATCACCATGTTGGTGAGGAAGGCCGCCACCGCGAGGAAGATGGCGGGCAACAGCTTCGACAGGTTCTTCTGCTGCTCAATCTCGCTCATCAGGAACCAGTTGGAAATCTGGTCCTTGCGGCCGTAAGCCCCAGTGCTGCCATAGGGCGTGAGCAGCTTGTCGAGCTGGTCGATCACCACCTGGCTGTTGGTGCCGTGCATCAGCTTGAGGGTAACGTTGTTGAAGCTTTCCTTGAGGTCGAACGCGGCTTCGAGCGCGCGGCGGCCCATCCAGATAACGCCGAAGCGCTTGTCATCCGGCATCAGGCCCCCGGGCGCGATGGCATAAACAAATTCAGGGCTGAGCGCGATCCCGACCACATCGAGCGTGCGCTTGCGGCCACGAAGGACCGCATCGAAACTATCCCCCGGCTTCAGGTTATGGGCATCGGCGAAGGGTTCCGAAACCACCACCTCATCGGGCCGGTCGGGCTCCGCCAGTCTTCCGGCGCGCAGGACCAGCACGTTCATGATCTGCGGCCCGTATTTGGGCAGGGAGAGAACCTCGGCGCTTGCGGGTTCCGGGAAGTCCTTCATCTGCACGGTCGCGACCTGGACGATGCGGGTTTCCACACTCTGTACACCCGGAATGTCGGCGATCTCATGCCGCAGGGCCTCCGGCGCGCGCTTGACGGTCGCGAACACGTCGGCAAAGCGGTAGCGATCATAATAGGCGCTTGTCGTGTCCTCGAGCGCTTCGATGGTGGTGAGCGACATGATGAGGAGCGCAGCCCCGGACGCGACCACAAACGCGATCGCCAGCACCTGCATCTTCAGGCGCCAGAGGTCTCGCAGCAGTTTGCGGTTTAGGGGCGTAAACAGCATTACCAGGCCAGCTCCTCAGGTCTTATCCGGGTCTTGTTGACCTTGGTGCCCGCGATACGGCCATCCGCGAAGGACAGCACGCGGTGGGCGGTGTCAGCGATGACGGCGTTGTGGGTAATGAGCGCGGTGGTCGTGCCCAACTCCTCATTCACGCGCATGATGGCCTCGAGGACCAGGATGCCGGTTTTACTATCCAAGGCACCGGTGGGCTCATCACACAGCAGAAGGTCCGGCCGTTTGGCGATGGCACGGGCGATGGCCACCCGCTGCTGCTCGCCCCCTGAAAGCTGGGCGGGGAAATGGTCCAGCCGCTCACCGAGGCCGACAAGCTCCAGCGCTTCCTCAGGCCGCATGGGGTTGGTGGCGATTTCGGTCACCAGCGCCACATTCTCACGCGCGGTCAGGCTGGGGATCAGGTTATAGAACTGGAACACGAAGCCGACATGTTCGCGCCGGTAAAGATTGAGCGCCTTGTCGCCGCCTTCGCTGAGGTCGTGGTCCCTGAAAACCACCTTGCCTTCGGTGGGGACATCCAGCCCGCCCAATATATTGAGAAGCGTCGACTTGCCACTGCCGGACGGACCCAGAAGGACGATTAGCTCGCCCTGGTAAAGGTCGATGTCCACGCCCCGGAGCGCCTGCACCTCAACCGCCCCCATATGGTAGACCTTGGTCAGCCCCCGTGCCTCAAGGGCGACAGCAGCGTGGCTATCGTCATGCTTTCCGGCGCTTAAATCAGACGTCGTCGCTGTCACGGCAAAATCCTTATCGGGCTTATAATATGGGCGACCGACAACAGCAGCCTTCCCCCGTTTTCCATAAAACTAAGGCGGAACGGCACCATTGCCATTGATGTTGGTCAAAGCAAACCACGCTTACTTTCAAGACGCAACTGAACAGCACCAGGTTGCAGGGATCAGCGGAGAAATCATGAGGCCCGGCATTAAAACCTGATTTTGGTCAAAGCCTCCGTCCCGCATTCCGAGTTATAGTATTTTTCTGATCATTCAGGAGGGAATAGCTTTTCATGAAAACCCTGCTTTGCCATATCACCCCGGATGACGGGCTGCCCGCGCGGCTGGACGCCATACTGTCGCTCGCGCAGAAATACGGCGCCCACATACTGGCGTGCCATATCACCCCGCCGCTTGTCAGCTATATGCCCTATGCCCAGGCCTACCGGCTGTCGGACGCGGTCAGCAAATCGGTCGCCGATGAGATGGAGGAAAAAGCCATCAAGGTCCGGCAGACATTCGAAGAACACTGGCCCGAGGCAGGACCGCCCTACGAATGGCTTGAACGCACCGGCCAGCCCCCCGAGGTGCTCGCCGATCTTGCCATCAATGCGGACATGACCGTGGTCGGCCTGAGCGCCCCTGATGAGGACACCGGTGAGCGCGAGGAGCCCATGCTTGCGGGCGATATCACCATGGCATCCGGTCTGCCGGTGCTGGTGCTGCCGGACGGTGCCGAAGCCCCGCTTGGCAAAAAGCCTGCCCTGATCGCGTGGGACCGGTCCCCCGAAGCGGCCCATGCCGTGCGCCAGGCCTTACCGATGCTGCAAAGCGCGCCTGAGGTTGTCGTGGTCGAGTTTGGCGATGATGCGCCGGACGACCTGCCCTCCGCCGGTTTCGCGGCGTTCCTGGCCCGCCATGGCCTGACGGTTGATACCGTGCGGCTGACGCCGTCGGAAACGGTGGCCGCCGATATTCTCGCGGTCGCGCATGACCGGGAAGCCGAACTGATCGTCATGGGTGCCTACGGCCATGCAAGGCTTCAGGAAATGATCTTCGGCGGTGCCACGCGGGAGCTGTTGCAGCAGACCAACCTGCCGCTGCTTCTGTGCCACTAGGGACAGGTAAACCCAGGCTTATTCCTGCACGTCCGGGTCATCGTGGGCATGATAGGTGGTCATGATCTCCGCGATCTTGCCGCCCTTCTCAAGCCGCATGAAGGCCTCGATCACCGTGGGGTCGAACTGGCGGCCGGATTCTTCACCCAGCAGGCCTAAAATCCGGTCCATCGGCCACGGCTCCTTATAGGGGCGTTTGGACGACAGGGCATCGAACACGTCCGCCACCTTGGCGATGCGCGCCGACATCGGGATATCCTCCGCCTTGAGGCCCTTCGGGTAACCGCTGCCATCGAAATTCTCATGGTGGCCGCCGGCGATTTCCCGGGCGACCTTATAGAAAGGGTTGTCCCCCAGAATGCGCACGCCGTGGTCCGGGTGCTGGCGCATCACCACCCATTCGTCATCATCCAGCTTGGCCGGTTTCTGCAAAATGGCGTCGGGCACGAACAGCTTGCCGACATCATGCAGGATGCTCATGAGGCCCATATGCTTGGCCGCCTTGGCTTCGACGCCGAGTTCCAGCGCCAAGGCCTCGGTATAATGCTGCACGCGCTGGACATGGAAGCCCGTGTCCTCATCCTTGCCCTCGCACGCGACCGACAGCATGGTGATGGCGTCCTCATAGGCCTGTTCAAGTTCGGCCGAGGTTTCCTTCAGCATCCGGTCCAGCGCCAGCGCCTCAAGCGCGCGCACGACCGTGAGGCGCAGCATCTCCGGCTCCCACGGCTTGGTGATATATTTATAGATCGCCGCTTCGTTGACGCAGTTGGCCAGCGCCTCGATATCCGAATAGCCGGTCAGCAGGATGCGGATGGCATCCGGCTGTTCATCACGCGCGACCGCCAGCACCTGATCGCCCGTGATATCGGGCATCCGCTGGTCCGAGATGATCAGGTTCACCGGCTGGGATTTGATGATCTCTATGCCCTTCTCGCCGCTTTCAGCGGTGATGACGTTGAAATCCCGCCGAAATGCCCGCCACAGGCTGTCGAGAATGTCTTTCTCGTCATCCACGAACAGCAGGGTGAATTTCTCGGTCATGCGTTTGGGCTCAGCCGTCATGGTCAGTCATCGTCCTTATCGGTTTTCTTGTGCGTCATCGGCAGCGAGATGGTGAATTTGGTGCCTTCCCCGGCGCGGCTTTCCACCTCAAGCTTACCGTCATGCTTTTCGATAATGCCATAGGAAATGGAAAGGCCAAGCCCTGTGCCTTCGCCCACCTTCTTGGTGGTGAAGAAGGGGTCGAAAATCCGGTCGATAATCTCGTCCGGGATACCGGGGCCGGTGTCGGTAATCTCAACCACCGCCCAGTCACCGTCCCGGCGCGTGGTGATGGTCAGGCCGCCCTTCTCGCCCATGGCCTGCACGGCGTTGAAGATGATGTTGGTGAAGACCTGGTTGACCTGGCCCGGATGGCAATCCACCAGCGCATTGAGCTGATAGTCCTTGGTCACCGTGATCCCATTCTTGAGATAATGGTTCAGGATCGCCAGCGTATCATCGAGGCCCTTCTCCAGCATGACCTTCTTCTTCTCGGCCTCATCAAGGCGGGAGAAGCTTCTAAGCGCCAGCACGATTTCCTTGATGCGGGAGGCCCCGGCCTTGCCGCTTTCAATGATCTTGGCCAAATCCTCGCGCACGAGGTCCAGGTCATGGGACGCGACCTTGCCCTTGATGGCATCGCGCGTTTCATCGGCCATGGGCATGGCCTGGATATCGTCCAGAAGCTCCATGATCTCATCAGCATATTCCGCGATATGCGGATAGTTGGCATAGATGAAGCTGATCGGGTTATTGAGCTCATGCGCCACACCCGCCACCATCTGGCCGAGGGAGGCCATCTTCTCGGACTGCACCAACTGGCTTTGTGCGGTCTTCAGCTTCTCGAACGCTTCCTGCAGCTGACCGTTGGCTTCACTGAGGGCCGCCGTGCGTTCCTCGACCTTCTTCTCCAGCGTGGCATTGAGGTTGGCAAGCCGGTCTAGCACCTCTTCCCGTTCGCGGGACGTCACTTCCAGGCTTTGCGCCATCTCATTGAAGGCCTCGGCAAGTCGGCCGACTTCATCACCGGTTTTGACATCAGCCCGGAGCGACAGGTCCTTCGCCCGGGTGATGTTGCTGACCGTCTCCTCCAGCGCGTTGACCGGGTCGGTCAGGCGGCGGGACATCCAGCGGATACCGAAATTGATCGGCACAAAGAGCGCGATACCAAGCCCCAACAGCTGCCAGCCCACAGCCCACAAGGAAGCCGAAACCTCGCTTTCCGGTTTAACGGCGATCACCGACCAGCCGGTCAGGCTGCCGTCCTCCAGCTTCATGCTGGCATGGCCACACAGATACTGCTGGCCGCCCAGCATCACCGTCGTGAGCACCGCATCATTCACCGGCAAAGGCGCCTTCGGGGCCGCGACATTGCTGGCCAGCAGCAGGTGATGACCGGCCTCATCCAGCAGAAGTGATGGAAGGCCGTCATCATTCATCATCGCCGTCACGACAGCCCATGGCACCGTCGCCACCAGGGTTCCGATGGGCTTTGCTGCCCCATATTGGGCTCGGATCGGCGCGACGAGCGCCACGACATCATGGCCCGCATCCCCCGTGGCGGCCGGGCCGCCCACCAGAGGATCAGGCATTTTGCCGACGAACCGAACGCCCGTGTCCGCCTTCCAGTCCGCAGGCAGGCCCGCGCCTTCAGCAATCGGGCGCGACGCCGCCACAAGCTCACCCTTCTGGTCGAAGACGAAAACATCGCCCGCGAGTTTGTAGTGCGCATGCAGGTCCATCAGCGCGCGGGCGATCCGTTTATCGATATCGCCCGAATAAATATCGTTCATGACCTCAAGCTGCGACCAGGCGCCGATATTGGTCTTGAGCGCCTCCAGATAACTATCGAGCCGCCCCAGTTTCTGGTCGGCGACGTGCGTGAGCGCCCCGGCCTCGGTATCCCGGTGCGAGCGCTGGACCGAGGTCAGGATCACCAGCGCCGTCAGGCCATAGGTCGCGACGAATATGCCAATGAGCGCCACCATCAGCTTGCGCCGGACGGACTGTGCGAACCAGGCCATCATTTGATTTCTCCGAGCACGCGGACGCCTTCAGGCACTTTGTCGGCCACGATATAGCCCACGGCCCCCGGCACGTTCCGGACGAAAGCGGCCACGGCCGCATCCGATTCCTGCACAACGGGCGGCATGAAGCCCTTGAACTGCATGTGGTTCCAGTAGCTGGCGAGCGAGCGCATACTGCGGCCCAGTACCTGCTTGGAGAAATACTGCCGCTCCTCGCTGCGCGCTTCGCGGTTGACCGGCACGATCGCCGTGCCGTCCGGCCAGACCGTGCGCTTCAGCATGAAAATACGCGTGAGCTCCGCCGTGTCGATCGCCTGAACCGGCACGTTGGCGTTGCCGATGATCATCAACCGCTCGGTCGGTGCCGCCGTCGCACTTCCTGCGTTAAGGCAGATCAAGGCAGCTAGAAGATATGGTACAAACCCCCGCATACCGCCCCCTAGAACAACACCGCAAGCGAGGCGTAAACCCCGCTTCTAAGGCCCAGTTCCTGGCCCCATTGGGTCAGGTATTCCAGTTTCCAGACGACGGGCGGCTGCGGCCTGTAGGCCATGCCGAACACGGCATTCTTGGAGGCCTGCACATAATCCCTGTCCTGGAAATATTCATAGCGTGCGCTTAACGCCCAGCGGTCATTCAGGTTATATTCGCCCTGGACGAAAATACCGGCTTCATGATCCCGCACGCGCATGGACCGCGGGCTGTGGAGCCAGGTATAGGTCGCCTCGGTGCGGATGACGAAAGGCTCGAACACCAGATGGGCGTTGAAGCCCGCCAGTGTCTGGCTTTCATCGCTGTCCTTGATGTTGGCTTCCTGGAGCGACAGGCCGACCGTGTTCTCAAGGTCCCAGTTCCACGACAGGTTCACCCCGCGAATATTGCGGAAATTCCTGTTCTCGATGGTATCGAGATCATGGCTCATGGTGCCCGCGGGCTGCCAGTAGAGCGTGGTGACCGGCAGGGCCTCATCGCTCGGCCGGTATATGAGCGCCGGGCCTGAGATAAATTCCGAGAAACTTCTGTAGGTCGTGAGCGGCCGCGTGGCTGTCGGCACCAAAGGGCCAGCATGAATGCCGTTCCATTCCCCGACCGTGGACAGGCTTTTGCCGATCCTGAGCGTCAGGTCGTCCTTGAGGTAAATATCGTTATAGAGGCGTTCCAGCACCACGGTCGCCGTTTTGCCCGAAAGCGGGTCTTCCCCTTCCTTCAAAAGCGGGATACCGGCGATTTCGGCTTCGAAAAACGGGTTGAAGAAGCGGTTGAAGCGGCCTTGTACATAAAGGCTGAGGTCATCGGCCAGAAGCTCCGACTTGCCCTTGTCCGGCACCTCGGCATCGACCGTCATATAGCCGGAGACCTTGAGGTCGTCGATGCGCACCCCCTGACCCAGCTTATAATCGTCGGCATATGCCGCATGGCCCAGCATCAGCCCTGCCGCCGCTGCCGCACCAAAATACTGCCCCCTAAAGGACCCCATACCCAGGTCTCCCTCGTTTCGCCCCCAACCTGACCTTCCCGGCACTATGCCCAAAAGAGGACTGCGATGCCATAAAAGGTGCATTCTTTTTTCATACAATAGAAGCTGAAATCAATCCGCCTTGACCAATGTCAGGGGCGAAAGGTTTCGGCTCTGTCATTTTCTTTGACGCCGCGTGGAGGCAGACTCCCCCCGGCTCCGTCACCTTTTTGATATTTGACTGCACTTATGAGCCCGGAACAATGCAGACAAAACAAGGTTTCGCAGCGATAATTTATGCCGACCAGCCCGAAAGGGCTGACGGTTTCATCTCGGCCACCGCGCGTGTTGCCGGGCTGAGCCTGATTGAGCGTCAGGTGCGTCAGCTGACCCGCCTCGGCGCCCATATCATTATTTTGTTTGCGCCGAATACCGCGGAAGCCATCCGGGCCGGTCTATCCCCTGCAAACCAGGGCCGCAGCGATATCCTTGTCGCCGACACGCCAGCCGCGCTTGCCGGCATGTGCCGCAGCAGCCGCCAGCCGTTCTTCCTGCTAACCAGGGCCGACAGTCTCGTCGATGACCGCATCCTCGCCACTGTGCGGGACAGGCGCGCCGACACCGTCATCGCCTACCGGGAAATCGAAGACGCGGACCAGCCCCCCAAACGCGGGAAGGCACCGTCTCCGCTGGCGCTCGCCTGCCTTGTACCTGCGGTCAAGATCACCGGCCGCCTGCCTGCGGGCGCTGAGACCTTTGAGCAGACCTACGGCGCCATCTCCGATAAGGCGGCGTTTGTGAATATCGATTGCCTGCAAGCCTATGAGCCCGAGCTCCGCCGCACCCAGCCGATGCTGTTTGAGCGCGTCACCGGGCCTGAGCGTATCCTGGCCCTCAGCCGCTTGATGGTGACCCGGACCCAGAAAGGCACGCTCGACTGGCCCGCCCGGCTGCTGCACGCGCCCATGGAAAATTTCCTGACCCGGCTGTCTGCCCGGTTTGGCATCAGCCCCAACAGCGTCAGCGCTGTGGCCGCCGTGACCGGCTTTGCCGCCGCCTGGTTCTTCGTGCAGGGCTATATTCTTTATGGCCTCCTGCTCGCGTTGACGGTCGGCGTGCTTGACGGGGTCGACGGCAAGCTTGCCCGCGCCACCATGAGCGAAAGCCGCCTCGGCCGGGCCGAACACCTGCTGACGAAATTCGTTGAATACAGCTGGTTCATCGCCCTCGCTGCCTACCTTGTGCCCGCGCACGGCAATGCCGTTTGGGGGCTGGCGCTCGTGGTTATCGGCTTTTCCTGGGCCGAGGCCGTACAGGGCGAATTCTACCGCCGCCTGACCGGTGCCCAACTGGATGATGCCGGCCGGTTTGAACGCCTGTGGCGGCTGATCGGCGGGCGGCGCAACACCTATATGTGGGCGTTCCTGCCCTTCGTGCTGATGGGCACGCCCTACACCGGATATTGGGCGCTGGCCTTCTATGCGCTCGTCACCTTTTTTGTTGCCCAAATCCGTTTCATTGTTAGGCTCAGGGCGTATGCCACGAAAGCGAGCGACGACATCGCCCGCAATTATCGCCAGACAGCCTATTTTTGATGTCAGACACGAACGCAGCACAAGGTAAAGGCAACCCGCCTCCGGCGCATCCGGATGTGACAGCCCCCCTGTGGGCGCACCATATGGCGTCCTTTATCGACCGCTTCCGCTGGCTTGTGCTGCTGCTTGCGCTTCTCGCCACCTTCGCCGCGCTTGAAGGCGCTGAAGGCCTCAAGGTTTCGACCAAGCTTGAATCCCTGATGCCGGAAGGCGCGCGCAGCGTCGTCACGCTCAACAAGGCGCTTGAAAAGGCGGGCAGCTTCGCCTCGATCCAGGTGGTCTTGCGCACGCAGGACAAGGACCTGGCCGCCAAAACGCTGGTGATGCTGCAGGACGAGATCCAGAAACTACCCTGGACCGAAAGCGTGCAATATTACGAGGACCTGAGCGTCCTTGAAAAACACAAGCTTCTGGCGCTTAAAACCGCGGAGCTTGAAAACCTCGAACACAAGATCGACCAGGGCCTTGCCGAAAAGGTCGCCGAGGAAATCGCCAAGAAAGCCGGCATCCCCGTTTCCATCAACCTCACCCAGGAAGGCGTAACCGCCGAAGCCAAGAAGCCGGGCGAGGACAAGGCGCTTGATGACATCAAGGCCAAGCTGGAAACCGACGTTCCGTCCCGCAAATATTTCGTCTCCGACGACGGCATGACCCACGCGCTGGTCATCTGGCCGAAGGAAGGCAATGAAGGCCTTGCCCGCGCGAAACAGATGGTCGGGGACATCCAGGGCATCATCAAACGCCTGAAGCTGAATGCCGACCATAAGGTCATGCGCGCGGGCGTGGCGGGCCGTATCTATAACAAGGTCGTGCAATATGACGCCGTCATCCATGACGTGGTGTTCGGGCTCGGCAGTTCGGTCGGCATGATCCTGCTTTTGCTGCTCATCGCCTACCGCCGCCTTGTGGTGATCCCGCTTATCGTGCTGCCGCTTGTCGCAGGCATCCTTTGGACCATCGGCGTCACCGCCGTTTTCATTGGCGGGCTCAACCTCATCACCGTGTTCCTGGCGCTGATCCTGTTCGGGCTGGGCATCGATTTCGGCATCCATAATTTCAGCCGCTACGGCGAAGCACGGGCGGACGGCACCAGCCACCGCGATGCGCTCGCCATCGTGATCGGCTGCACCGGCAAGGCTTCGCTTGCCGCGGCGCTGACCACCGCCGCAGGCTTTTATGTGCTGCTGCTCACCGAATTCCGCGCCTTCCGTGAATTCGGCTTCATCGCGGGGTCGGGCATCTGCCTGATTTTTCTGTCGATGTATATCGTCTTCCCGGCCTTCCTGTCGGTCACCCACCGGTTCCTGAGCTGGAAGTCGAAAACGGTTGGCGTGCCCAAATTCGTCGCCCCGCTTTCCGAGTTCGGGCACAGGCACACGCGCTCGATCATCTGGGGGGCGATTGCGGTTACCACCCTCGCCATCATTTTCGGGTTCGGGCTGCAGTTCGAAAAGAACTTCAAGAATATCCAGGCCAAGCGCACGGCCGAGCAGGCCTGGACCCAGGCCCAGTCCAAAAGCGTGTTCAAGGAAGGCCATGACCGCGCGGTCCTGGTGGTCGACAGCCTCGACGAGGTCAAAGCCATCGACCATTATTTCGAGGACTACATCAAAAAGGATACCAAGACGCCGACGATCGCGCAGGTGATCAGCGTCCGCAGCCTGCTGCCGGACGCCGACGCGCAGAAGCGCCGTCTGGCCGTCATCGCGCGTATCAAGAAGAAGCTGGGGGACGGCTCACTGCTGCCGCCCGACCTCCGCGCCAACATGCGCTACCTGGACATCGGGCCGGTGACGGCGAACGACCTGCCGCCCGCGCTCAAGCGCACCTTCCTGGGCGAGCCCGGGCACCCCGGCTACCTGATGTATATCTATAATTCCGTGACGATGGACGACGCCACGCTCGCGCGCGAATTCTATGATGACGCCGCTGAGGTGAAGGTGGGCGGCAAGGAATATTACCCGGCGTCCGAAGGCTTCATTTTCGTTGAGATGCTGGCGCTCATGAAATCCGATGCCCTCAGGGCTATCATCCTTGTCGGTGTGATGACGGCGATTGTGGTCGTTCTGTTTTCGCGCTCGGCGGCGGGCTCGGCGATTATCCTGATCCCGCCCGCGCTATGCCTTCTCGTCACCGTGGCCCTGATGGCGCTCACGGGCCTCAAGCTCTCAATCATCAATATGGTGATCCTGCCGTCCATTATCGGCATTGCGGTCGATAACGGCATCCACCTGTATGAGCGCTTCGAAGGCGAGGAGGAGCACATCACCGTGCCCCACGTCATGCAGACGACCGGCTGGGCCACCACCATTTCGACGCTGACCACGCTCCTCGGTTTCGCCGGGCTGATCACCGCGTCGATGGGGGGCCTGCGCTCCATGGGGCTGATGGCGCTTATAGGCTTCGCCAGCTGCCTCGTCATCACCTGGACGCTGCTGCCCGCGCTCCTGACCGCGTTTGAACGGCGCCTGCGCCGCCTTCCCTGAAACACCCCATATAAATATAGGACTATAGAGTGATTGAAGACCTGCTGATCGTCGCTGCCGGTATGGGCACCCGCCTCAGAAGCAAAAGCGAGCTGAAGCCGCTGACCCGACTTGGCGGCATGAGCCTGATTGAGCGCGCGATCGGGAGCGCCTTCACGGCAGGGATGCACCGCGCGACCATCGTCACCGGGTATGCGGCCGACATTCTGGAAGACCACCTGCAAAGCCTGAGGGACAAACACGGCTGGGATATCCGCACCGTCTTCAACCCGGACTATACCCTGCCGAACGGCCTGTCGGTCCTCAAGGCCAAAGACGTGCTCACAGGCCCCTTCTGCCTGACCATGTGCGACCATTTCGTCGACCCCGCGCTTTATACCCCCCTGCTGGCCGCGGAACGCGGGTCCGATACGGTCGCGCTTGCGGTCGATACCCGGCTCGATAACCCGCTTGTGGACCTGGAGGATGTCACCCGCGTTATGCTGGATGGCCGTCATATCCGCGCCATCGGCAAGGAGATGGAGCCCTATAACGCGTTCGACACCGGCGTGTTTGCGGCTGGCCCCGCGCTCTTCGACGCGCTCGAACAAAGCGGGCGTGAGCTGGAGGATTTCAGCATTTCCGGTGGGATGCGTATTCTGGCGCGCGATGACCGCGCCCTCGGCATCGACATTGGTGACGCCTGCTGGATCGATGTGGATAGCCCGGATATGCTGGAGCTGGCCGAAGATTGGCTGGAAAAGCACCCGGAAGTTTAAGCCCGCCGGGGTTTAGCGGGACCGCAAGCCCCGGATAATGCGCCTGTCGTCATCGGACACAATGAACGTGTTGATAAGCAGCAGGAAACAACCGATGCCGGAAAGAATGGTGAAGCCTGCCATAGACGGGCTTTCCACCGGGATATAGGGCCTAAGGCTCCAAAGCGCCCCACCGACGAGGACGGCAATCAATAATGGACCGACATAGCCACGGTCCACGACGCCGATGTCGAGCGTGCGTTCCAGCATATAAAGCCGGCCAACCGCCAGAAGCACCGTGGTGCACAGGAAGCCGAGCGCCGCGCCTTCTGCACCCCACATATAGGAAAAGGCCGGGATACTGACCGCCTCAACCAGGAGCGCCGCCATGATGAGGGCGGCAGGAACGGTCCGGCGCGCGAACACGAGCGGGGTTTCCACAAGCGAAAAGCTGCCGTCCACAAGTTCAGCCATCAAAAGCACACCGAGCACCACGGCCCCCGCCGCAAACTGATGACCAAAGAGACCGAGCACCCGGTCCCCGAACACCATCAGGGGGACGGTCAGGCCAATCTGAAGCGTGAAGACCCAACGGCACAATCCAACGAGTTTGGACCGGATACCGTCCGCGTTCTGGGCATGGTGCAGGCTGGCGATCACAGGTGCCATCATCGGCTCGAACAGCTGGTAAATCTTGTGCGGTACCGTCGTGATCTGCTGGGCCATGTAATAGAGGCCGGTGATACGGTGATCGACGAACAGGCCAAGCAGCAGGATATCCACGCGCCGAAGCATCATGACACCGATATCGGTAATCCCGACCGGCAGGCTTTGATGCGCCATCTTGGGCAGCGCCTTCAGGTCAGGCCGCCAGGTGACGACGTCCTTGCTGCTGTAGGTATGGAAAAGGCCCCACAGCCCGGTGAAGGCTGCCGCGATGAGCGACGCGGCATAGGCAATCGGAAGCCCTTCTTCCTGAAGGCCGAAGAAATAACAGCCGAGCGCAATGCCGAGGAAGGTCCAGGGCTCCACCACGCAGCGCGCCAGCACTTCCCAGCGGATCACCCGGCGGTAGCGGGTCGCCGCCGAAGACACATCGGCAAAGGCAATGGCCGGCAAGGCAAAAAAGACCAGCACCGGCATGTCGCCGTGCGCCGGGAACAGGATCGGCCACACCAGGTAAAGGATAAGGCCGAGCCCGGCTGCAATGCCCATAGAAAGCGTCAGCGCCGTGGCGATCGCACGGCCAAGCGGCTGGTCGTGCTTGGCGGCAAAGCCAAGCATGTCGAGAAGGCTACGCTTCAAGCCGAAGACGGCAATGGCGGCCAAAATCTCAACGATGGCAGCGAGTTGGCCCAGGAAACCGACGTTGGAAACACCGTAGAGATGGCCCGCGGATACCATAAGCGCGAGGCGCGCCACCATACGGCCGCCAAACCCGCCTAAAGACGCAAGTGCGCCGCGGGCGATATCGCCGACATCCCTGTTGCTCATGAGCGTGCTGCTCCCTCGTGGGTGAGCGCTTCACGGGCGAGAGCCGCCAGCGCCTTCTCCTGACGCCATTCAGCCAGCATCAGCACCATCATGACAAGGTTAAAGACGACGATCTCGAAAAGAAAATACAGCGCGGGCTGGCCTAGAAGCGCAAAAACCGCGATCAGTGCGGTCCGGTTGTTGGCGTTCAGAAGCCCCCAGGACTTGACCATTGGCGCCGTCCGGCTGATGAGCGCGGTGACCGCCTGCGCCTGCCCCGGCACGGCGCGCAAACCCGCAAGCGCATCATCGAGACCATAGTCTCCGCCTGACACCAGTTTCTGGACCTTGTCATAAAGGCCGGCCCAGAAGGAGCGGCGGCCCTTCACTTCCAAAAGCGTGGACTGGACATTATCCCGGAGCACACCGGCGTGGCGGCGCTGGTATTTCTGGCGCCGTTCCTCATAGCCCGCGGCTTGCACCGCATGGGACAGTCCGGCCCCGATCACGAGCCACCAGATGGAGACGGGCGAGCCCGTTCCGGTCAGATAGAACGCGAACGCGATATAAACCGCGCCGAAGACCAGATGATCACAGATGCCGTCAAGGATGCGGCCAAACGCGCTTGAAGTGCCGGTCGCGCGCGCGACCTTGCCGTCAGCCCCGTCGAAGACGTGCCAGGCCAACATGGACAGGAAACCACCAAGCACATAAAGCGGCGACGGCAGGAAGCTGTAGAAAACGGCAGCAAGAAGTCCGGCAAAAAGGCCAATCAGCGAAATGGCATTGGCGCTCAAGCGCAAGGCGAGCGCAACTTTGACCACCTGATCGGAAATCGGATGCACGAAATAGCGATTGCTAGCGTCTTCAATGCTCGCCGGCCGCCCGTATTCCGCCTGGGCGGGCCCGTTCGTGGAAGTTGCCGTGTGGGCCATGCCAGCCTTACTCCTGCCCCCCAAAAACTCCGGGGGTAAAAACAAACGCCCCCAACCGGACATCACATACCGGTTGGGGGCGCTGGCTTCAAGCGTTTACTGCTTAAATTAGCTGGCTACGGCCTCTGCTTTTCCAGAAGCACCACCTTCAACGGCGTGAAATTTTTCACCGGCGATGAAAGCTTCGGTCATCAGGCGGGCCTGATCATCGGTATACTGAACCGGCGGGTGCTTGCAGAAGAAGGCCGACGGGCCTTCGATGATGCCAGCCATGCCGCGGTCAAGCGCCAGCTTGGCGCAGCGGATGGTATCGATGGCAACACCGGCCGAGTTCGGCGAATCTTCGACCGACAGGCGCAGTTCGATGTTCATCGGCACGTCACCGAACAGGCGGCCTTCCATGCGCAGGAAGCAGACCTTGTTGTCATTCTGCCACGCGACATAGTCGCTCGGGCCGACGTGGATGTTTTCATCTTCAAGACGGTTGGCCGCAACGGACTGCACAGCTTCGGTCTTGGAGGTTTTCTTCGACTCCAGGCGGGCCTGGTTCTTCATGTTAAGGAAGTCAGTGTTGCCGCCGGTGTTCAGCTGGTAGGTGCGGTCAAGCGCAACGCCGCGCTTGGCGAACAGGTCGGTCAGGATACGGTGAACGATGGTGGCGCCGAGCTGGGCCTTGATATCGTCGCCGATGATCGGCAGGCCGGCGTCCTTGAAACGCTTCGCCCAAACCGGGTTGCTGGCGATGAAGACCGGGATGTTGTTGACGAAGGCCACACCGGCTTCCAGCGCGCATTCGGCATAGAATTCGGTGGCTTTCTGGCTGCCGACCGGCAGGTAGTTCATCATGACGTCGACATTCGCGTCCTTGAGGGTCTTGACGACTTCCTCTTTGGTCGCTTCCGGTGCTTCGAGCGGCAGGAAGCGGCGATCGTCCGGGTAGCCGGCCATATGGTCGGAATAACCGTCAAGGATGTGACCCATCTGAACCGTCACGCCCATCGTCGGGATATTGGCCTGGAAAATTTCCGTGCAGTTCGGACGTGCGAAGATCGCTTCCGAAACATCTTTCCCGACTTTACGTTCGTCGATGTCGAAGGCCGCCGCGATGCGGATATCGGTCGGACGGTAGCCGCCCAGATCTTCGTGCATCAGCCCCGATGCGTCCTGCGGACGTTCCGCCCCGTAATAGTAAATCCCCTGGATGAGAGAGCTGGCACAGTTCCCCACACCGATGATCGCGACATTAATGGTTTTGTTTTCTGCCTGCGACATAACTTGCATTCTCCTCAGCATACTGCGCAATTACATTGTGGAGGAAACGGACCGATCGCCCCCCTACCTCCATAGACTTGTGAAAAAAATGTTACGGTGCTAGGGATCAGTGTGCAAACACCATCTTTGAAGTGCCAATAATGTATGAATGGGCGGACAGAGCCGGAACCCCGCATCTGAAGGGCGACCGGCAGGCAACACAAGCCATGGACAATCTGTTCCGGGCCTATAAGCCTGCGCTGATGCGGTTTGCCATCGCCCGGATCAAACGGGAAGAAGACGCCGAAGAGATCGTCCACGAAGCTTTCCTGCGCTTCCAGACCCGTTACAATCCCGCCACCATCGATGCCCCGGAAGCCCTGCTCGCCCGTATTGTCGCCAACCTGGTGATCGACCGGGTCCGCGAATATAGCGCCCGCGCCGCCCGCGAGGATGCCTGGGGCAAACTGAATATTCCCGGCGCCGATACCGACCTTGCTTCCGTCAGCGCCCCGAACCCCGCCCGGGTGTTGCAGGCGCGACAGAGCGCAGAGGCCGCCCTCAAGGTGCTTGAAGGCCTCTCCGAGAAGACCCGTCTCGTCTTCATGCTGCACAGGTTTGAAGGCCTCTCCCACAGTGAAATTGTCGAACGCACCGGCATCCCGAAAAGCACCGTCGAAAAACATATGATCCGGGCCATCAAGGCCCTGAGCGCCGTCCGCGAGGCCTGAAGCCCCACAAGGGTGGAGGCGGCAGCGACCGCTCACCGTTACATAGCCATAACGATGAGCAAAAAAATGACGCCCCAAACATCAGCCAAAACAGTCGACCCGACAGCCGAGGCAGTCCAGGAAGAAGCCATCTCCTGGTATCTCCGGCTCCATACGACCGAGGCCCGCGATGACGACCGCAGCCAGCATATGGATTGGCTGCTGGCCGACCCGCGCCACATTCAGGCGTATGAAACCGTATGCGGGCGCATGCAGGCTGCGGCAAGAACCGAACCCGTGGCCCGGACGGCCTTTGCTTTTGCGTTTCTGAAGCACCCGCCCCGCATTTTCACGAGCCTGCGGTCCTACATGCGGACGGGATTATTCTGGCCGAGGGCAGCGTTTGCCTTCGCCTTTGTCGCCGCCGCCCTGTTCTTCGGCTTTCAGAAGCAGCTGCCTTTCTATCATGCGGATGTCACCCGGCATTATGCCGCGCCTGCGCAAGCCATGCTGGCCGTTCGCCTGGCCGATGGCTCCAAAGTCACACTTGGCGCCGGAACCCGGATCGCGGTGGATATGGCAAAAGGGCGCCGCACGGTCACCATGAGCCCGGGACGCGCCTTTTTCGAGGTTCGCCACATGGCTGACCGGCCGTTTTATGTGAACACCACCAGACGACAGGTCCGCGTGGTCGGGACCCGGTTTGAGATTGCGGATACGGGTGCGGATGACACTATCACGGTCGCAGAAGGGTTCGTTTCCGTATGCCGCCTGAAGGACGGTATGGAGAAAGCGGCCCTGCCGTCGGTCCCGGTGCTTCTGGAAGCAGGGATGCGGCTTCATTACCCTGCGGGCAGCGATACCCCTACCGTCAGCCGCGTGGAAGCGGCGCAGGTTGGTGACTGGACGCAACCGGCGCCGGACCGGAAGTGACCTAGCGCCTGATCCGGCGTTTCTTCGAGACGGTTTCCTTACCGGCGTCAAGCTTCAAAATTTCCGCAAGCGCCCGGCCTTTGAGGGCGGTTTTATGCCCCTTGCGGCTGAGGGTGAAGTCATAGCTTGCCTGATACCGTTGGCGCTTCAATTGTGCCAGCGTGCCTGCCGCCATTTTCTCAATCGCGGTCAGATGGTCGCCAAGGGCAAAAGTATCCACCGACTTTTCAAGCCGGTATGCGCCCTTGAGCGCCACCCCATTGCCTTTCGCACGGACATGCCAGACATTGCCGTCCTTATCCGCATCGAACTGGACATCGGTCAGTGTGATCAGTTGGCCTTTGCTATCGATCAGAGACAGCTGCGCCACGGCCTTGCCACCCGGCTTTACCATCCAGTTGAAGACCGGGCGATCCCCATCCGTCTTGCCCAGCGGTAACGCCCGCATCCAGCTTGAGAACATATTTTCCAGGCTGTCCGTCTGGATGACATGGACACCGAAGCCCGTTCCCGACCCGAGCGCCATCCACGGCCCGTCATCACCCGGGCCGTCAATTTCCGGACCCGGCCGCCAGGATACCTTGGCCGTGGCTTCCGGCGCATAATAGGTAACGCCATAGTCGCTTTTGCCAGCCTCCCACTTCAGGAAGGTCAGCGGTTCGGCCATCGGCTGGAAATCCATCCGGGCTTCCGCCGCTGTATTATGCAGATGCAGGGCATAGCCGTCTTCGGTCGGCTTCAGCGTATGCTGATATATCTTCAGCTGGTGATTGACGGCATCATAGTCCCAGCCCTTGCGGCTGCGGCCGTTTTTGATGACGACCGTCTTGCCGTCCGGCCACACCAGGGTGGACAGCATCAGGCCGCGGTGCTTGCTGAACGGGAAGTTGGCAATGGTGAACTGGCTGGTAAACAGCGTGCCGTCATCCATCAGGAAAATCTGTTCCCAATATTCGCTATAATGCGACTTGTCGGACATGATGGGCGCGACCGGCTCCCGCGCGGCGGGGGGCTTGAGCCCCGGCAATTCGTGGGTTGGCAGCTGCGCTGAGGCCGAGGCACCAGCGGCCAGCATCATCAGCCCCAAACCGGCAAAGATACGTGCGAGACGGCCTGTCAGGCCGCCCTTTGTGGCCCGGCTAAATGTCGTAGCAGTCTTCATGATCATTTTATCGCGCGCCAGCCTTTTGCCGCAGCATAGTATCATCCCTTTCGTGCGCTATTGGCGCACACCCCCATATTCGTCACCGGACTTTAGGGACAAAATGTGTCGGTGAAAAGACCATCCTTTGACAAAGCCGTGAAGGGACAAAAGCGGATCAATCAAACACCACCGTTTTGCTACCATTGAGGAAGACCCGGTCCTCCAGATGGTAGCCAAGCGCGCGGGACAGCGTCCGTGCCTCGGTGTTGCGGCCAATGGTGATGAGCTGCTCCGGCGTTTTCGAATGGTTGACCCGTTCGACCATCTGTTCGATGATCGGGCCTTCATCCAGATCCGCCGTGACATAATGGGCGGTGGCCCCAATCAGCTTCACGCCGCGAGCATGGGCCTGATGGTAGGGCCGCGCGCCCTTGAAGCCCGGCAGGAAGCTGTGGTGGATATTGATGGCCCGGCCAGAAAGCTTCCGGCACGTCTCATCCGACAGCACCTGCATATAGCGGGCAAGCACCACCGTCTCGGTCTGCGTTTCCTCAATCAGGTCCAGAAGCCGCGCTTCGGCTTCCTGCTTGGTGTCCTGCGTTACGGGGATGTGGAAATAGGGAATATTGTGGGCGTCGGCGATGTTGGCCAGATGCATATGGTTCGACACGATCGCCGGGATTTCCATGTTCAGCTCGCCCTTGCCATGCCGGTACAGAAGGTCAAGCAGGCAATGGTCCGCCTTTGAGACCATGATCATCACCCGCTTTTTCACCCGGCTGTCATGCAGGGACCATGTCATGCCGAATTTTTCCGCAATCGCCCCGAAGCCGGCCTCGAAGGACGCCCGCGTCGGCGCCTTGTCGCCGCTTGTGAAAACCGTGCGCATGAAAAACTGGTCGGTCAGCGCATCCCCGAAATGGGAGGATTCGACGATGAAATAACCACTGTCGGCCAGAAAGCCCGCCACGGCGGCGACAATGCCGACGACGTCAGGACAATGGATTTTCAATACATACTGTTCGGGTACGGGAGACATAAAACAAACGCCCTAAAAGAAAGGTCCGGGAAGGATTAGTTGAGGCCGCTACCACGGCGACGCATCCCGATATAACCGGCGATGCCAACAACCAACGCTACCGTAACGATCATGATAGTCGCAAGGGCATTGATGTCCGGGCTCACACCCAGCTTCACTTTGGAGAAGATATACATAGGCAGCGTGTTGGCGCCCGGCCCCGACACAAAGCTGGAAATGACCAGGTCATCCAGCGACAGGGTAAAGGACAGAAGCCACCCGGCAACCATCGCTGGCGCCGTCAGGGGCAGCGTCACATCGAAGAAAACCCGCATCGGGCGGCCGCCCAGGTCCATCGCCGCTTCTTCAAGCGCATGGTCGAGCGAGCTGAGGCGCGACTGCACCACCACCGCCACATACGCCAGCGAGAAGGTAATATGCGCGATGGTCACGGTACTGACCCCGCGGTGTTCCGGCCAGCCGACCAGATTGCCAAGCGCGATGAAGAAGGTCAGCAGCGCCAAGCCGGTGATTACCTCCGGCATGACAAGCGGCGCTGAAACCATGCCCGCCAGCAACAGGCGGAAGCGGAAGCGACCGAAGCGCGCGAGCGCGAGGCCTGCGAGCGTCCCCAAGATCGTCGCGGCGGTCGCACTGATGAGGGCGATGCGGAGGGACAGCATCAAGGCCTTGAAGGCCTGATCATTGTCCAAAAGCACGCGGTACCAGCGGAGCGACGCGTGGGTCCAGGTGGTGGAAAGGTTAGCGTCGTTGAAGGAGAAGCCGATCAGGATCAGGATCGGCAGATACAGGAAAGCATAGCCGAACGAAAGGCAACTGATCAGGAAGATGGAACGCTTCTTCATTGGTCCGCCTCCTGGCTTTTGCCGTTCAGATGCTGGAACCACACAATGGGTGCTATCAGCATCAGAAGCAGGATCACCGCCACGGCGGACGCCGCCGGCCAGTCCCTGTTGAAGAAGAATTCGTCATAGAGCACGCGGCCGATCATCAGGCTGTCCGGCCCGCCCAGAAGCGTGGGGATGACATATTCGCCCATCGCCGGAATGAAGACGAGCAGCGAGCCCGCCAGGATGCCCGGTGCGGTCATCGGCAGGGTAATGTCGATAAAGGTACGCACAGGCCCCGCACCCAAATCCGCCGCAGCTTCATTGAGCGTGTCGCCCAACCGCTCAATGCTGGCGTAGAGGGGCAGGATGATGAACGGCAGGTAGCTGTAGGTGATGCCCAGGTAGACCGCGAAATCGGTATAGAGCAGCTTGATCGGATGATCGACCAGCCCGAAATGCATCAGAAGCCCGTTGATAAGCCCGTGGTTGCCCAGAAGGCCCATCCAGCTATAGACGCGCAGGAGGAAGGAGGTCCAGAACGGCAGCACCACGAAGAACAGCAGGATCACCCGCTTGTGGCCCTTGGCCCGCGCAATGCCGTAAGCCATAGGATAGCCGATCAAGAGACACAGGATGGTCGAGGTTGTCGCCAGCTTCAGGCTGTTCAGATAGGTATAGGCATAAAGCCCATCCCCCAGCACATAGCGGAAGTTATCCAGCGTCGCCTGCAGCTTGCCGCCAGCGCCAAAGAAGGGCGTATAGGGCGGGCTGGCGATAATCGGGTCCGCGAGGCTGATTTTCATGACCATCAGGAACGGCAGCAGGAAGAACAGCGTCAGCCACAGAAGCGCTGTGCCGACGACGATCCGCTTCCAGTTACGGTCCAGGAAATCGCCGATACTGCCGATGCCACTGCGCGGGGTACCCGCCATTTCTGCCGGGGCCGCGCTCATTTGGTCAGCACCATCATGCTTTTCGGATCGAACGACAGATGGACATTTTCATCCCAGTCGATGGCGCGGTGGGCGGTACGCACCCGGTTCTGCGCCGTCGCCGTGATGATATGGCCCGAAGGCAGCCGCACCTTGAAGAGCGACAGGCGCCCGAAATACCCCTGGTCATACAGGATACCCGGCATTTTCAGATACCCGGGCTCCGCACTGGTCGACGTGGAGACGAACAGCTTTTCCGGACGGATAGCGGCGGTAACCGCCTGCCCGGCCTGAAGCTGTTCAGCACAGGCAACGGGGACGCTCATGTCGAAGTCAGGCAGCTCGATAAGCCAGGCGCCCTCGCCCGCCGGTTCCTTCACGACACCGTCCACCAGGTTGATGCCGCCGATAAAGTCGGCCACATATTTGGTCTGCGGGTTTTCATACACTTGGTGCGGGGTGCCGACCTGCTGGAAGCTGCCCTTGTTCATCACCGCGATCCGGTCGGACATGTTCATCGCTTCTTCCTGGTCGTGGGTCACGACGATAAAGGTGATGCCGAGTTCATACTGGATGTTGGCGATTTCGAACTGGGTCTGTTCCCTAAGCTTCTTATCCAAGGCGCCGGTGGGTTCATCGAGAAGCAGAACCTTGGGCTTTTTCACAAGCGCGCGGGCCAGCGCCACACGCTGGCATTGGCCGCCCGAAAGCTGGCTGGGCTTGCGCTTGCCGAAATCCTCCAGCTGCACCAGCTTCAGCATCGCCTGCACGCGGTCGGCGATTTCATCCTTCGCCACGCCGTCGCGCTTGAGGCCGTAGGCGATATTCTGGGTAACCGTCATATGCGGGAACAGCGCATAGGACTGGAACATCATATTGACCGGGCGCTCATAGGGCGGCAGCTCGGTAATATCCTGACCGTCGATCAGGATGCTGCCCTTGTCCGGGCGTTCGAAGCCCGCCAGCATCCTGAGAAGCGTGGTCTTGCCGGAGCCGGAGCCACCCAGGATCGAGAAAAGCTCGCCTTTGCCGATGGTCAGGTTGACATCGTCGACGGCACAAAAATCGTCAAAGCACTTGGTGACAGACTGAATTTCAACAAATGGCGTACGTTTGGCAGCTTCCTTGCTGTCGTTCGTCGCGGCTGACTGATGCATCATTTCCACATACCCGTTTTAAACCGTGCCCAAAGCCGGGTGCGCAAGCGCTCCTCCTTGGGGGTCAGAACCTTTTTCGCCTTCAATACCGCCATGACATTGGGGGGCGGATAGATGGACGGGTCATTCACGACTTCCGGCTTGATGTAAGGCTTCGAGGCCAGGTTGCCGTTGGCATAATAGACATAGTTGGAGATACGCGCCATGACCTTCGGGCGCATCAGGAAGTTGATGAACTTGTAGGCGTTATCCTTGTGGGGCGCGTCCTTCGGCACCACCATCACATCCACCCACAGGGGCGCGCCGGTGTTCGGCACGGCATAAGCCAGATGGATATTGAGGTGGGCATCGCGCCCGCGTTTCTGCGCCTGGGCATAGTCCCCCGACCAGCTCATAGCCACACAGACCTCCCGGTTGGGCAGGTCCTGGATAAGCTTGGTGGAGCTGAAATATTTGATATAGGGCCGCACGCCCTTCAGGAGCTTTTCCACATCCTTCAGGTCCTTCGGATCGACCGAGTTGATGTCATGCCCCAGGTAGGCCAGCGCCATCGGGATAACGTCGACGGGTGAGTCGAGAAAGGAGATGCCGCAGTCCGCGAACTTGGCCAACACTTCCGGTTTGAAGATAAAATCACCCGAGCCGATCGGCGCATTGGGCATCCGCTTCTTGATCATGTCGACATTGTAGGCATAGCCGACAGAGCCCCACATATAGGGCACATTGTGCGTGTTGCCGGGGTCATAGCCCTCGGTCATCTTGGAGATGGCCGGGTCTATATTTTTGGCGTTGGGGATTTTGGAGAAGTCCAGCTTCTGGAAGATGCCGATCGGCAACAGACGTCCGACAAGCTGGGCATCATGAACGATCACGTCATAGCCCGTCCCGCCCGCCATCAGCTTGCTGTCGACGATTTCCGAGCTTTCGTACGTGTCGTAATTGACGTGGATGCCGAACTCTTTTTCAAATTCGCCAATCAGCGGGGGATCAATATAATCGGCCCAACTATAGACATTCACCACAGGCTGATCCGCAAACGCCGGAACAGTCAAAACGGCGGACATCAGGAGACCGCGCAAGAACCTGTACATTTTACTGTCTTCCTCGTTCCGCCTGCCTGGGCACATCGCCCCTGCCTGAAAACTGAATCGCTTTCGGCGGCCCCATCACATCGGAAAAATGTGATCACTTTTCTATAGAGCTACAACTTCATCAGATTTTCAAGACTAACAAGACAATTTTTTTCACCCGAAACAAAAATTATCCTTATCCCCTGAAAAACCTCAGATAATTGGTTACAGGTGAGACTAATCGCCTCGCCTGTCGGTCCAGCCCTACCATATCTCAGCCGGAAAATCCCTTTTCAAAGCCGGTTCTCCATGCTTAGGTCCGCGGGGTCCGCGCCCGGGAGAGACGCGGCGGGTAAAGAACAAAGATAATCAAACTGGGGATCTCTAGATGACAACAGCTGAAGCCACGCCCGAGCTGGACATTGTCGATCATACCGACACTGCCTTCCTCGGACACCCGAAAGGCCTCGCCTACCTCGCCTTCACCGAAGCCTGGGAACGCTTTTCCTACTATGGGATGCAGACGCTTCTGATCCTATACATGACCAAGGTGCTTCTGTGGCCCGGGCATGTTGAGAACATCATCCTGTTTGAACAGTTCCGTCACCTCTTTGGCGACCTGGACCGTGGGGCCCTCGCCTCCGCCATCTTCGGCACCTATACGGCGCTGGTTTACTTCACGCCGATTCTTGGCGGCCTTCTGGCTGACCGGGTCCTCGGCAAACGCCGGGCTGTTCTCATCGGCACCATTACCATGTCCATCGGCCACTTCCTGATGGCGTTCGAATCCTCATTCCTGTTCGCGCTTCTGTGCCTGGTGATCGGCTGCGGCCTGATCAAGGGCAATATCGCAAGCCAGGTCGGCGCGCTCTATAAGCCTGAGGACCTGCGCCGCGGTGACGCCTTCCAGATTTTCTATCTCGGTATCAATATCAGCGTCATTATCTCGCCCTTTGTCATCGGCACGCTGGGCCAGAAAGTTGGCTGGCACTGGGGCTTCGGTGCAGCGGGTGTTGGGATGCTCATCGGCACCATCATCTATATCGCCGGCCAGAAATATCTGCCCAAAGAACATTTCGACGCCCAGAAGACAGGTGCACAGAAAGCCCCGCGTGAGCCTTTCACCAAAAGTGATTACCTGTCGCTGGCGGCTGTCCTGCTGCTGATCCCGATCATGGCGATCGCCGTCGTCCCGAACCAGGAAATCTTCAATGCTTATCTGGTCTGGGGGGACAAGCAATTCGACCTGATGATCCATGACCTCAACCTGGTTTTCTGGCACATCCACAATTTCGCTATCCCCAGCGGTTGGCTCATCGCGCTTGATGCGACCGTCAGCACCAGCTTCCTGTTCATCGTTGCCGTCTTCTACCGCTGGTACGGCAAACGCTGGCAGGAACCCGATGAGATGACCAAGATCATCATCGGTGCCGCTTTCTCGATCGGGGGGATGCTCTGCCTCTATATGGCAGCCGCCACCACGCCGGACGGCGAAAAAGTCAGCCTGTTCTGGCCGGTGATGTTCCATGTGGTCAACAGTATCGGCTTCGCGCACCTGCTGCCGATCAGCCTGTCGCTGTTCGCGCGCCTTGCGCCAAAGCAGATCAACGCCACGGTCATCGGGCTGTATTATATCTCCTTCGTCATCGGCAACTCGCTGGTTGGCTGGCTTGGTGGCCTTTACGGCAAAATGCCGACCACCCACTTCTGGCTGCTTCATGCCGGCTTTGCCGCAACTGGCTGTGTCGCCTTCATCCTGTTCAAGATATTCCTGGCAGGGAAATTGATGGGCCATACCGCACCGAAAGCGGCTGAGCCTCAGGCGGCTGAATAAGCCCGCCACTCAGGACCGGCATGGCATGGCTCATGAAGACCCGACAAAAGGCATCCCGCATTGGGGTGCCTTTTTCATTCAATCAAAAATTCATATTAAAACTATGATTATAATAAATTGGAATGATCAAATGAGATGCGGCACCTTGGCTCCGTCAACAGATAGTCACTAGAGGTTAGGTGTATGCAAGCGGTGCTCAAACAAACAACGGATTATAGCAGCCGGGTCATTCCGGGGCTGGTGTTGAGCATCCTTGTCACGATCGCGGCCTACGCGCTGACCGAGTTGGAAGAGCAGCTGACAGGTCATGCCTGGCTCGAAGCCCTGGTGATGGCGATCCTGATCGGCACCGCCGTCCGCTCGCTCTGGACGCCCAGCGAACGCTGTAACGAAGGCATCAGGTTCAGCGCCAAAATCCCGCTTGAAATTGCCGTGGTTCTTTTGGGCCTTTCCCTCAGCAGCCAGACGATCTCCGCCGTCGGCGGCAGCCTGTTGGGCGGCATTGCCGTCGTGGTCTTCGCGGCGATCCTGATCAGCTTCGCGCTTGGCCGTCTCCTCGGCCTGCCCGCACGCATGGCGCTTCTGGTGGCGTGCGGCAATTCCATCTGCGGCAACTCCGCCATTGCGGCGGTCGCCCCCGTCATCGGCGCCGACAGTGATGATGTTGCCGCTTCCATCGCCTTCACTGCCGTCCTCGGCGTGGTGGTGGTGCTGGCCCTGCCGCTTCTCGGCGGTCTCCTGCATATGAGCGATTTCCAATATGGCACGCTCGCGGGGCTCACCGTTTATGCCGTGCCGCAGGTGCTGGCCGCCGCCGCCCCGCTTGGCAGTGTCGCCGTCCACACCGGTACGCTGGTGAAGCTTGTCCGCGTTCTCATGCTTGGCCCCGTGTGCGTTATCCTTGCCATGCTGCGGCCGCACCTTGCCGGTGCAGGCGATAACGACACCGACGTGGTGCCTGTGCGCCTGCCGGTCCACAAGCTGGTGCCCTGGTTCATCATCGGCTTTCTGGTGATGGCCGTGGTCCGTTCCATGAACCTCGTCCCCGACGTCGCCCTACCCCCCATCTCGACCGTCACGACGCTTCTGACCGTCCTTTCCATGGCGGCGCTTGGGCTCGGTGTCGATGTCCGGGTCGTGGCGCGCGCGGGTGGCCGTGTAACCGCAGCCGTGGTGCTGTCCCTGCTCGCACTCGGCCTTATCAGCCTCGGCCTCATCCACCTGATCGGGATGGCTTGATTGCCCGCTTGATTGCCTTTTGGGCCTGGACTAGGATCCGCGGCTATGGACAAGCCTTCACTCACTCTTGAGCAATTGCGGATTTTCGTCGGTGTCGCTGAACGGGAACATATGACCCGTGCGGCCGAAGCGCTCAATGTCACCCAGTCCGCGGCCAGCACGGCCATCTCGGCGCTTGAAGCCCGGCATGGGGTCAAGCTGTTCCACCGGATCGGCCGCCGGATCGAACTGACGGAAGCAGGCCACACCTTCCTTGAAGAAGCGCGGTTGGTCCTGCTCAGCGCCCAAAATGCCGAACACACCCTCAGCGAATTCACCGGGCTGACCCGCGGCACGCTCAAGCTGGTGGCAAGCCAAACCATCGCCAGCTACTGGCTGCCGCCCAAGCTCGCCGTCTTCCATACGCGGTACCCTCAGGTGGAGATAGACCTCGCCATCGCCAACACCGAAGGCGCGGTTGCTCGTGTGCTGGAAGGCGCTGCTGAGCTAGGGTTTGCCGAAGGCCAGGTGGATGAGCCCGCCATCGCTGTCTGGCCCATCGCGGAAGACAGGCTGCGTCTGGTAGCGGCGCCAGATGTCACGGCTCCGGATGAGATTGATGAGAAATGGCTGGCTGAAGCGTCCTGGGTTGTGCGCGAACGCGGGTCCGGCACGCGCTCCAGCTTTGAGGCAGCGCTGGCCGAGCAGGGATTTGACCCTGCCCGGCTCAATATCTCCTTAACACTGCCGGCAAACGAGGCCGTCCTTACCTCCGTGGCATCCGGTGCCGGCGTGGCCGTCCTGTCAGAATTGGTCGTCGCCTGCGCGGTTGCAAGTGGCCGCCTGAAGGTGCTCAGCCTGCCCCTGCCCGCGCGGCCCTACTATGGCCTTCGCCATAAGGAACGCTACAGAAGCCGGGCCGCCGACGCGCTCCTCGACCTTATCAAGGAGCTATAGGCCCTAGTGGCCTGGCCCGACGGACAGCGGCCCCTTCGGTTTCGGCAATAGCCAGACGCCCAGCGCGGTCACCACGAACAAAAGCCCGAGAATCAGGAAGATATGGTTGGTGGCCGCCATCACCGCCTGGCTTTGAACCATGCTGTCCAGGAAATGGCGCGCCTGTTCCGGCAGCATCCCCATGGACTGCATTTTCGCCATCGCCTTCTCCGCGCCATTGAGGGAGCCAACCATGTCGCTACGGCTGTCGATGGTGGCATCCTGCCACATGGTGGTGATGAGGGCGGTGGCGAACCCGGCGGAAGTTGTCCGCACGAAACCGAACATGCCCGCCCCTGAGGCCATTTCCTCCGGCTTCAAGGTCGCCATCGACATGCCCATGATCGGGATGAAGAAGAAGGGCATCCCCAGGCCAACCGCCAACTGCGGCGGCACCATCTGCCAGAAGGTCATGTTGGGCGCGAAGGTGATCCGGTAAAGCGTGGCAATCGCCATGATGCTCATGCCGTAGCTCATCAGCGCCCGTGGGTCGACGCGCGACAGCAGCATCGCCGCCACAGGCGACATGAAGATACCGAAGAGCCCGTTGAAGGCCATGATATGCCCGGCCTCGGTCGCGGTGTAGCCCATGTTGAGCTGCAGCCACAAAGGCACAAGCACGACCGTCGCGAAGAAGGCCCCGAACGCCAGGATGACGGACACGCACGAGAGCGCGAAACTTCGGTTCCTGAAAATCCGCAGGTCCACAACCGGGTGGTCTTCCCCGACCTCCCATATCAGGAACATCACAAAGCCGATGGCAGCACACAGCGCCAGGGCGATGATCATGGGGGAAGCGAACCAGTCATGGCTTTCACCGGTATCCAGCATCATCTGCATGGACCCGACCCAGAACACCAGAAGCATCAGGCCGATAAAATCGATCGGGACCTTATTCGTCGGCGTTTCGCGCGCGATGAACAGGTTCCAGGCGAAAACCGAACAGACAATGGCAACCGGCACGTTGATGTAGAAAGCCCATGGCCAGCCGATGGTGTCGGCGATCGTCCCGCCAAGAAGCGGGCCGACAACCGGACCGACGATCATGGTCATGGTATAAAGCCCAAGCGCGACGTTGACCTTTTCCTTCGGGGTCACCCGCATCAAAAGCGCCTGCGACATGGGCATGATCGGCCCACCGCTCAAGCCCTGCAGAATACGGAAAGCCACCAGCGTCTCGATGGAGCTGGCAAAGCCACACAGCGCGGACGCAAGCCCGAACAGAAGCGCCGAGGTCACAAACACCCGCACGGTCCCGAACCGGTTGGCGAGCCAGCCGGAAAGCGGCACCATGATCGCCTCAGCCACCACATAGGAGGTAATAACCCAGGTGCCTTCGTTCGGCGAAACCGCAAGCCCACCGGCAATATGCGGCACCGCCACGTTCACGATGGTCATATCCAGAACCACCATGAAGTTGGAAAGCGCCAGCAGGACAATGGCCGCCGCAAGGGTCCCCCCTTGCAGGGTGATGGAGGGCAAGCGAATGGCCCCGCCGTCCTTGGTTGCTTCGGCCGCGCTCATATCCTTACTTCTCCAGCTGGATACGGGCGGTCATCGACAGGCCGACCCTGAGCGGGTGTGCCGCCAGTTCCTTGGGGTCCAGCTTGATACGGACAGGCAGACGCTGGACCACCTTGATCCAGTTGCCGGTAGCGTTCTGCGCCGGAATAAGCGCGAAGGCCGCCCCGGTGCCGCCGCCAAGGCCGGAAACCTTGCCGTGGTAAACCACGTCCTTGCCGTAGATGTCGGAGGTCAGCGTAACCGGCTGGCCAATCCGCACACGGGTGAGCTGGCCTTCCTTGAAGTTGGCGTCCACATAGACCTCTTCCAAAGGCACAATCTGCATCAAAGGTGCGCCGACACCGACATGCTGGCCGGGCTGTACCTGAAGTTTGGCAACCACGCCGCTGACCGGCGCCTTCAGGACTGTGCGCTCAAGATCCAGCTTGGCGGTATCCACAGCAGTCTGTGCGGCCAGAACGTCCGGGTTATGGTCAACGTCCACGCCCTCAACCAGGACACGCTGGGCATCCAGCTGCTGTTTGGCAGCCTCAAGCGCGGCCTGCGCGGTGGCATAGGCTGTTTGCGCAACCGTCAGTTCCTCGCCGGACACAGCACCCGAAGACGCCAGAGCCTTGCGGCGGTCCAGGTCGACCTTGGCGCGGGCCAGGTCGGCCTTCCGGAGTTGCACCTGCGCTTCACCCGCAGCAACCAGGGCAACGGTTTGGCGCACGCGGCGCACGGTGGCCGCGAGCCGGGCTTCGGCGCTTGCCAGCATGAGCTTGGCGTCTGCCGGATCAAGCTTCACCAGCACGTCACCGGCTTTCACCGGCTGCGTGTCGTCGACCGTTACATCGGTTACGGTACCGGCAACCTGCGGCGTAACCTGCGACAGCGTCACGCCGACATAAGCATTGTCGGTTTCTTCATAGTGGCTGCCGATAAAGTGCCACCAGGCGACCCAGCCGCCTGCAGCAAGGATCAAGATCAGCAGAAAGCCCATCATCAGGCGTTTGCGCAAGCGGCGCCGTTTTAGCGTCGCTTCCACTTCGCCTGCTTGATGAGGTTTGGAGTTTTCGTTTTCGGCCTGTGTCATGGGGAGATGTCCAGGTTGAAAGTTTAAATCAGGAGCCGAAGCCGCCACCAAGGGCGCGGACCAGGGCTATGTCTTCAGCAAAAGTTTGGGCTTCGAGGTCTGCAACCTGGCTACGAGCGCCAAGCAGGCTGTCTTCCGCCAGCAGAACCTCGGAATAGCGTGCGAGCCCGCCTTTGTAGCGCAGGCGGATCAGCTTCCAGGCTTGTTCGGCAGATTGTTCGGCCGCCCGTGCGTGGGTCGTCTGTGTGCTCAAGGCTTTTTCGGACGCCAAGACGTCAGCGACATCCTTGAAGGCGTTGGTCACCGCACGGTCATACTGAGCAACTTCCGCGACATAACGTGCGCGGGCCCCTTTAAGGGCACCCTTGAGGCTGTCACCGGGGAAAAGCGGCAACTGAATAGCCGGTCCGAAATGACCCATGAAGGAATCACCGGTCAGGATATCCGCGATATCGAAGGATTGCAGGCCCAAAAGCCCCGTCAGGTTGATGTTCGGGTAGAAATCCGCCCGGGCGACCTTGATCCGCGAGGCGGCCGCTTCCACCCGGAGGCGCGCGGCAACAATATCGGGACGACGGCCCAGAAGCTCGGCTGGCAGGTTGGCAGGCACACCCATGGGACGCACGTCCGGCCGCTTCGGCAGGGCAATGTCCTGCCCCCGGTCCGGGCCTTTGCCCAACAGGGCTGCGATCTGGTTACGGACAAGACTGATTTGGCCGTCGATTGCCGCCGACCGTGCCTTGGCGTTTTCAAGCGCCGCTTCGGCCTGGGCCGCCGCCGCTTTGGTATCAAGCCCTTGTTTCACACGGGCGGAGACAAGCCCCAGGCTGTCCGTCCGCACCCGGATGGCGGATACAGCCATGTCCCGTTCCACCGTCAGGCGGACAAGATTGGCATACGCCGTCGCCACCGCGGTCGAGAGGCTCAGGCGCGCAGCCCTTGCCTCAACTGCAGCCGCATCGGCTTCAGATGTCGCCGCAGCCAGGATCGCGCGGTTTTTGCCCGCGATATCGAAATCATAATAGGCCTGCACATCCACCTGCGCGCCGACATGGAATTTTTTCGGCAGGAAGGTTTTGAACTCATCCGGGAAACCGGTGTTCAGGCTTTGCTTCACCGTCGGCACCATGGCCTCGGCCCCCGTCGCGACACCCAGCGCGCCACGCGCCTGGGACTGCGCCGCGACCGCCGCCCGCAAGCGGGCATCGGCGATGCGAACTTCCGGCGCGCCCTTGACGGCCTCTTCAATAAGGGTGGTCAACTGCGGGTCGTTATAGGCCGCCCACCAGTCAGTCTTCGGCCAGGCGCGTTCCGCTGCCTTCAAGGTTTTGGCAGCATCATATTTTTCAACTGCCTTGGGTTCCGGCAAAGGCCCAAGGTCAGGCGCACAAGCAGAAACGAGCGGAAGCGTCAGCAGAATAAGCGACGCAACCGCTTTTGACCGGCGGGGGAGGAATGTATTAGGCGACATGTTTTCCTCGACAAGTCTTGACTATAACCGTACTGTACGGTACGTTTTTATGAGGCGCACCATAGACCCGTCATCTGGGTGGGTCAAGTTGAAAGTTTGACGCAGGGGTAGCAATGCGCGAGAGACAAAAACGCGGTGACGCCAAGCGCACCGAGATCATGGAAATAGCACGGTCAGAATTCATGTCCGCGGGCTATAATGCCACGTCCATGTCGACGATTGCCGCTGAGGTAGGCGGCTCCAAGGGCACGCTTTATAATCACTTCCGCTCGAAGGAAGAGCTTTTCAGCGCCATCATCTGCGAGGATTGCAGCAACACGCTGGAGACCATGTTCGACATTGTCGCGAATGCCCCCACCGTGGACAGCGCCCTCAGGGAACTTGGCAAGGCACTGATTTCCAAGCTCCTGTCACCCGAAAGCCTCACCCTATTGTGGCTGATTGCTGCCGAAAGCCAGCGTTTCCCGGAACTCGGCCGCACCTTTTACGAATCCGGCCCCCGCGAAGGCGGCAGGCGCATCGCCGAAACCTTGAAGGCGGCGATGGAACGCGGCGAACTGAGGGAGGCCGACCCTGAAATCGCTGCCGCGCACTTCAAAAGCCTCTGCATCGGTGACCTGCATATGCGGCACCTGTTGGGCGTGGCACAGGACACCAGCCCCGACTATATCGCCGAGCGGGTCGATACCGCCGTCGACGTCTTCATGCGCGCCTACGGCCCCGAAAAGACCTGAAGCCTCCCCCCATGAATGAACAAGGGCCCGGCCACCGTATCGGTGATCGGGCCCTTTTCTTGTTGGGATGACGCCATCAAGCCGCCAGCTGTTCGTCCTGGTTCATCATCAGATATTCGAACGCCGCCAGTGATGCCTTGGCGCCTTCGCCCATGGCGATGACAATCTGCTTGTAGGGCACGGTGGTCACATCACCGCAGGCATAGATGCCGGCTTCGCTGGTTTCGCCCTTCTCGTTGATGACGATTTCGCCGTAGCGCGTGCGCTCGACCACGCCGTCCATGAAACCGCTGTTGGGCACCAGACCGATCTGGACGAACACGCCCGCACCATCCCAGCGCTTCAACTCACCGCTCGCACGGTCTTCATAGGTAAGGCCATCCACCTTGCCGCCATCCGCGGTGATTTCCTTGGTCGCGGCGTTCTTGATGATGGTGATATTGTCCCGCTTCAGCGCCTGCTTCACCAGCACCTGGTCGGCCTTCAGCTCCGGCAGGAATTCGAACACGGTGACCGAGCTGACGATACCCGCGAGGTCGAGCGCGGCTTCGATGCCGGAGTTGCCGCCACCGATGACCGCGACGTCCTTGCCCTTGAAGAAGGGACCGTCGCAGTGCGGGCAGTAGGCCACGCCGTTGCCGATATTCTCCCGCTCGCCCGGCACACCCAGCTCGCGCCACTGGGCGCCTGTCGCCACAATCAGCGTGCGGGTTTCGATCACCTCACCCGACGTCAGGGTCAGTTTCTTCACCGGGCCCGTCTCAACCTTCGCCACGCGGAAGTGTTCCTTGAGCGTGATGTCATAGTCGCGCATATGCTCCATCAGGGCACCAGCAAGTTCCGGCCCCGTGGTTTTGGGCACCGAGATCAGGTTTTCGATCCCCATGGTATCCTTCACCTGGCCACCGAAACGCTCCGCGATCAGCGTGACCTTCAGGCCCTTGCGCGCGGCATAGATGGCAGCACTCACACCCGCCGGGCCACCGCCGATAACCGTGACATCCTGAACAGGCAGGGCGTCTTCCTGGCGGGCCGGAGCATCCTTCATGGCGGGCTTCGCCTCCAGAAGCTTGGCGACGATGACGGAGGTGTCCACCTTGCCGGTCGCGAACGGCTTGCCGTTCAGAAGCACGGTCGGCACGCCCTGGATGTTGTTTTCTTCCACCAGCGCCGGGAACAGGCCGCCATCGATCATTTCAGTACGGACATTCGGGTTGATCGCCGCGAACTGGTTAAGCGCCTGCACCACATCCGGGCAGTTGTGGCAGCTCAGGCTCACGAACACCTGAAAGTCCAGCGTATCCGACACACCGGCGATCAGTGTTTTCACCGTGTCGTCCAGCTTCATCGGCGTGCCGGACAAGTGCAGGACCGCGAGGATCAGCGAATTGAATTCATGCCCGCCAGGAATGCCGGAGAAGCGGATACCGCTGTCTTCGCCGTCGCGTTCCAGAAGGAAGCTGACTGGACTTCTGAGCACACCGTTCGTGTCCCGCTCCTCAAAGCGCAGCCTGTCGGAGACGGAGGCGATGGCGGTCAGGAAATCCTTGAGCTCCTGGCGTTTTTCGTGGGTTCCCGTCTGCAAGACAAATGTCACGTCATTCTGCATCTGGGCGGTATAGCCCTTGAGGGCTTCGAGGATATCGTTGGTCAACATGTGCCTGCTCCGTGCTTTTGCGGGGAAACCTGGGGGTTCGGGGTGGCGGCACGCCTTTATCGGGGGACGGGGCGTGCCGCCTTTGGTTTCAAAGTGGGGCTTCGGGGAATTGAAGCCTTGGGGTAATCAGATCCTTAGATCTTGCCGACGAGGTCGAGGCTCGGGGTCAGGGTCTTCTGGCCTTCTTCCCACGCCGCCGGGCAGACTTCACCGTCATGTTCGGCCACATACTGGGCAGCCTTCACCTTGCGGACCATGTCCTTGGCCGAGCGGCCGATGCCGAGGTCATGGATTTCGGCAACCTTGATGATGCCCTCGGGGTTCGCGAGGAACGTGCCGCGGAGCGCCTGGGCGGCTTCTTCGATCATCACATCGAAACCGCGGGTGATGGCACCGGTCGGGTCACCGAGCATCGGGAACTTGATCTTGCCGATGGCGTCGCTGCTGTCATGCCATGCCTTGTGGCAGAAGTGCGTGTCAGTCGAGACGGAATAGACTTCTACGCCGAGCTTCTGGAGCTCTTCATATTGGTTGGCCATGTCTTCCAGCTCAGTCGGGCAGACAAAGGTGAAGTCAGCCGGGTAGAACAGGAAGATCGACCATTTGCCTTTTACGTCGGCGTCGGTGATGGTTTTGAATTCGCCGTCATGGAAAGCTTCGACTTTGAATTCCGGAATGGATTTATTGATCATCGCCACTGGGGTTCTCCTAAATTTCGTTGCGCCATTATCGGCGGCCAAGGAGAGATATACCGGGATGACAAAAATCTATCCAATCGATTGTTTTATTATTAATAATCGATTTACTCAATTTAATGAAAATACTGCCCGGGATTCTGAGGCATACAGCTGACCCAACCGGCTGATCGCAACACCAAGCCTTTCAGCCCCATTACCATAAAAGGTATTTTATAGTATAAGGTGAATTAACGCCTACTTATAGGTGCCCCGACATCAAGGATGGGAAAGGGCTTTCTGCATGATCAGAATACCGCACGTGGCCTGCCTCTTCTTGCTCTCGTTCATTCTGTCATCCAGCATAGCGGCTGGTACGGCCCCGCCATCTGACACGGTCATTTTTGGCGGCGACCGCGTCTATCCCCCCTTTGAATGGGACGACAAGGGAACCCCAACCGGGTTTCACATTGACCTGGAAAATGCCCTCGCTGAAATTGGCAAGGCCAAGGCTGAACATCGTTTGGACGATTGGCCGGTCACCACGCACGCGCTCGAAACCGGAGACGTCGATGTGGTGCCAATGCTGATCTCCGACAAGCGGCGGGAAAAGTTCCTCTTCACCTCGGCCTTTTATTTCATGGACCATGCGATCTATGCGGAACAGGGCACGACAAAGATTCCTGTTCTCGCGGACCTAAGCGGCCATACAGTTGCGGTGGAGCAAACCTCATACGCCCAGAACAAGCTGGAAACCGGCTATCCGGATGTTCACCTCATCCTTACCGGCAACACGCTGGAAGCCTTGCAGGCGGTTGCCCAGCACAAGGCGGACTATGCCCTGTTGACCACACCGACCGCAGAGCACCTCATCCGCGACCAGCACCTGGCAGTCCGGCGGGTAAGTCCTCCCTTATGGCCCCAAGGCTATGCCTTTGCTGTACGGAAGGATCGGCCTGACCTTCTGGCCTGGCTTCAGAACAGTCTCAATCAGGCCATTGTCAACGGCCGCTATGAAGCTGTGTACAATGCGTGGCGGGACCGACTGGAGCCGACACAGACCTCAAGCTCGCAAATCCTGAAAACCTCCGCCCTTATCGCCGGCCCCCTTCTCCTGCTGGCGGCCCTCGGTTTCGGATGGTCTTTCACGCTGCGCAGGCGGGTTGCAGCACGCACGGCGGAGCTTCAGGATGAACTGAAAGCGCGCAAGGATATGCAAGCCCAGCTCCGTCACTTCGCCGACCATGACACCCACACGGGCCTGCCCGAATATCACCATTTCATCGAACTGGGCGACAAGGTATTGGCGGAGGCCTCAAGCCTGCCCTCCCCGTCCAAGGAAATGGTCGTCTTCAAACTCGCTGAAACCGAGACCATCATCCGAACCTTCGGCTATTCCACAGGCGAAGGCATCATTGAAGAGTTCGCTGAGCGTCTGAAAGGCGGCCATTTCGACGTCACCAGCTATTTCGGCCGTGGTATTTTCGCTGTGTTGTGTGACCAAAGCACCATGAACGAAGCTTATGATGCCCTGTCGGAGCAGCTCGAAACCTGTGGCCTGGGGCTTTACCCTCAACTGATTTGTGGCATCGCCCACTGGCCTGGCCATGGCACCAGCTGTGCCGACCTGGTCAAACATGCGGAAACCGCGCTCGCCGTCAGCATAGACCGCAATCATGACTGCACCACCTATGACCCCACCATGGAACCGGACCAGACCGACCTTCGCATCGTGGCTGAATTCCGCAAGAGCGGCGGCACCGACCTCCAGGCAGCCCTTCAACCACAAATCGACCTCAAGACCGGCAGCATCGTCGGCGCGGAAGCGCTCGTACGCTGGCATCATGAAGAACTGGGCTTCATCTCCCCCGCCAAATTCATCCCGCTTCTTGAGAAGGCCGGGCTTATCACCAAGGTCACAGCGCGCATGGTGGATGAAGCCGCCCGTATCAGCGCCAGCCTCAGACGCAGAGGCATCGACTGCACCATCAGCGTGAATGTCGCCGTGTATGATATTCTGGAAACCGAGCTTCCCTCGATCATCAAAGCGGCGCTTGACCGTCACGGCGCGCTTGCCTCCGACTTGAAGCTCGAGCTGACGGAAACCAGCGTCGCCGAGGATTCCGAAGGCATCAAAATCGTCCTCAAGGAGCTGGGCACCGCTGGCATCTATACTTCTATCGACGATTTCGGCACCGGCTATTCATCCCTGTCATACCTCAGCAGCTTTCCAATCCGGGAACTGAAGGTCGACCAGATGTTCGTCCGCGACATGGTCACGTGCGAGCGCAACCACAGCATCGTCAGTTCCACCATCGCCATGGCACACGCGCTTGGCCTAAGCGTTGTGGCCGAAGGCGCAGAAGACCAGGAAACCCTGACGTCGCTGAACGCCCTGGGCTGTAATCGCGTGCAAGGCTATGTCATCTCGAAACCATTGTCCGAGGACGACTTCAACGCTTTCCTGACAAAGCATCAGGGAACATTTTCCAGCACGGTCCATTAAGGGCCAGGACACCGCTCATCACCTGTCACGGTATGCCAAGAGGCTGGTCTTGACCTCCCCGCGAAAAGAAAACGGCCCGCAAATGCGAGCCGTTTGATTTTTGAAAAGGCTGATTTTCCTAGAAGGTCATATCCGCGTTTGTAAGGTCCGTCAGCGAGAGCCCCTGCAGGAAGATACTTTCGTTGTTTCCTAGGTCGATCAGCACCCCGGCCACGCCAGCCTGGGTGGTTTCGCTGGCCGCCGCTTCCACATCGGCCAGGCTGGTGAAGCCGCTGACGTTCCAGCTGAAGTTAAGATGGTCTTCATCGACATTGAAATCGGTAATGGTGTCGTTGCCGACTGTAGTGCCGAAGATGAAGGTATCTGCGCCAGCACCGCCCGTGAGCGTATCGTTCCCTGCGCCCCCCCAGAGGGTATCGTTCCCTGTGCCGCCATCGACGCTATCGTTGCCGGCACCATTGTAAAGAAGGTCATTCCCTGTGCCGCCGGTAAGGACATCATCGCCCGTGCCGCCAAAAAGCGTGTCGCTGCCGGCGCCGCCCCACAGGGTGTCATTACCGTCACCACCGCCCATGCGGTCACCCATATCCGACGCGCTCATATGGTCATCGCCGCCACGGCCCCACAGGGAGTTGCTGTCTACGCTATTACTGCCCTGAAGCGTGTCCTGTCCGCTGCCGCCAGTCGCGGTCTGTTGTTCGTTTACGTTCCCGACATTGAATTTGACGAAGGCCGAGCCCATGAGACCACTGGTGTCGGAAGATGAGACCTGCAGGGTCACCTGATGCTCGCTCTCATAATCAAGCGAAACACCGTCCTTGAGCCATAGCTCATCACCCTTGATGACGAAGCGGCTGTCATCGGTGGAAAAGGTAACCGCGCTGCCTTCCGGGTCGGTCGCGGAGAGCGTACCAACGAAGGCGCCTGGGTCGTTTTCCTCAACACCGTCCGTAGTCAGGTGCGGCGCTGAAGGCGGCAGGTTATTGCCCGTGATGTCGATGTGGGCTGTGCTTTGCGCGGTATTGTGGGCATCGGCAACCGAAACCGTCAAGCCCGCCACATCATTGCCCCTGAGGTCAGTGGCGCCGAGATACTGGATCACGGTCTTGTCACTGAGATAAGTTTGAATTTGGCTGGCGGTTCCGACCAGCGTGATCTGGGTTGCGCTAACAAGCGTTTCCGTCACGCTGCTGGCTGCGCCATCAGCAACCGAAGTGAATGTGCCGCTGTCGATGTTCAAGGTCACCGTCAGGGTATCATTTTCAGTGTCGTTCAGGGCAAGGGTACTGAGGTCAAAATCGGAAACCGTGTTCTCGGTCACGGTAATGTCCGACGGAATCGTATTGATCGTCGGGGCGGCGTTCGGGGTCGCCACAATGATATTGTCGATGATCGGCGTTGCCGCGCTTGAGTAGACAAGCTCGACCTTATCCACATCGCTATAATTATTCGCAAATGTAATGTCGCCATAAGGCTGCGCGCTGCCGCCGCCGCTGTCACCGCCATAGGTGTAGGTGATGCCGTTCGACGTGCTCGATGTATTGAGGTCGATGATGGCCGAGCCCAGGTTGGTCGTGCCGTTATAGAGCGTGATCGTCACGCTCGTGCTGTAACCGGCCAGGTTGTTACCCAACTGGAAGGACACGAGCTGGAAATGGTCGCCATCCGATTGCTCGAAATCGAAGGACGTATTGTTCGAGGTCAGACCGTTATAGTTGAGGAAGATGATCCGATCGCCCGCCCCGTCGTTCGACAAGCCGTTGGTGAAGGTGCCGCCGTTCGCGTTACCGGCGATGGCGATCTGCGCGTCCGTGCCCTGGTGGAAGTTCCAGTCCACCGTGCTGTCATTGTTGAAATGGTCGGTGTTGGAGACGATCTGCGCCGTTATGCTGTCGAAATCTTCGTTCGCTGCCGGCAAGGTGTGCGGATAGGCGGCCATAGCGCGCCCGGAGAACGGCGACTTCGTGCCGATATCCCAGGTGCCACCTGCGGCACG
Organism: Kordiimonas marina; assembly: GCF_023006325.1. Taxonomy (GTDB): domain Bacteria; phylum Pseudomonadota; class Alphaproteobacteria; order Sphingomonadales; family Kordiimonadaceae; genus Kordiimonas; species Kordiimonas marina. Next base: position 381,704 of record NZ_JAINDF010000004.1, read on the forward strand.
GGCGCCAACAGGTTGGCTGCTGGCAAAAACCCGCGCGCCGGTCAGCGCGCCAAGGGCATCGGTGAAGGCCTGTCCGAGGGATGAGGCCCCCGCGGAACACGCCCACAGGGCCAGCCGCGACCCGGCGCCCATAAGGCCTGCCAGCGCATCGGCGATCGGCCCGCCCTTCTGAAGCGCAGCCGCATCGATCCGCTCGCCGCCCAGCGTGATGGCACCCGGCTCACCGTGAGTCAGGATATGGAGGCTGCCGACCGGGGCGCGGGCGCCAAGTTTGGCGGCCAGACCGGCCAGGCCCGAGGGCTCTGCAACGATTACATCGACGGCATCGGAAAGTCCCGCCAGCAGGATATCCCTGTCTTCGACGGACGAATCAACAACCAGCAGCGCGCGATCTGTCATATCTTCCTTGAGGTTCCGCACAGTGTTGCCTTCAGTAAAAACCTCGGTACCTGCAATAGAAGTAGCGTTAAAGCCGCCGGACATAATATGGCTCCCGTCCTCTGAAAGACTGAACATATGCTTATGTGGGGATGCCTAAATGGCGACAAGCATAATCATTCATTCTTTTGTTCGCGTTAGTCTCGAATACATATTTAGCTTCTGGTGTCCATTTGACCACAAAAGCAGAAGAATACTAGCAACATCAAGGTCCTGGTGGCCATGGCCACCCCATTTCACTTGCGTGATATGCTATCACGATCAGGAAAGGGCTCCATCATAAAATTCCAATGAGATAAACCTTTGGACGGGGACAATTCTATTCCGCACGCCCGAAAAGTAAGCTTGGAACCAAAGTATCATGGGAGACTAGTGTGCCTCCCCGGAAACGGACTGGCCTTTTCCCAGGCGGGGCCAACGCGCTGAAATTACCGCGTTCCAGAAACCTCAGAACTTAGGGGCCTGGACGATATAGGCGTCGATTTCCTTTTCACCCAGGATCTTGCTGGCTTCAAGGCGGTGAACACCTTCAACCAGAACGAAGCGGCCTTTGCCCTTGCGTACTTTTATCGGTTTCTGTTGCTCGCCGTTGAGCATCTTCTCGGTGACCGCATCCACTTGGCTTTGATCCAGCTCCTTACGCCGGGCCGTTGGGATGTAAATCTCATCAATTTCTACAGACACTATTTTTAACATTCCCTGGCTCCATCTCAGTGCGCAAGTAAGCTCTGCCCTACGGGTATCCTCGTGACAAGGTATCGCCTTTTCAGATCAGGCCAGCGGTGCGTGTGGGTAGTCCGTGTGGCGTTTCTGGAATGACAGGATATGCGGTTTCACAATAACGCCAGCATCAATGTTTATTGCACGCCTGATTGTTTCATTCTTTTGCCACCCCGCACGTCCATCAACCACAGACGGCAAATGCACGATGAGGGCAGCGGAAATTGAACGAGACGCGCTTTCCCAGAGATAGCTTGGGGTATGATCAACGGCGTAATAATCCGTATCGCCAACCTTGAACATGGGGTCCTTAAAGCTTGTCGGTTTGGCGAAATAGAAGCCCATGCCTTCATCGCAGCTCACGTCAATAATGAGGCTGCCGGGCTTCAGACACTCTTTTTCCGCTTCGATGACAAAATCAACGGGGTGATCCGGATTTTGCAGGTTACCGTTAACGATAATGTCTGCCTCGCTTATCAGCTCGGACAACGCACGCTCACTGCCGTCATGTTCAACGACAATCATCCTTGCTTCACCCTCTTCGCCGCGGCGAAGGCGCGCATAATGGCAATCCAGCACTTCTTCCCTTACTTCGTGATCAGGGCGCTGAATACAAACTGTGATATCCCGGAACCCGTGCGCCTTGAGGGCATAGATTGCGCCGCGGCTGACGGCCCCAAAACCCAGGACAATCGTCTTGCGCTGGTTTCCATAGTGCCCGTCAATCCCTTTCAGGCGCAGGGCATGCAACACCGCACAATATCCTGCCATTTCGTTATTCTTGTAGAAAGTATGGCGGCCAATTTGCCCCGAAGGACCCCAGACATACATATCTTCAAAAGCAATGAGCGTCAGCTTTCTGTCTATCGCGGCCTGGGTTATGGCGCGCTGCTGGGCACAGTGGGGATATCCCCATAAATTTCCTCCTTCAGGGAGGTCCTCCAGGTCGGCCAGGGTGGGTTTTGCAATAATGACATTCCCTAACTCCGCCAACAGGTACTGCCGCGAAGCAACGCCCCCTGTCTGCGCGGCTATTTCCGCGTCCGAGACACCAAAGGGAGCCCCGTACCCTTCTTCAAAAATCAGCTGCTTTCGATAGTCTTCAGATAGTCGTGGGAAATGATCCGGATGAATTGGAACACGCTGCTCAGCAACCTTCTTGGAGGTTCCGATAACCCCCAAAGTTAGCTTTTTCATGGTCTTTCCTTTGTTCCCGAGTGGCATGCACAGTGTAACCGCTGCGCTCGTAGCGACAGCCCGGGCGACACATCGAATAGCCCCAAGTCTCACAGACACCCTAGGCTTTCAAATTTTTCTACTGTTCGAACTTGGTGGGAAACAGCATTCCATTGTTACCATGCTTGCGTGTCGGGATGTGAAAAAACTCGATATGATCAAAGGGGGTCTCGCCGAGCCCCTGTGCGGTCCGTGCCTGACAGGTCCGTCGCCACACGCGGTTTAAGCAATAAACAATCCTGACGTGTGCAATTTCACGAATAGCTGGATGCAGACCATAGCATTTCCGCCATTTCCATAGAGCCATTCTCAGAAATAGACCGACTTTTTCTCAGAAAAAACTGGAAATTTGTAAAGATTCTCAAAAATAGCTGGAAATTTGCCCTGGGTTGCCCCCGCGAATTTGCCGGACAACTTTTTAGAAGTTGCCCCCCGTATCCACACAAGAGAGAGATTTGCGCCCTGTCCATTGTGCTTTCAACAGGCACAGCCCTGAGGCCGGGTTTGCTCTCAACCCCGTTTCGCCCTATGCTGGCGACCAAGCTGCCCGACACTTTGGGCCACTGCGGCCTGGCTAGCATCGGCTTACGCACCATACCATGGCGTATTGCCAGCAGGGAGCCGCAATGACCGACCGAAACACCGACGACCTCCCGCATGAATTGGCTGACTGGATAACGAAGCCATTTGCACGCTTCCTGAAGATCGAAGCCGCGGCGGGGGGGCTACTGCTTCTTGCCGTGCTATTGGCCCTGACCCTGGCAAACTCGTCTTGGTCGATGCCATTCCTAAGATTCTGGGAGACTCCGGTCGGCTTCCATTTCGGCGCGCTGGAGTTCAGCCGTTCTCTGCGGCATTGGATCAATGATGGGCTGATGACTTTCTTCTTCTTCGTAATATCGCTTGAGCTCAAGCGCGAGAGCGTCCTCGGCGAGTTGCGGAATATACGAACGGCAGCCCTTCCTTTCGTGGCCGCCCTGGGCGGCATGATCGTTCCGGTGTCCGTCTATCTGGCCCTGATGGTTGGACAACCGGGCATGCACGGATGGGGATCGGTGATGGCGACCGACACAGCATTCGTGATCGGTTGTCTTGCGCTGTTCGGCTCCCGGGTTCCAGCAGCATTACGCCTGTTTCTGTTGTCGCTCGCAATCTTCGACGACGTCGGGGCAATCTTGGTGGTGGCGATCGGCTATGGCGATGGGTTGAACTGGCTGGCGCTCGGGCTGGGCGCACTGGGGCTTGGTGCAGTCGCCGGCATTGCACGCCTCGGAATACGAAGCCTTTCGGTCTATTTCGGCCTGGGAGCCTTTGTCTGGCTGTGCTTTGACGCCTCCGGCATCCACGCCACCATCGCCGGTGTCATCCTTGGGTTGATGACGCCAACACGCATATGGCTCAGCGACACGCGCCTGCGGGTGATCCTGGGCCGCGTGCTGGCCTATCCGGGGGGCGAGAGCCCCGATACGGCGGACCGGGACGAGCTCAAAAAGGCAGGCAGGGCGGTCAGGGAATCGCTCTCGCCGTTGGAACGTCTGGAAATGATGCTGCACCCATGGGTGGCTTTCATCGTGATGCCCCTCTTCGCCCTAGCCAACGCCGGTGTCGTGATCACGGAGGCTGGGCTCAGTCAGCCGGTCTCTCTGGCGATCTTCGCGGGCCTGGTCCTGGGTAAGCCAATTGGTGTTTTCAGCTTCAGTTGGCTTGCCGTGCGCCTCAAGCTGGCCACCCGGGCAGGCACATTGAGTTGGCCCATCCTGGCCGCCGGAGCCTTCCTGACCGGTATCGGCTTCACCATGTCGCTGTTCATCGCCGAACTTGCCTATGCCCGGACCATGCTCGACCCGGCCAAGCTCGGCATTCTCACCGGCTCCGTCTGTTCTGCGGCAATCGGGCTATTGACGCTCGCCTGGGTGACCCGGCGGAAAAGAGCCGCTCCAGACCTGGAATAGCGAATGACCGGCCTTTGCCCGCCATAAACCCTATAAGGCATGCGTTGTGAAGCCTTGCCGAGGATGTATCGACGACCTTTTGCCGGCGCATATGGATGAACCCTCCTGACAAGACTGTCTCCGGCAACTGCAAGCTTTACATGACGCTCTTTGGATGCGTAGCTTGCCGTATGTCGACGGATCAAATCGGTCTCTTCATGGTGCTTGCCGGTGTCTTCGTGTTTTTTGCGTGGGGACGGTGGCGCTATGACATTGTGGCATTCGCGGCCCTTATGGTCTGCGTGCTGATTGGTATCGTGCCCTCCGACACCGCCTTCACCGGGTTTTCTCACCCGGCGGTGATCACGGTAGCGGCTGTGCTGATAGTCAGCAAAGGCCTGGCCAACTCGGGCGCAATTGACCGCGTCGCTCATATCGTGGTGCCCCCTCTTAAAAACCTCGCCGCGCAAATCGGCGTCATGTCGGGTTTTGCGGCCGTGCTGTCTGCCGTGATGAACAACGTAGCAGCGCTTGCGCTTCTGATGCCCGCGTCCATCGAAAGCGCCAAAAGAGCCGGCCGGTCGCCAGCGCTATTGTTGATGCCCCTGTCTTTTGGCTCCATCCTGGGCGGCCTGATCACCCTGATCGGCACGCCGCCCAATATCGTGATCGGCAATTACCGTAGCGACGTGTTAGGGGCGCCGTTTTCGATGTTTGACTTTGCTCCGGTCGGGCTTGCGGTGGCCGCGGTGGGCATTGCTTACCTGGCGCTTGCCGGCTGGCGGCTTCTTCCCAAGGAAAGACAGGCCAAATCCGCACCCGAAGAGCTGTTTGATATCGATGCCTATATGGCCGAAGTGCGGGTGCCGGCGGGATCATCCGCCGCCGGAAAATCTCTGGTGCAGCTCGAAAAAGTCGCCGAATCCTGCGACCTCAGTATCGCGGGTATTGTGCGCAATCACAAACCGATGCTGCGTGTGCCCAGGTCCACCGAGATTCTGGCAAATGATATCCTGCTGCTTGAAACCGGCCCCAAGGAACTGGACACATTCGTCCACAAGCTTGGGCTGGAAACCATAGGCAGCGCCGATAAAGACAAGGGTCTGTTTGCATCTGACGATGTGGTGCTGGCTGAGGCTGTGATCTCAGCCGACAGCCGCCTGATCGGCCGCGAAAGTGGCGAGCTGCGGCTAAGATCCCGTTATGGCCTCAATCTTCTGGGGGTTTCGCGCCAGGGTCAGGCCATCCGCAAACGGCTGCATAAGCTTGTCTTCCGGTCGGGCGACGTTTTGCTGCTTCAGGGTGACGCTGACGGGATCGCAGACACCATGGCTCGGCTTCGGATACTGCCGCTGGCGGAACGTGGCTTCCTGATGGGGAAACGGAACCAGGCATGGATTGCCGCAAGCCTGCTGGCGGGTGCTGTGGCGCTCGCCGGGCTGGGTGTGGTCGGCTTGACGGTTGCGCTGGCGCTCGCGGCTCTTGGTATGGTGCTGTTTTCGGTTGTCCCGCTCAGGGATCTTTATGACGCGATTGACTGGCCGGTGATTGTGCTGGTTGCCGCGATGATCCCGATTGGAGGCGCCCTGGAGACCACCGGCGCCACAGCTTTGATTACCGAAAGCATCCTGCGCCTGTCAGGTTCTCATTCCCCGGCCTTCATTCTGATGCTGTTGTTCATTGCGACCATGACACTGTCCGACCTGATGAATAATGTCGCGACAGCGGTGATGATGGCGCCTATCGGCACCGGTCTTGCGCAGGCGCTGGGCGCAAACCCGGACAGTTTTCTGATGGCTGTTGCGGTGGGTTCATCCTGCGCTTTCCTGACCCCGATCGGGCACAAGAATAATGCGCTTGTCATGGGGCCGGGCGGTTATCACTTTGGCGACTATTGGCGTGTCGGACTGCCACTTGAACTGTTGATTATTGCGGTTGCCATGCCAATGATCCTTTGGGTCTGGCCGTTGTAGGGCGATGGCCTCATAACAATTTCCGTTGATGAGAACAGGCATGACTGTTCTCTGAGGCCGGCGGCATGATTTTCCGTGAACGCCTGAGTTTCCTGTCCGTTTTTGTAGCTTGACGCCCCAATCAATGGTGTCATCGCGGGACTGGCCTCATGACGTCTCGCGTTCCGTTATTGGTAATCCTGAACGATGATCCCCATATCTATGAATGCGGCAAATCCTTGTCGCTTTTTGAAAGGACATGTCATGTCCAAAAAGACGCTTCCCGAAAAACATACCAGCCCTATCGTAGAAGCTGGCACCGGCAAAACCGCTGCCGACCTGGTTGCAGGCAGCTCGCAACGACCCAGCCAGCCGGACATGGCGATGATGGCACAGTATGGCATCAAGCGCGTGCCGGTTGACTATTTCCATGTTGGCGCCTTCCGGTACACCAGCCTGGCCGATGCCGTGGCACAGGCGAAACGCATGGCCATAGGGGCTGCCCAAGAGAGGTGCGAGGAGCACCTCTGATCTGCGATCCGAAAAGGATCGCATTTTCGCCTCTATCCTCCTGTCTTTCGCTCAAATTGCCGTGCTGGCGATGACGCAGGCGCTTGGCTTAAGAGAGAACAGCCAAAGACCATGGTAATGTACGACGGGTCGATATCTCTAATCACGAAAAAATAGATTATTTAAAACATAGCGATAGATATAGTATATATATCATGTTTATTTGTATCATTGAAATAAATGCAAAAAACACCATATATATTAAACGATATAATAACTTTATTTATAAAAGAAAGATCGAAAAATGACCTATAAAGACCTGTTCAAAAACAAGGAATCCAAGAAAGCCCCCTCATCCTCGTCGAAGCCGGATACAGATGACAAACAAACCGACAAGATACCGGGCGTGCCCAAGGTGCCGGCTCAAGAGACGTCGGCTCGGTCCATGCTTTCCCTCCAGTTCGAGGAGTCAAGGATGTGACCCGTACGCGTGACGTCGAGATCAATTTCCGGTATCCCTTCCAAATTCAAGGATACAAGGGCACATTGCCGGCAGGGACCTATCGTCTTGAAGTTGACGAAGAGCATGTCGGCGATTTGCCGTTTCCGGCCTACAAGCGTACGCAGGTCACCCTGCATCTCAAGGCAGACCCCGCCCGGCCTGGTGTTTCCGAAATGCTGGCCCTGCCACCTCACCTGATTGATGCCGCCCTGGCGCGGGACCGTCGGCATGGCCATGCGGTCCGGCCTAGGCCCGTTGCAACGGCTCTTGCCGAGGATATCTCAACCAAACGCGCGCTTGAGCGCGGCGAAGACGAGGGCATGCTCTGGATCAAGGATGCCCCGGGGCAGTCGGAAAAGGATGCTCGCGTTGGGCGAATGTTTCTCGACGACTGACGTCCTGACATTTTTGCGGCGGGCAACACCGCCATCGTTCCAAGCCAAGGATGGGTACCGAAAGCAAGCCCTGATGACAAATGTGAGCAGGTTCAAAACCTATGCGTCCTACCTGTTGGTGGTTTTGGCGATGCTGCTCTATGGCGGCGTGGCGGTCATGTCTGCCGATTTGGTCCCAGACCTCCCCCCGCATGCTCACGCAAAACCCTATGGTAGCGACTGGGAATGCGACACGGGCTTTCAGGAAAAGGGTGATAGTTGCATTGCCTTGGCTGCGCCCGCCAACAGTTTTCTGAATGGTCAAAAATATGGGTCTGGCTGGGAATGCTCTTTCGGTTATCGTCTGCGCGGCCAGCCGCCTGTCTGCGATGCCATTACGGTGCCGCCAAACGGATATTTGAAGGATTCCGTCTTTGGGGACGGTTGGGGCTGCAACCGGGGCTACCGGAAACATGGTAACGCCTGCCTTGCGATTGCCGTGCCGCTGCATGGATATCTGACCGGGGACGCCGCCGGCTCCGATTGGGAATGCGAGCGAGGCTTTTATCAACAGGACCGTGCGTGCGTCGCCATCCCTGTGCCGGAACATGGTTATCTGTCCGATGTGGCGCTGGGTCACGGCTGGGCATGTGAACGCGGCTTCCGGGCGAACGGGACTATATGCCAGGCGATCTCCATACCCGAGCACAGTTACCTGAACGATAGCCAGTATGGGACTGGGTGGTCCTGTGACAGAGGCTATCAGAAGTCGGGCAATGACTGTGTTGCCGTCCATCTGCCGACGCACGCCTATCTCACGGCGGCTGCCTATCATCGGGACGGCTGGGCCTGTGAAAGGGGTTACAGAAAAGTGCCCGGCGCCTGTATCAGCATCATCATTCCTGATCATGCCCACTTGGCCTATTCGGGAAATGACTGGGCCTGCGACAAGCCTTTCTCGAAGGAGCAAGATCAATGCGTAGAAGGCCCGTAGAAACAGGAAAAGGATTGGCCACACAACACCAACCCGTCACGGCATCGGATTCCACCTTTTCTGCGGCAATCGGGCTATTGACGCTCGCCTGGGTGACCCGGCGAAAGAGCCGTTCCAGAACCGGCAGGGAGGGGCCGCCAAAAACCTGTCTAGCTCATCGCCGCAGTCGACGCTTACGCCTTTATCTTCAGCCAACAAGGCCTGATGGCAAGCGTCAACATCGAGGACACCAAAATCTCAAAAATCAAACGCTAGAAAAGGGCCGGACACATGGCACCCAACGACAACAATAATAATGAAGACAGGCGCACCCCTTGGCGGAGGCCAAGGAGGCCGGGGGCAGGCAACGATGATCCGATCAGGCAGATGCAGGAGCGCCTAAGGCGGATATTGCCGGGCGGCGGCACCGGTCGCGGAATCGGCGGCTTTCTGGTGCCCGCCCTTGCCGTGCTTCTGATCGTCATCCTGTGGTCCAGCATCTACACTGTGCCCAGCGATTCCGTCGCCGTGATTCAGCGCTTCGGCAAATACACCAAGGATGTGCCTCCGGGGCTTCACCTCAAGCTGCCGCTCGGGATCGATGTCGCGACCCTTGTGCCGGTCAAACGGCAGCTCAAGCAGGAGTTCGGTTTTTTCACCGCCGGAGCACACGACCCCTACCAAAGTCCGCAGCCCAGAGACATGCAGCGGGAGACCCAGATGGTTACCGGCGACCTGAATGCCGCCCTGGTTGAATGGGTCGTGCAATACCGGGTTTCCGATCCGGTGAAATTCCTGTTCGAAGTGCGCGAGCCCAGCGAGACGCTCCGCTATGTCTCCGAATCCGTCATGCGCGAGGTGGTGGGCGACCGCACGGTCGACGAAGTCATCACCATCGGCCGCCAGGAAATCGAGACCGAGGCGCTGGTGAAAATGCAGGCGCTTTCGACCAAATATGCCATGGGGCTGAGCATCGACCAGGTCCAGCTCAAGAACATCAACCCGCCGAAGCCTGTGCAGGAATCCTTCAACGAGGTCAACCAGGCCCAGCAGGAAAAAGAAAAGCTGATCAACGAGGCGCGACGCGACTATAACAAGGTCATCCCCCTGGCCGAAGGCGAGAAGGACCAGCGGATCCGCGAGGCCGACGGCTATCGCCTGAAACGCATCAATGAAGCCGAGGGCGATGCCGCCCGCTTCAAGGCCTTGCTGGTGCAATATCAGCTCGCGCCCGAGGTAACCCGCCGCAGGCTTTATATCGAAACGCTCGAAAGCGTGCTGCCGGGCATCAAATCGAAAATCGTCATCGACGCGCAATCGACGAGCGTCCTGCCCCTGTTGAACCTCGATAGCCCCGAAGGGAAAAAATAATGTCGCGCCCGCTCAAAATAGCCCTGTTCCTGGTGCTGGGTGCCATTCTCGTCGGCATCTCGGGGGCATTCTACACCGTCAGCGAAGTCGAGCAGATCATCATCACCCAGTTCGGCAAACCTGTGGGCAAACCGGTCACGACAGCGGGCCTGAAGATGAAAATCCCGTACATTCAGGAGGTCAATTCGATCGATCGCAGGGTTCTCGAATGGGACGGCAACCCATCCGACATGCCGACGAAGGACAAGCTCTATATCTCGGTCGATCTGTTCGCGCGCTGGCGCATTGTCGACCCGCTGCAGTATTTCCTGCGCCTGAGGGACGAGCGCAGCGCCCAGTCCCGGTTGGACGATATCCTGGGCAGCGAAACCCGCAACGCTGTAGCCAAGCACGAGCTTATCGAGATCATCCGCACCACCAAGGACCGGGTTCCTCTGCGCGACACCTACCTGACCGATGCCGAGCGCGAGCTACACATGGGGGCGCTTGTGCCGATCCAGAAAGGCCGCACGACCGTGGAACGCGAGCTGTTTGCCGCGGCGGCGGAAAAGGTGCGCGTCTTTGGCATCGAACTGCTGGATATCCGCTTCAAGCGCATCAACTATAACGAAAGCGTGCGCCCCAAGATATATGACCGCATGATCAGCGAACGCCGCCAGATTGCCGAACGCTTCCTGTCGGAAGGCAATGGCGAGGCCGCCCGGATACGCGGCAACAGGGTGCGGGACCTCAATAAAATCCAGTCGGAGGCCTATAAGCAGGTCGAAGAAATTCGCGGCAAGGCCGACGCGGCCGCCGCCGAAATCTATACGAAAGCCTACAACCAGTCGCCCGTCTCCGCCGAGTTTTACGAGTTCACCCGAACCCTTCAATCCTACAAGGCCATCATGGGAAAAGATGCGACGCTGATCCTGACCACCGACAGTGACCTCTTCAAATTCCTGAAAGAGATGAAGGCCACATCGACCGGCTCGACCGGGACGGCACCCTCCCGGCATTAACCATGCTCGCCCCTTGGGCACGAAGCCGCCCGCTCGCCGATCTTCAACGTGTTTAACGCTGGACGCTGTCGGTTTGGATCCAGTTGTCGCGCCCGGAGCCTTGTTTTCCGTTCAATATAATTACCGACGATAACTTTCGGTTATCGTCCAGAATTGTGGTATCGGCTTTCAACTCGCGAAGAAGTAAGCCAAGCAGCAAAAAGCCCCGCCTCGGCTGAAGCGGGGCTACGCCCACACGGGGCAAGCCTACTTAAAGCCCATCAAGGGCAAGCAATCATTATTGTAGCTCATTTATTCTGCAAGTAAACCCGGCGCATTGCTAGACAGCCGTGTTCGAGCCTCTTCGCCAGCAGATCAGCCTGCGTTTAACTGATTTTCTGCCTACATGGCATCAGAGATGCGGGAGATTGCTCTAATAGTAGCTGGAGAGAGGTCCCGGAGCTTGAGAAACCCATCTCCTCTTCCCAGATCAATCGATATCTTGAGATCAGAGATATCCACTTCCAGATTGTCGCCCCCATCGCGAGCACTCAAGCGCTTCGTCAATACGGATTTTTTCACATATGTTTCAGCAAAGGCTATTATATCTGCTAAGTTGTAGATAGGCGCCTGCCCGTCAAGCTTTGATCGAATGGCGGTTTCGTCGTTGGTATCGCACAGAACCTCCAGTTGGCGTCTCTTCAGGTCTAAAGCTCTCATAGCTGATACCTGCGACAACCATTCCTGTCCGGCCGCGCGCATAATATCCCAACAACAGTAATAAAACCGGTTGAGAGTTTTAACTGCTTCCGCAATGAATCTTGGTGGAATGCGGCCGCTCACCAAAGCGTCTATCGCATCGGATGGTTTGAGATGCTGTCGTGTCCGGGCTACTTTATATGCCCCTGCCAGAGCACAGCCTGTGTTATTACCAAAGAAAGCTGGTTTGAATGCAGCCGCTGGCATCTCAAAGAGCTGCTGCGCTTCCGACTGAGACACACAATATGCATACCCACCCATCTCCACCAAGCTTCTGCGTCGGTACAAATAGCCACCATTAATTAGCTGAACCAAGAGCCCCTTGCTTATCCCCAAATGCTTCATGGCATCTGGTAATAGCCAAGAATTTGCGATCTCATTTTTGTACTTTTTAACACTTAGCGCCGTCACGCGATAATGACTTTGGCCATGAAGGCGAAGCCTGAAGCCTTTGAGCTCCCTATCAATCATGAGCTCATGGAAGCGCTTTGACGAAACATGTAATTCGCGCTTTACCTCCTCTTTGGTGAGATACCATTTCCTCCTTAGGTCGGCATTGTATAACGCCCCGTTGCCACGCCCCGTTATCAAAGATCGGAGAGGGTCCGACATTGCAAAATCAGACAGAGGGCCTTTGAGGAGTTCGTGATCACCTTTTTTATCTTCAGTAACGATACGCTTATACAGCCTATCAATACCTAGAGAGTAACAAAGCTTATCCCCTGGTTGGTCCCTGAAAGCGGACTCCCTCGGAAATTTTGACAGGTACTCGATGAAACCATGAGGCCAATCAATAAAACAATACGCGACTGCCTCTACGGCAGACCTCCAACTAAACTGACGCAATCTAAAACCCTGATCTATACTCGGTATGAAATCAGTGAGTAGGCGAACATTCGAGAGAAAAATGTTGAGAGGAACCGCTTCCCAGACATTTCCATTGCTGGGCGAAGGTAAACTAAAAGGGATAGGTAATTTTCTAGCCAGAAGCTGTGCGAACGCAACTGAAGAACTAGGGGCTTGACATACTTCCGATAGACGAAAGTCAAAGTCACAATTTTGGCAACGGGATACGTTGGCGCGACGCCATGAAAAAGAAGAAAGGCATTGCTGGCATCGATCGAGTAAATAGCAGCGATGACGCGGGCAAACTTTTAATGATATGAACTCCCACGCAGCAAAAAGATAACCAAATTCCGCCAAACATTTTGGACAGATATTTGGCGCTTTGGCACGCATATCCATGACATCAAATTCATGAACGCCATCGAGGCTCAGCTTTCTGTGGTTACCGCTTCCACGCGGCATACAAGCACTTCGTCTAAAAACATATTCTTTCGATCCCAACAGGTCAGAAATCTGTTTCGATACTCGATACGTCTGCGACCAACCGAAGCACGCGTTATTGATCCCAAATAGTTTGTATGTCCAATCGGTATTTGGGTAATAGTTGGCTTCGGTAAGACGCACCATGTATCCCAATACGCTTTCGGCCGCTTGCGGAGCAATCAGCACAGCAGGAACTCGAACCGGTGCCGTAATTTCATCTTTAGCGTCCCGCGACACTATGAGCTCGCAGTGGGTAATGCACCAAAGAGGTCTTGCGCAGCAGATCCGAATGGGTTGGCCATCCCATCCATATCCTTGTGGCCTCTGCAGAACTGACTGAATGCTCTCGAAAAATGCTCTGCTTTAAGCACCTCGGAATCGTCAAGGACGGCACTCACGCCAACAAGCTGGAGAAACCCAACCAACCTTCCTATGAGCCCTCCGCAGACATAGTGCAGTATCTTGGCTGCCCTTTCTCCAGCGATCACACCACTGTTTTCGAACGGTAACTCCTCTGAGAAGAGAGCTAAAATCGTTCTAAACCGGGCGACATCATCCTTTGTCTTGAGCGGAAAGGGCATCATCTCAAGCCAGGTCGTTACTCGACGAGCTAATTGTTCATTCTCACGAATGACCTGAAGCGTGCTTGGCATACCAGCAAGTATGAATGCACAGTCGCAGTCACTCACAACCGATTTAAGCCACTCCGTTGCCGCCAAAGCAATCTTCCTATTTTCTTTGTCTATGAGATGTTGGCATTCATCCAACACGACTAACGGCACTCCAAGGTCTCGGATGTATCCGGTTACCCGCCTCGTCATATTCGTCAAAACGCCTTTATCTGCATAAGGATCACCTAACTGTGACAGAATCCCTGATGCGAGGGACTTAGGACTACATTCGGATGGCACCTGCACAAGCAGGACTGACTCTCTATGGTCGACCCTATTCGCCTTTGTATGGAAGACATCCCGAAATCGCTTCAAAAGGGTAGATTTCCCGCTACCACTCTCACCGAACACCAGCATGATGTGCGCTGATCTGGATGCTCTTGCCATTTCAAAAAAAATGTTCACCTGCCGAAGGGCACTCATCGTGAAGTCAAAATCAAAATAAAGGTTATTCAAATTCCCAAGCGCCTTAAGGCGGCGATCATCCACGTCCTTAACCATGTGTCCTACTCCCAAAAGCCCGATTTACCCCATCCACTCCGTGCAGCGAGACCAAGAAGCTCCTGCGTATCAACTTCATCAAAGTCCGGTGGCCCAGCACTGTGTCCCTTGGGATCGCCCCTCTCCCTTGTGCGATTTTGATACTCCGCATGGCGAGCTGCGCGCTTGTTGGATTTTCGCTTAACTCCGTCCTGTTTTGCCGAGAGCATTTCGTAAATTCGTTTGAGGTGCCGCTGAATGTCGTAAGTGCTTTCGCCAGCCATTCTATGCGCCGCTATTTCTTTCCGGATCAGCTGATATTGCCATTTACCGACCCCGTACAGATTTGAATCCGTACATGAGACACTGATGAATCTTTCACGTTGTTCGTCAAAGACATGGATCATTCCCAAGTCTAACGGGTCCACCTTCACTTTGACCTTTCGAGGCTTCCCAAAGCGCCTAAAGAGGTCCCCAAGTTCCGTACAGTTATATCTGGCGTTGTGGATGAATATTCCTGAGTTCCTGAGTGTTCTTGTCTCAGCCTCACCCAGGGTGATCTTGAGGTCCTCCACATTCACCGGCAGGTCGACAGGCTGCCTCGATACACCTTGCTGCCAAAACTCAATTGGGAACCCTTCTATGCCGCGATGAAATTTCCGCGCATAAACATCAACTATCCATTTGAATAGAGCTTCCTTGAAATCAGCGAATTGAATTGCGGCACGGCTAACAGGGTCGTAGTCACCTTTCTTGACAATATTGGAAAACGTCCGCCCCTGTAGACCTGACAGAAAACCATCATTCAATGTCCGGAAGAAACGCTCAACCGCCCCTTTGTATTGGGGCGTCCGCACTGGATTATGAATTATGCTGATGCCAAACGTGCCGCAAACATCCCGCAAACTTTCGCTGTGAAACTCAAGGCCGTTATCCAAGATGATTTTCCGCGGTAGTCCGTGGCACGGCCAAGTGCCTTCTATTGAGGAGAACTCCGCCAAAAATTCGCCCTTGTGCATGATGCCATTGCGAAGGCACATCATGAGACTCTCATACCCAGGCGCCGCAAACCCGAGATATACCCCCCATGGCATTCTGGAATATAGGTCCAAGGCAACCGTAAGTGTGGGGCGAGCGACGTATAGAGACCCCCCTGGTACTGTCTCCAGATCTACTTCCGTATGATCGATCAAAACATAGTCGAGTGGTGCCTCAGCGACTATGCCCGCTCCGGAACAGCGGAAGTATCTGTCCGCGGCCAGAGCCCCCTCCCTGGCTCGCATTTTTTCATAGGGGTCCATAGTATCGACAATACGATATATGCTGGCCCTGGATGGAAGTTTCAGGCGGTCTTCTTTTGCTCGCTTTTGGTTTTCCTCAATAAATCTGGGAACGATGTCTGAATCGATAACCGCCTGAAGCGTTTTCTGTTCCCTTGTTAGATACTTCTCGCCCAGGATATCCGAAATGAGCAACTTGGCCTCGGCATCGAGCCTGTTGTAGCGGCCTCCTCGCTTTTGGGGCGGCCTAAGCAGAGCCCCCAGCGAATAGTTTTCTTTTTTCTAACGCTTATACCATCGATAGACCGTCGTAGGTTTCGGCGGATTTTCATCCCCCAAGTCAGTTGCCACCTTTTCAATCACATTCACGATTTTCGAGCGGAAGGACTTCTGCGGGTCGGTATCTCGCAACTCCAGCAAATACCTCTCTTTCCTGAGCACCTCAGCTTTTTGATTCGGCGGCAATAGATCCAGTGGCGTTTTTGCTACGACAGGGCTGCCATCTGAATCTGGCTTTAGAATTAGCTCTCCTGAGAGGATTTCTTTCTCAGCCTCCTCTCTTCTGAGTACGTGCCGGTGCCCGGTCTCCACGGCTTCAAATATAATCCGTCCACAGTCGGACACCTCGGTTACAAGAAGTTCGACACCTCCAAGTAAGTACCTTTGCGTGGCCTCAATCCTGAAACGTGACATTTGAAGCTCCTTCTGATGGCAACGAAAAAACTGCCTGGGCATTGATCGGCTTTTGAAGGTCCAAACAAATCAGGCGACCAACGACGCACTGCAAAAGTGCGGTTTCGATATCGACGCCTTTAAAGTTGGAAAAGTCAGAGAGCCGCTTTGGGCCTAGGGCCAATTCAGTAAGAATTGCGTCTCGTAGGCGCGCCGCAAGCGGCTTTCGTGTTAGACGCATTAACCGCACTACATTGTCACGGAGTGGTGCCCTGAAAACCTCACTACGCAGCACGAGCTTTAGGCTCAAACCCAACTCGGCTAAACGCCTCGTAATGTCCGTGAGCCGAGCCATTTGAACATGGTCCTCAAGAACCTTGTCGGGCTTTACCTCTACATAGAAAGAACCACTGTCTGTGGCTACCAGCGCATCTGGCGTGTAGCGAGTGTCAGACCATAAAAATGTACGCGGCTGAGCTTTGAAAGAAATGATCTCTGGATCGACTTCAAGCCATTCAAAGTATGCCTGCTCAATCTGGCTCTCCCAGGGAACCAGGCCACTAACCTTTATACTCGCGTGATAACCCACAACACGATGGGTGCTCCGCCTGACAATTTTTCGAACCATAAAAATTCTCCTGCCCTCGCACAAAAATGGGAGCACAAAAGATATTAATGAGTCAAATTTTGATATTTTTTCGCTCTTTTTTGAGCCATTTCAAGGCCAGTTCAATGGTAGAATTTCTACCAATGGAGTGTATACTGTATTGTCGAGTCGGGCTGGTATATGCTTGATGTTCAATGAGGAATCATACGTATGTTAACTGGCAAACAAATCCGTGCCGCTCGGGCTTACCTAAACTGGTCTCAAAAGGACCTGTCCGAGAAATCTGGCGTCTCGATAGCTTCGATTCGGCGTCTCGAGCCCAACGAGGGCATCCCCAGCATTACAGTTAAAACGCTGGTCCAAATCCAGGACACTCTTGAAAAAGCAGGCGTATCGTTTGGTGAAGATTCCGGGCAGGTCGTCCTGAAATTCCACGCCTAAGCAGATGGCGCTTGGCTAACTCCTCATCAGTTCGCGATGATCAACTACAGTTCAGACATAGCTTCCCAAAATGGTCAGCCGCCGCTTCAATATCAGAAAACACCTTGCATCCATTGACTGCTGTTAGGTCGATCTGAGGCCTCGTAACAAGATCATGCAGCGGGCCTTCTGTCAGGAAAGCATCACAATAGCTGAGGGCGGCAGTTGCATGTTCAAAGTCATAGTAGTCATTGGGCTTGAATTTACGACATTTGTCCCAACGCATAGACGCGTGGATGGATGCGCCAATATGGATACATCGAAGGGTGTCTCTCGCCGTTGCCTTTTTGAAAGCGTAGTAAAGTATATTGCTGCACATATTAACGGTGCTGGCACGCTGCTCCGGCGTCGGCGAAAATGTGCATCCAGCATCTTTTTCAGCAAGCTCCTGGATAACATCGGCTGCTATTTCGCTTGCGACCTCAATGCCCCCTCGCAGCTCAATGTCGTACGTTTGTGCGAAACTACGAAGCTCGTCCTTGTGTAGGGTATTTTGGACATTAGTCTCGTAGGCTAGGTCTTTGAAGTGAGGCGTTGGTGTCTTGTCACCTATCATCTCCACCATTCCGCTCAAAGTATAGTTCCAGAGGTAGTCATAGAAGGCTTCCTGGATTACGAGTTCCTCGGTCGGGGGAAGCTGAGAGATAGAAGGATAGTTCACACCAAGAACATATCCGACTTTGGTCCATATCAGCTCCTGCATGGAATAGAGGTCTACAAAGCCTTTAGATTTGAGCAGGAAAGAATACACCTCTGTTCCCAGAACGGTATGAGGTGGGGCCATACTGACACCAAGACTCAACTCATCAATGAGCTGGGCTGTGCCGATCCTGCGGCCTTGGCTATATGATTGCTTTAGCAGTTCCAGAAACATGCTGGCGCTGATTGGGCACACGAGACATCCATTTGCCACCCCACGCCGCAAGTGATTCAGAAGCTTGATTGCTCCAGCATCGGAAGAAACGTCTAGAGCGGCATCTCGCAAAATGATCCAGTAGCGCGCATCAAGATAGACCTTTAGTCGGCCTAAGAGCGACCGACCAAGCTCTATTTGGCGTGCTCGGTTGTGTTCCAGGATGCTCATATGCTTTATGATACGCACAGCCTTGGCTGCACCCTCTAAAAGTTATATTCGACCACAAAAGATTTAGTACACAATCGCATAATACGGGCTTCCAAATATTCATATACTCCCAACTGGTATAACTTCGGGGCAACGCAGCACTAAAGAGCCTGCTGGCGACGCAAACGTGATTAAAAGTCACAAAATGAAGAGTTGCCGTTTGCCATCCCCCTGTACTTCAGCGATAATTTCCTTAAATCACAACCACATGTCAGGCGATTAGGGAAAATGCGACTTGCTTTTATTGAAATTCAAAACTTTCGGAAATTGAAATCCGTTCGAATTGATATTGCAGAGCAATCAACCTTGCTTGTCGGAGCAAATAACAGTGGCAAGACCTCTGCTATGGATGCAATGGGGCACTTCCTCACGCGAGAGAACCAATTTCGCCCAGACGATTTCACGCTTTCCAACTGGCCCCTAATAGAGGCCATCGCTGAGAAGTGGGAAGCTGAACAAGGGCAGCCTGATCCAGCACCAGTCACGTTGCAGGAATGGGAACCGCTGCTGCCTTCAATGGATGTTTGGCTAGATATCGAGACCAACGAAGTACACTACGTCTCGCATCTAATTCCGAAGCTTTCTTGGCGCGGTGGAAAACTCGGTGTCAGACTTAGATTCGAGCCCAATGTTGAACACCTGCGCAGAGAATATCTCAAAGCTCGAAACACAGCAAAAGACACCAAGAACAAGGGTGGTGAGACAGCCAAGGACGTTCTGCTTTGGCCGCAATCCATGCGAGATTTCCTCGACAAGCAATCCAATCTTAAAATGTTTTTTTCTATTGTTTCCTATACCTTGGACCCCGGAAAGCTTCAAAAACCGACCGATAATTCAGCCATTCCACAGAAATTGCCGGAAAGTGCCGTTCAAATTACGTCTGATCCATTAAAAGGATTGATGCGAGTTAATCACATTAATGCCCAACGGGGATTTAAAGACCAAAGCCACAAAGAAGACAAGGAAGATAGCGACGGGGGTACAGATGGCCGAAGGCTCAAGAAATTATCCGCACAACTCCGCTCCTATTATAATAAGCACATCAACCCTTCAGAAGCGCCTGAACCATCCGACTTGGCAGCAATAATGTCTCTACAGAAGGCACAAAACGCCTTCAGTGAAAGCTTGGAAAAAGATTTTACCAAGGTATTGGGGGAAATGGCCGACTTGGGTTTCCCTGGTATGACCGATCCCAAAATCCGCTTTCTTGCAAAAGTGGCCCCGGTGGATGCACTTAATCATCCTGCTGCTGTTCAGTATGAACTACCGACGAATGACAAGTCTGCGGGCGATATCCCGTTGCATCTACCAGAAGATTACAATGGCTTGGGGTATCAAAACCTGATCTCAATGGCGTTCCGCCTGATGAGTTTCAGAGATCAATGGATGATGGTCGGTAAAGCCGGGAAAGAAGTCCAGGCGGAACCTACGGACGAGTTGAGCTTTCCGCCCCTACATGTAGTTCTCGTTGAAGAGCCGGAAGCTCACCTTCACGCTCAGGTCCAGCAAGTTTTCATGCGCAAAGCTTACGACATTTTGCGCAATCATGAGGATTTGGGGGAAGGCTCCAGCTTACAAACTCAACTCGTTATCAGCACTCATTCCAGCCACATTGCGCATGAGGCCAATTTTTCAGACCTAAGATATTTTCGCAGAGTGCCTGCCTCTAATAAGGCGCACAACATACCAACGTCTACAGTCGTGAACATGTCTGGGGTGTTTGATGACCGAAAAAAGGTCGCTCGCTTTGCTAGCCGCTACCTAAAGGCATCACATTGTGATCTGTTTTTTGCCGACGCCCTCATCATCGTTGAGGGAGCAGCAGAAAGAATGTTGCTGCCGCACTTCATCAAGGAGCAACACCCCGAGCTACACAAGCGGTATATATCAATCTTGGAGCTTGGCGGCAGGCACGCACACCGACTTCGAAGATTAATTCAGCATATGCAGCTAACTACGCTGATTATTTCCGATCTGGACTCTGTTGGTGCAGATGGAAAGAAGGCTCCACCAGCCCGAGGGGCAGGTATGAAAACTGGAAACCCAACACTGGCAAAGTGGATGCCTGGGAAAAACGACCTCGATCACCTATTAGATTTGCCAAGCTCTGATAAAACTAAAGAGTATGCAGCAGGCTTTCTAGTGCGTTCAGCTTACCAAACTCCAGTAATGTGCAAGCTCACAGAAGGAGCGGGCGAAAAAGAGGTTCTTGCCTACACCTTTGAAGATGCACTGATTTATGAAAACATAGAAAAATTCCGCACCTTAAAAGGGACCGGTCTCATCCGAAAGGCCCGTGACACTATTAGTACCACTCCGGATGCCGCTGACCTTAGCTCAAAAATCCAGGAAATTCTTAAGACCGGCAATAAAGCAGAGTTTGCCTTGGACTTACTTTATGATTCTGATCCGAAAGTCCTGAAAGTTCCAGGCTACATAGACGAAGGGCTGACCTGGCTAACGCACCTAGTGTCGGCCAACACAGCCGAGGTTTTGCCACAACCAGATGCAGACAATGTCCTGGAGGAGGCGGTAGCATGACGAGCGTGAACGCGGTTCCTCAACTCGACAATACTATCGATGATCATGTTGATGGAAACATCGTCTCTTATTTTAACCTGAAAAGACCTAAGAGCTTTTTTCTATTCGCAGGCGCAGGATCAGGGAAGACACGAACGCTAGTAAATTCCCTAAAGACGTTTTTGAAAGAGAATGATCGGCAACTGAGGCTAAACGGCAGGCGGATCGCGGTTATCACCTTTACAAACGCAGCGTGTGAGGAAATCAAAGACAGGCTGGAGTTCCACCCAGCGGTTTCGGTTTCGACAATCCATAGTTTTTTGTGGTCGATGATAAAAGGCTTCAACTCGGACATTGGAGAGTGGTTGGCAAGTGATTTGCGCGAAACGATAGCCGAACTGGAAGAGAAACAGGCCAAGAGCAAAAACCCCACTACAAAAACCTACATAGATCGAGCGAAAAGCATCGAAGCCAAGCGGCAACGGCTAGAACAACTCAGCGAAATTCAGGAGTTTACGTATAATCCTAATGGAGAGAACCGTGAGCGGGATTCTTTAGATCATTCAGAAGTCATCAAGATCGGTTCGACCTTCCTTGAGAGGGAGCCCTTGATGCAGGAAATTCTTGTTGCGCGTCATCCCATCCTACTGATTGACGAGTGCCAAGACACCAACAAGCTTCTTGTGGGTGCACTTTACGCAATCCAAGCCAGATTTCCAGAGAAGTTCTGCTTGGGCTTAATTGGCGATACTATGCAGCGGATTTATACCGATGGGCGGCAGGATTTAGGCACCTATACCCCTGATGGCTGGGCAAAACCAGCCAAGGTGATGAACCATCGCTCACCTAAGAGGGTGGTTCAGCTCATCAATAAAATCAGATCGCAAGTAGACACGCAGCAACAGCAACCTCGAACGGATGCCGAGGCCGGGACAGTTCGTCTCTACATTTGCAAATCTGACAGTCAAGACAAGGCTGCTGTTGAACGCTCCATAATGTTAGCTATGTCTGAAGAAACTGGCGATCCTCTGTGGTCAGGCGCCGGCGCGGACGTCAAAGCACTTGTTCTAGAACACCACATGGCGGCAAGACGCATGGGCTTCCTCCCGATGTTTGAACCCCTACATTCTTCTTCGCGGCTGAAAACCAGCCTGCTCGATGGGACGCTGTCTGCATTGCGCTTATTTTCCGAGCTTATACTTCCGTTAAAAACGGCAGCACTGGCCCAAGATGAGTTTACAGTTGCATTGATAGTACGGCGGGCTTCACCATTGCTGGGCAAGCGGACGCTCCAAGCAGACGGAAACACTCAGTTAAATCAGCTTGCCAAGGCAGAAACGGCAGTAAGTCATCTATTAGAATTATGGGACAACGGCGGTGATCCAACATTTATGGACGTGTTGCTTAATGTCGCAGGTTCAGGACTTTTTTCCATCCCTGACGCCTTAATTCCAATTGTTCGGAGAAAGACAGATACCACACAAGAAGAGCTCGAAAGATTATTCAAAGAACTCGGTCAAGCTGACGAACAGGATGAGGCCTCTCCATTGGATCATTGGGACCGTTTTCTGCAAACACCCTTTAGCCAAATTGAAAGCTATAGAAGCTATGTCGCTGGCACGGCCCCCTTCGATACCCATCAGGGCGTCAAGGGACTTCAGTACCCGCGTGTCATGGTGGTCATGGATGACGCTGAGGCCAAAGGTTTCCTTTTCGCATACGATAAGCTGTTTGGCGTCAAGGAACCCTCCGATACAGATAGGAAGAATGAAGCCGACGGCGCAGATACGAGCATCACCCGTACTTTACGTCTCTTTTATGTAACCTGTAGTCGTGCCCAGAAAAGCCTCGCTCTCGTTGCCTATACATCTGACCCCGAGGGTTTGAAGAAAAACGTAATTGAGGCCGGATGGTTCGAAGACCATGAGGTGATTGTCCATGATTGAGGTATTTCCAAATTTATTCATTGGGGATCAGAACGATGAGATGGCGTTAACATCTCGCGATTCCTGGTTTGTCATCCACGCTTGTAAAGAGCCGTATCATAGGCAAGCACTTGGGTACTCTGGAAGAGCTGCCTCAAAGGACCATCCAGAATACCTGATGGCTAAACGGGATGGATGCCTGATCTTGAATCTGGTCGATGTACCTGACCCTAAGTATATATCGCTCGAAATTATGGCTGAAGCCGTAGCCACCATACATGAACAAATTGGCAGTAAGAGGGTTTTGGTTCATTGCAATCAGGGCATGTCAAGATCGCCTTCAATTGCATTCCTTTATCTAGTCAAGCATACCGATATTTTCTCAGGGAAAAGCTTAGATGAAGCGCTTAGTGCATTTCAGGCGATGTATTCGCTTTACAGTCCCGCAGCAGGCGTGGCCAGCTTTATTCGTCAACATTGGCATGTCTTCAGTTCGTAGCAGATTTCCTCCCCTATTAGACAGTTAAAAGGCTAAAATGTGTTCTCCAAGTTAGCCTACACATGTTCCGCATGAACATCTGTCTGATTGGCGCGGAAAACAGCTATAACGACGGACTAAGGAAGAATTGCCCAGTTGGGGCGATTATCCTGAACGAGCTCACGCAGTTCTTGTGGTTCAATCACTTCAACATCCATCCCCCAAATCATTAAGTGCCAAGCCATTTCCTGTAAGCCTCCAGCAGTAAACTCTACTGTCAGGCTTCCATCATCCTCTCGTGTTAGCTTTTGATCAGGGTGGAATTCGAAATCAATGGCATGGGGTACGGCCTTTGGCGAGAACCGCCACACGGTTCGACTAGCGGCCTCTGAATATACTCCAAAAAAGGACCGCGCATAGTCACGCATCCTAAAGTCCTCAGGGCGCACAAATGAAGAGGACAACACTTCGACCCTCAGGAGTTTAGGCAGCGCGTAATGCCGGAGCCTGTCATCCTGGCGACTGGGGTTTCGGGCTACAAGGTAGTTTCGATGGCCGTATAGGAGCCCATATGGTTCGACAACATGGCATTCAGCGGGTTTATCTAGGTTCTTCTGATATTCAATAGCTATCTGATTGTACCCCTTAATTGCTTCTTTAAGGGGAGACAATATCTCTGGATTGATGCGCTGCTTGGGGCCTGGCTGGGCAGCTATAGCGTCGGCAGAGACCAAACTATCGTAGTCAGGTTCAAGGCGTCGCAGCGTCTCATTCTTCAGGTGATATCGGAACAGTGACGCAATTTTTTTAACAGCCTCAGCTTCGGCATTGCGGCCGTGGTTCTCCAATAAATGGCATGCGCCGTCCAAAGCGGCTAGATCCTCAGGGGTTGCTTCTGGAATAGGAATTCGCACATTGCGAGGCAGGCGCCAGCGCGCTTCACCATCAATCCCCTTAAATTCCTCTAGCTGAGGAAAGGCAGTTCTGCATGCCTGGATATTTCGTTGGGCAGATCGATGACAGATTCCCAAAGCTTCCTCGATTTCGCGGTAGCTAATGCCATTTATCCTGACCTGCATCTCCAGCATCAGGTTGATCAGCTCTCCCAGCTTCTCCCCTCTCGCCACGAAACTCTCCCATAGGTAGCTTTCATGGTTGTATATCATTTTTCTTTATAGGGGGTGACCAAAAATGTCGCCTCAAGCAGCTATGTAGAGACTAGGCCTAAATTGAGGCCTGCAGGCATCTACATAGGAGAAAGAAAATGCGCCGTAGAACCGGCAACATGAATGGCGAACGCTATTGTGGCAACGCCAACACCATGGAAGTTCATGATCTCGATAACGAGCAGACGAACTGCCAGATTGACGAGATCATTCGCGCTGGGCATGACCGCCCGTTCCACACATTGTCCGCAGCACACATCGCAGGGCACGACAACTGCGCGTGGTGCATTGGCGGCTCAACACGCTGACTTTGGAGATAAGACATGGCAACAAATCCCCCAAAAGGTGACGGGCATCGTAATGGCGCTGTCCGTGGCCGGTCTCAAACACAAACACCATCCGGCAACTGGGTTAAACGGGACACGAGCACAGGTCAGTTCATGGATGTGAAGACTTCCGATAAGACGCCATTCAAAGGCGTTCGAAAGGAGAAGTAATGCCGAACAGGGATATTCATGTCCTCGCCGGAGCGATCGCAGGTGCTCTTTTGACCAAGGATTCTGAGGATAGCAATGATACAGACCCCACGACCTCGGTACTTGTTGGTGCGGCCGCAGGGGCTGTAGGTGGGCGTCTCCCCGATATTCTGGAGCCCGCATTGCATCCAAACCATCGCCAATTCTTCCATAGCTATGCTGTCCTCGGATTGCTTGGCTGCGGTTTCTACCATGCCGCAAAGTGGTCCCCTGAAACAGGATGGGAGAAATGTCTGCGCTACCTTACCCTCGGCATGATCGGAGGCTACGCTTGTCATCTCCTATTTGATGGAACCACACCAAAAGGCTTACCTCTCGTTGGGAAGCTATAAACAACTTCGTTTGGAGACATCAGTCGTGGACGGTATGAATAAGAGTGCTTTTGGGCCAGCTATTGGCCCAGTATCAATGCTGGCCGATTTGCGTATGACCGTTGATCTTCTTCTGGAGCATCGGTTGAAAATTCCGGTGTATTTCCGGGAGCGTTATGACCTTATGCGCTATTTGCGGCGCGCGCATTTCGAAATCCGCCCCATTGGGCGTCGAAGCACTGACAACGTTTTTGCGGTACATAACGAGTTTGCCCGGTTTGTTTGGGCCCGCACAGGTTACACCTGTTTTCGGCAGGCACTGGCAGATGTAGCGACAGGGCCAATGTATAGGGATGATCGCGCAAGCATGCAGTTCGTTCATGTTGACCACGTCCAAAATCGCCGGGCTGTTCGGGAACATCCGAATTCTTGGCTAATGCTTTTCCCCCTAGAGAAGGGTGTGAACAGTTGGTATGGCAGTCGCATCGAACGGGGTTACAAAGTTGCGCGCTGGGTGGACCACCTTTGCCTCACTCCGATTCAGGCATTCAAAATTTTTGTTAGTCGATATCCAAAGACGCAGCAGGAGTTTGAGCTGGCTACCCGAGACATTCTTGGGCAGACTCAGCAGCTAGAAACCTGGCGCTATATCGTCGAAGGTTCTGCAAAAGCTTTGGGGTATGCTATGAAAGAACCGAGCGAACTCCCGCCAATTGATGACGAAGCTTTTGAGCAAGGTGCCTATGTGGCCAAAATGCTTTTAAACCCGATGTACCACCCTGAAGCATAGAGGGCCCTTGCCAGATAGCATAACTTCTATGCACCGATGGCCCGGTTGCGTCTCAGTAGCTTGAGATTTTTCTCACGAACTCTGAGATTCAACAAAATTTCCAGCTTATTTTGAGACTTAATAGAGGGCGTGGTGGGCCCGGAGGGACTCGAACCCCCGACCAAGCCGTTATGAGCGGCCGGCTCTAACCAACTGAGCTACAGGCCCCAACCACGTGGGTTCGTGTAGCAAATGACTTCCGCCCTGAACAGCCTAAAAATGCAGCTGCCCGGACCCCAGCGTCAAACAGGAAAACATGATCTTAGTGCCGGATATGATAAAGGGGCCGACCAGCCGCCCGCCCCTTTCTTTCGTTCGCCCATCAAGGCCCGCTTAAAGCGCGTCGATCTCATCCTTGAGACGCGACCCCTTGTCGGTGACGATGCGCTCAAGCACACGGACGCGTTCTTCCAGTTTCTGGATACGGCTGTTCGTGGCCTCATCATGCCCGGCGGCCGCCGCCCGGCTCTGCTTTTCGCGCATTTTTATCCAGTTATTGATGGTGCCACCAATAACGCCGATCAGGACGACCAGCACAATCATGTCCCACAGGACCATTTTAACCCTCCTCGCTATATTGTTCTGTATCAGTCCGATATAGGAAGCGTGTCTTGTATTTGCAATGGCCCCGCCTGCATTCTAAGTAAGAGTTTTGGGCACATGGGTTGCGTTACAGGATGGAGACACACCAGATGAAAAAACTGATGACGGCGGCGAGCATCCTCGCGGTAATGACCGGGCTTTCGGCGCTGCCCGTGGCGGCTGCCGCACCGGCCGGGGAATGCGCGCAAGGGACCTGCGTGAGCGGCTGGAAAACCGCTGACAAGAAACACCTGCACGCCGCCGAAAAGCTGGCGGACACCTACAAGAAGTTCATCTTCGCCGCCCGCACGGAGCAGCAGACGGTCGCGTTCGTGAAGGCTGAGGTTGAAGCGCTGGGCTTCAAGCCCTGGAAACCGGGCACGGCCATCAAACCGGGCGCGCGCTATTATGACCTCAACCGCGGCCGCGGCATGGCGCTGATCGTCGGTGGCAAAGCACCGGTTAAGGACGGCGTCCGCATCGTGGCAAGCCATATCGATAGCCCTCGGCTGGAACTGAAGGGCCGCCCGGTCAACGAGACCCAGGGCTTCGCGCTGTTCCAGACCAACTATCACGGTGGCATCAAGACCTACCAGTGGACCAACGTGCCGCTGGCGCTCGTCGGCCGGATCGACCGCAAGGACGGCAAGACCATCAAGGTCGAAATCGGCATGAACCCGGATGAGCCCATCTTCATCATCCCCGACCTCGCCCCGCATGTGGCGCGGGACCAGATGCAGAAAAGCGCCCGCGATGTGGTGAGCCACGAAGACCTGGACCCGATCATCGCCTCCGGTCCGCACGGGGAGGACACGGTCGGCCAGTGGGTGATGAAATATCTGAAGGAAACTTACGGTGTCGAGCCCGCGGACCTCGTCTCCGCCGAACTGATGCTGGTGCCCGCCATGCCGCCGCGCGATGTCGGCTTCGACCGCCGCCTGACCGCGGGCTACGGCCAGGATGACCGGCTGGCCGCGTTCGCGAGCGTACAGGCCGCCATTGGGCTGAAGATCCCGCCGGAGACCTCCGTCATCCTGCTCGCCAACAATGAAGAGACCGGCAACAATAACGTCACCGGCGCGTCTTCGAGCTACCTGCCGGACCTTATCAGCGAGCTTTTGTATGGCCAGGTGGGCGACGCATATCGCCAGCCGATGCTGACGCGCGCGCTCCGTTCCTCAAAAGCACTGTCCATCGATGTGAACCCCGGCGTGAACCCGATGAACCCGGGTGTGTGGGAACTGACCAACGCCCCGCGCCTCGGCTACGGCGTCAACATCAAGCTTTACGGCAAGGGCTTCAACGCCGACAGCGACTATATCGCCTGGACCCGCGCCGCTTTGGACGCCGCCCATGTGCCGTGGCAGACGACCACCTACAAGGTCGGCCGCGCAGGCGGCGGCACGCTGGGGGTAGAACTGGCCCGGCACAATATCGACACCATCGATTTCGGTGTGCCGGTGCTGTCGATCCACACGCCCTATGCAGTCAGCGACAAGCTGGATGTGCTGGCGCTCAAGGACGGCATTTCCGCCTTTATCGAGAAAGCGCGCTAAGCCTTTTCCGGACCCAAACCTTCCACGCACGGCGGTGGCCTTCCCGGCTGCCGCCGTTTGTTTTCCGACCGCCGTTAAAATACATTTTAATACTTTTTTAACTAAATCTTCAAAACGAACCCGGCCTCTGGCATAATGGGGTTGGGTGAATAACCTGTTTGCGGCGGGGGCCGCAGATACAACGGGTGCTGAGAACCATGGTGGAGTCGGTTAATACCAACGCCAGCAGTTTGTTTGGCGTACAATTTTTGCAGAAATCGAATAGGCTGCTCGGCACGTCCGAGAAGCAGCTTTCGACTGGCCTTAAGGTATCTGGCGCGCAGGATGACGCCGCCACCTATGCCATCACCAATATCCTGAAGGGCAATGTCGCTGGGCTTAACAGCGTCAAGAACTCGCTCGACCGCGCGATCTCAACCAGTGATGTCGCGCTTGCGGCCGGCGGCGATATTGCAAGCCTTCTGGTGCAGCTGAAGGAAAAGGCGGTTCAGGCTGCGGACCCGGGGCTCGACCAGCAAAGCCGCCTCGCGCTCAATGACCAGTTTGTCGCCCTGAGGGACCAGATCAGCACCGCCGTCGCGTCGGCTGAATTTAACGGCACCAACGCGCTGAAGGCAGGCGGGGATAATATTGTCGCCATCACCGGCGCGAGCGGGGGTGGCAGCATCACCATCGACGCCCAGAACCTGTCGCTTGGCGGACCGAACGTATCACTCGGCCCAACCCAGGGCATCTCGACCGAAGCCGATGCTGCAGCCGCCATCGCGGCAATCGACCAGTCGATCCAAAGTGTCAGCGATTCTTTGTCGAAGATTGGCTCCGGCTCTGCCCAACTTCATAAAGTCAAGGATTTCACCGAGACCCTTTCAGGGACCACCCAAAAGGGCATTGGCGCCCTTTCCGACGCGGACCTTGCCGCCGCCAGCGCGCAATTCGCCGCCAATCAGGTCAAGCAGGACCTAGGCATACAGTCGCTGTCCATTGCCAACAAACAGCCCGCAGCCCTCCTCGGCCTGTTCCGGTCCTAATCCGCCGTCTTCCTAATCGCCAGCGTCCAGGCGCCGAAATCCAGCACCACTGGCTGGCGCCCGATGACATCGACCCCCAGGATCATCGCTGGCGAACGCGCCGCCCCCAGGGTGGCAAAAACCGGCAGGCTGGCGACAAGGATGCGCACATCCTTATAGGTCTTGCCGCCGATGGTCAGGCTGTCGGCGGTGAAGGTGCCCGCCCGCATCCCGCCGCCCGCCGCGCGGATGCCGGTGTTTTTGTCGGTGATGGTGATATCCGCCATCTGCATCAGCTTGATCGCCGCCGCCTGGTTGACGACAGTGAAGTTGGCCCCGGTATCCACAAGCGCCGGGATGGCGAGACCGGCCACGTTCACGTCAACCGCCAGCGACCCATTGCCGACCGGCCGTCCCCCAATCTGATACCAGTCCCCCGCCGGAAGCGGGTCATCATCCTTAATCACCCGCACGCGGTCTCCGCCGATCTCCAGCATCATCCCACCCATCAGGTCCACACCGAGGATGCCATATGCCCCCGGCTTGCCCACATCCGGCATCATGGCGATACCGTCCGCGGGTAATGTACGCCCGAGCGCCTGAAGGACCCCGACATCATAAAGCGGCATGGACCTAAGCCCGGTTGCGGTATGAACCCGGACAGACTTGAACGGCAGCGCCTTCAGGCCCAGTTCCGTCACCAGCGATCGGTAAACCATCGACCGGCCGGAGCCGGTGTCGAGCACGAAGGGATAGGTTTTGCCGCTGCCGACCTTGGCCCCGACCTTGGCCCCGACCCTGGCATCAACCAGGAAACGACCCTCCGGCCCGCGGCTGAGGGCGAAATCTTCGGCTCCGGCCCTGAACCCGGCGAAGGGCGCCAGCACCAACAGGCAGAGAAATAAAAAGGGCAGCCTCAAAAGGCCGCCCTTCATTTTATTTCGGGTATGAAACAATCCCTGCCCTATATAGGGTTTAGTTATCAAGGAAGCTTCTGAGCTGACGCGACCGGCTCGGGTGCTTGAGCTTGCGCAGCGCCTTGGCTTCGATCTGGCGGATACGTTCCCGGGTGACCGAGAACTGCTGGCCGACTTCCTCGAGCGTATGGTCCGTGTTCATGCCGATACCGAAGCGCATCCGGAGCACGCGCTCTTCCCGCGGCGTCAGCGATGCCAGCACGCGGGTCGTGGTCTCCCTGAGGTTCGACTGGATGGCGGCATCCACCGGCAGGATGGCGTTCTTGTCCTCGATGAAATCGCCCAGATGGCTGTCTTCCTCATCGCCGATCGGCGTCTCGAGGGAGATCGGCTCCTTGGCGATCTTCATGACCTTGCGCACTTTTTCAAGCGGCATGGACAGACGTTCGGCCAGTTCTTCCGGCGTGGCTTCGCGGCCGATTTCGTGCAGCATCTGGCGGCCGGTCCGGACCAGCTTGTTGATGGTCTCGATCATATGCACCGGAATACGGATGGTGCGTGCCTGGTCGGCGATCGAACGGGTGATCGCCTGACGGATCCACCAAGTGGCATAGGTCGAGAATTTGTACCCGCGGCGGTATTCGAACTTGTCCACCGCTTTCATCAGGCCGATGTTACCTTCCTGGATAAGGTCCAGGAACTGCAGGCCACGGTTGGTGTATTTCTTCGCAATCGAGATCACGAGACGCAGGTTGGCCTCGACCATCTCCTTCTTGGCGATGCGGGCTTCTTTCTCACCCTTCTGCACCGTGCGAACGATACGGCGGAATTCTTCAGCGTGCAGGCCGGTGCGGCTCAGAACCTCACCCACCTGTTCACGGATATTGCGGACAGCCTCACCCTCAGCCGCCACGAACGACGCCCAGCCCTTGGTCTTCAGCTTGCCAACGCGGTCGAGCCAGTCTTCCTCCAGCTCGTTGCCCTGGTATTCCTCCAGGAAGGACGTGCGGCTGACCTTATGGCTTTCCGCCAAGCGCAGCAGACGGCCGGAAAGGCTCATCAGGCGGCGGTTCAGGCCGTAAAGCTCGTCCACCAGTTCTTCGATCCGCACCGCGTTGAATTTAACCGAGGCGACAAGCTCGATCAGCTCGCCACGCAGTTTGCGGAAGCGGCGGTCCTGCGGGCCCGAAAGGTCGTCACCCTGAACGGCAGCGGAAAGACGGGCTTCCTGCAGCTTCGCGTACTTCTTGTAGGTCGCGGTGATGAGCTGGAATTTCTCGATGGTTTCCGGCTTCAGATGCTCTTCCATCGCCGACAGGGACATGGCCGATTCTTCATCGTCATCGTCGTCATCGTCGTCGGTCTGGCTAGTGCTTTCGCCCTCTTCGCCTTCGCCACCTTCCTCTTCACCATCGGCCGCTTTCTTGACCTCCGGCTTTTCGTCACCGTCCTTGCCGTCGTCGGCCTTTTTGGCGCCTTCAGCCATGACATCGCCGCCTTCCTCGTCTTCGAGGTCGTCGTTATCCGGCTCCTTGCCCAGCGTGGCTTCAAGGTCGATGATGTCGCGGAGCAGCATGTCGCCATTCTCAAGACGCTCAGCCCATTCGATAATGGCCTGGAACGTCAGCGGGCTCATGCACAGGCCCTCGATCATGGTGGCGCGGCCTGCCTCGATCCGTTTCGCGATGGCGATCTCGCCTTCGCGGGAGAGCAGCTCTACCGATCCCATTTCCCGGAGATACATACGGACAGGGTCATCGGTCCGGTCACCGATTTCCTTCTTCTTGTCCGTGGTGCGGAATTCTTCTTCCGAATCGTCCTTCTCGTCTTCCTCTTCATCGTCATCCTTGTCAGATGAAGCAGACGCGTTTTCACCATCGCCCTCTTCGGGTTCATCACCCTCGATGACGTTGATGCCCATTTCGGACAGCATGGTCATGATGTCTTCGATTCGCTCGGAAGACATTTCCTCGGTCGGCAAGGCTTCGTTCAGCTCATCATAAGAGATGTAGCCGCGTTCCTTGGCCTTTGCGATCATCTTTTTGACGGCGGCTTCGGCAGAATTCACCAGCGGACCCGAACTATTTTCATCGGTGCTGATGTCCTTGTCGTCGTCCTGAGTCGCATCTTTTGCCATGTATTTTTTCTCCGAAAACTACGCGAATCGCAGTCTATACCATATTAGTTGAAAGAAAACCTGCCTGATTCGAGCCGATAGCCTTCCTTATCGGCTTCTTTTTCCTCAAGCGCCCGATAGGCGGCCTGGGCCGCCACAAAACGGGCATGGTTTTCATCTGTCATCTCCTCGGCATATTCCGCTTCCGCGCGTTCATAGTCGCGCCGCGCCTCGGTAATATGCTGAAACCGTTGGACAATATGCTCAAATCCGGTCAGCGCATCGGATAAAGCCGCGTCAGCCCACGCGAACCATTCATCCCTCAGCGCCCGTTCCTGTTTTATCCGTTCAAAAGTGTCCAATAGCCCTTTGTCATTCAAATGGGTGAGCACCCCCTCCATATCAAGGGTGTGCCCCAAGGCGGCCTTCTCTAGTAAAGCCGCGATGATGCCGTCAAGCCCCGGCACGCTGAAATGTAGATGGGCGACCGTTTCTTCATGCTTGATCAGAATCTCCGGATGGTGGACGAGCGTGAGCACGATGGTCTTCTCCATGCGCTCCGTAACCGCGCCACCGCCCCGGCCCCGGCCGATGCTGGTTTGTGCCAGAAGCCCCGTCGGTGGCACTTTCCTGGGGTCCCGCCTGCCGCCTGGGGTGAAGGTGCGCTGGCCTCCCTGGCCGCCACCCCGCTTGGCCGGACGGAACAGCTCATAAAGCCGGTTCCTGAATTCGCCCTGGTACAGTTTCTTGACGTTTTCATCTTCAATTTCGGAAAGCTTCATGAAGATATTTTTTTCAAGCCCCGCCCGGCGCTCCGGCGTATCGATCGAATGCCCCTCCGTCAGCGTCTTCCAAAGCACGTTGACGAGCGGCTCGGCCGCATCGATCAGCTTCTCGACCGCCTTGCGGCCTTCGCGCTGGACCAGCGTGTCCGGGTCATCACCCTCCGGCATGAAAACGAACCTGAGCGACTTGCCCGGCTTCAGCATCGGCAGGGCCCGCTCCATCGCGCGGGTCGCGGCGCGCACGCCGGCCTTGTCGCCATCGAAGCTGAGGATCGGCTCATCCGCCATCTGCCACAGGTGGGATATCTGTTCTTCGGTGAGCGCGGTGCCGAGCGGCGCCACGGCATAATCGATGCCATACTGCGCCAGCGCGATTACATCCATATAGCCTTCGACCACCA
The DNA here is from genome assembly GCF_023006325.1 of Kordiimonas marina. Taxonomy (GTDB): domain Bacteria; phylum Pseudomonadota; class Alphaproteobacteria; order Sphingomonadales; family Kordiimonadaceae; genus Kordiimonas; species Kordiimonas marina. The sequence goes on from NZ_JAINDF010000004.1 coordinate 415,221, forward strand.
TCACCTGCCCGCAGTCATACGCGGCCGCGCGGGCGTTCGCCCAGTTATAGAGCGTCGCCCCCTTGTGGAAGATGCTGGTTTCCGGGCTGTTGAGATATTTGGCCTTGGCGTCCTTGTCGAGCGCGCGGCCCCCGAAGGCGATCACCCGGCCCTGCCGGTCGGTGATCGGGAACATCACGCGGTTCCGGAAGCGGTCATAGCTTTCGCCGCCGCCTTCGGGCTTGATCAGCATGCCGGTATCAATGAGCTGGTCTTCGGGGATGCCGCGGGCGCGCATCGCGTCCTTGAGCGCGGTGCGGCTGCCGCCCGAAAGGCCGCCCGGCGCATAACCAAGGCCGAAGCGATCGATGGTCGCGTCCTTCAGCCCCCGCCCCTTGACATAATCATAGGCCGCGCGGCCGACCTGCCCCTTAAGCTGCGCCTGATACCAGTGTGCCACGGCGTCCATGACTTCCGAGAGGGTGCCGCGCTTCTTGTCGCGCTCGATCTGCTCCGGCGTCTGGCGCGGCATCTCCATGCCCGCTTCCTCGGCCAGGCGCTCGATCGCCTCCAGAAACTCCAGCCCCTGCGTGCCCATCACGAAGTCGATGACACTGCCGTGCGCCCCGCAACCGAAACAGTGGTAGAAGCCTTTCTGGTCATTGACCGTGAAAGACGGCGACTTTTCATTATGGAAGGGACACAGGCCCATATGCTCGCGCCCGTGCCGGACAAGCTTCACCTGCCGCCCAATCACGTCCGAAAGCGTGAAGCGGTGCTTGAGCTCATCCAGAAACTGCGGACTTAAGGCCATGGATATCCCGATGTAACAGAGGGTCCCCACCCCATATCGTAACCATAGGTACGAAGACGACCGGGGCAAGCTTCCGTGATACTAAAAACTGTAGGGCGCTCGCAATATAGGAATTGGACAATCTGAGCCCAGCTTCCCCTCATTTTGAGCGTCTCAACGACACCAAGGCCACGGCAAACAAAAAAGCAGAGGGCAAGCCTCTGCTTTTTCCCGTGTTCGGTTTTGGAAAACCGCCTAGCTCAGAAGCCCCTTGATGGTGGTGCTGGCTTTGGCGAAATCCATCTGACCGGCGTATTTGGTCTTCAAGGCAGCCATGCAGCGGCCGATATCCTTCAGCCCCTCGGCGCCCAGGTCCTTGACCACGGCTTCAGCCGCAGCCTTGACCTCCGCATCGGAGAGCTGTTTCGGCAGGAAACCCTGAATGATGGCGATCTCTTCGCGTTCCCGCTCCGCCAGCTCGCACCGGCCGCCTTCTTCGTAGGCCTTGATGCTGTCGTTGCGCTGCTTGACCATTTTCGACAGAATGTCGGTAATGATGGCATCGTCGTCGCGGTCGGCCGCATCCTGCGTGCGAAGCTCGATATCGCGCTCCTTGATCGCTGCCAGAATAAGGCGGACCGTGCCGAGCACGCGCTTATCCTTCGCGCGCATGGCATCTTTCATCGCCTGAGTAAGTTCGTCCCTAAGCATTGGTGCTCCATTCGACGGAAAACGAGTCGGAAGAGCGCATAGTAAACCAACCCGGGTCCAGTGGCAAACAGGAATAATCGTTGTAACTTGTTGTTTTTAAACGACTATTTTTTTAAAGCTTTTCCTTGACCCTCAGAGGGCTTTTGCTTATTGTCCCGACAATTTGGCCGCAGCCCAGTGGCCGCTTGAGGTGCGCAACATCCACCTCAACCCCCTTGTAGCACAAGGGTTTTTGTGATCGCCAGGTAGGAGGAACTATCCACAATGACCGAATCCGCCCCTAAGAAGACACTGTCTTCAACACCGCCGGCCGATGACATAACTGCTGTTCTTGTTCTCGCCGATGGCACCGTGTTTTGGGGTTATGGTTTCGGACGAGAAGGCGACACAGTCGGCGAGGTCTGCTTTAACACCTCGATCACCGGGTATCAGGAAATCCTGACCGACCCGTCCTACGCCGGACAAATCATCACTTTCACCTTCCCGCACATCGGCAACGTCGGCACCAACCATGAAGATCATGAGACGACGACCCCGGCGGCCCGCGGCCTGGTGATCCGGGATGAGATCACCGAGCCCGCCAACTACCGCGCCGAAGGCGGCCTGGCGGCCTGGGCCGAGAAGATGGGCCTTGTCGGCATCGCGGGGCTGGATACCAGGAAGCTCACCCGCCATATCCGCAATAACGGCGCCCCCACGGGCGTCATCGCCTATAATAAAGACGGCGTGTTCGACATTCCGGCGCTTCTGAAGCAGGCGCAAGACTGGCCGGGGCTTGAGGGCATGGACCTCGCCAAGGACGTCACCTGCGCCCAGACCTATGACTGGACCACCACCCGCTGGCAGGCCGAGACGGGTTACGGCACGCTGGAAAACCCCAAGGCCCATGTGGTCGCGGTCGATTACGGCGCCAAGAACAACATCCTCCGCTGCCTCGCTGAAACCGGCGCGCGCGTGACCGTTGTCCCCGCCACCGCCAGCTTCGATGAGATCATGGCGCATAAGCCCGACGGGATTTTCCTGTCGAACGGCCCGGGCGACCCGGCCGCGACCGGTGAGTATGCCCTGCCGGTCATCAACAAGCTGATCCACACCGGGCTGCCGATCTTCGGCATCTGCCTCGGCCACCAGCTTCTGGCGCTCGCCTTCGGCGGCAAGACCTACAAGATGCACCAGGGTCACCGCGGCGCCAACCACCCGGTGAAGGACCTGCGCACGGGCAAGGTGGAAATCACCAGCATGAACCACGGCTTCTCGGTGGAGGCGGACAGCCTGCCCGACGGCGTGGAGGTCAGCCATATTTCCCTGTTCGACCAGACAGTCTGCGGCATCGAATGCACCGACCGGCCGATCTTCAGCGTGCAGCAGCACCCGGAAGCATCACCCGGCCCGCAGGACAGCTTCTACCTGTTCGACCAGTTCATGGACATGATCCAGAAACATAAGACTGCCGCTTAAAACACAAGGGACCAGAAATGCCAAAACGCACCGACATCAAAAGCATCCTGATCATCGGCGCCGGTCCCATTGTGATCGGTCAGGCGTGTGAGTTCGACTATTCGGGCACACAGGCCTGCAAGGCGCTTCGGGAAGAAGGCTACCGGGTTATCCTGGTGAACAGCAACCCCGCCACGATCATGACCGACCCGGAACTGGCCGACGCCACCTATATCGAGCCGATCACGCCCGAGGTTGTCGCCAAGATCATCGAAAAAGAACGCCCGGACGCGGTGCTGCCGACCATGGGCGGCCAGACCGGCCTGAATACCGCGCTCGCGCTTGACCAGGACGGCACACTGGAAAAATACGGTGTCGAGCTCATCGGCGCCAACGCCGACGCCATCGACAAGGCCGAGGACCGCAACCGCTTCGGCAAGGCCATGCAGAAGATCGGCCTGGACATCTGCCGCGGCGATACCGCCCACACGATGGACGAAGCGCTCAAGATCCTTGAGGACATCGGCCTGCCCGCCATCATCCGCCCGTCCTTCACCATGGGCGGCACCGGCGGCGGCGTCGCCTATAACAAGGAAGAATTCATCGAGATCGTCACCAAAGGCCTCGATGCCTCGCCGACCACCGAAGTGCTGGTTGAGGAAAGCATCCTCGGCTGGAAAGAATATGAGATGGAAGTGATCCGCGATAAAGCGGACAACTGCATCATCATCTGCTCGATCGAAAACGTCGACCCCATGGGTGTGCATACCGGCGACAGCATCACGGTCGCCCCGGCGCTGACGCTCACCGACAAAGAATATCAGATCATGCGGAACGCCTCGATCGCCGTCCTCCGGGAAATCGGCGTCGAGACCGGCGGCTCGAACGTCCAGTTTGCCGTGAACCCGGAAAACGGCCGCCTGATCGTGATCGAGATGAACCCGCGCGTGAGCCGTTCGTCCGCGCTCGCCTCCAAGGCCACCGGTTTCCCGATCGCCAAGATCGCCGCCAAGCTGGCTGTCGGCTATACGCTCGATGAGCTGGATAACGACATCACCGGCGTGACCCCGGCCAGCTTCGAGCCGACCATCGACTATGTCGTCACCAAGGTACCGCGCTTCACCTTTGAGAAGTTCGCGGGCACCAAGCCGGTGCTGACCACCGCAATGAAGTCGGTCGGGGAAGTCATGGCCGTCGGCCGCGATTTCGCTGAAAGCCTCCAGAAAGCCATGCGCTCCATGGAAACCGGGCTCACCGGCCTCAATGAAGTGAAGTTCGATGACTTTACCTCAGGCAGCGAAGACTTCCGCCCGATCCTCAGTGACCTTGCGGTCGCCAAGCCGGACCGCCTTCTCCGCATCGCCCAGGCCATGCGCGAAGGCCTCAGCCTCGAAGACATCCAGCGCGTCACCCACTATGAACCCTGGTTCCTGCGGGAGATCAAAAAGATCGTCGACACCGAAGCAACCGTCGCCAAAGACGGCCTGCCGACGGACGCCCGCGCGCTCAGGAAACTGAAGATGCTCGGCTTCTCCGACGCCCGGCTCGGCCAGGTTGCCGGTCTCACCGAAGCTGCGGTGACCAAGGCGCGCCTGGATGCCGGTGTCCTGCCCTCCTTCAAGCGGATCGATACATGTGCTGCCGAATTCGAGGCCCGCACGCCCTATATGTATTCGACCTATGAAACCTTCGCGGCCGGGGAAGAGCCCGAGTGTGAATCCAAACCCACGGACCGCGACAAGATCGTCATCCTCGGCGGTGGCCCGAACCGGATCGGCCAGGGCATCGAATTTGATTATTGCTGCTGTCATGCCTGCTTCTCGCTCTCCGACGCCGGGTTCGAGACCATCATGATCAACTGCAACCCGGAAACGGTTTCCACCGACTATGACACCTCGGACCGGCTGTATTTCGAGCCTCTGACCGCCGAAAACGTCATCCAGATCATCCGCAAGGAACAGGAAAACGGCACCGTCAAGGGCGTGATCGTCCAGTTCGGTGGCCAGACGCCGCTCAAGCTCGCGCACGCGCTTGAAGCCGAAGGTATCCCGATCCTGGGCACCAGCCCGGACGCCATCGACCTCGCCGAAGACCGCGAGCGTTTCCAGGACCTGGTCAAGCGCCTCGGCCTCAAGCAGCCGAACAACGGCCTTGCCCGCAGCCACGCCGAAGCCGTGAAGGTGGCCGATGAAGTCGGTTACCCCGTGCTGATCCGCCCGTCCTATGTGCTGGGCGGCCGCGCGATGGAAATCGTCCATGACCAGGAAGGCCTGGACCGCTACATCGCCGAAGCCGTGCAGGTTTCAGGCGACAGCCCCGTGCTGATCGACAGCTTCCTCAAGGATGCCATCGAGGTGGACGTGGATGCGCTTTCCGACGGCACCGACATCCATATCGCCGGTATCATGGAACATATCGAGGAAGCGGGCATCCACTCGGGCGACAGCGCCTGCTCCCTTCCGCCCTACAGCCTGCCGGTTGGTCTGGTGAACGAAATCAAACGCCAGGCCAAGGCGCTTGCCAAAGCGCTGAATGTGGTCGGCCTGATGAACGTGCAGTTCGCGGTCAAGGACGGCGAGGTCTACCTCATTGAGGTCAACCCGCGCGCCAGCCGCACCGTGCCTTTCGTCGCCAAGGCGATCGGCAGCCCGATTGCCGCCATCGCCGCGCAAGTAATGGCCGGTAGCAAGCTCAGCGACTTCGACCTCAAGGATCCGATCACCGAACATGTCGCGGTGAAGGAAGTGGTGATCCCTTGGGCACGCTTCCCGGGTGTCGACGTTCTCCTCGGCCCGGAAATGAAATCCACCGGCGAGGTCATGGGCATCGACCGCACCTTCGCCATGGCCTTCTTCAAGTCCCAGCTTGCTGCGGGCGTGAAGCTGCCGATGGAAGGCCGGGTGTTCATCTCCGTGAAGGACTCCGACAAATATGCCGTCGTACCGCTCGCCCGCGACCTTATCGAGATGGGCTATAAGGTGATGGCCACCACCGGCACCGCCAACTACCTGAAGGCCAACGGCCTTGATGAGGTGGAAAGCGTGTTCAAGGTGACCGAAGGCCAGCGCCCGCATGTGCTTGACGTGATGAAGAACGATGACATCCATCTCATGTTCAACACCACCGAAGGCAAGCAGGCGATCAAGGACAGCTATGAGCTTCGGACCACCGCGCTCACCATGAAGCTGCCCTACTTCACCACCATCGCGGCCTCGCGCGCGGCCGTGCACTCGCTGAAGGCGCTTCACGCCGGTAACCTGACGGTGAAGAAGCTGCAGGACTATAACGTCGCCTGAAATCGCCTATCCCGCGATCAGGCTTGATTTTCGGCCGTACCTCGGCTAAAGAAAAAAGGATCGCGCCGGCCCTTTGGGGTCGGCGCTCCTGTTTTTATGAAGGCCGGGTGGACACACGTACCGGCTCAGTTGAAACAAGAATAAGACAACAACATTCCAGGACGGGACACATGACAGAAAAAGTGCCCATGCTCATTGAAGGCCACCGCAGACTTGAGGCGGAGCTGAAGAACCTGAAGTCGGTGGAACGCCCCTCGGTCGTTCAAGCCATCGAAGAAGCGCGCGCTCATGGCGACCTGTCGGAAAACGCCGAGTATCACGCCGCGAAGGAGCGCCAGGGCCACATCGAAGGCCGGATCATGGAGCTTGAAGGCAAGCTGAGCCGCGCCCAGGTGATCGACCCGACCTCGCTTTCCGGCGACAGGGTTGTGTTCGGCGCGACCGTGACCCTCCTCGATGAGGACGACAAGGAAGTCATCTATCAGATCGTCGGCGCAGACGAAGGCGACGTGAAGGCTGGCCGCATTAGCTACCAGTCACCGATCGCCCGCGCGCTCATCGGCCGTAATGTCGGCGCCGAGGTTGAAGTGAAAACCCCGGGTGGCGAACGCTATTACGAGATCACCAAGATCGAATTCAAGTAAGGCCGACCGGGCGCACAGCCCGGCCCATCTTACCCAGACAAACAGAAAGCCCGCTCAGTTGAGCGGGCTTTTCTTGTTCGGCGTTATACCGCAGGGGCTTAGGCCACCGGTGGCAGCGGCACACCCGGCACATGCTTGGACGTGCGGATGGTCAGCGAGGTCTTGACGCTGGCCACATTCGGCGCCGGGGTCAGCTCACTGGTCAGGAACTTCTGGAACGCGGCGAGGTCTTGGGCCACGATCTTCAGGATGAAGTCGATTTCGCCGTTGAGCATGAAGCATTCCCGGACCATCGGCCAGCCCTGGCACTGTTCCTCGAATTTCTGGAGGTCGACTTCCGCCTGGCTGTGCAGGCCGACCATGGCGAAGACCGTCAGGCCGTAGCCGAGGGCTTCCTGGTCAAGGTCAGCATGGTACCCTTTGATATAGCCTTCTTCCTCAAGGGCGCGCACGCGGCGCAAGCACGGGGGCGCTGTGATACCGACACGTTCCGCAAGTTCAACGTTGGTGATGCGGCCCTGCGATTGAAGGCACGACAAAATTTTGCGGTCGACGGCATCAAGTTTGACACGACCCATATGCATACTCCCTGAAGGCTACTGCTGACCGACCCTACATGCGGGTCGGCCACGCATACTACCGAAGCGCTTTCCCGAAATAAAGTTCCAAATGCGTAAAATAATATTTCTAATGTTAATCATCACTAGCATCATATGGCGTTTTGGGTAGTATAGGGACGCTGGGTGATTCGGGAGCTATCTTCACCCCACTTACAATAAGATTTCAGAGGCTGGGACGGCCGGAGGATCATTATCCCCGTGTGGGGTCTGGTCCCAACAGAAGTGGGCTTTGGACTGTGGGCAAAGTGTCGGCATTCGACATGAACGCGCTTGATAGTCGGATAAGGGAGCTGGTCGCATATGCGCGTGAGCGTGATGGCGAGGACCGGACCGCCCTTTTCCGCAATCTTGTCGATCTGTTTCTGACCGGCAAGGCCCCGTCCCGTGAGCCGACCCGCTCTCAACTCCTTGATGTTATTGAAGCTTTGCTCCCGCATGTCGAGGTAGACAGCCGCCGCACGGCCGCTGACCTCGTCGCCAAAATGTCCGCCCCGCCGCTTGACCTTGCCCTGCGTCTCGCCCGCGACCGCGCCAGCCTCGCCGAGGATCTCCTCAAGACGATGCCGTTCGATGAGGATGCCTTCATCGAGCTGATCGCCGCGACGGGCCGTGAACATCACCAAATTCTGGCGAGCCGCGCCGACCTTTCCGCCAATGTGTGGATCGCCCTGGCCCGCGCGGCCCCGGCGGCACCGCCGTTTGACAGCCGCTCGACCCTTGCCCTGTGGCGCGACGATCTTGGCAACGGCCAGGAACGATCTGGCGCGACCGTCACCATGTTGCATCCCGACAATGAAGCTGTTGCAGCTGCAACAGCCTGGGGAACCGAAGAAGCCGAAGCCACAGGCACCGACGGCATGACCGCCAAAATGGCGGAAGACGCCCCGAAATCGGCCAGCCTGCGCATCCTGCGCACGGGCGAAGACCTGCTCGCCGACCGCGCGAGCCAACCGGCTGATCTCCCTGAAACCCGCATGGCTGAAACCCGCATGGCCGAAGCCGATGACGAACAAACGTCCTGCCTTCCGGCCGAAGCCCCCTCCGAACAGCCCGCTCCCGATGCTGCCGCTTCCGAGGACACATATACAGCGACCCCGCGCGAACAATTGCGCGACCCAGGCCCCGGCGGCTGGTGCTGGCGGTCCGACCGGGACGGCATCGTCACCGACGTTTCGCCCCACGGCCGCAAGCTTCTGGACGGTCACGTGGTGACGGTCGGCGCCTCGATGCTCGACCTTCTGGGCCTCAACACCAAGCTCGGCCACCCGGTATCCCGCGCGTTCCAGCGCCGGAGCGCCATCCATGACGCGCCGATCACACTGGACGGACTGGACCGCGCCCACCGTTTCTGGACGCTTGATGCCGCCCCGCTTTTCGGTATCGGTGGCGTATTCGAAGGCTATGAAGGCGCGCTGACCCCGGTTGTCGCCGCGGAGGACCCGCTGGGCGAACCGGCACTGCATGTGGATGACCAGCCGCTGTTCCTCGATGATGTGACCGACCGCAGGCCCCGGCCGATCCCGCAAACCTTCACGGACCGGCAAAGCGTGCTGGCTGAAAGCGCGGCAGCGCCCGCCCATGAACCCGCGCCCAGGGCGAGCCTGAACATCGCCGACAAATCCTTCACGGACTCTGTGGCCGAACAGGTGACCCATGCGGCGGCGGATGCCATCACCAAGGCAACGCTCGATGCGGTCGCCGATATGGTTTCCGGCTCGCATATCAGTGCCGTCGGCCCGGAAGTTCCGGCTGCCCACAAGATCGCAGAGGAAACGCCGGAACGGCTCGACCTGCCCCCGCACCTGGCGGAGATCACCAGCACGCTCGACCTTCTCGAAGAAGCGCTGGCCCGGCTCGGCGAAGGCAGCCGCAAGAGCGGCAACATGCAGCTGCGCCTACAGGCTGAAATCGCCACCGCCTGCGCGCGGTCGTTGCGCGAACAGCTGGGCGACAAGGCTGACGACTAAGTCCCGGCACGCCCCCTCACCTGCACACCATAAAGAAAGGGCGGCCTCCTGCCCGGAAAACCGCCCTTGTCAGTCATGAGGTCCAGTGGGCTGGACGTCAGCGAGAAATCAGTTGAGGGAAATTAGCTGCCCGCTTTCTCGAAGAAGGTTTGCAGGCCCGCCATGTCCGGCTTCGGGCGCTGCCAAGTGCTGTAGGTGCACAGGGAGCCATGGCACTGGCTGACCTTCAGCGTGCCATCCTGAAGCGGCTTCAGGCGGCCCTGGAGCGTCTTGCCGGATTCAGGGTCGGTTACCTTGCCCTTGCCCCACATGTTGGCGACCGGACGAAAGTTCTTCAGCACCTGGGTGCCGACCTTCGGCATCTCAGCGCCGCTTGCGCTCCAGACCAGCGTGCCGCACAGGCGCTTGGCCGAGCTGCCGCACGGCGCCACCTTGACGACACCGGCACCACCTTCAAGCGCCCAATAGCCCTGGATATCGGTGTCAGCCGCTTGCGCCGCACCGGCACCCATCATCGTTACAGCCGCACCGGCAAACGCCACGCGGCGAACCATCGTTGCAAATTTCGACATACCATTATCTCCTCGCGTCGAAGCCCCCATGGGGATTAAGGGGCACAGAAATCTGAACAGGGAGGCCCACACAGGCTGGGCCAACGCTGACACAAGTAGGGATGCGCGGGTCGTATTTCCTGCTTTTTTTGAAAACGGCAGGAGATTTTCAGAAAAGGGGATGTTTTTTAAAAATCGGCAAGGGCCTGACGGCGGAATTCAGTGGGGGTGACGCCTGTGCGTTCCTTGAAAGCGCGGTTGAACGGCCCGAGGGACTGGTAGCCCAGGTCCATGGCGATGGTCAGGACCGGCAGGTGCCGTTCCTCAACCGAGCCAAGCCGTTCCTTGGCGGCGCCGATGCGGTGATGGTTCAGATAGTCCGAGAAATTGCGGTAGCCAAGATGCTGGTTGATCAGCCGCCGCAGCCGGTGTTCCGGCAGGCCCGCACACTCAGCCAGCCGCGCGATGGTAAGCCCCGGCTCCAGCCAGGTCTTTTCCGCCATCACGCCTTCAAGCGCCCGCAGGTCATGCCTGTCTTCCGGCGTGATGGTTTCGGTGGCCTCCGGGATAGCCGGAATGCCAATACCGCCCGCCAGCGCCGGGGCGAAGGCGAAAAGCTCGGTCCCGCTGTCGCCCGCCACCTGCCAATGCAGGAACAGGGTAATGCCGAGCACCGCCGCCGCCTGCAGGGGCAACAGATAATGTTCAAGCCCAAGCCCGATGGCGACTGGTTCCCCCAGCAGAATGGCCAGGGTCACGACCACCACGCTCATGCTCACCCACATGCGGAACCGGCAGCGGTCCTCCACCAGGTCGTCATTCCTGCCGCGCCAGATGACAAAGCCAAGATGCAGCATGATCCCGAGGCCGATCAGCACCGTGGCGGCAAACAAGGGCGCGTGCAGCACGCTGGTGCCCGGCTGCCAGGCATAATAAGCGCCGACCCCGGTCAGCACCTTCGCGGCACCGACCAGCTTATGCACCCAGGTGATTTCGAAATGGTCCTCAAACTGCGACAGGCAGAAAAGCCAGACGAACACAGGCCCCGCCGACGCGATCGGCAGCAGGACCGGCCCCAGGTTGACCCCGCCGAGCATGACGCCTGCCTTGCTGGTATGGAGATAGGCCGCGGAACACACCGCCGCCCACACGCCAAGCCGGCCGGTAATCAGATGCCGGTATTTACGCCAGCACAAAACCGCCAGCCACAAAAGCAAGCCGAAAGCGCTATAGCGCAGGATGGTATCGATTTCGCCCAAGGGTCAGTCCCCGCAATTCAGCCGAAACAGCGCTGCCCTACAGGGGATGACGGAACAGCGGATCGGCGGACCCAAAACTTCTTTCTAAGATGGCGTTTGTGACCAAGGCTTGCAAGAGCCCGCCATCTGTTTTATAAAAGTGAAACATTCCGTTATTTAAGCATTAATTAATCGGTTTTGTCGATTACAGTAATCGAACATGGCCGGTTGCAATCAGCCGTCAAAAGCATACATTGAGCAGGCACGCGCGCAGGGACACCCAGGGGTATCCATGGGCTGACCGGCGCGCCAAAAGCTTTTGTCGACACAGTTTCAAACCAACTTTACAGGAGGGACGCATGGCCGTTCTCGCAGGCAAACCCGCACCGGATTTCACTTCTGTCGCCGTCATGGCCGATGGCAGCATCAACGAAAACTTCAACCTGAAAGAATATCTGGCCGGTGACTATGGCCTTCTGTTCTTCTACCCGCTGGACTTCACCTTCGTGTGCCCGTCCGAGATCCTGGCGTTCAACAACCGCATGGCCAAGTTCAAGGAACTCGGCGTGAAGGTTGTGGCCTGCTCGATCGACAGCCAGTTCACCCACATCGCGTGGCGGAACACCTCCACCAAAGAAGGCGGCCTGGGCCCGGTTGATTTCCCGATGGTTGCTGACGTGACCAAACAGGTTGCCCGTGACTATGACGTCCTGATCGAAGAAGCTGGCGTTGCGCTCCGCGGCACCTTCCTGATCGGCAAAGACGGCCTCGTCTGGCACCAGACCGTCAACAACCTGCCGCTCGGCCGGAACGTTGACGAATTCGTCCGTCTCGTTGAAGCGCTTCAGTTCCATGAAGAGCACGGCGAAGTTTGCCCGGCTGGCTGGAACAAAGGCGACGAAGGCATGAAAGCCGACGCAGCCGGTGTTGCCGACTATCTGTCGAAGCACGCCAGCGAGCTCTAAGCCCGCCGCGCCTTCAGGCGCACGCAGACAAAACGAAAAGCCCCGGTTCACGCCGGGGCTTTTTTGTGCCCCCTGCCTTCGGCGCTATCTTCCGACCTCACAAATCGCCGCGCTCTCCGTCTCCCCTTCAGGACAACCAAGCTGCAGGGAGAAGGCCGCATGCCCCTGAACCCCACCCTCAACGCCAGCGTTACCGCCACGCTGAAAGCCGTGCCCCCCGCTATCACATCGCTCCGGGACCGCAAGGATTTTGCATACAAGAATCCGCCCTTCGACATTCAGGGCGTGGTCAAGCTGTTGACCGATTTCAAACAGCAGCTGACCATTACCCAGTCGACGGCCAAGAAAAGCGACAAGGAAACGCTTCTGGCCATGACACAGAAGGCAGTGCAGCCGGCCATCAGCGAAGTCATGATGTCCAACACCAAGATCATGAAAATGCTACCGCTCAATACCAACCAGACCATCACGAGCGATACGGCAAAAAACCAGAATATAGTGTTTGAGAGCCTGGAGGAATCGACGCAGAAAATGGTGGCCGACCTGCTGGCCGACGAGGACGAGGTCGCACCGGCCGCCACAGCAGCCATCGCTATCCGGTCGATCCAGTTCACCAGCCGGCATGGGGGCGGCGTCAAGACGCTGCAACGAAACGGTCAGACCATGTTCAACCGTGCGGACGGCGTGGCGGTCGGAACCCAGCTGGATGCGGGCGGCGGCGCCTATAACAATCTCGAATGGGATATAACGCGTGGGGGCGGCGGCCCCGAGCCTTTCTCCCAGACCATGAACACGGCGCCGACCCTCAGCGTGGTGTGCCGGGTCACCGCCACGAACGGCCCGGTCACCGTCGCCAGTTTTGCCGGTCAGCTGAACGGCACCACCGGCACCATCGGCGGCGCCAACTATGGCCCGGCGAATTTCCAGATCGCGCTCAACCAGAACACCATGAACCCCGTGGCCAACACGGTGGTCAACCCGGGCGTCCCCCAGGACTTTACCGTCACCTTCACCGGCGGCACCAATTTCCCGACCGAAATCGGCCTTGCGGACCTGGGGCTGACCATCACGGTAAATTCAAATGCGCCAGCCGCGCAGAATACGGTCGCTGCCGCCAGCACCGCTTACCTGACCTTCGCCAACCCGGCTGGCACTGTCACATCTGTAGCAGCGAACAATTTCACCCTGGGGGGCGCGGTCCAGACCGTCACGCCGGCCCGGCTTGAACTGGCGATCAAGGCAGTACGGGATGGCCGTAACGCCATTGTCCAGAATCTCCCCGCGGTGCCGGTTGCCACCGGTGGCGTCCCCGGCTTCGCCTTCAATAATGCCGAAAGCAACGTGGACGCGATCTTCCTGTTCCTGAAATCCCGCGGGATTACCTTTACGCTCAACTACCGCTGGGTTCCGGGCATGAACCAGACCGGCCTTGTGACCGGGGGCGGCGCGGCGCCGGGGCTCCATACCTATCTCTGGATGTCCATGAGTCCACTTCCCATCATCGTGCCGCCCGCAAACAGGCCGCGCACAGAAGCCTGGGCCGAATGCCATAACCTGGCGGTCGGCTTCATCCTGATTTGCGAAATCCTTGGCCTCGCGCCCTTTGTCATCAACTATGGCACTGGCGGCGGGAACCAGCTCGGCTATGCCATGGACTATGCCCTGCCGCGGCGCAACGACGGCACCCCTTACGGCGCACAGGTAAACCCCCGGCACGGCAGGCTGACGGCCCAGCATACCCGCAATGTCATCAAGCCGAGTGGCGCCAACGTCCAGCAGAACCTCTGTTTCGTCGACCAGTATGGCGGCATCAACAATTTCGAAGGCGTCACGGTCTTCAACAACCAGCGGCTCTATCCGATCGGCGAGGTGATCCTGGCGGACAATAACCGCGACACCAACGCCGACAACTATTACTGCGCCTATCCCCATAACATCGACTATGTGGACCCGGCCAACAATCTGCCCGTTAACTTCAACAATGCGCAGGGCCTGGTGCCGCTGGTGTTTGCCGATGGCTGGCTATACTGGTTCTTCACCCCCTGGGGTTTGAACTGGCAACAGGGCTATGACACCAATCCCTACCCCGGTGTCTATAATCCGGTATGGATTCAGGCAGGTGCGGCGGCATGGGCGCCCTTTGGCGCCTTCTGGTGGCAAGACTGATCCCGGCAAGAGGAGTATTCCATGAGCACATCTGCATCTCCATCCACCCCATCCACCCCGCCCTATGGTGACTTGGGCCAGGTGCTGACAACGGCCCCCTCCGTCAAGGCCCGCAGGCCTTCAACAGCGGAAGAGAAAATTGCCGTGGCCGATCATATCGCCTGGCTGCAGGGCATCCTGCAGGAAGCGCTGCAACCTACCAGCAAGGATGTCGGCGCCTTCGCCGTGCTGGCGCAGGATGACGGCCGGTTCGATGAGGTCCGCGGCACCTACACCTTGGCGGACGGTACAACCGTTACCACCGCTTCCAGCAAATATGTGCTGGCCGTAACCGTGCCTGCGGTCGCCGCAAGCTCGAACCCGGCCCCGCTTGAAGATGCAGAGGCCAGCGCCCAGGCGCTTTTCGCCTGGCCCAAAGGAACGACACTCACCTTCAAGGAGTTGGGGACAGACAGCGGCCTCACCTATGGTATCCGCGACCTGACGCCGCCAACATCCAAGAGCGCCCCCCTCTGGCCAAGCTGGGACCTCACGCTTGCCTGGTGGTGCGACGGCCAGTTGGCTCATTTTATCGTCACCAAGGCGCCGGGCGGCCCGACCCAGGCCTTCATCAACCCGGCAGAGGATGCCAACCAATATTGGTTCACCCCACCGCCGAAAGGGCACAGCACACCGCCCTCTGCCACAAGCGGCTGATATTCGCCCCTACCAAGCCCCGGTCCTTGCCGGGGCTTTTTCCTATCGGTCGCACACAAGGGCGTGAAGCGCTTGTGGCCCTCCTGAATTGACGTTAGCGTGGCAGCTAAACTTTTGAAGCAAGAGAATCCTGAGGGGGAAGTATCATGACCGTTAAACCCGCCCACCTGTTGTTCGCGACCGCGCTCAGCGCCGCCGCCACCGTGCCCGCCATGGCGGCCGACACCAAGCCGAGCCTGAGCCCCGAGGAACAGGCGATCGTCCAGAAGGTGTATGCTGACTATGAAAGCCAGGTCTCGTTCCTGGAGAAGCTGGTCAATATCAACAGCGGCACCCGCAACCTGCCGGGCGTGAAAAAGGTCGGCGCGACGCTGGCAGCGGAGTTCAACCAGCTCGGCTTCAAGACCCACTGGATCGACATGCCGAAGGAGATGGACCGCGCAGGCCACCTTTCGGGTGAGCTGGCGCTCGGCAAGGGCAAGAAGATCCTGCTGATGGGCCATATGGATACGGTGTTCCCGAAGGATAGCCCGTTCCAGACCTTCCGGCGTGACGGCGACATGGCTTATGGCCCCGGTACCGCCGATATGAAAAGCGGTGATGTGGTCATCCTGTATGCGCTGAAGGCCCTGAAGGCCACGGGCCACCTGGACGCAGGCACCATCCGCGTCTTCTTCACCGGCGATGAGGAATCGACCGGCAAGCCGCTTTCGGTTTCGCGCGGGCCGCTGATTGATGTCGCGAAAGAAAGCGATATCGCGCTCAATTTCGAGGGATCGAGCTCCGGTGAGGCCGTGGTCGGCCGCCGCGGTGCTTCGGGCTGGAGCCTGGAGGTCACCGGCAAGCGCGCGCATTCCTCCGGCGTGTTCAGCCCGGACGTGGGCGCCGGTGCGATCTTCGAGACCGCCCGCATCCTAAACGCCTTCTATAATGACGTGCGCGGCCCGCACGGCCTGACCTTCAACCCCGGCGTCATCGCAGGCGGCACCTATGTGAAACAGGGTGAAAACCGCGCCGCGCAAAGCGCCTACGGCAAGGACAATGTGGTGGCGCAGAAGGTCGTGGTGAACGGCGGCCTCCGCTTCATGAGCAAGGAGCAGAAAGAAGCCGCGCGCGCCAAGATGCGCGAAATCGTCGCCAAGCACCTGCCGGTAACCGACGCCAAAATCAGCTTTGAGGACAGCTACCCCGCCATGCAGGTACGGCCGGAAAGCATGGCGCTTCTCCATGAGTTGAGCGACATCACCGAAGCCTTGGGCGCCGGCAAGGTTACGCCCTTCCCGCCGGAGAAACGCGGGGCTGCCGACGTCAGCTTCGTCGCGCCCTACCTGCCGTCGATGGACGGGCTGGGTGGTTTCGGCGGTGGCGACCATACACCGCAGGAATGGCTGAACCTTGAAAAGCAGAAGCTGGCCACCGCCCGCATCGCCGTGCTGCTGTACCGGCTGCTGCACCCGGGCCAGTAAGCAGGCATGACTGCCCCATGCGATAGCGCGCTGGATGTGGCGGCCGCCTTTTCGGCCATCCGCGCCTATGCGCTATCGCTGCCGCACGCGTGGGAGGATTTCCCGTGGGGCGAGCCCGTGTTCAAGGTGGGCAAGAAGGTGTTCCTGTTCACCGGCACGGACAAGGCGGGCCGCACGGGCTTCACCGTCAAGCTGCCGCGCTCGGCCGAGTTCGCGCTCCTCCATCCGTTCGCGGAGAAAGCAGGCTACGGCCTCGGCCGCTCAGGCTGGGTGACTTGCCGGTTCGCCGCGGGGGAGAGGGTGCCCGCCGATATGCTGTGCGAATGGGTGGCGCAAAGCTACCGCACGGTCGCCCCAAAGAAATTGGCGGCCCAGGTTCCTGACCCGGCCACAGAAGAAGATGGATATAACTGCCTCTAGACTATGGCCTCTCTCGGGGCGATACAGCCCGGTGATGGACGTCCCAGCAAAACGGGCGTACACAGCTTCATGACCATCATAATGGGAGCCCCCGATCATGAGCGAAAAGCCGTTACCCTTTGCCGACCGTATCCCTTTGGGCCAGGGAGACCTCGTTATCGGCCCCATCGCCTATGGCTGCTGGCGTCTTCAGGGTGAACTGCGCGCGGCAACCGCCCTCATCGAGGCGGCGCTTGAAAGCGGCATGACGCTGATCGATACCGCCGACATTTACGGCTTTGACGGGGAAAAAGGCTTCGGGGATGCCGAAAGCCTGCTCGGTGATGTGCTGGCGGCCACCCCAGCCATGCGGGACCAAATGGTGCTGGCGACCAAGGGCGGCGTCATCCCCGGCCTGCCCTACAACAGCACGGCGGATTACCTGATAAGTGCGTGCGAGGCTTCGCTCAAACGGCTCGGCACCGACGTGATCGACCTCTATCAGATCCACCGGCCCGACTTCCTGACCCCCGCCCCTGAGATGGCCGCGGCCCTTACCCGCCTGCGCGATGACGGCAAGGTGCGCGAAGTGGGGGTTTCCAACTATAGCCCGGCCCAGGTCCGAGCCCTGCAGGCACATCTGGATTTCCCGATTGCCAGCCAGCAGCTGGAGTTTTCCTGCTGGCGTGTGGACCCGCTTTATGACGGCACGCTCGACCAATGTGAGGAGACGGGCGCCATCGCCCTCGCCTGGTCACCGCTCGCGGGAGGCCGCTTGATGACGGGGGAGGCCAAGGAAGCCGCCGATGCCCCCACCATGCAGGTGCTGCTGGAGGTGCTGGACAGCCTCGCCGGAGATTTCGGCGTCGACCGCGCCGCCGTGGCGCTTGCCTTCACCATGGCGCACCCCGCCCCCGTCGTGCCGATCATCGGCACGCAAAGCCCTGCCCGCATCCGCGCGGCCACGGATGCGTTCAAGGTCGGCCTCACAAGGCGCGACTGGTACGATATTCTCGAAGCCCGGCTTGGCAAGCCGATGCCCTAAAAGGGCGTCAGCCGAACGCCAGATGCGCGACCCAGGCCGCCAGCGTCTGCTTGGAATAGAAGAGCCAGCCCCAGAAGGCCGTGTGCGCGGCCACGATCAGCCACAGGCGCAGGAGAAAATCCTTCTTGCGGACTTTGTGGCGAATGAGCGGCCCGAACACCAGCATCCCGGCCCAGCCGCCCAGAACCGCCAGAAGGTTCAGGGTCGATTCCGACACCCGCACGCTGCCTGCCTCTGCGCTTTTCTTATCAAGCAAATACATAAGCGCCGCCAACAGGCTCATGCCGCCATAAAGATACAGCGCCACGAATTCCTTATGGTTCACCATGACGTAAGCCACGAAGGCGGTGGGCACGAGGCCGAAGATAAACTGGCCCCAAACGAACTTACTTTTCACTATACTCTCTCCAGAAGACACATCAGGCACCGGCCGCGTCTTTCGCCATCGCAGCCGTGAAGGCCGGGCGGGCGACACAGCGGTCGGTATAGGCATTGAGCACATCGCTGTCCGGCATGATGCCGAACATGCGCATGAAATTGAGCGACGAGCCGATCAGCACATCCGCCGCGGTGAAATGGTCACCCATGATCCATTCCCGGTCCTTCAGCCGGTCTTCGAGCACCTGCACCATGGTCGGGAAATCACCCCAGCCATGCGCAAGCTTGTTGGCGGGCATATCGGAGAATTTCTCCGCCATCGCCGGTTCGATCACCCCGGGCGTATAGAGCATCCAGTATAGATAATCGGCGCGGTCGGGCGCGGTCACGGCAGGCGCGAGGCCAGCGTCGGTATATTTATCGGCAAGATAAAGCGCGATGGTCGCGGAATCGGAGACAGCCACGTCGCCATCCTGGATGGCAGGCACCTTGCCCATCGGGCTTGCCTTGATGAAATCGGCCGGGCGTTCGCCCGCGCGCACATCCACCGGCACCAGTTCATAATCCACGCCCAGCTCCTCCAGAAGCCAGATCGCCCGCATCGCCCGTGTTTGGGCACACCAATAAAGCTTGATCATTTTCTTATCCCCCGTGTCGTTACGGCCCCCAATAAATGAGCACCTGACCGGGGAAATCTCGCACATTCGGGCAGTCCCGCAAAGCTTTGTGTGGCATTGCGGGGCAGGACTACTGTCAGTCTGCTGCCACAAGCCCAGCCGGAGCGGGCGGTACCAGCGGGAAAGTCAGCGTCACCGTCGTGCCCACACCCACGATCGAATCAATGTCCATACGGCCGCCCAAAAGCGCCATAAAGCGGGAAACCAACGGCAGACCCAACCCCATGCCACTGTCTTTTTTGGTGTAGGTATCCTCCACCCGGCCAAAAAGCTCGAGCGCTGCCGGCATATCTTTCTTGTCGATCCCCGGCCCTGTGTCGATGACAGACAGAATGTAATCCTTGCCCACCACCCGGCCCCGTACCGTGACAACACCATTCGCCGGCGAATATTTCACCGCATTCGACAGAACCTTGATGATCGCCTGGCGCATCAGGCGCTCATCCGCCTTCATCTCGGCGCTTTCACATTGGACATCGACGAACAGCTGTTTCTCAAGCGCCGTGGGGGCAACAAAGCCAACGCACATGTCCGTCACGTCACAGGGGTCCGTCTCCGTACAGGTAATTTCGAACCGCCCGGCCTCCAGATCGGACACGCTGAGGATATCGGTCATCAGCGTCAGGAGGTGCTGGCCATTATTATGGATCAGCCGCAGATATTCGCGCTGCTTCTCCACATCCGCCGGTGCATGGGACTGGGTGAGCAGCAGATCGGCGAATCCGATGATGGCATTGAGCGGTGTCCTGATCTCATGGCTGATGTTGGCGAGGAAGCTGGCTTTCATGGCCAGCGCCGCGGTGGCATCCCCTTGCGCCTTATCGAGCGCGCCTGCCCGGACATTCAGTGCCTCATTCGCCACCCTGAGCTGGCTGGACAGCGCCCGGCGCTCAGTCCGTTCCTTACGGTAGCGCAGGGTAAACAGCCACATCAGCAGAAAGGCGAACAAAAGCGAGGCAAGCGGCACATGCTCAGCCCCGCTTGGGCGGCCATGCGCATACAGAAGCGTATCAAGCGCAACCGAAATCATAATCGCCACATGACCGGCCAGCGCAATCGATGCCCCATCCCGCTTGTTAAGACGCGCCTTCAGGAAAGTGGCGAGCACAATCACCATCGTCACCGCACCCAGCGAAAAATAGGGGTTCCGGAAGGCGAACATCACCGGGGTCGGGGCCCATAATGCCATGGCGCAGCCGGCCGCGCCCAAAGCAACGAGGAAAACCAGCAGAAGCCTGCTCGATTCCTTCGGGAACAGGCCATAAGCCAGCGCATAATAGCCGGGCACGACCATAAAAGAGGTGATGTATTCAAGCCTGAGCAACGTGGTAAAGGCCATATCCGGGAAGAAAATCCAGATGATGCCATCCGTCATCAGATAGCGGAACGCCATCGTCGCCAGCATGACGAAGCTGACATAATAATAGCTCTCGCCCGCGTGCCAGAAGGCCAGCAGCATGGTGTAGAGCGAAACAGCCAACAGAAAGCCGACATAGGCCATACCAATAGAAAGGTGTCGACCAACCGCATGATGCGCCACTGCAACCTTGCTGACCGCAGGCGCCCGAATGAAGCCGACATAGAAATGGACATCGTTGGAAACCTGGATCACCAGGTCGAACTCACGGTCCGGGAAGGTGAATTGCATCATCCACGGCGGCGCGTGGGTTTTCGTATCCATATCGGGGCCGGGCTGACCGTCCCCACCAAGGTCGACTACGCGGCGTGCGCCGGTCTCCTTATCGGTCAGGACAGCATAATAATGATAAACGGTGCGGATTTTCCCCGGCAGCAGGGCATAGTCATAGCCCGCGCCGTCCAACGTTACATGGCGGACATAGGTTGCCACACCGTAAGCGCCGTCCGGCCCCTTATCCGACATATGCTTCCAGATATGCGGCAGCGTGACAGGAAGCGCCCCACGGCCGACCGAGGCCTCGACAGGGTCCACGATCTGCCCGGCATAGACCTTCCAGCCGTCTTTAAGAACCGTGACCCCAGGGTCCCCCGGCGAAAAGGACGGCACAACGGCGTGCACAGGCCCCGCGAAGGCAGCCATCAGGCAAAAGATCGCAATTATCCAGCGCACGCGGTTCTCCAAGCGCCGACCCCCCAGTGTGACAATTACACCCTAACTTGCCTTGTGCCGCCAATCCAGCCTGCAAATGACAGACCCGTCGCTTCAATTTGTCGCCCCACCTGCCCTTGAAGGTTGCACAAGCTGTCGTATCTTAATGGGTACCAAAGGGAGACATCTGATGATCAGACCAATCGGACACTCGGGCCTTAAGGTGGAGGCCATCGGCCTTGGCTGCATGGGCCTTTCGGAATTCTATGGCGCCCCGACCGACAAGGACGCCGCCATCAAGCTGATCCACGAAGCCATCAGCCTCGGCGTCAATCATTTCGACACCGCCGAAATGTACGGCATGGGCGCCAATGAGACGCTGGTCGGCGCGGCGCTCAAGGGCAAGCGCGACAAGGTGGTGCTGGCCACCAAATTCGGCCCGATGCGCGACCCTGAGACCGGCCGCCCCGTCGGCATCGACGGCAGCCCAGCCAATTGCCGCCGCGCGATCGAAGGCTCCTTGAAGCGCCTCGGCACCGATTATGTCGACCTTTATTATCTCCACCGCGTATCGCCGACCACCCCGATCGAGGAAACGGTTGAGGCGATGGCCGAGCTTGTGAAGGAAGGCAAGGTCCGCGCGATCGGGCTTTCGGAAGCCGCGAGCGACACCATCCGCCGCGCCGCCGACGTGCACCCCATTGCCGCCGTCCAGTCCGAATATTCCATCTTCAGCCGCGATATCGAAGACACGGTCCTCAAGGCCTGTGCTGATGTGGGCGCGAGCCTTGTGGCCTATTCGCCGCTCGGCCGCGGCATGCTGACTGGCGCCTTCACCAACGACAAGCGCCCCGGCGACAAGGACTATCGCAGCCTGATGAACCCGCGCTTCCAGAAAGGCGCTTATGAAGCCAACCTGGCGCTGGTTCAGGAAATCGAAGCGGTCGCGAAAGCGAAAGGCGCCACACCGGCGCAGGTCGCGCTCGCCTGGGTCATCGGCAGGGGTGACAATATCCTGACGATCCCGGGCACCACCAAGCTCAGCCACTTGAAGACCAACCTCGGCGCCTATGATGTGGCCCTTACGGACGGGGAAACAGCCCGGCTTGATGCCCTTGCCGACAAGGTCAGCGGCAACCGCTATGACGAGCGCGGCATGGCGGTGATTTACGGCTGACGGAAACGGATGGGGGACCGGCGTCTTAGCCGTCGTCCCACTATTCGGCTGATCCGATCAAGCCAATCGAAACTTTCCATGGTGTGGGCGTGCTTCGGCCATTGTGAAGACGCGCCCATGGCCTTATGTAGGAAAGCGAACCCCAATATCCTGTCGGCGGGCCCTGAAGGCATGGCCCGCCCGAAGTACAAGAGGACCCGGAAATGACCGCGACCAAACATACCAAGATGCTGATCATCGGCTCAGGCCCCGCAGGCTATACCGCCGCCATTTATGGCGCACGCGCGAGCCTCAACCCCGTGATTGTCACCGGTATGCAGGCGGGCGGCCAGCTCACCATCACCACCGATGTGGAAAACTATCCGGGTTTCGCAGAAGCGGTCCAGGGCCCGGAGCTGATGGAAGCCATGCGCGCCCAGGCCGAACATGTCGGCACCGAAATCATTTATGACCTGATCACCGAGGTCGACCTCAAGGCCGTGCCGAAGCGCGCGGTCGGCGACAGCGGCACGGTTTACACCGCCGACACGCTCGTGATCGCGACCGGTGCCCAGGCCAAATGGCTCGGCCTGCCGTCCGAAGAAAAGTTCAACGGCTACGGCGTTTCCGCCTGCGCCACCTGTGACGGTTTCTTCTACCGCGGCAAGGAAGTCCTCGTCATCGGCGGCGGCAACAGCGCGGTTGAGGAAGCGCTTTACCTCGCCAACCTGTGCTCGAAGGTCACGATCATCCACCGCCGGGAAGAATTCCGCTCGGAAAAGATCCTGCAGGAGCGTCTGTTCGCCACCAAGAATATCGAGGTGAAGTGGAACACGGTGCTTGATGAAGTTCTCGGCACCGAAGACCCGCTGGGCGTGACCGGCGTGCGGCTCAAGAACGCCCAGACGGGCGAGACCGAAGAGCTTGCCGTGCATGGTGTGTTCGTCGCGATCGGCCACAAGCCGTCGACCGAAATCTTCAAAGGCCAGCTGCCGATGGACGAACAGGGCTATATCATCAAGAAGCCGGACAGCACGGCAACCGACATCCCCGGCGTGTTCGCCGCCGGTGACGTGACCGACAAGGTCTACCGTCAAGCCGTGACCGCCGCCGGCATGGGCTGCATGGCCGCGCTCGAGTGCGAAAAATATATCGCCGAGCTGGAGCACGCCGCAGCCGCCGAGTAAGCGTATCTGTCAGAAAATTTCGGGAAAGGCGGCGCAGTGCCGCCTTTTCTTTTTGCCCTCAGGCCAGCGCCGTTTGCACGGAGGTGCGTGCCTGCATCCCGGCCTGCGTCAGCTCGCAGACATTGGCGCCGTCGCCCCGGTTGACGAATTTGATGAGGCCCGCACCGGTGGAGCCTAGCTCGGAGATGAAGTGATAGGCCTGCGGTTCGGTCATACCCACGGCCTGAGCCACCTTGCCCACGGTCGGGTCATCAAGGTCGAGGATCATCAGGAAACAGATAATCGCCTCCGCCGTCAGCGACGGATACTGGCTTTTGAAAAGAAAGGCCGCTTGTTCGAGTACCGATTTGTTGCTCAAGGCGTCTTCGCTCCTGTAAGATGTCGATTGTATTGAAAACAACAAGTTACAGCAAGCGGCGTTAGCACCCTTGCGTGCACAGGTTGGCAATGGCATCGTCAACCCCTAAAGGGGTGCCGAAGGGGAACGCACAGGATGGACTGGGACAGGCTTCGTATTTTTCACACTGTCGCCGAATGCGGCAGCTTCACGAGCGCGGGGGCGCGGCTCAACTGCAGCCAGTCGGCTGTCAGCCGCCAGATCCGCGCGCTTGAGGAAAGCCTGAATGTCTCGCTCTTTACCCGGCACGCCCGCGGCCTCGTCCTCACGCAGGAGGGGCAGGAGCTTTATAACACCGCGCGTGAGGTGGTGCTCAGGATCGAGGAAACCGAACGCAGCCTGATGGAATCGAAGGAGCGGCCCTCAGGCCTGTTCCGCGTGACCACCATGGTCACCTTCGGTGCCGTGTGGCTGACACCGCACCTGGAACAGTTCATGGCCGAATATCCGGATATCGACATCCAGCTTATCCTGGACGACCAGGACCTGGACCTGTCCGCCGGGGCCGCCGACGTGGCGATCCGTCTGCATGAACCGGAACAGGCCGAGCTGATCCAGCGTCCGCTGGCCACCTTCCATGCCCATATTTACGCAAGCCCGGAATATCTGGACAAGCACGGCACGCCGGTCACCACCGACGACCTGGATTTCCATGACCTGATCACCTTCGGCATCTCAAACGTGCCGACAATCCGGGAACTGAACTGGCTGCTGACCGTGGGGAACCCGCGCAAGAAGCGCAAGCCCCGGCTACAGGTCAACAACCTTTATGCCGTGCTGCACGCGGTTGAGCGCGGCATGGGCCTCGCGGTCTTGCCGGACTATCTGGTCTATAACCGCAAGAAGCTGGTGCGGGTGCTGCCGGACGTGAAGGGCCACAGCTTCAACAGCTATTATTGCTACGCGCCGGAGCTTCGCGGTTCCCTCAAGGTAGCGCTGTTCCGTGATTTCATGATCCGGCAGATCAGGGCCGAGAGCAATATCCTCTAGCCCCTCACCCCGGGCAACTTACTGGCAGTGCGGATCATCAAGGCCGACGGTATAGGCCTTCTTGATGACGTCACCTTCCTCCAGCGCATAGGCCGCGTCCATCCCCTTCACCACATGACCGAACATGGTGTAGCGGCCATTGAGATGCAGGTTATAGGCGGTATTGATGAAGAACTGGGTGCCGCCCGTATCCTTGCCGGAGGTGGCGAGCCCCACGGTGCCGGGCCGGTGGTCGGAGACGAACCATTCGTCGCGGATACTGCCCCAGTTGTTGATATCCTTATTCTCCACAGCCCCGGCCTGGGCGACAAAATCCGGGATCACCCGGTGCCACACCATGCCGTCCATCTTTCCGGCATCGGCCAGGCGGCGGAAATTGGTCGCCGTATAAGGCGTGCGGGGCTCAAACGCGATGCAGATATCGCCGCGCGTCGTCTCCAGAAGCAGGTCCCGGCCCAGGTAGGAACGGACAAGCGCATCGCGCGGGGTTTTCCGGGCGGGCACCCGCGTCTCCAGGCTAGGGTCAAGCCGGACGGCGGCGTCATAGCCGCGCGCAGTGCCCTGATGGCTATCGGCATAATCCTGCAGCACGGCCTTGCCTTCATCGCTGCCCGCCAGGATGCCCATCGCCTTATAGGCCAGGTAATAGTCCTTGCCCTGAAGCCACTCACCGGCGACATCGTTCGCCGCGGGCCGGTCGACATCAGCCAGGCCTTCAAGCGCGGTCGCCGCCAGCCATTTGTTGGGGTCCTTCACCATGGCGCGCAGGATTGTGGCCGCGGCCTTTTCGTCAGGCGCCCGGCGCGCGAGGCTCGCAAGGCTGATCTGGCGGATGAAAACATCGCCCTTCTGTGCATGGGCCGCAAGATAAACTGCCGTGGTTTCATCCGTGCGGCCACCCATGGCGCGCACCGCTTCATAGCGCATGGCCTTGGTGCCCGTCTCCGCGATCTTGACAAGCATGGGCCCCGCGCCTTCACCGAACTGGCCGAGGAGACGCACAAGGCGCGGCTTCACGCCATCGTCCGCCTTCTCGATGGCGGCATAAATGGCCTTGGCATCGAGAACCGCGTCCAGGCCCTGAAACCGGGTAAGCAGGTAAGCCGCCGCCACGCCGCGCTCGCCTTTATCCGAGAGCGCCAGCACATGGGGAAAATCGAGGTCAGACAGGTGCCGGGCATCCATGCGGTCATAAACGATCGCCTGCATGAGGCCATAAAGCGGTGCGGTCGCCTTCACGCCCGTCTCATCCGCGCCAATGGCATTCACCGCTTTGACAAGAACACTGAGCGCCGCCTTGCCACCCGAAAAACCGAGCGCCCGCATATAGGCGTCATAGACCTTCGCGTCCTTGGGGTCGGGCGCCGGAGCAGCCAACAGCGCGGGGGCGAGGCCCTTGTCCTGACAGTAAGCGGCGCCTGTGAAAGCCGCGCGCCGGGCTTCCGCCACGCCCGAGTCAAAATAAGGGGTGAGCTTGCGGCAAGCATCGCCGCCAATCTGGCCGAGCATCTCCAGCGCGTCGTAATCGCGGGCCTTCAAAGCCTCCTCAAACACGGGATTCGCCGCATCTCGGGCGTCTGTCGCCGCCCTCATCTCAGCCATGAAAACATTTTTTGCCGCTGAATTGACAGCGCTTACCTGGCCGCCTGCAGCAAAAGTTAACAGAAGGGCGGCAATCATGTTCCGGTGTATCATTCTCTACTCCCGCGCTAAACCGTTGCCCAATATAACGTTTTTGGGTCAGCATTGCTGTACTATTTTTAACCCGCCTAAGCCATTCGTTAAACAAATGGTCACAAAAGCGTAACTATGCATAAAACGCATAGCTGGTACGGCAGAAAAAAGGGTTTTTCTATCCGGCCCACAGGCATATATACCTCTCAACAGCGGCGAACGCGAAAGCGAACCGCTTACGAATTTGACGGCATACCGTTGGTCTTCCGTCATAAAGGTCGGTCCCGGGGTTCCTCCCCCCTCCCCCCCCACTTCCCCCCCGGGACCGGCCCTTTTCGTCTTAAGTGTTTCTAAGACGCATGAACCTCCCTATGTTTACTAACTTTTTAGACCCCGGCTTTTGCCGGGGTCATTTTCTTTGTGGCAGGATTCCAGGCCAAAAGGCCGCCCCCACTTGCGCGGGGCACGGACTTCAGGACAGCCGCTTTTTAATGAATCGGAATCCGTAAAGGCTGGGCGGGTTGGCGCACTTAGCCTGCCAGTTCTTCGCCGCGCGTGCGGGCGGCGTGCATGGCTTCCGCCATCAGCGCGGCAAGGCCGGCTTCGTCCCGCATCAGAATATCAAGCGCCGCCTTGGTGGTCCCGCCCGGGCTTGTCACCCGGCGCCTCAGTTCAGCCGCGGGCACATCGGGCTGGGCTTCCATCAGATGCGCGGCGCCAATGATGGTCTGACGCGCAAGCTTCATCGCCACATCGGCCTCCAGCCCTTCGGCAACACCGGCCGCCGCCATGCATTCGACCATATAGAACACATAGGCCGGGCCACTGCCGGACACGGCCGTGACCGAATTGATCTGGTCTTCATGGTCGAGCCAGACGACCTGACCGATGGCAGATAGCAGACGCCCTGCCACCGCGCGGTCATCCGCCGCCACATTGGGCGCAGGCGCGAGGCCGGTGATCCCGGCGCCGACAGCCGCCGGCGTGTTCGGCATGGCGCGCACGAAGCGGGCGGAAACCCCCAGGCCTTTTTCAAGCCGGGCAACGGTGATCCCGGCAGCAACCGAAATCACCAGCGTTTCAGGGACCGTAAAGGCACCGAGAGGCTTGAGCGCATCGTCCATCACCTGCGGCTTCACCGCCAGCACCAGCGCCCGTGCGGTCAGCCCCGCAGGCAGGGCATCGGCGCTTGTCACAAAATGATCCGCAGGCACGCCCGGCAGGACGTCAGGGCCTGCCGCGGGGTCAACCACATAAAGCGCATCTGCCGGATGGCCTGCCTTCAGCCAGCCTTCGGCCATGGCGCGGCCCATGTTGCCGCAGCCGACCAGAATGAGCGGATGGTGAGTGTCGAACCCGTCATGCATGATGATACCCCTTACACGGACGCCAAAGAGAGAACGGGCGGAGCATAGCCCCGCCCGTCCGTGTCGGCAAGTCGCCCGGCCAGCTTTGACGCCTCCGGGCCATTTCGCTCCCTAAGCCGTGCCTACGCACTCTAACATGGCGGCCTCGATCGCGCCTTCGGGCGACTGCCCTCCCCACATTACAAACTGGAAGACCGGATAGAAGCGCTCGCACTCATTGACCGCATTATCGATCATCGTCGCGACATGCTCCTCGCTCAAGGCACCCAGCATCGGGTCGTTGGCAAGGCTGGCATGGCGATAGAGAAGCGCGTCTTCTTCCGCCCAATATTCGAAATGGCCGATCCACATACGTTCATTGATCAGCCCGATGGTGTGATAGATATCCATCCGCCGCCCTTCCGGCACGCGGAGGTCGAACAGGCAGGCAAATTGAAGGGTCTTGAAATCCTCGCGCCAGAAAACCCGGAACTGCAGGTCGGTATAATGGCCGGAGATGAACATAGTCAGTTCATCGTCGCCATGGCGCTCGACGGCCCAGTCATTGGCGCCCGCCATTTCCTCGACCATGTCGACAGGATTGCTGTGGATTACTTCGGAGTGTCCGGTACTTAAGGTGGTCATCTCGTTTCCCCCCGG
The DNA here is from genome assembly GCF_023006325.1 of Kordiimonas marina. Taxonomy (GTDB): domain Bacteria; phylum Pseudomonadota; class Alphaproteobacteria; order Sphingomonadales; family Kordiimonadaceae; genus Kordiimonas; species Kordiimonas marina. The sequence continues at coordinate 443,727 of NZ_JAINDF010000004.1, forward strand.
AGATGCTGCCTGCCGGATAAAGACCGGCAGATCTGGTTACGCCGGTCGCGTTACTGTTGACTCTGTCGAACCACGAAATCTGGCTCCTTCCAACATTTATAACACTAGATGTAGCGTGCCAAACGGATGAGTCCGTGGCAAGGGCTTATTCGGATTTGGGGATATTTTCTGTGGAAAAGTCCCTGAAGGACCATTCTGATATGGCGAATAAAGCCGCGCGGACAGAGCGTTAGAATCCGCTCTTCACCCATTGATTCCAAAGACAGATTATTGCGCGGATCAGGCCTTTTTGGCGGCCTTGGCCGGGGTCTTTTTCTTGAGTGCGTCGATTTCGGCGCGCAGTGCTTCGTTTTCGAGGCGGGCTTTTTCAGCCATATCACGCACAACTTCGAACTCTTCGCGGCTTACCAGGTCCATCTGGGACAGCTGACGATCGAGCCAGGCACGGAAATGATCTTCCATCTCGGCCTTCACGCTGTGGGCAGCACCCACGGCACCGGTGGCGAGTTTGGCGATATCGTCGAAGATTTTGTTGCTGGTTTGCATGGTTCCGTATCCTTATGCGTGCACGCCCCTTCATATGGGCGAATCCGGCCCCGATGGCAAGGCCCGAGTTGTCGCAGCGTTGCCGCAGGGCCGATGCCCACACCCGGTGCTTGACAGCCGCGCCCATGCCGCCATGATGGCGCCAAACAATAGCCGGGGACCCCCACATGCTTGATTCTGCGCTCATGGGCGTCATTGCCTATCCTCAAATCGACCCTGTTCTCGTCCACCTCGGGCCGCTGGCGATCCGCTGGTACAGCCTTGCCTATATCGCGGGCCTCCTGTTCGGCTGGTGGTTCATAAGGCGGCAATCGATGAAACCGGGCGCGGCCATGTCCGCGGCCCATATGGACGATTTTCTAACCTGGGCGATCCTCGGGGTCATCCTCGGCGGGCGCACAGGCTATGTGCTCTTTTATAACCTGCCCTTCTATATCCAGCACCCGGCTGAGATCTTCAAATTGTGGGACGGCGGCATGTCCTTCCACGGCGGGGCGCTCGGCGTCATCCTCGCCGTCATCTTCTTCTGCAAGAAGAACAAGCTGGACCTGATGCGCGTGGCCGACGTGGTCGCGGTCGTCACCCCCGCCGGGCTTTTCGCCGGCCGCATCGCCAACTTCATCAATGGCGAACTGTGGGGCCGCCCGACCGATGTGCCGTGGGCGATGGTCTTCCCGCATGACCCGACCCAATTGCCCCGGCACCCGAGCCAGCTTTATGAAGCTTTCGGTGAGGGCATCATTCTGTTCCTGATTCTCCAGTTCCTGTTCCACAAAACGCGGGTCGCCAAGGAAATGCCGGGCTTTATCGCCGGTGTCTTCTTCGCGGGCTATGGCCTGACGCGCATTCTGGTCGAATTCGTGCGGATGCCGGATGTGCAGGTCGGCCTTTATCACGGCATTTCGCGCGGGCAGATGCTCAGCGTGCCCATGTTCCTGTTCGCCGCCTGGCTGATGTGGCAGGGCATCAAGCGCAAGCGCGCAAGCAAGAAAGCCTGAGGGCGGCATGACCGCGCTTAAAAAGCTTATCCTCAGGCGCATCGCCGCCGAGGGACCGATGCCGCTTTCCGACTATATGGCCATGTGCCTGATGCACCCGAAGCACGGCTATTACCAGAAGGAACGCGTGTTCGGGAAAGCGGGCGATTTCATCACCGCGCCCGAAGTCAGCCAGATGTTCGGGGAGGTGATCGGCCTGTGGCTGGCGGAACGCTGGATCGCCATGGGCGGCCCGTCGCCCGTTCAGCTTATCGAGCTTGGCCCCGGCCGCGGCACATTGATGGCGGATATCTGGCGCGCGACCCGCAAGGTGCCGGGCTTCCATGCGGCAGCATCTGTGCATTTTGTTGAAGCAAGCACACAGCTGCGCGCGCTCCAACGCGAGAAAATGCCCGCCGCCCACTGGCATGATAATCTGATGACCGTGCCGGAGGGGCCGAGCCTGATCGTCGCCAATGAATTTTTCGATGCCCTGCCGATCCACCAGTTTGAAAAGCGTGACGGCCTGTGGTTCGAACGGCTGGTCGGCGCGGAAGACGACACCCTCGGCTTCACGCTCGGGGCGGCAAGCGCCAAGCTCGCGCTCATCCCCGATGCTGTCAAAGCCGCGCCGAACGGCAGTATCGCCGAAGTCTGCCCCGCGGCGCTGACCGTCACCAGCACCATTGCCGAACGGCTGAAGGCCCATGGTGGTGCCGCGCTGATCCTTGATTACGGCTATGCCCGCTCCGCCCCCGGCGACACGTTCCAGGCCCTGAAGGCGCATCAATATACCGATCCGTTCGCCGAACCCGGCGCTGCCGACCTGACCGCCCATGTCGCCTTCGACAGGATCGCCGAAACCGCCCAGGAAGCCGGGCTGACGGCCTCCGCCATTGCCGAACAGGGCACGTTCCTGATGACGATCGGCCTCGGCGCCCGCGCCCAGCAGCTTGCCGCAGGGGCCGATGACGCCGGGCAAGCGCGCATCCTCAGCGAGCTCAAGCGCCTGACAGCACCCGATGAAATGGGCCAGCTTTTCAAGGTGATCGCGCTTCAGTCCCCCGGCCTTACCCCGCCGCCGGGCTTTTGACGCCCATAAGCCTTTTCACCGCCCCAATGGCTGATTATGCTGGCCGCACACGAAAATGAGGCCCGCCCAATGACCCATATAAAAAGTCCCGACATCCACGCCCCGCACGCTTTCCTGAGCCGGATCGGTGGTGTGTCGGACGGCGTGTATGAAAGCCTCAATTGCGGGGCCGGGTCGGATGATGTGCCCGCGCATGTGCAGGAAAACCGGCGCATCGCAGCGGGGCTGATTTCAGGCACACCAGACACGCCGGTCCTGAGTTGCTACCAGGTGCACGGTGCGGGCGCGATCCATGTCACCGAAGACTGGGGTAATGACCGCCCGAAGGCCGACGCCATGGTCACCGACCGGCCCGGCCTGATCCTCGGCATCCTCACCGCCGACTGCACGCCGGTCCTGTTTGAGGACGCCGAAGCCGGTATTGTCGGGGCCGCCCATGCGGGCTGGAAAGGCGCGTTCGGCGGCGTGACCGACAGCACCGTCGCGCTGATGGAAGACCTGGGCGCAGACCGCAGCCGCATCCATGCCGCGATCGGCCCGACCATCGCACAGGCGAGCTATGAGGTGGATGCTGGCTTCCGCGAGACCTTCCTGAAATCCGACGAAAGCTTCGACCGTTTCTTCATCCCCGGCAAAGATGCCACGCATTTTCAGTTCGACCTGCCCGCCTTCGTGCGCCACCGGCTGGCGGATGCGGGCATCACGCACATATGGGACGCCGGGCTCGACACTTATGCAAGTGCGGATCATTTCTCCTACCGGCGGACGACTCACCGGCACGAGCCGGACTATGGCCGCCAGCTTTCCGGCATCATGGTGCGCCCATAAAGGGAAACTGCGTAATAATGGTACACCTCAAGGGGGTGGAACGCGCAATCGCCCGGTAAAACGCCCATGCGGCTTTACACACCCGCCCCCCGCTGATAAACCGTGCGCGAAACAAAACTGTCTTCATCTCACGGAGGCCATTTAATGGGCATGAAGATCCTGACCGGGAACTCTAACCCGGAACTGGCGGAGGCCATCGCCGCCTATTTGAATATGCCGCTCGCCAAAGCGGCTATTAAACGCTTTTCCGACCAGGAAGTGTTTGTGGAGATTCATGAAAACGTCCGTGGTGAGGACGTTTTCCTGATTCAGCCCACCAGCTTCCCGGCCAACGACCATATGATGGAACTTCTGGTGTGCATCGATGCGCTCAAGCGCGCATCGGCCCGCCGGATCACCGCGGTCATTCCTTACTTCGGCTATGCCCGTCAGGACCGGAAGCCCGGCCCGCGGACGCCGATTTCGGCCAAACTGGTGGCAAACCTCATCACCACCGCCGGGGCCGACCGCGTACTGACCATGGACCTGCACGCAGGCCAGATCCAGGGCTTCTTCGATATCCCGACCGATAACCTCTATGCCATGCCGGTTCTCGTTCGCGACCTCAAAGAAAAATACGCTGGCCGCAAGACCATGATCGTGTCGCCGGACGTCGGCGGCGTGGTTCGCGCCCGTGCCTACGCCAAGCGCATGGATGCCCCGATCGCCATCATCGATAAACGCCGCGAACGCGCCGGGGTTTCCGAAGTGATGCATATCGTCGGTGACGTGGAAGGCTATGATTGCGTGCTGGTCGATGACATCGTCGACAGCGCCGGCACCCTCTGCAACGCAGCCAAGGCATTGCATGCGCACGGCGCCAAGTCGGTTTCGGCTTATGTCGCCCACGGTGTGCTTTCCGGCCCGGCGATGGAGCGGATCAAAAACAGCGTGATGGACGAACTGGTCATCACCGACAGTATCCGCCCGTCGGACGATGTGAAGGCGAACCCGAAGGTCCGCGTGGTTACCGTAGCGCCCCTCTTGGCCGAAGCCATGAACCGCATCGCGCACGAGACCAGCGTTTCCAGCCTGTTCGACTAAGCGCAAGCGCACTTAAAGATACAAAAAAGCCCCTGCCCTAACCGGCGGGGGCTTTTTGCATTTGGGGCGCAGGCTTCAGTAAACCAGAAACTGGCCGAGGCCCTGGTGCTCAAAGAAGCTGTGGAGCTGGCCGCTGCGTTTCAGCGTATCGAGCATGGCGCCGAGGTTGGCCGCCGTGATCGGCGCACCCGCCCGCACCATCAACGGCAGATGATAGTCCTGGTCATGCGGCGGGATAATCTCCACCTTCCCGGCGAGGGCCTTGTCGCGCTTCTGGCTGCAGGCGAGGAACATGTCGCTAACGATGGCCAAATCCACCGTGCCGGCCACCAGATATTTCAGCCCCTGTGTCTGGGTCTCGGCAAACATCACATCAAAGTGGCTTTTCAGGAACTTCTGGTCGGCATCGAAGTCGGCAAACGCGTAATGATACCCCAGCGTAAGCGCCATGCGCCGCTTCAGGCGGTCATCGGGTTTAAGGCTTGCATCCCATGAGCCCTTACGGGCGACAAACACTTCATGGCCTGAAAGGATGGGGCGCGTGACCTCCACACTGATCCCCGCATCCGCCCAGCCCCAGGTCGGCATTTCGAACATCAGCACATCGATGGCCCCTGACCGCATCAGCTGATACCGCCGCTGAGCCGGGATCGGCACGAAAACGAAATGATAGTCGGACTGGATTTTGTTCAGGCGTTCAATAAGCGCAGGCGTGACTGCATGCGCGCCCCCGACGAAGGGCTCGAACTGGTAGCCACCAACCTTGATGTCTTCTGCCGCTTTGACGCCGGTCGCCAGTGGCCCGAGGAGGGCCAGCACCATTAGGGCAGAAAGCCACCTTCCTAAAAAGGTAAACACACACAATCCTCTATTCATCATTCTCTCGGCCCCTCGATGAATATCGGCCATCTATCGTTAAATTTTCATAAATTCTCCAAACAAAGGTGTCCGCTGTGTACTATTAAGCAATTCCAGATATTATATCCCTAATGGCTTTACTTTAAGCTTAGTAATACAACTTATATTTTCATTGTTTCTGCCCTATAAATAGGACAGAGCGACTTACGCTCACCGTGCTCGCCTTATTCTCCCAGGAAGGGAATGCCCCCCGGAACTGGATACACGCGCGGGCAATAGGCCGCCCAGACACGCATCAGGCCTTCCCATGAGCATACTCAGGGGCGATTAGGCTTGCTTTTCCGGGCATTTCGCGTTAAATCGCGCCCGACTCTGATGGCATCGGCCGTCAGGGAAAGTCCGCCCTTGCATCCCTGGAGGAAGTGGCGGTCAGGTGCGGGATGGTCCCGTCCCTGAATAAAGTTTTTGGAGAAATACCATGGCTGACATCGTCACCATCGTTGCCGAAGCGCGCGAACGGGTAGGCAAGGGAGCCTCCCGCGCCGTGCGTCGTGCTGGCAAAGTGCCTGCAGTAATTTACGGCGACAACAAAGAACCCGAATCGATCCAGATCCCGCAGAACGAGATCATCCGTCTTCTGAACCGTGGCGGCTTCATGTCCCACACGTTCGAAGTTCAGGTTGGCAAAAAGAAAACCACAGTTCTGCCGCGTGACCTGCAGCTGCATCCGGTTTCGGATCTGCCGATCCACATCGACTTCCTGCGCCTCGGCAAAGGCATGGATCTGGTTATGGAAGTACCGGTTCATATCACGGGCGAAGAAGTTTCCCCGGGCATCAAGCGCGGTGGTGTTATCAACCACACCCGCCACGCCATCGAACTGCACGTTCCGGCTGACGCCATTCCGGAAGCCATCGAAGTTTCGGTTGCTGGCCTCGACGTCGGTGAAGCCATCAAGATCAGCGCTATCGAGCTGCCGAAAGGTTGCCGTCCGACCATCGATCGCGACTTCACCATCTGTGCCATCGTTGCACCGAGCGGCCTGAAGTCGACCGAGAACGCGGCTGACGAAGGCGCAGAAGAAGACGCTTCGGAAGAATAAGCACGCACAGAGGGTGCCTGAACGCAGGCGCCCTCCACTGCCGGAGGAACGTATCCCATGCTGCTTTTTGTCGGTCTTGGCAATCCGGGCGGCAGCTACGAAAAAAACCGGCACAATGTGGGTTTTATGGCGGTGGACGAGATCGTGCGCCGCCATAATTTTTTGCCCTGGCGCAAGCGCTTCCAGGGGCTGGTGAGCGAAGGCACACTGGGCGGCCAGAAAATACTGCTTCTCAAACCCCAAACCTTCATGAACCTTTCGGGCCAGGCCGTTGGCGAAGCCATGCGCTTCTTCAAGCTCAATCCGTCGGACGTGTTCGTGCTGTATGACGAGCTGGACCTCGCGTTCGGCAAGGTCAAGGTGAAGACGGGCGGCGGGGCTGCGGGCCATAACGGTATCCGCTCCATCACCCAGCATATCGGGGCCGATTTCCACCGCGTACGGATCGGCATCGATCACCCGGGTGACAAGGCGCGTGTGCACGGCCATGTGTTGGGCGATTTCGCCAAGGCCGAACAACAGCTTCTGGAGACGATCCTCGACGCGGTAGCCCAGGAAGCCGGCTATCTGGCCGCAGGCGACACACCGCGTTTCATGAGCGAAGTCGCCCGCACCATCAATCCGCCGCGCGAGAACGGTGGCGGCAAGAAACAAAAGGCCGACACGGCCGCACCGGCCGAGGCGGGCACCAAGCCTGCCGCAAAGCCGGTTGAGAAAAAGAATTCCGAGGGCCCCATGGCAGCCATGCTGCGCGCCTTCAAGTCAGGAGATAAATAGATGGGTTTCAAGTGTGGCATTGTCGGCCTGCCGAACGTGGGTAAATCGACGCTTTTCAACGCGCTGACCTGTACGGCATCGGCCGCTGCGGCCAACTATCCCTTCTGCACGATCGAACCGAACGTCGGCCAGGTGCCGGTGCCGGATGAGCGGCTGTACAAGCTGGCTGAAATCGCCGGTTCGAAGGACATCATCCCGACCCAGTTGTCGTTCGTGGACATTGCCGGTCTCGTGCGCGGTGCTTCCAAGGGCGAAGGTCTTGGCAACCAGTTCCTCGCCAACATCCGCGAAGTGGACGCCATCTGCCATGTGCTGCGCTGCTTCGAGGACGACGACATCACCCACGTTGATGGCCGCGTTGACCCTGTCTCGGACGCTGAAACCATCGAAACCGAGCTGATGCTCGCCGACCTTGAAAGCCTGGAAGGCCGCGTCCATGGTCTCGGCCGCCGCGTGCGTGGGGGCGACAAGGAAGCCAAGGCGATGATGGACATGATCGAGCGCCTGATCCCGCTCCTGAAGGAAGGCCAACCGGCGCGCATGGTCGAAATCAAGGATGACGAAGAACAGAAGACGCTGGAAATGCTTCAGCTCCTGACCTCGAAGCCGATCCTTTATGTCTGTAACGTCGAGGAAGAATGCGCTTCCACCGGCAACAAATTCTCCGAAGCCGTTCAGGCGATGGCCGCCGCGCAAGGGGCCGCCTGCGTCGTGATCTCCGCCGCCGTTGAAGCCGAAATCGCCCAGCTGGACGAGGAAGAGGAAAAAGCCGAATTCCTGGAAACCCTCGGCCTTGGCCAGACCGGCCTCGCCCGTGTGATCCGCGCCGGTTACGACCTTCTGGACCTCATCACCTATTTCACGGTGGGCCCGAAGGAAGCCCGCGCCTGGACCATCACCAAGGGCACCAAAGCCCCGGCGGCCGCAGGCGTCATCCACACCGACTTCGAAAAAGGCTTCATCCGCGCTGAAACCATCGCCTTTGATGACTTTGTATCGCTCGGCGGTGAACAGGGCGCGAAGGATGCCGGCAAGATGCGGCTTGAAGGCAAGGAATATGTCGTTGCCGACGGCGACGTCCTGCACTTCCGCTTCGCGAACTAAGCCTCACGGTTTCAGCCGTTTAAAATAGGGACTGTAACGGCCCCACACCGGCGAGGCGAGCCACGGCTCGCCCCTAGCCCTCATCTACGGGATCAGCAGCTTCGGCTTGCGCCCGCGCTTCGGCTATCACCCTTTCCGCGGCCTGGACATCCTCATCAGGCACCCATAACCGATAGCCACCTGCGAAGGTGACATGCGGCAAGACGGACGCCATGTTGAAATTGTCCATATGGACCGCAAAGCCCGCATGCTCCAGAAGGCCTTTCACAACCAGGGCCTCGGTAAAATCCGACGATTCCCAGAATGGTGTCATATGCCAAGCCCCTTCCCCATTGGGTGCCAATGCTAAGCTCATGCTATCTTCCATCTCTGGTTCCAGTCTATAGAGATACGCCTCCACAGAAAACGCAGAAACACTTGGCAAAAAGGGTATGTTTCCTTTTTGTTATGCTTTCTTAAGCCCTTAGGGTTAGTATCGGACCAAGATCAGCAGGTTATTAACCATGACAACATCCATGACGGCTCCCGTATCGGTCGAAGACCTGAACCATCTGTTCAGAACATCGGTGCTTGGCGTCATGGTTCATCGGGATATGGCCGTCCTCTATGCCAATGAGCGCCTGGCCGGGCTGCTGCAGTATGAAGATGCGGATGCCCTGATAGCCCACGGCAACTTGGGGCCACACCTGCCCGCCGACATGCACCGGCGCCTGCGCGAACGCTGGAGCAACATCATCGGCGGCACCGAGGCGCTCGAACGCAACCGGCTCAGGCACATCACGTCCGACGGCCGGGAAATCTGGCTCGACGTTACCGACGAATGCATCCTGTGGCAGGACGGCAAACCCGCCATTCTCAGCACCGCCACCGACGTCAGCGCGGCGGTGGAGACCAATGAAAGCCTCCTCAGCTCCCTCAGGCGGCTGGAGGCCTCACTCGACACGATCCTGGAAGCCATCCCCACCGGGATCGCCATTTTCTCGGCAAGCGGCCGTCCGCGCATCGTCAACAGCGCCATGCGCACCCTGTTCCAGGAAGACCCCACTCCCAACGCCGAGGTGCCGCCGGTTGTCACCGAATTGTTGGCGCGCATGGACAGCTCCGACAAGGGGGAAACGGTCGAACGCGGGGTTCTGACGCCCATGGGCCGGGTCGTCGACCTTGTCGCCCGCCGCATGGACGATGATGCCATCATGCTGTCCGCCACCGATGTCAGCGACTGGCAGGCCCAGCAGGATAAGCTCCGCCACATGGCCGAGCGCGACGCGCTGACCACGCTCTTCAACCGCCGCGGCTTCAACGATGCCGTCAAGCCCGCGCTCCGGCGCATGGGCGACAAGGGCCAGCCCTGCGCGGTGATGGTGGTGGATATCGACCATTTCAAGCAGATCAACGACACCTACGGCCACGCCATCGGCGACCAGGCACTCAAAAGCATTTCCCACAGGCTGATGACCGAACTGCGCGATGATGACGTCATCGCCCGTATCGGCGGGGAAGAATTCTGCATCTTCCTGCCCGGCTGCACCGCGGAAACCGCGGAAGGCATCGCCAACCGGCTTCGAGCCAAGGTTTCAGAAACACCGGTGACGACCCGCCATGAACGGATCGCGATCACGGCATCCTTTGGGCTCAAGACCTGGGATGGCAGCGCACCACCCAAGCTGAGAGAGCTTGTCGCAGAAGCCGACGCCGCGCTTTACCGCGCCAAACAATTGGGCCGCAACCGCGTCGTCATCGCCTGAAGGCGATCTCTAACAGAATATAGCTTTCTCAGATATCCGCATCGCGCGGGGAGGCGTGCTTTGCCTTGCGCAAATAGGGTATCGCCCCTTGCATATACATCAGGATCGGGATCGGAATAAGCGCCAATAAACCGCCGCACACCGTCGCATACCCAAGGCACCCGACAAGAATATAAGTCGGCCAGAAATTCCTGAACCAGCGCAGGTGCTTGTCCCCTGCCGCCGCCAACAAGGCGGTCCGGCCTTCAGGGCCCAGGGCCATCCGGTAGAAAACCGGCATCAGGAAGTCCCCGAACACCCAAAGGGATATGCCCGCAATCATAACGATAAGGACCGTATGTTCGCTTGGTGCGTGACGGAACCAGTCAAACCAGGCGCTGACCAGCATCACGCCAATGGGGTAGGAAACCGAAATGATCCCGACCAAAAAGTTGCCGATAGCACGCAGGCGCCAGAGACCTGACGCCTGAATGATTCTTTCATGGTGGCAGAACCACATGAAGGCTAGACACAAGATCTGGAGGTTGAGAACGATTTCCCACCACCAGCGTGCGATAAAGATCTCCCGTCCGAACACCCCTGGCAGCAGATAGAACGCCACCATGAGCGACAGGATCGTCCCGACGATCAGAAGGGCAAGAGCACCAATGAAAGCGCGGCTGTCGTGGATGCGTCCTGCCATTCAATCCTGCCCGGGCGGGCCTCCTTAATCACTTCTTCTTGTATATCTTGCCGTCTTTCATGACAAAGTCCACATCCAACAGTTCGTGCAAGTCCTTGAGCGGGCTGCCATGCATGGCAACCACGTCGGCGATCTTGCCCGGCTCCAGCGTGCCCAGCTTATCGGACATGCCAGCGAGGTCGGCGGCATTGACGGTCGCGGATTTCAACACATCCATCGGCGTCATGCCAGCCTTGTTCATCAGGATCGCTTCTTCTGCGTTCATACCGTGGTGGGATACGCCACTGTCGGTGCCGAAAGCGATTTTCACACCGGCTTTATAGTCAGCCGTGAAATGCTTCAGCATGTCGCCGCCAACGCGGATGGCCTTGGCTTTGATGTCCTTGGGCATGAAGTTGCTGGTCTTGGCCATATGCACCACGGTGTCACCGGCCAGCAGCGTCGGCACAAGGTAAGCGCCGGTCTTCTTGAAGAGCTTGATCGATTCCGCATCGGCGTAGGAGCCATGCTCGATGCTGTCCACACCAGCGCGGAGCGCGGCATTGATACCACCAGCCGAGTGGGCATGAGCGGCGACCTTGCGGCCGAGGCTATGAGCTTCATCACAAATGGTTTTCATCTCGGCATCGGTCATCTGCTGGCCGGTACCGGTGCTGGTGTCCGACAGGACGCCACCGGTCGCCATGATCTTGATGACATCGGCACCATATTTGACTGCATAGCGCACGGCGTGCAGGCAGGAATCGGCACCGTCACACACGGTCTTCGGCGTTATCAGGTGCATGAAGTCAGGACGCATGCCGTCCACGTCGCCGTGGCCGCCGGTCGCCGACAGCGGGCTGCCCGCCGCAATGATGCGCGGCGCCGGGATCCAGCCCTTGGCCGAGGCGTCACGAAGCGCGAAGATATGCTCGGGCTCATCACCCAGGTCACGGACCGTGGTGAAGCCGGCCATCAGCGTGCGCTTGGCAAACATCACGCCCTGCATGCCGTAAAGGGCATTCGAATAGTGCAGGCGCTCATAGTCATTCTTCGGCCCGAGCTGGCCCAAGAGGTGGACGTGCATGTCCATCAGACCCGGCATGACGAAGCCGTCCTTGAAGTCCACTTCCTTGGCCTTCGGGTCAATTTCGCTGGCCGGAACATAGCCCTTGCGCACGGCCTTCACATGGCCGTCTTCAATGATGAGCGTCTGTTCCTTCAGGGGTGCCTTGCCCGGCACTTCGAGAAGCTGACCGGCGTGGATAACGGTGATCTGGCCCGCGAAGGCAACGCTCGCGGTCGCCATGGCGCCGACGGCAGCCACAGCCAAATTCTTGGTAATCATCTTAATGACGGACATGAAAATTCCTCCCTACTTCTTATTCGGTCTTTTCCTTGATCGGGCGGGAGTGTGGCACAGCTGCGCCCGATCACAAACTACACGAGTTCGTGAGCCGGGCCGCATTTTCCCAGGCTCACAAAAGCATACAATCACCGCGACAATCCGTTCGTGTCAGCGTAGGTCAAATCCTTGAGATACATGCGGATGGTGCCCATGCCGGTTTTAAACTCGGCGCGGATGGGCACGAGATACCGGCTGCCGGGCACCGCCTGCAGCCACAGACGCGGGGCGACATCCGCGTCATCGTCCTTGTCCTTGCGCTTCGCGGCCTTGGCTTCCCGCTTCAGGCGCTTCTTGCGCTGCTTTTCGGTCTCGATCAGCTTGCCCGCAACCAGGCGGTTCCCAACCAGACATTCCCGCGCGGGGCCATATTTCGGCGAATGGCTGCTTTTTTCCACCTCGACCATGTCGGGTCCGCATTTGAGTTGCCATTCAACGACCGAATCGCCATCGAAGACCCGGTAAGCCTTCACACCGTCCCCCGTGGCCGCAAGCGGCGGGTCCCGCAACAAGGCGACGATCAGCGAGGCCGGGTCAGGCCCGACCTGCATATCCTTCGGCACCGGTTCAAAGCGGTATTCCTTCAGCCATTTTGCAGGGAAATCCCGCTTCTGTTCCTTCAGTTTTCCAGCCCCATCGAACACCATGGTGCGGCTATAGTCGCTGCCGTCCCAGTGCCCGGCGGACACAAAGCGTTCAGCAGCAAGACCGCCGCCCTGGCCGAAACGCCCCGTCGCGGTGATTTCGCTATGGCCATTTGAAAACAGTTTGGCGATGCCCCGCATGCGGAAATCGATATCCAGGCGGTAATCATGGGGGTTCAGCGCCGCGACCGTTTCGGCCGTAGACACCACGAAACCATGCAGGATGAAATTATAGGTCGCGGCAATGCGTTCAGCCGCCGCAGCCGGGAGGCTGACGCCGATCAGACAGACCATACTGTAGGCAAGGGCTTTTATCCGCATCTCATCCACCCACATCCTCTGCCCTATTCTATCCAAAAAGAATGGGGCGATTCCAAGAATATCAGGTCGCGGGTTGCCAAAGTGTTACCGCCGCCCGCGTCAAAGGCCGAGATTTCAACCGGTCATGCTCCACAGAAGCGGCAGGATGAAGGCTGTCGCAAGCCCGTTGGCGGCCATGGCAAAGGCGGCCGCGGCGCCCATCAGGTCGCTGCGGCTGGCGGCTTCGGCCATACCGAGCGCGTGCCCCGCGGTCCCGAGCGCGAGGCCTGCCGTCAGGTCGTCGTCCACACCGAGACGCTTGAGGAACGGCGGCCCGATGATGGCGGCGACGAGCCCGGTGACGATCACCACCGCAGCGGCCAGCGCCGGGATACCGCCGATCGCCTGCGCCACCGTGATCGCCAGTGGCGTGGTGATGGATTTGTTGGCGAGGCTTGCGGCTACCGTGGCTGGAGCCTTGAGCCAGAAGGCTACCGCAAGCGCCGAGCCTACCCCGCTTATGGACCCCGCCACCAAGGCGACCGACACCGCCATTGCTTCCTGCCGGATCGCCGCGGCGTTGCGGTAGAGCGGCAGCGCCAAGGCCGCCACCGCCGCCATCAGCAGATGATGCAGCGTGGCTGTCCCGTGCTGATAGTCCACCAGTTTCACCCCCGGCAGTGACATCACAAATGCCAGCACAATCACCGGCAACAGCACGGGGTGCAGCCACGGCTTGCGCCCCGTGGCCCGGAACAGCATGTCGGACGCGGCATAAAGCCCAAGCGTGACGAAGAACCACAGTGCCGGCATCATGGCGTGCCCTCCCCCCTGCCTGCCTGCGCCTTCCTGAGCCCCCTGAAGACCAGCGCGGTGACCGCGAGGCCGACGAAGGTGCTGATGCTGACCGCGAACAGAAGCGCAGCCCAGGACCGGACAACCACATCCATCACAGCGACAATGGCGACAAGCGGTGGAATGAAGAAAAGCGGGAACAGCCGGAACAAAAGCCCGGCCCCGGCGGATAGGGTGGCGGGCACCCGTTTCTGAAAGGCGAGCCCAAGCGTCAGGAGCGCCATGGCAAGCACCGGTGCGGGCAGGTTGAGGCCGTAACGGCGCACGCCCCAGTCAACCACCTCGACAAGGCCGAGGAAAAAGCCGACACCGAGCACCGACTGCACCACGCTGGCCTTCTCGGCCGCATCTTCTGGCTGATGTTCGGGGTGATGCTTCATGGGCTCCGCTCTTACTGTCCGGGGCCAGTGTTGCCACAAGGACGGACAAAGACAAGAGCGGAGCCCATTTAGGGGCCTTCTTCAGGCTGGTTTTCTTAAAGTCCGTAGCGCACGCGCTCGAGAAAGCTGTCGGTCTGTTCCCCCAGCGTCCCGGCCAGCGCTTCCAGCTGAGCGATGGCGCTGAGCACATTGACGGCCTCGACTTCAGACTGGCGCGCCTTGCCTTCCACATTTGTGGCATTGTCGGCGGCCGCACGCGTGCCTTCGGACGCCTGCTGGACCGAGCGGGCGATATCACGCGTGGCGGCATCCTGTTCCTCCACAGCGGCCGCAATGGCAGTGGCGCCGACATTGATATCGCGGATCATGTCATTGATCGCCCGGATCGCCTTGACGGCATCATCCGTGGCTTCCTGCACGCCACCGATGCGTTTATGGATGCCGTCCGCTGCCTTGGCCGATTCGCCCGCGAGGTTCTTCACCTCGGTCGCGACAACGGCAAAGCCTTTGCCCACTTCACCCGCCCGCGCGGCTTCAATGGTGGCGTTAAGCGCCAGCAGGTTGGTCTGTTCGGCGATTTCGGTGATGAGCGCCACGACCGAGCCGATTTCCTGCGCCCGTTCGGACAGAACCTCGATCCGGCCAGCGATGTTTTCGGCTTGGGATACGGCGTCGGCGGTCAGGCGGCTTGTCTGATCCACCTGGCGGGAAATTTCCGAGGTCGAGCCCGAAAGTTCGGTCGCGGCGCCCGAAACCGCATCGACGTTTGACGACGCATCCCGCGTGGCGTTTGAGATTTGCGCGGCGCCCTCCATGCTCTGACGGGCCTGGTCCTGCAGGCTTTCAGCCACATTCTTCATGCCCGACGCCATGGAAACCACATCCTTGACGATCTGCTGCACCGAGGCTTCGAACTCACCGGCGAGCCCATCCAGGAGCGCGCGTTTCTCTTCCTTGGCCTTTTCCTCGGCCTCGGCCTGCGCGTCACGGAGCGCGTCGGCTTCTTCCTTGGCGCTGGTGGCCCTGTCGGCCGCTGCGAGCGCATCCTTGGCCGCCTGTTCGGCCATTTCGCTGGCGGCATGGGCCTTTTCGGCTTCGGCGAGCGCTTTTTTATGCTCCTGCTCCACCTGCCCGAACAAGCCATGGACCTGGTTTGTCACCCACAAAAGGCCCGCAGTCAGCACCGTAAAGGCGACGATATTGAAGCCGACCTCGAAAATCCCGGCACCACCCGGGAACAGAAGCGCAGGCGCCACCCCCATCATCACGGCATAGTAAAGCACGGTCGCTACCGCCGCCGTCACCAGACTGCGCCAGCAGAATGTGGACGACAGAAGCGCGATCACGGTCGCGAAATACAGGTGAACGTCCTTCTGCCACGGATGCCCCTGATAGAGGGCGACGAGCGCGCCTGCCGCCATGGTCAGCGCAACCGCCAGCACCATGCGTCCGGCAAGCGGCGGCGCAAACCGGGCCGCGAGCGTGGCGGCGGTCGCCAGGGCGGCAATAATGCCAGCCACGATCACCGTGTGGCTGCTGCCCGCCCACCAGCCGTGGACAAAGGCAGCTGGCACATGCGCCCACAGGAAGAAAAGAAGAACCCGGACAACGTTCGTCCGGAGGTCGTCAAGCTTGATCATAAGACCCCCATTTCAGTCGGCCACAAAGCCGGTACATACCGCACCGGCATAAAGTATTCATACACACGCCCGCCTGTCCTACGTCCACCTCTGCCAGGGACACACCGAGCGACATTTTCGCATTCCTGGCCGATGCGGACGTCCTTTGCCTTGACCAAAAGCAAGCGCGTGCCATTTTCTCCCCCATGGACAGAACGGACAGGGGAGGATGAAGAGTATGGCCAAAACCTATTACGAAGATATTGACGTCGGCGCGACCGAGGAATTCGGCGCCTATGAGGTCACGCGCGAAGAACTGCTGGACTTCGCCGGCAAATACGACCCTCAGCCCTTCCATCTGGACGAGGACGCCGCCAAACGGTCCGTATTCGGGTCGCTGTGTACAAGCGGCTGGCACACCTGCGCCATGACCATGCGCATGCTGGTTGACCATATGCGCGAAACCGGTTTTGCCGGTCTCGGCTCACCGGGTATCGACAATATCCGCTGGAAAAAGCCGGTGTTCCCGGGCGATGTGCTTTCGGTCCGCACCAAAGTCGCCGAAAAGCGTGAAAGCCAGTCGCGCCCCAACCTGGGCCTCGTCAAATCAGACTATGACGTCAAGAACCAGAAGGGCGAGGTGGTGATGACCATGACCACCAACGTCATGGTCGCCAAACGCCCAGCCTGACTTAGGTTCCTTCAGGCAGCCGCCTGCCTGCGTCGCCGTTTGATGGCGGCAGGCAGGCGCGCGGCAAAAAGCCCGGCCAGAATGGCACCGTAGATGAGCGGCTCCAGCTGGAAGCCCTTGCGCATCATCACGAAATGGAAGATGGCGAGCACGCCGGTGGCATAGACAAGCTTATGCAACTTCTGCCAGCGCTTGGCCTTCAGCCGCCGCACCC
Organism: Kordiimonas marina; assembly: GCF_023006325.1. Classification (GTDB taxonomy): domain Bacteria; phylum Pseudomonadota; class Alphaproteobacteria; order Sphingomonadales; family Kordiimonadaceae; genus Kordiimonas; species Kordiimonas marina. The sequence goes on from NZ_JAINDF010000004.1 coordinate 460,609, forward strand.
AGCCCTTGGTGCTGGTAACCGCAAGCGGGATCAGAAGCAGAAACGCCGTCATGCCGACGGTGATATAGATGCGTTTCAGGATATCCGCCCACAGTTCGCCCCAGGCGAAATATTTATCCAGCCAGACGTAGCTGATGATGTGCAGGCAGCCATAGAAGAAGGCATAAAGCCCGATCATGCGCCGGAACAGGATCGGCTTCGGCGATTTCAGAAGCTTCGACAAAGGCGTGATCGCCAGCGTGATCAGAAGCATCCTCAGGGTCCAGTCCCCGGTGAAACGGTTGGAGGCTTCCTGCGGGTTGAAGCCGAGCGCATTGGGCTGATACTGGAACGCCAGCCACCAGTTATAGGCCAGCCATAAGGCGGGCAGCAGCAGCGCCACGAACACTAGGGGCTTGCCGTAGCGCCGGAGTGTGGGGACCGAAACCGTCACAGGCATCAGAAATTGGCCCTCAGGTCCATGCCGGTATATAGGCTCGCCACCTTGTCACCATAGCCGTTGAACATCAGGGTCTTCCGGCGGCCGAATTCACCGATCCGGCGCTCGCGCTTCTGGCTCCAGCGCGGGTGGTCCACCTCGGGGTTCACGTTCGAATAGAAGCCGTACTCATTGGGCGCCGACATGTTCCAACTGGTCTTCGGCTTCGTGTCGGTGAAATGGATACGCACGATCGATTTGATCGACTTGAAGCCATATTTCCACGGCACCACGAGCCGAAGCGGCGCGCCGTTCTGGTTCGGCAGTTCCTTGCCGTAAAGCCCGACCGCGACGAAGGCCAGGTCATTCATGGCTTCATCCATGCGCAAGCCTTCCCGGTAGGGCCAGTCGAGCACCGGCCAGCGGATACCCGGCATCTGTTTCCGGTCCGCCAGTGTTTCGAAGGCAACATACTTGGCCCCCGATTCTGGCCCCAGTTTCTTGAGAATCGACGCAAGCGGAACACCAACCCACGGGATGACCATCGACCAGGCTTCCACGCAGCGGTGCCGATAAATTCTTTCTTCGAGCGCTGCGTAATCGACAAGGTCTTCGACCCCGAAGGTGCCCTTCTTTTCAACCATGCCGTCCACTTTCACAGACCATGGTGCCGGCCGAAGCTGCCAGGCGTTTTTGGCCGGATCGTCCTTGTGGGTGCCGAATTCGTAATAATTATTATAGCCCGTCACCGCATTATAGGGCGTCATCGTCTCGCCGGGGTCGAAATCGGTATGGCGGAAATTCAGCGGCTTGAGCACACGGTCGTCTGAGGCGAAAGCAGGCAGGCTCATAGCCAGCCCCGCGGCAAGTCCGCCCATCAGGCCGCTTTTCATGAAACGCCGGCGGTTCAGATAGATTTTCTCGGGCGTGACGCTAGCTTCGCCCTCTTCCCAACTTTCACGCGATTTAATCAACATCGGCACAATCTCCTTACCTGCAGCTTATCAACTGGCTGGTAACGGTCCAGTAACGTCTTGTTGCAAGAATGGTGAGATAGCGGGACTGAGTTTGTTGTCCGCCGCTGAAAAAAATATATATAACGCCCCGGTAAAAAGTTAGTGGAAGCCCCTTTATGAAAACTGCCAGCATCGATGACCTGTGCTTCGATGATGCCGCAACGACCATGTACGACTATTGGTTATCGTTGCCACGCCCTGAGGGACAGGTGTGTCCGAAACGGTCGGATTTCGATTTCGACCAAGTCAAGGAAATCGACGGCAGCATTTATCTGAGTGAATGGGTGTCCGAGGATGTGCTCGCCGTGGCGCGCTGTGGCGATGACATCAACAAATTCATCGGCGCGGACCTGACCGGCATCAACATGCTGCAGATCTCGATCGGTGAAACCCAGGAACGCGAAACCGCTTACTATCATTTGCTGAGACAGACACCGTGCGCCGGTGTCCTTTGCCGCGGATCCGTTGACATCAAGGGACAGCGCGCCCGTTATTTCGTCTTGCATTTGCCACTGCTCGATTACGCCAACAGGCCCCATTATTTGATTGGTGTCGGCCGAGTATTCGATTTTGACGGCCCGGGATCTTATGCCGCCAACCGGATTAACGATGCTGTCGTTCTCGAACGCAAACTGGTCGACATCGGCGCAGGGCTTCCCCCTGGGTTTGAGCCAAGCCAGAAATCCGTAGCGTAAATTAGCGCTTGCCTATTCCCAAAGGCAGCCTAAAACTTGACACGCCTTGAGACGAGCCACACCGCAGAAAACAAAGCTCCCGCGTGTGACACATAAATACTGAGTACGCCTTTTCCGGTCCGAAATTAAATAAAGACCGAAAAGGTCTTGTTTTTCTATCGCTTGAAATCAAGTGCAGGTTAGTGCCAAGGTGCCTTGGCTGTTTTATTTATTACCCCTAAAGGCCGCGTTTATTTATGAACGAAGCGCTCCAGATGCTACGCCATTCTAAAGCCACCCAGGACCTGGTGCGCTTTTGGCTCAATCTGCCGCGCCCCGAAGGCCAGGTCTGCCCTAAGCGTTCAGACTTTTCTTCCGCCCAGATCAACGGGGCGCTTCCGGAAGTTTTCCTCAGTGAATGGTACAGCGAAGACGTACTGGCCATTGTTCAGGCAGGCACCGTGCTCGACCGGCTGTTGGGGCTCGACATTACCGGGCACAATATCTTCGATATCCTGCCGGAAGAACTGAAGGAGCCCGAACGCATCTATTATCGTGCGCTTAGGGACCAGCCGTGCGCCGGGCTCATCACCCGAAGCGCCAATAACCTGCGCGGCAAACCCTTTGTCTACCGCACCATCCAGCTGCCGCTTCTGGACCCGTTCGGCAAGGTGCACTATTTCGTCGGCACCGGCGCCGCGCTCGAAGGCAAACAGCTGGAGCAGGAATTCGGCCAGACCAATTTCAAAAGCATCCGGCTGCTGGAGCGGCGGTTTTTCGATATCGGCGCCGGCGTGCCGGGTGACGACAAGCTGGGCGAGACCATTCTGGACTTCCAGCCCCATCGCTGACACGCGCATTTTCGCACCAAACACCCTAAGCACCTGCGTGACCGAACCTTTTACCAAGCTCAACCACAACGCTTGATAAATTCGCGCATTCAGATACATTGAGGGCCGTTCCCGCAACCTCGCCAAGCGCGGAAACCTGTACCCGTACGCCACAACAGACAAAAAGACCCAATGCCCCATGTATGAAGAGCTGACAGCGCTCAACCACTCAAAAGCAACCGAATATCTGATCCAATTCTGGTTAAAACTTCCACGCGAAGCGGGGCGGGTTTGTCCGAAGCGCGCCGACTTTTCCTCAGCGCAGATCAACGGTGCCTTGCCGGAAGTTTTCCTCAGCGAATGGCAGGACGACAAGCTTGTCGTCGTCCAGGCGGGAACGGTGCTTGACCGCCTGATCGGCCTCGACATGACGGGCCGGAATATATTCGACATCTTGCCCGAGCCCCTGCGCATCCCTGAGACGCTCTATTACCGGCAACTGCGTGACCAGCCCTGCGCCGGGATGATCAGCCGCAGCACCATAGACTTCCGGGAACGCCCCTTTGTCTACCGCACCATCCAGCTGCCGCTTATGGACCCGTTCGGCAAGGTCCGCTATTTCGTCGGCACAGGTTATGAAGTCCCGCGCGATGAGCTGATCGCCAAATTGGGGGCCGAGGCTGTCGACCATACCAATCTGGTTGAACGCGAATTTTTCGACATTGGCGCCGGCGTGCCTGACAGCAAAAGCGACACCGCAGGGGATGCCCCCTCGCAAAAGCTTTAACGCTGGAAGTCGTACACACTGCCCAGTTGCAGGATCTGGGTCAGCTCATCCAGGGCCGCAAAGCTTTCTTCCATCAGTTTCGGGTCCGCCAGGTCATCCGGCATCAGCCGGTCACGGTAATGGCGCTTCGCCCAAACCCTTAGCGTTTCCAGCCGGGCATCATCCAGAATAGTGTTGCCGCCCATGGCGGCCCTGTCGTCATCCGACAGCGCGACCCGCAGCCTCAGGCACGCGGGGCCGCCGCCGTTGCGCATACTTTGGCGCACATCCAGATAGTCGGCATGGTGAATGGTGCCGCCGGTGGCGATCAGCTCCTCCACATAGAGGCGGGTGGACGGCGTCTCCTTCACCTCCGATGGCAGGATCAGCGTCATGCCCTTGCGGCCGGGCACCGTGACGAGCTGGCTGTTGAACAGATAGGACTTCACCGCGTCCTCCAGCGGCACCTTCGCCTTGGGCACTTCGATGAAGGCGACCTGCGTGCCATCCATGGCATCACGGATGGTATCCTGCAGCTTGGGCACCTCGGTGAAGGCTTCCTCATGATAGAAGAAGACATTCTTGTTATTGACCGCCACCACATCGTTATGGAAAGCACCCGCGTTGATCGCCGCCGGGTTCTGGCGCACGAACAGCGCCTTGCCGGGCTTGATACCGTGCTGGCGGGCAAGCGCCTTTGAGGCTTCCATGGTCTGGCGGCCCGGGTAGGTCAGTTCCTTTGCGGTCTCGAACGCGCCACGGCCATAGACGAACAGCTCCACGCCGGGCTCGCCATAATCGGCGCACAGGCGGTTATGGTTGGCCGCGCCCTCGTCGCCCATATGGACCCCGCCCTCAAGCGGGGCGTGGTGGGTGAAACGCTCCCCTTCCGGGAACATCACCTTGAGGATGCGGGCGGTCGTCGGCGCCTCGATCGAGCGGTGATACATGGCAGCAAGGTTCGCGGGGGTGAAATGGGTCCGGCCATCCAGTGTGTCCGGCGCGGGCGATATGGTGGCCGCGTTCGCGGTCCACATCGCGGCGGAGGACGCCACGTTGGCGATAAGCGCCGGGCTGGATCTCCAGGCCTCCGTCAGGATTTCCGCATCCGAGCCGGTAAAGCCATGCGCCCGGAGCGTGCTGAGGTGCGGCCGGTCATGGGGCGGCAACACCCCCTGGATGAGACCAAGCGAGCGCAAATGCGCCGCCTTGTCGAGCCCCTGCAACACGCCCTCAAGCGGGTTGGCCACCTGCCCCCGGTTGCTGGCCGACGCCACATTGCCGTAAGAAAGCCCGGCGTAATTGTGTGTCGGACCGACGAGACCGTCGAAATTGACTTCCTGCCACGCCATCTGCGTGTCTCCTTACTTGCCTGCCGCCCGCGCGGATCAGCCTCAGTCCAGCTTCAGCCCCTTGGGGGGCGCGGCCACGACAACGCGGCCTTCGGCCTGTTCCATGGTCGCCACCGCATAGGCGCAATAGTCGGCGGCATAATAGGCGCTCGGGCGGTGGTTGCCCGACCAGCCGATACCGCCGAACGGCGCGGTCGAGGCCGCCCCCGTCAGCTGCTGGTTCCAGTTGACGATGCCGGCCTTCGCGCGCGGGTAAAACTGGTCATACAAAGCCCGGCTATCGGAGATCAGCCCCGACGCGAGCCCGTAACGGGTGTTGTTAGCCTCCCGGATGGCGTCCTCGAAATCCTTGACGCGGATCAACTGCAGGAACGGCCCGAACACTTCTTCGTCCGGGCGGTCCTTTACCGCCGTCACATCGATGAGGCCTGGGGTGATATAAGCATCCCCGCGCTCCAGCCGCTCAGCGCGGCAGAGCACACGCCCGCCGGACGCCTCAAGCCGGGCTTGCGCTTCCAGCACCTTACCGGCCGCCCCGGCGGACACGAGCGGACCCATATAGGCCTCTTCCGCATCATTCCAGGCGCCGACCGTGATGCCGTCCATGGTGGCCATCAGGGTATCGACAAATTCATCCCCGGCTTCCCCGTTCGGCACGATCAGGCGGCGGGCGCAGGTGCAGCGCTGGCCGGAGGACACGAACGCCGACAGGATGGTCATCACCGCCGCCGCTTGCGTGTCTTCCACCTCATGGACGATCAGCGGGTTGTTGCCGCCCATCTCCAAGGCCTGGATGACATTGGGCCGATCCACCAGCGTGCGGGAAATGGCAAGGCCGGTGTTGGCGCTGCCGGTAAACAAAAGCCCATCGATGCCGGGGTTGGCCACAAGGGCCGCGCCGGTGTCACGCCCGCCCTGGATGAGGTTGATCACACCCTTCGGCAGGCCGGCACCATCCCATATTTCGACCATCAGCTCGGCCACCGCAGGCGTCAGCTCGCTCGGTTTGAACACCACGGTATTGCCAGCGATCAGCGCGGGCACGATATGGCCGTTCGGCAGGTGGCCGGGGAAGTTATAGGGGCCGAACACCGCCATCACACCGTGCGGCCGGTGCGTCAGCCGCGCGCGGATGGCGCCGTTCACCGCCTCGCGGCTGCCAGTGCGTTCGTCATAGGCCTTCAGCGAAATCTCGACCTTGTTGATCATCGCCGTGGCTTCGCCGGTTGCATCCCACAGCACCTTGCCCGCGTCCTTGGCGATCAGCTCAGCGAGTTCGTCCTTGCGCGCGGTCAGCCCCTTGGCGTAGGCGCGGACGATCTCGATCCGGCGCTCAAGCGGCGTCATCGCCCAGCTATCGAAAGCGGCCTGGGCGGCTTCCACCGCCGCGGCCACCTGGGCCGCGGATGCCGCGAACCCTTCCCACAGCATGCTGCCGTCCGCCGGGTTGATGGAGGTGAAAACCTCGCCTTCGCCCGCCATCCATTCACCGCCGATAAAATGCGTCATGACTGAGTACTCCCTACTGTCCTGTTATTTGGTTTGTGCCGTGGTGCGGATGCGGTCGATCGGGCTGTAGCGAAGGTCATCCCCCTCATTCAGCTCCAGCAGTTGTGCCGCCTCGTATGGCATCCACTGCCCGCTTGAGCCCTCAATCACATTGGTGAGCACGACGCGGAAATTTTCAAGCGACGGATTGCAGGCCAGATGCTTCGGGTCATGCCCCTCGCCTTCAACCGTCCCGCCGAGCGTACCGCCGATGCTTTTGCGCACGGTCCAGATACCGCGCCGGTGCACCTCATAGGCCGGGCCGCCATCGAAAATATCGACCGCGCCCGAGAAGCGGAACCCTTCGTTTTCCAGAAGTTTGATCGCGGGCCGTGCGCTGTCATGCGGCTTGCCGATGACATTGCGCGCCGCTTCCGGCAATAGCGCCCGATAGATGGGGAACTTGGGCATAAGATCGGCGATAAACTGGCTGTTGCCACGGCCGTTGATCTCATCCGCCGTTTTGAAGTCCATCTGGAAGAAATGACGGCCGATCGCCTCCCAGAAGGGTGAGTTGCCCTTGTCGTCAATCCAGCCGCGGATTTCCGAAATCACCGCGTCGGAGAAACGGTCCGGGTGCGCCGCCATCAGAAGATAGCGCGCCTTTGAAAGCAGTTTGCCCAGCTTGCCGACCCTATAGTCCGGGTCCAGGAACAGTGTCGCCACCTCGGTGGTGCCGACAAAATCGTTGGAAAGCTGGAGGATTTCGGTATCGACCCTGAGTTCCGGGTCATGGGAGACCTGGGTCACGTGCAGGATGCGGTAGCTGTAGAAAGGCTGGTCGAGCCCGACACCGGAGATCAGCGCGCTGGTGCCCGCGATCACGCCCTTCTTCACGTCTTCCAGCACTAGCAGGTACGAACGCTTATCGGTCAGGCCCACGGGGGCCGAAAAAGCCACCAGCGATTCGGTCACCTTTTTCTCAAGGCTGGACCGGTGGTCCGGCAGGGTCGTCAGTCCCGTGCCGGTCTTCTTGGCAAGCTCAAGGAGGCCATCGATATCCTCCATTCGTGCGGGTCGCACCACAAACATGAAATTTCCCTCCAAAGTCCGGGCAACTGATCAGGGCCCCGGGTGCCTTATTGCGGTCTATCCGCCGCTTGTTTGCCTGACGTCCCTTCCCGGATGTCAGGCCCAAATGTCAGGTCTTGGCCTTCACCACGGCGTCCAGGCCGCCGCTTGCGAAAGCGAAAAGGATGAGCGCGGACAGCTTCGCCCGCTCCGAAAAACTTTCCGGGATCATGAATTCGTCCGCGCTGTGGATAAGCCCGCCCCGCACGCCGAGCGTATCCACATTCGGCAGGCCCGCCGCCGCCAGATTGTTGCCTTCGCAACAGCCGCCGGTGGGCACATAATTGATGTCGATATCGAGCGCGGCCCCGCAGGCGCGGATCGCTTCCATCAGCTTGAGGTTGGCATCCGACAGCGCCTTGGGCGGCCGGTTGATACCACCATAAAGATGAACGTCATAGCCGTCCCGGCCCTGCCAGTCCCTGATGATGGCGGCGACCTGGGCTTCGAACCATGTGGCGTCCTCGGGTTCCTTCAGCCGCACATTGAAGCGGCACAGCGCCATATCCGGCACCACATTGGGCGCGACCCCGCCTTTTATCACCGCCGGGTTGACCGTCAGTTCCGGCCTGCCGTCCGTCAAAGCCGCCAGCCTGCCGATCATGTCGGCGAGCGCAACCACCGCGTTGCGGCCGTTATGGAACTCCCGGCCTGCATGGACCGCCTTGCCGTGGACAACAAGCGTATAGTTGCCGCTGCCCTTGCGGGCACCCGCAAGCGTGCCGTCAGCGAGCGCGGGTTCATAGGTCATGCCGATATCCGCCGCCTTCGCGCGCTCCATCAGGATCGGCGCGGAGGCGAGTGAGCCGGTTTCCTCATCCGGCGAAAGCAGCACTTCCCAGCCGACAGACGGTGCCATGTCCGTCGCTTCAAACGCCTTGAGGGCGTTCAGCATCACAAGGACACCGCCTTTCATGTCGGCGACACCGGGGCCATTCAGACGGCCATCATCAAGCCAGACCGGCTGTTGAAACGCGCTATCCTTTGGGAAGACCGTATCTGTATGGCCGGTCATCAGCACGCGTCGGTTAGCCGAAGGGCGCTTGAAGAGGCGGATCATGCGGCCGTTCTTGACGGAGACCGGCACCCCCGCTTCATCGACCATTTCCGTGTCGGCCAAATCGATCAGCTCGATCTCGGCGCCCAGGGGTTCAAACGCCTTGAGAATCTCTGCCTCCATTTTGGCGAGGCCCTCAAGGTTCCGGCTGCCGCTGTTGATGCGCGACCAAGTCTGAACGGTCGCCACCATATCGTCCTGGCGGGCGTCCAAACTATTCAGGGCGTCTTGGATTTGGGGAGTGGCAAAAAGCGATCTGAAGTCAACCGACATGATAGCTCCGGTCGTATGACAAATTCTGTCGATGTGCTCCCGTCCACAGAGATACGGGACACACCGCCTCAGGTCAAGGCTAGTAGGGCCTACCCTAAACCTTTCGGTCAAAACTTAAACCATAGACCCGCTAATCTTTCAGCTCGTCGTTCCATATACTCGGTTTATCGCAGCGCAACCGTGAGAAGAGACGTTTTGCGATAATATGAAAAAAAACATGAGGAACCGGGTCCTTCGGAATGTCTAAAAAATAGCGGCGTGGGACCTGCAAGCTAAACGACAGCTAAACTAACAGCGAGGAAATTCTATGAAAGCTCTGATTGTAGATGCCGAGGAACTATATCGACTTTCGTTGAGAGAAGTTATTTCTGTCTCCGGGAACTTCCATGAAATATTGGAAGCCGGCAGCGAACACGAGTTTCTGGCCCGCACTGCACACCACGCAGATTTTTCCCTGATCATCGTCCACCCCGGTAGCCTCGGGGAAGATGGTGAGGACTGCCTGAAGCTGGCCAAGCGCCTGTACCCGGACGCCGCGATTGTGGTGATCCTGGACCGTGCCGGTCAAGCTGCGATGGTGCCGAACGGCGTTCCGACGGTCCACCGTGGGGCCAGCGTAAGCCAAATCGTCATGACCATCCGCCGCGCGCTCAAGCTGCCGCTGGACGGTTTTGGCACCGTGGCCAGCCAGCCCGCCGCGCCGAATGTCCGCCGCATGATGGACATGCCCGCACCGAGGAGTGGGGATAGCAGCCTGATAGCCCGTCGTCCCGACAGCGACATTGACTTCAGCCGCCTGTCCTACCGCCAGAAGCAAATCCTGGCGATGGCAGCGGACGGTCTGCCCAACAAGGAAATCGCCGCCCGGCTTTCGATTGCCGAAGGGACGGTGAAGGCGCACATGCACGCCATCTTCAAGGTACTGGGGGTTCAGAACCGCACCCAGGCGGTTATCCGCTATGGGGCCGCGGGCCGCGCTCAGGCAGCCCGCAACCAGGAAATGGCTTACGCTACAGCGAGTTAGTCAGGTGCTTGATAACGCCTGAGAAATCCACACCGCCATGGCCGGCTTCGTCCATGGCGGTATATATTTCTGCCGCCTTCTTGCCCATGGGCGTGTTCGCCCCGGTTGAGCCTGCCGCCTGCATGGCCAGGCGCAAATCCTTCAGCATCAGCGCGGTCGCAAAGCCCGGCTTATAGTCATTATTCGCGGGCGACGCGGGCACAGGCCCCGGCACCGGGCAGTAGGAGGTCAGCGACCAGCACTGGCCGGAGGCATTCGCCGCCACATCAAAGAAGACCTGATCTTCCAGCCCGAGTGACCGGCCGAGGTTGAAGGCTTCGGAAACACCGATCATCGAAATCGCCAGCAGCATATTGTTGCAAGCCTTGGCCGCCTGGCCGTTGCCTGACGGGCCGCAATGGACGATCTTGCCCGCCATCGGCTCCAGGACCGGTTTGGCGCGCGCGAAAGCTTCGTCCGAGCCACCGACCATGAAGGCAAGCGTACCCGCCGCCGCACCCCCGACACCGCCGGAAACCGGCGCATCCACCATGGAAAAGCCTTTCGCCTCAGCGGCGGAGGCCACCGCGCGCGCGGTTTCCACATCAATGGTGGAGCTGTCGATCATCAGGGCGCCGTTCTTGGCGTTCGCGAACACACCGTCCGCGCCCTCATAGACGGTCTTCACGATGCCACCGTTCGGCAGCATGGTGATGATGGCGTCCGCGCCCTGCACGGCTTCGGCGACCGAGGTGAAGGCCTTGCCGCCCGCTTCGGTGAAGTGCTCCCGTGCGATTTCGGCAAGGTCGAACCCGCGCACGGTGAAGCCGGCGCCCAGGAGGTTCTTGGACATGGGCAGCCCCATGTTGCCGAGCCCGATGAATGCGATTGTCGTCATTTTCTTATCCTTGTTTCTACCCTGTTTACAGCTACTTGGCGGGACGATCATAGCCGCCGGTGTTCCTGGATGCGCCGGTCCAGCCGTCGCATGACGAGAATTATTATATGTCGTCACTCGCCGACTTGATCGGCGAGCCCAGGAACACCGCTATGAACGGTCCCGTATTCATTAGTCGATATCCAATTCACCGTCGCCGAGCGGCGCGAAATAATGGTCGATGGTTTCGTCCGAAACCCGGTCGAGGCCCGCGGGGTTCCACACCGGCTTCATGTCCTTGTCGATCAGGATCGCGCGCACGCCTTCGAAAAAGTCGTGGCCTTCCATCACCCGGTTCACCATGCGGTATTCCATGCGCATGTTATCGCGGAAATTTTCCAGCACTTCGCCACGGCGGAGCTGCGCGAAGGTGAGCTTGAGGCTGGTGGGCGACTTGGTCATCAGCATCTTGAACGTCTGCTGGCACCAGTCGGTTTCATCCAGCTCCAGCATATGCAGGATTTCGTCGACACGGACACCAGCGAAGATGCCGTCGATCTCGTCATAATATTCGACGAGCGGCGCGGGGGCCGGGTCGGCATGGAAGCGGCCCAAGAGCTTGCGCACATCGTCATTGCCTTCGATTTCGGCCGACGCGAGCGCCCCGATCACCTCGTCCACCTGATTGGAGGCGATGACATGGCTGGCAATGCCGAGCGCATAGAGGTCCGGCGCTTTCACCCGCGCGCCCGTCAGCGCAAGGTACATCCCGGTTTCACCGGGCAGGCGCGGCAGGAACCAGCCGCCGCCGACATCCGGGAACAGACCGAGCCCGGTTTCCGGCATGGCGAACAGCGTCTTTTCGGTCGCGACCCAGAAATCCCCGGGGATCGACACGCCAACACCGCCGCCCATGGCGATGCCGTCCACCAGGCTGATGTAAGGCTTGGGGAACTCATCGATGGCGATATTCATGAGATATTCGTCATGGAAGAAGTCGCGCCACTCGCCGGTGCCTTCCTTGTAGGACTTGGCGACCCTGACCACGTCTCCGCCGGCGCAGAAGGCTTTCTCACCCGCGCCGACCACGACAACCGCCTGCACGGACGGTAATTTGGCCCAGTCGTCCAGCTGGCGCTTGATCGCCACGCACATGCCGTGCGTGAGGCTGTTGAGCGCCCCCGGGCGGTTGAGCGTGATCAGGCCGATATTGCCCTTGGTTTCAAACAAAACTTCAGCGTCGGTCATGAAACTCAGTCCTTCAAAAGCGCGCGGGAGATAACCACACGCATGATTTCGTTGGTGCCTTCGAGGATCTGGTGCACCCGAAGGTCACGCAAAATCCGTTCGATCGGATAATCCTGCAGGTAGCCGTAGCCGCCATGCAGCTGGAGCGCAGCGTTGGCAACATCGAAACAGACGTCGGTGACGAAGCGCTTGGCCATCGCGGCCGCGGACGCGGCGTCCGGCGCCTTATTGCTGACCTTCTGGGCGGCGGCATAGAGCATCAGCCGCGCGGCCTCGAGGTCGGTCGCCATGTCGGCCAGCTTGAACTGGGTCGCCTGAAAATCGGCGATGGCCTTGCCGAACTGCTTGCGGTCCTTCACGTAAACCACGGCTTCGTTGAACGCGCGCGTGGCACCGCCGAGCGAACAGGCCGCGATATTGAGACGGCCGCCATCGAGGCCCTGCATGGCGATCTTGAAGCCCTGGCCTTCCTCACCCACCAGGTTGGCGGCGGGAATGCGGCAGTCATCGAACATCACGGCGGCGGTGGGTTGGCTGTGCCAGCCCATTTTCTTTTCCTGCGCGCCGAAAGAAAGCCCCGGCGTACCCTTCTCAACGATGAAGCAGCTGATGCCCTTGGCACCACTGTCGCCCGTGCGCGCCATCACAACATAAATGTCGCTGGTGCCACCGCCGGAGATAAACGCCTTGGAGCCGTTGAGCACATACTCATCACCGTCCTTGACCGCGCGGGTCTTGAGCCCTGCGGCATCCGAGCCTGCGCCCGGTTCGGTCAAACAGTAGCTGGCCATCTTCTCAAAGGTCGCCAGATCCCCCACAAAACGCTCACGCTGGTCTTCGTTGCCGAAGCAATCGATCATCCAGGTCGCCATATTATGGATGGAGATCATCGCCGCGGTCGACGGGCAGCCCTGGGAAAGCTGTTCGAAAATCAGCACGCTTTCCACCCGGCTCAGGCCGCAGCCGCCGCCTTCTTCGCTGACGTAGATGCTGCCGAAGCCGAGCTCACCGGCGGACTTGGCGACATCGGCCGGCCAGATCTTCTTCTCATCCCACTCGGCTGCATGGGGCGTGATGCAGTCGGCGGTGAAGTTGCGGGCCATTTCCTGAATGGCGCGCTGGTCCTCATTCAACTGGTAATCCAAACTCAGTCCCTCTTCTTGCTTTTATAGCTTCTTGTTTGTCTCACTGCGCCTTCAGCTGCTTCTCAAGGAAAGCGGCCAGACGCCGGTAAAAAGTAATACGGTTATTCATCTTGCGGATGCCGTGACCTTCGTCAGGGAAGCGGAGATATTCGACCGGCACGCCCTTGGCCCTGAGCGCCATGACCATGCGGTCGGATTCGGTGACCGGGTCCCGCGGGTCGTTGGCGCCATGCTCATAGAACATGGGCGCGGTGATTTGCGAGACCGTGTTGATCGGCGAATTCTTGGCGTAGAATTCCTGCCAGCGCTTCTCACTGATGTCGCCATATTCGATGCGGTCACTGGCCTTCAGGAACGGTGAGGCCTCGGAAAGTGCGCGCACCCAGTCGGACACGCCGACGAACGAGGCCCCGGCCTTGAAGACACCGGGGTATGCGCCCATCACGGCGTTGACCATATAGCCGCCGTAGGAGCCCCCCATCACCGCCGCGCGGGAGGCATCCACCCGGCCGTCCTTCTTCATCCAGGCAACCGCATCGACAAGGTCACGCACGCTATCGAGCCGTTTTTCCTGGTTATCCAGCCGGGCGTAGGTCTTGCCGTAGCCGGTGGAGCCACGGACGTTGATATCGAGGACAGCGATGCCCTTGCCAACGAGATACTGGGTCACCGGCTGCCAGCTCGGCCTTGCCTGTGAGGTCGGCCCGCCATGGACGTCCACGACAACGGGCGGCATGGTCACCCCGACCGGCACGTAAAGAAGGCCATGGACGGTCACGCCGTCCCGTGCCTTGAAGCTCACCGGTTCCGGCCGCACCATGCGGTTGGTCTCAAGCCCCGCCATGTTGGGTTTCAGCGTGTGATAGAGCTCGCCTTCGGAAACCTTGAGGAAGTAAACATCGCCTGCCGTTTGTGGGCCATTGATCCGAATGGACATGCGGGATTCCGGTATCCCCACCCAACTCATCTGCATCAGGCCGTCCGGCAGGTACGGCAAGCTGGCGGGGCGGTGCAGCATATAGTCATACATGTGCAGCTTGTCATAGCCGCCTTCGTTGGTGGTCCAGACAAGATAGCGGCCACCGGCGCACATAAGCACGTTGGCGGCGTCATAGTCGCTCTCCGAGATGGTCTTCACCTCGCCCGTGGTCATATCATAGACGGCGACGGCCTTATGCTCACGGCCCTCATTGGTGGCGAAATAGAAGCGCTTGCCGCTCCAGTGCCAGGTGAAGTCGGTATAGGACGCGGCCACCTTGGGTTTGAACACCGTCTCCAGCGCACCAGTTTTAACATTGAGGAAATAGACGTTGTTGGCGTCTTCGCCACGCACTTCGCTGACGATAACGGTGTCGCCGCCCGGCTGCCACGAAACCGGGAAGAAACCGAACGTACCCTTATAGACAATATGGTTTTTGCCCGTGGCGGTATCAGCGACATAGATATCGAAATCGCGGCCGTTACGTTCGGTCGAGGCATAGACGAACTGCGTGCCGTCGGATGAGAAAGCACCGAAGCGGCGGAAGGCGCCTGTGTGCGGCAGCACCACGCGTTCCTGGGTGCCGTTCGAGCTGATCATATAAAAGGCTTCGCGCTCGTCGCCGTCCTTGTCGGCGCCATAGAGGATATGCTTGCCTTCCGGGTCCCAGGCATAGAAGGTGACGCCGCCACCGAAGGTAAGCTGTTTCGGCTGCCCGCCTTCCGGGTTCACCACCCAGATTTGCGGCACGCCGGTTTCCCGGCTCAGATAGGCCATCAGGCTGCCGTCTTTGTTGAGATGGACATCAGATGCCCCCCGCGCCATCAGGAAACGGGTGACATCCGCCGGATACTTACCGGCGAGACCCACGGAAACGGGCGCCGCGGCCGGAATATCCGCCGGGTTGTTCCAGGCTTTCTTGTCATCAGCGTGCGCGACGGTCGCGCCCAGGGCAATCAATCCTGCCGTTATCCAGAGTTTCATCGTCGGTCCTTTCCCAAAAGGGTGTTCAAGTGGGCCTTATCTTAAAAGCGGACGGGACGCATGGCCCCGCCCGCATGTTTTTAGCTTACTTGTCCAGGCGGTTGCCGTCCTTGTCCCACACCTCGACATCACCGATGCCCAGCTTGCGGATGCCGGCCTCGATCTTGGTGCGGTCCCCGACCACCAGCCAAGTCAGCTGACCCGGATGCATGTCAGCCTTCGCCGCGGCCTGAACCTTGGCCAGATCGAGCGCATCATAGCGCGCCTTCAGCGTGGTGACATAGTCGAGCGGACGTCCGAACCGACTGTTGGTGACCATGCTCTGCATCACCGCAGCCCCGGTTTCGAATTCACCAGGAAGGCTGTTGACCTTTTTCTGGATGATCTTCTCAAGCTCCGCCTCGGTGGCCGGATGCTTGCCAAGATAGCCGGTGAATTCCTTCTCCAGCTCCTCGATGGAATCGACCGTCTTGTCGGTCTGAACCGGCGCATAAACAAGCCACATACGTTGACCGCGGGCATTGGTCGTGAAGGTGTAAGCCCCATAAGCCCAGTGCTTGTCCTCGCGCAGGTTCATGTTGACGCGCGAGGTGAACTCACCGCCCAGAATGTCGTTTGCGGTTTCCTCGGCCAGATAGTCCTTGGCGCCTGACGGCGGGAACAGGTGGCCGGCGAGGATCAGCGACTGGGGCGAACCCGGCTTGTCCATGATGATCACCCGGGCATGCTTCGGCAGAGCCACCGTGGCGATATTCTTGGTCGGGATCGGTGTGGCAGGTGCCTGCCAGTCCCCGAAGGCTTTTTCAAGTGCGGGCACGGCTTCATCCAGCGTGATATCACCCACCATAAAGATGGTGGCGTTATCCGGCCTGATCCAGTCGGTCTGGAACTGGACGAGGTCATTACGCGTCAGCCCCTTGATCGAGTCCTCAGTCCCCGAGCCGGTAAGCGGTATGCCGTAGGCATGCCCCTTACCGTAAAGAAGCGGCGGCAGGGTCCTGAGCGCCAAACGAACCGGACGTGCCTTTTCAGACTGGATAGTGGCGAGCCAGCGCGAGCGCAGCCGGTCGAGCTCATCCTGCTTGAAGGCCGGGTTGCGGACAATATCCGCCGTCAGCGCCAGCGATTTCGCCAGGTTGGGCTTCAGCGTGCTCATAAAGACCTGGCTCATATCCACATCGGAGTCTGTGCCGATATTGGCGCCCAGGCGTTCCTCTTCAGCCGCAATCTCGAGCGAGGAGCGGGTCTTGGTGCCTTCATCCAGCATGGAAAGCGCGAACTTCGCGGTCCCGAGCGGACGCCCGGCATCCGCCGCATAGCCCGCATTGAACTGCATCACCATACCCACGACCGGCACGGTCGGCCGGTCGACGACAACCACTTTCATGCCGTTTTTGAGCGTGGCTTCCTTGATCGCCGGGAACTTGAGCGACGGCATGTCGCCCACCGCAGGAACCCCCTTGGTGCGGTCCACGTCGGACGCGGTGGTTTTGTATTTGGGTTCCGGCCGAACCGTGAGCTGGTAATAGCCCTTGCCGAGCCACTTTTTGGTGACCTCGGTCACATCCTGAACGGACGCCCGGTTCATCTTATCGAGCATTTTCTCGAAGAAGGCTGGATCACCAGCATAAAGCTCGCCCCGGGCAAGCGCCGTGGCCTTGCCGCCGAAGCCGCCGATTTGCTCAAGCCCGCGAATATTGTTCGACAGGATCTTGGTCTTGGACCTCAGGAGCTCATCCGCGGTCGGGCCCTTGGCCAGATACTCCTTCATCACGTCGTTGATGAGTTGATTGGCCTTGGCTTCATCCGCGCCCGGCTTCAGCTGCACCGTGATATCGAAGATATTTGCCAGCTCAAACGGCTGGTCATCCGCCGAAACGCTGACCGCAAGCTGGTTCTTGTAAACAAGCGCCTGGTAGAGACGGCTGTTCTTGCCATTTGCCAGGATGTCGGCAGACAGGTTCAGGTAAGCATTATCGAGGTTGCTGTTGCTGGCCACAGCCCAGCTGCGCGAAATGCGGACCTGGGGCGCTGCCTGATCGACATAGCTTTCAGTAACGTTGGTCTCCTTGACCGGCACCCATTCCTTCAGGTGCTTGACCGGCGGGCCCGCCGGAATGTCACCGAAATATTTGGTGACCATCGCTTTGGCCTTGTCGGGCGTAATGTCGCCCGCGAGCACCAGCACGGTGTTGGCGGCGCCATAATATTGCTTGAACCAGCCCTTCACGTCGTCGAGTGATGCGGCATTCAGGTCCTTCATCGAGCCGATGGTCGAATGCCGGTACGGGTGGCCGACCGGGAACAGGCCCTTGAGCTGGTGCTCTTCCATGGTGCCGTAAGGTTGGTTTTCGCCCTGGCGTTTTTCGTTCTGGACCACGCCGCGCTGTTCATCCAGCACCTTTTTGTCGATAGCGCCCAGAAGGTGGCCCATGCGGTCCGATTCCATCCACAGCGCCATATCGAGCGCCGGGGTCGGGACATTTTCAAAATAGTTGGTGCGGTCGAACCAGGTGGTGCCGTTCATGTTGGTGGCACCCGCCGCTTCGAACGGCTTGAAATATTCGCCCTTATGGTGTTCCGACCCGTTGAACATCAGGTGTTCGAACAGGTGGGCAAAGCCGGTCTTGCCTTCAGGCTCATCCTTCGAGCCGACATGGTACCAGACACCAACCGCGACGATCGGGGCCTTATGGTCCTCATGCACGACGACACGCAGGCCATTGGGAAGGGTAAATTTCGTATAGGGAACATCAAATTTTAGGTCGAGGGCCGGCTTTTCTGCCGCTGCCACAGTCGCCGCATTTTGCGCCGCCGTATCTTTCCCCGCCTGAGTTTTACCGTCCGACGGATTGCAAGCCACCAAGGCCACCGACGCGACAGCACTTAAAAGAATCAGCTTCATCTTCATGAGAATCATCTTCCCGCTGTATAGGTTCGAGGGATGCGTGCGCATCCTCCCCGTCAGGTCATGAAGGCATTGATATACTTAGAACTTTTATTGTTGCTCCCCCACAACCGGTGAGCCCGGAAGACAAGCATCTTCCGGGCCCGGGTAATTTAGCCGTTGAGCGTCGGAATGACAAATTCCGCGCCGGAGCGGATGCCCGTCGGCCAGCGGCTGGTGACCGTCTTGGTCTTGGTGTAGAAGCGCACACCTTCCATGCCGTGCTGGTTGATGTCACCGAAGGCGGAATTTTTCCAGCCGCCGAAGGTGTGGAACGCGAGCGGAACCGGGATCGGCACGTTCACGCCGACCATGCCGACCTCGACACGGTTGACATATTCGCGCGCGGTGTCGCCATCGCGGGTGAAGATGGAGGTACCGTTGCCGAACTCATGGATCGACGGCAGGGTGGCAGCTTCATCGAAGGTCTCAGCGCGGACGACCTGAAGCGTCGGGCCGAAGATTTCTTCCTTGTAGGTGCGCATGTCGGCCGTGACATTGTCGAACAGCGAGCCACCGAGGTAGTAGCCGTTTTCATAGCCCTGCATGTTGTATTTGAAGTCGCGGCCATCGACGACGACCTTGGCGCCTTCCTGCTCGGCCAGGTCCAGGTAGCCACGGACCTTCTTGAGGTGGTCTGCGGTTACGAGCGCGCCCATTTCGGCGTTCGGGTCCATGGCGTGGCCGACCTTCAGCGCTTCAACGCGCGGCTTCAGCATTTCGACCATCTTGTCGGCAACTGCCTTGCCGACCGGCACGGCAACCGAGATCGCCATGCAGCGTTCCCCGGCCGAGCCGTAAGCCGCGCCCATCAGCGCATCGGCGACCTGGTCGAGGTCGGCGTCCGGCATGATGATCATGTGGTTCTTGGCGCCGCCCATGGCCTGGCAGCGTTTGCCGTGCGCGGTGGCGGTGGCATAGACATACTGGGCGATCGGGGTGGAACCGACGAAGGACACAGCCTTGACGCGCGGGTCGGTACAAACCGTGTCCACGGCTTCCTTGTCACCGCAAACCACGTTGAACACACCGTCCGGCAGACCGGCTTCTTTCCAGCACTCAGCCAGCATCAGCGGTACCGACGGGTCTTTCTCACTGGGCTTCAGCACATAGGTGTTGCCGCAGGCGATGGCCACGCAGCTCATCCACAGCGGGATCATGGCCGGGAAGTTGAACGGCGTGATACCGGCAACAACGCCGAGCGGCTTGCGCATCGAATACATGTCGATGCCGGTGGAGACGTTATCGGAGAACTCACCCTTGATCAGGTGCGGGATGCCCTGCGCGAATTCAGCGATCTCGAGACCGCGCTGCACGTCGCCCTGCGAGTCCGAGAAGACCTTGCCGTGCTCAGCCGACAGGGCTTCTGCCAGACGGTCCTTTTCGCGGTACAGCACCTGCACCAGGTTCTGCAGCACGCGGGCGCGCTTGACGACCGAAGTGCCGGCCCATTCCGGGAAAGCGGCTTCAGCGGTGGCGATAGCGGCTTCGACTTCCGCCTTGCTGGCAAGCGCGACCTTGCCCGCCTGCTCACCGGTCGACGGGTTATAGATCGGGCCGAAGCGGCCGGAAGTGCCTTCGACGGTTTTGCCGCCGATGAAATGATGACGTTCGTACATGAGTAGACCTCCAAATGAATTACGCGGCGGGCGTCCCTCACCGGGATACCCGACATCAATTCCGATGCCGCGGCCGGGCACTCAGTCCCGCAGACCGCCGCTGATCCTTCCCCAAAATCGAGCGCAGCATACGTTATGCGATATTGCAGGTCACCAAGAAGTTTTGCATTGGTCTTTGTGCGAATATGCACGAATTTCCAGCGTCCCGCCACGCGGCCTCATTAAACAGCCTGGACGGGAAGCCCACTTGCCGGTCCGGGGCGGACCATACCACGCATCCGCCTGTATATTTACACCCGCAGGATGAAGACCGAAAGCCCCCTGCGCATAAGGCGCCCAAGACTTTTACTTTAGTTTATAAGACCTTGCCTTTAGTTTTATACGGCCGCACAATCCCCGATCAGACCACGGAAGTTAAGAGTATGGGGAAAATAGAGAGCTCTCAGGGGGAGCCATCATGTTAAACAAACTCAAGTTGTGTATCGTCGCCCTTCTTCTGGCGACAGGCGCCTTCGCGCTGCAGGCAAATGCGGATGAAAGCAAGATTCCGGAGCCCTTCCGGGGTGCAAGCCCGGGCTCACCGATCCAGATCAACTATGATGACTGGAACCGGATTCTGCACCTGACCGTCATCGACGCCGGGACCTCACACGGGCGGACCGCGCCAGCGCCGCGCCCTGAAATCGGCACGCGCGTCATTCACGGCAACACCAAAAGCACCCGGAACGAAGGCAACCGCCTCGTCTTCCCGGCCTTTGCCGACAATCAAAAAAACCTGAAGGTGGTCCACGACATCCGCACCGACCTGGAAAAAATTCCTGCCGAAGTGCCGATGAAACAGTGGAGCAAGAATGAACAGCTGGCCTACTGGCTGAACCTTTACAACATCACGCTGATTGAGATGCTGGCCCATGAATATCCGGTCAGAAGCCTGAAGAAGCTGAAGTATGGCAGCCATTCGCTGTGGGCCAAGAAGGTGCTGACGGTCGCGGGTGTCAAGCTGTCGCTCAATGACATCCACAATATCCTCATCAACAAGTGGGATACATCGCTGGTGATGTACGGCCTGTTCCAGGGCTATATCGGCGGCCCGAACATCATGGACGAAGCTTTCACCGGCCAGAATGTCCACCAGCTTCTGGTCAAGAACGCCCACGAATTCGTCGCCTCCACCCGCGGGATGCGCATCCGCGGCAAGGAGCTGATCGTCTCCGACTATTACAAGGAAAACAAAAAGCTGTTTCCGCACTGGAAGACCGATCTGCAGAAGCACCTGGCCCAGTTGACGGAAGACCTGGGGGACCGCGCCCGCGTCATGGATGCAAAAAAGATCAAGGCCAAGACCAACGACTATTATATCGCGGACCTGTTCGGCGGCACGCGCAGCACCGCGAACGCCAGCGCCAACAACCCGGCCGCGCTCGACAGCGCCATCGTCCATGCCATGTCGGGTGAGGCCGCAGCCGCGGGCGGCGCCGCCAACCTTGGCGTGGCCACCATGAACCTTGGCGAATATGCCGACTTCAAGAAGGCCGACGTCGACACCCGCTTCCCGGATTTCGTGAAGGACTATATCAAGCAGGTCCGCAAGAATAAGAGCATGATGAAGGGCAAGGTTGAGGTCGAGGAATTCGACGGCACCAAAAAGGACGACAAAAAAGATAAGCCCAAGACGTAAATAGTTCTCAGCAAAGGTCGTTCCATCGCGTACAAGAGACGTATGTTTGACTGGAACGACCTGCGCTATTTTCTGGAACTCGCCCGCCGCGGCAAGCTCGCGGCGGCTGCTCTCCGTCTCGGGGTAGACCACACCACCGTTGCCCGCCGTGTTGCCGCGCTCGAAGAAGCGCTCGGCGTTCCCCTGTTCGACCGCGAAAACCGCGCTTACCGCCTCAATGAAAACGGCCGCCGGCTGATCGGCCATGCCGAGAGGATCGAGGCTGGCTCGCTCCAGCTGATGGACGATATCGCGCCTGTGGCTTCAGGCCCCGTCGGCACCGTTCGCCTCGCCACCCCGGAAGCCTTCGGCAGCCAGTTCCTCGCCCGCCACTGCATGAGCTTCCACAAAAGCACCCCCGGTGTCACGCTGGAGCTGATCGCCGAAACCCGCACGCTCAATTTCAGCCGCCGGGACGCAGACGCCGCCATCACGCTCGCCCCGCCCGGCCACGGCCGCGTGGTCAGTGAAAAGGTCGGTGACTATCGGCTCCGGCTTTATGCCGCACCCAGCTATCTGCAGCAGCATCCGCCCATCGTCCGGCTTGCGGACCTGAAACCCCACCATTTCCTGTGGTATGTGGATGACCTGCTGCCCGTGCCGGAACTTCAGATCCTCGACAAGGCGCTGGGTGACGTGCAGGTGATTTTCCGCACCACCAGCGTCACCGGCCAGGCCAACGCCGCCGAAGCCGGGCTCGGCATCGCCCTGCTCCCCTGCTTCGTCGCGGACCGCATGAAGGGGCTGACCCCGGTGCTGCCCGGTGAGCTGAGCATCATGCGCGACCTGTGGCTGGTCGCCCACGCCGAACTCAGGCACGAGCCCCACGTAGACCGGGTGTGCGGCTTCATCAAAACCCTGCTGGCCAGCGAACGCCGTGTGCTTCTCGGCATAAACTGACCGCCCTCAAGCCCCGCCGAAGCCTCCCCGGACTCATAGACCATTGGTTTAGCTGACCTTGCCTTTTGGCTTAGGCTTCGGCACAATTTCTCCTTGTGAGCAGGAAGGGGGCCTGTGGCGTAAGCCGCAGAGAAACTGCTGAATATCAGGGGGAGCAAACCATGCTGAACAAACTCAAGTTGTGCATCGTTGCCGCGCTGGCTGGGATGGGCGTCTTCGCGCTGTCCGCACACGCGGATGAAAGCAAGATACCTGAGCCCTTCCGGGGCGCGAGCCCGGGCTCACCGATCCAGATCAATTATGGCGACTGGAACCGTATCCTGCAGATAACCGTACTGGATGCCGGTCGTTCGAGCGGCCGCGGGTCCACCTCAACCCCCCGTCCTGAAATCGGTACACGGGTTGTCCACGGCAATACCAAAAGTACCCGCAACGAAGGCAACCGCCTCTACTTCAAGGCCTTCGCCAACAACCCGGCCAATTTGAAAGCGCTGGATACAATCCGCACCGAGCTTGAGAAAGTGCCGGATCAGGCACCGCTCAAGCTGTGGGACGAACACGAACAATTGGCCTACTGGCTGAACCTCTACAACATCACGCTGATTGAAGAGATCTCCAAGGAATATCCGGTCAGAAGCCTGAAGAAGCTGAAGTACGGCCGCCATTCGCTGTGGGACAAGAAGGTCCTGAAGGTTTCGGGCGTGCCCCTGTCGCTCAACGATATCCATAATATCATCATCAACAAGTGGGACAGTTCGCTGGTAATGTACGGCATGTTCCAGGGCTATATCGGCGGGCCGAACATCATGGACGAAGCCTTCACCGGCGATAATGTCCATAAGCTGCTGATCCAGAACGCCAAGGAATTCATCTCCACCAGCCGCGGGATGCGCTTCAGCGGCAAGAAGCTGCGTGTTTCCGACTATTATGAGGAAAACAAGGCCCTGTTCCCGCACTTCAAGAAGGACCTGAAGGACCATCTGGCCAAGCTGACGGAAGACCCGGCCGAACGCGCGCGCATCATGGACATCAAGCACATCGAGGCCAAAACCAATGACTATTATATCGCGGACCTTTCAGGCGGTATCGCGCACGCCAGCAACGCCAGCGCGTCCAACCGGGCGGCGCTGACCACCGTGATCGTCCATGCCGCACAGGGTTATGGCACCTCGAAAGGTGAAGGCGCCAACCTCGGCATGGGGGAGATGAACATCGACAATTATGCCGACTTCAAAACCTACGATGTCGACCTGCGCTTCCCGGATTTCGTGAAGGACTATCTGAAGCAGGTTCACAAGAACAAGAGCCTGATGAAAGGCGATGTCCAGGTCGAGGAATATGACGACACGGCCAAGAAGAAGAAAAAGGAAGACAAGCCCAAGAAGTAAGGCTTTAGGGCTAAAACCCCCAGCAGAAAGGCCGCCTCAACCCGAGGCGGCCTTCGCTTTTTCAGGCAGCACCCGCCTCATCCATCAGGCTGATAAAAGCCTTGGGTTTGCGCCAGAAGAGCGTGGCACCGGCTGAGAAGGCAGCGTCGCGCAGGCGGGTAGCTTCGCGCTTTGCCGCAGCGTCGAAGGCCGCCACCGTCGCGGGCGGCAACTCGAACGGGCCGGCATGAAGGAACATCTCCAATACATGCAGGTCATGGTCCTCGCCCAGATAGTCTGACACAGCATCGATAAGCGCCACACGCTCGGCCAACGCCGCCTGTTCCGGTGTCGGGGTCGCCGCCTTTTTACTATCTGCCGCCAGAAGGCGCATCTGGTGGCGGAAATGCTGCAGGCTTTTACGCCAGGCGTGCAGATGGTCCGGGTCCGGGCTATCGAACGCGGCCTGAAAATCCTGCCGGGTGCGGCGGTAGGTGTTTTCGAAGCCTTGCCGCACCGTGCCGCGGTCCGGGACCGCCTTGGGCCAGCCGATGATTTCCGCCTGAACGCGGTGCACCGAACTGTGGAAACGGGTGAGCGCGGCGGTCACCGCCTCGGGGTCCAGGGTGTAGGACGCGTGGGCGACCATCTGCCGCCTGAGCATGCGTAACGGGTTTGCCGCCGCCTTGGTGGGGGCCGCCGCGATCAGCCGGTCCAGGCACTGAACACGGGCGGTGGCGTCACGGAAGTCAGCAAGCTTGCGCGCGGCCTTCCTGAGCTGCCGCTCGGCCATCAGCGCATCCTGCCCGTAAGCCGGCTCCAGCAGGATCAGCAGGCTCCTGAGCCGCTTGCCGCCCTTACGGCATTTATGAACCGCCGCCCGCGGCTGGCGGGTCGGCACACGGGTGGCGCCCAGCGTATGCTTGAGCTGGCGCCGCACCGCCGTCACCACCGCGCTTGGGCGCGGCCATATGGTTTGTGTCTTGTCGGCCATCGAGGCTTCCACATGCTGAGGTCTCCCTTTCATAGCAAAATTCGGGGCCTTGCAGAAGCCATGCAGGTCCAGCCTGCGGCAAAGGGCCTCAGCTCACCTAAACTTGACTTCCCGGCCCGCAATCTATCGGCTACCAAAGGGTTACATTTATATGGGAATTTTTTTGAGGAGGAGAGGCCATGAAACGGCTCTTGATGGCGGCAGCCGCCATGTCGCTTTTGACCGCGCAGGTGACCGCCCCCGCATTCGCTGGCGATGACGCAAAACCGAAGACCGAATTCGGCAACCCGGACATCGAAAAACCGGCTGAGTTCGTCACCGAGAAGACAGGCACCTTCAACGGCAAGAAGGTCAGCTACCGCACGGTGGCGGGCGATACCTTCATCAAAGCCGCGGACGGCACGCCGGAAGCGACCTTTTTCACCTATGCCTACATCAAGGAAGGCGTGAAGGACCCATCGACCCGGCCCGTGACCTTCATCTATAACGGCGGGCCCGGCTCGGCCTCCATGTGGCTGCATATGGGCGCGTTCGGCCCCAAGCGCGTGATCATCCCGGACAACCCCGCCGATGACGGCGCCCCGCCCTACAAGGTGGTGGACAACCATGACACCATCCTCGACGTTTCCGACCTTGTGTTCATCGATCCGGTCGGCACCGGCTATAGCCGCGCGCTCGGCAAGGAAGACCCGAAGAAACACTGGGGCGTGCTCGAAGACGGCAAGTCGGTCGCGCGCTTCATCCACCAGTGGATCGATAACAACAACCGCTGGAACAGCCCGAAATTCCTGGCGGGTGAAAGCTATGGCACACTGCGCTCCGCCGTGGTGGCAGACCAGCTGACCAACCGCCACAATATCGGGCTCAACGGTATCGTGCTGATCTCCACGGTGCTGGATTATCACATGAGCCGCTTCCAGGCGGGCAGCGTGATGTCCTATGTCTCGTTCCTGCCGAGCTATGCCGCCACCGCCTGGTACCATGACATGCTGCCCAACAAGCCGAAGGCGCTGGAGCCCTTCCTCCAGGAAGTGCGGGATTTCGCCCGCACCGATTATGCCGAGGCGCTGATTGCCGGCGCGCGGCTGTCGGATGCCAAGCAGGCGGAAATCATCGACAAGCTGCACGCTTATACCGGCCTCAAGAAATCCTACCTGAAGGCCACCAACATGCGCATCAATGTGTTCCGCTTCTTCAAGGAACTGATGCGTGACCAGGGCAAGGTCGTCGGGCGGCTGGACAGCCGCTACCTGGGTGAAGAACCGGATTCCGCTGGCGAATACCCGGAAGCCGATCCCTTCTCCTACGCTTCAGGCAACGCCTACACGGTCGCGATCAATGACCATCTGAAGAACTTCCTTGGCGTGAAGCTGGACAAGCGGGCCTACAAGAACAGCGCCTACAGCGACAAGAATTTCACCTGGAACTGGAACATCTGGGGCAAAAGCCTGCCGAACGGGGGCCGCATGGTGAATGTGGTGCCGATGCTCGGCAAGGCCATGCGCCGGAACAGCGACATGCATGTGCTGGTCGCCCAGGGCTATTATGATTTCGCCACGCCTTTCTTCGGCGCGGAAAATGCCATGGCCGAACCGCCGATCGTGCAGGACCGGGTCGAGTATAAATATTACCAGTCCGGCCACATGATGTATGTGCACCAGCAGTCGCGCCTGAAGCTCATGCATGACGTCCGCGCCTTCATTGAGGCCTACGACCATGAGAAAGACGGCAAGTAACCGCGCCTGAGCCCAAGCTGTTGCAGAGGCAACAGCGTCCGGGCGCCGTGCAACAGCACGTAACACCCCAAAAGGCCGCCTTCATCGGGCGGCCTTTTTCATGTCGGGTGTGGAATGAAATCAGGTCAGGGGGGGGTGCCCCTACTCCGCCGCCTTGGCCACAATCCTCGATTTCGGGAAGCGCAGGCTGACGGTCGTGCCTTTGTTCCGGTCGGAATCGATCACGATATCGCCGCCATGGAGCTGGATGAAGGTCCTGACCAGCGACAGCCCAAGCCCGGTGCCTTCGTGGCTGCGCGTCATCACGCTTTCCACCTGCCCGAACGGTTCCAATGCCGTATCGATTTCATCCTCGGTCATGCCGACCCCGTCATCCTTCACCATCAGGACATAGCTGCCGTCATTGGCGATGGAACAGCCCACAGTCACATGCCCGCCGCCCGGCGTGAACTTGATGGCGTTCGAAAGCAGATTGAACAGCATCTGCTGGACGATGCGTTTATCGGCCAGAATATACATGTCCTTGGTGATCTCGCGGCTCAGCGTCAGCCCGGCCTCGCGAACATTGAACTCGACGATCGGCAGGCATTCCTCAACCAAAGCATCGAGGCTGAACTCCTCTTCCTCAAGCTCAAGCTTCCCAGCCTCGACCTTGGCCAGGTCGAGAATGTCGCTGATGATATCCAGAAGCATCTTCCCGCTTCTATGGATAAAATTGCTGTATTCTTCGTAGCGTTTTTCCCCAATCCGCCCAAAGATTTGCAGGTTCATCACCTCGGAAAACCCAATGATGGCATTGAGCGGCGTCCTGAGCTCATGGCTCATCTTCGCGAGGAATTCGGTTTTGGCACGGTTGGCTTTTTCAGCCTCCTCCACCGCGTGCTGAAGCTCTACCGTCCGCTGCCGGAGCTCGGCCTCCACCTCCTTGCGGCGGCGGACTTCCTCCTCCAGCATGAGGGAAACCTGGAAAAAGCGGGAAAGCCCGATCCCGGTCAGCACGATCCCCGGCAGGTAGCCCACCAGGGCCTCCAGCATGTTCCATGTCTTGAGCGGCGCCAGCGACAGCATTTCGTCGAAAAGCGGGGTCTTTTCGAGATAGTCGACAAGCGCGGTCAGCGTCAGGATCATGGTACCGACGAAGACGAACTTCAGGCCGAAGTCCAACCCGCGCCAGCGTTTATAGCGGACGATCAGCGCGGCCGGAACCGTCGCGATGCCCAGAAAGATCAGCAAGTCGGCATGCATCAGGTTCATCCCGCCCTCCCTCTACAGAAGGCGGATGCCGCTGATTTAGCGTCCCTTTTGCTCATAGTCCCCCCAATCGGTCCGTATGAGATCATCGGTCAATGAAACAGCCAGGCTGTTCACCCCTGCACTATAACAGTTAAATTCATGCCCGGAAGCCCCAATACCGTAACGGCCATAACCCGGGCATGACAGGCCGGATCAAACAGGCTACATAGAAAACCGGTTCCAATTCAGCTGTGGAAAGCCCTTTATGCCGCGCATTCTTTACATCCATATGTGGCCCATCTGGCTGCTTGGCCTCCTGAGCGGCGGCAAGTCTTTCAAGGCCAACCCCATTCTGGGCGCGCGGCTCCTGAATTTCCTTGGGCTGCATGTGCTGCGCGTCGTGCTGGCGCATGGGTTCGCGCATATCCGCTGGCTGATGCTGAGGCCGATGATGCCCCCGAGCGAGCGAGCGGCTTATCACCGGGACGGCTTTGTGGCGCTTGAAGGCTTCCTGTCGGCGGACGAGGTCAAAGCCATCCGCGCCGAGCTTGCCGCCTATAAGGGCGAGGCGCGCCAGATGCTGCAGGGCGATACCGCGACCCAGAAAATCCTGCTCACGGACGACATGCTGGTCCCCTGCCCACAGCTCAATAAAGCGGTAACGGCAAAGGGTTTCCTGCACCGGCTTTACTATTGTGGTGCCAAGGCGCACCGGCCGCTTCTCTATATCCAGCGCATCCGCAATGGCTGGTGTGAGGGCGCCGCTGACCCGCAGAAAGCCATGCATTCGGACACGTTCCACCCCACCATGAAGGCCTGGCTGTTCCTGGAGGACGTCACGCCCGAGAAAGGGCCGTTCACCTATGTGCGCGGCTCCCAAAAGCTGACGCTCAAGCGGCTCGGGTGGGAATACAGGCGCTCCCTCGTCGCGGCGCGCATTCATGACGGCTATTCCGAAAAAGGGTCCTTCCGGGCCGATGACGACGATCTCAAGGCCATGGACCTGCCCGCGCCCGAAGGGCTGACCGCAAAGGCAGGGACCTTCGTCATCGCCAACACCAACGGCTTCCATGGCCGCGGGCAAGCAGCCGAAGGCGCAAGCCGGTTGGAGATATGGGCCTATAGCCGCCATAACCCGATGAACCCGCTGCCGGGCTTCGCCAGCCTTGCGCTCAGCCGTTTGGAATACGCATTGACGCAAGCCTTCTGGCGCCATAAGGACCGGGAAGCCGCGCAGAAAGGCTATCCCGCCACCTGGCACCTGATCCCGGCGGAGAAGATGCTGGACGGGCTTGAGGACTAACTGCCAATCTTCGCCATCCGCCATCATATTGCCGAATTATTGTTCAGATTGTCGTGCGTTAGCGCTATTGTCCATTAACGTTATTTTTTCAGGGGTTTAGCAGAGCAATGCCTGCACAGGATATCACCGCCATCATTCTTGCCGCAGGCAAGGGAACCCGCATGAAGTCGGACCTGCATAAGGTCCTGCATCCGATCGGCGGCAAGCCGATACTGCGCCACCTGCTGGATACGGTTTCGGGCCTCGCGCCCGCGCGCACGCTGCTGGTCGTCGGCATGGGGCGGGACCAGGTCGCGGCCGCGGCCCCTGATGTGGAAATCGTCACGCAGGCCGAACAACTGGGCACCGGCCACGCGGTCCTCGAAACCCGCGATGCCGTCGGCCCGCACACCGGCGACGTGATCGTGCTTTATGGCGACGTGCCCTTCATCCCGCTTTCTGTGATGCAGGCGATGATCGCCGCTCGTCATGCCACGCCGGACACCGGGCTTGTCGTCCTCGGCTTCCGTCCCGCCGACCCCGGCCGCTATGGCCGGCTGGTGCAGGATGCGGACGGCGCGCTCGAGCGCATTGTCGAATATAAGGATGCCAACGCAGAAGAACGCGCCATCGGCCTCTGCAACTCCGGCATGATGGTGATCGACGGCGCACATCTCTATGGCTGGCTGGACCAGCTTGAGAACGATAACGCCGCCGGGGAATATTATCTGACCGACCTTGTGGCCGTTGCCCGCCAGGAAGGCCATGGTGTCGCCGTGGTGGAAGCCACCGAAGACGACGTGCTCGGCGTCAACAGCCGTGCCGACCTCGCCTTGGCCGAACGTTTCTTCCAGGCAAAAAAGCGCCAGGAAGCGATGGACGCGGGCGTGACCCTCACCGACCCGGACAGTGTTTATTTCAGCCATGACACGGTGCTTGGCCGTGACGTGAGCGTGGAACCCAACGTGGTGTTCGCCCCCGGCGTGACCGTGGAAGACGGTGTGACCATCAAGGCCTTCTCGCACCTCGAAGGCACTACCGTACGTGCAGGCGCATCCGTTGGCCCGTTCGCACGGCTCCGGCCCGGCGCGGACATCGGTGCGGGTGCCAAGATCGGCAACTTTGTCGAAATCAAAAAGGCCACGCTGGACGCAGGCGTGAAAGTCAGCCACCTCAGCTATATCGGTGACGCGACCATCGGCGCCGACGCCAACATCGGCGCGGGCACCATCACCTGCAATTATGATGGCTTCCTGAAGTTCCAGACCACCATCGGCGCCGGGGCCTTCATTGGTTCCAACACTGCGCTTGTCGCGCCTGTGAATGTGGGTGCGGGCGCGATGGTTGGCGCGGGCAGCGTGATCACCGCAGACGTGCCGGATGATGCGCTTGCGGTCGCGCGCGGCCGTCAGGAAGGGCGCGAAGGCTTCGCCAAAACTTTCCGGGAACGCCAAGCGGCCAAGAAGGCCGAGCAGAAAAAGGGCAACTGACTATGTGTGGCATTATCGGCATTCTCGGGAACACGCCTGCGGTTCCGCGCATGATGGAAGCGCTGAAGCGGCTTGAATACCGCGGCTACGATTCCGCCGGCGTCGCCACCGTTGAGGACGGCACGCTGGGCCGCAGGCGCGCACCAGGCAAGCTCGCGAATCTTGAAGCCACGCTTAAGGCTGACCCGCTCGGCGGCATGGCCGGTATCGGCCACACGCGCTGGGCCACCCACGGCTCGCCCACCGAAGCCAACGCCCACCCGCACATGACCGGCCGCGTGGCGATCGTCCATAACGGCATTATCGAGAATTTCCGCCCGCTCAAGGATGAGCTCCTGAAAGCTGGCGTCACGTTCGAAGGCGAGACCGACACCGAAGTCGTCGCCCGCCTCTTAACCCGCTATCTGGATGAAGGCCTGGCGCCACGGGATGCCTTCCATAAAACCCTCAGCCGCCTTGAAGGCGCCTTTGCCCTCTGTGTGCTGATCGCGGGCGAGGACGACCTGATGTTCGGCGCGCGCGAAGGCAGCCCGCTGGTGGTCGGCCTTGGCGACGGTGAAAACTATCTGGGCTCGGACGCCATGGCGCTCGCCGGTCTTTCCAGCAAGCTGATTTACCTCGAGGAAGGCGACTGGGCCGAATTGAGCCGGGAAAGTGTGCAGGTGTATGACGCCGCAGGCGCGCCGGTTAAGCGCCCAGTGACGCTGAGCCAGGTGGCCGCCACCATGGTCGACAAGGGCAACTACCGCCACTTCATGCAGAAGGAAATCTTCGAGCAGCCGACCGTGGTCGCGCAGACGCTGGGGCGCTACCTGGACCCCAACAGCGGCACCGTCACCCTGCCCGACATGCCGTTCGACCTCGCGGGTGTGAACAAGGTCACGCTGGTCGCGTGCGGCACCAGCTATTATGCCGCGCTCGTCGCCCGCTACTGGATCGAGAAGATCGCGCGGGTGCCGGTCGAAGTGGATATTGCCTCCGAATTCCGCTACCGCGCGCCGGTCTACCAAAAGGACGGGCTGGCCATCTTCATCTCGCAGTCCGGCGAAACGGCGGACACACTGGCGGCCCTCCGCCACGCCAAGGCGGCCGGGCAGCATATCGCCGTGCTTGTGAATGTCATGGGCAGCACCATGGCGCGTGAAGCCGACGTGGCCCTGCCCATCTATGCCGGGCCCGAAGTTGGCGTCGCCAGCACCAAGGCCTTCACCTGCCAGCTTGCCGTGCTCGCCGCTTTCGCCATCAAACTTGGCGCGGCGCATGGGCTGGTGGATGCGGCGCAGGAAGCCGCCTATATCGCCGAGCTTGAACAAACACCGAAGCTGATGGCGCAGGTGCTGCACGCGGACGGCAAAATGGCGGACATCGCCCGCCAGATCGCGCCCGCGCGTGACATATTGTTCGTCGGCCGCGGCATCCAGTTCCCGATCGCCATGGAAGGCGCGCTCAAGCTCAAGGAAATCAGCTATATCCACGCCGAAGGCTATGCCGCGGGGGAGCTGAAGCACGGCCCGATCGCACTGATTGACGAAACCGTGCCGGTGATCGGCCTCGCCCCCAATGACGGCCTGATCGACAAGACCATGTCGAACCTGCAGGAAATCATGGCGCGCGGTGGCCGTGTGGTGCTGATCTCCGACAATGCCGAGGATGAGGAAGGCCTTCTGGACCGCTTCCCGATGCCGAGCGCGGGCGAACTGGTGGCGCCAATCCTCTACGCCATTCCGGTGCAGCTGCTGGCCTATTATACCGCAGTCGAAAAAGGCACGGACGTGGACCAACCCCGCAACCTCGCCAAATCCGTCACGGTGGAATAACGCCGCTCACATATGGAGGAAGCCCCCATGGAAACGATCGATATTCACGGCATCAGCCTGCCCAAGCTTGGGCTCGGCACCTTCAAGCTGACGGGGGATGAGGGCCAGAAGGCGGTCGAGAATGCGCTCGCGCTTGGCTACCGCCATATCGACACCGCGGAAATGTACGACAATGAGGAAGCGGTGGGCGCCGCTATTGCCGCGGCTGGTGTACCGCGGTCTGACCTGCATGTCACCACCAAGGTCTGGTACGACCACCTGGCGCCGGATGCCATGCGCCGCGCGTGCGAGAGCAGCCTGAAGAAGCTCGGCCTCAACCAACTCGACCTTTACCTGATCCACTGGCCCGCACCGGGCATGAACCTGGGTGGGGCGCTTGAAACCCTCGGCCAGCTGAAGGACGAAGGCCTGATCCGCGCCATGGGGGTCGCCAACTTCACCCTGCCCCTGATGCGTGAGGCGGTGGAACAGATCGGCGCGCCGATCGCCTGTAACCAGATCGAATATCACACCTTCCTGGACCAGACGCCGATGCTAACCTTCCTGCGCGGACACGGCATTCCGCTGGTGGCCTACAGCCCGCTTGGGCAGGGCCGCGTGGCCGGGAATGAGACGCTGCAAAAGATCGGCGAAAAGCATGGTGTGTCGGCGGCGCAGGTGGCGCTTAAATGGCTCCTCGATCAGGACGGCGTCATCGCCATCCCGAAAGCCGCCCGCACGGTCAGCCAGCAGGCGAACCTGGACGCCTGGGGTATCACGCTTGATGACGCGGACCGCGCGGCCATCAAGGCGCTGCCGAAAGACCAGCGCTTCTGCGCCCCGGATTTCAGCCCCAAGTGGGACTGAACCCCACCCGAACCGACAAACAAAAACGGCGCCCCGATCAGGAGGCGCCGTTTTTTTTGTTTCTCTATCAGGCCGTGCTTATGTCCTGAGCACCCGGTAGATCGCCGGGATCACCAGCACGGTCAGCGCCGTTGAGGACAACAGGCCGAACAGCAGCGAGATGGCAAGACCCTGGAAGATCGGGTCCGCCAGGATCACTGCCGCCCCGATCATCGCCGCGAGCGCGGTCAGCATGATCGGCTTGAAGCGGATGGCGCCGGCTTCGATCAGCACCTCAACCGGCGACAGGCCGGGTGAGGCCGAATGCCGGATGAAGTCCACAAGCAGGATCGAGTTGCGCACGATAATCCCCGCGAGCGCGATGAAACCGATCATCGACGTGGCGGTGAAGGGTGCCCCGAACATCCAGTGCCCCAGAAGGATACCGATGAAGGTGAGCGGCACCGGCGTCAGGATGACGAGCGGCAACTTGAAGGAGCCGAACTGGGCCACCACGAGGATGTAAATGCCCAGAAGGGCGACCCCGAAGGCGGCACCCATGTCCCGGAAGGTGACCCAGGTCACTTCCCATTCACCGTCCCACAAGAGCGTCGGATGGCTTTCATCCTCCGGCTGGCCATGGAGCGAGATCACGGGCTTCTGAAGGCCGGTCCAGTCCTGTGCGTCCAGCGCCTTGTCGACCGCCTGCATACCGTAAAGCGGCGCTTCGAAGGCCCCGGCGAGTTCCGCCGTCACCATTTCAGCCGAGCGGCCATTGTGGCGGAAGATCGGGTAAGAATCCCGCTCCTCCTTCACTCTGACCACATCGCCGAGTTCGACAACGCCCCGGTCACCCGGCAGCACGTTGGCGGGGATCGGCGTGGTGAGATAATCCTCATCCAGCGTCTTCTGGCCCTTCGGCCGCTCGATCCGGATCGGGATCGGCTGACGCCCGCCACCGCGGTGCGAATAGCCCACCGTCTTGCCGCCACCGAGGATCGCCAGCGTGTCGAACACGTCGCTTTCCTGCACGTGGAAATATTCGGCGTCATCGGTGGAGATGGTCGCCCTCAGCCGGCGGGCCGGAACACCGTAGCTATTGTCCACGTCGACGATGAAGGGCACCGAACGGAAGGCCTTTTCGACCCGGGCTGCAACCGCGCGCCGGGTTTTAGCGTCCGGCCCATAGATTTCGGCAAGCAAGGTCGCCATGACCGGCGGGCCGGGAGGCGGCTCAACAACTTTGAGGCGCGTGCCCTTGGGCACATCCAGTTTCGTGAGCCGGTTGCGGATTTCGAGCGCGAGTTCGTGGCTCGTGCGGGACCGGTCGCCCTTCGGCGTCAGGTTCAGCGCAACGTCGCCCTGCTCCGGCTTCATGCGCAGATAATAGTGGCGCACGAGGCCGTTGAAGTTGAAGGGCGACGCCGTGCCCGCGTAAGTTTGCGCGGAAATGACTTCCGGCATCTTGAGCACATTGTCTGCGATGTCCTGCGCGACCGCGTCGGTGGCTTCAACCGACGAACCTTCCGGCAGGTCGACTTCCACCGCCAGCTCCGACTTGTTGTCAAACGGCAGCAGCTTCACGGTCACATGCTTGGTGTAGAAAAGCGTGAGCGAGCCGAGGGTCAGCGCCCCGACAACACCGAGGAAGATCCAGCTTTTCTTCTTGGTCTCCAGGATCGGGCCCGCGACCATCGCATAATAATGGCCGAGCTTGCCGCCGTGCGGTTGCGCGTCAGCGTCCGCATGCGCGGGTGCCTTGCCTGCGATCTTCATCATCAGCCACGGCGTCACCATGACAGCGACGAAGAAGGAGAAGATCATCGCGGCCGAGGCGTTCGCCGGGATCGGGCTCATATAAGGGCCCATCATGCCGGAGACGAACAGCATCGGCAGCAGTGCCGCAACCACGGTGAGCGTCGCCACAATGGTCGGGTTGCCCACTTCCGCAACCGCGTCGATCGCGGCACGGCGGCGGTCCCTGCCATCCTTCATCGCCCAGTGGCGCGCGATATTCTCGATGATGACAATGGCGTCATCCACCAGAATACCGATGGAGAAGATGAGCGCGAACAGCGACACCCGGTTGAGCGTGTAGCCCATCAGGTTCGAGGCGAACAGCGTCAGCAGGATGGTCACCGGAATGACGATGGCGACCACGCCAGCTTCCCGCAGGCCGATCGCGAACCAGACGAGGATGATGATCGAAACGGTGGCGAGGGCCAGGTGGAACAGAAGCTCGTTCGCCTTCTCGTTCGCGGTTTCGCCATAGTCCCGCGTCACGTCAACCTGCACGGTTTTCGGGATCAGGGTGCCTTCCAGCATATGGACGCGGTTGAGGATCTCATCCGCTACGGTCACGGCGTTGGCGCCCGCGCGCTTGGCCAGCGCCAGCGTCACCGCCGGTACGCGCTGGATTTTGCCGTCCTTGTCCCTGGTGACATTGGCCACCAGATGCTCAGCCGTATTGGTGGCGAAGCTGACATCCGCGACATCGCGCACGTAAATCGGGCGGTTATCCCGTGAGGTCAGCAGCAGGTTGCCGACGTCTTCCGGCGTCTTCAGGGTTTCGCCCGCAAGCACCGAAATCTGCTGACCCTTGTCGCGCACCAGACCCGCCGGAAACGACCGGTTGGCGCCCTGGACCTTACCGGCAAGCTGCTGAAGCGTGATACCATTGAGCGCGAGACGTTTGGGGTCAGGCGCGATGCGGATTTCCTCACCGGTTTCACCGACGATATAGGTCAGGCCGACATTTTCGATCTTGGCAAGTTCGGTCCTCAGCTCCCGCGCGATGCGGGTGAGGTCATTGGCGTTGATCTCCTTGTCCATGCCCGGTTTGGGCGCCAAGGTGAGCGAGACGATGGCGACATCATTGATGCCGCGTCCGACGATCAAGGGTTCGGGGATGCCGACGGGGATGCGGTCCATATTGGCGCGCACCTTGTCATGCACCCTGAGGACGGCGGCATCGGCCGAGGTGCCGACAACAAAACGCGCCGTCACCATCACCTGGTTGTCGCTCGTCTGGCTATAGACATGCTCAACGCCGTCGATGCCCTTGACGATGGTCTCCAAGGGTTCGGTGATCAGCTTGACCGCGTCTTCGGCCTTAAGCCCGTCCGCGCGCACATGGATATCCACCATCGGCACGGAGATTTGCGGCTCTTCCTCCCGCGGCAGCGTGACGAGCGCGATAAGCCCGAACGCGAAAGCCGCGATCAGAAAGAGCGGGGTCAGCGGCGATTTGATGAAGGCGCGTGTCAGCGCCCCCGCAATGCCCAGTTTCCCCTGTTCTTCATTCGTGGAATTTTCGCTCATGGGACGATAACCGTGTCACCCGCGGCGAGGCCGCTCAATATTTCGACATAGTCGCCGCCGTCATGCTTGATGTGCTCACCCGGCACCACGGCGCGTTCCACCGTCTGCCCGTCTTCCTTCACCATCACGAAGTCGAGGCCCGACCGGGTGGTTACGGCG
Source organism: Kordiimonas marina (assembly GCF_023006325.1). Classification (GTDB taxonomy): domain Bacteria; phylum Pseudomonadota; class Alphaproteobacteria; order Sphingomonadales; family Kordiimonadaceae; genus Kordiimonas; species Kordiimonas marina. The sequence continues at coordinate 497,257 of NZ_JAINDF010000004.1, forward strand.
CTTGCCGGTACCAGAAGCGCATCGCGCTTGCCCACCGGCACCTCAACCAGCATCCGCGCGTTGACGAAGTCTGTGTCGAGATCCTTGACCTCCACATCGGCGACCACGCGGCCGTTCTGGATTTCCGGGTAGATTTTTGCCAAGTGGCCTTCGCTTTCGCCGTCCACCGTGGTGATGCGGATCGGCGCGCCCTGCTTCAGCGCTTCGGCGTGACGTTCCGGGATGGCGAGGCGCAGGAAGAAGCCGCCACCGCCAACCATGGCCAGCGCTTCGCCCGGCTGGATGACCGAACCGACCGTGACCGGGATCGTCAGCACCTTGCCGTCAAGCGGGGCCAGGACCTTGCCTTCCGTGCTTTGCTGTTCAACCACCGAGCGCTGGGACTTGGTAGACTGAAGCTGGTTGCGGAGCACATCCACCTGCGTGCGCAGCTGATCAAGCCGCTGCTTGGTCACCACACCCTTTTCCAGAAGCGTCTCACCGCGTTTGAGGTCGGCCGAAGCCGTCTTCAGCTGCGATTCGAGCGCCCGTATCTGGGCGTCGAGCGCATCGGTCTGGTAGGCCAGCTTCTGGTCCTGCACCAGGCCGATCTGCTGGCCGGCCTTGACCGCATCGCCTTCGGTGACGGTCAGCTTCATGACCACGCCGCCGATACGGGCACGCGCGGGCACGGTATAGCGGGCCTCCACACGGCCGTAAACCGGCTTCCATTCAGTGATGGACGTCGGCGTGAGGGAAATAGCTTCAGCGAAGGCCGGGCTTGCTATCGCAAACAGCCCGACCAGGAGGAAAAGCACACGCATAGCGGTTTCTTCTCTTTCAGTTTTTAGAAGGCGTTACCCGGCTTGAAGCCCAGCTTGCGGAAGATCATGGCCGCAGGGCAGAAACCAGTGAAGGCCGACTGGAACATGTTGGCGCCGACGAAGACAGTCAGCCAAACGAACAGCGGCGAGACCCACACGGTCAGCGCGACCGACAACAGAACCATAATGCCGGCAAATGCGAGAACAGCTTTATCTACAGACATGTCATGTCTCCTAACAGGGTTGTATTTTTACCATACACGGAAACGAACCTGATGTCGCTTCCGTGTATGTTTGGGTTCATCCGACGACTTAGTCGGATGACTTTTCGGTTTTGACATCCTTCAGCTTGCCGATGCCGAGCGCCTGCAGCGCGAGCTTCTCGTAGAAAGGCTCGGACACACCGCTCTTGATCTTGTGAAGGAAGTATTTCTCGAAGCCGATTTTGGCGGCATGCACCCACTTGCCCGACGACGCCCAGTTGACGTTCCGGGGCGGGATTTGCGGCTGGGCCACGAAGGCCACGCCCGAATCGCCGAAGTCCGCCAGGCAGACCGCGTTCCAGGTCGCCTGGGTGTCGGGCTTCTTGCCCTCGAGCAGGCGGCAGATATTGCGCGTGGTCGCCGTGACCATCGATTCGATCATAAAGCCGGTTTTCGGCACACCGACCGGAACCGGGGTCTTGCCGACCGGCGGAATGGCGACACAGACGCCGATGCCGAAGATTTCCGGGAAAGCCGGGTTCTGCTGGTGCTTGTCCACGATCACGAAGCCGCGCGGGTTGACGAGGCCTTCGATGTCACGCACGGCCGGCACGCCGCGGAACGGCGGCAGCATCATGGTGTAAACCTGCGGCAGCTCATGCTCCTTGGCGACAGAGCCGTCTTCCGCAATTTCGGAGACGATCATCTTGTCTTTTTCGATCCGCTCAACCTTGGCGTTGCAGATCCATTTGATGTGATGGTTGCGAAGCTCGCTCTCGAGCAGGCCTTTGGTGTCGCCCACGCCATCGAGGCCGAGGTGGCCGATATAGGGTTCGGAGGTCACGAAGGTCATCGGCACCTGGTCGCGCACCTTGGCGTCCCGCAGGGCCTTATCGAGGATGAAGGCATATTCATAGGCCGGGCCGAAGCAGGATGCGCCCTGCACGGCGCCGACGATCACCGGCCCCGGGTTCTTCACCAGCTCGGCAAAGGACTCTTGCGCCTTAACGGCATGGTCGACGTGGCACACGGACTCGGTATTGGCATCCGGGCCCAGGCCCTCGATTTCGTCAAAGGCCAGCTCCGGCCCGGTCGAGATGACCAGATAGTCATAGGCCAGCGTTTCGCCGTCATTGAGCTCAAGCGCCTTTTCCTTGGCCAGAACGCGCTTGGCGCCCTGCGGATACAGCTTGATGCCGCGCTTCTTGCACACGGCTGCGAGATCGACCTCGATCGACTCCTTGCTGCGCCAGCCAACTGCGACCCACGGGTTCGATGGCACGAAGGAATAAGTGCTACCGATGTTTACCATGGAGACCTGGTGTGCCTTCCCGACGGCATCCCGCAATTCGTAGGCCATAATGGTGCCGCCGAGACCGGCGCCCAATACCACGATATGTGCCATTACATACTCTCCCAGTTTCCGCAAAGAGCGGTCTAATCCATCGGACAAAATTTGTCCACTAATCCTTACTATTACAAATTTACCATTCCGGCGATAGCGCCACATTGACGCAGGTCAAAATCTGACGAAACGTGTCAACCTTGTCCGGTCCCGCGTGTTTCTGGCGCGGAAGAGCCGTTTTAAAGCGCGTCGATCACTGCCGAAAGCTTGCCCCGGACAGCCCCGGCGACATCGCCGAGCTTGTCGTTCTTCACCGATGCCATCGAGGCGACAGGATCAACGGCGGAGACTTCCACCTTGCCATCCCCGGCGTCCTGAACCACCACATTGCACGGCAGCATGGTGCCGATCTTATCCTCGGCCTCCAGCGCCTTGTGGGCGAGCACCGGGTTGCAGGCCCCGAGGATACGGTAGCGGCGGAAATCCACATCCAGCTTCTTCTTGAGGGTCGCCTGCACGTCGATCTCGGTCAGTACGCCGAAGCCCTCGGCCTTCAGGGCCTCCGTCACCCGCGCGATCACTTCATCGAAATCACCCTCAACCGTTTTGCTGAAATGGTAGCTCATGCCCGTCTCCTTCACCTTGCGGAAAAACATCGCCGACCCGCCCCTTTTCAGGGCCCGATGGGTGGCATCCTGTCTCCCTGATACTATATGAAGGCTGACAGTTTCTTGACTTTATACAAGCGGAACGGGAGATCAGGTGTGAGACCGAAACGGCTGAGGCTCGAAGGCGTCACACGGCAGGACCGGCATCAGGTTATCGCCGCCATCGGCCACGCCGTTACCGGCGCAGAGGGCTGGGTTGTCGATCATACGCTTTTCTCAAACATGGCCGCCGCTTTCCAGTTGGCCCTGCCCGCCAAACAGCTCCCTGCCCTGGCCGCACGGATGAAAGATGCCGGTGTCCGGCTGGATACAGAAAGCCTCGCCCGGCTTGCGGATTTCACAGGCGGCGGGGCCACCGGGGATGCGGAGATATTCCTCTCCCTCAGCCTAACCTTCCTTCATAATGAGCCTGACCTCCGGCGGGAAATACCCGCCGTTCCCGGCTAAACGCCTTTCAGCCCGCCACGTCCTCGAAAAGTTTCATCAGCCGCAGAGAAAGCGGGCTTTGCGGCCGGTGGCGGCGGCGGATGATCTGCGGGCGCGTGGTCATGGCCATGAAGGCGAGCGAGACGGCCACGAGCGGCCGGTGGCGGGCAAGCCGGGCGATCACCCGGTCAGGCGCAAGCACGACCATGTCGCCCGAAAGCGCCACTTCGGCCAGTGAGTCGTAATTATCGCATTCGAGCGTCATGCCTGTGCCCATCTGGCGGATCATGTCATCCGCTGCCTGCCGGAGACCTGGCGGCGCAGGGACTGTGCCGATGGAATATGAGCGCAGGTCCTCAGTGCTCTTGGGCGGGGTTTCCGTGAAAGGGTGCCCTGCCCGCACCATCGCCGCCACCGGCTCGGGCGCGAGCGGGGTGGCCATAAGGTCCGGGTCGTGCGGATCGACGTCAAAGTCATAGACCGCGAAATCCAGGCTGCCAGCCATCAGGCGCGGCAGCAGGTTGTCGGCATGGCCGGTTTCAATGAGGAGCGCGCCTTCGAGCGCCGCATCGCCGCTGAGCCGGGTCAGCACATCCGGCACCACGCCCGCCTGCACGGCCGGGCCGACCCCGACCGTTACACGCCCGGCGCCGCCTTCGCGCCACAACCGTGCCCGGCGCTCGACCTCATCGGCGTCCTGCACCAGCCGCCTGCCGTCCGCCAATATATCCGCCCCGATTTCGGTAAGCACCAGCCGCCTGCCCGCGCGCTCGACCACCGGCACACCCAGAAGCGCCTCCATCCGGCGCAGGCTTTTGGTGAGCGCGGGCTGGGTGAGATGCAGCGCCTCAGCGGCTTTCTCGAGCCCGCCATGGTCGACGATGGCGATCAGGTGCCGTAGGTGACGGATTTCGAGCATTACATATCCATAAGTTATTTATTCAGTATTATTTATCACTAATTCTTATGTATAGGAACCGCTAGAGTGACAGATGGGAAGGAAAGCCCCTGTGTGGGGCTGGAAGGGAAACTGTCAGATGAACGAAAAACTTGTCGTCCTATGTGTATTCCTCGGGTTCGTGGCGCTTGAAGTCCTCACCGGCCGCTTCCCGAACCGCGGCGCCTCCAAAAAGCGGGACTGGATCATCGAGGCCCTGTCGATGATCGCCATCACCGTCATCACAATTCCGCTGGTGCTCGCTGCTGTCCATACGCTGGGCGACCGCTTCTTCCCCGCCGCGCAGGGTATGCTGGCTGACCTGCCGGTCCCGGCCATGGTCGTGCTGCTTCTCGTCGGCGACGATATGGTGCAATATTGGTGGCACCGCACGTCGCACGCCGTGCCGTTCCTCTATAACCTGCACCGCGCGCACCACAGTGCGTCCTATATGAGCGTGCGCGTCGTCTACCGGAACAATATCTTCTACTATCTGTTCATGCCCAGCCTGTGGATCTCCTCCGTCCTCGTCTATATGGGGCTCGGCGTCATCTACCCGGCTTATCTGATCATCAAGATGGCGGTGATCATCGGCGCGCATTCGAGCGTGCGCTGGGATGAGGCGCTGATCAAGCGGCCATGGCTGTCGCCGCTCCTGTGGATCGTTGAACGTACGATCTCTACGCCCTCGACCCACTTTGCGCACCATGGCCTGCATAAAGAGGACGGCGTCACCAACTATAAGGGCAACTACGGCAACCTCTTGTTCTTCTGGGACGTGCTGTTCGGCACCGCGCACATCACGCGCCGCTACCCTAAGGAATACGGCATCGAAGGCCTTGAGCCCGTGAGCTGGAAGCAGGAAGTGGCATGGCCCCTCGCCGGCGCCGGAAACGGCGTGAAGGCCGCAAGCCCGCTACCGGATGCCGACACACAAGAAGCCTGAACCCCCAAGGCAAGCAAGAGGCATCCGCCAATCCCCCGGCGGATGCCTTTGTCTTTAGTAAGTGATGTCCATCGACGACAGGTCGGACATATGCAGGCCGACAAGGAAGATACTGTCGCCCCCACCGGTGTTGATCAGAAGCCCGGCCACGCCGCTCACCGTTACCTCGCTTGACGCCGCCTGGACGCCGGAAAGCGACGTAAAGTCCGTCGTCGTGCCCGAAAGCTGCAGGATGTCTTCGTCTTTGTTGAAGTCGGTGACCCTGTCATCGCCATGGTTGGCGGCGAAGACGAAGGTGTCAGCCCCGGCACCGCCGGTAAGCGTGTCATCGCCCTGGCCGCCGTTGATGCGGTCATTGCCGTCGTCACCATTGAGGCTGTCGTTCCCCGTGCCGCCGTTGAGCGTGTCGGCCCCGCCGCCACCCGTGAGCGTGTCATTGCCGTCGCCGCCCCAAAGCGTGTCGGAGCCGGAGGCGCCATCCAGCGTATCCGACCCGTTACCGCCGAACATCAGGTCGTTATCCGCGCCGCCATCGAGAACGTCATTACCGTCCCCGGCATAAAGGCTGTCGTTCCCGGCACCGCCCGTGAGCGTGTCGTTCGACACATTGGCCGCCCCGGGGCCGCCATAGAGGACGTCATTGCCGCCCTCCCCGAACAGGTCGTCATTGCCTTCGCCGCCACCGATGGTGTCACGGCCACCGGCACCGTAGGCCAGGTCATCACCGGTGCCGGACCAGATGACATTGCCCGCGTCTCCGGTGCTATCGCTGACCTCACCGACTTCGACCACGCCATTGCCATTGTCGTTCCAGCTGCCGCCGACCAGCGTATCGTTGCCGTCACCGCCGAACAGGGTATCGGCGCCATCACCGCTGCCGGACGAAAATTCAAACAGGGAACTTTCGCTGCTGCCACCGATGATCAGGTCGTCGCCCGTACTGCCACCGAGGATATCGTTGCCCCCATCGCCGCGGATACTGTCGTTCCCGGCCCCGGCATAGACTTCGTCGTTCCCGGACCCGCCCATCAGCATGTCGCTGCCGTAGCCGCCGGAGATGAAATCATTGCCGCCCCGGCCATCGACCGTGTCATTCCCGGCAAGCGATTTGATGCGGTCATTGCCCGCAGTGGCGTAAATCGCGTCGTTCCCGGACGATGCCGTGCCGGTTGCCCCGAAATCACCGCGGCTGATGTAGCTGCTGTCAACGCCGGTCAGCGTGATGGTATCGCCCGACCCGTCGGAAAGGACCGCGCCGTTCGCGCCCTGGCTGATGGTGACGGTCCCGTAACTGAGGCCCGCGGCCGACAGGTCGAATTCATCCGTGCCCACCGTGAAGTCGGTGATGACGTCATCGCCCCAGCCGCTGTCGAACGCGAACACATCGGCACCCGTGCCGCCGGTCAGGCTGTCATTCCCCGAGCCGCCATCAAGCGTGTCCTGGCCGCCCTGGCCCTTGAGGATGTCATCCCCGGCACCGCCTTCCAGGCTGTTGGCGACGCTGTTGCCCGTAAGCGTATCGTCGCCGGTGCCACCGATGGCATTTTCGATGGTGATCTCCGGCGGCGTGTAGACCGTGTCGGTTTTCACCAGCGTGGCCGCGTTGGTATAGAGAGAAATCCGGGTACCGACGTTGCTCCAGCTGCCCGGCGTCAGGTTCAGCGCCACATTGGCCGAGGTAAGCGAGGCATCATAGGTATCGTTGCCGCCGGTATCCCAGATGGTTTCATAATATTTGGTGCCGTTCTCGAACGTGTAGGTGGTATCCCCCACCGCCTTGTCGATCGGGCCATAGAGATACTGAAGCGCCTTGATATCCCAATACATGTAGGTGGTGGGATAGAAGCTCGCGCCCTGGGCCTCCGGATGCTCGGCCGAGATCGTATAGGACATGACCGTATATTCGAGGCCTTCATACTGGCTCGGCATGGTCACGCCGGTCGGGTCGGCCTCGAAACTGTGCTTCAGGCCGAGCGCGTGCCCAAGCTCGTGCAGCATGGTCAGCTCGAAGTAGGAGCCGCGGCCACCGGTATCCAGGTTCTGGCTCAGGAACCAGATGTCCCCCGCGAGCACCGAGCCTGATGGCAGATAGGCCCAGGCGGCGGCGCTGTTATCGGCAACCCCGGTCCAGGCGGCGCGGATGGTGCCTGCGCTGGTGGCATTGTCCGGTACTTCATCGAAAGTCAGCGCGGCCAGGCTGGCGGCCTGGTCGAGCGCATAATGGAAGACTTCCTGCTCGGCTGCGGTCAGCCCCTGAAGACCGGTCCAGGGTTCGCCGTCGCCGTTGCTGGCGCCATAATCGTTGTTGGCGTCCGAGTAAACGCTATTCGCGGTCGGGATACTGTAGGTCACATGCGTTGTCGACGCATGCTCGACATTCTGGTAGCGCGTGAGGTTGAGCAGCGCGTCGATCTCGGTCACACCGCTCGCGTCGACATTCTCTGCCACGGCATCGGTGGTCGGGGTCGGGTCCGGCGCGACATAATTATCATAGCTGAGCGTATAGGTGCCGGTGGTGGTGTCCCAGCCGCCGGCCGAGACATAATAGGTGCCGGTTACCGTGGGTGTGAAAACAAGCTGGCTGTTCCGCCCGGTCCCGCCATCGTCATCCGACAGGCCCAGGGATGTGCCCGAGGCATCATAAAGCCCTTTGATGTACGGGTCTTCAAGCGTGCCCGCGCCGGTGGGCTGGCCCTGCATACTGATGGCGTAGGTTACCCCCGCCTGCAGGGTGACCGCGACCCAATCCTCATCACCCGCCGTATCGATCGTGCCGGTGTAGGTAGCACCCTGGGTGACGCTCGCCGTCGTACTTAAGTCGTTCGGAATATCTACCACTTTTTACCCTCAAAAAAGATACGCCCGACCGTCCCCTCTGGCCGAACTCTATCAAGACTATGGGATACCAGCCTCCGTTGCATAGCAGAATAGCAAACCCGGCACGCCCGCGCTCCCAAAAGATATGCCAGCGTACCATCATGGCCTTTTTGAGACTGGCACCTCCTCCCGCGCAGCATACGCCGCAAGTTTATGACAAAGGTTAGACCGCCTTCCCTCCGTACTTTTTCCGTGGACTTCCCGCCTCGCCAAAAAGCCACTGGCACATTTTCAAAATCCCCTTAAAGTTCAGGGGGACTAGAACAGGAATACAAAAGGCCACCGAAACGCCCATGCTACGCGCCATTATCGACCTTCATCTGGACCCGCGGATCTATACCATCGACAATTTCGTCTCGCCTGTGGAATGCAGCCACCTGATTTCCCGAGCCAAGGCCAGGACGATGACGCGCGGCGAAGTTTCGGGCGACGATGACTCGATCGTCGTGGAAGCGCGCACCAACGACATGTGCTGGCTGGAACATGACGCCGACCCCGCCACGCGGCGGATCGCGGCGCGCGTCGCAGGCCTTATCGGGATGCCGCTCAGCCACGCCGAAAGCATCCAGATGATCCGCTACGGCCCCGGCGCCGAATACCGTGCGCATTTTGACGCCTTCGACCCGAACACACCTTCGGGCAAGCGCAACTGGGAAGGCGGTGGCCAGCGGCTGATTACCGCGCTCGGGTACCTCACCAACGTGACCAAGGGCGGGGAGACAGACTTCCCGAACATCGGCATCACCATCCCGCCCGAACGCGGCAAGCTTCTGGTGTTCCATAACTGCGAATCCGGCACGGTCAATTGCCACCCGCAGTCGCTCCATGCCGGATGCCCGGTGATCGAGGGCGAAAAATGGGCCTTCAATCTGTGGTTCCGCGAATGCCCGCGCGCCAACGCCGTGGTGCCCTGAAAAAGCCCCACACCCCGCCATAGGGTTGCACTATTCTCGCCCGTCAAATTGCGCGGGGGGTCATTTTCCGGTAACAGTCATGCATCATTAGAAGGAAATGTCTTGAAAGACACGCCCTTCCTTTCCTAAATGGCAGCGTTGTCATTGTTGGAAACTCTAGTGTTTGGAAGAAATCATGTTCGCCACCTCGTTCGGTCAAAAAAGCCTTCACGATCACCTGGATGCCCTGGGCATCCGCGCAGCCTTTGACGCCAACCTCAAAAAGGCGGCGGATCATGCGCGTGCGCTGGCGGCTGATGGACTGCTGCCGTTCGCCCGTCAGGCCTCGACCGGACCGGACATGGCCCCGATGAAAGCGGCGGCGGCGCGCATCACCGCGACGTTCGAAAACCTCATCGTGCTCGGGACCGGCGGCTCCAGCCTCGGCGCGCAGGCGGCGCTTGCCATTTCGCGCTACATCGACGGCACCGGCACCCAAATCCACACGCCGGACAGCCTGTGCCCGTTCGAGATGGACCGGCTCTTCAGGACGCTCGACCCCAAAAACACCCACGTACTGGCGATTTCCAAATCCGGCACCACCGCGGAGACGCTGGCCCAGCTTCTGGCCTGCCGGGCGTGGCTTGAAACCGCCGTGGCCGAAGATGCCATCGGTGAGCATTTCACCTTCATCACCGAGCCGGGGACGCGCCCCTTGCGCACCTACGGTGAAAAGCTGGGTGCGCCGATCCTGGATCACCCCACGGACGTCGGCGGCCGCTTCAGCGTGCTCACGAACGTCGGCATGCTGCCGGTGATGGTCTCCGGCCTGTCGGTCGAAGGCTTCCGCGATGGCGCCCAAGAGGTCTGCAAGGACCTGATCGAGAACCCGGAAAGCGCGCCTGCCGTCATCGGCGCCGCGCTCACGCAGACACTGAACGAACATAAAGGCATCACCCAGGTTCTGGTCATGCCCTATGCTGAAGTGCTGCGCGCTTTCACCCGCTGGCACGGCCAGCTGTGGGCGGAAAGCCTGGGCAAGGACGGCCTCGGCACCACGCCGATCCGCGCCGTCGGCCCGGTGGACCAGCACAGCCAGCTGCAACTTTTCCTCGATGGCCCCAATGACAAGTTCGTCACCATCATCACCATCCCGAGCTTCGGCAAGGGCCCGAGAATCGATGAAGACGAAGCCAAGGCTTACGGCCTCGATTACATGGCGGGCCGCACCATCGGCGACATGGTCACCTGCCAGTCCCGCGCCACGCAGGAAACCTTGCGGGGCAAAGGCCGCACCGTCCGCGAGATCGTCATCGACGCGCTTTCGGAAGAAAATTTGGGTGGCCTTTTCGTGTCCTTCATGCTTGAAACTGTCCTGACCGCACACCTGATGGGCGTCAACGCCTTCGATCAGCCCGCGGTTGAGGAAGGTAAAATTCTGACGCGGCAATATCTGTCCGCACTGGAGTGACAATGCAGCACCGTCCGATCAAGAAGATCGTCCTGCCGGTTGCCGGTCTCGGCACCCGGTTCCTGCCCGCCACCAAGGCCATCCCGAAGGAGATGCTGCCGGTCCTCGACCGTCCGCTGATCCAGTATGCGGTGGAAGAGGCCCTGGAAGCCGGGATCGAGGACATCATCCTGGTCACGGGCCGCAACAAGCAGGTGATGGAAGACCATTTCGACCACGCCTACGAGCTTGAAAAAATCCTGCAGGAAAAGGGCAAGGATGAAGCGCTGGAGATTTCACGCTCCATGCTCCTTGAAGAAGGCCGTATTTCCTACGTCCGCCAGATGCGTCCCCTGGGCCTCGGCCACGCCATCTGGTGCGCGCGCAAGCTGACCAACGGCCACCCGTTCGCCGTGGCGCTGCCGGATGACCTGATCAAGGGCAAGCCCGGCTGCCTGAAGCAGATGGTGGAAGCCTACAATGAATATGGCGGCAATATCGTCGCCACCATGAAGGTCGCCCAGGAAGAGACGTCCAAATACGGCGTCATCACCCCGGGCGTGCAGGAAGGCAACAAGATCGAGGTCAAGGGCCTGGTCGAGAAACCGCACCCGGCCGATGCCCCGTCCAACCAGGCGATTGTCGGCCGCTATATCCTGCAGCCGGAAGTCATGCAGCATCTGGAAGAACGCCAGGTGGGCGCAGGTGGCGAGATCCAGCTGACCGACGCCATGGCGCGTCTGATCGACAGCCAGCCCTTCCACGCGCTGGAGTTCGAAGGCCGCCGTTTCGACTGCGGCAGCAAGATCGGCTGGCTGATGGCCAACCTGTCGCTGGCCGCCGAAGACCCGTCGATGGCCGCGCAGCTGAAGACGCTGGTGACCTTCAAGTAAGCCTTCCAAAACCGGACAAACAAAAAGGGGCGCCCTTTCAGGTGCCCCTTCTGCTTTTCCGTGCGACAGACCGCGTCAGGCTTTCTGTGACAGCCGCTTTTCCCAGGCATAGGCATGGGTGACGATGGTATCCAGGTCGTCATAATCCGGCGTCCAGCCGAGCAGGCTTTTCACCTTGTCGGCCTTGGCGACCACCTTGGGGCTGTCACCCGCGCGGCGGCCTTCGATCTTCACCTCGAAATCGACGCCGGAGACGCGCTTGACCGCCTCGATCACCTCGAAGACCGAGAAGCCGTGGCCGTAGCCGCAGTTCATCACCTGGCTTTCGCCACCATCCCTGAGCCAGCCGAGCGCCAGCCGGTGCGCCTTCGCGAGGTCGGTGACATGGATATAGTCCCGGAGGCCGGTCCCGTCCGGCGTGTCATAGTCGGTGCCGAAGACGCTGAGGGCGTCGCGGAGGCCGAGCGCGGCCTGCGAGGCCACCTTGATGAGGTGGGTGGCGTTCGCCGTCGACTGGCCGGTGCGGCCTTCGGGGTCGGCGCCCGCGACGTTGAAGTAGCGCAGTGCGACGTAGGAGAAATCATGCGCCGCAGCGACATCGCGCAGCATCATCTCCGTCATCCATTTGGAGGTGCCGTAAGGCGACAAAGGCGCGAGCGGTGCATCCTCCCCGATCGGCACATACTCCGGGTCGCCGTAAACCGCGGCGGTGGAGGAAAAGATGAAGCGCTTCACGCCGTGGCGGACACAGGCCTCGATCAGCGTGCGGCTGTTGGCCGTGTTGTTGCGGTAATATTTGAGCGGGTCGGAAACCGATTCCGGCACGATGATCGAGCCCGCGAAATGGATGACGGCGTCGATTTCACGGTCCGTGAAAAGCTTGTCGAGCGTCGCTTCATCGCCGACATCGCCCTTGATGAACTCGGCGGCCCCGGCGACCGCGTCCCGGAAGCCTGTGGTGAGGTTGTCCAGCACGACAACCTTCTCGCCCGCGCCCAGAAGCTCAAGCACCATATGGCTGCCGATATAGCCTGCGCCGCCTGTCACCAAAACCGTCATACCCTGTTCCTTACTTTACGTATTCTGACTGTAAAAAGCATTGACCCGCTCAAAGAGGGCCAGATCATTCTTGTTCGCCGCTTCAAGGCGGTCATAGCGCGCGTCGCCGAGCTCGGCCCGGATTTCCTGAAGCCGGTCCTCAAGCGAAAGCTCCGGCGCGCGGGTGGCATTCTTGAGGACACTCCCCAACACCACATCGGGATAATAGGCGCGCATCAAAGTTTCAAGCCGCCGGATGGAAGCCTCAAACTGCTCCACCAGCCCGACGAAGGGCAGCCTATCCAGCGTTTCCATCGCCCTTTCCAGGCTGGGTTCTTCCCCCGGCGCCCCCGAGAACATCGACAGGCGGACACAGTTGAAATTGACGACCGCCCAGCCGTATTCCTCCTGCATCTTGATGTCGATGTAGCTTGCGAAATCATGGGTCTTCGCCAGTTCCGCGCCTTTGGTGTCCGCCGCCTGCCGCCGTTCGAACAGATAGGCCGACCGCGCCCGGTCTATCGGGTGGCGCAGGAAGATCACCGGCAGGATATCCACACCGGGGATATCGGGCACCGGCCCCTCAAGCGTATGGGAGGAAAAAGCCCGCTTCTGCGGCTTTGACAAGATCCAGTCCCGCGCGAGCGGCCGCATGTCTTCTTCGCGCTCAAATTCACGGCTATCGCACAGCTGGCCGAAATTATCCTTCAGCATGGCATCGACCGACGTGCCTGCATTCTTGAAGGAATGATAATGCAGGATGACCGCCCGGCCCTTCACCGTCGGCGCCGGGGTAAGCGGCACGCGGAACGCTGCCAGCTTTTCAGGGATATCTGCCATGTCGCCATAAAGCGCTGCCATCGTGCGCAGGCTATCCAGCAGCGCCCCGGAGCGGGCTTTCCGCTCAGCCCCAGCTACACCCGGCCATTGGGCGAGCAACTCCTCGGTTGCGGAAACAAGGTCGAACGCGTCGGGGTTCCGGGCCAAACCGCTACGGTCAGGCGCCTTGAACGCCACAGGTGTCTCCCCTTTCAGAAGACCCGCCATGCCGTCACGGCTGGCTTGATCGTCCGTCCAGTGGGTCAGCTGACCAGCGTCCTGTTCTGCCATCTGGCTCAGCGCCAATAGCGTATGCTTAAGCCAAAGCTGCGGCCCGCCGGGGATGCCGATCTTGCCGGGGAAGGCCTCGGTGAACCGGGCCATGGCCTCATCCGCCGTCAGCGCCAGCAGCACCGGGCGGACATCCACATCCAAGGCAGTGAACGCCTGCGCCCAGATACCGATGGTCGGCGCCAACGTATCGCCCGCGATCACCAGCGGCTTGCCACTATCCGCAGGCGCCGCTTCCCATGCCTTGGCGATAAGGTCCTGCATCCGCATGCTGGCCCATTGGGCGAAACGGCTGTCGATGTTTTGGAAAGAAGCATCCTGCCGCAGCATCCGCACATCGGCCCAGCCGTAGCCCGAAAGGTCGAGGATGCGCCGGTTGATACGGCTCAGCCGGGCCTGAAAGCTTTTGTCTTCCTGGTCCACGGCTTCACGGGACAAGGCGACGAACGCGGCGCCTTCTGCGGCGCAGGCTTCGGCGATGGCAGAAAAATCCTGCCCCGGCAGCCCGGCCAACAGAAGGATTGTGCGCCTATCCGCCATCCCTACCCTCAGGGTTCCAGGTTCATGGTTGCCGACTGGATATAAAGTCCGCTTTCTTCGGCCTCATAGGGGCTGCCCACGGCCTTGACCGCATTAAGGAGGTCCTTGCGCGCGCGGGCAAAGGAGAAGCTTTGCGCCACGAACGCGCGGGAACGTTCGGAAATCAACGTCCAGGCTTCTGCGTCGCCATAAAGCGTGGAAAGCGACGCCACCCAATCCTCAACCGTATCGGCGATATGACAGTCATAATCGTGCCGCGCGCCGGTGCCTTCCGCCGCAATCGACGACAGGACGGTCGGGATACCGTAGGCCATCGCCGCCAGCACCTTGCCCTTGATGCCTGCGCCGCTCAGAAGCGGGGCGATGAAGACCCGGTGCCGGTTATAGACATCCGCGACATCCTCGATATGGCCGACGATGATGACATCATCCGCGGCGAGCGAAGCGACCTCATCATTCATGTTGCTGCCGTACACATAAAGCGGCACGCCGGGTAGCGCCTTTCTGAGCGCGGGCATCACCTCCCGCACGAAGTAGCGCATGGCCTCCACGTTCGGCGGATGGCCGTAGCCCCCGAGGAAGGCGATGCCTTCGCGGGCATCAAACGGCGGGATATCGTCCGCGACATCGACCACCCACGGCGCCTTCATCACGCGGGACTGTTCCATATTGTGGCTGAGGATCACGGCGTGCTCGACCTCATTATAGCTGAGGTTCATATCGACCTGCCGCATCACCGCCAGCTCTTCCTCCCGCGTCTTGCGGGCTTCCTCGAGCGCTTCCGGGTCACCGGACTGGATGGCGGCGCGGGCTTCACGCAGGAAATGCAGGTCGGCGTTCATGAACAGCACTTTTGCCTGCGGGGCATATTCGCGCACCATGTCCAGGTGGTCCTGCGCCACATAATAGCGGGTGATATAGACCACATCGAACTCGGCCCCGCGTTCCTGCAGGAATTCATCGACCGCCACATAGAAGGGGGCATAGATGACCTCGACCCCGATACGCTGGAGCTGCTCGGCATATTTGCCGAGCCACGCCAGGTTACCGGGCAGGAAGGTCACCTTGTAACCGAGCGACTGCATCAGCCGCATTTCCTGGATCGCCGCGTAAGAGCCAGCGTCATAGTCGGTGCGCGGCATCTGGTAATCCATGAACAGCGCCCGCTTGGTGACGCCTTCATCCTTGTAAAGATGCGCGGCTGGCCCGGCTTCAGGCGCGTCCTTCAGCGCTTTCGCCCATTTCTTCAGGAACTTGGGCTGGTTGATCTCCTGAAAGCGCTTCAAACCGGTTGAGGCGACTTCGGTGCCGTTCGAGATACCTTCATGGTGGACCACGACCGAGAGCGGCGCATAGAGCGTCTTATAGCCCTTATCGCGTATTTTGAAGGCGAGGTCGGTGTCCTCATAATAGGCGGGCGCGAAGTCCTCGGAAAAGCCGCCGACTTCCTGCCACACCGGCTTTGCCACCATGATGGCGGCGCCGGAGCAATAATGCACAGGCCGGGTATAGTTATATTGCGGCTCATCGGCGTTGCAGTGGCGGCCGTAGTTCCAGCCGGAGCCATCGCCCCAGATGATGCCGCCCGCTTCCTGCAGGCTGCCGGTCGGGTAAATCAGCTTCGAGCCGACAAGCCCGACATTTTTGAAATTGCGGAAGCTGAACAGAAGTTCGTCCAGCCAGCGGTAGGTGACTTCGGTATCATTATTGAGGAGGACGATATAGTCCCCGCGCGCGGCCGCCGCCCCGGCGTTACAGGCGCCGACGAAGCCCTGGGCTTTTTCATGCCGGATGATCTTGATGCCGCTCACAAGCCCGGCCAGCTCGGTCGTGCGGTCGCTGGAACCGTCATCGACGACGATGATTTCCACACTGGCCTCATTATAGGCGAAGCGGAGGGCTGCCAGGCAGTGGTAGGTGACCGCGAACTTGTTATGGACCGGCACCACCACCGACACGGTCGGCGCCTCGGGAACCGGGAAGGCAAGCGGCACGAAGATTTTGTTTTTCTCAAACCCCGTCGTGACGATATCGACACACTGGCCGATCTCCGCGATCGCCTGCGCGCCCAGCGTATCCGCGTGCGCCATCTGCGCCTGCAGGGAGCGGTAGCGCGTGCCCGCCATCGGGCTGAGGTCCGACCGGAACGGCGGCCGGGTATGTTCGCGGATCACTTCGAAATCGATACTGCGCTGGGACAGAATAACCACATCGTCCTTAAGGACCTGACCCTCGAATGTGCGGAGCTGGATATGATGCGCGTGGCCGTCGAAGGCCCTGGCGCTCAGCCGCAGATATACTTCCCGGCGTTCCGGGCTCTGGGTCTTGTGGGCGAAGCCGATGGTATCGAGCGTGCCGTCGATCATGACCTGAACGCCCAGCGCACTGGGTTTTCCGGCATCGTCCAGCATCGTGACGAGGTTTTCCCCCGCTTCATGCTCGACTCCTGCGCTGAACCGCCGACCCCGGATGATCATCCAGGGACAGGTGAGCGGCAGGCGCTCCACCCGGACACCTTCAGCGATGCGGGTTCCGGCCTTGTAGATATCCAGCTGCTTGACGCTCTCGTCCTGAAACGGTGCGCTTTCAAGGCTCAGGAGCACCGTGCCGGCATTGCCCAGCGCCTTGATGATGTCCAGGATGCCCGGCACCGTATCGTGCCAGCCGCGGGCGGGTTTACCGCTCGACATGAAGAGGGAGGCATAGGTGTAGAAAAGGTAGCAGTCCGTGTCCGCGGCCGGGTCATCCGCTTCCATCAGGAAGGAAACGCGGGCGGTGCGGGCGGCCGCGGGCGCGGTGGTATTCATGAAGGCGAAGCTATAGGTTGCGAGCTTCGTGCCGCCGGACAGGATGTCCTCGATCTTTTCACTGAAGGCCCCGACCTCAGTCCCGTCGGCGCCGAAATAAGTCACCTGCAGGTGGGCCGAGGAGCGGTGCGCGGCCACATAGGCCGACAGCATATAGTCATGGCCGCCGAGAACCGGGACCGAGGGTCCATACTCAGGGTGGTGATAGGTAACTGTTGCAGATGCAACACCGGGGGCGAGGCGGCTGTAGGCGGTGTGGGCACCAGCCAGCGTCCAGTCCGGCGCGAGGTCAACTCCGCCCTGAGCCTCACCAGCTGTCACCTGCCACGGGTTTTCATCGCTCGAAAAATCCCCATCCGCCAAGAGGTTGATACCGATCAGCCGGTCCGCAACCCCTTCTGGAACCAGATCAATCTGGATGCCAGTCTCGTCCTTGGCGTAATAGTCTTCCACATCCGCGCGGTCAGCCACGAGCAGAACTGTTGAGCCACAGGAAATCATTGCTGGTTCCACAAGTTACACTCCCAATCGCACGAAAAACCCCTTCGCCCCGCCGGCAGGCCCGCCCTTTCAGGCGCCTTCCCTTCAGGGGGTTTACCATCTGGCGCCTAAATGTACATAATTTTTGCGGCCCGCGCACAGGGGCTTTTGCGGCCATGCGCACGAAAGCTGTTGATTAACCTTAACAAAACCGGCGGAACATTGGATACTGCCCCGGAAGGCTCTTATTCATTTTCATAGGGACTATTTCTACACCATGTTTAACGACATTTTCCCGGTCATCATGTGCGGCGGTAGCGGAACCCGGCTTTGGCCGCTGTCCCGGTCCGGCATGCCCAAACAGTTCCTCAGCCTGACCGGCGATAAAAGCCTTCTTATTCAGGCGCTCGAACGGACTGCGCCCCGGTACGGCTTCAAAGATCCCATGGTCATCGCCAACCAGGACCACCGTTTCCTGATCCAGAAGCAGATGAACGATGCTGGTTTGGCCGCCCAGAAAATATTTCTGGAGCCGGTCGGCCGCAACACGGCACCGGTGGCGATCATCGCCGCCCTCGAAGCTGTGGCACAAAGCCCTGACGCCAAAATCCTGCTGCTCGCCGCGGATCATCTGATTGCCGACCTGCCCGCCTTCCATACCGCCACCGAAATGGCGGCGAATGGCACCGATGAGGGCTACCTGACCTGTTTCGGCATTTCCCCCACCGCCCCGGAAACGGGCTATGGCTATATCAAACCGGGGGAGGTTGCCGCAAAAGGCGTCCACAAGATCGACAGCTTCCAGGAGAAGCCGGACCTCGCGACCGCGCAGGCTTATCTCGCCTCGGGCCAGTATCTCTGGAACAGCGGCATGTTTCTCTTCAAGGCGTCCCAGCTTCTTGAAGAAGCCGCGCTTCATGTGCCTGACATGCTGGCCGCGTGCCGGAAGGCGTATGACGGCATCACGCCTGACCTTGAGTTCCACCGCCTGCCCGAAGACGCCTTCGCGGCCGTGCCGTCCGATTCGCTCGATTATGCCATCATGGAACGCACGGAACGCGCCGCCGTGGTGCCCTGTTCGATCGGCTGGTCCGACCTCGGCAGTTTTTCCGCACTGCATGACCAGGGCGAAAAGGACGCCGGCGGCAACGTCACCGAAGGCGATGTCCTCCTCCTCAATTCCAGGGACTGCTACATCCATGCCGACGACAAGCTGATCGCCGGCACCGACCTCGACAACCTGGTCATCGTTGCCACCGATGATGCCGTGCTTATCGTGCCCAAGGACAAGGACCAGAAGGTCAAGGATATTGTCGAGGCCCTGAAGGCGGAGGGGCGTGACGAAGCCAAGCTGCACACCACGGTTTACCGGCCGTGGGGTTATTATAGCTCGCTCGCCATCAACCACCGCTATCAGGTGAAGGAGCTGGTGGTTTACCCCGGCAAGCGCCTGTCGCTGCAGTCGCACCATAAGCGCGCGGAACATTGGGTGGTGGTCGAAGGCGTTGCCACGGTCACCCGCAATGACGATATCCTGACCCTCAAGGCCAATGAGTCCGTCTACCTGCCGGTGGAGACACGCCACCGGCTCGCCAACGAAGGCGAGACGGAACTGCACCTCATCGAGGTCCAGACCGGCAGCTATTTCGGCGAGGACGACATCGTCCGCTTTGAGGATGATTTCAAACGCAAGACAACCGGGGCATAACGGCGCGCATCCATGGCTCAGACACCGGTTCAAAAACTCTTTCTCCACATCGGCCTGCATAAGACGGGCACGAGCGCGATCCAGTATGCGCTTTATCACGCGCGGGAGCGGCTGAAGGAGCAAGGCGTTCTTTACCCGGCCTCGGTGGCCTGGAACGATTTTTCGCACCACAGCCTGACCCTGCCGTTCTGGCGGGAGGAAGACTATGCGCCCGCCTTCAAGGACCTGCGGGCGGAGATCGAGGAAAGCGGTTGCCAGACGCTGGTTATCAGCTCCGAGCTGTTCCCCAACATCTATGAACAGGCTGACCGCTGGCCCGCTTTCTGGGCCGAGGTGCAGGCGCTCGCGGATGATATCGAGATTATCCTCTATGCCAGGCGGCAGGACCGTTTGGCCGAATCCGTGTTCAAGCAGTGGGCCAAAAGCGACGACCTCAAGCTCAGCATTCCACCGGCGGATTTCATCAAGGATGATGTCCGCATCAATATGGATATCCTGCATTATTGCCAGGTGTGGGCGGGGATGCCCGGCGTCAGCAAGCTTCACCTGCGCTCCTACGACAAATGCCGTTCGGTGCTGCTGCCCAGTTTCCTGGATATCCTCGGCCTGCCCGCAAACATCACGGACGGCTATAACAGCGTTCATGCGAACCCGACGCTCGACGGGGAAAAGCTCATGTTCCGGCATTATTTCAACGGCTATGACCTGCCGCAGGCGATCAGCGACCAGTTGCTCGCCTATATCCAGAAGCACCTGTCGTCCGAGCCCAGGCTCGATGTCTTCACGCTTGAGGAAAAACGCGCGCTACTGGCCCGGTATGCTGACAGCAACCGGGAGGCTTTCAAAACCTTCGGCAACGACGATACCCCCTTTGACGACGAATTCGAGGCCAGCGGCCATGCGTTCCGGCGGCCGACGACCCCGGAAGTCCTGGACTTCTTCATGAAACTGTCCCAGGTCGACAAAAGGCTGGCGGCCCACCTGTTCGATGCGGTCATGACGCCCCCTGCCCCGGCTGCCCCGGTGTGACCTTCAGACCAACCTCCCACGGGAAATGCAGGCAGGAATTGAAAAATCTGAAGCACAGGTTGCCGCCATCAGAAAAGCGCAATAAATACTGCACACAGCTCGGGTAAGCCTTCCGTCATGGGCCATCTTTATTTTAGGGTGGCATTCCGGGGCGGAAAGCTTGGACTTATTGTTAAAATTATCGCAATCTTACAAACGGTTAGCGATACACCTGAGCAGCAGTAGACTGACGACCAAAAGCGGGGGACTAGAGGATCATGGCCACAGAGCACCTGACGGAAGAAGAAAGAGAGCGCGCGCTCGCCTATTTCGACCCGGCCTGGTACGGCGCGGCCCATGAGCTCGACGGCCTCAACACCGAAGCCCTGGAAACCCGGTTTCTGGAGGTCGGCATCTGGGAGGGCCATGACCCCGGCCCCTGGTTCCGAAGCGATATGTATCAGGCTGCCGCAGGCATTGCCGCCGAGCGAACCGGCCTGCCGCCGTTCGTTCATTATATCCGCAAGGGCTGCCTGGAGCGCCGCAAACCGACACCGCTGTTCCTGCCCTTCGTCTATGCCTATTTCCTGACGGAAGACGCCGATAGAATTCCGGACCTTTACGCCCATTTCATCCGCTCAGTTGGGGACGGCAACACGCCGCGCTTCAACCCGATCATCCCGGCTGACTGGACCGAGGCCATCCCCGATATCCCGAGCCGGGAGGCCTACAGCCGCCTTTTCGACCCGGAAGCAACCCTTGTCGGCCTTTTGCCCAAATGCTGCTTCCGCCCGATCTTCTACCGGCAACATGCGTCTGTCCTCACGTGGGAGAACGAGCTTGTCGACTATGTCCTGGAAGGCTGGCGCAAGGGCTATGACCCGCACCCGCTTTTCGACAGTGCCTTCTATATGGACCTTCTGGAAAAGCACGACACGCTGGACCATAATGACTTTAACGGCCTGACGCCGCTTGAGCATTTCATCGAGCATTGGTCGGACGCGCCCGCGGCCTCGCCCTTCTTCGATGCGCCTTACTATAATCACATCGCCAACCTGCCGGAGACGTCCTACGCCAACCCGTTCGAGGCCTTCTGTGCGATGGATGAGCGCTTCCTGACCGTCTCGCCCCACCGCAAGGTGAATTTCGAGGCGCTGGGACACGCCTGGAACGACAGCGTAATCGGCGGCGGCCAACCCTTCACCGCCAACCATTTCATGACGCTTGTCACCAAGATCAGGCTTGGCAAATGCAAGCGCCCGGAACAGACGGACGGGACGCCCGAGGTCAGCATCCTCAGCCTCAATTACAAGAACCCGGAACACACGATCCTGAGCGCTTATTGCGCGCTCATGAACCTGGGCGGCCATCAGGCGGAAATCCTGGTGATGGACAATGGCTCCGGCAACTGGGACCTGCACCAGATCGAACGCTACCTCAGCCCCTTCACCGAGGTCCGCGTCTTCAAATCCGAAACCAACCTCTATTTCGGTGAAGGCAACAACCTGCTGATCGACGCCGCGCGCGGCAAATATCTGCTGTTCCTGAATAATGACGCCTACCTGGGCGCGACCACCATCGACGATATGGTCTCCATCCTGGACAGCACGCCGGACTGCGCGCTCGTCGGCCCGACCTTCCTGTTCCCGGACGGCAAGATCCAGGAAGAGGGCGGCATCGCGCCTGATTGCGGCAACACCATCCAGCGGTCCAAACACCTGCCGGCGGACGAGTTCATCCTGCGCCGCCCGCCTGAGACCCATGTGACCGAGGTGGATTATATCTCGGCCGCGATCGCCATGGTCCGCGCCGAGCAGATCGAAGCCATCGGCGGGTTCGATTTTGTCTTCGAACCGCTGTTCTTCGAGGATACCGACCTGTGCCGCCGCCTGCGCGCCCACGGCCACAAAGTGCTGGTGTCACACCGGTCGTTCGCGGTGCATATTGAAAACACCTCAACGAGCGAACTGCTCGCCGACAAATTTGTCGCTCAAATCAACACCAACCGCCGCCGCTATGCCGACCGCTGGCTGCGCCGTCCCTCGGATGATATTCCGCGCGCGGGCGCGAACCTCAGCCGCTTCAAGGCGCACGCAGGCGGCAAAAAACCGAAAGCCCTGGTCTATACGCCGTTCCGGCTGTCCGTCGGCGGGGGTGAGCGCTACCTTCTCAGTATCGCGTCATCGCTGAGCGCAGACTATGACGTTACGGTCGCCACACCCTGGCCCACCAGCCGTACCCGGCTGGCCTTCGTCATGCAGGACCTGGGGCTTGAAGGCAGCTTTGCCCTCACCACCATGTGCGAGGTCGATCCACGCGAAACCCCGGACCTTTTCATCGCCATGGGCAATGAAATCCTGCCGACCGTGCCGGCGATGGGCCGGCGCAATATATACCACTGCCAGTTCCCCTTCCCGCTGCACCGGGTTCAGGGCCGGCAGGACAACGCGCTCGACGGCTATGAATCGATCGTGGTGAACTCGGACTTCACCGCATCCCACGTCAAAAAGGCGCTGCAGGACCGCCGCCTGCCGGACATGCCCGTCCATGTCATCCACCCGCCGGTGAAGGTCAACAAGGACGAAAAGCTGGCGCTTGCCCGTTTTGAGGACGAAGACCACCCGCTGACGGTGGCCACCCTCGGCCGCTATATCACGCGGGAGCATATGAAACGGCAGGATGTGGTGCTGGACACACTGGTGGCGCTTGGCCGGGGTAACCGTCAGATCAAGGGCATCATTTCCGGCAGCCTGTCGACCGATGAGGCCGACATGGCCTATTTCGGCAGGCTGAGGAACAGTGCACCCCTTGGCGTCACGGTGGAATGCAACGTCTCAGCCGCTCGCGTGGCCGATAACCTTACAACCGCGGACATCTATATGCACGCCACCGGCTTCGGCATGAGCCCGGCGCTGCAGCCCCACTATATGGAGCATTTCGGCATTTCGATCGTCGAAGCCATGTCCTACGGCTGTGTGCCTTTGGTGTTTGATGGCGGCGGTGCTGCGGAGCTTGTCATGAAGGCGGGCGTCGGGGCCACCTTCCGCAGCCGGAACGCCGCCGAGGATGAGATCATCGCCTATAGCAAGCTGCCCGTGGCCCAGAAGAAGGACATGGCGCTTCAGGCCTTCAAGGCCGCGCAGGCCTATGACGAAGCCTTGTTCCGGGACGCCTGGCGCAGCCTCATCAAGGGCTGAGCCTCAGGATAGCGTGAAGTCTTCCCGCTGGGTGGACAGGTTGCGGTTGAAATAGCGGTCGGGCGCCAGGTGGGTACCCCAGCGCTGTTGCAGGACCGCGGCTTCACGCAGGTAACGCGCCCGCTTTTCGCCCTTCAGGTCCTTGCCGCGCGACTTGCTTTCATAGTGATACAGAACCGCGTGCGGCACATAGATATTGTGGTAGCCCGCATCCTGCAGCTTCAGGCACAGGTCGACATCGTTGAAGGCGACGCACAGTTCGTCCGCATCCAGACCGCCGACCGCCTGGAATTTTTCCTTCTCGACGATCAGGCAGGCGCCGGTGACGGCACTGACAAATTGGCTGAGGTGCGCACGGTAGAAATAACCCGGCGCGTCGTTCTTCAGGAAGCGGTGGCCATGGCCCGCCAGCCGCCCCATGCCGGTATAGACCCCGGCGTGCTGGATGCGGCCATCGGCATAAAGCAGCTTGGCCCCAACGGCGCCCGCTTCCGGGCGGACAGCCTGCGCCATCAGCTCATCCAGCCATTCGGGGGTGATGACCTCGGTATCGTTATTGATCAGGCCGATATAGTCGCCGCGCGCGTGGCCGACCGCGAAATTATTGATGGCGGAATAGTTGAAGACGCCGGGGTATTTAATCACCCGCACCTTGGGTTGGCGCACGACCTTGTCGAAAAACGCCAGCGTCGCAGTTTTTTCGCTGTCGTTATCGACAATCAGCAGCTCGAAATTCTCATAGGTGGTTTTCTCAAGAATGCTGCGCACGCATTTCCGCGTGAGCCGGAGCATATCCCGGGTCGGGACGATCAGGGACACAAGCGGTTTGGGCTCCGCCACATCCCGGCGCAGGCGCACATGGCCGAACGTATCGCGCTCGATATCCGCCTGAAGCCCCTCCCGTTGGCAATAAGCCTGCAGGACCGCCTCATGGGCCACGCCGGAACTGGATGGCCGCACGGCATCCGCCCGCAGGAAGCGCGGGACATAGCGCTGGTACAGAACGTCTGAGACATGGCGGACCTGCTCGCTCTTGAGCGGAGCGCCCACCTGGATGAGCGCATGGTAACGCCCCTGCCAGGAAGCGACATCATCGCTGACAGCTTCGCCTTTCAGCAGGTCGGCCCGCATGAGGCTGAGCCCGCCGACATAATCGCACGCCAGCAACAGCTCGAAGTTCCAGCCGGGTTTGAAATGGGCGAAGCGCCGCACCCCGCGGGCGTTGATCTGGTCCTCATCCGAATAGATAAGCGCCGGGCGGTCGTCTCCCAGCGTCGCCATGAAGGCACACAGGGCTTCCTCGTCCAGGCTGTCCCCCGGCCGCATCCAGCCGACGTAGGCCGCCTTCCTCATAGCCTTCAGGCAGGCTTCCTGCCCCTTGGCACCGCCGGGCGCGGCGTGCAGGCGGTGCTCATCAGCGTCCAGATATGTTTCCGCACCGTCACCGACGAAAAGCAGGGTCCAGTTGGGATAAAGCTGTGCCTTGAGGCTCGCGACCGTTGCCGCGACCTGCGCTGGCTTATTTTCAGCCGACAAGCGGCACAGGATCAGGATATTCGTGTTCCCGGACAGGTGCGCCACGCGTTCGGCAACCGTACGCCGTGCGTCATCGTCCAGCCCGGCTTTGGCGGCCAGCCATTTTTCATAGCGGCGCTGTTCATCGTCAACCAGGATACCGAACCGGTTCCTGGCCCTGAGCTTCTTGCCGAGCAGCCACCAGAAAAGCGCGCTCAGGCTTCTGAGCGGGTGGCGGACAACGGCCCGGATGAACAGAAAAAACAATCTCACAGGTTTCCCCCGACCAGGGTTTCCAGCCAGAAAAGGCGCTGGGCGTCCCGGTCATTGAAACGGCGGTAGTGCGCGGCCGCGCCCTCATAGACGGCAGGCAGCCGGTCGCGTTCCGCCACTATATCCCGAACGGCCTGCCCCCAGGCTTCGACCGTATCTTCGGCGAGGAACGCATTCTCCCCGTGCACAAGGTCCCGGGCGCGTCCCCAGTCGGCACTGTAAATAGCGGGACAACCGGCCAGAGTATACTCCAAAATCTTGTTGATGGAGCGCCCGGCGTTAAAGGGCGTGTCCGGCAGCGGATAAAGCCCGAGGTGAAAGTGCCTGCGGCCAAGGGCTGCCTTGTAACGCCGCCAGCTCTTGAGCCCATGACGGACGATACGCGGATCATCGTCCAACGCCCCCAGGCGCGGCTCATTACCGTAATAATGGAAGCGGATATCGGCGCCGCCTGCAAGCAGGCTTTCGATCACCGGTTTCAGGAAGTCGAAGCCCGCCCCGTGGCTGCCTGTGCCCAGATGCACAAGGTCGAGCGGGCCAGCCTTGGCAGTAAGGTGCTTGCCCGTGCGCAGGGTGCCAGCCCAGTAGGGATGCAGCGTGCGGATGTCGGCTTTCGTGCTCAGCCCCGCCGCTACCTTATCGCTGCTTGCGACCACAAGCGCCGCGCGGTCCAGAAGCTTGCGGTATTGCCCTGCCTTCAGGGCGGCCAGCCGTTCACGGTAGCCTTCAGGCAGGCTTGGGTCATCCGCCGCGCTCAGGTCGTCATCGATCAGA
This sequence comes from Kordiimonas marina, assembly GCF_023006325.1. Classification (GTDB taxonomy): domain Bacteria; phylum Pseudomonadota; class Alphaproteobacteria; order Sphingomonadales; family Kordiimonadaceae; genus Kordiimonas; species Kordiimonas marina. Next base: position 523,148 of record NZ_JAINDF010000004.1, read on the forward strand.
TAGATGATTTCAGCCGCCTGGTCGGACAGGATCCTGTCCACCACTTCATCCCGGTCGCGCCTGACCACCAGATAGCGGCTGCCGACACGGAAGCTATTGTCGCCGATGCGCGTGACCTGGGCGCGCCGCACCACGCCGGAGACCAGGTCGCCCATGCTGCCGAGGAAATAGAGATCGGTTGTTGGCAATGCTTTATAGGGCATCCAGCTACAGTCCGGTGACGCCTTCCCTCCATGTATCGCCGCGCCTTTGCGGCCCTCATGGGCAGGCATCCCCTGTAATTTCGAAGCCGGACGGTCCAGCCCCTTACTTCCGCCTTTTTAAACCGGGTAATCTGCTCTATACAAGCCAAAGCAATTTCTAATAATGGGCGAGTATTTATGGAAGTCGAAGAAACAGCCATCCCCGGCGTCTTTATCCTGACGCCAAAACGCTTTGGCGATGACCGGGGCTTTTTCTCCGAAACCTTCAACCAGAAGACCTTTGACGCCGCCATTCCCGGCCAGACGTTCGTGCAGGACAACCATTCCCTGTCCCGCGATCCCGGTGTTGTGCGCGGCCTGCATTACCAGAAGCCGCCGTTCGCACAGGGCAAGCTCGTCCGGGTGATCTCCGGCGCGGTTCTGGACGCCGCAGTCGATATCCGCAAGGGCTCCCCCACCTACGGCCAGCATGTGGCGGTTGAGCTGACGGCCGAGAACTGGAAGCAGCTGTGGGTGCCCGCGGGCTTCGCCCATGCCTTCTGTACGCTTGTGCCCGATACCGCCTTTTTCTATAAAGTGACCAACTATTATTCGCCCGAGCATGACGCGGGCCTCGCCTTCGATGACCCGGATATCGGCATCGACTGGCCGTTCACTGCCGAAACCGCGACCCTGTCAGCCAAGGACAAGGCCTTGCCTGCTTGGGCGGATTTCGACAGCCCGTTCGTCTATGGCGAAAACTGTTAAGGATTTGAAACCCATGAAGATTATCGTCACCGGGGGCGCTGGTTTTATCGGCTCGGCAGTCTGCCGCCATCTGGTCCGGGACCTCGGGCACACGGTTATCAACCTCGACAAGCTCACCTACGCCGGCAACCTCGCCAGCCTGAAGGAAATTGAGGACAGCCCGCTTTATACGTTCGAACAGGCCGACATCTGCGACCGTCCGGCGCTGGACCGCATCTTCCGCGACCATCAGCCGGATGCGGTGATGCACCTGGCGGCGGAAAGCCATGTCGACCGCTCGATCACCGGGGCGGCGGATTTCATCCAGACCAATATCGTCGGCACCTTCGTGCTCCTCGAAGCCGCGCGGGATTATTGGAACGCGCTGCCGGATGACCGCAAGGCCGCCTTCCGCTTCCTGCATGTCTCTACCGACGAAGTTTATGGTTCGCTGGGCGCGGACGGCCTGTTTGAAGAAACCACACCCTATGACCCCAGCTCGCCCTACTCGGCTTCCAAGGCATCGGCCGACCATCTGGCCAATGCCTGGCATGAAACCTATGGCCTGCCGGTTGTCATCTCCAACTGTTCGAACAATTACGGGCCCTATCACTTCCCGGAGAAGCTGATCCCGCTCGTGACGCTTAACGCGCTCGACGGCCAGACGCTGCCGGTTTACGGCGACGGCTCGAACGTGCGGGACTGGCTCTTCGTTGAAGACCACGCCAAGGCGCTCTTCACCATCCTGACCAAGGGGCGGCTGGGTGAAAAATATAACGTCGGCGGCCGCAACGAGCGCAGCAACCTGACGGTGGTGGAAACCATATGCGATATCCTGGATGAGCTGCGCCCCGGCAACCGGCCCCGGCGCGAACTGATCAGCTTCGTCACCGACCGCCCGGGCCATGATGCCCGCTACGCCATCGACGCCACCAAGCTTGAGACCGAGCTGGGCTGGCGCGCCGAAGAGAATTTCGAAACCGGCATCCGCAAGACGGTCGAATGGTACCTGGAAAACGAATGGTGGTGGGGCCCCTTGAGGGACGTTGCCGCCGAACGCCGTGGGCTCTTGAAGAAATAAAGCCATGAAACGTATCTTTGTCGCCGGAAAATCGGGTCAGGTCGCCCTCGCCCTCCAGGAACTGGACGGCAAGCATAATATGGCTGTGCAATGCTTCGGCCGCCCGGATTTCGACCTCACCGACGCGGACGGCGTGAAAGCGGCCGTTCAGGCCTTCGCGCCTGATGCCGTCATCAATGCCGCGGCCTATACGGCGGTCGATCAAGCCGAAAGCGACGAGGTCACGGCGCTGGCCGTCAATGCCCAGGGGGCCGCAAACCTAGCCGCGGCAGCGCACGCGGTGGACGTGCCATTCCTGCATATCTCTACCGACTATGTATTCGACGGCACGAAAGACACCCCCTATCTGGAGACCGACGCCACGGGGCCGACAGGCGCTTATGGCCGGTCCAAGCTCGCAGGCGAACAGGCGGTCATGGCCTCAAACCCGGATGCGATGATCTTCCGCACCGCCTGGGTCTATAGCGCGACTGGCAAGAATTTCGTCAAGACCATGCTGATGCTGGCGGAAAAGCGCGATGAACTCGGTGTTGTCGCCGACCAGGCAGGCAACCCGACCTACGCGCCGGATATCGCCGAGGCGCTCATCGGTGTTGTCAGGCATATCTTCGCCGAGGGCTGGCAGCCGTCTTACGCCGGTGTCTATCACCTGGCGGGCACGGGTGACACCACCTGGTACGATTTCGCGTTGGCGACCTTCGCCGAAGGTGCAAAGCACGGCCATCCCGTGCCCACGGTTGCTGCCCTGACCACGGCGGAATACCCGACCCCGGCCAAGCGCCCGGCCAACAGCCGCCTTGATTGCGGCAAGCTTGAAAAGACTTTTGGCATCCAGCTGCCCAAGTGGCAGGATAGCCTCAAACGTTGCGTCGACCGCCTGTTCGCGGACGGCAGCTTCAGCCCAGCACAATAGAAACCGAAAAGGGGGAAACGGGCATATGAAAGGCATCATTCTGGCGGGCGGGCTCGGCACCCGGCTTTATCCGATTACCAAGTCGCTTTCGAAGCAGCTGTTGCCGGTCTATGACAAGCCGATGATCTATTATCCGCTGACCACGCTGATGCTGGCGGATATTCGTGAGATCATGATAATCTCCACGCCCGAGCACCTGCCGCTATACAGGGACCTCCTCGGCGACGGCAGCCAATGGGGCATTGAGCTTCATTATGTCGCCCAGCCCGAACCCAAGGGCCTGGCACAGGCCTTCCTCCTCGACCCCGATTTTATTGGCGATAACAGCTGTGCGCTCGCGCTCGGCGACAATGTCTTCTATGCCGCCGGACTCACCGAGCACCTGCAACGCGCGGGCAAAGTGGAAAAAGGCGCCTATGTCTTCGCCTACCCGGTCGGGAACCCGTCAGCCTTCGGCGTCGTTGAGATGGACGAGAGCGGCCGCGCGCTGTCGATCGAAGAAAAGCCCAAGCAGCCCAAAAGCAACCTCGCGGTGACCGGGCTTTATTTCTATGACAACCAGGTGGTGGACATCGCCCGCGAGGTTAAACCCTCGGCCCGCGGCGAGCTGGAGATCACCAGTATCAACGACGCCTACCTCAAGCAGGGCACCCTCAATGTGGTGAAACTGCACCGGGGGACAGCGTGGCTTGATACCGGCACGGTGGACGCCATGCTGGCAGCCAGCAACTTCGTCCAGACGATCGAAGCCCGCCAGGGCCTCAAGATCGCCTGCCCGGAAGAAGTGGCCTGGCGCAAGAAATTCATCACCGGTGACGACCTCGCCAAGCTGGCCAGCTCCTACAAGAACAGCTATGGCACCTACCTGAAGTCGCTGCTGCAGGAATATTGACCGCCCGATAGACTGGCCGTCCATTCAGATCAAAAGAAAACCCTGCCCTCACTAAGAGGAGCAGGGTTTTCTTTTGCCGCCGTACCCGCGCAGCAAAGCTGCACGGTCCGGATCGCTGTCCCGCATCACGCTGTTCACGATATCAGGCCGGGCGCAGACTCCCGCGCACGACTAGGGCAGGCTTCTTATAGCAGTGTCATCAAACGAAAAGGGGAGGAGCTATTGCTCCTCCCCGGATCGAACTTTTTGGTAAGCGGTTAGGCTTAGTAGGTGATGTCC
>NZ_JAINDF010000005.1 GCF_023006325.1 Kordiimonas marina
GACACGGACCTGATGCTCGGGCTTGTCCTGGGCCGCAAAGGCGTTCGACAGGAGGTTCGAGAACAGAAGCTCCATCTCGTCCTCATAGCCCTCCAAGAGCGGCAGCGGACCGAGTTCCGTCCGCACAAGGCTTGCCTTGGTCGGGAAACTTGCGACCACACGCCGGATAACGGCATTGAGATCATAAGCGTCTGCCTGATGCGTATGCTGGCCCTTGAGAAGCCCGGTCATGGTCGAGACAAGCGCATGGCCCTTGCGGACCTGATCGAGGATTTTGGCTTGGCGCTCCTCATTGGAGAAGGCGTCACCGGCGAGCAGAAGCGCTTCGATGTTCGAAAATGGCGTCTTGATATCGTGGTTATATTCATTGAGGCGGGAGACAACCGACAAGGTCTTCTCCGCTTCGTCCAGGCTCGATTCCAGCCGCATCATAGCGAGCAGGTTCTCAAGCACAGGGCCGACTTCCTCCCCGAACCAATTGAGGAGACGGATATCGTCGTAGGAGAATTGTTCCTCCTTCTTCGGCGCCCCCAGAAGAAGGAAACCGACCGTCTCATCGGCAATCCGCACCGGCACCAAGGCGCTGGCACCAAGGCGGGCAAAGTTGCCTTTGAAGGCCGGGGCCGCCTCATCATAGAAAAGCGTTTCTTCCTGGGCGAAGAGCATCTCGAGAAACGTCCCCTTCTCAATCGGGGACATTGGCGCCGGTTCCGGCAGAGGCTTGCTACCGGGATCAAACAGGCGAAGGCCTTCACCTGTCTCCCCCATCAACCGCGGCACCAGGTGAAAGCTGTAGCCGTCAACGCGAATGACATAGCGCAACAGCTCCTCACAAACCCGGGAAAAGGTTTGGGGCGTCAACGTCGACTTAAAGGCGTTTTGCACCTGGCCAATCGTGAAGCTATAGCCCTTCGAGGCCGGCGGGAAAATTTTCGACCGTTTTTCGGAAAGATATTCAACCAGCCATGGATACATTTGTAGCAAGGCCAGGAACATCAATATCTGTGCGACGAGATATCCATCCGTCTTCAGTTCCATAGAGTCACATATCTGATCGAAAGCGACGAAAACAAATATCAGCGGAATGGCCGCCAAGGCCCTGACAATACCGTCGCTGACAGCGACTTTCACGCCGATAAGACGGTAGCGAATGACCGCGTAAGAAATGAAATAGAGGCACAGGATGGATCCAACGATCCCGATGTATAATTTCGGCCAGAGCGCATGGAGCCAGCCGCAAATCACCCCGATAGTGACCCCGTACATGATCCATTTGATGCGGAGACGTTCCCTGAAAATAGCCCCCTTGTAGGCGACCGCGCATATATAAACCGATGCCAGGGACGCCATGGCAAGGTTCGCGTAAAACGCAACCGTGATGCCGTCCAACTCCGGGGAATGTCCGCCAGGAACGACAAGAAGCTTCGTCGGCGCGATCCAATTGACCAGGGATGTCACCGCGGCGTTCGCAAAAGAAAGGGCAAGGCCGGTCCCAAGAACCCAGTTTACCCGGGTCCGCGTGATCAAGGTCGCAAATAAGAAAGTAGCCGGCCCGATAAAGAACATACCCATGCGGGTTATCTGGAATAAGGGGGCCAGGCTGGCTACGTCATGGACCGAGGCCAGGAAGAACAATTCTGTCGACCAGATTGCCAGGCAACAACACAGGAAAGCGAAAGACACTGCGGTCCGGCTTCTGTCGTGCGCCAACACGATGCCCGCCAGCATGAAATCAGCAATCGCAGCCACGAGATAGACGATCATGTCAGACCTATTCCTGTTTGCATACTCTTCCCAACAGCCTAAATTATACCAAAGATTGTATAAACCCAACCATTTTGAGGTGGCAGACGCAGGGAGCGGCCTTTGGGTGGCCGCTCCCGTGCCCCTCTCACGGCTATGCGGCTCCCCTGTGCCGGTGTGCGTTGGCGTTGAAACACCGCTCACAATCCTCAACGGCACCACTCATGAGCACGGTATCGAATTTCATATGCAGGGACGGCTTTACAGTTGAAACCGGTTTAAGGCCAATCCGTTTGTAAAACAGTGCCTGCGACGGCCGGATTGCACCGATGATAAAGTCCGCGCCTTCCTTCAGGGCAACATCCAGAATGAAGCCATAGAGAAGGGCTTTTATCCGGATACTCCGGTGCTGGAAGCTTGGGTGGATGGTATATTTATTGGCCTCCACAAGCTTTTTGTCCGGCCCCAGGACACGGGCAATTTCAGCGCCGTAATTTTCCATCGCCGGGATGGGGAGGTCCGGCTCTGCCGGATCATAGACACAAGCGCGGATCGACCCTGCGGGCTGCCCATCGATATATTCGATATGAGAAAGACAATTGCCCGCCGCGTCATAACGATCATAAAAGACCGCGTTCGGATTGGGGTCGATCGAATCATTACTGAGATACGCAGTATATCTCAGCTTATAAATTTGCTCCGTGGTGAAAGAAGATTGTTGATCAGCTAACATGAAAGATCTCCTGTTTTGCCCGTTAACGTTGCAACTTGGACGATATATCCAACGCAAGTTTACGCCGGAAAGGAGGCTTTCTGGAACGATCAATGCACGCAAAGGGGGTGTGAGGCGCAAATATGGATTGACGGGCACACCAATCATGCGCCCGCGTGCGTATGTGTGACTCCCTGATTCCGTCGTTTCACAGGGGCCGCGCCGTGGTGGAGGTCAGCCAATAATCCTATAGGCTTAGACCTGCGCCCAGCCCCTTCATCAGGTCGATAAAAACCGGGAAACTGGTCTGGATGGGGCGGGCGTCATCAATGGTGATCGGAGCTTCCGCCATTTGGCCAAGCACCGAAAAACTCATGGCGATGCGGTGGTCGAGGTGCGTTTCAACCCTGCCGCCGCCGGGAACACGGCCGCCAGCACCCGGCACCACAAGCCCGTCCGGAAGCTCCTCAACCGCGATACCGTTGGCCTTGAGACCCGCCGCCATCACCGCCAGGCGGTCCGATTCCTTAACCCGCAATTCCTCAAGCCCGGTGAACCGGCTCGGCCCTTCGGCGACGGCTGCCGCACAGAAAAGCACCGGGAACTCATCAATCATGGTTGAGGGGTCAACCGGCAAGCTGTCAACACCATGCAGGCGGGCGGCCTTGACATGCAGGTCGCCGACCGGCTCGCCGCCCAGCTGGCGTTCATTCACAATCTCGATGTCCGCCCCCATGGCCTGAAGCGCCGCGACAATCCCTGTCCTCAAGGGGTTGAGGCCGACATTTTCAATGGTGACGTCCGACCCCGGCACGATCGAGGCCGCCACCAGGAGAAAGGCCGCCGATGAAATATCCCCCGGCACGTCAAGGCTGATCGGCCTGAGCTCCGGCTGGCCCACAAGGCTGACGGTCCTGAGGCCATCCTCCTCCGTTACCGTGATGTCCGCCCCCATGGCGCTGAGCATCCGTTCGGTATGATCGCGCGTAGCGACGCGTTCGCGCACGCGGGTGATGCCGGGGGTGTTGAGCCCGGCCAGCAAGACAGCGGACTTCACCTGCGCGCTGGCCATCGGCGGCGTGTAATCAAGCGGCATCGGCATGGCCGTACCTGTCACGGTCAGCGGAAGGTATTTGTCTTCCCGGGCCGAAAAGGATGCCCCCACCTGCGTGAGCGGAACCGTCACCCGCCCCATCGGCCGCCCCCGCAAGCTGGCGTCCCCCGTCATGGTCACCGTGATCGGATGGCTGGCGATCAGCCCCATGATCAGGCGGGTCGAGGTGCCCGAGTTTCCCATGTCGATAACGTCATCCGGCTCCATCAGGCCGCCGACGCCGACCCCGCTTATGCGCCAGTGGCCTTCGCCCAGCCGGTCGATCGTCGCGCCCATGGCGCGCATGGCCGCGGCGGTGGCGAGAACATCCTCGCCTTCCAGGAGGCCCGTGACCTCACTCGTGCCGACGGCCAGGCTCGCCAGCATGAGCGACCGGTGCGAAATTGACTTGTCACCGGGGACCCGGACGGTCCCTTTTAAAACAGTATTGGGCTGGGAAATGAGGCTCGGCACAGAAAAGATTCCATATTTGAGGGTGAATAGATCAACAAATCTTTGACAGGCGCCACCGATCATGGCAAGGGAAGCGCCGAATTCTTTGCTCGATAGCGCGGCAAATGCAAGGAGATAGACGTGGCGAAACCCGAATGGGGCACTAAGCGCACCTGCCCGAAATGCGGCACGCGCTTTTACGACCTACAAAAAGACGACCCGGCAACCTGCATCGATTGCGGGACCACCTGGACGCCGGAACCGATTCTGAAGACCAAACAACCGGTCGTGGTTGAACAGGTCAAGGCTGTCAAGCCTAAGGAAGAAGACGAGGACGCAGAAGATCTCAACGATGACGACGATCTCGACATCGATGATGATGACGATGATGTTCTTGGCGATGTCAGCCTGGATGATGACGATGACGAAGAAGTTTCTGTCATTGTCGCCACGAGCCTGGATGACGACGAAAACTAGGCTTGAAGCCTAGGGTTTCCGTTGCCTTCGGCAGGGTCGAAGCATAAGGCGGAAATTGGCAAAAATTTTTCTTGCGCGGACCTTGGCGTCTCACTATAGTCCGCGCCACCCGCCGGGGTAAAAGCTGGCGGACAACCGGATTTCCGGGGCTATAGCTCAGCTGGGAGAGCGCTACAATGGCATTGTAGAGGTCAGCGGTTCGATCCCGCTTAGCTCCACCAATCAGAACCCTCGCCGAACAGGCGGGGGTTTTGTCTTTTCAGCCGCCCCGACACCGGTCGCAGCAAGATACTCTTAAAATATTTGATAAATTTTCGTGAGCTTTTCACAGTAATAGATGTTTATTTTCATTTATTTAAGATTGTATTCGCACCGTCTTTTAAGGCGATTTTTACGTCGCCGTCTTCATACTGTTCTGCAAAAGGGCAACAGCCCTATCAGGCAAATGGAGATAAAAGATGCGAATCATCGCTGTTACCTCGCAAAAGGGCGGGTCAGGCAAAACCACCCTTTCCGGTCATCTGGCCGTTGCTGCAGCCCGTGCAGGCGCCGGCCCCGTCGCTCTTATCGATACTGACCCCCAAGGCAGCCTGGCCGCCTGGTGGAACGAGCGTCAGGACGAAAGCCCGGCTTTCGCACAGTGCACCCTGAGCAGCCTAGATAGCGACCTTCAGACCTTACGCGAAAAAGGCTTCCGGCTTGTCTTTATCGATACGCCGCCCGCCATTACCCGCGCGATCCAGACAGTCGTCTCCAAATCGGACCTCGTCCTCATTCCCACCCGGCCGAGCCCGCACGACCTGCGCGCCGCCGGCGCCACCGTCGACCTGGTCGAGCGCGCGGGCAAGCCGCTTATCTTTGTGGTCAACGGCGCCACGGCCCGGGCACGCCTCACCGGCGAAGCCGCCATCGCACTGTCGCAGCATGGCACCGTGGCCCCAACCGTTATCCACAACCGCCAGGACTTTGCCGCCAGCATGATCGACGGCCGGACGGTGATGGAAACCACCGCCGGCAAATCCGCCAGCGAAATCGAGACGCTGTGGGGCTATGTGGAAGACAGGGTCAAGCGCCTGCCCGTGAAGGCAACGTTCCGCCCTGTTACCTTGCCGCGCAGTAACTTCGGCAACCGGTCCATCGCCGCGGGCGCACCGGGGCACATGGCTTAAGGCCCAGAGGAAGAGGAAAAGGAAAAGCAGATGTCTATGGCTTCACTGAGCGCCTCCCTGCTCGCCCGCAAAGGCCAGGCCAGTCCCACCAGCAGGCCAACCGATTCTATGCACGGGCCCTTCTCGCAGGAGAAGGTAAAGGAGATGTTCCCGTCCAAACGGCCCCAACTGGTTACGCCGTCTGCCCAGACAGCGCCCCAGACAGCGCCCCAGAAGGCCATCGCGCCTCAACCCCGGATGAAAAAGGGCACGGAGACACACACCGACAAGCGGGCCCGCAAGACGCTGCGTCTCGACAGGGACAAGAACCGTCAACTGCGCCTGCTGGCCGCCCATCTCGGCGTCAGCCAACAGGCCTTGATGGAAAAGGCCGTCTCCGGCTTGTTGAAGAAAGAAACCGGGCACATTGGCTGTATCTGCGGGGCCAAAAAGACCGACGCCTGACCGGACCCCGGTCAGGCCCACCGCCAAAGTCAGCCAGCCTTTCAGGGAATTCTGTTATCCCGGCGCCCGGGCGAAGCAATCATAGCCCGCACGCTTGAGGGAAACACAGCGGCGCACCGCCCCCGACAGCCCGTCAACCGGGCCGAAGACCAGCAGGAAAAGCCCAGGGCTTGTCACCGATTCGGTCACTTCACTCTTCAGGCCCTGAACGATGCTGCCATGGGCCACAGTGATGACCTTCTGCAACTTGATGACTTCTTCCTGCTTCATGGGAACACCAACTTCCAGATGCCAAACCGAGGACCAGTCTACGGGCTGATCGTCCTCCCCGGCCTGACCGTCATTCTTTGGTGCTTCCTTATCCCCACCCGGTGCTGCCTGGGCCAATTGGGCCGGAGCCTTTTCTGAGGTATTTTCCGGGGCATCCGCCGGGGCGGCCTTGGCCGTTTGCGGGGCTGGATCATCGCCCTTACCGGCTTCCGGCGCTTTCGAAGGTAACGCTGCATCAGCCACCACCTCATGGCCTGCTAGCCTCTGTGCGGGCGTTTCTGCCTGCTTCTGGGCAGGCGCTGGCGCTGAAGGCGAGGCATCAGACACACCCGGCGCATCGGCGGTAATATCGCTGGCGCCTGGAATGGACGCTGAAGCGACGTCCGTCTTGTGCACGGCCTTCTGGGGCTGGTCCTCCTTGCGGCCCATCACCAGATACAGGTCGATCGGCGTGTCGCTGAAACCCTCGGTATCGAGATTGCCGCCATACAGCCGGCCGCGCCGCTGCGCTTCCTCGCTCAACTGCCCCTGCATCATATCCCGGGTTTTTACGGCATCGGCATAGCCTTTGACCGCGGCCTCCCAGACTAGGCCATAACCGCGAATCGGGTCCGGCAAGCGGTCGCCCTCCCCATTCCAATAGGCCATCCCGAGGAGATAGAGGGCTTCGGAATCGCCCTGCAGGGCATATTTCTGCCAAAGCGCCATCGCTTCATCGACATTGGCCTGGGTGTGGCCGGCCTCGAAAAACAGGAGATTCGCCAAATTAAGCGCTGCCCGCTTGTGCCCGAGCTGGGCTGCAAGCCGGTAATACATGATGGCGACGGGGATAGAAGCCGGTCGGCCCACCCCGAGACGATGGATTTCCCCTAAATGGAAGAAGGCCTCGGCGTGGCCCTGCTGGCCCAGTTTGCGCAGTTCCTCAACCCCGGCATCGACAGACCCTGTGCGGATCAGGTCGAGCGCGGCTTCTACCGGGTCGTCAGCATCCCCTGTCGCTGTGGCAGTCGCCGTTTTTGAGGCGGAGCCTGCCCTTCCCGCCGTTACAGACGCAGCAGAAGGCACTTTCTCAACTGGCTTTGCAGGCACGGAAACCTTCACGGCATCACCCGGGACCGCATAGACGGCCGCAGGCAGCGACACCGCCGCCCATACCGTTACCGCCAATATAGTCAAAGTCCGCATGTGCCCTATCCACCCTTTCAGCAAATTTAACATAAACTCGCTGAAAAAATGCCTAAAAGAGAAATCAGCCCTTAAAGCTTCCTTCATTCCTGCTGCGTTACCGTCCTACACAATAAATATCAGGCAATCCAACGCTTCAGTGAGCGTAATAATGACATTATATCGATCGATCAGGCCCTTGTTTGTATGCGTAAGCGCTATCGCGCTTGCCGCGTGCAGCTATGACGGCTACTCCGATACACCGGTCAAGGCACCGGTTACCGGCAATGGCCAGATGGCCGGCCAATCCCAAGACGGGAGCGGCCTTCGCCAGATGGCAGACAATTTCGCGGCAAACGGCAAATGCGCCGCAGCCATTCCCATTTACCGACATCTTGCCGCCGCGACAGGCGACCCGAGCGCCATGCTTGCCCTCGGGCGGTGCCTGACAAGCCAGGGTGCCCATGAAGAAGCCACCACGGTGCTGATGACCCTCAGCACCCGCGGCCAGCTCACCGGTGACGGTTACTATCTTCTGGGCAAGAACGAACTGGCGCTCGGCAAATATGAGGAAGCGCGCAAAGCGTTCGACGGTGCCTGGGCCTTGATGCCCGGTAATCCGAAGGTCCGGTCCGGACGCGGGGTCGCCCTCGCAGCCACCGGCCATGTCGAAGAAGCCATCGGCGCCTTCTCTGGCGCGATCGACACCGCCAGCATGTCCAACATGGCGCTGGTGCTGGCGGCAGCCGGCCACCCCACAGATGCTATCGGCATCCTGGAGCCTTTGGTCAGAAGCGGCAAAGCCGGGGTACAGGGACGGCAGAATCTCGCCATGGCCTATCTGATGGCAGGGCGTGAGGCAGACGCCTTCAAGCTGGCGCGCGTCGACCTTGATTCCAAAACAGTCGACGAGACCTTCACCTTCTACCGCAGCCTTGCAAGCCTGACACCCGCGCACCGGATGCAGGCGCTTGTCTCCGGCTCGGTCGACCCGTCCTGGACCGCCCAAGCCATGGGCAACATGGCCGTCGCAGACTCGGATGCCCAGAAGGCCGCGGCCAAACGGTTGGTCCCCGAAGAAAAACCCGCGCCTCAGCCTGTTAAAAAAGTTGCTGACCCCCCCAAACCAAAACCGGTGGTCGACCGCTCGAAATATGAGCTTAAGGAAGTCCCGCCGCTTCTGGAGCCGGAAGGCTGGGCCCTGCAGATCGCCGCTTACCGCACGATCAAGGAGCTGATGCGCGGCTGGACCATCCTCTACCGCCGCAGTGGTGACCTCCTCCAGGATGTGCCGCCCAGGCGCTCGGAGGTGGATTTCGGCAAGCGCAACAAGAAGCCCAGCGGCTTCTATTACCGCCTGAACGCGGGTCCTTTGAAGACGCTTCAGGAAGCGCGGACGCTGTGCAAGGCGCTCAAGGAACGCGGGACCGACTGCTGGATCCGCCCGCCGGAGAAAAGCGAAGGCAAGCTGCCGAAAGCCAGTGGCAAGGGCGCCAAAAAGGCCACCACAAAGACGGCGGCTGATCACAAATAAGATGTCTTTCCGCTTGAAGGACAGGCGATAGATTCCCAAATTGGCTGGGGGCGCCCGATACCGGGGCCCCCGCTTCGCCGTTCCCGGCGCTGCCCATGAGGTGGGGTGCCGGGCCCGAGCCAACGCCAAGGAGGGGACCCAATGTCGCGTCTTTCCATCTTCAACAGCCCATTTCTTCTGGGCTTCGACCAGCTTGAACAGGTCATGGATGCCGCCGCAAAAAATGCCGGCGAAGGCTATCCGCCCTACAATATCGAACATCTGGATAACGGTACGATCCGCATTTCCCTGGCGGTCGCCGGCTTTGCGCGGGAAGACCTGTCGATCAGCCAGGAAGCCAACCAGTTGATCATCCGCGGGCGCCAGAAGGATGAGGTAGGCGACAAGACCTACCTGCACCGCGGCATCGCCGCCCGGCAGTTCGTGCGTAAATTCGTGCTGGCGGATGGGGTAGACGTTGCGGATGCCTTCATCGAGCACGGCCTCCTGCATGTGGACCTTGTCCCGCCCGCGCCGGAAGAGGTCCAGCGCAGCATCCCGATCCGCTGACCATGCGGCAGGCCCAACAGGATATTCACGCCGAGACCCACGGCCCCGGCCTTTATGACATCACCCGTTCGGTCGCAAGCTGGGTGCGGGGCACCGGGATAGACACCGGCCTGCTGACGCTGTTCATCCGCCACACCAGCGCATCCCTGACCATCCAGGAGAATGCCGACCCTGATGTGCTTCTGGACCTCCAGGACGCCATGGACAGGCTTGCGCCTTCAGGCCGGGACCTCTACCGCCACAGCGCCGAAGGCCCGGACGACATGCCCGCCCATATCAAATCTGCCCTGACCGACACGACGCTGACCATCCCCGTCAGGGGTGGCCTGCCCGCACTCGGTACCTGGCAGGGCATCTATGTGTTCGAACATAGAAAAATGGCACACAACCGTACGGTCGTGTGCCATCTGATGGGTGAATGACGACCCCTTACTAGAAGCCGTAAACCAGCGTGATCCGGGTCGCGGTATCCCACGGAGCCGTGCCTTCCGGGGCCGGCGAATCATAGTTGACCTGGAAGGTCAGCCGGGCCGCCAGATGCGCATTGATGCGCGCGGAAAGCTGGGCGAAATTCTCAAGTGACGTCGAATCGGTACCGGCAATGACGGCCGCCCTATTCTTGAAATTCAGCGAGTCCGAAATTTGCAGTTCGTAGGTTGCCGATACCCTGCCAAGGAATTCGGTAGTGTTGTAGCCCGGGATCAGTTCACCGATATCCGAGAAAGTATCCGACAGCCGGTAAAGCCGGACACCCGGGCCCGCTTCGACGCGGAGCGACTGGCGCTTGCTTTCGATCAGACGGTAACCCAGACCAAGGTTTTCGGTTATCCGGTAGGCATACCCCGAGAAGCGGTCCTGTTCATATTCGGTGTAATTGTCGAGATAGAGCTTGGGCCACGGTTTCCACAGCATTTCATACTTGCCGTCAAACCGGCGGCGCGTGGTCTCGCCTGCGCTGCGCGCAAAGTCGTAAGCAAAGTCGATATGGTGTTCCCATTCCTTGCCGAAATTGCGCTTGAAGCTGAGGCCGAGCGCAACCGAATGCTCCTGCGTGTCCCCGCTTGTGGTGCCCGCGCCAAGCTGGGCCTGACCGTTCCAGAGCGTCGGATCGAGATAATAGATGATACCGCGCGCGCGGGAGGCCTTTTCCTTGGCTTCAGCATCCGCCTTGGCTTTGGCAAGCTCGGCTGTGTGCTCTTCCTTCATCCAGTCGGATTTGACCTCATTGGCGATCTTAAGGACGGCATTGCGGTCCTTCGGCCAGGTTTTCAGCGCCATTTCCAGGATCGTATCGAAGGACGCATGGTCTTCATTTTTCGCCGCTTGCTTCAGCATATCCGACACGCCCTTGGGCACGCTCGCATAGGCCGCCGGGGCAACAAGACCACTGGTCAAAAGTAATAAACCGATAAATTTTGCCGTTGCATTGCCAAAACGCAGCTTCAAAGTCATAGTCCTTCTGCATCAGGGATTAAAATTTCCCCGTGATCTAGCGGTTTCAGTACTTAAAGACAAGAAAAGTCGTACAAAAATAAGGGGATTTGGAAATGCCGACAGCCTTCGTAACCGGGGCGACCGGATTTCTCGGCCGTCACCTCATCGACGTTCTGGAAGAAAAGGGCTGGACCATCATCGCCATGGTCCGCAATCCGGCAGCTGCCCGTGCCGTGCTGGACGACCGGGTCACGCTGGTGAAGGGGGACCTCACAGACCCCCACAGCATCCATGATGCCATGCCAGAGGGCGTGGACTGTGTCTTCCACGCAGCCGCCGACACCAGCACCTGGTCAAAAGAAGCAGCACGCCAACAGCGGATCAATGTCGAGGGCACATCGACCCTGCTTCAAACCATGTGGAACAAGAAGGTGGGCCGCATGGTGTATGTGTCGTCAATTGCGATTTACGGCCTGCACGAGGACCCGATCTCGGAAGACACCCCGCGCCTCGGTGCCACCAGCTGGGTCTCCTATGTCCGCACCAAGGCCTTCGCCGAACGCAAGGTCAAGGAAGCGGTGGACCGGGGCATCGACGCCGTCATTGTTAACCCGACCCATATCGTCGGCCGTTATGACAGCCATAACTGGGCCCGGCTTATCCAGATGATGGCCGATGGCTCGCTGCCCGGTGTGCCCCCTGGGGCCGGCAACTTCGCCAATGGCCGTGCCGTCGCCGAAGGCATTGTCGCAGCCTATGAAAAAGGCCGGACCGGAGAGAATTATATCCTGAGCGGGCCCCATGCCAGCTTCCATGAATTCCTGTCCATCGCCGCCGACCTGCTCGGTCTGCCGCACCCGAAAAAACCCATGCCGGAGTGGCTGCTGAAACTGCTGTCGCGCGTGTTGGGCTTTTTCTCCCTCTTCACCGGCAAACGCCCGATGATCACGCCTGAGGAAGCCTATTTTGCCGGCGAGGCCATCGCCGTGAAGACCGACAAAGCCGCCCGGGAATTGGGCTACCGGGAGGTGCCGCTGGAGCAGACCATCCGTGAAGCGATCGACTATCTCAAGGAAGAGAAGCTGCTCGACGCCTGAGGCCAAGGGTCGCCAACACAGGCGCCGCCACCCCATGGACGGCGCCTGCGAACAGGAGCGTCGGGATCGTCACGCCACCATCGAGAAGCGCCCCAAGCAAGAAGGGGGACAAGGCCGTCGAGAACACAGCCAGGGATGTGGCAAGCGACTTGATCTCCCCCAGATATTTGGTGCCGTAAAGTTCCGCCCACATGGCGTTATTGACTGGTATGGCAAGCCCCGCCGCCATCCCGAGAAGCGCCATGAAAAGCGCAATACTCACCGGGCTGTGGGCGAGGGCGGCAACCACAAGGGCGGTGGCCAGGATCGGCGGATAAACGGGCAGGAGGCGCAAACCTCCGAAGCGGTCGATCAGATAGCCGCCGATAAACGGCACCGTCACGAAACCCACGGCATGGAACCAGTAAAAACCGGTAAGGGCCTGCAAGGTCCAGCCCTTGGATGCCGCCAGGTTTTCGGCAAAGAAGAAGACCATAGTCACCCAGAAAGGCATGGCAATCACCGAAGGCAGGATCATATAGAAGCGCGGGTCCCGGATCACGTCCTTGCGGCGCCAGACCGGGCCACTAGCCCCCCTGCCATCGGCGTCCGCCCTGGCTTCCGCCTCCAGCCAGCTTGCGTGGCGGGCGTCATGGTCCTTGAGCAGCCAGAGGATGAGCGGCAGCCCCACAAACACCAGCCCCGCCGCGAACAGGCCCCAGCTTTCGCGCCAGGCAAACCGCGTCATCAGATAGACCGCCGCCGCCGGAAGAACCGCCTGACCAAGGGGCATACCGAGCCCCGCGACCGCCACGGCACGACCGCGCGCGCGGCCGAAATAGCGGGACATGCTGGTCATGGCGGCGTGGGTCATCAGGCCCTGCCCAAGAAGCCTGAGGCCCAGCATGGCGGCAAAGACCGTAACCATCGGTCCCGACAGGAACATGCCAAGGCAGGCAAGCGCCAGAAGAAGCACCAGGCCGGTCATGTAGCGCGGGAGCGCAATCCGGTCGATGAGGTGACCGAGACGGTTGAGCCCGATGGCGCTCCCGAGCGTGACAACCAGATAGTAAAACCCGAAGTCACTGTTATCGAAGCCGAACTCTGCGCTGATGGCCGGTTTGTAGACACCCAGAAGGTAGGTCTGGCCGAAACTGGACAGCAGGGCCGTCACGAGACCGAAGGCCAGAAAACGAACCGTGCTTTTATCAAAACGCATAAACAAGGGCCTTGGGTGACATAGCCGCCAAAAATGGCGGTTTTTATACAAATTGAGACTTTAAAATCTTGTTAAGCTTCCTACGCGCAGGATGGCGGAAAAACAAGTATCGAGTCCATCAGGCAAGCATGGAGGGTCCCATGCCATCACTTCCCTCATATGAGGGCGGCCCAGCTGACTATGCGCCCGACCTCAGCGGTGGGCGTTTGTCACAGCTTATTGGCCATGTCGCCACCGTCAGTGCCTTGGCGCTGACGATTGTCGTGTCGCCGGAACTGGCGAACAATGACGAAACCGCCGCTTTCATGCGTCTCGGGGCCATTGTCCGTGTGCCTGTGGGCTCCACTGTCATCTATGGCACCATCCGTAAGGCCGAAACGGCACCAGGTACGGCCCAGGGGTTGGTCCTGACAGTCGACTTTCTTGGAGAACAGCGCGACGGCACATTCTCCCGCGGGGTCCGGGATTTCCCCCGCCCCGACAACCCGGTCTTCGCCGCCACGCCCCGCGACAGCGAAGCCATCTATGCCCCAAGCGCGGCAGACACGGTCCGCATCGGCACCGTGTTCGGCACCAACGGCATCGCTGCAGCCTTGAGCGCGGAACCCCTGTTGTCCCGTCACTTCGCCGTCCTCGGCAGCACCGGCACCGGTAAATCCAGCACGGTCGCCCTGATGATCCACCGGCTGGTTGAACGGTGCCCGAACGGCCATATCGTGATCCTGGACCCGCATAACGAATATGCCCGTGCCTTTTCACAAAACGGCATCCACATCACCACCGCGGACCTCAAGCTGCCCTACTGGCTGATGAATTTCGAGGAGCATGTCGAGCTTTTGATCGGTCGCAACACCGATGGGCGCGAGGCCGAAATCGACATTCTCAAACGCTGCCTTCTGGGCGCGCGCAAACGCGCAGGCCCCACCTACTCCCTCAGCCGGCTTACGGTCGATACGCCGATCCCCTACAAGCTCACCGATCTCCTCCAGATGATCGATGACGACCTTGGCCGCCTCGACAAAGCCGAACAGACCCGGCCGTTCCTCAGGCTCAGGAACAAGATCGAGGAACTGAGGGCCGACCAGCGCTACGGCTTCATGTTCTCCGGCATGTTGATGCAGGATACGCTGACCGACCTGGTTTCGCGCCTGATGCGCTTCCCCGTGAATGGCAAGCCGGTTTCCACGCTCGACCTTTCGGGCGTGCCGTCGGACATTGTCGATGTCGTGGTATCGCTCCTCAGCCGTCTGGTGTTCGACTTCGCCATGTGGAGCCGCAGGCATAAGGGCGCAACGCCGATCCTGCTGGTGTGCGAGGAAGCGCACCGCTATGTCCCGCGGGAAGGGCTGAACATCCGCACCCAGGCCGCGCGGAAATCGCTCGAACGCATCGCCAAGGAAGGCCGGAAATACGGCGTGGCACTCGGCCTTGTATCCCAGCGCCCCTCCGACTTGTCGGAGGCTGTCCTGTCCCAGTGCGGCACCATCCTGTCCATGCGCATGAATAACGAACGCGACCGTGCCTATGTCGCCAGTTCCATGCCCGAAGGGGCTCACAGTTTCCTCGAAGCCCTGCCGTCTCTGCAGAACCGGGAATGCCTTGTTGCCGGGGAAGGTGTGGGGTGTCCCGTCAGGGTTGAGCTTGATTTCCTCGAACCGGAAAGACGGCCTGCAAGTGACGATCCCTGCTTCACAAATGGCTGGCGGCAGGATATTGACTGCCTTGAGGAATTGGTGAACGATACCATCATGAACTGGCGCAAAGGGGTTAGGTAAGGAGGACTGAGTGTCGTTAGGCCAAAGCGTCCACTATGAAATTTTAGGACGTCGCGGCAACAACTGGCGAATCCTCGAAGTCATCCCAGACCGAAAAAATGCTGTCGCAGCTGCCGAACAACTGTGGGGCAGCCGCAAATATCAGGGTGTCCGTGTCGTCAAGGAAAGCTACGACAAGGCCACCAACGAATTTGCCAGCATCGAAATCTATTCGCGCGGCGCCAATCGCAAGACCTCGAAATACGACCAGTCGGGCACCATTTCGCCGTGCCTGACACCGGACGACCTCTATACCACGGCCGGGCGCCGGTCGATCTGGGAGCTCCTGCATAACACGCTCGCCGACTGGATGATCACGCCGACCGAGCTCCTGCATAACCTCGACCATTATTACAAGCTTTATAACGCTGGCACCAAGCTTCAGAACGCGGTCCAGCGCACCGCCGTCGCCTTCGAGAACGAACAGGATTCGATCCAGGAACGGATGCGCAAGATCCAGAAGGTGATCGACACCGCGCTGGAGATCATGAAGCAGAATCAGCCGAAGGTACCCTCGCTCGAGATGGGGCGGCTGAAGCCTGTTATCGCCGACATGGGCGAGATCAAAAACCGCCGTTTCCTGCTGACCGCAGCCATCGCCGACTATCTGAAACCGGCCGTCACCCTTGGCGACAAGTTCGGCCGGATAGTGGCTTTCCTCTCCGCCGAACGGCCGACATGGGTTCTTGAAATTCTCGACCAGTTCCTCTCCGAACTGCTGATGCATGAAGGCGTGCTCGTCCAGCTCATGGGCGATAAGGAGCAGCGCGATGTCTTCATGGAAGAAGTGGCGCACCTTCAGGTCGGCCAAGTCAATATGATGGGTGAAACCGAGCGGTCGCCGCGCTTCAGCGACGAGGTGTTGCGCCTGAACGGCTTTCTGTCCGAAGGACTGCTGCCACAAACGGCGCGGGTTCTCTATGACCGGCTGAAGACGGAAATCGAAGCTGCAAAACCGATCAACGACCGCGGCCTTGTCGAACAGCTTCGCGCGTTGAACCGGCTTCTGCAGGCGCTTGATGCGCTTCACAAGGACAGCGCCGACGTCGATACCATGTATGAAGCGCTGGCATCCCGTGCGGGCCGCCTGATCAACAGCCAGGTCGTCGGTGAAATGCTGTATGAGCTCAAGAATCCGGTCGATCAGGTCAATGCGCTTCTGGACCTGGAACAGGTCACCATCGGCATGGCAAACAAGCGCATGGTCGCCAACTTCATCCTGCCCATTCTGTCGCGCCCGGAATATGAATCCGTTTTCATGGGGCTCGACAGCCACCCGATCAAGCGGATGAACGACTTGGTGAAGCTGCAGGCCCGGGTCTATGAGGCCGACCTCACCGAAATGCACAAACGTAAGATCGCCGAGCGTCTCGACTTGTTCTGCCGCACCATTCTGGACAACACCCAGGTGTTGAAGAAAATCCACGCCATGAACATCAGCCTTCAGGACAAGGCCAAGAAAATCCTGTCGATGATGGCGGACGGCTATTTCACCGAAGGTGACTGTCTGAACCGCGCCGAACATCAGGTGCGCGTCTATATGAAGCAGCCGGGTTTCACCTCGGGCCTGATCGCCGGGGCCGACCGTGGGCAAGCCGAAAAAATCCTGCTGGATTTCAAGCAACTGCTCGAACGCTCAGGCTTCGTCAAAGTACCTGAACCGACACCAGCCACCTCCGAAGAAGAGGACGTGTCCTCCGAGGGCGCCAACGCGGATGAAGCTGCGCCGGAAGGTGACGAAGGCGACACGCCGGATGCGGACGAGGACCAAGCATCCGAGCCGTCCCCCGAAGCGCCTCAGGAACAGGCCAAAGACTAGCCTTTCCGGGTAACCGCCCGGCTCAATCAGAAATCGGAAATGATGCCGTTCTTTTCCCAGTCCCCGTAGCGGGTCGGCTCGGGCCCTTGGCGGCCGCCAATCTCTTTCACCGTTTCAGGCGCCGTTTCAGGCGCCGTTTCAGGGGCAGGCGATGTCTCAGGCTTTTTCGGAGCCGCGTCCGTGGCCCCAGCTTCATCCGTGCTTTTCTTCACATCCGCCATGGTGGCTCCTTTAAGGCAGGTCTGGCCTTGCTACTCTCTGATAGGGCCTGTCAGGCCTTCCTTCGATGCCCGGTACCAGGCAACAAGCCCGAACGACGCCACAACAACCGGCAGGACAAGGCCGAACTCGTTGGCATAGCGCCAGGTATCGGCATATTGCACCGTCATCGGCTGCAGGATGCTGAGCACCAGGGCATTATGCGCCGCGTGCAGCACCGCTGCCGGCCACAGGCTGCCGGACCGTAGCCTCAGATAGCCCATAATGAACGACAGGCCAACCGTCAGCAGCGTGAAATAGGCCATCTGCAAATTCAGGTTCACCGGCCCGGCGTTATAGGTGGTGTAATAAATCAGCGGCACATGCCACAGCGACCAGACAAGGCCGGTCACCAGAGCGGCGAGCGGAAACGGCATCACGCGCATCAGCTGCGGCATCAGGAAGCCCCGCCAGCCGATTTCCTCGCCCAGCGCCGTCGCCACATGCCAGATCATGCCGACGGTGGCGAGAATGGCGATGCCGAAGGCCAGGGTCGCGCCATCGGACCAGCCGGACAGGCCGAGATAGCGGCCAAGGTCGACGACAAAGCCTGTATTACCCATGCCGCCAAGCCCCAGCTGCCAGATCAGGCCGTAGGCGATAACACCGTAGATAACCGGCAGGAGATAGCCTGCCACCGTCCAGCGGGGGTTGCCCCAGCGCCAGCCAAGGGAAGCGGTCTTCACGCCCATGACCCTGCAGCTCAGAAGCGCGGCCAGCCCCGGCGCCCACATCAACAGGGCGATATAATAGCGCAACAGACCGAGCTGAAGCACCAGCACATAGGCCCCGGCGCTGAAGAGGGCTGTCAGCGCCAGAAACAGAGCCACCGCCACCAGGACCTTGCCGGCCGGCAATGTATCGGTTTGACCATTTGCACTCATCTGCGCTCCTTCTCCTTTGCCCTTCTGCGCGGTCTACAGTCATACCGAAGCGTCACGCGCATGATAAGCAAAAGCGACATTCTTGAAGCCCCGTGGGGCCATCCCCAAATATAGGAACATATATCCGGTCCTTAAAAGGGCCGGACAGACGAACCGTGCACAAGACAGGACGAACAGGTTTTTTCGGAGAGTATTCGCCATGAAAGGCTTTGCCAGAACCGCACTTCTGATGGCCGCCATGACCGGCTTGTTCCTCGCCTTCGGCTATATGCTGGGGGGCCAGGGCGGCATGATGATCGCTTTCATCATCGCTTTCGCCATGAATATGATCGCCTATTGGAATGCAGACACGCTGGTCCTGAAGATGCACCGGGCGCAGCCGGTGGATGCCCGCTCAGCGCCTGAGCTTTACCGCAGCGTTGAAACGTTGGCGCGGCGGGCCGGGCTGCCGATGCCCGCCGTCTATATCATCGAGAATGACCAGCCCAATGCCTTCGCGACCGGCCGCAACCCCGACCATGCCGCCGTCGCCGCCACCACCGGGCTTCTCCGCATCCTGAACCGGGATGAGATCGAGGCAGTGCTTGCACATGAGCTGACCCACATCAAAAACCGCGATACGCTGACGATGACGCTGACAGCCACGCTCGCCGGTGCCATTTCCATGCTGGCCAACTTC
Organism: Kordiimonas marina; assembly: GCF_023006325.1. GTDB lineage: Bacteria > Pseudomonadota > Alphaproteobacteria > Sphingomonadales > Kordiimonadaceae > Kordiimonas > Kordiimonas marina. Next base: position 18,792 of record NZ_JAINDF010000005.1, read on the forward strand.
GCGCTCTTCTTCGGCGGTCGGCGCGACAATCCGCTCGGCTTCGTCGGCACCATCCTGATGATGATCCTGGCGCCCCTGGCCGCCATGCTGGTGCAGATGGCGATCTCCCGCACGCGCGAATATGCCGCCGATCACGGCAGCGCGGAAATCTCCGGCAAGCCGCTCGCGCTCGCCAGCGCCTTGGCCAAACTGCAGTCGGGGGCGGCCCACATCGTCAACCGCGATGCCGAGGCGAACCCGGCCACAGCGCACCTGTTCATCGTGAACCCGCTGCACGGCCAGGCGTTCGACAATCTTTTCGCGACGCACCCGAGCACGGAAAACCGCATTGCCCGCCTGCAGGAAATCGCGGGCGGCATAAGGCCGCGCCGGACCTCGGTGCCGACAAGCACCCCGCACGGGACCGACAGCCCGCGCCGCGGGCCGTGGGGATAAATCTTAAGGGAGGAAGCCCGGCTTACAGGCCGAGCTGGTCTTTCTTAAGCGCCGCCAGGCTGGTTTCAGGCCGGGCGCCAAGATGGGAGATCACCTCAGCAGCCGCCAAGCTACCCAGGCGCGCGCAAGCCTCCAGGTCATACCCGTTGGTGTATCCGTACAGGAACCCGGCGGCATACAGATCGCCCGCGCCCGTGGTATCCATCACCTCGGCCGGATAGGCCGGCACACTGACAGTCTGGTCCTTGGTCATGACCACAGAACCTTTTTCGGACCGGGTCAGCGCCGCCAGCTTGACGTAAGGACCAAATTCCTTGGCCGCTTCCTCGAAAGTATCGACCTCATAGAGCGATTTGATCTCTTCTTCGTTGGCGAACAGGATATCGACCCGGTCATGGACCAGGTCCTTGAACTCGGTCCGGAACCGGTCGACACAGAAGCTGTCGGACAGCGTCAGCGCCACCTGCTTGCCCGCGGCGTGGGCGATGTCCATCGCCTTCAGGATCGCTTCCTTCTGGTTGTCCCGGTCCCACAGATAGCCTTCGAAATAGGTAACTGCCGCCGAGGACACCAGATCTTCGTCGATATCATCCACCGTCAGCTCGCCACAGGCGCCGAGGAAGGTGCTCATGGTGCGTTCGGCATCCGGCGTCACCAGAATCATGCTGGTCGCGGTCGGCGCGCCCACCGTGTTGGCCGGGGTTTCATAATGAACGCCGATCGCGTGGATATCATGGCGGAAAACGCCGCCAAGCTGGTCCTCATGCACCTTGCCGATATAGGCGGCCTTGCCACCGAAGGAGGCAACACCCGCTGCCGTGTTCCCGGCCGACCCGCCCGAACGTTCGACCGCAGGCGGCATCCCTTCATAGATGCGGGCGGAGGTTTCGGCGTCGACCAGCATCATTGAGCCCTTGATGCGCTCATGCTCATCCAGAAAGGCGTCATCGACGCGGGCGATAATGTCGACAATGGCGTTGCCGATGCAAAGAACCTGAATATCGTGCGGCATAAGAAATTCCTTCATGGTTTGTTTGCACCATAGAAAAGACCTGCGGGATTGCAAGCACAAGCCGTCGCCCTTATCTTTGGAGAACAGCAAACGAAAGATAGCCCACCCACAAGGGCACCATAAACACGGCGAGGAAACCCATGATCGGCACAGCCCTCAATCGAACCTGGCAGCAGTTGCTGCACCCCAAATTCCGCAAGGTATTCATAACCGCCGTGAGCGTGGCTGCGGTCACTCTCGCGCTTCTGATGTATGTGCTCTATGCCCTGTGGCCCAAAGGCTATACCTCCGGCTATGACTGGATCGACGAGACCGGCTATTGGCTCATTGTCCTGATCGGCTCCTACGCCCTGTTCCCGGCCATCGTCAGCATGGTCATGGGCATGTTGACCGACCAGATCGCCACCGCGGTCGAGGAAGAATATTATCCGCACCGGGTCGGCACACGGCCAGTCCCTATCCTTGATATGCTGTGGGGTTCGCTCAAGCTGATGCTGGCGATGATCGCGCTCAACCTGCTGGCGCTTGTGCCTTATCTGATCCTGTTCCTGTCGACTGCGGGCACCGGCGCGCTCATCCTGTTTGCCGCCATCAACGGCTATCTGCTCGGCCGCGAATATTTTGAAATGGTTGCGGTACGCCACATGCCGCTCAAGGAGGTGGAGCGGATGCGCAGCCGCTATAGCGGCAAGGTGTTTATGGGGGGCGCTGTCACTGCGGGCTTGTTTGCCATCCCGTTCCTCAATATTCTGGCACCCATCATCGGTGCTGCCGTGATGACCCATATTTTCCAGTATTTGAAGAGCGGGGAGGCTCAGTGACCCAATCTATCGCCCCGGCCAGAACGTTTGCGGTCAAAACGCTTGCCGTTTCAGTGTTTCTAAGCTTGGCAGCCTGCGCGCCTGAAAGCGCGCCGCCGCCCCAGGCCACCGCCCCGGCACCGGTGGAGATGCCCGCGGCCGAGACACCAGCGCCGGCACCGAAACCTGAACCGCCCAATCCTGAGCGTCTGGCGGGCCTGAACCCAAAGGAAGTGCAGGCACTTGTCGGTGAACCCACGCTTGTCCGGCGGGAAAATACCGTCCAGGTGATGCTGTTCGAAAAACCGAGCTGCGTCCTTGAGGTCGTGTTTTACGAAGATCATCCGGGCGACTATTTCCGTGCGAAAAACATCAGCGCCCGCACCCGCCAGGGCACCCCTGTCGACGCCTCAGCCTGCCTGACCGATATCCTGCCGGGTGGCCAATGGCGTGAAGAACGGAATTGAGGAAACAACACCCATGACAAGCCCGCGTATCGATTTCGGCCTGATCCTGAAGCTGACCGTCTGGAGCTTCCTCGTCGGCGCCCTTCTCTATTGGCTTAACTGGAGCCCGGGGGAAGTATACGCCTGGATCATCAACAAAATCGCCGCCGCCTGGGATTGGCTTGTCGGGATCGGGCTCAATTATGTGCTGCTCGGCGCCACCATCGTCGTGCCGCTTTACCTGCTGTTCCATTTCAAGAACAAGCTGCAGCGTTGACATGGCCCGCTTCTTCAACCCAGACCAGATCAGCGAAGAGGGCAAGCTGCACGCCCCTGCCGCTGAGCGCAACAAGGACGCCATCCTGGAGGTCCTGCTCGACCATTTGCCAAGCGCGGGTACGGTGTTGGAAATTGCCAGCGGCACCGGCCAGCACGCGGTGCATTTTGCCCCCCGGCTCAGCCATCTGCATTGGCAGCCGACCGATTTAGACCCACGGCACATTGCCAGCATAGAGGCCTGGCGGGCAGAGGCGGGCGCCGAAAACCTGCTCGCCCCCCGCGCGCTCAATGTGCTGGAGCCCTGGCCGGTTCATGACCTGCCTGCACCCGTCACCGCCATTACCGCCAACAACCTCATCCATATCGCGCCCTGGGCGGTCGCCGAAGCGTTGATCGCGGGCGCAGCCGACCTGCTCGGGGGTGGTGGGGTGCTGTTTCTCTATGGCCCCTACAGGCGCGGGGGGGCGCACACGGCACCGTCGAACGAAGCTTTTGATGCCCACCTCAAATCCCATGACCCGGCCTGGGGCCTGCGAGACATGGAAGCGGTAACCGACCTGGCAACAGAGGCCGGGTTCGGCACGCCGACGATCGTCGAGATGCCCACCAATAATTTCTCACTGATTTTCAGGAAATAACCCTGAAGTCGTCCAAAACGACATTAGACAAACAGAAAACGCCCCGAAAAGCCGGGGCGTTTGTTTGATTTCTCGGTCGCGGCGGGTTTAAAGCGCGGCGGCAAGCTTTTTCTCTTCGGTGTCGTTCGCTTCCGCGCCCAGGTCATAATGCTTGGAATAGCGGCTGGCGATACGTTCGACCGGCAAAAGGATGAACACGTCCGTGGTACCGAACTGTTCATCGACCACGGCGCCGTCGCCGATGAAGCAACCGATCCGCAGATAGCCTTTGACCAGGGGCGGCAGGGCGCGGCGGGCACGCTTCACGTCGATCTCGTCAGCGGCCATGGTGTTCATCTCGACAAACTGGCCATCGAGCGCGCGGACCTTGAAGTCATCGGCGACCAGATGGTTGTGGTAGAGATAAGCAAAGGCTTCCTTGAACGCTTCCGGGTCGGTGCCCTCGAAGCTCGCGCAGCCGAACATGTAAGCGATATTATGCTGCTTCAGATATTCGGCGATGCCCTTCCACAGCATATTGATGGTGCTGTTGGCGCGGTAATCCTTATGCACGCAGGAGCGGCCGAGCTCCAGCAGCTGGCGATCCGGGCCCATCTGTTCCTTGAACGGGCCTGACATCAGCGACGTGAGGTCGAACTCACCGGCGGAATAGAAGCCACGGTGCGCCTGGGCCACTTCCTGGCGCAGAAGCCGGTAGGTGCCGACGATCTGTTTCTTTTTCTTCCGGTCATGGTCGATGACCAGAAGATGGTCGCACACCACGTCATAGGCGTCGATATCGCGCTTGGCCATGCGCATCCGCCAGTCCGGCTTGGCCTGCATTTCCTCATAGAAAATCTTGTAGCGCAGCTTTTGCGCGGCTTTGATTTCCTTGAAAGAGCGAGCGAGCCGCACTTCCAGACTACCTTGCCGTACATAAGACGGCGCCCCGGCCATGGCTTGCGCGGCGGCGACAGTGGGGCGAATGGGTGCATATCTTTTCATAGAGCCATCCTAGTAGGGACACGGTGTGGCAGCGATATTACAACTATTTTACTAAATCATGACATCACAAGTCGGCAGGCTCCGTAACATTTTCAAGATCACCCGCGCGAATGTCCTTTTTCCACAAGATCATGAGCACAATAAGGCCCGGCAGCGCGAGCGCGGTGGCGAGAATGAAGAAATCAACCCAACCGACGGCTTCAGACACGAAGCCGCTCGGAGCGCCCAACAAAGTTCGGGCCTGGTTACCAAGTGACGACAGGAGCGCAAACTGGGTTGCGGTAAAATTGGCGTTACAAAGCCCGGCCATATAAGCAATGACCACCGTGGTGCCCAGCCCGGTCGCGAAATTTTCAAGCCCGATTGTTATGGCCAACCGCCAGCCCTCGTTTTTACCGGCTGCAAGCCAGGCAAAACCGAGGTTGGTTAACATCATCAACACCCCAACGAACATGAGCGTCGGATAGACTCCGGCCCGCTTGTAAAGCATCGCGCCAAGCCCGACGCCAACCATCAACGCGACGAAGCCAACGGTTTTGTTGGCTACCGCAATATCGAGGTCGGAAAAGCCCATATTGACGATCAGCGGCGAAGTCATAACCGCCGTAACCGCATCACCCGCCTTAAACAGAAAGATAAACAGCAGGATTAGAAACCAATTGTCGCGCCGGACGAATTCTTTGAAAGGCAGGACAACCGCCTCCCTTAGCCGCATCAAAATGGGATTCATTGGATGCGTGCGGCGTTCTTCGTTCAGGAACACATCAGCATCCGGGCGCTCAGGCTCCCCGATCACCAGCGCCGCGACGACCCCGGGGAGAAGCAGGAGCGGCAGGAGTTTTATCGCGGCCGACCACCCGTAATAATAGGCGAAAGCAACCACACCGGCCCCGGCGATAAAATTAGCGGTCCGATAGCCGAAGACATAAGAAGCGGCGCTGTACCCCTGATCATCTGCACCGACGATCTCGATGCGGTAGGCATCAATGACGATATCCTGGCTGGCCGACAGGAAAGCAATCAACGCAGCCAGGACGGCAACGCTGTAAAGCTGGGTTGCTGGATCAAGTTCCGAGATCGCCAAAAGCGCTGCAGCCATAAGGGCTTGCAGGACAAAAAGCCAGCCGCGCCGTTGCCCGAACCGCCGGGTGATCGGCCCAAGCGGCAGCCTGTCGATCGCGGGAGACCACAGGAATTTCCAGGTGTAAAAGGTGGTAATGAGCGCAAACAGACCAACATCAGCGCGGCTCACATGCGCGCGGGACAGCCAGATTCCCATCAGCGAAAGCACAAATGTGAGCGGAAATCCGCTCGACATGCCGAGCCCGAACGTGGCGATCGCACGCCGGTCGTGGTAGGGTCGGAGACCTTCGAGAAAGCCCCTGACCCCATCGGCCTTGTGCTGGTCCATTCCCATACCCCTCAGGCCGCGATTTTAGCGGGGTCGACGGTGATCCAGAGGCCTTCGGCCTTGGCAATCAGCGTGCCGTCCGCGGCGTAAATCGCTGTTCCGCAACGATGTTTCCGCCCCGAGGAGCCCAGGTCCCAGCCGAGGACGGTGGCGTCGCCTTCGGCCTTCAAGGGCGCGAGGATTTCGGCGCTCAGGCGGCCGAGGAGGGCGGCACGACCGGCGGCACAGGCGTAATAGCCGGTGCAATCAAGCGCCGACCAGATATAGACCGGGTCGACGTAACCATCTGATCCTGCAAGATTTTCATCGATTTTCCACGGCGCGGCGACCAGGCCGTCATGGCCTTCGACCTTATGGGCATGGATGCAGAGGCCGTCCCCGGGCGTGCGGTTATGACCGCAGACGAAACAGCCGCCGAAGGGCTCGAACTCCACCGGACGGCCCGAGCTATCCTCAAGCGCCGCCACCGGGCTCGGCCCCAACACCAAAGGCTGTGGCATCTGCGGCACATCAAGGGTCAGGGCTGTTGCACGTGCAACACCAATGACCGTTTCACCATCATAAAGTCGTGCCTCGCCACTTTCACCCCTGAGCGTGAGGGGTTTATCGAGCGGCGGCGGCGCCTTCAGGCTCGCTTCCGCCGGGCCGTCGATCAGGCTGGCCATGAGCCCACAGGCATAGCCGCCGTTGGCGCTCGACGGTGGGCCGTTGAAACGCGACGCGATGGTAACGGTCTTTTCCATATAGTATCCTCCCTGAAAGCCCTTGGGCTGGCCCCTAGTTACGGGCTTTCATCCTGCACATGCAAGTTCGGCCTTTCAAAGGCAGGCACAATATGCCATGAGGCGCCATGACCGAGCGCACAAAAAAACCAGCCTCCCCCAAATCCCAAGGGAGACCCCGGCAATACTACCCGGGAAAACCGGGAGGCAAAAAGCCAATGACCGGCAAACCGGCCGCTGCGAAAGCCAGCGCCGAGAAGCCGCGTCAGGTGCATAGCCACAGCCCGCGTGAAGCGGCGGTGCGCACGCTGCTGGCGGTGACGCTGAAAAACCGGCCGTTCGATGCCGCGCTCGATGAAATCACCAAACAGGCGGGGCTGGACGCGCGCGATCGCGCCTTCGTCTTCAACCTCGTCATGCTGTGCCTGCGCCGTTACGGCAGTCTGAAAGCGCTGCTGGGCACGCTGATCGACCGGGGCCTCCCCCGGAATGCCACCTGGACCGAGGCCGCGCTGATTACCGGGCTCGCACAGATTTTGCTCATGCGCACAGCAGACCATGCCGCCACCCATGAAACGGTGGATATGATCAAGACGCTGAGCGGCAAGGAACGTGGCTTCGCGGGGCTCGTGAACGCCATCCTGCGCCGCGCGATCCGCGAGCGCGACGCGCTCACAGCCACCCTGGATGCCACGCCAGAAAAGGACCTGCCCGGCTGGCTGTGGAAAAGCTGGTCAGCGGCTTACGGCGCGGAGACCACCCGCCTGGTGGCGAAAAGCCTGCAGAGCGAGCCCAGCCTCGACATCACGGTGAAAGACGCCGCCGCCCGCGTGGCCTGGGCCGAGAAGCTGGAGGCCACTGAGTTGCCCACAGGCTCCCTCCGCCGCGCGTCCACCGACGTCACCGCGCTTGAAGGCTACGAAAGCGGCGACTGGTGGGTGCAGGATATGGCCGCCGCCATCCCGGCAACGCTGCTTGGCGACCTCACGGGCAAATCCGTGCTCGATCTATGCGCGGCCCCCGGCGGCAAGACCCTGCAGCTGGCAAGCCTGGGCGCCAAGGTCACGGCAGTCGACCGCTCGGAAAACCGGCTCAAGCGGCTGTCGGCCAACCTGGCGCGCACCGGCCTCAAGGCCGACATCAAGGTCGGCGATGCCGCGCGCTTCAAACCGGCTGAGCCTACGGACCATATCCTCCTCGACGCGCCGTGCAGCGCCACCGGCACGCTGCGCCGCAACCCGGACCTTCTGTGGTCGAAATCACCCGAGGATGTCGCCAAGCTGACCGCGCTTCAGGCCCGCATCCTCGACCATGCCTTCAGCCTGCTGCCGGTGGGCGGCACGCTTGTCTACTGTGTCTGCTCGCTGGAGCCCGGTGAGGGCAGGGACCAGATCGCCGCGTTCCTCGCCCACACCAAGGCCGCGAAACGCGTGGCGATTGGGGCCGCTGAGGTGGGCGACCTGGCCGAGCTGATCACCGAAGAGGGCGACCTTTTGTGCCTGCCGTCCTGCCTTGCAGAGAGCGGCGGGATGGACGGCTTTTACGCCGCCCGGCTCACCCGGCAGGAATAAGCCAAAAAATCGTGACGCGGCCCCCTTCTGCACGCTTGCGGGAGCGAGGCCAAACTGATAGGAAAAACCCCATGCAAAAGCCGACCCGCATAGCACCGTCGATCCTGTCCGCCGACTTCGCCCGCCTGGGCGAGGAAGTCCGTGCCGTTGACGAAGCCGGTGCCGACTATATCCATATCGATGTGATGGACGGCCATTTCGTCCCCAACATCACCATCGGCCCGGATGTGGTTAAAGCCTTGCGGCCACACACGAAAAAGGTGTTCGACGTCCATCTGATGATCGCGCCGGTCGATCCCTATATCGAGGCGTTCGCCGCCGCAGGCGCGGATATCATCACGGCCCATGTGGAAGCCGGCGCGCATACCCACCGCACGCTGCAGGCCATCAAGGCCACCGGAGCCAAGGCCGGGGTTTCCTTGAACCCGTCCACGCCTGAAAGCAGCATCGACTATCTTTATGAAGAGCTGGACCTGATCCTGGTGATGTCCGTCAACCCGGGCTTCGGTGGCCAGAGCTTCATCTCAAGCCAACTGAGGAAGATTGAAGCCATCCGCAAGCGCATCGATGCGCTCGGGCTCGACATCGACCTTGAAGTTGATGGGGGCGTCAACGCCGAAACCGCCAAGCAGGTCATTGCCGCCGGGGCCGACGTTCTCGTCGCCGGCAGCGCTACCTTTGGGGGCGGGGCGTCCATGTATGCCGCCAACATGAAGGCTCTTAGAGGATAACCCTTAGGGGCCACACCGTTACGAAAGGGAGCAGGCGGCGATGAACGCGGCCTTCGATCAGATTGCCGGCTATGCATCCAAGGCGCCGCTCACGCGCGTGACGCTCAGGCGCGACCAAGGCCCCGGCTTCCTGGTCCAGCTTTTCACCCGCGCCGGACGGCAGGTCCGCGAATGGGGGTATGGCTCCGCGCTTTATAGCCCGCGGCTTAAAGGCCGCCACCCGGTCAAGCTGCTGGCGAGCCCCGATGACCCGGCCCCCGGCAACGCCACACTCGGGTCCGCCATTTTCGGCGGCGACATGCTGCATGAAGGCGAACGCCGCGCGCTCGGTGAAGACTTCTGGGACCATCTGCACACCGCCTCCCCCGAATTCCGCAAATATGCCCACAGCTTCCACTGGCTGCAGGACCTGGCCCAGGTCGGCGACCAGGTGAAAGCGCGCGACGCTGGTGAGACCATCCTCGGCTGGTGGCTGCCCTACGGCGAAAACTGGGACGCTGAAATCTGGCAGGCGGAAACGCTGGCGCGCAGGCTGATCAACTGGCTGGTCCATGCGCCGCTCATTCTGTCGGCGAAGGATCTTATCTACCGCTCCAGCGTTCTCAATAGCATGGCGCGCCAGACCCGCCACCTGATGCGCACGCACGGCGATGCCGACGCAGGCCTGCCGCAGGTCTATACCGGCGTGGCGCTGATGCTGGCCGGGCTGCTGCTGCCGGGCGGCGACGCCTGGCTCGCCCGCGGCACCAAGGCGCTTGAGCGCACGCTGACGGCCTTCATCCTGCCGGACGGCGGGCCCGCGAGCCGCAACACGTCGGACGCCATCCGCACCATGCAGCTCTTGATCCTCGTGCGCGGCGCCGCCATCGACACCAACAAGGTCCCGCCGAACTGGTTGCAGACCACGCTGGACCGGATCGCGCCTTTTGTGCGCGCCATGCGCCATGCCGACGGCAGCTTCGCGCAGTTTGCCGGTGTCTCCGCCGAAGGCGGCCACGGCACCGATGCGATCCTCGCGGCTTCCGAGGCCCGCGGCAAGGCGATCGAAAACGCCGCCCACACCGGCTTCCAGCGCATCGCCGCAGGCACCAGCCTCTTGATCGCCGACGCCGGGACACCGCCCGCACCGGCCCTGTCCGGCCGGTCGCACGCCGGGACCGGGTCGTTCGAGTTTTCGGTCGGACAGGAACGCATGATCGTCAACGTCGGCCCGGCGTCCAGGCGCGGCACCATCCCGGACCTGGACCGGCTTTCACGCACCACCGCCGCGCATTCGGCGCTGGTGATCGGCGACCGCAACAGCACGCGCATTCTGGATGACGGACGACTGGGCCCGGGTGTGGCCGAAACGCTGACCATCCGCGAAGTATCGGACGAAGGCGTGCACCTGAAGGTGCTGCATGACGGCTACCTCAAGCGCTTCGGCGTCAAGCATGAACGCAGCTTCTTCATGGAAAGCGACGGCAAGCGCCTGCGCGGCAGCGACAAGGTTTTCGGGCCGAAGCTCAAGAAGCTGGGGGACCGGGAGATCATCCTGCGCTTCCACCTGCACCCGGACATCTCGGCGCTCAAGGCACCGGATGGCCGGATTACGCTTGAGACCAAAAGCGGCAAGACATGGATTTTCGATGTGGATGGCGGCGACGCCGAGATAGAGGACAGCCTTTACCTCAGCCGGCCCGATCATCCGCGTCCCACCCGCCAGATTGTGGTGCGGGTGGACCGGGAGGGGACAAACGCGCCCATCTGTAATTGGGTATTGAGTGAGATGAGCCTCTGACACCCGCCGGGAAACACGGACCCGCGCAAGAGACGAGGCCAAATTTGGATAAGGCAAACTGAACAATGGATACAGTCACCATCAAACGCGCGCTTCTGTCTGTTTCGGACAAGACCGGTCTTCTGGACCTCGCCAAGGTCTTGGCCGATAAGGGCGTCGAAATCCTGTCAACCGGCGGCTCCGCCAAAATGATCCGCGACGCGGGCATCAAGGTGCGCGAAGTGGCGGATTATACCGGCTTCCCGGAAATGATGGACGGGCGGGTCAAGACCCTGCACCCGAAAATCCACGGCGGGCTTCTGGCGCTACGTGACAATGACGACCACGTGAAAGCGATGAAGGACCACGACATCGGCGCAATCGACCTAGTGGCGGTGAACCTGTATCCGTTCGAAGCAACGGTGGCCTCCGGCGCCGACTTCGAAACCTGCATCGAAAATATCGACATCGGCGGCCCGTCGATGGTGCGCTCGGCCGCGAAAAACCACCGCTCGGTCGCCATCATCACCGACCCGGCCGACTATGCCGCGGTCATCAACGAGATCGAAGCCACCGGCGGCACCAGCCATGAGACCCGCCGCAAGCTTGCGGCCAAGGCCTACAGCCGCACCGGCGCCTATGACGCTGCCATCAGCCAGTGGTTCGCGGGCCAGATCGGCGAAGACTTCCCGGACCGGATGCCGTTCGCGGGCGTGAAGGTGCAGGAATGCCGCTACGGCGAAAACCCGCACCAGGTTGCCGCCTTCTACAAAAACTCGGAAAACCGCCCCGGCATCTCGACCGCCGTCCAGCACCAGGGCAAGGAACTTTCCTACAATAACCTCAACGACACCGACGCGGCGTTTGAGCTGGTCAGCGAATTTGACCCGGCCGTGCCGACCGTCGCCATCATCAAGCACGCCAACCCGTGCGGTGTGGCAACAGGCAGCTCCCTCAAGGAAGCCTACGAGAAAGCGCTCAAGTGCGATTCCGTTTCGGCCTTCGGCGGCATCGTGGCGCTGAATGGCGAGCTGGACGCGGAAACGGCTGAAGAGATCATCAAGATCTTCACCGAGGTCATCATCGCGCCGAGCGTTTCGGATGAGGCCAAGGCCATCATCGCCAAGAAGAAGAACCTTCGCCTCCTGACCACCGGCGGCCTTGCCCAGCCGGGGCAGGCAGCCAAGATGGTCAAGTCGGTCGCGGGCGGCTTCCTGGTGCAGAACCGGGATACGGGCCGCGTCACGCTCGACGACCTCAAGGTGGTGACCAAGCGCGCGCCCAGTGAGGCTGAACTGAAGGACATGCTGTTCGCCTTCCAGGTCGCCAAGCATGTGAAATCCAACGCCATCGTTTATGTGCGGGACGGCATGACCGTCGGCGTCGGCGCCGGCCAGATGAACCGCCGTGACAGCAGCCGCATCGCCGCCATCCGTGCCGGTGAAGCCGCCGAGATGGCCGGGGAGAGCGAAAGCCTCGCCAAGGGCTCGGTCGTCGCCTCGGACGCCTTCTTCCCGTTCGCCGACGGCCTGCTCGCCGCCGCCGAAGCCGGGGCCACCGCGGTTATCCAGCCGGGCGGATCCATGCGCGACGATGAAGTGATCCAGGCTGCCGACGAAGCCGGCCTCGCCATGGTCTTCACCGGGATGCGCCACTTCCGCCACTAAGGCAGGCGCCCCGCAGAAACGACAAAGCCCCCGGCATTAACCGCCGGGGGCTTTTTCTTTTCGCACCAAGCACTGATCCCACACACCTATGTCATTCCGGCACTTGATGCCGGAATCCATGGTGAGTCTGCCGCGGACATCGCTGTCTCAAACAGGGGTGTGGATTCCGGGGTCACGCCCCGGAATGACAAGGGTGGGAGAGGCACAAGCGCGCTTAACTTCCCTCAGCCTGCTTCCTCGGGGAACTGAGCGAAGGTGACGAAATGGCCGCCGGGTTCGCGGTAGCCGGTTTCTTTCGAGCCGTAGAAGGTCTCGCGCCGCGGCATGATGACCGTCTCGCCCTTAAGCGCCTTGTCGGCGGCGTCGATATCGTCCACCTGCACGAACAGAAGCACGGGCGCGGTTTGCACGGCGTCGGCGAAGGCGGCCGAATCCTCGGCAATCGAGGTCTTGGTCTGCACCATCACTTCAACGTCGCCGTTTGAGAGGATGGCGAACCCCATATGGTCGCCCTCCGGCACCGAAACGGTGATCTTGAACCCGACATGGGCAAAGAAGGCCGCCGTCGGCTCGATACGCTCAACCGGCAGGACCGGGGTCAGGGATTTGATCATGGCTTCACTCCTCAATCTGGCCAGGCAGGCACCATGGAACGGGCGCCGGGCGCCGTCGTGGCTCGGTGCTTTATATGTTCGCTATTTGTTCTTTTTATCATACCCCGAGGAGGAGTCAAAGCCGCATTTGTGGCTGGCGGGAGGTCCCGCTTTCGGCCTATAAGGCGGGCAAAGTTAAGGGGTGATTCGCTATGATTATCGCGATCGACGGCCCGGCGGCGGCGGGCAAGGGCACATTGGCGCGCAGGCTGGCGCACGATTTCGGCTTCGCTTATCTGGACACCGGCGCACTGTACCGCGCCGTGGGCCTGAGCGTGCTGCGCGCGGGGGGGGACCCGGCTGACGCGGCTGCGGCGACCGAAGCTTCCGCCCGGTTGGACCTCGCGCTCATGGACGACCCCGAGCTCCGGACCGAAGCCACCGGGGGCGCTGCCTCCAAGGTTGCCGCCGTGCCGGCCGTGCGCGCCAACCTGTTGGCATTCCAGCGTAATTTCGCCAAAAACCCGCCTGACGGCAAGCCCGGCGCCGTGCTGGATGGCCGCGATATCGGCACCGTCGTCTGCCCGGACGCCGACGTGAAACTGTTCGTGACCGCCTCCCCGGAGGAGCGCGCGCGCCGACGCACGCTCGAAATGGAAGGCCGTGGCGAGGCCGCCGATTTCGAGGCAATCCTCAAAGATGTGAAGGCCCGGGACGACCGCGACATGAACCGCGCCGACGCGCCCTTGAGGCCCGCGGAAGATGCCCTCTTGCTTGACACGACCAATTTAGCTATAGACGCCGTGTTTTTAAGGGCGGCCGAGCAGGTGAAAGCCAGGCTCTGACGCCCCAACAGCCGAAGACGCTGCACAGGAACCCTCCGGGGCCGACCATCAGGACGGCCGATCCGGACTTTTGTTGTTGGTGTTTAGGCTTCCGGGGGACCGGAAAAGGGCGGGATGGTCCCGACCCTTACTTTAACCCCCTCGGGAGAAGACCGCCGGAGCCAACCGGCAGGCACGAAAATGAATGAACTTGAAAGGATACCATCCATGACGGCACAAATGCCGAGCCTCTCCGATTTTGAGGCGCTTCTCAATGAAACTCTGCCGACCGAAGACGGCTTCGAAGGCAACGTAGTTCCTGGTAAAGTTGTTGCGATCGAAAACGACTTCGCCATCATCGACATCGGGCTCAAAGCCGAAGGTCGTGTACCCCTTAAAGAATTTGCTTCTGCTGGCAAGGCCGCCGAAATCAAAGTTGGCGACGATGTTGAAGTCTTTGTAGACCGCATCGAAAACGCCCTCGGCGAAGCCATCCTGTCCCGCGATAAAGCCCGCCGCGAAGAAGCCTGGGAAGCGCTTGAAAAAGCCTTCGAAGGCGACGCCCGCGTTGACGGCGTTATCTTCGGCCGCGTCAAAGGCGGCTTCACGGTTGACCTGTCGGGTGCCGTGGCCTTCCTGCCGGGCAGCCAGGTCGACATCCGTCCGATCCGTGACATCACCCCGCTGATGAACATCGAGCAGCCGTTCCAGATCCTCAAGATGGACCGTCGCCGTGGCAACATCGTTGTTTCGCGCCGCGCCGTTCTCGAGGAAGACCGTGCCGGTCAGCGCGCTGAACTGATGAACAAGATCAACGAAGGCGACAGCGTTGAAGGCGTTGTCAAGAACATCACCGATTACGGTGCGTTCGTTGACCTCGGCGGCATCGACGGCCTCCTGCACGTCACCGACATCAGCTGGCGCCGTGTCAACCACCCGTCGGAAGTTCTGTCCATCGGCGAATCCGTCAAGGTTCAGATCATCCGCATCAACCCGGAAACCCAGCGCATCAGCCTCGGCATGAAGCAGCTGGCCGACGATCCGTGGGAAGGCATCGAAGCCAAATACCCGGTTGGCGCCAAGTTCAAGGGCGTTGTCACCAACATCACCGATTACGGTGCGTTTGTTGAGCTCGAGTCCGGCGTTGAAGGCCTTGTCCACGTCAGCGAGATGAGCTGGGTCAAGAAAAACGTCCATCCTGGCAAAATCGTTTCGACGAGCCAGGAAGTCGAAGTCATGGTCCTCGAAGTGGACCCGGCCAAGCGTCGTATCTCCCTCGGCCTCAAGCAGTGTGGCGAGAACCCGTGGGAAGCCTTCTCGGCTAAATACCCGGCCGGCACCGAGATCGAAGGCGAAGTCAAGAACATCACCGAATTCGGTCTGTTCATTGGCCTCGACGGCGATGTCGACGGCATGGTTCACCTCTCCGACCTCGATTGGGAGCGTTCGGGCGAGGAAGCCATCCAGGACTTCAAGAAGGGCGACATGGTCAAAGCTGTCGTTCTCGACGTCGACACCAAGAAAGAGCGCATCAGCCTCGGCATCAAGCAGCTGTCCGGCGATCCGTTTGCCAACGTTTCGGCCAAGAAGAAAGGCGAGCAGGTTACCTGTGTCGTCAAGGCCGTTAACGACAATGGCATCGAGGTAGAAGTTGGCGAAACTGGCATGACCAGCTTCATCCGCCGCTCCGACCTGGCCCGCGACCGCGGCGACCAGCGCCCTGAGCGCTTCGCTGTCGGTGACAAGGTTGACGCCATGGTTACCGGTGTTGACCGGTCGAGCCGCAAGGTGAACCTGTCGATCAAAGCGCTTGAAGTTGCGGAAGAAAAAGCCGCTGTCGAGCAGTATGGGTCGGCAGACTCGGGCGCGAGCCTGGGCGATATCCTCGGCGCTGCGCTTGAGAAAGCCAAAGAAGACAAATAATAAGCATTCGCTTATCAGTCTCAGGAAGGCCGTCCGCACCCGCGGGCGGCCTTTTTCTTTGCCCTCACCGACCATACCGAAACTGGAAAATACCCGAATCGAGACAAAGAGCGAATAAAAGCCCTTTCCTTTGAAAGACTTATATTGACGTACGCGTCATCAGATGGCACGCTCAGACAAACGCACACGGGTGACTTTGGTATTGAGTGACGATGAATTTCGCCCCACGGGAGGACCTAGGATGATTAAGTCCGAGTTGATTGCCAAAATTGCTGAAGCCAATCCGCATCTTTTTTATCGGGACGTGGAACGTATTGTTTCCAAGATTTTCGACGAAATTACCTCGGCCCTCGCCCAAGGCGACCGGGTCGAACTCCGCGGTTTTGGTGCCTTTTCCGTTAAAGACAGGCCTGCACGTGTCGGACGCAACCCGCGCACCGGGGAAAAAGTCGAAGTGGCGGAAAAACGCGTCCCTTATTTCAAGACCGGCAAGGACCTGCGGGAACGCCTGAACGGCTGATAACCCGCACGACCGGGGGCAGACGTCCCCGGATGCCCGCCCAGACAGGAACACCATGGCCCGTTCGTTTGCCATACTGATTCGGCGTCTTTTCTGGCTCGCGCTTGCCCTGGCCCTTGTGTTCTTCTCCGTCAACAACCGGGAAGCCATTCCGCTCCGGTTCGATCCCTTCAGTTTCACCATCAGCATGCCGGCCTATGGCTTGCTGTTCCTCGGCATCTTCATCGGGCTCATTGTCGCGGGCGCCGTCACCGGCTGGCTGCGGCTCAAGGGCTTCACCAAAAGGCGCCAGGCCGAACGCCGGGCTGGCCAACTGGAAACCCAGGTCGCGGCCATGGCGGAAGATGCCCATAAGGGCCATGCGGCGGAGGCCCACGCAGCTGCCGCCGACCCAGCCGCGACGGCATCCGGCCTTGTCAAAAAGCCCTAAAGCGCGCTAAAGCCGTCTCAGGTTCGCTTTTCCGGATACCCCATGACCCGTCCTTATAAAACCGCCTACCTGCACATCGGTGGCGAAAAAACCGGCACGACCGCGCTTCAGAATTTCCTGGCCCTCAACCGGGGAAAGCTGGCGAAGGCCGGGGTTGTGTATCCTGAAAGCCCGGGCGGCCAGAACCATATGCTGCTGGCGAAATACGCCCAGGCGGATTTCAGCAATGCCGGGTTCCTGAAAAATTTCCGCATCCCCGATAAAGCGGCGCTTGAAGCCCTGCACAGGGACTTCCGGCGCGCCTTCCTGGACGAAGTGACCGCGGCCGCCAAGGGCGCAGACACGCTGGTCCTGTCAAGCGAGCACTGCCAGTCGGAGGTCCGGCGTCCCAAAGATGCCCGCCGCCTCGCAGCCCTTCTCCATGAAGTGGCCGAAGACGTCCGCATCGTCTTCTATATCCGGCGGCAGGACGAGATTGCCGTCAGCCTGTTCTCGACCGCGCTCAAGGTCGGCTTTGCGCTTAATCGGTCCGAGTTCAAATCGCAGGTGAATAACCCGCAATATGACCATTGGCGCGTGAGCCAGCTGTATGAAAGCGTCTTCGGGGCCGATGCCCTGGATATCCGCCTCTATCAGGACGCACACAGGGCGGAAGGTGGCCTGGTGGGTGATTTCGGCCGCGTGATCGGGCTTGACCTCAGCACGGACCGGAAGGCCCGCTGGCGGACCCCCGCCCATGAGAACCGTTCGCTGAACAAAGCGGCCCAGGCGCTTCTTTATACCGTGAACCGCTGGCCTGACGGCCCCCTCCACCCCGAGACCGGTGTGTGCCGCCTGGCCCTTGTCCGGGCCCTGGAGCAAGGCGCCGAAGGCCGGGGCCTGATGCCCGGACGCGCCCGCGCCCAAACCTTTGCAGGCATGTTCGCCGAAGACAACGAAGCCCTGCGCCGCCACTTTCTGCCTGACCGCCCCGCGCCCCTGTTCGGTGACGATTTCAGCCGGTATCCGGAAGAGGACAAGCCGCTTGAATTGATGGCGCCGGATGATGTGGTTGTTTACCTGAAAGCCTCTTTCCCCAAGCGGAAACGCCTCCTGGGCGCAACCGAGGCCTATGTGGTAGAATTCCGCGATAGGCTGACGGCGCTGTAGCGGCCTGGAATGGGATGAACACCCAAGGCTTGCCAACAGGACCTGAAGCAGGCTAAAGCCCATGAAACCCAGCCGGTCCAATCAGCGAAAGGACACGCCATGCGCCCCAGCGACCGAATTTTCTGCGCCCTCGACACCACCGACACGGCCGACGCCGTGACGCTGGCCAAAAAACTGAAGGGCACAGTCGGTGGAATCAAGCTGGGACTGGAGTTCTATTGCGCCAATGGGGCGGACGGCTTCAAGCGTGTCGCCGACGCGGGCCTGCCGATCTTCCTGGACCTGAAGTTCCATGATATCCCCAACACGGTCGCAGGCGCCATCCGCGCCGTGATGCCTCTCGCGCCGAAGCTTTTTACCATCCATACCCAGGGCGGACCGGAGATGATGCGCCGCGCCGCCGAGACAGCCGCGGAAGAAGCCGACAAGCACGGCCTGAAAAAGCCGTGGGTGATCGGCGTCAGCATCCTCACAAGCCTCGACGACAGTGACCTCAAGGCCATCGGTGTCGCCGACAGCGTGCCTGATCAGGTCGCACGCCTGGCCAGACTGGCCGCCGAAAACGGTCTCGACGGCATGGTCTGCAGCCCGAAGGAAATCACCCTCGCGCGCGCAGCCACCCGGCCGGACTTCAAGCTGGTCGTCCCCGGCATCCGCCCGGCGGGCAGCGCCGTCGGCGACCAGAAGCGGGTGATGACACCGCAAGACGCCGTCGATGCCGGCGCCGATGTCCTTGTGATCGGCCGGCCGATCACCCAGGCCGCGGACCCGGCCGAGGCCGCCCGCGCGATCTCGGCAAGTCTCAAGTCCGGGGGCAATGCGGAGTCTTCCGCGGCATGACCAAGCCGTTTCAGGTCTGTTATCTGCATATTGGGGCGGAGAAAACCGGCTCCACCAGCCTTCAGGCATTCCTGAAGGCCAACCGTGATCGGCTGAAGGCACACGGCTATCTGTTCCCGTACGCACCGGGGGACGACAACCAGCCCGCGCTCGCCGCCTATGCCCAGGAAGACACATCCGACAAGAATCTCATGGGCCTTGCCCATGTTCGGGCGGACGAAAGCATCGAAGCGTTTCGCGCCCGGCTTGAAAAGGCCATGGATGAAGAAGCCGCCGCAGCAAGCGGGCTGAAGGCGCTCGTCCTCACCAACGAACATTGCCACAGCCGCATCCACACGCCCGAGGAAGCCGCCCGGCTCGCCGCCTTCCTGCGCCGCTATGCCGATGAGGTCCGGATCATCTTTTATGTCCGCCGCCAGGACCTAGCTGCCATCAGCCTGCTGACTACGGCGCTCAAGATGGGCCACACCCGCATCCGGCCACAGATGAACATCAAGACGATGGTGCTTTACTATAATTACTGGCGCATCGCGGAAATGTACGAACAGGCTTTCGGGGAAGGCACGCTGACAGTGCGGCTGTTCGACCGGGCGCATTTCAAGGACGGCGACCTGATCGTCGATTTCTGCGACCTGCTCAGCCTGCCGGCAGACGCCGAATGGGAAGAAATCCAGCCGCAGAACCTGTCGATCCAGCCGATCGCCCAGCGATTCCTGTCCACCTTCAACAAGCTCCGCAACGGCGGCAATGGACCAAAAGCGGACGGCTACCGGCGCGACCTGATCGCCATGCTGGAAGACAAATTCACCGGCAAAGGCGTCATGCCGCCGAAGGACTATGCCCGCAAATTCCAGAATCTCTATCGCTGGAGCAACGAGAAGCTCAGGAAACGCTATTTTCCGGACCTGCCGGCACCGCTGTTCGGCGACGACTTTTCCATGTATGGCGACAGCCAGAAAGACTGGATGCCAACCCCGCAGGACGCCCTGACCATGGGGGCCGAACTGTGGATCGAACAGCAGGCGCGAATCGAAAAGCTCGAAGCCGAAATCGAGGCGCTGAAAGCGCGCAAGACGGGCAAAACCAAAAGCCGGGCAAAAGACTGACGTCTGTGGGCGGGGCAAGACCCGCGCGCCTTTATTCCACCCGTTTGATCACGATCCCGCTATGGGTCATCAGCGCGATCACCGACTTATCCCCCGCCAGGTGGCCTGCGCCGACCGCAACGAAAAAGACGCCGGGATGGTCCAGAAGCTGGCTGAGCTTGCCCGCCCAGTCCCGGTTGCGGGCATAGAGCAGGCGGTCAGCCAGCGCCGGGCTGGTTTCCATCGACGCATTGATGATATGCGCCAGCCGGTCAGGCTCCCCCGCGACCCAGGCTTCCTGCATGTCACCGAAGATCGCCTTGATCTTGCTTGCCTCGCGGAGCGTCTGGATCAGCATGGCTTTCTCGGATGCAGGGTCGAGACCGCCGAACAGGCCGGCCTGAAAGCTGGCCGTCTCAAGCGGCACCACCGCCTTTTTGCCCTTCTCCGCCATGGCGAGGAAAGCCTTGTCGGCGCCGCTGGCCGGGTTATAGCCCGCGCGCACAAGCGACCCCACGCTCAACGACATGGCGGTAAACCAAGGCCGGGCATGATCAAACGCCGAGGTCGGCACGCTGAGCTTTTTACAGAGCCGCAGCACATCGTTATAGACCCCGGTGCCGACAACCAGGCGCAGGGTCTGATCCTCAGGCAGCCTGCCCGCGGCGGCAAACAAGGGCCCGGCTTTCTGGAGCTGGCCGTCATCCAGTTCGACAATCAGCGTGCCTGCGCTGTCGAAGGCCTTGCTTATTTCCGGGCTTAGCCAGGGCGTGGACGGCTCCATGATATGGATGGTGCCGAACAGATAGACCGTGGTGTCCTGATCGCCGTAGCGCCACAGGGCAGGGGCCGCCTGGGCCTGGAAAGCGGGGCCGAAAGCGGTGGCCAGCACAAGCAGGAAACCAAGGGCGAGAAAGCGCAGTTTACGGGTCACAAATCCATCCTTCATTGTCATTTGGCCGACCGTTTGACGGCCGGGCCCGTCGGCAATAATTTCACGGTGCCGGGGGTCGGTGCAACAGGACACGCAAAAGCCGGGCCGAAACCGCAGAAACGCGCCCTAAAACCGCAATGAATCCACTTGCAAACCGGCGCGCGCGGCTGTATACACCCCACTTCATCGAACGGTCCGGCTGATATATGGGCTGCCGAGGTCGTTCAAAACAGCAATCTTTACGCAAAGTGGAGACCAAGAAATGCCCAAGATGAAGACGAAGTCGAGCGTCAAAAAACGCTTCACCCTGACCGCCAAAGGTAAGGTTCGTGCGACTCAGGCCGGCAAACAGCACGGCATGATCAAGCGCACCAACAAGCAGATCCGCAACCAGCGCGGCACCACCATTATGGCTGAGTGCGACGCCAACATCATTCGGAAGTTCATCCCTTACGGCCTCTAAGCCGTTTCGGACCCTTCAAGGTTAAGGAGACCATACCATGGCACGTGTTACCCGCGGCGTTACATCCCACGCTCGTCACAAGAAGGTTCTGGAAGCTGCTAAAGGCTACCGGGGTCGTCGTAAGAATACCATCAAGGTTGCCCGCCAGGCTGTAGAAAAAGCCGGCCAGTACGCATACCGCGACCGCAAAGCCAAGAAGCGCAACTTCCGCGCTCTCTGGATCCAGCGGATCAACGCCGGTGCGCGCGCGCTCGGCCTGCCCTACGGCCAGTTCATGCACGGCCTGTCGCTCGCTGGCGTCGAGCTTGACCGGAAAGTGCTGAGCGACCTTGCGATCCACGAACCGTCTGCGTTTGAAGCACTGGTGAATCAGGCTAAGGCCGCCCTCGCCAACTAAGGTGCTTCGCGCAAGCGACCAAGTTACATGAAGGGGGCCTGGCCGTTGGCTAGGTCCCCTTTCTATTTGCGCGGGTGGTGAGGCCGCCTATCCGGCGACAGCCCCCGCGACACTGGCTTTGATTAGATCATTCGGAAACCGGGAAAAGTCATGCAGGAACAGATTTCAGCCCTCCGGGACGCGCTTACCGCCCAGATCGGTAGTGCTGCCGACCTTCAGGCGCTAGAAGATATCCGGGTCGCCGCCCTCGGCAAGAAGGGCAGTGTCTCGGGGCTGATGAAAGGCCTTGGGGGCATGAGCCCTGAGGAGCGCAAGGAAATGGGCCCCGCGCTCAACGGTCTCAAGACCGAAGTCGCCGACGCCCTTGCTGCCCGCAAAGATGTACTCGAAGACGCCGCGCTGGAAGCGCGCCTCACCGCTGAGCGTGTCGATGTGACCCTGCCGGTGATGGACCATCCCGCAGGCACCATCCACCCGGTAAGCCAGGTGATGGACGAAATCGCCGAGATTTTCGCCTCCCTCGGCTTCGATGTCGCCGAAGGCCCGGATCTCGAGAGCGATTTCCATAACTTCACCGCGCTCAACATCCCGGAAGAGCACCCGGCCCGCCAGGACCATGACACCTTCTACCTGACGCCCGATGAAAACGGTGACCGCAAGGTCCTCAGGACGCACACGAGCCCGGTGCAGATCCGCACCATGCTTTCCAAGAAGCCGCCGATCCGCATCATCGCGCCCGGCCGCACCTACCGGAACGACTCGGACGCCACGCATACGCCGATGTTCCACCAGGTCGAAGGCCTGGTGATCGACCGTGACACCCACCTTGGTCACCTCAAGGGCACTTTGGAAGCCTTCCTGAAGGCCTTCTTCGAAGTCGACGCCGTCACGCTGCGGCTGCGCCCCAGCTATTTCCCCTTCACCGAACCGTCGATGGAAGTGGATGTGCAGTGCAGCTTCAATGAAGGCTCGGTCAAGATCGGCGACGGCAACGACTGGCTGGAAATCCTGGGGTCCGGCATGGTGCATCCGAACGTGCTCCGCGCCTGCAACCTCGACCCGAACGAATATCAGGGCTTCGCATTCGGCGTCGGCATCGACCGCCTCGCCATGCTGAAATACGGCATGAACGACCTGCGCGCCTTCTTCGACGCTGATCTCCGCTGGCTGAAGCATTATGGCTTCGCCGCCCTCGACCTGCCCACCATCGCCGGAGGCCTGAGCAAATGAAATTCACCCTGAACTGGCTTAAGGACCACCTGGAAACCGAGGCGGGCCTTGATGAAATCCTGAGCACACTGAACAGCATCGGCCTTGAGGTCGAAGGTGTTGAGAACCCGGCCGAGAAGCTGGCGCCCTTCACGGTCGCCGAAGTCCTGGAAGCCGAGCCCCATCCGGACGCCGACAAGCTCCGGGTCTGCAAGGTTTCGACCGGCACGGAAACGCTGCAGATCGTCTGCGGCGCCCCCAACGCGCGCGCAGGCATCAAGGTCGTGCTCGGCCAGCCCGGCGCCTATGTGCCCGGCCTCGATGTGACGCTCAAGAAAGCCAAGATCCGCGGTGTCGAATCGAACGGCATGATGTGCTCGGTGCGTGAGCTGGAGCTCGGTGACGAGCATGACGGCATCATCGAACTGCCCGAAGACGCGCCTGTCGGCCAGGCTTTTGCCGATTATGCCAAGCTGGATGACCCGGTGATCGAGATCGCCATCACCCCCAACCGGCAGGACTGCCTGGGTGTGCACGGCATCGCCCGCGACCTGGCGGCGGCGGGCCTCGGCACGCTGAAGCCCCTGAAGGCGACGGCTGTCGGTGGTGAGTATGAGAGCGACGTCACCGTCTCGATCGACCTGCCGGAAGGCGCTGAGGATGCCTGCCCGATCTTCATTGGCCGCAAGTTCACCGGCGTGAAGAACGGCGACAGCCCCAAATGGCTGCAGGACCGGCTGAAAGCCATCGGCCTGAGGCCTATCTCCGCGCTTGTCGATGTCACCAACTATATCTCCTACGATCTCGGCCGCCCGCTCCACGTCTATGATGCGAACAAGCTGACCGGCAACCTGAAAGCCCGGCTGGCCGAGGCTGGCGAAAGCTTCCTCGCGCTCGACGGCAAGACCTACACGGCCGAAGGCGGCGAGACCGTGATCGCGGACGACGCCGGCGTTCAGGGCTTCGGCGGCATTATCGGCGGCGAAGACACCGGCTGTGACGAGACCACCACCGACGTCATCCTCGAGGTCGCCTATTTCGACCCCAAACGCACCGCCATCACCGGCCGCAAGCACGGCATCATCACCGATGCCCGCTACCGGTTCGAGCGCGGTGTCGACCCGCTGTTCGTCGAGACCGGCGCCGAGATCGCCAGCCAGATGATCCTCAATCTCTGCGGCGGCAAGCCGAGCACGCTGTTCCAGGCGGGCGTGACGCCGGACTGGGGCCGCGCCGTGCCGTTCCGCGCGAGCCGCGTGAAGACCCTGGGCGGCGTTGACCTCAGCGCGGACGAAAGCCTCGCGATCCTGGACCGTCTCGGCTTCACCGTTATCGGCGATGACCCCTACACGGTCGAAGTGCCGAGCTGGCGCCGCGATGTCGAAGGCGAAGCCGACATTGTCGAGGAAGTCCTGCGCATCCACGGCTATGACAATATCCCGTCAGTTCAGCTGCCGGTGACCGACCATAAAGCCGGCACGACACTGAGCCCGCGCCAGAAGCGCGCCCGCGCCGCCAAAAGGCGACTCGCCGCCGTCGGTCTCCATGAAACCATGACCTGGTCCTTCATGAACCGCACGCTGGCCACCCTGTTCGGCGGTGGGAACGATTGTCTTATCGTCGACAACCCGGTCTCGTCCGAGCTGGATTGTATGCGCCCATCGGTCCTGCCGAACCTGGTGGAAGCCGCCCAGCGCAACCGCGACCGCGGCGCGCAAGGGGTTGCTCTGTTCGAGGTTGGGCCGGTTTATCTGGACGACACGGAAAAAGGCCAGCTGCTGGTCGCCACCGGTATCCGCGCCGGTCGCTTCGCCGATCGTCACTGGGCCACGAGCACCCGCACCGTCGATGTCTTCGACGCCAAGCGCGATGCCATGGCAGCCCTTGAAGCCGTCGGCGCGCCTGTCGCCAACCTGCAGGCATTCGACGAAGCCCCGGACTATTACCACCCCGGCCGGTCCGGCACGCTGCGCCTGGGGCCCAAGAATGTCCTGGCAAGCTTCGGCGAATTGCACCCCAAGGCCCTGAAGGGCCTGGACGCAGACGGCCCCGTTGTCGGCTTCGAAGTCTATCTGGACCGCATCCCGCAGCCGAAGAAAACCGATGCCGCCCGTCCGGCGCTGACGGTTTCCAACCTGCAGTCCGTGGAACGCGATTTCGCTTTCCTCGTCGAGCGGGATACCAAGGTGGCTGACCTTGTGCGCGCGGTGAAGGGGTCGGATAAAACCTTCATCACCGATGTCAGCGTTTTCGACGTCTATGAAGGCAAAGGTGTGCCGGAAGGTCAGAAGTCAATCGCGCTTTCCGTGCTGCTGACGCCGACCGATGCCACCTTCGCGGATAAGGACATTGAGGCCATTGCCGGGCGCGTTTGCGCAGCCGCTGAAAAGGCCACCGGGGCCGTTCTTCGGAGCTAGAACCCGAAAAAATAGATCAAATTTTAATCGATCGGGCTTGAAAAAAGTTCCCGATCGGTTTTCATAGGCGGGAGAGAGGTATTTAAGAATGGGGTTAACTCCGTTCTTTTTAAGGTATGGGCACCTAACTTGGCCGGAAAGCAAAACAAATCGGACGCGAGCGTTCCCTTAAAGCTGCGCCTTAAGGCGTGGTGGGAAGGGTATGATCCTGACGATATCAAAAAACGGCTACAAGCCCGGCAGCCCAAGCCCGAAGCCACAGCCGCCTCAGCGCCAAAAACCGATAAGCCGAAACGGCTGGATGCCGAAAACCTGGACCCGTGGGATGAAGCCACGGTCGACATTGCCCAATATATCTGGGGCAAGGGCTTTTGCGGTCCGGGGGGGCCGGACTATATCGTCTCCCTTTCCAAACTCCTGGCGCTGAGCCCGGAAATGTCCATGCTGCAGATCGGGGCCAGCCTCGGCGGGCCTGCCCGCGTGCTGTGTGACCGGTTCGGTGTCTGGATCACCGGCTATGAAGAGTCGCAAACCCTTGTCGACAAGGGCAACAAGCTCTCCAAAATGGCCGGAATGGAGAAAAAGGCGACGCTGGAGCAATATAACCCCAACGATTTCGAGGGGTTCGACCGCAAGTTCGACCGCGTGCTGGCGAAGGAAGCGCTTTATACCATCGAAGACAAGGCTGCCATGATCGAGAAGATCGAGGACAAGCTGAAACCCGGTGGCTTGTGCCTGATTACCGATTATGTGCTGAGCTCGGATTCCGTGCTCGGCAAAGACCGCTACAAGGAATGGGTCGTCGGGGAGCGCCTGCGTCCCTTCCCGGTGCTGGTAGAGGACATGACGGACATCCTGAAGCGCAACCGCCTGCAGGTCCGCGTTTCGGAAGATATCAGCCTTCAATATATCGAGATGATCAACAAGGCCTGGGCCGGCGCTGACGAAGTGGCGGCCAAGCTCGCCAAGCGCGAAGACGGCACCGTCATGATACAGACCCTGATGCGTGAAGCCGAATTCTGGACCCGGCGCAAGAAGATGCTGGAAACCGGCGACCTGAAGCTGTGGCGGATTGTTTGCAACAAAAAGTCCGGCGGCCCGTCGATGATGTCGGACTGGTAAGACCTGACCACGCCTTCATGGCGGGCCTATCCTGCCTCCATAGAAAATTTCACCTGTTTCCGCCGCCTTCCCTGCCTGTCTCACGGGTTGTGGACTTGCAACAACCTGTCCGTCCGGTCATGATCCTTCTCTGTTATCTGAGGGAGTAAGGTATGAGCGAACATCTGACGTTCCCGGTGCCGGCATCGGCGCTTGAGGGCACACATTGCACCAACGAACAATATCTGGCCATGTACGAGCGGTCGGTCACCGACCCGGAAGGCTTCTGGCGTGAGCAGGCGGCCCGCATCGACTGGATGAAGCCGTTCACGAAAGTAAAGAACACAGACTTCACCGGTGACGTATCGATCAAATGGTTCGAAGACGGCACGCTCAATGCCTCGGTCAACTGTATCGACCGCCACCTGCCCGAAAAGAAAGACGATGTCGCGCTGATCTGGGAAGGCGACGACCCGTCGGATGACGCCCATATCACCTATGGCGAGCTTTACGAGCATGTCTGCCGCTTCGCGAACGTCCTGAAGGACCAGGGCGCGAAGAAGGGGGACCGCATCACCATCTATATGCCGATGATCCCCGAAGCCGTGTATGCCATGCTGGCGTGCGCGCGCATCGGTGCCGTGCATTCCGTGGTGTTCGGCGGCTTCTCGCCCGAAGCGCTGGCGGGCCGCATCGACGACTGCCAGTCCAGCATGGTCATCACCGCCGACGAAGGCCTGCGCGGGTCCAAGAAGATCCCGCTCAAGGCCAATGTCGATGCCGCGTGCGAGAAATGCCCGGAAGTGGAAAGCGTGATCGTCGTCCGCCGCACCGGCGGCGATGTCGCCTGGAACGAAAGCCGCGATGTCTGGCTCCATGAAGCCTCGGCCACCGTTCCGGCCAAATGCGCGCCTGAGGAAATGAGCGCCGAGGACCCGCTCTTTATCCTCTATACCTCCGGCTCCACCGGCAAGCCCAAGGGCGTGCTCCATACCACCGGCGGCTATATGGTCTGGACCTCGATGACCCATGAATATGTCTTCGACTACCGGCCGGGTGAGATTTACTGGTGCACCGCCGATGTTGGTTGGGTCACCGGCCACAGCTATATCGTCTATGGCCCGCTGGCGAACGGCGCCACCAGCCTTGTCTTCGAAGGCGTGCCGACCTACCCGGACGCCAGCCGCTTCTGGAAAGTGGTTGAAAAGCACAAGGTCAACATCTTCTATACCGCCCCGACCGCCATCCGCGCGCTGGAACGCCTGGGCGACGGCCCCGTGAAGGGAACCGACCGGTCAAGCCTGCGCCTTCTCGGCTCGGTGGGCGAACCGATCAACCCGGAAGCCTGGATGTGGTATCACGACGTGGTGGGCGATAAGCGCTGCCCGATCGTCGACACCTGGTGGCAGACCGAAACCGGCGGCGCCATGATCACGCCGCTGCCTGGTGCGACGGCAACGAAGCCCGGATCGGCCACCCGGCCCTTCTTCGGCGTCAAGCCCGCACTCGTTGACGGCGACGGCAAGGTCCTCGAAGGCGCCACCTCAGGCAACCTCGTCATCACCGACAGCTGGCCCGGCCAGATGCGCACGGTTTACGGGGATCATGAACGCTTCAAGCAGACCTATTTCTCGGCCTACAAGGGCATGTATTTCACCGGCGACGGCTGCAAACGCGACGAGGACGGCTATTATTGGATCACCGGCCGGGTCGATGACGTGATCAACGTCTCCGGCCACCGGATCGGCACCGCCGAGATCGAATCCGTCCTGGACGAGCACCCACACGTCACCGAGTCCGCCGTGGTGGGCTACCCGCACGACATCAAGGGACAGGGCATCTATGCCTATGTCACGCCGCCTGAGGGCGTTGAACCGTCCGAGGATCTGAGGAAAGAACTGGTCGCCCTTGTCCGCAAGGAAATCGGCCCGGTCGCGAGCCCGGATCATATCCAGTTCGCGCTCGGCCTGCCCAAGACCCGCTCGGGCAAGATCATGCGCCGTATCCTCAGGAAGATCGCCGAAAACGAATTCGGGAACCTGGGTGATATCTCCACCCTCGCCGACCCATCGGTGGTTGAGGACCTGATCGAACACCGCCTGAACAAATAGCATTCAGAAGGCAAAAGACTTGGAAAAGGGGCCATCAGGCCCCTTTTTTCATGCGCTCACGCCCCCGGCAAACCCGGCGACGGCATCCATCGCTTTCTGCCAGTTTTCCTCGGTGGTGAAACCGGATTTCTTGCGCGGTTTCAGGTCATGGTCGCCGTCCGGCATCCGCGCGACACGAATATTTCCGGGCAGGCTCAGGCTATCGAGAAGTGCGGCGCCGCCGAACGGGTCGCGTTCGCCCTGGACGATCAGCGCGGGCATGGCAATGTCCGGGAAATGCTCGGTGCGCACCTTCTCGGGCTTGCCCGGCGCGTGGAACGGATAGCCGAGGCAGATGAGGCCTGCGACACCTGCGGGCTTTTCAGCCGCGATCAGGCTCGCCATGCGCCCGCCCATCGACTTGCCGCCGATGAAAAGCGGGTCTTCACCACCCACCTGATCAATCACACTCTGGAAATGTTCCAACAGTTTGGGCGCCCGGTCCGGCGGGCGCTTTTTGCCATCTTCCCGCCGTTTCGCCATATAGGGAAACTCGAACCGCACAACTTTCAGGCCACGCGCCGCGAGGCCATGCGCGAAGGCGTCCATGAACGGGCTGTCCATGCCTGCGCCAGCGCCGTGCGCCAGGAGCAGCGTGCCCAGGGACCCCTCGCCCGTGATCAGAAACTCATCCTTCATGTGCGTCCTTTCTTGCTTCTTTTGCCCGTCTAGCATCCTTCACCACTTGTGCAAAGCGCCGCGGACCGTCATGCTGTGCAGCCTTGAGGACAGGACAAGACCCTGTAGGCGACAGACGAGCGGGAGACCGAACATGGTGACACTTTATCTTTTAAGGCACGCCAAATCGGATTGGGACCATCCCGACCTGGCCGACCATGACCGTCCGCTTGCCAAGCGCGGCACCCGCGCCGCCAAAACCATGGGCCGCCGGATCAGTGCGCTCAAGATCCGGCCTGACCTTATCCTGTGTTCAACCGCCCGCCGCGCCCGTGACACGCTGAAGGGCGCCTTGAAGGCCGGGGCGCTTGAGGATGTCCCCGTCACCTTCAGCGACAGCCTATATGGTGCCAGCGCAAGCGACCTGATCGACATCGTCCGCAAGGAAGGCCATGGGCTCAGCTCGGTCCTGCTGATCGGCCACAACCCCGGCTTCCAGGACTGCGCGCTCGCGCTCTCGGGCAGTGGCGACGCCGCCCTTCTGGACCGGCTGGATTATAAACTGCCGACCGGCAGCCTTGTCGGGATCGAGTTCACCGACCATGATTTCGCCACCATCGGCCCGGCCCGCGGCCGCCTGACCCTGTTCGAGCGCCCCGCCGATCAGGCATCTTCCTGACGGCTTCCTCCGGAGGGCACACTCCGGACTATTTCAGCGTAACCTTGAATATCGCGTTCGAATCACAAAATGGTGCGTTAGAGCCGGGCGCCCGGGCTTTCGTGCTATGATTGACTGCTCTTTGTCCGTGTTTGCATTCGGTGGTGGAGAAAAACCGACATAATGACGACACAAGGTCTCTGTATGCAAAGGCCAGGGGAGAAGTGGACGGCGCCGTGAACAGCGCCCTTTTCACCGTCCCGAACGGGTGCTATGACGATTTAAGTTCAGTTGGGGAGTAGCTACGCGTGTCCCTTGCCTCACGCCTGATCCTGATATGCCTGACCCTTGGTCTTGCCGGCTGTAACCCGGTGGCGAAAGCCCCCGCGTCACCCGAGGCCATTGTCGGTACACGGGCGCTTATCAAGGGCTACGGCCAGGAAATGACGGCGGAAATCCGCGAAGTCAAAGGCAAGCTGGTCACCACCGAATTCCAGTGGCAGGGCGGCGAAACCGCCATCCGGTCCTATTATCGCGGGCTTTATGCCGTCAGCGGCCGTGGCAAGGGCTATCACTGGGAAGCCGATTTCGACGAAGCCAAGCTTGAACCCCTGTTCCCGCTCACGGTCGGCAAGGAAGTCAGCTTCAGCGGCACCTCGCGGGATATCGACCGCGGCACCAGCGCCGATTTCTGGACCAACCTCAGCGTTGTCGACCAAAAGACCATCGAGCTGCCCACAG
Organism: Kordiimonas marina; assembly: GCF_023006325.1. Lineage (GTDB taxonomy): Bacteria > Pseudomonadota > Alphaproteobacteria > Sphingomonadales > Kordiimonadaceae > Kordiimonas > Kordiimonas marina. The sequence goes on from NZ_JAINDF010000005.1 coordinate 49,299, forward strand.
GCGCGCGCAAGGTGTTCGTGGTCGACATCGTCACCGAATATCACAAGGGTAATGTGGTCAAACGCAAGACCAACACGGTCTATTTCGACCCCAAACTGTCGATGGTGCTGAAATCCGTGGTGCATGACGGCAATTACCAGCGCTTCTGGCGCGTGGTGTCGATCGACGTGCCGGGTGACGGCAAGGCAAGGCCTTCCCCGACCCAGCAGCGCCGCGCCGGCACCGTGATGATCTGACCCTCAAAAGAATATTACCGTTATGCCCGGACGCGGGCGAAGCTGTGCGGGCTCATGCGCCGGTAGCTGAGCGCCTCGGCAATATGGCCGCTGGTGATGGCATCGGTGCCCGCAAGGTCCGCCAGCGTGCGCGCAACCCGGAGCACCCGGTGATAGCCGCGGGCGGACAGGCGCATGGCATCGACCGCGCGGGTCAGAAGCTCCCGCCCTGCCGCGTCAGGCGCTGCCACCTTTTCCAGAAGCTCGCCATCCGCCTGGGCATTGACGCGCACACTGGCCGCACCAAGGGAGCGATAACGTTCCGTCTGACGCTCACGCGCCGCTGCCACGCGGGCGCGCACAGCCGCAGAATCCTCCCTGGGTGGCGGCAGGCTGAGGTCGGATGCGGCCACGGCGGGCACATCCACATGCAGGTCGATCCGGTCGAACAGGGGACCGGAGATACGCGCCTGATAGTCCGCGGCACAGCGCGGCGCCCGGCCGCAGCTCATGCCTTCATCGGCAAGATAGCCGCACTTGCACGGATTCATCGCCGCGATCAGTTGAAATTGGGCCGGATAACTTACATGGGCGGCTGCCCGCGCGATCACCGCCTTGCCGCTTTCAAGCGGTTGGCGCAGCGCTTCCAGCGTTTGCCGGGAAAATTCCGGAAGCTCATCGAGGAATAGCACACCGGCGTGCGCCAGCGACACTTCCCCCGGTTTCGCGCGCGCGCCGCCACCAATGAGCGCCGGTTGGCTGGCGGAATGGTGCGGGGCACGGAATGGGCGGGTGCGGCTGATGGTGCCGCCTTCGAGCCGCCCGGCGACCGAGGCGATCATGCTGGTCTCCAAAGCTTCTTCGGCACTCATCGGCGGCAGGATCGACGGCAGGCGCGAGGCCAGCATCGATTTGCCTGAGCCCGGCGGGCCGGACATGAGCATGGTGTGGCCGCCCGCCGCCGCGATTTCCAAGGCGCGCTTCGCCGTCTCCTGACCCTTGATGTCACGAAGGTCGAGCTGGCCCTCGGGCGTGTCCGCCAGCTTGGCTTCAGGTGGGCTCAGGATCTGGGTGCCGCGGATATGGTTGATGAGCGCGAGCAGGCTTGGCGCGGCGATAATTTCACCGCCGCCGGCCCAGGCGGCCTCAGGCCCCGAAGCCGCAGGACAGATGAACCGGCTGTCCGACGCCGCGGCATGGATCGCCGCCGGCAAGGCACCGGCGACCGCGCGTAAGGTTCCATCAAGCCCCAGTTCGCCCATCGCCACCGCGCCTTCTGCCGCATCGGCGGGCACCACCGCCATCGCGACGAGGAGCCCAAGCGCAATGGGCAGGTCATAGTGCGAGCCTTCTTTGGGGAGGTCAGCAGGCGACAGGTTGACGGTGATCCGGTCCGCGGGCAGCGACAGGCCGATGGCCGAAAGGGCCGCGCGCACGCGTTCCCGCGCTTCGCTCACTGCCTTGTCCGGCAGGCCGACCACGGTGAAGGTGGGGATGCCCCGGCTGATCTGGACCTGCACCTCAACCGGCCGGGCCTCAATGCCTTCGAACGCCACCGTCTGCACGCTTGCAACCATAGAGTCCCCGCTCTGCTGTTCTGGATTGTGGAGATTAGAACAAAACAGAAACAAGGTCCAGAAAGACTTGAAGCTAAGAAAGGCTAGGAACGCGGGCCATAGTCCCGGGCCGGGACGTCGCTGACGAGCGCCAGAAGCTGGTCCAGTTCCCGCTCGGTCAGGCGGCCGATCCGGCGCGCGAGCAGGTTGACCGCCTCGGTCGCGCGCGGGTCGAGCCCCGAGGTGTCGATCGTCACCTTGGGCCGGGACATGAGCGCCAGGTCCTTCAGGGCCTCGGCTTCATCCCAGATCAGCCCAAAATACTGGATGACCTTCTGGATGAACGCCCAGGACGGCGCCCCCCGCTTGCCGTGTTCGAGCGCGGACAGGTAAGCGGGCGAAACATTGATATCCGCCGCCATATCGGCCTGGCTGACGCCTTTCGCGCGCCTGAGGGCACGCAACCTGTCACCGAATGGGGTCATGACCTGCGCTCCAGGGGGCTTTTGCGGCGCAGGAGGACGTAAAGCGCCCCGTCACCGCCATGGTCGGGCGCGGCCGGACCGTAAGACTGAATGAAGGGCTTGAGATCCGGCCCCTCAAGCCACAGAGGCACCATGCGCTTGAGAACACCGCCGAACTGATCGAAATCACTCCGCGTGCGGAAGGCGGCGGGTGTGCCATCGCTTTGGGCAAAACGCTTGCCGCCCTTACCGGTGACGACAAGCAGGGTTTTTTCGCCCGCGCGCACCGCAGACTCGACCGTGCGTTTGAGCAGACGCTGCGCCTGTTCCTGGTTAAGGCCGTGCAGATCGACCGAGCGCGCCACCGGCATCTGCCCGCGAACCAGCCGCCTGCGGGTCTTGCGGTCGATGGTCTTTTCGGGCTCGGGCGCCGTCCCGGCGAACCAGTCAGCCGGAAGCTCGGCGCCGCGCCCAAGCGGGCGCACCATGCGCCGGGGGGCAATGGGCGGCGCGTCCGGGCGCTCGCCGAGCGGGGTGACCGTGCGGGTCACCGTTTCCCACAGGGCGCGCTCTTCCGGCGTCATCATGTCCTTGCGCTTGCTCACGACCCGGTCTCCACCGCGCGCGCGGCCAGGGCCTTGGGAAGCAGCAGCCAATAGCGGCCTTCATTGTTCATGCGGCCGGAAATGGCCTCGGCCTCGTCGCCAAAGCCCCAGAAGACATCGCCGCGGATTTCGCCGTTGATGGCACCGCCCGTGTCCTGCGCCACCATCAGGCGCTCGAAGGGCACGCCGGGTTCGTCAACCGCGCTATCGGGCGCAGGATAGCTGGTGGCGAGCCACACCGGCGCATGGAGCGGTAGATGCACCCGGTCCACCGCCATTGAGCGGCGCGCGGTCAGGGGCACCCCGGCAGAGCCGTAAGGCCCGTCGGTGCCGTCCAAAAGACGGAAGAAAACGAACGACGGGTTGGTGTTCATCACCGCGTCCATCTGGTCCGGGTGCGCCTTCAGCCAGGCGCGGATCGCCTGCATCGACATATGTTCGGGCGCGATTTCGCCATCGGCGATCAGCTTGCGGCCGATGGCATAATAGGGGTGGCCGTTTTGCCCGGCATAGCCGACGCGGATCAGGCTTCCATCATCCATCTGTACCCGGCCGGAGCCCTGGATCTGCAGGAAGAAAGCATCGATAGGATTGTCGACCCACAGGATTTCAAGGTCGCGGCCCTTGAGCGCGCCGTCCTCGATCGCCTCCCGGTCGGCATAGGGGACCAGCTTGTTGCCAACGACACGCCCGGCGATGCGGCGGCCCTTCAGGTCGTCCCGGAACGTGCCGAGGTCGACGCTGACAAGGTCATCCGGGCGGGCATAAAGCGGGATGTGATAGCGGGCAGACCGGGTGCGGCTGCCGTGCAGCAGGGTTTCATAATAGCCGGTGAAGGTGCCCGCCGTTTTACCGCCGACCGACACTTCAAGCGGCGTGAAACGGCTTTCCAGGATATGGCGCAGCTCGTCTTCGGCATGAACCAGCATGATATCGCGGCAGGCTTCCTGCCAGTCGCCCGCGGTGCCGCCGATCCTGGCGCCGGGCAGGCGGCGTTCCGGCGGCAGGGACAGGATCTTGTCACAGCTTTTCTGGAGGGCGGGCAGGGCCTCGATCACCAGGTCCTTGTGCCAGCCCGGTAGGTCCTCGAACGACACTGCGCGGAAGCTCAAGCCCGCTTTCGGGGCGGAAATCAGGAAATAGGCCGCGACAAGAGGCAGTGCCAGCAGCAGAAAGGCCGCAAGCCATGCCCATACCCTGCGCATGAGGTCAGGCCGCCCGGGTGGCGACGAGGGTCCAGTTCGGGTCACGTGACCGGGTGGAGCGCGCGAATGTCCATTTGTCGTTCATCTCGACCGCGTCCGAAACATCGCCTTCGACCACATTGCCATCTTGATCGCGGGTGATGGCGATGACCTCGGCCTTGAAATGAACGGTCAGCTCAGCGCTGCCGTCCACCAGTTGCGCGCCGACAAGCTCCGCCTTCTCAATTTCCAGAAGCCGGTTTTCAAGCTTGTAATTATTCTTCTCGCGCGCGGTGATCGCCCCTTCGAACTGGCTGTAGACCTGATCGTCCAGAAACTCCTGAAGGGTTTTGCGGTCCCCGGCCCAGAAGGCTTCCAGAATCATCTGGTAGGCGCTTTTCGCGCCGTCCATGAAGGCTGCCGGGTCGAAACTGCGGTCAGCGCGGCGGATATCTTCCAGGGCACGGCGCAGCTTGGGGTCGGCCGTCAGGTCGATAATATTATCCTGCGCCTCGCGGGGGACGGTTTCACCCTCGATCACATGGCCGTTCGGGCCTTCAGGGGCCTGGCGGGCAAAAGGCGGCAATGGCTCGTTACCAGTTTTTTTGCCAAGTTCCGACCGCAGCCTCAGGAGGATAAAGGCGGCGACCATGGCAAGCAGAACGATTTCAAACATATCGATCCCAGAAGCTGAAATTACGGTTTTTCCAAGCACCCCATTGAAGCGGCACCCGTTCATCCCCTAATAGATAAGGGGAATCACAGGAAAGAACAAGGAATGCCGCTGATCATTCTTATGGCTATTTTAGCCATCCCGGTTGTCGAGCTGACGGTGCTTATTCACGTCGGCGGCGAAATCGGGGCGCTCAACACCGTGGGGCTTTGCCTCCTGACCGCCGCCATCGGCCTGACGCTCGTCCGCCACCAGGGCCTGAAGGTCCTTGCGGACATGCAAACGGCCGCGAACCGGGGGGAGCCGATCGGCGCCAGCCTCGTCCATGGCTTTTTCCTGGTGGTCGCGGGTTTCTTCCTTCTGATCCCCGGCTTTGTCACCGATACTATCGGGGCCTTGCTCCTGATCCCGCCTGTCCGGATGCTGTTGGCCAAGCTTGGCTTTGCACACCTGATGGTCCGGCGCGGGAGCGGCACAAGCCAGACCACCATCATCATCGAAGGGGATTTTGTGGAAACCGATCACCCCGACCGCCCTACACGCGGAAGAGGTGACCAGCACACAGATACTCCGCCTCATATCGGTCCAAACGGGCCGGAAAATTAGGAAACGCGCCGCACACACCACATTTGCAGGTTGTCGGATGGCTGAAACCGTGCTAGCCGTTCACCCGAATTCGCCGGTCTCCCAAGCCGTGGAGGCCATGGGGGATGGCAGACAAACAAGAGTGATAAAATGGCTGATAACGAATTTACCACCGATCAGACGCCGATGGGCGCCGCACCCGAAGGTGCCGAAGGCCCGCAAGCCGGCGTTCTGGCCCAGTATATCAAAGACCTGTCCTTCGAGAACCCGAATGCGCCCGCAAGCCTGCAGGCCCTGTCGGCTGCGAAGCCCGCGATTGACGTCAATGTCAATGTCGGCGTCCGCAAGATGAACGACGAAGTTTATGAGGTCGAACTGAAAATCTCCGCAACCGCATCGCACGCCAACGAAGATGGCAGCGAGAGCCATGTTGCCTTCGTGGTCGAGCTGGCCTACGCCACGCTCTTCGGTGTCCGGGGCCTCCCGGAAGAAGCCCTCAAGCAGTTCCTGCTGATCCAGGGCCCGACCATGATGTTCCCGTTTGCACGCCGGATCATCGCCGACGCTTCGCGCGACGGTGGCTTCCCGCCGCTCCTTCTGGAGCCGATCAACTTCGAAGCGCTTTACCAGGCCCAAGCGGCCCAGGAAGCGCAACAAGCCCAGGCAGCGAATGCTGCAGGGGACAGCGAAGACCCTGCACCGATCAGCCTTAACTGATCGGTTCAGACAACCGTTCCGAAATGCAAGGACGGCTGCCGAGGGATACCTCAGCAGCCGTTTCCTTTTGGGCAGACTGTCGGGCTTATGCCGCGGCGCCCACGGCCGCGCGGCGCTTATCCAGCCTTTCCTGCATCACGGCTGAGACCGCCGCGACAATCTCGGGCTCTGCCACGTCCGGGTGCCCGCCCTCGAACGGCGGTGCCGGGTTATATTCGGTGGCGAGCTGGATCATCTTGGCGGTCTTCTCGCCCACCATCTCCGCCACCAGCGTGAGCGCGAAGTCGATCCCTGCCGTCACGCCGCCACCCGTGAACCGGTTACGGTCGCGCACGACCCGGCCCGCGGTCGGGATGGCGCCGAAAGCCTTGAGCATATCAACCGATGTCCAGTGCGAGGTGGCCTTATAGCCCTTCAGAAGCCCCGCCGCGCCGAGGATGAGCGATCCGGTGCAGACGGAGGTGACATATTTGGCGTGCGCGCCCTGCCGCCTCAGGAATTCGAGTGTTTCCTCATCCTTGAGCAAGGCGTCCACATGCGGGCCGCCGGGAACGCACAGCACGTCAAGCTGCGGGCAGTCCGCCAATGTGACCGTGGGCAGGATCCTGAGCCCGCTATCGGACTCGATCGGGTCCAGGCTTTTCGCGGCCAGATGCACCCGTGCGCCGGGCACATGCGCCAGCACCTCATAGGGGCCGGTAAAATCCAGCTGGGTCATGCCGGGGTATAGATAAAAACCGATCTCCATCATCGTCTCCTTCAGGCCAAAGCTTGCCGTTGCTGATGGCCCGACCCTACGCTTGCCCGACCTTGGCTGATATGACACATTATTATTGATTTCTGCCAATCCACAGATGAGGAAAACCTGATGCCCAAGGTCGTGATCGTCGGTTTCAAGGACGCGCAGGTCCTCGATATCACCGGGCCAATGCAGGTGTTCGCCTCGGCAAATGACGCGTTGGGTACGCCGCATTATGAGCTGGTCCTCGCCGGGGCCGACGGCCCGCTGGTTGAGACCACATGTGGCCTGGGCCTTCAGGCCGTGCCGCTGGACACCGTCAAACCATCCGGCATCGATACGCTGCTCATCAGCGGCGGGGACGGCGTCCGGCAGGCGGTGGAGAACAAGGCCCTTCTGGCGTGGGTCAGGGCCGCTGCCCCCACTTGCCGCCGCGTGGGCTCAGTCTGCAGCGGCACGTTCGTCCTGGCGGCGGCGGGCCTTGCGGACGGCCGCAGGGTGGCGACCCACTGGGATGCCGCCCGCCTCCTTGGACGGCTGTACCCGGCCCTCACGGTGGACGCTGATGCCCTCTATGTGAAGGACGGCAAGCTCTGGACCTCCGCCGGGGTGACAGCGGGCATCGACATGGCGCTGGCGCTGGTGGAGGCCGACCTCGGCCGTGATATCGCGCTCGGGATCGCGCGGCGGCTGGTGGTCTATGCCCACCGGCCGGGCAACCAGTCCCAGTTCAGTGCACTTCTCAAGGGCCAGACCAAGGCGGGCGGACGCTTCGCCGCCACCATAGACTGGATGGCGGCCCATATGGCCGACCCGGTCACGGTGAGCGACGCGGCAGCGCACGCCGGGATGAGCGAGCGCAGCTTCCACCGCCATTTCGTTGCGGAGACCGGCGAAACCCCGGCGCGGTATCTGGAACGGCTGCGGCTTGATAGCGCCCGCGCGCTCCTGGAACGGCCGGGCCTACCCTTAAAGACAGTCGCTGCGGAAAGCGGCTTCGGCTCAGCGGGGCGGCTTATCCAGGTGTTTGAGCGCCGCTTCGGCATGAGCCCCACGGCCTACCGGCAGCTTCACGGCCGCTGATCAGCCCTTCAGCCAATCCTGCCAGACCGGGCTTTGCGCGATCAGGTCGACGACAAGGCCGTAGCCGCCAGCGCCTGGGTGCGCGCCATCGCCAGCCAAGGCTTCCTGCCGCCAGATGTCCGACGCCATGACGGCGTCAAAAATATTCACATACGGCGTTTTGTGAAGGCGCGTGAAGGTGATGAGCTGACGCGCCATCTCGCCTATCCGGTTGGTCGCCGCAGCATCATCCGCAACCGGGAACGGGCTTACGAACAGCACCGGGGCCATTTTGCCCGCGTCGACCATCAAGGTCTTGGCAATCCTGAGCCGGTCCACCTGCCCCACCCGAATGCGCTTGTTTTCGGTGAGAAGGCAATCGTTGGCACCGAAGCAGAAAACGATACGGTCGGGGTGTGCGCCTTCCGCCTGACCACGCCAGCGCGCGAGGATATCGGTGCCAGTATCGCCCTGCACACCGAAATTGGCGACCGTAAAGCCCTGCGCCTTGCCAAGCCGCCCGGCCCAGCCGAGACCATCCGGATCACCGACACCCTGGGTGAAACTGTCGCCGAAAAAAGCGATTTTCATGGACCCGGCCCTACCGTGCGGCTTTGGCGAGGCGCAGGAGCGCGCGGGCGCAGATGACCTCAGCCGGGTTGCCTGTGGTCTTGCAGTCAAGCTCGGCCTTGAGGAGGATATCGAGCGCGGTTTCGATCTTGCGGGAAGACCAGCGGCCCAGTTCGCCCTGGAACCTGTCGCGCTCGCCAAAGAAAACCGGCGGGCGGAGCTTGCCCATGGCCTCAGACGCACTCAGGCCCTCATCCATATGGCCGCGCGCTAAGTGGAAACGCATCATCCGAAGCTGCAGATGCCGGAGGATCGGGATGGCGCTATGGCCCGCGGTCCAGGCGCGTTCGAGATATTTTTCAAGCTGGGTGAGGTTCCCGGCGGTGACCGCTTCGGCGATCTGATTGAGGCCGAGCGCGGCGGTATCGCCCACGCAGGCCTTGGCATCCGCCAGCGTCACCTGCGACGACTGCTTGCCCATATAGAGTACAAGCTTGTCGAGCTCGGCGCGGCTGATCATGCGGTCGCTGCCCAGATTATCGACCAGATAAGCGACCGCATCCTGCGTTGCGGTGAGGTTGGCGTCCCCAAGCACGGAATGGATAAGCCCCATCAGGTCCTGGGCGCTGTCCTCATAGCAGGCGATGGCGAGGCCCGCCTTGGCGGCTTCCATAAATTTCCTGAGCGACGATGTCGGCTTCAGGTCACCCGCAGTGATGACGAGGAGGCCATCCCCCTGGTCGCTATCGACCGCGAGCTTCACCGCCTCCGTCACCTCATTGCCGACGCCTTCCAGCCGCACGAGACGGCGGCCACCCATCATCGAGAGGGCCGCGACTTCGTCGAGAAGAATGGAGGGTTCAGCCTTGATCTGTTCAGACGTGGGGCGCGCGACCTGGAAGGGATCGGAAAGGTCCGGCGAGATCTGCTTGCCGATCTTCTCCGCGCGTTCCCGCACCAGGCCTTCGTCCCGGCCGAAGATGAGCACGGCCCGGACTTTCGGGTCGATGGACTTGAGGATGGGCGGTATATCGCGCGGTTTAACCTTCACGGGCGGCGCCCCTCCATCCTTCAGCCTTTGGAGAAATAGAGCGCAAGGCGCCGGTGAATGCGTTCAGCGAGGTCGAGCACCAGCCGCTTGGCCGAGTCCTCACGCTGGGCGACGGTGGCAAAGTCCGAAAGCACGAGGTCATAGGCGGTCCGGGCGCGCAGGTCGTCCTCAAACAACTTCTTGCCGTCCTTGAGCGAAATGAAGATGACGTGCGCCTTCATTGTCAGCTGTTCCTGCGTTGCCGCGGCATCCGGACGGAACCCGTAAACCTCGGTTTCCTGGTGGAGCGTGACTTCAAGGCGGTAAGCCGGCACACCCGCTTCGTTCAGGCGTTCGGTCAGCTGGTTGCGCATGATCTGGCCAAGCCGGTCGGCAATCGGCGCCACTTCGACACTGGCGAGCTGGGTTCGCATGGCGTCAGACGAGCCGCCAGCCTCATAAAGCGGCGTGAACCCGCAGGCCGACACCAGAAGCGCCGCCAGGACGAGCGATATGCGAACCGCCCCCCGCATCAGTTGGCCACGATATTGACGATGCGGCCAGGCACGACAATCACCTTGCGGACCGTGAGACCGTCGAGGCTGCGGTCGACCTTCTCGCTTGCGAGCGCGATCTTCTCAACCTCATCCTTCGGCATGTCCTTGGCGACTTCGATCGTGTCGCGGACCTTGCCGTTCACCTGCACCGCCATCTTGACCGTGTTATCGACCGTGAGTGCGACGATCGCCTTCGGCCACGGCGTTTCGGCGACCAGCGTCTTGTGGCCGAGCTTCTGCCACAGTTCCTCGGCGAGGTGCGGCATCATCGGGCTGACCAGCATGACCAGGGTTTCAAGCGCTTCACGCATGACCTCGGCCGCGCCGTCGCCTTCGACCTTGGCACCGATAGCGTTGGCATATTCGTAAAGGCGCGCGACGGCCTTGTTGAAATGCAGTGCTTCAATATCGGCAGTGATGTCGACGATGGTCTTGTGCGTGGCTTTCCGAAGCGCGAGCGCACTGTCGGACAGGCTTTCCGGCACCGCGGCGCCAACAGCGGCCACGGCAGCAGACGGGGCATCAACCATGCGGAACACCCGCTGGGTGAAGCGCCACGCGCCTTCGATGCCGGCTTCGGTCCAGAGAAGGTCACGCTCGGGCGGGCTGTCGCTGAGCACGAACCAACGCGCGGTATCGGCGCCATACTGGTCGATGATGTCATCGGGATCGACGACATTCTTTTTCGACTTGGACATTTTTTCAATCCGGCCCTCGGTGACATCGAGGCCGTTGTCCGAACGGAAGAAGCTTCCGTCTTCACGGCTGCGCACCATCTCCGGGAACACCCACTGGCCTTCGGCGTCCTTGTAGGTGACATGGTTGACCATGCCCTGGGTAAAGAGGCCTTCGAACGGTTCCTTCACCTGGGTGCGGCCAACATGGTTGAGCGCGCGGGTGAAGAAGCGGGCATAAAGAAGATGCAGGATCGCGTGTTCGACACCGCCGATATACTGGTTGACCGGCAGCCACTGATCGACGACGTCGCCATCGAACGGCTGATCGCTTTCCGGGGTCACAAAACGCAGGAAATACCAGGACGAGTCGACGAACGTGTCCATCGTGTCGGTTTCGCGCACAGCCTTGCCGCCACATGTCGGGCATTTGGTGTGCTTCCAGGTCGGATGATGTTCGAGCGGGTTACCCGGACGGTCGAAGGAGACATCCTCCGGCAGCTTGACCGGCAGCTCTTCCGCGGGCACCGGCACGACGCCGCAATCGTCACAGTGGACGAACGGGATCGGCGTGCCCCAGTAGCGCTGGCGGGAAACACCCCAGTCGCGCAGACGGTAGTTGATCGTGCGTTCGCCCCAGCCTTCTTTCTCGGCCCGGTCGATCATCTCTGCCTTGGCGGCCATCGTTTCCATACCGTCGAGGAAGCGGCTGTTGAACATCTTGCCGGGGCCGGTGTAGGCCTCGTCGCCGATAGTGTAGCTTGCCGGGTCTTCGCCTTCCGGCAGAACCACCGGCAGGACCGGGAGGTCATATTTGCGGGCAAAGTCCAGGTCGCGCTGGTCCCCGGCGGGGCAGGCGAAAATCGCGCCCGTGCCATAGTCCATCAGCACGAAGTTGGCGACATAGATCGGCAGCTTCCAGTCCGGGTCGCACGGATGCTTGACCGTAAGGCCGGTGTCGAAGCCTTTTTTCTCGGCCTTTTCGATCGCTTCCTCGGTGGTGCCGGTTTTGCGGCAGTCCTCGATGAAGGCTTTCAGGTCGGCATTGTCTTCGGCCAGCTTGGCGGCCAGCGGGTGGTCCGCGGCGATCGCACAGAAGCTGGCGCCGAACAGCGTGTCCGGGCGCGTGGTATAGACCGGCAGGCTTTCGCCCGTCTCGGAAATCTCAAACGTGAACTTCAAGCCTTCCGAGCGGCCGATCCAGTTTTCCTGCATCAGGCGCACCTTGTCCGGCCAGCGGTCCAGCGTGCCGAGGCCTTCGAGGAGCTCTTCGGCGAAATCGGTGATCTTGAGGAACCACTGGCTGAGCTTGCGGCGTTCAACCACCGCGCCCGAGCGCCAGCCGCGGCCGTCGATCACCTGCTCGTTGGCGAGCACGGTATTGTCGACCGGGTCCCAGTTGACCCAGCTTTCCTTCCGGTAGATGAGACCGGCATTATAGAAATCGATGAAGATCTGCTGCTCTTTGCCGTAATAGTCGGCATCACAGGTGGCGAACTCGCGGTCCCAGTCGATGGCAAGGCCGACCTGCTTCAGCTGGTCGCGCATGTTGGCGATATTGTCGTAAGTCCAATCCGCCGGGTGGACCTTGCGCTCCATCGCGGCGTTTTCGGCCGGCATCCCGAAGGCGTCCCAGCCCATGGGGTGCAGCACTTCATAGCCGTTGGCGCGGCGGAAACGCGCGACCACATCCCCGAGGGTATAGTTGCGCACATGGCCCATATGGATGCGCCCTGAAGGATAGGGGAACATCTCCAGCACATAATATTTCGGCTTGGTCGACGTGCTGTCCGTTTTGAAGATTTTGGCGTCCGTCCAAATCTTCTGCCATTTGGCTTCCGTGGCCTTAGCGTTATACCGCGACATGGTTTCTTTCTCGATCTTCAACAACAAAGGGCCGGACCAAGCCGGCCCGGCACATGTACCTCAAGGACCCGCCAGCCGCGCCCGGGTTAAGCCCCTGGCGCGCGGCGAAACGTCCTAGTGCCTGGCCTGAACCCGGAGCCGACGCGCCTGGGTGAGGATGGCTTCTTCGAGCTTCAGCTCGGTCGCTGCCTGAACCGGCGCGGTGACCCAGTTGCCCTGGTCCTGCTTTTCCCGGACTACATCGACCTTGATGCCGTCCGACCGCAACTCCTGCGACAGGAAGCGCACGGTAACTTTCACGCGTTCTTCCGGCGCATCGGGGGTCGAATACCAGTCGGTCACGATGATGCCGCCCGCGGGCTCAACCCGATCAAATGGCATGAAGGAAAGCGTATCGAGCGTCGCCTGCCACAAATAGCCGTTTACGCCGATCGCGGTCGTCTTGGGCTCAAGACCAGCGCTGGCCTCGTCACCACGATGGAACAGACCACAGGCCCCAAGAGCCAAACCAAGAGACAGGACCAGCATTGATCGGGTCAAAATTCGCATACCACACCCTTCAGATTCGTTTTTCGCGCTCAACGACCGACACCCGTCTTCCGCGTACCAGCCAGAGCTTTAAGCGGGTTATAGCGGTCCGAGAAGGCGCTGACCAGTCAGAAAAACGTCCAAATCGTGGCAGTAGGGACACAGGTCACCTCATTTTTGTCAGGTCCCCTTGCATCAGGTGGGGGAGATTCAATACCATGGCGTCTAAGGTTTAGGTCATGAGTCGGTATGGAACCATGAAACGCGTTTTGAAATTTGGAATAGTCGGCCTTCTGATGGCCAGCGCATCCGCCACTGCACAGGCGGACGAAAAGACGCGATTCCAGTCTTCGGGTTTCCTGCAGAGCCTCGACCTTTTCATTTCCGAACAAATGTCCAAGCTGCGCAGCGACCACCAGACGCCGAAAGGCAAGACCACGGAAGACCTGGGTCTCAGCCTCCGCGATACGTCGGACGCGCGCGATAGCGGCTTCCTCTATCTCAGGGACCGCACGGCCCCCGCACAAACCAAGACGGAACACACCCTAACAGCCCGGCCCGATTTCTCGTCGCTGCTGGCACCGTCCGGGACCGTACGTGGCACCTATGGCCAGGATATCTTCGGCGCCAACAGCCGCCTGGGCGTCAGCTTCGGGTCGCCCAAAGCGAAGGCTGAAGGCAAAGGCCTGGAGATCGCGCTTGAAAGCGCCTACCGCCTGTCGATGCAGGGCATCCCGGCGACGACCGGCTTCGGCGACAATAATTTCGACCTGGCGGAACGCGAATATAACCTCGGCGTTTCCGTCGGCTATTCCGGGTTCGGGTTCGACGCGTCGATCATGCGCCAGACCAACCTGTTCAAGGGTGACCTGTCCGGTTACGGCGTCGGCTTCTCCTACCGGTCGACCAGCTGGGCCGCGCGCCTGTCGCTCAACGAATATAAATCCGGCGCCGACCTGTATGGCATCGAGAACGATGCCCGCAACTTCATGGCCGTGGAACTGGGCGCCAGCTACCGCCTGACCGACCGAGTCGGCTTCCTGGGCGGCGTGCGCTACTATGATTACGGCAACCGCCTGATGCTCGACCCGACCACAGGCGACCGGTCGCAAATGATCTTCCTCGGCGGCCGCCTGAAGTTCTGATCTTTCCGTTTTCTGGAAAAAATGCCTGATCGCCGGCCCTAGAGGTCGGCGAAACAGCTTATGCCGGCAATAGCATAGAGCCCGAACGGCTTCAGCTGCGGGGCGGTCGTGCGTGTGATACCGCCAAGCGCCGCGATCGGCAGCCCCGCCCGTGCGATGAGCCCGGCGAAGCGCAGCACCCCGAGCGCGGGCGCATCCGGGTGGCTTGCCGTCGGAAAGACGGGGGAGACCAGCGCGACATCAAGCCCAAGCCGGGCAGCGCGCACCAGCGCCGGGCGGCTATGGCACGCCGTACTTACGAAATCAAACGCCGGCCGGGCGCCGGTTTTCATCAGCTGGTATTCGGGCAGATGCACCCCATCGGCCCGCACGGCGTGCGCGAGATGAGCGTCGCCCGCGACCAGCAGTTTCAGACCAAACTTGCCGGTGACCGCCCGCAGGGCCTTGGCGAGTCCCCTGCGGTCGGGGTGGTCATAATCCCGGCAGATAACGATGCTGCCTTCAGGCAGGCGGGCGCAGACATCCTCAGGCACCGGTACGCGGGCCTGGTCGGTGATGAAGATAAGCTGCTCCACCGCCGCCGCACGCTTGAGCGCGACAGCTTTCTGATAGGCCCGTGGGGCCGCAATTTTATGTCCGGTCTTGACCATGACCGCTCCTTAGCACATAGGGGGAGAAACGCCAGTGCCGCTTTGACACGCAGTAAAAAGAAAGGCCCCACCATGCAGGGAGACATCGCCGCCAACATCGCCCATATCCAGGATGAGGTCGCGAAAATGTGCGCGCACGCCGACGTGCCCCTGAATGAGCCACGGCTGATCGCCGTCTCCAAGGTGCAGCCGAAGGAACGTGTCGTCGCCGCGCTTGAGGCCGGGCAGCGCGTGTTCGGGGAAAACCGGGTGCAGGAGGCGGAGGAACGCTGGGGCGAGCTGAAACCGCTTTACCCGGGCGTGGAGCTGCATCTGATCGGTGGGCTGCAGACCAACAAGGCGGCCAAGGCCGTAGAACTGTTCGACTGTATCCAGTCGGTCGACCGGCCCAAGCTCGCCCGCGCGCTGGCCGCCGAGATGGACAAGCAGGACAGGCACCTGCCCATCTATCTTCAGGTCAATACCGGACGCGAAGAGCAGAAAGGCGGCTGCCTGGTCGAAGACCTGCCCGCTCTTCTTGAGACCTGCAAAGAGCTCGGCCTCAAGGTCGTCGGTCTCATGTGCATTCCGCCGGTGGGGGACGACCCGAGCCTGCATTTCGCGCTTCTCAGGAAACTTGGCCGCCAGTATGGGCTTGAGCGCCTGTCGATGGGCATGAGCGGCGACTATGCGCTGGCAGCAAGCATGGGCGCGACCGACATCCGCGTCGGCACCGGCATCTTCGGCGAACGCGATTACGGCTAACCGATTTTCAGGATATCGTCCGGGCTGACGAGGCGCAGGAAACGGCGCAGGTCAGGCGCGGCGAGGGCGACACAGCCCTCGGTCGGGGTATAGCCCGGCCGTGCCACATGCATGAAGATGGCGCTGCCCTTGCCAGGAATAACCGGGGCATCATTGTGGCCGATCACCACCACGAGGTCATAAAGCCCGTCGTCCCGCCACATTTTTTCGTGGCTGGGCCCATAAGGCAGGCGCACGAGCTTGTTATAATTCGCATCCTCCGGGGCATCGCACCAGCCATAGTCGGCGCTCAAGGCCTCACACGGCAATTTGGTAAAGGGCGGTTCTTCATGGTCCGGGCGGTAGAAGACCCGGCGGAACGGATAGCGGCCCATCGGTGTGGCGCCGTCGCCTTCCTGTTTGCGGTCCTCAGGCACCATGGCGCCACGGCCAAGCGCGCAGGGTACATCGAACAGCGGACCGGTAAGGCGCCCCTTGCGGGCGTCCGTGCTGTCCATGCTGACCTGCCAGACGGCCATGGTGTTAAAGGAGATGGCCGGTCCGGCTCTTCTTGGTCGCCAGATAGCCTTCATTATGGGGGTTGGTCGGGAAGGCGTGGGGCACCCGCTCGGTCACCTCGATGCCGAAACGGCTGAGGCCTTCCACCTTGGCAGGGTTGTTGGTCATCAGCCGCACGGCCCTGAACCCCAGCGCCTTCAGCATTTCGGCCGCGGGCGCGAAGATGCGTTCGTCGACATCGAAGCCGAGCCGGGTGTTGGCATCGACGGTGTCATAACCCTGGTCCTGCAGCGAATAGGCCTTCAGCTTGGAGATAAGCCCGATGCCGCGGCCTTCCTGCGCGAGGTATAGCAGCACACCGCCGCCGGCTTTTTCGATCGCCTTGATCGCACCCCGCAGCTGTTCACCGCAATCGCATTTGAGCGAGCCAAGGAGGTCACCGGTGAAGCATTCGCTGTGGATACGCATCAGCACCGGTTCGTGCCTGTTGGGGTCGCCGATCACGATGGCGATATGTTCAATCCCCCCCACCAGCGGCCGGAAGGAGACAAGCCGGGTGTTTTCCGCGCCCGCGAGCGGCACCCGCGCCGACGCCACCTGGCGGAGCGCTACCGCCTGGGTCATGTCAGCGGCCAGCACGGTGTCGGCTTCCACCATCATCAGGCCTTCATTTGCGGCGAGGGCCGCACCGTCCGCCACTTCAGCGGCGATCACGGCGGGCAGGAGCCGCGCCCATTTAACGAGCTTGACGGCGGCGCGGTCGAGATCCGTATCCGGGTGGTTCAGGCGTTCGAACGGCCCCTTCATCGGGCTTGCGAGATCGAGCGTCGGGTCGGCGACCGCGACGATATCCGCCGCCGTCATCCAGGCCGGGCGCTTCAGGCGCACCACGGTCCAGTCTTCCCCCGCGACCTTCAGGGTCGCCGCGCGGTTGTTGGTCAGCATCAGGAAACTGTCGGGGGCAAGGCCGTCAAAACGCGCGAGCGCCGGGGTGTTGGCCAGTTCGGCCGGCAACAGCACAAGCGCGCGTGCGCCGTCCGTGACCACGGCGGGCACCCCGCGGCGCAGATCATCGGCCGCACGTTCAAGCTTCAGGAGGCTGGTGTCGTTTTTATCCATGCCCTTCATATAGGGGAATTTTCGCCTTTGTCAGCTAAGGATTTTTCTTTCGCTCGCTGGTCGATCAACCAAATGTGACTGGCTGTCATGCGAAAGATTGTTTCCTCTTCATATATAAAGCCCCGTGCAGCATACTGAAAGAATACTGACAGCATACTGGGGGACGTCCGCTGGAGATGTCAGGCCAATGGCATACCAGACCGGACCGACAGACGAGGAGAAAAAAATGGCAGCCAGAAAGCTTTTGCTAGTCGATGACGATGTCGACCTGCGCGAGTCCCTAGCCGAACAATTGGCGCTCTGCGGTGAATTCGCCACCGAAGAATGTGGTACCGCCGCCGAAACCCTGAAATTCCTGACCGACAATAAAGTCGATATGATCATCCTGGATGTCGGCCTGCCGGACATGGACGGCCGCGAACTGTGCAAACGTATCCGCAAAACCGGCGTCAATGTGCCGATCCTGATGCTGACCGGCAATGTCTCTGACGCCGATACCGTGCTCGGGCTCGATGCCGGCGCCAACGATTATGTCACCAAGCCTTTCAGCTTCACCGTTCTTCTGGCGCGCATCCGCGCCCATTTCCGCCAATATGAGCAAAGCGAAGATGCGGTCTTCGAGATCGGGCCGTATCACTTTCGCCCCTCGGCGAAAATTCTGGAAGAGCGCGGCGGCGACCGCAAGGTACGGCTGACGGAAAAGGAAACCGCCATCCTGAAGTATCTCTACCGGGCGAGCGGCAAGCCGGTGGCGCGCGAAGAACTTTTGACCGAAGTGTGGGGCTACAACAGCGGGGTCACCACCCATACGCTGGAAACCCATGTCTACCGCCTCAGGCAGAAAATTGAGCCGCAGCCCAACATGGCGCGGCTTCTGGTCACCGAGCCCGGCGGCTATAGCCTGCAGGGCCTGAGCGCCTGACCCTTATTCTTTCGTCATTCGCCGGCTCGACCGGCGAATCTAGGACCTCTACTGGTGATGTTCCTGGCCCCGCCGATCAAGTGGCGCAAACGCCAGCTTCGCAAACGGCGGGTGACGAAGATAACGGTAAAACCTATCCCGCAACCCCCTAAAAATGACAAACCCCCACAAAGGGGGGTTCGATCATCTCCCGGCGCCAGGGTTTCTCCTGACGGCTTCGGAACCGGCCTTATGCCAGCAAATTGACACCAAAGCTCGAGCTTTTGCCCGAAGTGCCAACGCCCTCACCAGACTCGGCCTTGCCGGATGCCTGTTCGGCCCGCTCTTGCGAAGCTGATTCCGAAGCTTCCTTGGCTGCGCTGTCCCCATCAGAGGCTTTTGCGGCCGGACGGAATTGTGCGTAGGACGCAGCGCCGGAACCAATTGCAGAGATACTCATAAGTTTTCTCCCGTTATGAGTTGTTGGGACGTGCACGCTACGCCTCAATTTATTAACGCCATGTTAATTTTTTCGGCCCCGCCCGGATTCTATAAAATTTTAATATTTGGCAGATGCAACCGATTGCGGCCCCGATTACGGTTTAGGCGGCTTGGGCAGGGGGCGTGTCAGCCCAGTTCGAAACTGGTGATGCCGAAGATTTTGCCGTAGGCGAGATCCGGCAGGCCTTTCTGATACATGCGCATGGTGGCAAACACCTTCTCCATGCCTCTGCTTTCAGCCAAACGAACCGCTTCCGGGTTATTTTCCGGCGTATCGAGGATGATGGGCTCGTCCTCGATATCATCCTGCAGCGCGTCAAACAGCGCCGCCGCCACGTCTGCATCATCGGCGAACAGCGGGCCGACCTTATGACCTTCCCGGCATGTGCGCCTGAGCGCATAGCCCTTGAGCAGGCCGTCTTCGACATAGGCCAGCGCCCGCGCTTCCGGCTGGAACAGCCAGGCCTTCAGGAACACGTCGCGGCGGGCGGGGAAACACTGGCGGTCATAGGCGCGGAGTGCGGCAAATTCATTGATGGTGACCGGACGGATATTGGCGGACACGGCTGTAGGGCGCCTGGCCGGGGCCTGAAAGCGGCAGTTCTGGTAGAAGGGCTTATAGCCGATCCGCTCATAGAGGCTGACATTCTCAAGGACTCCGTCGATCCCGACATTGCGGTCGCCTGCGTAGGCGAGCCGGGCCTTGGTGAGCGCGAGGCCATAGCCTTTGCCCCGGTGTTCGGGGGCGACGATATAGAAACCGCAGAAGGCGTAGGCATCGTCGTAACAGACGGCGCTGCCGGTCGCGACGATCTCACCGTCCAGCACGCCCTTGAAGAAGCCTTTGGGGTCGGCGGCATAGAAGGTTTCAGCATCATAAAGACCGGGGTTCCAGCCTTCGCGCGCGGCCCAGTCGACCGCCGTGCGGACATCCGCGCGGGTCATGGTCTCGATCTGATAAGATGCTGTCATCCTGCTTTCCCCCCGCAGATGCCGGATGGCGGTCCCTAGACTAGAGGTCCAGATCCACCATCACCGGCGCATGATCGGACGGTTTGACCCAGCCCCGCGCATCCCTGAGCACCTGCATCGCCGTGGGCGTGCCCTTGAGGCCCGGGCTCGTCCAGACATGGTCAAGCCGCCGGCCCTTATCGGCGGCGGACCAGTCCTTCGCGCGGTAGGACCACCAGCTGTAGAGCTTCTCATCCTTGGGCACGAAATCGCGCATGATGTCCTGCCAGCCGTGGGCGTCGATCAGCTTCAGCATCGCGTCCACCTCGACCGGCGTGTGCGAAACCACCTTCAGCAGTTTCTTGTGGTCCCAGACGTCGTCCTCATAGGGCGCGATGTTGAGGTCACCGACCAGGATATGATCCCCCTCCAGCCCCGCGGACCAGTCGGTCATTTCCTCCAGGAACTGGAGCTTGTGGGCGAATTTGTCGTTGATCGCCGGGTCCGGTTCATCGCCGCCCGCGGGAACGTAGAAATTATGGACGGTCGGGCCTTCCGCCAGCTTGATCGCGATATGGCGGGCATCGCCCTTTTCGCACCAGTCGATCTTGTAGCTGTCCGCGAACGGTTTCTTCGACGCCGTCGCCACACCGTGATGGCTTTTCTGGCCGTGGATCGCCAGATGCGGCAGGCCGTGTTCCTCGAAAAAGCCGGTCGGGAACATTTGGTCCTGCACCTTGGTTTCCTGCAGACACAGGATATCCGGGTCGTAGGTCTTGATCAGTTGGCTGACGATATCAAGCCGAGCGCGGACCGAGTTGATGTTCCAGGTAATAAGCCGCATGGCCCGTCTATCCTTAAGCTAGGGGGTCAAAAAATCAGGAAGCTGTTGCCGACGATGCCGAGGGGCCAATGGCCTTTCTCGAACAGCTGGAAGCGGAGCGCGAACGGATGGTCGTCCTCCGCCCCGGCCATGGCGACGAGTGCGGCTTGGTGGCAGGCCTGGGCCGCAGCCCCGCTGGCCGCCATGAGGAAGCCTTCATCGACAATGCGCAGGTCCTGGGCGGCTTCTTCGGTCGAAGCCTCGATCGTTTCCGCCACTGACTGGCCCACATGCGCGACAACCATTTCGAACGTCTGTTCATCGAGCGCATCGAGAAGATCGGTCGTCAGCGCGGCGCGCAGTTGTTCCTCCGCTTCCCACGCGGGGCTGTTATAATCCGTGCTTTCGGCGGCATCCGCCGCGTCCGCCCAATCGGGCAGGAAGGCGGGTTCGGCTTCCGGGAAGCCAAGCGCGGCGGCATAGTCGCGCGCAAGCTTGACGGTTTCGGCGTCGGGCGTTTCGCCCAGGGCGCGGAACCAGCGCACATTTTCAGCCAGCGCCAGGAAGGGCGCCACCAGTCTCAGGCTCGGATAATCCTCGAACAGGTCTTCGAGGTCGTCTTCCATATCGGTTATGTCAGTCATAGAGGCGTACCGTCATCCTTGTTGCCTGCCAGGCCTGGGCATTCTGTCAATGCACTTTGTGGCGCTGGGCCACGCCGCGCGGGTCCTTGAAGGTCCAGAGGCCCTTGTCGAGCGGCAGGTTGAGGCTTTCGTTCGAAAGCTTCACATAGGTAAGGCCGCCACGGGCGTCAACCACCGACCAGCTCAACAGTTGCAGGCCGCTTTTGTCTTCGCTGGCCTTGCCGGGGTTGGTCTTGAAATAGATGGTGATCTGGCCTTGTTCCGGCTGGTCCGCATCCTGCGCGGACAGCGCCAGCATGTCGGGGATTCCCGCCGGGTTCAGCTCGATATGCGCATTCACGCTCGCGAGATCGACCGAATGGCCGAGAAGCGCTTTCAGCGGCGTGTCCTTGACCGGCCATTTGGTCACCTGCCCGACTTCATAGTCGACAAAGCTCAGCGTCTTGCCGTCAGCGACCACCAGGAAGGGCGTGCCGTCGGTATAATCGAAGCGCACCTTGCCCGGCCGTTCCATATAAAGCGTGCCGTGGGTTTCCTTGCCGTCCGGGGCGCGCTGCGTGAAACTGGCCTTCAGACTGTTAACCTGGTCCATATAGGTCTGGACCCGGCGGAGCGCCTCGAGGTTGCGGTCGGCCTTGGTCTCCGGCACCGTCTGTTCCTCAACCGGCGGCAGCGCCTTGGCGTCACCCGCAGGCGGCGCGCCTTCGGCCAACACGGGCCCAGCCGTCATCGGAGCCATCATCAGGGCCATCATTACTCCAAACACTCGCCGCATGGCGCCTCGCTTTCTTAAAATTCTTCTTCCCGTTCGGGCACCAGCACTTCGCGCTGGCCTTTATGGTTGGGCGCGCTGATCACGCCTTGTTCTTCCATCTCCTCAATCAGAGACGCAGCCTTGTTATAGCCGATCTTGAGCCGGCGCTGGATATAACTTGTCGATGCCCGCCTGTCGCGCAGCACCACATCGACCGCCTTGTCATAAAGGCTGTCGCTATCATCGCCGCCGCCGGATGGACCGGGGATGAACGGGCTGTCGAAGCCTTCTTCAGGTTCTTCGGTCACCGCCTGCAGATATTCGGGCGCGCCCTGCTTCTTGAGGTGATTGACGATGCGCTCCACCTCATTGTCGGACACGAAGGCGCCGTGGACGCGGGTAATGCGGCCGCCGCCCGCCATGAACAGCATGTCGCCCATGCCGAGAAGCTGCTCGGCGCCCTGCTCGCCCAGGATGGTGCGGCTGTCGATCTTACTGGTGACCTGGAAGCTGATCCGGGTCGGGAAGTTGGCCTTGATGGTACCGGTGATGACGTCGACGGACGGACGCTGGGTCGCCGTGATCATATGGATACCCGCGGCCCGCGCCATCTGCGCCAGGCGCTGGATGGTGGCTTCCACATCCTTGCCCGCGACCAGCATCAGGTCGGCCATTTCGTCGATAACGATAACGATGAACGGCAGCGGCTGGAAGTCGAACTCCTGCTCCTCCATCACCGGCTGGCCGGTATCCTTGTCAAACCCGGTCTGGACCTGGCGGCTCAGCCGTTCGCCGTTCGCCTTGGCTTCCTGGATGCGCTTGTTGAAGGCGGCAAGGTTGCGGACCCCGAGCTTCGACATCGAGCGGTAGCGTTCTTCCATTTCCCGCACCGCCCACTTGAGCGCGACCACCGCCTTCTTGGCCTCGGTCACCACCGGCGTCAGCAGGTGCGGGATACCGTCATAGATGGACAGTTCCAGCATTTTGGGGTCGACCATGATGAGGCGCAGGCTTTCCGGGCTGTGCCGGTACAGAAGCGACAGGATCATGGTGTTGACCCCCACCGACTTACCGGAACCGGTGGTGCCTGCGACCAAAAGGTGCGGCATGGCGGCCAGGTCCGCCACCACGGGCGCGCCGCCGATGTCTTTCCCGAGCACGATCGCGAGCCGGGCCTTGGTGGCCTCATAATCGCGGCTGGCCAGCAGTTCGCGCAGGAACACGGTCTGCCGGTCCACATTCGGCAGTTCGATACCGATGGCGTTCCGGCCCGGCACCACGGCGACGCGGGCGGAGACCGCGCTCATCGAGCGGGCGATATCGTCGGCGAGACCAATCACACGGGCAGACTTCGTGCCGCGGGCGGGCTCCAGCTCATAAAGCGTGACCACGGGGCCGGGGCGCACATCGCGGATTTCGCCTTGAACACCAAAGTCGTCCAGCACACCTTCAAGCATCCGGGCGTTTTGTTCGAGCGCTTCCTCGCTGATGCGGCCGAGCTTGTCGGCCGGTGGCGGCGGCGCGAGCAGGTCAAGCGGCGGCAGGGAGAAATCTCCCACATCGCCGAAATCGAGAAGGGCCTGGGCTTCCTGAACCTCGCGCGTGCCGCGCTTGGGTTTGGCCGGGGTTTTGACGCGCTTTGCAACAACAGGGTTCGCCTTTTCTGGCTCCGCCGTTTTCCGCGATGAGCGGGTCATCACCGGTTCGGTGCGGGCGTCTTCCTCGTCCTCATCGAGCGCGGGCGCAGGCTTGCGGCCAAACAGCCCGATAAACCGCACGATCCCGGCCACAAGCATCCGTGCGGCGGTAACCAGACCGCGCCAAATGGCGGTTGCGACCCTGACGACAAAGCGCCAGACAGCCGCCCATTCCTGTTTGTTAAGCGCGAAGGAGAAGGCGTAAATCGGCAGGCCGAGCACCGCGAAGACGATGCCATAAGCCCAGTTGGGCACGATAATCGGCAGCGCGGCCATCAGCGAGATAACAAGCTGGTAAAGCTCCTGCCCAAGCGCGCCGCCATAGCCTGACTGCACCGGGAAGTCATGGCCGGGGGCCACCACGCTCATGGCGACGGCAAGCAGGATGACACCCACTGGCACCATGGCAAGGTTGAGCCAGAACATCGGCAACCACTTGAGCCGGATGAGCTTGAAGCCCCACAGAAAGACCGGCAGCACCAGCAGATATGCGGCATAGGCCAGCACCTGCATCAGCACATCAGCCACATTGGCGCCGATGAAGCCAAGCCAGTTGGAAACATGCGCATAGGACTGGTTGTTCACAGTGGGATCAGCCGGATTGTAGCTGATAAGCGACAGGACCGCGGCGAGCGCCGTCAGTATCAGCACAGCACCAAGCGTGCGCCAGCCGGCGCTTTTCAGGAAAAGCACAAAGGATGGCGGCAAAAGCGGCGCTTTTGCTTTGCTCCCGTTTGGTTTCTTGGCTGGCCGTTGGGCGGGCTTTTTTGGTACTGCACCGGCCTTGTTGCGTGCTGCCACGTATTTCTGCTCCCTGACCGTCCCGTGAGCCTATGACCCTGGGCGGTTCTGTTCTTGTCCTGTTCGCGCGTGCGCCCACTTTAATGCGCTTCAAGGGTTGAGGACAAGAGCGGCGATTTAATGGCGGGCGTTTTCTCTCTCCTCCGGCGTCCCTGCGGCAGCGTGGCACTGGACAGCAGGGGCCTATTCGTCCTAGATGGCAGCAAGCACGGAGACAGGCGCATGGCACGGACAAGCGGTAAACACGACATCACTATCATCGGCGGCGGCCTCGGCGGCATGACCGCGGCCATCGGCTTAGCCCAACAGGGCTTCAAGGTGGCGGTTATCGACCGCGCGCCCAAGGGCGACCTGACGGCGGCGGCCTATGACGGCCGCGCGAGCGCGCTGGCCTTCGCCACCTGCCGGATGCTCGATGCGCTTGGTATCTGGCAGTATATGGAGCCTTACGCCCAGCCGATCCTGGAGATCCGGGTCACCGACGGCCCGTCGCTGATGCACCTGCATTTCGATAATGAATCGCTCGGCGAAGGCCCCTTGGGCCACATGGTTGAGAACCGCCACACCCGCCTCGCCCTTTTCAAGCGGCTGGAGGACGTTGACGGCATTACGCTTTATGCGCCCGACACGGTTACGGAAATCGTCCGCACCCCTGAGATGACCAACGTCACGCTGGCAAGCGGGACGGAAATCACCTCGCCACTTCTTCTCGGCATGGACGGCCGCGCGAGCATGGTCCGCGCCCACGCCGGTATCGGTGTCGACCATTTCAGCTACAAGCAGCACGGCATCGTCTGTTCGATCGAGCATGAATTCAGCCACTGCGGCATCGCCCATGAGCGCTTCCTGGCATCCGGCCCGTTCGCGATCCTGCCGCTCACCGGCAACCGGTCTTCGCTGGTCTGGACAGAGAAAGAGCATCTGGTCCCGACGATCATGAAGCTCTCGGACCGCGCCTTCGAAGCCGAAGTGAAGCGCCGGGTCGGCGATTTCCTCGGTGAGGTGAAGGTGATCGGCGGCCGCTGGTCCTATCCGCTGACGCTACAATATGCCAACCGCTACACCGACACGCGCATGGCGCTTTTGGGCGACGCCGCGCACGGCATCCACCCGATTGCGGGCCAGGGCCTCAACCTCGGCCTCCGCGATGTCGCGGCGATGGTCGAGGTGCTGACGGACGCCGCCCGTGCCGGGCTCGACATCGGCGCGCCTGACGTGCTCGACCGCTATGCCCAGTGGCGCCATACCGACAACACCACGCTTTATGCCGTGACCGACATCCTGAACCGGCTGTTCTCCAACGACATCGGCCCTATGCGCCTCGCGCGCGATATCGGGCTCGCTGTGGTCAATGAAATCCCGCCGCTGAAGAATTTCTTCATGGCGCACGCCCGCGGCACGGTCGGCGAGTTGCCGAAATTGTTACAAGGGCAGATGCCCGGCGCGTGATAGGCTTCAGCCACCATGATGAGTGATTATTCCGACATCAACGGACGCCTTGAGGCTGCCCACGACATTGAAGAGGCCAGTCGGGACTATCTGTTTTCGACCACGCTTTATCCGCGCCGGTCGCTCCCCAAAAAACATTATTGGCGGCTGATTGCCGTGATCGCGGCCTTGAGCACATTCGCCATCGCCCGCTTCATCATCGTCGGCGCCTGGCCTGTGACCATCTTTGTTTTTGTCGATATCCTGGGCCTGTGGCTGGCGTTTCACTTGAGCTACCGCCAGGCCCGCCATTCGGAAACGATCCAGCTGACCGATAAAGACCTGATCGTCACGCGCATGGCGCCAAGCGGCCGCAGTGAAAGCTGGCGGTTCGACCCCTACTGGTGCCGCATCAAGCTCAATCCCACCGACGGCGGCGACAGCAACGAACTGGTCGTGAGCTCCCATGGGGAAACTTTGCGTGTCGGCACGTTCCTGAGCCCGCGTGAGCGCCGCCTGTTGGCAGACACGCTTCTGCGTGCCATCGCGCCCCTCAAAGGCTATTAAGCCTTCAGCTTGCCTTGCAGTAGACCTGAACCACCGTGCCGTCTTCGCGGTAAGCCCGGCCGACGGTATCGAAGTTGGCAGGCGTCAGCGGGACCTGGTGGCCACCCCCCCTACCCATGAGGTTGGTTTCATCGAACACGTGCGGGTGCGTGCTATAGGCCCTGCCCCGGCGCGGCGCGCCTGCGACCACGGTGCCGATCACATCGCCATCAGCATTGAGAACCGGCCCGCCTGAAATACCGCTGAGCGCGCCTTCGAAAAACGGACGGCGTTCGCGTTCAACCCAGGCGATGACCGGCTCCCGCGCGCTATAGCGCCCGCGGGAGCGCATTTCGGTAAAACCAAGCACGGTCGCCCGCACATCTGCCGGTTTCGCTTGCGGGAACCCCATCATGAAGCCGTCATCGCCGCGCTTGGGCGCCTTGTCCGACAGCACCAGCGTGCCCTTGTGCGGCAGGCCTGCGCGCAAAATGGCGAAATCGCGCTTATGGTCGATTTCAGCGAGCGAGACCTTGGTACGCTTTTGCGGGCCTGTGAGCAGATAGAGCGCACGGCAACCGTCCGCGACATGGCGCGCGGTGATATAGGTGGCACCGTCGCCGATTGCGAAAGCGGTGCCGACGGAATTCCTGAGATGGCGGTCAAGGTCAACCACCACGGTCGCTTCATCCTGGCGCGGCAAGGGGGTCTCATCCGGAGCGGTGCGTTCAATTTGCCGCTGCGGCGTTTCCGGCACAGGACGCTGCGGTACGCCTATTTCGAAATGCCCATAGCGGCCAACGAAATAGACCAGCACGGCCAGGTAGCCGATGATTTCAAGCCGGCGGCGCACCGGGCAGGCCCTCTCGCGCCCTCAGCCCGCGATCGCGGCGGCGTTGATGCTGGCCGTCGCCAGCTTGAAGGCAACCAGCAGGATCGCCGCGCCCATTTCACCGGCTTCGATGCGCTTGGGCAGGTCCTTCACCAGCAAGTCGACAAGCCGGAAGGCGACAAGCTGAAACACCAGCGCGACCACGCCCCAAATGAGCAGATCCCACAGCGATACGGACGCCGCAAGCGAGAAGGAAAGCGGCAGCGCCAGGCCGATCATCGCCCCACCAGCCGACAGGGCCGCCGCCGTGTTGCCCGCGCGGATGAGGGCGATTTCGTCGTGCGGGGTGATCTTGATATAAATGAGCATCCCGACGATCAGGAGCGCGAGGCTCGCCGCCGAATGCACCATGAAGACCGGCAGGCCGTTCCAGATGGTCAGAAACGCGTCTTGCATTGTATCCCCCTATCCCTTTTGTGCCCTCAAAGGCCGAGCACATCTTTCATGCTGTAGCGGCCCGGTTTCTGCGCCACCGCCCACACCGCCGCCTTGACCGCGCCATCCGCAAAAAGGCGGCGGTTTTCGGCCCGGTGGCTGAGGGTAAGACGTTCACTGCCGCTCATGAACATGACATCATGGTCGCCGATCACACCGCCCCCGCGCACGGCGGAAAAGCCGATACTGCCGGGAATGCGTTCGCCAGTCAGGCCTTCACGCGCGGGCGTGCGGACGGTCTCAAGCGCGACACCGCGGCCTTCAGCCGCCGCTTCCCCGAGCATGATGGCCGTGCCCGACGGCGCGTCGATCTTATGCTTGTGGTGGGTCTCGACGATTTCGATATCGAAGCCGGTATCCAGCTTGGCGGCGGCATCCTTGACGAGCGCGACCAACAGGTTGACGCCGAGCGAATAATTGCCCGCCTGCACGATGACGGCGCTACCCCCCGCGGCATCAAGCGCGGCATGGTCTTCATCCGTGAGGCCGGTGGTGCCGACAATCAGCGCCGTGCCGGTCTCTGCGGCGAGTGCTGCGTGGTCTGCCGTGTTGCCCGGTGGGGTGAAATCCAGCACCACATCGGCGGCCTCGAACACGCTGGCCGCACTGTCTGTGATCATCACGTCGGTGCCGGGGATCACACCACCCACAAGCGGATGGACGGAAACTTCGGAGCCCGCCACCAGCGTGAGGCTGCCTTCCTCGCGCACGGCATCGGTCAGCGCCTGGCCCATACGGCCCATGCAGCCAAGAATGCCCACTTTGGGTGATGTCGTCGCCATGTGCCGGATCCTCCTTGAAGTGCGTCTTCGTAGCTAACACGCGTGGACGCCAAAAGAAAAGGCCGGGTGTGCCCCGGCCTTCGCTATTTTTTCTTGTGGTCCGCCTTAGAAGGTCGCGGTCAGGTCCACGCCCCAGGTGGCGGGCATACTCAGATGCGCGATCGGCGTGCCGAAGGTATCGACCGACAGGCCGCCCGCCCCGTCGGCATAGCGGTTGCCGAAGATGTTGCGCCCGAAGAAGGATACGCTGAAGCGGTCATCCGGGTCGGACCAGGTGATGCGGGCGTTGGTGAGGTTCTGCGCCTTGCCGACCACGAAGCTGCTAGCACCCCAGGTGATGGTGCCGCAGCTTCTGTCATGCAGGCAGTTGCCGTTGATGCGTTTGGCGCTGGTGTAGGAATGGTCCAGATGGACGCTGAGCGCACCTTTGTCACTGCCGAGACCGAGCGTATAGTCAGCACCGAAGGAGATGCGCGTCGTCGGTGCGCCCGTCGGGTCACCCGCGTTCGCGTAGCGGCAGTTTTTGGTGCAGGTAATATCCTGGTAACCACCGTTGGCGAAGAGGCGCAGTCCAACCGCAGGGGCCCACAGGAATTCGACATCGACACCCTTGCCTTCGACATCCTGGTTCTCGGTCACGTACCGGGGCACGCTGGAGCTGTCGACGCTCACCAGATGGATCGACTGTTTGTCGCTATATTTATACTTCCATACCGAGGTGTTGAAACGGACGCGGTTGTCGAACCACTGGGACTTGAGCCCGGCCTCCACGTTCCAGACGCTTTCATTGCCAAAATAGCTGTTGATCTCCACGGTGTTGAAACCGCCGGCCTTATAGCCGCGCGCCCAGGAGACATAGACCATGGCGTCGTCGCCGATCTTATAATCGAGCGCCACGCGTGGGCTGACATTGTTCCAGCTTGCCTTGCGGGTGAAGGGCACGCCTTCAAGCCCGCCGACATCGAAGACGATATCGCCCGATGCGGTCGGCCCGACAAAGGCCCGGAAAATGCTGGTCAACAGCTGTTGCTGGATATCGGCGAGGTTGCCGACGCCGGGGATCGAAAGCCTGTCATAGCCTTCGATCTGACGGAGGCCGTTTTCCCAGGTCCAGCTTTTGTCGTCATGGGTATAACGAAGGCCCGCGCTCAGGTTCAGCCGGTCGGTGATGGCATAGGTGGCATCCGCGAACGCCGCGTAAGCCTTGAAGCTGCCTTCGCCATACATGGTCTCGGTCCACTTACGGCCGCTGAGGGTTGTGAGGCCAAGGTTGGCGAGTTGTTCAAGCGAATAGCCGGGCAGGCTGGAATCCAGGCAGTTGAGCGGCAGGTTGTTGAAGCTGATGAAGCCGCCGAGTGAATCCAGGAAAGTCGCCTCGCACGAATTTATCCCGTCCATCGGGTTGAAGCTGGCGGCCAGCACACCCGGTGTGACGCCGAGGTTATAAAGCACGGTATCGATGCTATCCATCGTCGCGTGGGTCTGGCTCTGCTGTTTGGCGTTTTCCCAATAATAGCTGGCACCGACCGTCCAGGTCAGGCGGCCGCGGTTCCCGTTGAGCCGAAGCTCCTGATAGAAGTTCTTGTTGTTTTCGACATTGTTGGTGTCGAAATAGAAGTTCGGGTCGTTGGTGCCGTCCTCATCCTGCAGGTTATCTGTGGCAAAATGCTTATAGGCCGAAATGGACGTGAGCTTGGCCCAGTCGAAATCATGGGTGATGGTGAGCGTGAGGCCGTCCAGGTCCCGATGTTCGGCGCCATTGGCGATGTCGGAGCTGACCGGCCCGAACGGGTTGGCGCCACCGACGCTTGAGGCATCGCGGAAGAAGTTCCAGTCCGCATTCGGGTTTGCAGGCGTATAGCCGAAGGCGCCGAAGCCCGCATAGATGCTTGAGAGCGGGATGCTATAGAGCGTGCTGAGCGGCGTATCCTTGGTGATCGGCAGGCCAAAGAGCGGCGCGATCCCGGCAAGGAAATCACCATGGCCCGGCAGGTCCCCCACCGTCTGGGCGCCAAGCGGCGCGCGCATGTGACCATCGGCAAGGCCGACCACCGGCGGGTTTTCATCCTGCGATGTATGGTCGAACTCATAAGCCAGGTTGAAGGCGGTCTTGTCGTCCGGCTCCCAGCGCAGCTGCACCCGGCCGGTGACATTATGGCGGCGGCCGTAATCCTTGCCGGTGAAGCTGTCCCTTACCGTGCCGTCCTGGCTGTTGATCAGGAGGTTCGCGCGCATCGCCAGGGTTTTCGCGAGCGGCAGGTTGATCATGCCGTCGAACTGGCGCTCATTGAAGCGGCCATAACGCAGCTTCACCCGGGCTTCGGTCTCATCCATCTTCGGCTTGTTGGTGATGATGGAAATCGCCCCTGCCGCGGTGTTACGGCCGAAAAGCGTGCCCTGCGGACCCTTGAGCACCTCGACGCGCTCAACGTCCGAGAAGAAGACCACCCCGGCGCCGGAGCGCGAGGAATAGACGCCATCGATGAACACGCCGACCGCCGGGTCGGTACCGACACCGAAGTCGTCGGTCTGGACACCGCGGATGCTGTAGTTCGGCTGGGTGACACCGCTGACCTGCAGGCCCGGCGTGTAGGACGATAGGTCGGTGATGTCATAAGCGGCGATGGTATCGATGAAGCTGCTTGAGAAAGCATTGAGCGCGATCGGCACATCCTGGGCCGATTGTTCGCGCTTCTGCGCCGTGACGACGATTTCCTCAAGACCGGATGTTTTTTTCGCGGCACTCACGTCCGCCGGTTCGGCGGCAAAAGACGCGGATGTCAGCAAGACGAAGGCGCTGACGCCCGCCAACAATTTATGGGCTATATGGTTCGTGTGCATCGGGTTCCCCCCTCTTCCCTGTTTCCTGCTTATCTGGTGGCCGCACCTTTTTCCCCTCCGGCACGGCCGTGCCCTTCCCCAAGGGCCTTTCAAGCATCTACACTCTGAACAATCGTTTTATTTCATGCTGTTAATCCACTCCTTCAGCATGGCGACACCTTCCTGGTGCACCATGGTGCGGCCCGCCTCCGGCATCATGATGCCGGGGTCGTTGGACGACAGGCGGAAGATCATGATCGACTGGTCGGCGTGGCCGGGCACGATGTCGAAATCGAGCCCACCGGCACCGCGGCCCGCCGCCACCGGGCGTTTCATGATGCCGCGGTGGGTTTTGTTGGTTGTCCCCCAGGTGAGGAACAGGCCGGACGTGGAGCCAGGGCCTTCAAGCCGGTGGCAGTGCGCGCAGTTGACATCCAGGTAAGCGCGTGCGCGGGATGCGAGGTCAGCGGACGCGTCATCCCAGCGCGGGACCGACGGTACATGGGCGGGCACACCGGTGAGCTTCCCGGCCTTTACCCAATGCTGGATCTGGTTTTCCGCCCCGGCCTTGTAGGCGAACACATGGTTGAGGTTGCGCGCCTTCGGGCCGATCGGCGTGAAGGCGCGGTCGAAACTGTGGCAGCCCTTGCACTGGTTTTTGTTCGGGACAACATAATTAGTGCCGCGCGGATGCCCTGAGGTGTCGCGCCAGGCCACCGGAAGTGTTGCTCCGGCAACAGAAAGCGTCGCGTCGCTCATGTCCGCGTTCCAGATATAGGCCCAGGCGTTCCAGCCCTTCTTCTGATGGATCAGGAGCCGGGTTTCGATGAGCCGGACATTCTTATCCGGCCGCCTGAAGTCCGCAGGATACGCGAAGGTTTTCATCAGCACGGTGCCGACCGGAAAATGCAGCACTTCCGTGTCGTCATAAGACGCCTTCTGCCCCTTCGGAATATAGACGAAGCGGAACTTGTGGGCGTAATCGGTGAAGAGCGGCGTCGCCAGGTCATAGGGCATGACCCCAACGTTCGGCAGCTGCGCCGCGCCGTTGATGAACAGGTGATAGTCCGACAAGTGCCGGGCCGGACGCGGGTTCAGGAGCGCGGCTTCATTGACCGGCTCGGCGGCATGACCCGCCCCTGAGAGCGCCAGGAACACGCTGAACAGACTGAAAACAAACGCTTTCACGTGAAACCCCCTTCCCGGCTTACTGGCTGTCGGATCGACTGTCGGATCGACTGGCGGACTGACTGCCGGACGGTGCGGAGGCCGAAGCCCCCGCAGCGCCAGCATCCTGATCCTGGGGCAGTTTCACTGCCGCGCGGCCCGGGAAGGAGCCACCATAGTCCTCGATGTCAAAGTCGGGCGAGGCGCCCCAGGGCAGGACATGGTCTTTCGCCATCTGGAGATTGACGAAAGTAGTGCCTTTTTTCTCATGAATGCGGATGCCGTCTTCGGCCGACGGACCAAAGAGCGCGGCCCAGAAGCTGTTTACAACACCGTCCCAGATGATGTCCGGGAGCGGCAGGCCGGTCTTGGGCTCGATCAGCGTTTTTGCCAGCTTGTCCGGCGCATAGCCCGCCTTGCCATAGCGGTTGTCATGGATATAAATCCGGCGCGGCATCGGGATATAGGTCGGGTCGGTAAAGTCCCGCGGGTAGGATGCCAGAAGCACGTTGGTGGTGGCATTGCCGCCAATATCATTGTCGAAAATTTCCACATCGCGGTTCGCCATCACCATGATGCCGGTGCCCATGGGCACGGTGCCGACGATGTTGCCTTCGGGCGCGAAGTTGGCGGTGTCGTTATCGACCGACCGGTTATGGTAGATGCGGATCGAATGGCCGCCCATCTGCGGCAGGTTCGGCATGTCGAACGCCAGAATGCCGCCGGTATTGTGGGTGGCAACATTGTCGTGCACGTCGGCGAAATAGCAGTTTTCGATCTCGATGCCGGCGACGTTATATTCGGCGCGGCTGTTGCGGACGATGATGTGCTGGCTTTGGCCAACATAAATGCCCGCGTCCGACGCACCCTTCACCACGGCGCCGTCGATCAGCACATTTTTGGATTGGACCGGGTAAAGGCCGTAGGAGCCATTGTTCGGGCTGGGACCGCCGGTCCATTCAACCCGCACCCCGATCATGGAAACCGTATCGACGCCTTTGGTCTTGATGCCGTCACCGGGTGTGTCCTCGATGGCGAAGCCTTCGAGCCGAACCCCGTCAGACGTGACCAGAAGGCCTTCGCCACCGTTCGTCTGCCCCTTGTAGGAAAAGACGGTCTGGTCCATGCCCGCGCCTTTGAGGGTGATACCCTGGACGTCGATCGACAGCCCGCCAGTCATGTCAAAATGGCCGGGGCCGATCTCGATCGTCGTGCCCGGTTCCGCCATGATGAGCGCTTCCTGTAACCGTCCTTCGAAATTGTCGCCCGCGGCGATCTGCACCACCTTGTCGGCGGCGTGCGCGGCGAATCCAAAATTCATCACGAATAGGGCCACCATGAACATGGCGGCCGACATGCTTGTCAGCTTTTTCATTATTCCTCCCCCCGCCCCACGCCTGTCCAAAAGCAATGGGACTCATTAATTCCTCCTTTGCAACTGTGCCGAAGCCAAATGCCCGCGTCAAGGTAAAGTGAAACATTTTCACTTTATGAGGCTTGAATTAGGCTTGGGGCTATGGCAAGGCCTTGGCTCGCAACCTCCGACAAAGGAAGGGATGAGGGTGACCAAAATCACCAGTGCCGCGACCAAAAAGACGCCGAAGCAGGCCCGCGCCCGTGCGCGTGTGGACGCTATCCTCACGGCGACCGAGCAGCTGCTCGTGGCGGAAGGCCCGAACGGGCTGACCACAACGGCGATCGCGCGCGCGGCCGACATCCCCGTGGGCTCGGTCTATCAATATTTCGCCGACCGCGACGATATCCTCGAACAGCTGTACCATGCGGCCTACGACCATGTGATCGGCCAAGTGGCGGATCATCTGGAAACCCTGTCAGGCCCCATGGACCTGAAGACAATCATCCACGGGCTTCTGACCACCTTCTGGCAGGAAGCCCGCGCCCACACAACCTTCCGGCCGCTGACCCGCTGGGCCAACAGCAGCCATTCCCTGTGGGAGGTCACCCCCGGGGTTCACAGCAGCCTCGACGACCTGATTGCCCGCGTGCTTGAAAAAGCCGGTGTATCTGTGGCCGAGGCGCGGCAGCTTGCCGTGATGAAAACCGTGAGCACGACGGTCTCGATCCTGGTCGATCAGGCGATCGAGGAGCAGGACGAAATCCTGGCAGAACAACTTATCGACGAGCTTGCACATCTTGTGTCTTCCTATCTATCCTGAGGCGCGCCCCAAAGCGGGCCCCGCAACGATAGACCTGCGACGATAGAGAGGAAAACGACCATGCTGAAAATAGCCAAAAGCGGCGCAATGGACTGGATGCTGAGGGAAGGCCCCGGCAATTACCGGATCGAGCGCCGCCCGCTGACCCCGGAAACCCACGCCTGCAACCTTGGCTGCAGCCGCTACCGGCTGGAGCCCGGCAAGAAATCCTGCCCGGCGCATTATCATTATGGCAACGACGAAGCGATTTACGTCCTGTCCGGCGAGCTGACGCTGCTGTTCGACGGCCAGCCCCATACCCTGACGGAAGGCGACTATGTCACCCTGCCGCGCGGCACGGGAGATGCGCACCAGCTTGAAAACCGTTCCCTCACGCCTGTTGAATATCTGTGCTTCTCGACCATGGAGCCCGCCGACGTCATCATGTATCCGAATTCCGGCAAGATCGGCGTGTTCGGCGGCGGTGCCCCCGGTGGCGCGGAGAGCGAAGTAAGCGTCCGCCAATGGGTGAAGGATGACGCCATCGATTATTGGGCCGGTGAAGAAGACTGAGGCATAAAAAAGCAAAGCCAAAGAAAAAGGGCCGGTCCATTTGGGCCAGCCCTTTTTGTCGTTGATAAAGCCTGCACAGCCTATTCGGTCAGGTCGTCCCACAGGTCCTTGACCTTGGAGAAGAAGCCTTCCGAGCGCGGCGAAACCTGATCACCGCCTTCGGCCGCAAACTCTTCCATCAGCTCGCGCTGGCGTTTGGTCAGGTTAACCGGGGTTTCGACCACGGTTTCGATGATCATGTCGCCCACGAAGCCGCCGTTGAGTTCCGGCATACCCTTGCCCTTGAGGCGGAACTGACGGCCCGATTGGGTGCCATCCGGGATTTTGATGCGCGCGCGTTTGCCTTCGATGGTCGGCACCTCGATATGCCCGCCGAGCGTGGCTGTCGTCATCGGGATCGGTACCTGGCAATAGAGCATGTCGCCGTCCCTTTTGAACAAGGGATGCGGCTTGATCGAGAGGAAGATGTAAAGGTCACCCGGCGGAGCGCCGCGGCTGCCGGCTTCGCCTTCGCCCGACAGGCGGATGCGGGTGCCTTCTTCAACCCCTTGCGGGATCTTGACCTGAAGCGTCTTGTCCTTGTGCACTGTGCCCGCGCCCCGGCAGGTCTTGCACGGGTTGATGATGATACGGCCGGAGCCATGACATTTCGGACAGGTCCGTTCGACCATGAAGAAGCCCTGGGTCGCGCGCACTTTACCGGCGCCGCCGCAGGTATCACAGGCTTCCGGGCTGGAGCCGGGTTCGGCGCCTGAACCCTCACAGGTTTCACACGGGACCGAGGTCGGCACCGTGATCTGCTCGGTCTTGCCGTTGTAGGCTTCTTCAAGCGTGATTTCCATGTTGAAGCGCAGGTCCGAGCCGCGCTGGGCCTGAGGTCCACGACCCCCGCCGCGGCGACGGCCGCCGCCCATGAAATCACCGAAGAATTCCTCAAACACGTCGGAGAAATCGAACCCGCCAGCACCGGGGCCGCCAGCGCCGCCCATGCCGCCTTCAAAGGCTGCATGACCGTAGCGGTCATAGGCCGCGCGCTTGTCCTTATCCTTCAGGACATCGTAGGCCTGGTTGATTTCCTTGAATTTCTGTTCCGCTTCCGCGTTATCCGGGTTGCGGTCGGGGTGATATTGCATCGCGAGCTTACGGAACGCCTTTTTAAGTGCGGCGTCATCAACGTCGCGGCTCACGCCCAATAGTTCATAATAATCTTGCTGGGACACAGACGATCTCCGTGAAATCTGTCCTTCCGCCCTGAACCTTGCCTATCTCTATGACAGGCAAGCGCCGCCCCCAAGCCTTTGGAGGCGGCGCCAGCGTTCTTTGGCGTCAGGCAACCACCTTACTTTTTGTTGTCGTCGACTTCTTCGAAGTCCACATCGACAACATCGTCTGCGTCACCGCCTTCGGCCTTATGCTCGTCGGTCACTTCCTGTTCCGACCCGGCCTGCGCGGCTTCTTCCTGGCTTGCCTTGTAGATCTGTTCGCCAAGCTTCATCGAGGCCTGCGCCAGCGCTTCGGACTTCTGCTTGATGGCATCGGCATCGTCGCCTTCAAGCGCGGTCTTCAGGTCGGCAATTGCGGTCTCAATGGCTTTCTTGTCGTCATCCGACACTTTGTCGCCATGCTCGGCAAGGTTCTTTTCGGCCGAGTGAACGAGGGCTTCACCCTGGTTCTTGGCTTCAACCATTTCCTTGCGCTGCTTGTCGGCTTCGGCGTTGGCTTCAGCGTCCTTGACCATGCGCTCGATGTCGTCGTCCGAGAGACCACCCGAGGCCTGGATGCGGATCTGCTGTTCCTTGCCGGTGCCTTTGTCCTTCGCCGAGACGTTGACGATACCGTTGGCGTCGATGTCGAAGGTCACCTCAATCTGCGGTACGCCGCGCGGTGCGGGCGGAATGCCGACGAGGTCGAACTGGCCGAGGACTTTGTTGTCCGCTGCCATTTCGCGTTC
Source organism: Kordiimonas marina (assembly GCF_023006325.1). Classification (GTDB taxonomy): domain Bacteria; phylum Pseudomonadota; class Alphaproteobacteria; order Sphingomonadales; family Kordiimonadaceae; genus Kordiimonas; species Kordiimonas marina. Next base: position 86,302 of record NZ_JAINDF010000005.1, read on the forward strand.
ACCCTGGAACACGCGGATGGTCACGGCTCCCTGGTTGTCCTCAGCGGTCGAGAAGACCTGGGACTTCTTGGTCGGGATCGTGGTGTTGCGGTCGATGAGGCGGGTAAACACGCCACCGAGCGTTTCGATACCGAGCGACAGCGGGGTTACGTCCAGAAGCAGAACGTCTTTGACGTCGCCCTGCAGAACACCGGCCTGGATGGCGGCACCCATGGCAACCACTTCGTCCGGGTTCACACCCTTGTGCGGCTCGCGGCCGAAGAATTCCTTCACGACTTCCTGGATTTTCGGCATGCGGGTCTGACCGCCGACGAGAACGACGTCGTCGATTTCACCGGCTGCGAGACCAGCGTCCTTCAGGGCCTTCTTGCAGGGCTCGAGCGTGCGCTTGACCAGATCCTCAACCAGGCTTTCGAGCTTGGCGCGGGTCAGTTTGATCTGCAGGTGCTTCGGACCGGAAGCGTCCGCCGTGATGAACGGCAGGTTGACTTCGGTCTGCTGCGACGAGGAAAGCTCGATCTTGGCTTTTTCAGCCGCTTCCTTCAGACGCTGGAGCGCCATCCGGTCGCCTTTAAGGTCGATGCCGTTTTCCTTTTTGAACTCACCGGCCAGATAGTCGACGATGCGCATGTCGAAGTCTTCACCGCCGAGGAACGTGTCACCGTTCGTCGACTTCACTTCGAAGACGCCGTCACCGATTTCCAGAACCGATACGTCGAAGGTACCGCCGCCAAGGTCGAACACGGCGATGGTGTGGCCGTCTTCTTTCTCAAGCCCGTAGGCGAGCGCGGCCGCGGTCGGCTCGTTGATGATACGCAGTACTTCAAGGCCCGCGATCTTGCCGGCGTCTTTCGTCGCCTGGCGCTGAGCGTCGTTGAAGTATGCAGGTACGGTGATCACGGCCTGGTCAACATTCTCGCCGAGGTAGCTTTCAGCGGTTTCCTTCATTTTCTGAAGGATCATCGCCGAAACCTGGCTCGGGGAATATTTCTCACCCTTGGCTTCGACCCAGGCATCGCCGTTCGGCGCCTTGACGATCGAATAGGGGACCATGTCCAGATCTTTTTGCGTGGTCGGGTCGTCGAAGGTACGGCCGATAAGACGCTTGATGGCAAACAGCGTGTCAGCCGGGTTAGTGACCGCCTGGCGCTTTGCCGGCTGGCCAACGAGACGCTCTGCTTCGCCGGTGAAACCGACGATCGACGGCGTGGTGCGGGCACCTTCCGCGTTTTCGATAACTTTAGGTTTGGACCCGTCCATGATGGCAACGCACGAGTTGGTGGTGCCGAGATCGATACCGATTACTTTACCCATTTTATACCTCTTCCCTTTGCAGCCGACTGCCCCGGGCCCATACGGCACCCTTTTGCAGCCTCTTGGGGTTAGCGTTCTTTGGTTAATGGCAGGTCCCCAAAACATCCGGGTAACTACCTGTTTCAGGGCCTATATAAGGTTGCCCCGAGGGCCCCGCAAGGGCGGGGACGTATAAAATTTGCCTTTTCCAGCATTGTTTTCCAGCGTATAGGGCCAAAGAAGAAACGGCGGTGTGGGCAAACCCGGCCCGTCAAAAAATTCAACCGGTACCATTCTGTGATTGAAAAAGGGCGGTTCGCCGCTAAACTCCGGCCCATGACAACAAAAGAAAAAGCACCTTCAGGCAACGGCGGGGAAGACAAAGCAGAGCCAAAAGCCCGCTCCGGCGGCAGCGAAGCGCTCATGCTCCTCAAAGACCTTGCGGTCATCATTCTTATCTATCTGCTGTTCACCACATTCGGCTGGGGCAGCTATCATATTCCGTCAAGCAGCATGGAACCGACGCTCGAGGTCGGTGACCGGATTTTCGTTTCCAAGCTCGTTTACGGCTACAATAAATATTCCTTTCCGTTCCAGGTCGTTCCCATCGAGAAGCGCATTTTCGATGGTGAGCCCAAGCGCGGCGATGTCGTTGTCTTCACGCTGCCCTACCGGAACAACACCGACTTCATCAAACGCGTGATCGGCCTGCCGGGCGACACGGTCCAGATGAAGGGCGGCCGGCTTTATATCAACGGCACGATGGTGCCGCGCACACTGATCCGCGAAGTCAATTACACCGACTATCAGGGAACCCAGCGCCGGGTGAAGGAATATGAAGAAACCCTGCCCGGTGGGGTGAAGCACCGTATCTATGAACAGACCGACAAAGGCGACATGGATACGACGATGCTCTATCTCGTGCCGGAAGGCACCTATTTCATGATGGGTGACAACCGCGACAACTCGATGGACAGCCGCTACCTGACCCACATGGGCTTCGTCAAGCACCAGTATCTGGTCGGCCGCGCCGATATCACCTCCATCAGTTTCTATAACTGTGCCGAAGGCAAGGATATCTGGTGCCCGCTCCATATCCCGCTTGGGCGCTTCTTCAAGCGTATCCACTGAACAAGTAGGCCGCAGTGAAACGTCACCTCATCAAAAACTGGCCGATATACCTGGGGGCGATGGGGACGGCAGTCATCATCTATGTGGTCTTGACCTTCAACAGCTACCGCATCCTGTCCGGCAGCATGGAACCGACTTTGGAAGTCGGCGACCGGCTGGTCACGGACAGGTTCGCCTACCGGATGGACGGCACCGATGCCGCCCAAAAACCCCAGCGGGGCGATATCATCGTCTTCACCCTTCGGAACACCCCTTATCTCAAGCGGGTCGAAGGCCTGCCCGGAGACAGCTTGCAGCTTAAAGATGGCCGGCTTTATATCAATGGCACGCTGGTGCAGCGGGATTATGTCCGCGACCTTGATTATATCGATTATCGGGGCGCCCCACAGCATGTGAAGCTGTATCGGGAAACCCTGCCGGGCGGCCGGTCCTACCCAATATATGAGCATACCGACCAGGGCAGGGCGGACAACACGCCGCTTTACATCGTGCCGAACGGACATTATTTCGTGCTCGGCGACAACCGCGACAATTCGCTCGACAGCCGCTTTCTGACCCACATGGGCTTTATCAAGTCCAATGAGATCGGCGGAAAAGCGCGCTTCATTACGTTCAGCCTGTATGACTGCACACCACGAAGGGGCGCGGCTTGCCCCGGCGGCACAGCCTTCAGCCGTTTTTTCACGCGTCTTCAGTAAAGGGGGGATATCCCTGCCATGACAACCCAGATCCGCCGTTTCCTAATGGACCTTGTGACCATCTTCGCCTTCTGGCTCATCTTCACGACCGCCGGCTGGCAAAGTTTCAATATCGTCTCCGGCAGCCTGGAGCCGACGCTCGAGGTTGGCGACCGCATCATGGTCCGGAAATTCGCCTACGGCTATAACCGCTTCTCGGTGCCCTTCAACCCGAAATTCCTCGGCGACCACCGCATCTTCTTCACCGCGCCCAAGCGCGGCGATATCGCGCTGTTCCGCCTGCCCTACATGCAGAACGAGGACCTGATCAAACGGGTGATCGGCTTGCCGGGCGACACGGTGCAGATGAAACAAGGCCGGCTTTACATCAACGGCAAGATCGTCCCGCGCACCAAAATCCGCGACGTTAATTACACCGACTATCAGGGCATGCCCCAGCATGCGACCGAATATGAGGAAACGCTGCCGAACGGGGTCAAACACCGGATTTACGAGCGGACGGATGAAGGCGAGGTAGACAATACCGGCCTCTATGTCGTCCCCGCCGGGCATTATTTCATGATGGGCGATAACCGCGACGATTCCCTGGATAGCCGCTTCCTTTCCCACATGGGCTATGTCGACCAGAAATACCTGGTCGGCCGCGCCGATATCACCACCTTCAGCCTCTATGACTGCGACCAGGGCAAGGCGATCAGCTGTTCGGCGGGTATTCCGCTCGGCCGCTTCTTCAAAGTGATCCACTGATCAGTATTTGGGGCGCGAAAGACGCGCCCCAACACCAGTCCTGAAATTTCACCCGACCGGACGGATTACATCCGGTACAGGGCGCAGATTTTGTTGCCCGACGGATCACGCAGGTAAGCGAGATAGAGTTTCCGGCCGCCGCCTTCGCGGACGCCCGGCGGGTCTTCGATCGCGCGCCCGCCATGGGCGAGGCCGGCCGCATGCCAGGCATCAACCATTTCCGGGCTGTCGGCGGCGAAGCCGAGCGTGCTGCCGTTGCCGCAGCTTGCCGGTGCGCCGTCGATTGGTTTCGTCAGCGCGAAAACACTGCCCTTGTCGACGTAGAAGCAGCGGCCCTTTTCATCCATCACACCGGCCGGATGACCCAGCACTTCCATCGTTGCGTCGTAAAATTTCTTGGATTCGGCCACATCGTCGGCCCCGAGCATTACATGGCTGAACATACGCTCACCCCTTTCCTTGCATAAAAGACTATGTCGTTTTCATCAGATAACGCCGAATGGCGCGCGGTCAATTTTTATGACCCGAACTTCATGCACACAGCCCACCATCGATCAGCATTGCGGTGCCGTTGATCTGCGCCGCGGCGTCCGACGCCAGATAGAGGATCAGCGCCGCCACCTCATCGGGCTGGGTCATCCGGCCGCTCGGGCTTTCAGAATCCCACGTCTTCAGGGCTTCCGAAAGCGCGAGCCCCTCATCCGCCGCTTCCTTTTCCAGCATCGGCGTGACCACATCACCGGGGCAGACAGCATTGATAGTGATGCCTTCGCGGGCATGGTCCCGCGCCATCGCACGTGTGAGCAGCACAAGCCCGCCCTTGCTGGCGCAGTAAGCCGCGGCATGTTCACCGCCCCGGAGGCCCCAGTCGGACGCGACATTGATGATGCGGCCCTTTGTCTCCCGAAGGTGCGGCAGTGCCGCGCGGCTCAGGTAAAAAGGCGCGTCCAGATTGACGCCCATGATGCTGCGCCAGTCTGCATCCGTGGTGTGTTCCACATCCGCGCGCTTGATGATGCCCGCGCAGTTGACCAGCACATCCAGCCGCCCGAAGCGGGAAACACAGGTTTCCACAAGGTCAGCACAGGCTTTGGGGCCATCGATATCACCGACGACCGTTTCGATCCCGTCAGGGTGCGCCGCCGTCAACAGGTCAAGCCGGGCCTGGTCCCGTCCGGTGGCGAGCACGCGGTAGCCCGCGATGGCGAAAGCAAGCGCGGTCGCGCGGCCAATGCCGGAACTGGCCCCGGTCACGAGGGCGGTTTTGGTCACAGGTTCCAAATCGGGTCCTTCAGTTTTTCGATGAAAGCGGCATGAACCGCGCGTTCCTCGGCACTGACCGGGAAGCTGCGGCGTTCACGGGTTTTTCTTTCGCGCACGACCATGGCAGCGCCGGCATCGACCGCAAGGTCAAGCCCGGCCTGACGGCCGCCCATCAGCTCGACATACACATCGGCGAGGATTTCGGAATCGAGCAGGGCGCCGTGAAGCGTCCGGTGGCTGTTCGACACCCCGAAACGTTTGCAGAGCGCATCAAGGCTGTTGGGCTGGCCCGGGAATTTGCTGCGCGCGATGGCGAGCGTATCGATGAAACGCTTGGGGTGGATGATCTTGCGCCCGGCGTTCTCCAGCTCCCAGTTGATGAAGCGCATATCGAACTCGGCATTGTGGGCGACAAGCACGCTGTCATCGCCGACATATTCCAGGAATTCGTCCATCACTTCGGTGAAGCGCGGTTTGTCCTTAAGGAACTCGGTGGTGATGCCATGGACCTTCACCGCCGCTTCCGGCACGTCCCGGTCCGGGTTTACATAGGCATGATAGTGGCTGCCGGTCAGCCGCTTTTCGACCATCTCGACAAGGCCGATTTCAATGAGCCGGTCGCCGGTCATCGGGTCGAAGCCGGTGGTTTCGGTATCGAATATCAGCTCACGTGCAGTCATGAAATGGCCTCTAGCTCTTCAACGATTTTTTTCACCTGCGCCCGGGCGTCCTCGAGCCCACGGCTGGTGTCGACAATATAGTCGGCGCCCACGCGCTTGTCAGCGTCCGGTGTCTGGCGCGCGAGAATATGCTCGAACTTTTCCACGGTCATGCCGGGCCGGGCCAATACGCGCGCGCGCTGCACATCCGCAGGAGCGGAGACCACCACCACCTTGTCGCACGCCGCATTGCCGCCGGTCTCGAACAAAAGCGGGATATCGAGGATGACGAATTTGGCGCCCTGTTTTTCAGCGTCAGCAAAAAAGCCGACGCGTTCGTCAGCCACCATCGGGTGCATGATGGCCTCGAGCCGCTTCTTGGCTTCGGGGTCGGCGAACACCTGCGCGCCCAGCTTTTGCCGGTCGAGCACACCGTCCGCCACCACGCCCGGGAAGGCGGCGTCGATCGCGGGGATCGCGCGGCCATTCTTAACCTGAAGTTTGTGGACCGCGGCGTCGGCATCGAACACCGGCACACCGAGGGCCGCAAACATTTTCGCGGTTTCGCTTTTGCCCATGCCGATGGAGCCGGTGAGACCGATGATCTTCATTTTATCGCCGCCTCCAGAAGGGTTTTCAGCGCATCGTCATAGCCGACATCCTCACCGAACCAGATTTTGAAGGCCGCCGCCCCCTGGTGAACCAGCATACCAAGGCCGTCAACGGTGCGAAGCCCGCGTGCCCGGGCCGCCGCCAGAAGCGGCGTTTCCAAAGGCTTGTAGACGATATCATAGACGACCGTGTCGGACGCGGCCGCGCTGAGGTCCAGCTCCAGCGGCGGCTGGCCAACCATGCCAAGCGTCGTGGTGTTAACCACAAGGCCCGCAGCGGCAACCGCGCTGTTCCTGTCCTGCCAGTCGACCACGGTCATGCGGCCCCGGCCAATGTCCTCGGCGATTTTTTCGGCCTTTAACCGGGTGCGGTTCGAAATCATCACAAAGGGCAGGTCCTCAAGCAGCAGGCCCAGCGCGGCTGCCCGCGCGGCGCCCCCGGCCCCAAGGATGAGTGCCGGTTTGTCCTTCGGCCAATCAGGCACGCTGGTCTTGAGGTGGGTGACAAGGCCGATGCCGTCGGTGTTGAACCCGGTGAGCGTGCCGTCCGCTTCCACCTTCACCGTGTTGACCGCGCCCATCTGGCGGGCGAGCGGCGCAAGCTTGGTGATATACGGCAGGATTTTTTCCTTGTGCGGCACGGTGACATTGAAACCGCTATAGCCCTCAGCCACAAGGCGCTGAACCCCGGCCGCCAGGTTTTCCGGCTCAACCGCGACCGCTTCATACGCCCCCTCGATCCCCACCTCATGCATCCAGTGATTATGGATGAGGGGAGAAAGCGAATGGAAGATGGGCCAACCGATGACCGCTGCTTTTTTTAAGGTCTGCGTCATAGCGGCAGCATCTCCACCCGGCGCAGATAGTCAAGCACCGGCAACAAAGGCAGCCCGAGAATGGTGAAAAAATCGCCTTCGACGCGGGTGAATAGCTGGGCGCCAAGGCCTTCGAGCTGGTAGCAGCCGACACTCCAGAAGGCGGCATCGCCGATTTTATCCAGATAGTCCTCAATATACGCGCCACTGAGCGGCCGCATGACAAGCCGGGCTTCATCGAGCGCGCGCCACACCGGCTCCCCGTCCCGGCAGATGACCGCAGCCGAGATGAGCCTATGTTCACCACCCGCAAGCAAAGCCAGCTTCCCTGCGGCATCGGCTTTATCCTTGGCCTTGGAAAAAAGCTTGCCGTCCTTGACCAGCACCTGGTCGGCGCCGAGAACAAGCGCCCCCGGATGGCGGAAGCTGGTGGTGCGGGCTTTCAGTTCGGCGAGCGCATCGGCGATATCGCGCGCGGGCGCGCCTTCGGCCAGAAGCGCGTCTTTGATCTCACCTTCATCCACATGGGGCGGGTCAGTTTCAACTGGAACACCGACGCGAGCCAGCATGTCCGCCCGGGTGGTGCTGGCGGAGGCCAAAATCAGCTTGTCTGACATCAGGCCTGCTCCAGCTTGGCTTCGAGCCACTGGTTATAGCGGTTGATGATCGCGGCCGCGGTTTCCTCGATCGAGCGGCGGGAAACATCGATGATCGGCCAGCCGCGCTTGGTGCAGAAGCGGCGGCATTCCTTGATCTCATCCTGGATATGGTCGAGGTCGGTATAGTCGCCGTCCTCGCTTTCATGGATGGAGCGCAAGCGGCTGGTGCGGATCGCCGCCAGCCGGTCCGGGCTGGCGGTCAGGCCGATGACGAATTTACCGTGGTTATCATCCAGCTCCTTCGGCATCGGGCAGCTGGGGACGAACGGCACATTGAGGGTTTTATAGCCCTTGTTGGCAAGATAGATGCTGGTCGGCGTTTTCGAGGAGCGCGACACACCGACGAGGACAATATCGGCGAGCGGAATATCATGGGTGAGCTGGCCGTCATCATGCGCCATGGTGAAATGAAGCGCGTCGATCCGCTCAAAATAATGGGTGTCGAGCACATGCTGGCGCCCGGACTGGTGCGACGCCTCAACCCCGAAATAGGACCCCAGCAGGTTGATGACCGGATCGAGGATCGAGAGCACCGGCAGGTTGGCTTCCATACAGCCACGTTCCAGCGTTTCCCGGATCGTCGGGTTGACGATGGTGTACATAATCAGCCCCGGGTCTTCACGAATGTCCTCCATCAACCGTTCCATCTGCATGGAGGAGCGGACAAGCGGCCAGTAATGCTTGTGGACATTCACGCCCTCGAACTGGACCAGCGCGGCGGAGATGATCGCTTCAAGCGTTTCCCCCGTGGAGTCCGAAACAAGATGCAGGTGAAATTCCTGGTTATGAAGGGTCTCGGGCGGTGGAAGACTCATGGGAATAGCCTGTGGATAACTTGTTGGCGAAGCTGTTGAGAAAGGCAAAAGCTACCTTACCCCCAATTTGGAAAGCCATTGTCCATAAATTTGTTTTATCTGTCCACAGGCGAGCGTGTGTGGGGAAAATTTGCTATGGAGAGCCTCTATTTTGAGGTTATCCTCGTTATCCACAGCTAAATATGCCGTGGAATCCGTCGCTATTCACAGCTAATCCATAGGTTTACCAACAACTTGCCCCACCCTTGGCCAGATGAAGGGGATAATGTTGATAAGACTGTGGATAAGTAGTTTTCCACATGATTCACAGGCAACTACTACCGCTACAAATTCCTTTTATATAATTATATGTGTAGTAAGTAGAGCGGAGCGAAATTCCCGTTCCGTGTTCTAAATTCAAGGTCCGACCCTATGGCAAAAATCCTTCTAGAGACTCTCAAGGGGAACCCCGGTGAACGCGTGCCCTTCTGGTTCATGCGCCAGGCCGGTCGGTATTTGCCCGAATATAGGGAGGTGCGGGCGACGGCACCGTCCTTTATGGATTTTTGTTATGATCCGGCCAAGGCCACGGAAGTGACCCTGCAGCCGATCCGCCGGTATGGCATGGACGGCGCCATCCTGTTTGCCGATATTCTGGTGGTGCCGGATGCCTTGGGCCAGAAAGTCTGGTTCGAGAGCGGAAAAGGACCGCAGTTGGACCCGGTCCGCGAAGAAGATGCCTTTTCGAAGCTTTCCTTTGGCCATTTTCACGACCGGGCCGCGCCCGTTTATGAAACAGTGGGGCGGCTGCGGGCATCCTTGCCTGCAGAGGTGACCTTGCTTGGCTTCGCGGGCGCGCCCTGGACGGTTGCCACCTATATGGTGGAAGGTGCGGGCAGCAAGGACCACGCGGCCGCGCGCCAGCTTGGCTACGGTAACCCAGCGCTTTTCGACAAGATGCTCCAGCTGTTGGTGGATGCGACGGCAAGTTATCTGATCCGTCAGATTGAAGCTGGCGCCGATGCCGTGCAGATATTCGACAGCTGGGCCGCGGCACTGCCGGAACCGGCGTTTGAAAAATGGGTGATCGCGCCCACCAAGGCGATTGTCGACAAGGTCAAGCGCGCGCACCCGGAAACGCCGATCATCGGTTTCCCCCGGCTTGCCGGCGCCATGTTGCCGCGGTTCGTTGAAGAAACGGGTGTCGATGCCGTTTCGCTCGATACCGGTGTGCCGCTGGGCTGGGCGCGCGATGAAATCCAGAGCAAGGTTTGCGTCCAGGGCAACCTGGACCCGCATCTTGTCGTCTCCGGCGGCCAGCCGATGGTCGATGAAGCCAACCGCATTCTGGAAAATCTGAAGGGCGGGGCCCATGTTTTCAATCTCGGCCATGGTTTCGTGCCTGAAACACTGCCCGAAAATGTCGGGCTGCTCGCGGACACCATCAAGAATTTCCGGCGCTGATCGTTGGCGCTGACGGTTTAAGGGGGGACACAGATGGATTATCTCGACAGTCTGGTTGGCTATCTCGGCGGCGCTTACCTTTGGGTGAAAGCGCTTCACATCATCTGTGTCATCTTCTGGATGGCGGGCATGTTCATGCTGCCGCGCTATTTCGCCTATCATAGCGAATGCCCGGCAGGCTCCGACGAAGACGCCAAATGGATCGAGCGCGAACGGCGGCTGATGCGGATCATCATCAACCCGGCGATGAGCTTGGCCTGGTTGTTCGGCCTGATGCTGGTGGTGAATATCGGCCTGAAGACAGGCGGATGGCTGCATGTCAAACTCACGCTGGTGCTTCTGCTGTCGGGCTTTCACGGCATGTTGTCCAAATACCGCAAGGAATTTGCCGCGGGCGAGCGCAAGCGCGAGGGCAAATTCTATCGCATGATCAATGAAGTGCCGGCCTTTTTCATTATTGCCATCGTGCTTTTGGTAGTGACCAAAGCCTTCTGATCAGTCCCGCGTGCAACCCTATTTGCTTGACAGTCAGGCCCAAAATGATAGCTTATGCGGGTTCGGGTTTCACCGCCCGCACGTATCATCTTATAAAAATCCCACAGATTGCCGGTTTGTATTAGTCTCAGCGAAACTGCTATTCATAAAATATTAGGCGTTTCCACCGGTTTCCAATCTGGAATAATCCCATAATATCAACAGTGTTGGACGATCCCATGCATCTTCAGGATCTCAAGAAGAAAACCCCAGCGGACCTTCTCTCGCTTGCCGAGGAAGTCGGCGTCGAAAACGCATCGAGCATGCGCAAACAGGATATGATGTTTGCCATTCTCAAACATCTTGCGGAAGACGATGTCGAAATCATGGGCGGCGGGGTCATTGAAATCCTGTCGGACGGTTTTGGCTTCCTCCGGAGCCCTGAGGCAAACTATCTGCCCGGCCCCGATGATATCTACGTAAGCCCGAGCCAGATCCGCCGTTTTGCCCTGCGTACCGGGGACACGATCGAAGGCCAAATCCGCGCGCCGAAGGATGGCGAGCGGTATTTTGCGCTTCTCAAAGTCTCCAAAATCAATTTCGACGAGCCGGAGAAAACCAAACACAAGGTTCACTTCGATAACCTGACGCCGCTATATCCGGATGAGAAGCTGAAGCTTGATCCCGATGATCCGACGGTGAAGGACAAAAGCCCGCGGGTCATTGACCTGGTCGCCCCGATCGGCAAGGGCCAGCGTGCGCTTATTGTCGCACCGCCCCGGACCGGTAAAACCGTGCTCCTGCAGAATATCGCCAAGTCGATCACGGCAAACCATCCGGAATGCTATCTGATCGTGCTTCTGATCGACGAACGTCCGGAGGAAGTGACCGACATGCAGCGCAGCGTGAAGGGTGAGGTTGTGTCCTCGACCTTTGATGAGCCTGCAAGCCGCCACGTCCAGGTCGCCGAGATGGTGATCGAGAAAGCCAAGCGTCTTGTCGAACACGGCAAGGATGTCGTGATCCTTCTCGACAGCATCACCCGCCTCGCGCGGGCCTACAACACCGTTGTGCCGTCTTCTGGCAAGGTCCTCACCGGTGGTGTCGACGCCAACGCGCTCCAGCGTCCGAAGCGTTTCTTCGGTGCCGCGCGGAATATCGAGGAAGGCGGATCGCTGTCGATCATCGCGACCGCGCTCATCGAGACCGGCAGCCGCATGGACGAAGTAATCTTCGAGGAATTCAAAGGCACCGGCAACAGCGAGATCATTCTCGACCGCAAGGTGGCAGACAAGCGCATCTTCCCGGCGATCGACATCCTCAAGTCCGGTACCCGGAAAGAGGAACTGCTGGTCGATCCGGCCACGCTGTCGAAAATGTGGGTGCTGCGCCGTATCCTCACGCCGATGGGCACGGTCGACGCCATGGAATTCCTGCTGTCCAAACTCAAGGATAGCAAAAACAATGACGATTTCTTCTCCAGCATGAACAACTGACGAAGAAATAGTAATGAAATCAAGGGCTTGCATTAAGATGCGAGCCCTTTTTCGTTTGGAGGATTTGCCAGGATGACAGGGACAATCAGGGCTTATGCAGCGGCGGACAAGGATGCGGTCCGGGATGTGATCCTGCCGATCCAGCGTGAGGAATTCGGCGTTGACATCACGTACGAGGACCAGCCGGACCTCGCCGATGTGCCCGGGTTTTACGGCAAGGGAAACGGTGGTTTCTGGGTCGCGGATATGGACGGGGATGTGGTTGGCACCATCGCGCTTATCGACATCGGGGACGGCCAGGGCGCGCTGCGCAAGATGTTCGTGAAGGCCGAATACCGCGGCCGCACGCATGGGATCGCCCAGCATCTGCTCGAAGGCCTGATTGCCCACGCGCGGGCGAGGGGCATGAAAACCATCCTCCTCGGCACGGTAGAAAGCTACCACGCCGCCCACCGTTTCTATGAAAAGAACGGCTTTGAACGCATTGAGGCCGAAGGCTTGCCGGCAAGCTTCCCGCGCATGGCGGTCGACACACGGTTTTACCGCCTGGCGCTTTAGTCCAATATATCAATGAGAAGACCGGCGAGTTCCGCCGGTGCTTCAAGCGGGATCATATGGCCGGTGGTGCCCTTGATCCGGTGAAGCGTGATCCGCTCGCTTTTGGCCGCCAGCTTTTCGATCGCGCCGATGGGCACAAGCGCGTCATCTTCCGCCATGATGAAATGAACCGGGAACGGCAGGTCCAGAAGGCCCGCCGCGATGTTCGGTCTTTCGATCGGCGCGATCAATTGGCGGATCAGCACCTCCTGGCCCAGGTCCCGCTCCATCGCGAGGATGGTGCCGGTGATGGCTTCATCGTCCAGATGGCTTTCATGGACAAACTGTTTGAGCCGGGCAGGCGACATGCCCTTGTAGGTAAGACGGGTCAACATCTCACCATTCCGTCGCCTGAGCGCCTTCTCAGCGTCCGTGAGGCCGTAAGGTGAGGCGGCGATGACCGTGAGGCTCTCGAACCGGTGAGGCGCACTGATGGCCGCTTCTATGGCCAAATAGCCACCGAGCGAAAAGCCGATAAGATGGCTAAGCGCCGGAGATTGGTCGAGCACGGCCTCGGCCATGTCCTCCATCGTCTCGGCAGCCGAATAATCACAGAACACAGGCTGACAGCCGGGCAGATGCGTGAGCATAGGCCGCCACAGGCGGTCGTCACACATGGTGCCAGGCACGAAGGTCAGGGGCAGGGCCATCATACGCCTTTAAGGAACCAGAATGGTCTGGCCGGTGGTTTGCCGGGCTTCCAGCGCCTTGTGCGCCTCAGCGGCATCCTTGAGGGCGAAGCGCTGGTTGATCGCGGGCTTGAGCGTGCCGTCCGCCAGGCGGGCGAAAACCGCATCGGTGGAGGCGACCAGGTCTTCGCGGCTGGCGACATAATCCATCAGCGTCGGGCGCGTCAGGAACAACGATCCTTTTTTGGAAAGCAGGCCCGGGTCAACAGGCGGCACCATCCCGGTGGCGTTCCCGAACGTGACCATCATGCCGCGGCGGGACAGGCAATCGAGCGACTTCATGAAGGTGGCCTTGCCGACGCCGTCATAGACAACGGGTACGCCTTTGCCGTCCGTGATCTCCATCACTTTGGCTTGGAAATCCTCATCCTTATACAGAATGGTGTGGGTGCAGCCGTTCGCGCGCGCGAGGGCGGCTTTTTCTTCGCTGCCGACCGTGCCTATGATCGTGACACCCTTGGCGCTCAGCCACTGGCAGGCGATGGTGCCAATGCCGCCCGCGGCGGCGTGCAACAGCACGGTGTCCCCCGGCTTTACCGGATAAAGCCGCTCAACGAGATATTCGACCGTGCAGCCTTTCAGGAAAAGCGCTGCAGCCGCTTCGTCGTTCACGCCTTCGGGAATTTTAACGAGGCGGCTTGCCGGCATCAGACGGGCTTCAGAATAGGCCCCCAACGGACCGGCCGGATAGCCGACCCGGTCGCCAACCTTAAGGTCAGTCACTCCCGCGCCGACGGCTTCAACCAGGCCGGCGGCTTCGAGGCCCAATATGGCGGGCAGGGAAATGGGGTATAGCCCGGTGCGGTGATAGGTGTCGATATAGTCGACGCCGATGGCTGTGTGGCGCACGCGAACCTGGCCTTCACCGGGGTCGCCGACCTCCGTTTCAATCCACTCGAGAACGTCAGGGCCGCCGGTTTCTGTAATCTGGATCGCGTGGGTCATGGCCTTCTCAGCCTTTCAGATTTTTTTCGAAAAACTCTTTCGTGCGGCTGTTGGCGAGGTTTGCTGCCTGGCCGTTCCAGTTGATGCCATCGGGCCGCGCGAAGGCATGATCGACCCCGGCATAGTCAAAAAGGCTGACAAGCGGGTGACCGTCGAGCCCCTTATGGATGCGGGCCTGGGCGTCCTTGTCGACAAAGCCGTCTTCCTCGGCGATATGCATCATCAGCGGCTTCTTGATGTTGCCGGCTTCGTCCAAGAGCGTGTCGATGCCGACACCATAATAGGAAACGCTGGCGTCAATATCCGTGCGCGCGGCGGTCATATAGGCTAGGCGTCCACCCAGGCAGTAGCCGACGGCGCCGACCTTGCCGCTGCAGCCGTCCATCGCGCGGACGACGTCGATGGTCGCGGCAATGTCCTCAATGCCTTTGTCCATGTCGAAGCCCTGCATGAGTGAGAAGGCCTTGTCCCACTCTTCCTTGCTTTTGTCGGTGATGTCGACACCGGGTTCCTGGCGCCAGAACAGGTCCGGGCAGATGGCGATATAGCCCTGGGCCGCGAGGTCATCGCTGATCTGGCGCATCCCGCCGTTGACCCCGAAAATTTCCTGGATCGCCACCACGGCCGGGCCGGTACCGCCTGCGGGCTTGGCGACATAGGCCTTGAAGCTGCCGCTGCCGTCGGTTGCTTGAATGTCGATATACTCAGCCATGGGTGATCTCCCTCAGGAATTGGATGGATTGGGGATTGGTTGAAGAGAGCCTAGTCAAGCGCGCCCGATTGCTCAAGCGCAATACCTTCCTCAACCGTCAGCGCACCTTCAAGGACCAGAAGCGCGCGTTTGGTTTGAAGCCCGCCTTCGCCGGAATAACCGCCGAGCTTACCGGCTGATGCTATCACACGGTGACAGGGCACCAAGATCGGGAGCGGGTTGCGGCCGCAGGCGCTGCCGACCGCTTGCGCGGACGATCCGATTTCTTTCGCGAGCTCGCCATAGGTGCGGGTTTCGCCGTAGGGGATCTGGCACATGGCCTGCCAGACTTTCTCCTGATGCTTTGTCCCCATCGGGTTGATCGGCAGGTCGAACTCGGTGAGCTCACCATCGAAATAAAGGTCGATCTGGCGCTTGGCTTCGCGGAGCAGGGGCGTCGGTTCCTGGAACGGACTCCAGCCCCAGTCGACCGCGATGATCGCGCCTTCAAGCTCGGTGAGTGTGATATCGATCACCGGGGTATGCATGGAAATCTGGGACATGGCCTGGTGTCCTGTCTAAAAGGTGGCACTTGCTTTGTCTGTTGCTATTGTGTCAGAAGGCCGGGCGCAAGCGGCAAGTGTGAAGGACACACGATTGTGCCTAGAAATCATCTGAAAATCATGAGGATGGCGGGTAAGCCGATGGAGACGATTTTTGCCCTTTCAAGCGGGGCCGGTGTGGCCGGTGTGGCGGTGGTGCGCCTGTCGGGTGACCGGGCTTTTGCCTGCCTTGAAGCGCTGACCGGCAAGCCCTTGCCGCCGGTCCGCAAGGCGGCGGTGCGGCTGCTGAAGGACCCTGAAAATGGGGCGCGGCTTGACCAGGCGCTTGTCCTTACCTTTGAAGGCCCGGCGAGCTTCACCGGTGAAGATGTCGTTGAACTGCACCTTCATGGCGGCCGGGCGGTGGTCGCCGGGGTGCTCGATGCGCTCGCCGCGATGGACGGTTTGCGCGTCGCCGAACCGGGTGAATTTTCCCGCCGGGCGTTCGAACACGGGAAGCTCGACCTTACCGAAGCCGAGGGCTTGAATGACCTGATCCATGCCCAAACCGCCGCGCAGCGTGAGCAGGCGCTCCGCCAGATGGATGGCGCGCTCAAGGATCTGTATGAGGATTGGCGCGGCCGGTTGGTCGCGCACCTCGCGCATCTGGAAGCCGACATCGATTTCCCGGACGAAGACCTGCCGGAAGGCGTGGCTGGCGCTGTTAGACCGCAAATATTGCGTCTTCGTGATGATATAGCACAATATCTTGTGGATGGACGCCGGGGTGAGGCACTGCGGGAAGGCTACCGCATCGTCATCCTGGGCGAACCCAATGCCGGCAAGTCCACGCTCCTGAATGCGCTCGCCCGGTCGGACGTCGCCATCGTTTCCGATGAGGCTGGCACCACGCGCGACAGCATCGAAGTCCAGCTCGACCTTGCCGGGTTCCCGGTGCGCTTGATCGATACCGCCGGCGTGCGCGAAGGCGGTGGTGCGATTGAGCAGGAAGGCATTCGCCGCGCACTCAAGAAAGCAGGGGAGGCGGATCTCAAGCTCATCCTCGTCCGCGCCGATGACTGGCCGGCTATCCCGGCAACGCTCAAGGATTGGGTCGATGAGCGTGCCTTCATCGTTATCACCCAGACGGACCGCGTCTCGATGTTTCACGTGAAACATGAGGATGTGCCGGTAGGCGTTGCCGGTTTCGCGGCTGTCTCCGCCAAGGCGGATCACGGCCTCGACGAGCTGTTCGATCATCTGACCGACACGGTGCGGGATGCCATGGGGCCGCGCGAAGTGCCGTCGCTCACCCGTGTGCGTCATCGGCGCGCGCTCGAAGAAGCGGTCGAGCATCTGATGCGGTTCGACCAGAATGCTGGCATCGATGCCGTGCTCGCCGCTGAAGACGTGCGCATGGCCGCCCGCGCGCTTGGCCGCATCACCGGCCGCGTCGGGGTCGAAGATGTGCTCGATGTGGTCTTCTCGGACTTCTGCATCGGTAAATGATCCGCGTGCATGTTTCACGTGAAACATCACAGGTGAAAGGGAGCGCGGCTTAACTTTGACTTAAAGGAAAAAGCCGATTATAGAGCAGCGTCCGAGACTGCCTCTGAAGCGGTTTCGGTATGATCTTTTAGGTTTGACGGAACGAGCGCATAATCATGACGAGCTATGATGTCATTGTTATCGGGGGTGGACACGCAGGCGCGGAAGCGGCGGCGGCCTCTGCGCGCGTGGGCGCGAAGACGCTCCTTGTCACCCACAAGCCGGAAACCATCGGCGAGATGTCCTGTAACCCGGCGATCGGCGGCCTCGGCAAGGGCCACCTGGTGCGGGAGATCGACGCACTCGACGGCGTCATGGGCCGGGTCGCGGACGCTTCCGGAATCCAGTTCAAGCTTCTCAACCAGCGCAAGGGTCCCGCAGTGCAGGGACCGCGCTGCCAGTCGGACCGCAAGCTGTACCGCGAAGCGATGCAGGCGACGCTCGGCGCTTACCCGAACCTCACTATCCTAGGTGCGGCGGTTGAGGACCTGATGGTCGACCGCACGGGTGACAAGCCGCGCGTGACCGGTGTTATCACCGCCGATGGCACCGAGATCAAAGCGGGCGCGGTGATCCTGACGACTGGGACATTCCTCCGCGGCCTCATCCATATCGGCGAGAAGAAAATCCCCGCGGGCCGCGTTGGCGAAGCGCCGGCGATGGGGCTCAGCGACACGCTGATGAGTATCGGCTTTGAGCTCGGCCGCCTCAAGACCGGTACACCCGCGCGTCTCGATGGCAGGACGATCAATTGGGCCGCGTGTGAGGAACAGCCGGGCGATACGCCGCCGGTGCCTTTCTCGTTCATGACCCGTGAAATCACTGTGCCGCAGATCAGCTGTTACATGACCCGCACGCTCGAGACCACCCATGCAGTGATCCGGGAGAACCTGCACCGGGCGCCGATGTATTCCGGCCAGATCGACAGCAAGGGCCCGCGCTATTGCCCGTCGATCGAGGACAAGGTTGTCCGCTTCGCTGACAAGACCAGCCACCAGGTGTTCCTGGAACCCGAGGGCCTCGATGACCACACGGTCTATCCGAACGGCATTTCGACCAGCCTGCCGGAAGAGGTGCAGGAGCAACTGATCCGCTCCATCCCCGGGCTCGAGAATGTCACCATCATCCGCCCGGGCTATGCGATTGAATATGACTATATCGACCCGCGCGAGCTGAAGCCGACATTGGAGACCCGCCGGGCCGATGGCCTCTATCTCGCGGGCCAGATCAACGGCACCACGGGCTATGAGGAAGCGGCGGCGCAAGGCCTGATGGCGGGTGCGAACGCCGCGCGCGCGACCGGTGGTTCCGCGCCTTTCATCCTCGACCGCGCCGATGCTTATATCGGGGTGATGATCGATGACCTGGTCACCCAGGGCACGCGGGAGCCATACCGTATGTTCACGAGCCGGGCGGAATACCGCCTGCTCTTGCGTGCGGATAATGCCGACCAGCGGCTGACTGAAAAGGGCGAGGCTGTCGGGCTTGTCGGGACCGAACGGTCTGATGCCTACGCGCTCAAGAAAGCTGCACTGATGGCGGGCAGGGCGAAGCTGCATGGTGTGTCGCTCACGCCCAATGAAGCGGTGAAGCACGGCCTGAAGATCAATCAGGACGGTATCCGCCGGGACGGCGAAACCCTGCTGGCCTTCAATGATATTGATTACGCCAAGCTGCAGACGATCTGGCCGGAGGAGCTTTCGGGCGTTGACGCGGCGACGGTGAAACAGCTTGAAATCGACGCCATGTATAAAAGCTATCTGGAACGCCAGGCGCAGGACGTTGCCGCCTTCCGCCGTGACGAAGCGCTGGAGATTCCGGAAAGCCTGGACTTCGACAGCGTCATTGGCCTTTCCAATGAAATGCGTGAGAAATTCAAAGCGGCCCGGCCGACCACGCTGGGGGCTGCGGCCCGGATCGCGGGGGTGACCCCGGCGGCGCTTACGCTCATCCTCGGGCACATCAAAAAGCGCAAGGCCGCCTGAACGGACAGTGATGTATGACCTATGGTCCCGATGAGTTTGCCGCAGAAACCCATGTTTCACGTGAAACACTCGACAAGCTGAAAATCTACGCCAGGCTTCTGGCTAAGTGGCAGAAGGCGAAAAATCTTGTCGCCAATTCGACCATCGAAGCCATGTGGCAGCGCCATTTCCTCGATTCGGCCCAGATGGCCCCGCACCTCAAATCGGTGTTCGGGGACAGGAAACTGACCATGCTGGATATCGGTTCTGGCGCCGGTTTTCCCGGTCTTGTCCTCGCGATCATGGGTGTGGGCCATGCCCATATGGTTGAAGCGAACGGACGCAAATGCATTTTCATGGGCCAGGTTTCACGTGAAACATCGGCCGAAGCGACCATCCATAATGTCAGAATCGAGGAAATCGAGCCGTTTCCAGTGGATGTTGTGATATCCCGGGCATGTGCGCGTGTCAGCCAACTGCTCGATTGGGCGGCGCCTTTCCTGTCGGATACCACAGAAATGTGGCTCCTGAAGGGGGAAGGGGCGGATGAGGAATTGACCGAAGCGCAAAGCTGTTGGAAGATGACGGTAGACCGTTATGGAAGCCTTTCGGACCCGGGTGGGGTGGTTCTCAGGCTTTCTGGCATAAAAAAGCTATAACAGTTTGTTTTGGGGGCACTTCTTCTGCCCACCCGAAGGGAGTGACGGGATGCAGCACGGGGCTGGCGCACATATCATTGCCGTAGCCAATCAAAAAGGCGGAGTCGGCAAAACCACCACCGCAATTAACCTGGCAACCGCGATGGCCGCGGTCAAAAAGAGGGTCCTGATCCTCGATCTCGACCCACAGGGTAACGCCAGCACCGGCTTCGGCATCAACCGCCACAACCGCGAAATCACCTCCTATGATGTGGTTCTGGGCGCGGCGCCGCTCGATGATGCGGTCATGCCCACGGAAGTGCCTGGGCTTTCGATCGTGCCGTCGACTGTCGACCTGTCCGGCGCCGACCTTGAGCTGGCCGAGCTGCCGCACCGAAATTTCCGTCTGCGCTATGCGCTTGAAAAAGCCCAGGCGCGTGAGACATATGACTATATTCTCATTGATTGCCCGCCGTCCTTGTCGCTCCTGACCATCAATGCGCTGGTGGCGGCCGATTCTGTTCTGGTGCCGCTCCAGTGTGAGTTTTTCGCGCTCGAAGGTCTCAGCCTGCTTCTGAGAACGGTTGAGCAGGTACGCGAAAGCCTCAACCCGCACCTCACCATCAACGGTGTCGTGCTGACCATGTTCGACAAGCGCAACAACCTGTCCGACCAGGTGGCGGGCGATGTGCGCGACTATCTGGGCGACAAGGTCTATAAAACTGTGATTCCGCGTAATGTGCGCATTTCCGAGGCGCCAAGCCACGGCAAACCGGCGCTTCTGTATGATCACCGCTGCGTTGGCAGCCAGGCTTATATCAAGCTCGCGCGGGAGCTTCTTGGCCGTGACCGCAAGGTTGCTGCATAAGTCAATAAAAACAATAAGTTAGGGTATGTTGTTATGGTAAAAACAGTCCGTAAAGGCTTGGGGAAGGGCCTGTCCGCTCTGCTGGCTGACGATCGGCCGCCGCTTGAGGGACAGGATATCTCGATCGGGAAACCGACAGCGTCTGGCTCTGGTCGCCGCCACTTGCCGATTGAATTCCTCGAACGCAATGCCGCCCAGCCGCGCCGTCATTTTGACGAAGCCGCGATTGGTGAGCTGGCCGCGTCGATCAAGGACAAGGGGCTGTTGCAGCCGATCCTGGTGCGGGAGGTTGGCCCCGAACGTTATCAGATCGTCGCAGGCGAACGCCGCTGGCGCGCGGCCCAGAAGGCAGGCATCCACGAAGTCCCTGTCGTCGTGCGGGAACTGACGGACAGTGAAGTCCTTGAGATCGCCATTATCGAGAATATCCAGCGTCAGGACCTGACCGCGATCGAGGAAGCCCTCGGGTTCAGGGCGCTGATGGAAGAATTCGGCCACACCCAGGAAGCGGTGGCCGAGCTTGTCGGCAAAAGCCGCAGCCATGTCACAAACCTGATGCGTCTCCTGACCTTGCCTGAAAAGGTTCAGGTCATGGTGGAAGCTGCGGAGCTTTCCATGGGCCATGCCCGGGCACTCATCGGGGCCGAGGATCCGGTTGCCCTGGCGCAGCGTATCGTGCGGGAGGGCCTGAGCGTCCGCCAGACCGAGGCGCTCGCCAATGAAGCCAAGGGCAAGGTAAAGCGCGAGCCGCGTCCGGGCGGCAGCGGATCTGGCAAGAAGAAGGATGCCGATACCGTCGCGCTGGAGAAAGACCTCAGCGCTGCGACCGGCCTCAAGGTGTCCATCGACCATGAAGGTGAAGGCGGCCGTGTGACCATTGTGTACGAAACGCTTGAGGAGCTGGACGAGCTGTGCTCGAAACTGGGCGTTTGCGGCTTCTGATAAACCCCGCAGGTTAAAATGCAAAAGGCCCGGCAATGCGACCGGGCCTTTTTATAACATATTGATATTACTGGCTATTTATCGATTTTCCATTCAATCGCGTTCCAGATGTCAGCCTCCAGCTTCACATCATCGAAGCGGTTGATCGCCAGAATACCGGTCGGTGAGGTGACGTTGACTTCGGTCAGCCAGCCGTCGATCACATCGATACCGACGAAAATCAGCCCCAGCCGCTTGAGTTCGGGGCCAAGCCGGTTACAGATTTCCTTCTCCCGTGGCGTCAGGTCGGACTTTTCCGCCCGACCGCCAGCCACCAGGTTCGACCGGACTTCGCCGCGCGCGGGTACGCGGTTGATGGCGCCGAGCGGTTCACCGTCGATCAGGATAATGCGCTTGTCGCCTTCGCGGACTTGCGGCAGGAAACGCTGCACCATCACGGGTTCCCGGCTCAGGTTGGTGAACATTTCCATCAGGCTGCTGAGGTTGGAATCGTCCGTCTTCAGGTGGAAAATGCCTTCGCCGCCGTTGCCATAAAGCGGTTTGACGATGATTTCGCCATGTTCCTTGCGGAAAGCCTGCACTTCATCGAGCCGGCGAGTGATCAGGGTCGGGGGCATCAGGTCGGCGAATTTGGTGACGAACAGCTTTTCGGGCGCGTTCCTGACCGAAACCGGGTCATTGACCACCAGCGTGCCGGGCTGCACCAGTTCAAGCAGGTGGGTCGCGGTGATATAGGCCATGTCAAACGGTGGGTCCTGGCGCATCAGCACCACGTCCATATCGCTGATGTCGATAATCTCCGGATCGCCGAAGCTATAGTGATTATCCTTCTCCTGCCGCACGATCATGCGGTGGGCCCGGGCAACCACCTGGCCGTGGCGGTAGCTCAGGTCCTCCGGCAGATAGTGCCACAGCGTATGGCCGCGGGCCTGGGCCTCGAGCGCGAGCGCGAAGCTGCTGTCGCCTTCGATATTGATGCCGTGCATCGGGTCCATCTGGATCGCGACCTTGAGGGACTGTGCTGTCATAATGGTTTGGCCTTTTTAAACGGCGCCCGGAGGATGGGCGGCTTGCTGATCGTTTTTGTTAATACCCGGTTGGGCGCCAGGCGTCCATGATATGGGCGGGCAGGCGCCAGGGTACAATGGCGATAACATCAAATCTTAGCGAGAAAACGCCTTGGGGCTGCCTTGCGAGCCATTCGCTGGCGGCGCGCTCGATACGCTGGCGCTGGGTCGTGCTGATGGCCTCAAGGGCGGTTTCACGTCTTGCGCGCGCCTTGACCTCGACAATGGCAATCCGCCTACCGCGCCGTGCGATGAGGTCAATTTCCCCGGTGCGGCCCCGGAAGCGCCGCGCGACAATATGGTAGCCTTTAAGGCTGAGCCACGCCGCCGCGAGGGTTTCGGCCCGGCGTCCGCGTCTTTCCGCGTCTTTCCGTTTCTCGCTCATCCGTCCCTTGCACCTGTAAGCTCAAGCGCCTTGTTATATATGTCTTTTTTTCGTTCACCGGTGAGTTCTGCGACAAAGGCTGCAGCCGATTTCACGCTCATATGTTCAAGGGATACTTTAAGAAGCTTCTCGGTTTCAAATTCAGTCGTTCCAGACGACTTATGTTTTTCACCGGCGCCGATGACCACGACGACTTCCCCTTTCGGGGACCCGGCTTCGGCATAATGGGCGGATAGTTCCTCAAGCGTGCCGCGCCGGACTTCCTCGAACTTTTTGGTCAGTTCCCGGCACACGGCGGCGGGGCGGGGGCCCAGAGACGCATAGGCATCTTTAAGGCAGTCGGGCAGGCGTTTGGCGCTTTCATAGAAAACCAGGCTGGCGGGTGTGTGTTCTTCCCCCGTGAACCAGGTCTGACGGGCTTGGCTTTTCACCGGCGGAAAGCCCATGAACAGAAACCTGTCTGTCGGCAGACCGGCGAGCGACAGCGCGGTAATAGCTGCGCACGGCCCAGGGATTGAGGTGACGAAATGGCCGGCATCCTGGGCTTCGGCGACCAGCTTGAAGCCCGGGTCGGAGATCAGCGGCGTGCCTGCATCGGAGACAAGAGCCACGCTTTTGCCTTCCGCGATGGCGGCCAGAAGCTTCGGCCGCTGGTGGGCACCATTGTGCTCATGATAGGGCAGAAGCGGCTTTTTGATGAGGTAGGCGGTCAAAAGCTTGGCGGTAAGCCGCGTGTCCTCGCAGGCGATCATATCGACATTCGATAGCACGTGGCGGGCGCGGCTGCTGATATCGGCGAGGTTGCCGATCGGCGTCGCGACCACATAAAGGCCGGAGACAATTTTTTGGTCGCACCTGATTTCAGCCATCTTTTATGTCCATGTTTGCAATAATTTACACCGTGGGTATTTCCCGATAGGGTGCAGCCCGGATAGGGTGTAAAGGAACTTAACCCCAGCCACAAAACACCAAGGTCGGACATGGTTGCAAGAGGCATCGGACATTTCCTGCAAAAGCTGCTGATTTTCGCGGGTCTTATCATGCTTTCTGCTTGTGGCCCGGAAACGCCGCCGCCCTCGGCTCGGGTGTCAGCGCCTGAAAAGGCGGCAGCTTCCCAGACGACAAGATCAGACCAAGCGGCGCCGGCGGATGTCACTGCTCCTTCTGAAGCGTCTTTCAAGGTGGCGATCCTGCTGCCGCTTTCCGGTCCCGAACGGGATGCCGGGTCTGCGCTTTTGAAGGCGGCGGCGATGGCGCTTTTCGACGCCTATGACCCGCGGATCAGCTTGATGCCGTTCGATACCAAGGGCGACCCGGCCGGGGCGGCTGACGCGGCCCGGAAGGCTGTTGATTCCGGCGCGCAGATCGTGCTTGGTCCGCTGTTGGGGGACAATGTGCGCGCGGCGGGGGAGGTGCTTACGCCTCTCCATATCCCGCTTCTTGGGTTTTCGAATGACAGCCGGGTCGCGGCGCCCGGCCGCTATATCCTTGGTTTTCTGCCGGAAACCGAAATCCAGCGCGTGATCGACTATACCACCAGCAAGGGCCTGGAACGCTATGCGGCGCTGCTGCCCGAAGGCCTTTATGGCGATAGGGTCCGCGCGGCGTTCGGGGATGCGGTCTCGGCAGGTGGCGGCCAGATCATGGCGATGGAAAGTTATCCCCCGGACGCGAAAGAGGCGGAAGAGCCGATCAAGGCGCTCGCGCGGTATGACGCCCGGCGCCGGGCGCTCAGGAGCGAGGTGCGGTTTTTGCGGTCGCTCGACGATGACATGACCGATGAAGTCGCGGAAAACCTTGAAAAGGCTGAGAAGCTGGACCCAGTCCCCTATGACGTGGTGCTGGTGCCGGAAGGTGGGTCGCTCTTGAGGACCGTGGCGACGCTCCTGTCCTTTTATGAGGTTGACCCCGACAAGGTGAAATATATCGGCACAGGGCTGTGGAACGACCCTGCGATCCTGAAGGAACCGTCCCTGCAGGGTGGTTGGTTCGCGGCCCCCGATCCTGAAAAACCGTCTGCCTTCATGGCCCGGTTCCAGAAAATGTATGACGAGACCCCGCCGCGCATTACCACCATCGCCTATGATGCCATGAGCCTGGTGGCGACGCTGGCGCGCGGCTGGAGCGGTAAGGCGGACGACAATCCCTTTGATGCCAAATACTTAACGGACGAACACGGTTTCTCAGGCGTTGATGGCCTGTTCCGGCTGCAGCCGGATGGTCTGAACGAACGGGCGCTGGCGATTTTGGAGGTCGCGAAAGACGGCTTCCATGTGGTCGACCCGGCCGAGACGGCGTTCCCGGCGTTTGGCTTTTCGCTCAGGCAAGCAGTTTCCCAAGGAGATAATTGAGAAGCGGCCGCCCCTTGGGGGTGAGCGCAAGGCGGGAGCCTGACTGTTGCAGGTAGCCGCCTGCCGTCAGCTCCTGCAACATTTCCGCGTTTATTACTGTTGCCGCTGCAACACCGAAGCGGTTTTCGAGCGCTTTCAGGTCAATCCCCTCCATGAGCCTGAGGCCCATCATCAAAGCTTCGACCATCCGATCTTCCGCTAAGACGGTTTCGATGTCTTGGGTGCCATGACCATGGGCGCGGACGGAGGCGAGCCAATCTTCCGGGCGTTTGATCTGCGCGGTCGCCGATGCGGCGCCGAAATCAGGGTGCGGGGCGCGGCCATGGGCGCCGGGGCCGATGCCGAGATAGAAATCCCCCTGCCAATAGGACAGATTGTGGCGCGATTCCTCGCCCGGCCGGGCGTGGTTCGAGATTTCGTAGGCGGGGAGCCCGGCTTTGTCGGTCATCTCCAGCGTGAGGTCATAAAGCGCGGCGGCTTCGTCTTCATCCGGTAGGGTGAATTTCCCGCGCTGGAACTGGTGGTAGAAGGCGGTGCCTTCCTCGATGGTCAGCTGATAGAGTGACAGGTGGCTCATGCCGAAAGCCAGCGCTTCGGAAAGCTCCTGCCGCCAGTCAGTAAGGCTTTGGCCAGGACGGGCATAGATCAAGTCGAAGCTGGCGCGGCCAAAATTGTCCCGCGCGACTTCTAAAGCCTTCAGGGCTTCTTCGACAGTATGCAGGCGGCCAAGAAACTGGAGTGCGTCATCCCTCAGCGACTGGATGCCGATCGAAAGCCGGTTGACCCCAGCCTGCCGGTAAGCCCGGAAGCGCCCGGCTTCAACGCTCGACGGGTTGGCTTCCAGCGTGATCTCGATCTCGCTTTCGGGGGCCCAGGCGGAACGGACCTCATCGATCACCGCGGCGACGGTGTCCGGCTCCATCAGGCTCGGGGTGCCGCCGCCAAAAAAGATCGAACTGGCTTTCAGGTTGGGGTAAAGCCCGGTGAAATGGCGGATTTCAGTCACGAGTGCATTCCGCCAGTCAGCGTGGGAGATTTCATCCCGCACATGGCTGTTGAAGTCGCAGTAAGGGCATTTCTTCAGGCAGAAGGGCCAATGCACATAAATGGCGGCCGGCCCTTCGTGCGGGCTGGCGGGAAGCGCGGGCGCTTCCACGTCAGGCCTGTTTGAAGCAGGCATCGATCAACTGCCGGAAGGCGTTCGCCCGGTGGCTCATGGCGTGTTTGGCCTGGGGTTCCATTTCGGCGAAGGTGATGTCATGGCCTTCGGGGATGAAGACGGGGTCATAGCCGAAGCCCTTGTCGCCGCGCATCGGCCAGGTGAGCGTGCCGAACACCTTGCCCTCGAAGCTTTCCATATGGCCGTCGGGCCAGGCGAGCGTGAGCGCGCAGGTGAAATTGGCGCTTTTGTCCGGGTTGTCGCCCAGGCGGTCATGCACCAGCTGCATCGCGAGGGTGAAGTCTTTTTCGGGCCCGGCCCAGCGTGCGCTATAGATGCCCGGCGCGCCGTCAAGTCCGGCGACCTCAAGCCCGCTGTCGTCCGCAAGCGCGGGCAGGCCGGAGGCTTTGGCGGCGGCGAGCGCCTTGATCTCGGCGTTGGCGATGAAGGTGGTGCCGTCCTCGACCGGCTCCGGCAGGCCAAGGTCCCCGGCGGAGACGGTCTCAACGCCGAACGGCGCCAGAAGCTCGCCGATTTCGCGGACCTTGCCTTTATTGTGGCTGGCGATGACCAGCTTGCTGCCGTCGAAATGCCGCGCCATGGATCAGAGCCCCAGCACTTTATTCTGGTGGGATTTGATCTCGTCACAGCCGATGCGGGCGAGACGCAGCAGACGCAGGAATTCCTCTTCGGAGAAGGGCTCCTTCTCAGCCGTACCCTGGATCTCGACGATGCCGCCCTTGCCGGTCAGCACGAAATTGGCATCGGTGTGGGCGCTGCTGTCCTCGTCATAATCCAGGTCCAGAACCGGGGTGCCTTCATAGATGCCGCAGGAAACCGCGGCGACGCTGTCGGTGAAGGGCATGGTGTCGATATGGCCTTTCTCTAAGGCCCATTCGAAACACTGGTGCAAAGCGACATAGGCGCCGGAGATGGAGGCCGTGCGCGTGCCGCCATCCGCCTGGATGACGTCACAGTCGAGCCGGACCTGCTTTTCCTTCAGCTTGGAAAGGTCGACGATTGCCCGCATGGAGCGGCCGATCAGACGCTGGATTTCCTGGGTGCGGCCCGATTGCCCGCCGCGGGCGGCTTCGCGGTTCATGCGGCCGTGGGTCGAGCGCGGTAACATGCCATATTCGGCGGTCACCCAACCTTGGCCACTGTCCCGAAGCCAGGATGGCGCACGTTCCTCGAAACTGGCGGTGACGAGCACGTGGGTATCACCAAACTTCACCATGCAGCTGCCTTCGGCATGCTTGGAAAAGCCGGGGATCATTTCAAGGGAGCGCATTTCGTCGTTGGCACGGCCGGAGGGTCGCATTCTGTGTCCTTCAGTTTTTAAGAGCGTCAAGTTTGACGCCTCTTCTACTGCCAGCGGAGGCTGAGGTCAAAGGACAAAGCCATTGAAGGGCTGCGGGTCGGCTTAATGGCTTTGCGGCCGGAAGTCCTGATCCGGGAATGAGACGCTTGAGGGGACGCGGACCACAATGAACGGATGCTCGGCTTCCTTGTGGCAGCTGTTGCAGCTTTTGGTCAGCGCGATATAGGCCTGGATGAAGGCGGCTTCGTTCTTGTCGTCGATGGTTTTCTTGAGGTTGGCCAGCGGTTTTGCCGTGTTCTGTTCGATCATCTCGCCGATATCGAGGTCCTTCCAGCGCGGCTGGTAGGTTTTTGCGTCGGCCAGGGCTTCGAGAAGCTCGTTATATTCGTAAGCTGCGAGGGGCCAGTTTTTCTGCCGGGCGGCGAACCATAGCTTGATATGCCGGGGCTGGACCCCCGCGGTCATGATATCGCCGAGGCCTGGAACATAGCTTTGGGCTGGTGTGGCAGCCTTGTCGGCCGCGACCGTTTTGCTCATGCTTCCCACGCCGAGGGCTAGACCGAGGGTGAGACATACCGCCGCTACGGCTTTTATTGGGCTTTTCACCATGTCTGTTGGCCTTCCGCTTATTGTCCCGGCACGGCGGGGTCAGCCTTCATCTTAGGGGCTGAGACGGATGAGGATCAAGCCATGCTTGCGGGGGGTGGTTGCTTTCGCGTCTTAGTCGGCCTCTTGGCCGGCCTTGCCCGCGATATAATCAGCCATGTCAGGGGAGGCATAGGCACGGATGGTGTTCATATAGTCCGGGCTGGCGCGGAAGGCCTTGAGCGCCGCATTGATTTTGGCGACGTCGGCTTCCGTGACCGTCTTTTTACTCAGCATCATGGAAAGATTGTCGGTGTTGACCGGAAAGGGAAGCGCAAGGATGGGGCCGAGCGTGGGGTGATCCTTGAGGATCTGACGCCCAATCAGGATATCGACGACGGCAATGTCCGTCAGACCGGCATGAAGGGCTTTGAACAGGGTTTCAAAATCGGTAACCGTGCGGACCCGGCGTTTGAAGTTTGCATTATGCTCCACCGCGTCCATGAAGGCCTTGCCGTGCCAGCCGCCCAGCACATAACTGACCTTCAGGTTTGAGGCGATGAGCCCGTCAAGGGAAGTCATCGCCAGGGCCCGGCTGTCGTCGGCCCGGACAAAGGCGGCGATGAATTCATGACGCATGGTCAGGGTGAAATAGCCGGTTTTGGCCCGCTCCGGGTTTTGGGAGACAACCGGCATCCCGTCGAGCGCCCCGAAGGCGACATCGCGGAGCGCGCGCTTGAACGGCACCCATTTGAAACGGTAAGCGCAGCCCGCCCGTTTCATGACGCCGGCGAGCAGGTCGGCATCGAGCCCGCTGACACGACCATCTTTTTGCCAGATGACATAAGGGGGATAGTCAGTGGTGCCGAAAACCAAGGTTTTCGAGCAGGCAAAGGAAGCCTCAGAAGCCGCAAGCGTTCCAGCCGCGGCTGCCAGTACCCAAACCAACAGTCGAAAGAACCGTGTCATCGGCGTCTCCCCCATCCGGAGTCCCAATATCTTTCGTGATGTCCGTTAATGTACGGTAAACCGGGCCGCACTCTGCAACTTTAGTTAGCTGAGTGCAACAAGCTTCTGCCTGAGCATATCGGTGTTTTTGGACCCCAAACGGCGCTCAACCTCTTCAAGGGTCGTCTGCCAGATCGGATAAGCCTCGGCCAGGAGTGCATCGCCTGCCTCCGTGAGGCTCAGCCGGCGGCTCCGTTTGTCGCTCTTGTCGACCGTGACAGCCACAAGCCCGCGGCGTTCCAGGGGCTTCAGGTTGGCGGTCAGCGTGGTGCGGTCCATCGCCAGGATGTCGGCAACCCGGCCGATGGTCGGGGCTTCCGGTTGGTTCAGCGCCATCAGGATGGAAAACTGCCCGTTGGTCAGGCCGAGAGGCCGGAAGGCGTCGTCGAACAGGCGTGCAGTTACCCGCGCGGCACGTTGAAGCTGCATACACAAACAGTGGTCGTGCACGTGGAGGGTCCGGTCGAACGGCAATTTTTCTTTCTTTGTCATGTCAATAATAGTGTTGACATCAACGCGAAAGTCAATAGGTTGATATAAACATAAATCATAAAAAGCGGGAATGAACCTCGGCCTGGGTCCGGCAGCAGTGGAACGAACAGCATGAAAACAAACCCTTATATATTTTTTGACGGCGACTGCCGTGAGGCTTTTGCGCTTTATGAAAAATTGCTCGGGGCCAGGGTCTTGTCGCTGATGACCTACGCTGATGGCCCCGAACCGAACCCAGGCATGATGGATAAGGTCATGCATGGCCGGATCGATGTGGGCGGCACGATCATCATGGCGTCCGACGCCCCCTCGGACCGCTATGACAAGCCCGCGGGCTTCACCCTCAATGTGGATACATCTAGCGTGGCCGAGGCCGAGCGTGTGTTCGCGGGCCTTTCAGAAGGCGGCACGGTGAGGATGCCGATCGGCGAGACCTTCTGGGCCGAACGCTTCGGCATGACCGTGGACCGGTTCGGCATTCCCTGGATGGTCAATTTCGAAAAACCAACTGAATAACGGACTTGGGTGCGGCGGCAATTGACGCCGGGCCTCGCCGTTCCTACATTCTGGGCATGGATAAAGGTGTACCCATGTCGCTTGCCCAGATGAATGACCGTTCCAGAGAGATTTTCCGCCGGATTGTCGAGACCTATCTCGAAACCGGCGATCCCGTTGGCTCGCGTACGATCAGCCGTACGGACGGGATCGGCGTCTCGCCCGCGACCATCCGCAATGTCATGGCGGACCTGGAGGAGCTTGGGCTTCTGGCGGCTCCGCATACCTCGGCGGGCCGGGTACCGACCGATATCGGTCTGCGCTTTTTCGTCGACGGGTTGATGGAAGTCGGCAACCTGACGAAAGATGAACGCGAAAGTATCCGCGGCCGCTGCGCCACCATTGGCC
This sequence comes from Kordiimonas marina, assembly GCF_023006325.1. Lineage (GTDB taxonomy): Bacteria > Pseudomonadota > Alphaproteobacteria > Sphingomonadales > Kordiimonadaceae > Kordiimonas > Kordiimonas marina. The sequence goes on from NZ_JAINDF010000005.1 coordinate 117,101, forward strand.
GTTCGGTCGAGGATGTGCTCGGGGAAGCAACCAAGGCGCTTTCGGGCCTGTCGCGCTGTGCGTCGGTGGTGATGGTGCCGAAAACCGACCAGGCGGTGCGCCATATCGAATTCGTCCCCATGGGGCCTGACCGGGCCTTGGTGGTGATGGTGGCCGAAGACGGTTCGGTCGAAAACCGTATGGTCACTTTGCCCGCGGGCCTGCCGCCCTATGCGCTGGTGCAGGCGGGGAACTATCTCAATGCCCGGCTTGCGGGCCAGACGCTCGAAGAAGCCGCCATCCAGGTCAAGCGTGAGCTTGCGACCCACGAGGCCGAGCTGGACGCCCTGTCGACACGCGTGGTCGAGGCCGGGCTCGCCGTCTGGTCCGGCAAGGCGGATGAGAAGCTGCCGGCGTCGCTGATTGTCTCCGGCACCGCCAATCTCCTCGACAATGTCGAAGCCGCGGAGGACCTTGAGCGTATCCGCCAGGTTTTCGATGAGCTTGAGCGCAAAAAAGACTTGATCAAACTGATGGAACTGGCCAAAGACGGGCGCGGCGTACGGCTGTTCATTGGAGCGGAGAATAATTTATTTTCGCTTTCGGGTTCATCGCTCGTGGTTTCTCCCTATATGAATGGCGCGAACAAGATTGTTGGTGTGATCGGCGTCATCGGGCCCACGCGGCTCAATTACGCCAGGATTGTGCCCATGGTGGACTATACCGCCCGTGTGGTAAGCCGCCTTCTGTAACGAAATGGTAGGGTAAAGACGCAATGAGCGAAGACCAGAAGAACGAGATGGCTGAAGACGCCGCCGAAGAGATGGCAGCTGAAGAGATGCAGGCCGAAGCCCAGGACGGCGACGACCTCGTGGCCCAGCTTCAGGCCGAAAACGCCGATTTGAAGGACAAGCTCCTGCGCGCGGTTGCCGAAACCGAGAATGTGCGCCGCCGCGCCGACAAGGACAAGCAGGACGCCAGCGCTTATGCCGTCACCGGCTTCGCCCGCGACATGCTGAACGTCAGCGACAACCTCCGCCGCGCGCTTGATACGCTGCCGGAAGAGATCGAAGGCACGCTCAAAAGCTTTGTCGAAGGCGTGACCATGACCGAGCGTGAGCTTCTGAACACGCTTGAGCGCCACGGCATCCGCGAAGTGAAGCCGGAAGCTGGCGACAAGTTTGACCCGCTGCTCCACCAGGCCATGTTCGAGGTGCCGACCGATGAGGTTGCGCCCGGCAGTGTGGTGCAGGTCGTGACCGCGGGTTATGTCATCAAGGATCGGCTTCTTCGCCCCGCCATGGTTGGTGTCGCCAAGGGTGCCGCCCAGAAGGTGGACACCGAAGCCTGAGGCTTTGACGCTTGAATATTTTGGAAGCCCCGTCCCTTAAGGATGGGGCTTTTCTCATTGGGAATGTTTTAGGGGAAAGACATATGGTCGGGGATGTGACGATCAGGCTGAGCGGACCGGCGGACAGGCCCGCGTGCGTGCGCATGATGGCGGCGCTCAATACTTATGAGAATGCCTTCATCGGCGACCGGCTCACCGATCTGGCGTCGGCGGACACGCACATGACCTTCCTGGAAGAAGAAGCCGTGCGCACCGGTGGCTTCACCCTGGTCGCCGAGGAGGACGGCGCGGTTATCGGTTTTCTCGTCTGCTTCGCCGAAGCGGAAGAGGGCAGCTATGTGAAACCCGAGAAGGGCCGCTACGGTTTTATCTCCGACCTGTATCTGGTGCCGGAAAAGCGTGGGCAGGGGATCGCGCAGGCGCTTCTGAAGGAATCCGAGGACCGCTGCCGCGCGCTCGGGCTTGCCGATCTGCGGATATCGGCGCTTGTTGCCAACACGGGCGCGCTCAGGGCCTATGAAAAATTCGGTTTCAGGCCGAAGGAAATCGTGCTTGCCAAACCGCTCTGACGCAAAAGGCCGCCCCGGTGTGGGACGGCCTTTTCTCGTTTCTGACGGAAAGCGGTAGCCTTAGCCGACCAGCTCGCCCGTGATGGCTTTTTCGAGCAGCGCGAGCGTTTCCTTGATGCCGTAAAGCGCGATGAAGCCGCCCATGCGCGGGCCCTGGCTCTGGCCGAGCAGAACTTCGTAGCAGGCCTTGAACCAATCCCGCAGGTTGTCGAACTGGGCGTCTTTCCCGGCCGAGTAAACCTCGGTCATGATCAGCTCGGCGTCGGTCTCGTTCGGATTCAGGGCCTCCAGGCGGTGCTTGAGGCTTTCGAAGCCCGCGCGTTCCTGCGCGTTTGCCTCGCGGAAGGCCTTATTCGGCCGGACGAAATCGTCATAATAGCGGATGGCATAGCCCATCAGGCGGTCGAGCTCCGGATGGTTCTCGGCCGTGGCGCCTTCGACATAGCGGCCGACGAAGCCCCACAGCGCGGCCTTGTCCTCGGTGTTGGCGGCCGAGACGAGGTTGAGGAGGAGCGCGAAGCTGACCGGCAGTTCCACATCCGGCACGTTGCCGCCGTGGATATGCCAGGCCGGGTTCTTATAGTGCTCGGCTTCCGTCTGCTGGTGATAGGCGGTGATGAAGGCATAATAATCATCGACCGCTTTCGGAATCACATCGAAATAAAGCCGCTTGGCCTTCTTCGGCGCCTGATACATGTAAAGCGACAGGCTTTCCGGGCTCGCATAGGCCAGCCAGTCCTCGATCGACAGGCCGTTGCCTTTCGACTTGGAAATCTTCTGGCCCTGGTCGTCGAGGAACAGTTCGTAGTTGAAGCCCTCAGGCGGTTGGCCGCCGAGGATGCGCCGGATGATCGACGACAGCTTGACGCTGTCGATCAGGTCCTTGCCGGCCATTTCATAGTCAACGTCGAGCGCGTCCCAGCGCATCGCCCAGTCGACTTTCCACTGGCACTTGACCTTGCCGCCGGTCACCGAGGTCTCATAGCGTTTGCCGGCGCGTGTTTCGAACGAGATGATCCCGGCTTCCGGGTCCTCGACGCGGACAGGCACCTGCAGCACCTCACCCGTGTCCGGGCACAAAGGCAGGAACGGGCTGTAGGTCTGGCGGCGTTCCTCACCCAGCGTCGGCAGGATGACGTTGATCACCTTGTCGTAGTTCCGGCAGATCTTGAGGAGCGTCTCATCGAAGCGGCCGGACTTGTAACAGTCGGTCGCCGAATAGAAATCATATTTGAACCCGAACTGGTCCAGGAAGGCCTGCAGGCGCGCGTTATTGTGCGCGCCGAAGCTCGGGTGCGTGCCGAACGGGTCCGGCACCTGCGTCAGCGGCTTGCCGATCGCAGTGGCCAAAAGGTCCTGGTTCGGCACGTTGGTCGGCACTTTACGGAGCCCGTCCATGTCATCCGAGAAGCAGATCAGCTTGGTCGGGATGTCGGAGATTTCCTGGAAGGCGCGCATCACCATGGTCGTGCGCGCAACCTCGCCAAAGGTGCCCAGGTGCGGCAGGCCCGACGGACCATAGCCGGTCTCAAAAAGCACATAGCCTTTCTCGGGTTTCTTGCCCTTGTACCGTTTGACCAGCTTTTCCGCTTCCTGGAAAGGCCAGGCATTGGAGGAAAGAGCGAGTTCGATATTGCCAGTCATGACAGTACATCCTTCTAAAGGGGTTAAAGCCCGCGGAAGCTATGGATTCTTGCGGCTTTCGTCAAGCGAAAGACAAAAATCCGCGCGACCGTGTTTCCCCGCTGTTTTTTATGCGCCTGGCTGATTATGCTGCCCGCCATGAAAGTGCTGTCATGGAAGACCTGATCGTTAATGCGGAAGCCGAAGCCGCCCGGCTCGATGCCATCCCCGCCGCCATCGTTGGCGTGCGCGGGGCTACGGTGCTGTCGGCCGATGGCGAATTCGAGCTTTTAAGCCTCGACGCGGCCGCCGAACGGCTGAGCCGAGTGCCACACCTGCTGGTCAACCGGGTGTTGGCCGCGCGCCGGCTTTCCCTGCCGCCGGGGCTGATGGCCTATGACCTGTTGGAGCTGTATGCCTTCGTCCGCCCGGCGCGTTACTGTTTGCCGACGATCACGGGGCTCATCCATGCGCTGCAGCTGACGACGGCCCCCCTCGGCACGGATGAGGATAAATGCCTCGCGCTGCAGGCCGCCGCCGCGCGGCTGATGGCCGATATGGAAGCCCAGACCTACCGCTACCGGGCGGGGGGCGGCCAGGTCGCGGTGATGATGGCGCGCGCCGGGTGGCCCTGGGGGCCGCTGGTCCTGAAGGCGCTTGAGGCCTTTGCCGACCATAGCCGGGAGGACGGCCTGCGGGTCTGGCAGAACCTGACCGACTGGGAAGAGCCGGGACCGCCGCCACCCGCGGGTGATGACCCGGTAAGCCCGGAAGACAGCCAAAATCGCCTGAGCCAACTTTTGGGCGAAGACGCCGAGGTGCGGGAAGGCCAGCGCCGTTATGCTGCGGCCGCGACCCACGCCTTCCGCCCGCGTGAGTTTGAGGACGGGCCCAACCTCCAGCTTCTCGAAGCCGGGACGGGCACGGGCAAGACGCTCGGCTATATCGCGCCCGCCAGCCTGTGGGCGGAGGCGAATGACGCGCCGGTATGGCTCGCTACCTTCACCAAGAACCTGCAGCGCCAGCTCGACCAGGAACTCAGCCGTCTGTACCCGGACCCGGCGGTCAAGGCCAAGCGCGCGGTGATCCGCAAGGGGCGGGAGAATTACGCCTGCCTCCTCAATATTGAGGAAACCCTGCGCGCAGTAATGATGCGCGCCGAAACCCAGGGCCGCGGCTGGGACAGGGACAAGGTGCTGGTCGGCCTCGTGCTCCGCTGGGCGCGCTATAGCCGGGACGGTGATATGATCGGCGGCGATTTCCCCAGCTGGCTGGGCGGTCACTTCGGCGCCGCCCGCATCGCGGGGCTCACCGACCGCCGCGGCGAATGCCTCTATTCCGCCTGCGCCCATTTCCGCAAATGCTTCATCGAGAAGGTGGCGCGCAAAGCCAAACACGCAGACCTGGTGGTCGCGAACCATGCGCTCGTTGTGGCGCAAGCCGCGACCCGCGGGGACGACCCGGACCTGCCTAAACGCCTTGTCTTCGATGAGGGACACCATCTGTTCGATGCTGCCGACAGCGCTTTCGCAGTGCATCTGACCGGGCTTGAAGGCGCGGAACTCCGGCGTTGGCTGAGGGGTAAGGAACAGGGCGGCAGCACCCGCGCCCGTGGCCTCAAGAACCGGCTGGATGAGCTGATTACCGACGATATGGACGCCCAGAAGCTCTTGGATGAGGTACTGGAGGCCGCGCGCATCCTGCCCGCCGACAATTGGATGGGCCGGGTGACGGGGGCGGCGGCCATGACCCGGTTTGAAACCTTCCTGATGCTGTGCCGCGCGCAGGTGATGGCGCGCGCCGACGCCCACGGCCCGCATTCGGTTGAGGCGACGGTGAATGATCCGGTGGAAGGGCTGACCGATGCGGCGCACGCGCTCGGCACCGCGCTTCTGGGTCTCGCACGGCCCCTGTCTGCGCTCAGCAATCTGCTCCTGCACCGGCTTGAGGAGGATTCGGATGTGCTGGACAGTGGCGCGCGCGGGCGGCTTGAAAGTTCGGCGCGCTCCCTGAAGCTCCGGGCCGATATGGTCATGGCCTGGGCGCAGATGGCCGAGGGCTTCGGCGCGCCGGTCCCGGAAGAATTCGTCGAATGGCTGGAGGTGGACCGCGTCGACGGGCGCGAACGCGACGTCGGCCTCGCCCGCCATTTCATCGACCCGACCAAACCCTTCGCAGACCTGGTGCTTCAGAAGGCCCACGGGGTGGTCATCACCTCGGCGACGCTTCGGGACAAGGCTGCCGAGGAAGGGGATTGGTCAACCGCCGACATGCGCACCGGTGCCCAGCATCTGACGCTGCCGCCCAAACGGCTGAGCCTGCCCTCACCATTTGATTATCCGAAGCAGACGCGGGTGCTGATCGTCGGTGACGTCAACAAGATGGACCCGGGGCAGGTCGCGGCCGCCTACCGCGCGCTTTTCATGGCGTCGGGCGGGGGTGCGCTCGGCCTGTTCACTGCCATCAGCCGGTTGCGCGCGGCCTATGAGCGGCTGGCGGCCCCCCTCGATGACGCGGGCCTCACGCTCTATGCCCAGCATGTGGACCCGGTGGATACCGCCACGCTTGTGGATATCTTCCGCGATGAGAAGAACGCCTGCCTCCTGGGCACAGACGCCGTGCGCGACGGTGTCGATGTGCCGGGGGAAAGTCTTAGACTCATCGTGTTCGACCGGGTGCCGTGGCCCAGGCCGACGCTGCTGCACCGCGCCCGGCGTGCAGCCTTTGGCGGCCGTCAGTATGATGAGATGCTGACTCGGCTCAAACTCGCGCAGGCCTACGGCCGCCTGATCCGCCGCGCAGGCGACAAGGGGGTGTTCGTCATGCTCGACGGTCAGACCCCGACCCGGCTTCTCGATGCCCTGCCGGAAGGCGTGGAAGTGGTGCGCTGCGGGCTTGCTGACGCAGTTGCCACGGTGAAAGAGTTTTTCGCCGACCAAGGCACGCCAGTTTAATCCGAAAGCGCTTGAGCAAACCCCAGCCGCGCCATAGGCTAGCGGTTAAACAACACATGAGGAAAAAGACCTATGTCCACGATCAGCCCGGAAACCGCGCTCGTTTACACGCTTGTCACCATGTCGGCGTCCGACGACACCATGACCGACAGCGAACTGACCCGGATGACCGGCATCCTCGGGTACCTGCCGGCGTTCCGGAATTACAATATCGAGCGCCTGCGCGCCGATACCGACAGCTGCATCGAAATCCTGCAAAGCGAGGAAGGGCTTGATGCCGTCATGGGCCTCATCGAAGAAGCCGTGCCGGAAAGCCACCGCGACCTGGTTTATGCGCTGGCGTGCGAAGTGGCAGCCTCCGATGGCAACCTGAGCCAGGAAGAATTGCGGCTTCTGGAAATGATTCGCTATTCGCTCAATGTCGACCGGCTGACTGCGGCGGCGATCGAACGGGCGACGGCGGCGCGGCAGAAAACTTTCGAGGGCATGGCCTGACCGAATGGCCTAATAGGCGACATCTTCGGGTGTCAGTGCCCTGAGGGTGCGCCAATCCCGGATACCATGGAAGGCGGTGGCTTTTGCGACCGCCTTTTTTATCGCCTTCTTGTCTCCTGAGCGGAGAGCGGTAGCGAGCGCGGCGGCGCGGCTGTCCAGAATGGCGTTCAGCGGACCGTCAGCGGGCGGCAACGTCAGATACCGGCCGTAGGTTTCAAGCGCGGTGGCGCGGTCCTGTTTACTGCCGCGGGCGAGGAATTTGATATATTCCAGCATCAGGGGCTTCTTCGGCGCACCAAGCGCAAAAGAGGCCTCGAACTCTTCATGGGCCCGCCGTCTGCTGCCGCCAAGCGCCAGCCGCGCAAACAGCCCGGCCCGGGAAACATGGGCGTTCCACACGGCCAGGGCCGCATGGGGGAGCGGATCGTTGGGGCGTTCCTCGATCAGCTTTTCAAACAGCTTTTTGGCAAGGCGGGCGAGCTCGGGCTTGTGGGTGCGCTTGCTTTCGAAGCTGAGCCCGATGCCATAGCTGAGGCTGGCCTCCAGATGATCGGGCTTTATCTTCAGGGCCGCGCGGCAATCGTCGATCGCGAGATGGAGGCTGCGGACAGCGGGGTCGCCGGTTTCCATGAACCCGCCGAGCGTCAGCCCGGCTTCACAGGCCTTGGTATAGCCGTCAGCGGTGCGGGCCAAGCGGCCGGAGGTGATTTCGGCGGCATAATAGCTGCTGAGGCCCGCGGCACGCGCAGGCAGGCTTAAGGCAATCAACATCAAAAGGATCAGGCGCATGGGCACAAGCTTAGCGCATTTTCCTGAACAAGGCTTAAACGGAGGGGGCTGACCATCAATTGATGTTCATGGTCATGTGCGGGCTGTCGAGCGAAAAAGCCGGAACTTCCACCTCGAAATGGCTGCCGTCCTCGCGCACCATGTCATAGCTGCCGCGCATGAAGCCTGTCGGCGTGTTCAGCGGCGTTCCGCTTGTGTAGACGAAGCTTTCGCCGGGCTGCAGCACCGGTTTTTCGCCAATGACGCCGGGGCCGCGGACTTCCTTCACGTGGCCGTGGCCGTCGGTGATGACCCAGTGACGGTTCAGAAGCTGAGCCGTCTTATCGCCGTCGTTGGTGATGCGGATCCGGTAAGCCCACAGATACTGCCCGGCGTCGGGGCGCGACTGTTCGTTGAGATAGAAGGACTGGACCTCAACATGGATGCCTTCCGTGACTGCGTCAAAGGTCAGCACACCATCGATAAGGTCGTCGTCATCCGTCATAAAATTCCTGTCCGGGTTATGGCTGCGCCCAAAAAGGGACGCCTTATTTGACGCCCGCTTTATCGAGCGCCTGCATCACATCCTTGACCAGATCGTCGCCATCTTCAAGCCCAACCGAGAAACGGATCAGGCCCGGGGTAACCCCAACCTCAAGCCGTGCGTCTTCCGAAAGCGCCTTGTGGGTGGTGCTCCAGGGGTGGGTGGCGATCGAGCGGCTGTCCCCCAGGTTGTTGGAAATATCGACAATCTCCAGCGCATTCATGAACTTGAACGCCTGGTCGCGGCCGCCCGGCAGCTCGAAAATCACCATGGTGCCGCCACGCTTCATCTGCTTTTTGGCAAGCGCGGCCTGCTTGAAGCCCGGCAGGCTGGGGTGACGCACATCATCAAGCCGCGGGGCGATGGCGGCGGCCAGCTTGTCGGCATTGTCGCACATGGCGTTCACACGGATGCCCAGCGTCTCCAGGCCCTTCAGCATCACCCAGGCGTTGAACGGCGACATGGCACAGCCGGTGTGGCGGTAGAAGGGATAGAGATGCTGTTCGTCGAACTCCTTGTCGCACAGCACGATGCCGCCGAGGCAGCGGCCCTGGCCATCGATATGCTTGGTGGTCGAATAGCAGACGATATCGGCACCCAGCTTCATCGGCTGCTGGAGCGCGGGGGTCGCGAACACATTGTCGACCGCCAGCTTGGCACCCGCGTCGTGGGCGATCTTGGCCACTTCTTCGATGTCGACGAAATCAAGCGTCGGGTTCGCGGGCGTTTCCAGGAAGAACATCTTGGTATTCGGCCGTACCGCGGCTTTCCAGGCGTCAAGGCTGGTGCCGTCGATCACCGTGGTCTCGATGCCGTAGCGCGGCAGCAGTTCGTCGAGCAGCCAGCGGCAGGAGCCGAAGGCCGCGCGCGCGCCGATGATATGGTCGCCCGCGCGCAGGTAACAGAGGAGCGCCGCGGTCATCGCCGCCATGCCGGTGCCGGTTGCCCGGCCGACGTCAGCGCCTTCGAGGAGCGCCATGCGTGCTTCGAACATGCTGGTCGTCGGGTTGGTCTGGCGCGAATAGGTGAAGCCTTCGGCGCGGCCGTCGAAGCGCGCTTCGGCTTCCTCGGCATTCTCATAGGCGAAGGCGGAGGTCAGGAACAGCGCCTCGCCCATTTCATCGAAGTTGGAGCGCATCGATCCCGCACGCACCATCTGGGTCTGGCGGGCCCATGTGGAGGTAAGGCTTTTGTCGGTGCCTGTGCGGTTTTTCATCATCTGTCTCCATTCATCTCGTGGGTAAGCCCCGAAAATTGGGGGCGGCGGACACGGTGCGGTGCGGCGCGCGGAAGGTCAAGCGCAAGATGCGTGATCGCGCGCTATCATTTCTTGCTTTTTTTGAAAGCTGTGGTTAATGCTGTGCCGTCCAAGCGACATCAAAGGTCTTTCGGGCGGGTGTAGCTCAATGGTAGAGCAGAAGCTTCCCAAGCTTACGACGAGGGTTCGATTCCCTTCACCCGCTCCAACTTCTCCTTCCTTCCATATTGCCCCCTTTATCAAGAGTCGCTAAACCCGTCTCAAACGTGCAGACAGACTTTATTTTGGCAATGGGAGACGATCATGAGCCTGACCATCTGGCACAATCCGCGCTGCAGCAAGTCCCGCCAGACGCTGGCGCTTCTTGAAGAAAAGGGCCTCACGCCTACCGTGCGGCTCTATCTGGAAGACGCGCCAAGCGAAGCGGAAATCAAAGACGCGCTCAGCCTTCTGGGGCTTGAGCCGCGCGGGCTCATGCGCACGAAAGAAGCCGAATATAAGGATCTGGGCCTTGAGGGTGTGACCGATGACGGTGCGCTGATTGCCGCCATGCATAAGACCCCGAAGCTGATCGAGCGCCCGATTGTGTTTGCGAACGGCAAGGCGCGCGTCGGCCGTCCGCCCGAAAGCGTTCTCGAAATCGTTTAAGGGGTCAGTTTTCCAGCGCGCGTTCGAGCCGGGGGTACCAGAGCGCCTGGCTTAGGCCGCGCATGACCATGAAAACCGTCACCGCGGACCAGAGCCCGGGAAGGCCATATTGGTTGGTGAGCGGGCCGACGGCGAGGACGAAGCTCGCCGCGGCGATGGCGGCTGTCCCCAGCATGGCGGCCCCTGCGGTCGCGCCGATATAGATGCCGTCGAACTGATAGGCCCAGACGGAAAGCACGGGCAGTGCCACAATGACCGGCAGGGCGGACAGGGCCGCCGTGCGCACGCTTTCAATATCCGTGAGGGTGCGGATGAGCTCTCCCCCGAACAGCCAGAAGCCAAGGCTATAGAGCACGGCGGCAGCCCCCGCCCAGGCCATGCTGTCCATGACCCACGCCCGAAATTCGTGCCGCACACCTTTTCCGTAAGCCGCCCCTGTGAGCGCTTCGGCAGCATAGGCGAAGCCGTCAAGCCCGAGCGCGATCAGCATCAGGAAGGTCTGGAGCACATGGCTTGCGGCCAGCGGCACTTCGCCGAGCTGGGCGGCGTTGCGGGTAATGAGCGCGAAGACGAGGATCAGCAAGAGCGTGCGGACGAAGATATAGACATTGGTGCTCAGAAGCTTCTTCATCTTGGCGAGCGCAATGGTCTCGGGGTCCCGCACGGCGGCCAGAAGCGCATGGGCGCCGATCCCCCGAAGGATGAAGACGGCCCCGACACCAACGGCCAGCCATTCGGCGATCAGCGACCCGAGCGCGACCCCCGGCACCCCCATCTTGAGCCCAAGCACGAAGAAAAGGTTTAGGCAGCCGTTGGCGATATTGAGCACAAGCTGCACATAGAGCGTCTTTTTCGTCTGCGCCGTGCCGATCAGGTAGCCGTTGATGCCGTAGGTGATGAGGGCCGCAGGCACGGCGTAAATGCGGATATCGAAATAGTCCCGGAACAGGGATACGGTATCGGCAGGGGGCGCCAGGAAGTGGAGCGCAAAGGCCTCCAGCTGGTTTTGGCCCAGCAGGATAAGCGCACCGATCAGGGCGGCGAGGATCAGCGAGCGGACGAGGGTTCGCGCGATCTGGCCGTCGTCGTCCCGGCCGTCGGCCTGGGCGACAAGCCCGGTCGTGCTCATGCGCAGGAAGCCGAACGCCCAATAGAGATAGCTGAAGACCATGGCGCCGACACTGACGGCGGCGAGATAGCGCGCGCCGGGCAGGTGCCCGACGACCCAGGTGTCGACCAGCCCCACCAGCGGGGCGGAAGAGTTGGCGACGATAGCGGGACCCGCAATCGCCCAGATGCGCCGGTGCCTGTGGGCTGGGCGCGGGGCTGGGTCTATAGCGGGGCTCCCCTCCGTCATGCGCGCATCAGCGCCCGATGCCGGTATAGTCGAACCCGAGCGCGGCCAGGTCGGCGCGGCCATAGATGTTGCGGAGGTCAACGATCACCGGCGCGGCCAGAAGGTCCTTCACCCGCTCCATGTCGAGCGCGCGATACTGGTTCCATTCGGTGACGATCACCAGCACATCGGCGCCTTTCATGGTGTCATACGGGTCATCATGGAAGGTGACGTTTTCAAGCAAGTGCTTGGCTTCTTCCATGCCTTTGGGGTCATTGGCATGAATTTCGGCCCCGTCTTTCTGGAGCGCCGGGATGATATCGAGTGACGGGCTTTCGCGCATGTCGTCGGTGTTGGGCTTGAACGTCAGGCCAAGCACGGCGACGCGTTTGCCCTTGAGGTCCCCGCCGACAGCTTTCTTCACCTTGTCGGCCATGGCGAGCTTGCGGGCTTCGTTTACCTCAACGACCGAGCGGACGATGCGCATGGGCACACCGGCATCGTCGGCGGAATGGACGAGCGCGCGGGTATCCTTGGGGAAGCAGCTGCCGCCGAAACCGGGCCCTGCGTGCAGGAACTTGCCGCCAATCCGTTTGTCGAGACCGATGCCCTTGGCGACTTCCTGGACGTCGGCGCCAACCTTTTCGCACAGGTCAGCCATCTCGTTGATGAAGCTGATCTTGGTGGCGAGGAAGGCGTTGGCGGCATATTTGATGACTTCCGCGGTTTCGCGGTTGGTGAAGACGACCGGCGTTTCATTGAGGAACAGCGGGCGGTAAAGCTCCCGCAGCACGGCTTGAGCGCGCTCGGTCTCGGCGCCGACGACCACGCGGTCCGGGCGCATGAAATCCTCGATCGCCGCGCCTTCGCGCAGGAATTCCGGGTTGGAGCAGACGTCGAACATGTCCGCATCCAGCTTCTTGAGCAGGCGATCCTTGATCTGGGCGCCGGTACCGACGGGCACGGTCGATTTGGTCACGACCACGGTATAGTCGCGGATCAGGTCGCCAATTTCATCGGCGGCGGCGAAAACATACTGGAGGTCGGCGTGGCCGTCGCCCCGGCGGCTCGGGGTGCCGACGGCGATGAAGACGGCCTTGGCGCCGTCCATGGCGGTGGCGAGGTCGGTGGTGAAGCTCAGGCGGCCGGCTTCGGCGTTGCGGGCGACCATGCCGGCGAGGCCGGGCTCATAGATCGGCATCTTGCCGGCCTTGAGCGCGTCAATCTTGCCGGTGTCCTTGTCGACGCAGACGACTTCGTGCCCGAATTCCGAAAAACAGGTGCCGGAGACAAGCCCGACGTAGCCGCTACCAATGACCGCAATTTTCATCTATCGTCCTCAACAGTATCGATTGGGAAATGCTCATTCAGCCGGACGTATACCATGCCCCGTTTCCGTCTCGGCTCGCAAGACATGCTTGAGGTGGGGCTCTCGGCGTTCGGCCTAGCGTGTCTTTGTTACCAAAAGGTGATGGCGTCAAGCATCACGGCCCATTTTTAGGCAAAAAAGTCTCTCCTGCGGCGAAGGGCCGCCCCCTTCAGCCCCGTAAAAAGAGAAAGGTCGTCGGAGTAGAATGTGCAGGCCCAAACAGCACAGCGTGCAAATGTCATGACGGAGGACCCCGCAGACGAAGCGCTCGTAAGGCGCGTCGCTGAGGGTGATCGGACGGCTTATGCCATGCTTGTGCGCCGGCACGGGCTGCGGTTTCGGGCACTTGCCTATCGGATGCTCGGTGCGGTGGACCTGGCTGAAGATGCGGTCCAGGACTCGTTTGTGAAGCTCTGGACCCATGCGGCCCGGTTCGACCCCGAGAAAGCGCGCTTCACCACCTGGTTTCACCGTATCGTGGTGAACCGGTGCCTGGATGAAAAGCGCAAGGTGACACCGGTGGCGCTGCCGGAAGGCTATGATGCGCCGGACCCGGCAGCAGGTGCCGAGGCGGAGCTGGCTGATCAGGGTGACCAGGCTACGGTCCGCGCGGCGCTGCAGGCCTTGCCGGACAGGCAGCGTATGGCGGTGGCGCTCAGCTATTTCGACGGACTGTCGAACAAGGAGGCGGCTGAGGTGATGGACTTGAAGATGAAGGCCTTTGAATCGCTGCTCGTCAGGGCGCGGACGAATTTGAAACAACAGCTTATGGCCGAAAAGGATCGGCTGTTTACAGTTGTAGACTAGTGTAAGGAGGGCAGGAAAATGACGCCCGGAACGGATGGAAAGACAATGCAGAACGGCATGACGCGAGACGCGTTTGAAGCGCTTCTGGCCTGTCACGGCGCTGAGCTGGAGGCCTGGCCCGCGGCTGTGCGCACGGCGGCGGCCGACGCCTTTGCCCTGGGCGCTGAAGGCAAAAGCCTGATCGCGGCTGAACGGGCCTTCCGCCGCCAGCTTGAAAGCGCGCCTGTGCCTGAGGCCGGCTCAGCGGCTTTCCTGGGCTGCCTTATGGATATCCCGGCAAACCATGCTCAGGCTGGGGCCCAGAATACACAGAATGTCATTGTCCGTGGGCTTGGCGCGTTCGCTGACCTGCTGCTCGACGGCCACAAGCTTTTCTCCCGCACGGGGATCGCGGCCCAGGTCGCGGCCTCGGTGATGATCCTTGTCGTCGGGGTGATGATCGGCATGGGTAACCCCACCCAGGATTCCGCGGAACTGGACCTGAGCTCCAGCCTGTTCGCCAGCAGCGACCTTAATTTAGGAGGCCAGTAAGCATGAACGGTAAACTCAAACTGATTGTTGTCCTTCTGGTCGTGTCAGTGGCTGCCAACCTCCTGACCGCCGGGGTCTGGATTGGCCGCGAACTTAGCTGGCATCCGCGCCATCAGGAGCCGCGTCCGCACCGGGTCGACTTCTCCTTGCGCGAACTTGGCCGCTATCTGCCTGAAGACAAGCGTGCTGAGGTGCGGGCGCTTCTCATGGATCACCGCAAAACGCTGATGAGCCACTTCCAAGCCATGCGGGCCAATGAAAACCGCATACGGGCGCTGATTGCCGCCGATGTGGTTGACCGCGATGCGCTTATCAAGGCGTTGGACGAGCATGAGGCCCTGATGCGGGATCTGCATTCGCCTGTCCGCGATATTCTCCTCAATGTTATCGCCAAGCTCGACCATGATACGCGGGTGAAACTGGCGGAAAACATGTTCCGGCGCCGGATTCCGATGGGGCCGCCGCGGGATGGGGGCCGTGATGGCAAGTTTGATCCTGACCGCCGCCTGCCGGATATGCCGCCGCCACCGCCGGAAGGCGACAATGACGATGCGGACGGGGGTGGCACAGGCCGCTTCTAAATTGTCTAAGGGAAGCGCTTATTTTTTGACGCCGGTGCCGACAGCGTCAGCCACGCTGGCGAAGCCGTGCGCTTTCAAAAGGGCGGCCAGCTCCTGCTTGACGCGGGTTACAAGCCCGGGCCCTTCATAAACCAGCATCGAATAAAGTTGCACCAGTGATGCGCCCGCGCGGATTTTTGCGAAGGCATCCGCACCGGAAGCGATACCGCCGACCCCAATGAGCGGAACCTCGCCTTCGGTCGCCTTATAAACGGCTTCGAGAACGCGGGTCGACGGGTCCATGAGCGGTGCGCCCGACAGGCCGCCCATCTCATCCCGATAGCGGGAGGTAAGCGCGCTTGGCCGTGTGATCGTGGTGTTGCTGACAATCAGCCCGTCGATATCGGTCGCGCGGGCGACGGCGGCAATATCTTCAATGTCAGTGGCAGTCAGGTCCGGCGCGATCTTGACCAGGATCGGGATACGCTTCATGCCGCCCTTCATCTTGGCCGCGCGGGCGTCCAGCACCCGGCCGATGAGGTCCTCAAGCGCCGCGCGCGATTGCAGGGCGCGCAGACCCGGCGTGTTGGGGCTTGAGATATTGACGGTGAAATAGTCGCTGAGGCCATACAGCCGCTCGATACCGGTGACATAATCGGCCGTGCGGTCTTCGGAATCCTTGTTGGCACCGACGTTGGCACCCACGGGGCCGGATAGCCCTTTCAGGCCTTCGAGCCGGGCGGCGAAATAGTCGAGGCCCTTGTTGTTGAAGCCGAAGCGGTTGATGACCGCGCGGTCTTCCGAAAGCCGGAACAGCCGGGGCCTGGCGTTGCCGGGCTGGGGCCGGGGCGTCACGGTGCCGGCCTCGACAAAGCCGAAACCGATGCCGAGCGCGCCTTTGATGGCTTCAGCGTTCTTGTCGAAGCCTGCAGCAAGCCCAACCGGGTTTTTGAAGCGGAGGCCGAAGGCCTCGGTTTCAAGGACAGGGTCGTCGCCCGTGTCGCCAAAGCGCCCGCTGACACCCGCCGCCAGGAAGCGGATGGTCAGGGTATGCGCGGTTTCAGGGTCGAGCGCGTGGATGACGGGCCGGATCAGGGGGAACAGGTCAATCATCGGCTTCTGCCTCCTCTATCATAACAAAATCCACGTTGCCGTTCGCGTCCGGTTCCAGCGCCCACGTGTGCGCGACAGCGGCCATCGGCAGCGGGCCATAGAGGTGCGGGAAGTCCTCCCCGCCGCGCGATGCTTCCCACTTGAGCTGGCCTACAGGCAGCTTCCAGGGGTCCACCGCCAGCACATGCAGGGGCGCCACACCGGCGAAATGCAGCCGGGCGGTCTCCGCCACCTGGGCGGCCGTCGAAAAATGGATGAAGCCGTCGGCATGGTCGACCGGCGCGCCCTCGAAAAAGGCCGCGCTTTTCGCTTCCTGCCATTCTTGGGCACGCAAGAGTTTATAAATGTATCGAGGCATGAGGGAAGCAATAGGGGCGACTGCGCCCGAAGGCAAGCGGCTTCTATGCTTTACGGGCGTTCAGGCGCGGGAGAAGAGCAGGCGTCCTACTTCTTCTTGTTCTTCGCGGGCGCGTTCTCGTCAGTGCCTTTCGGGGTCGGGGCACCACGGGGGATTTCGGTCAGCGTGCCGATCCGGCAGGGCAGGCCGGTGCGGGTGACGATATCGTCCATTCTGGCGCACAGCTGACCATTGACCGGCGTGTAGGCGATATAGTTGTTATAATGCAGTTGCGGGCAGTTGCGGCGCAGCTTCATGATAACGTCTTTCTTGCCCATCATCATCAGGCGCACCGTGTCGTCCGATTCAACGCTGTAGGACATGATGCGATCGGTCGTGATGCAGCGGAGCGGTTTACCGGTGGTCTCGGCGCTCGCCTTTTCTGGGGCTTTGGGTGTGTCGGCCGCCTGAACGTTGAGGCCGATGGCGGCGGTGAGGAGGAGGGCTGCGGCGATCTTCATCTTTTTGCTTCCGGTCTCATCTGTCATGTCTAAACTCAGTCTGTCGCCTTATGGCTGAACCTTTGCTGAACGGCGTCTTGGGCCCCGGTCATTGGGGCGTGCGATGCCCGGCCCGATCATAGCCCCTTGTTTTAGCCGCATTTAATGACGACATTAAGGGAAACGCGAGGAGACCCCAAGATGGCAGCGGAAATCTGGTTATGGATTCGCGAACAGGTGGCACGCCTGTTCGGCAGCATCGGGCGCCTGTTCGTAAAACTGTGGCGCTGGTTCACGGGCTGGCTTGGCTCCATCTCCGGCAGCACCTGGCGCCGGGTCGTGCTCGCGGTGCCCGCGCTTTTCGCGCTTTATATCCTGATCGGGATGCCGCTGACCAACCGGATCGATGACACGCTGCCCCTGGATGTGCAGACGCCGTCCGGCGGGTCGCGCACGGTGGCGGACCTCTCCTACCTTGTGAAGCGGGAAACGCTCTATCATGCCTGGGTCGCCAACGACCCGGCCTTCATGCCCGGCTGGTGGATCGACAATACGCCCAATTTCCAGCGCGGCATGATCGGCGCCCTGTCACGCTTCGCCTTCGAGCTTCGGGATCAGATCGGCCGCTCGCGCGGCTCCAGCTCGGTCGACAAGGACCTGGAATCGGCCGCGGGCAACCTCGCGAAGGAGCCGGACCGCTGGCTGATCGACTTTTCCACCTCGATGATGCCGACCCGGACCTCGGATTCCTATTACCGGGAAGCTGCGCGCTCGCTCGATGCCTATAACGCCCGTCTCGCCAAGGGCGACGCGGTATTCGAACGCCGCTCGGACAATCTTCTCGCCACCATCGACCGGATCGCGCTCGACCTCGGGGCGTCCTCGGCGGCGATCGAACGCTATATCGGCGAACATGCCGGCGGGGTGCTGCCTGACTTCGGCGCCGACGATCTCTTCTATCAGGTCAAGGGCCAGGTTTATGCCTACACGGTGATCCTGACCGCGCTTCGGGAGGATTTCGCGTCTGTGATCAAGGACAAGGAGCTTTCCTCCATCTATGACGAACTGCTCCGCTCGCTGAGTGCGGCGGCCCGGCTGGAGCCCCTGGTCGTCACCAATGGCGCGCGGGACGGCGTTTTGGCCAACCACTTGTCAATGCAGGGTTTTTACCTTCTTCGGGCGCGGACGCAGCTCCGGGAAGTCAGCAGTATTCTGGCCAAATAGGCGGCGAATAATGCGCTTGCATGCCTGCTGCACTGCTGTCAGTCTATAGCCCATGACAGGGGAAACATCAGTCGATATCGAAGAGATACGGGGCCCGATACGGTCTGTCCCGAAACGGCGGCGCAAGCTCCTCGTCGTCGTGGACGGCTCACCGGAATCGAAAGTGGCGATCCGTTTCGCGGCGGCGCGTGCCTCGCACCTCACCGGTGGCGGGCTGATCCTGTTCCACTGTATCCGTCCGGGTGAGTTCCAGCACTGGATGGCGGTGGCTGACCGGATGCGCGAAGAATCCTATGACGAGGCCCATGCGCTCCTCGATGAAATGGCCGAACGCCTGCACGCCTACAGCGGCGTGATGCCGGATATCGTCATCGTCGAAGGCGAACCCAAGGATGAGCTGGTGAAATTCCTGGAGACCCAGCCGGACATTTTCGGGCTGGTGCTCGGCGCCGGGGCCGAAGGCGGACCGGGGCCGCTTGTGGACTATTTCGCAAGCTCGATGGTGTCGGACCTGCCGTGCCCGCTGATCCTCATTCCCGGTAACATGACCTATGAACAGGTCGATGCCATGGCCTGACCGGGCCTTATCCCCTCAGCCGATCTTCTGTTCGTACGCCGCCAGTTCCTTGAGCGCGGTCCGGTAATCCGGATATTTCAGGCTATAGCCGAGCCGGGTTTTGACCCGGTCGTTCCGCACCCTTTTGCTTTCGGCGTAAAAGCTGCGTGCCATCGGGCTCATCTCCGCCGTTTCAAAGTCTTCGGTGGGTGGCGGCGCCATGCCGATCAGCCGGGCGGCTTCGGTGATGACATCCTGCGGTGGGGCAGGCATATCGTCGGCTAGGTTGAAAATGTCGCTCGCGTGGCTCGAGGTCATGGCGCGCCAGACAGCGCCGCCGATGTCGGCGACATGGATGCGGCTGAAAAGCTGGCCTTCCTTGACGATCCGCCGCGCGCGGCCATCCATGAGGCTGCGGACCGCGTTGCGCCCGGGGCCGTAAATCCCGGCGAGGCGGAAGATATGAAGGGAGGCGCCGAGGGTGCCTGCCATCTCTGCCCATGCCTGTTCCGCCGCCACCCTGCGTTTGCCGCGCTCAAGGCTCGGGCTTGGCGGCGTGTCTTCATCGACCCAGGCACCGCCATGATCGCCATACACATTGGTGCTGGAGAGATAGCCAGCCCACTGCAAGGTCTTTTGTTGTTCCAGCCAACTACCTGCAATTTCAAGGATAGGGTCGCCGCTCTCGTTGGGCGCGACGCTTGTCAGGGTATGGCTGACGAAGGGAAGGCCACGCATGGCATCTTCGAAGCTGGCCTGATCCGTGATCTCCACAGGGGTAACCCCGATGGCCTCAAGCGCCTTGGCTTTTTCAGGCTGCCTGACCGTGGCGGAGACGGTCCAGCCCGCATCCAGCGCATGGGTCATGACCGCCCGGGCGCTATAGCCGGGGCCGAAAACCAGAAGGTGGGGACGAAAATCTGTCATACCGGTCGATATCTGCCTTGAATTTGCCACGGGTCTTGGTCACTGTCGCGCCCATGATGACACGATCCAGCATAGCCGTAATTCTCGTCGCCGCCAGTCTGCAGTTTAGCCTGCCTGCCGTGGCGGCTCCGTCCCCCAAGGATGCCACCGCGCTTCTTTCGTCCCTGAAGTCGGATGAAGAGCGCTACAGCAAGTGCATGAGCCTGGCCGAGCAGTCACCCGATGCCGGGATCAACATGGCGCTTGTCTGGCAGGGGCAGGGCGGCGGCGTTCCCGCGCGGCACTGTGAGGCCATCGGCCTGTTCCATGAAGGCGAATATGGCGAAGCCGCGGCCCGGCTGATGCTGATTGCCGAAGACATGCGCACCGGCAAGGATATGCCGGTGCAGGATGACAAGCGCGTGGTGGCGGACGCCAGTATGCTGGCGGATATGTATGATCAGGCTGCCAATGCCTGGCTTCTCGCCAAGGAAACCATGCGCGCGGAAAACGCCATCGACATGGCGCTCGCGGTTGTTGAGAAAGGCACATCGCAGCAACAGGAACTGAAGATCGACCGGGCCCGCATCGCGGCGGCCGATCATGATTATGATCTCGCGCTTCGTGACCTGCGGGATGTGCAGAAAGCTGACCCGGGCCGGGATGATATCCTCATCCTGATCGCATCAGCCGCGCGCGGGCTTGGCAAATATGATCAGGCAAAAGTCGCGCTAGACAACTATATGAAAACCCATCCCGACAATTCGACCGCCTATCTGGAAAAAGGCAACCTTGCCTATGCCCTGGGCGATAAGGACGGCGCCCGCCAGGCTTGGGTCAAAGTGCTGCTGCTGACCCAAAAAGGGCCGGACGCCAAAGCGGCGCGTGACAATATCGAAAAGATGGACCTGGAGGTAAAGCCCGGCAAATAAGCCGGGCTTGCCTGTTTGGACGGCTTAGAAGCTGACGCGGGATTCGTATAGGTCGGGCAGGTTGTTTTCAAACAGCACCGCGTCGCCCGCGCGCCAGTTCGCCTTGACCCAGGCTTCGGCTTCTTCCTGTTTCGCGAAAGTCATCACCGTTGTGCTGCCGTCATTGGCGGCATTCAGGGCGGAGACAAAGCTCGGGATACGGTCGGGCGTGACCACCAGCACAATGTCGGCATGTTTCGCGGCGAGCGCGCCCAAGGCGGCGTGCTCTTCCTCATGCTTTTCACCAAGCTCGACCATGCCTGGGGTGACGAGGATGCGCCTGCCGCCGTCGGTCACCAGTACGTCCAGGCATTCAAGCGCGGCGGCAAAGCCGACCGGGTTCGAATTATAGGCATCGTTGATCAGCGTCGGGCCGTCGGTGCCGAGGCTGACTTCCAGCCGGTGGCGGATCTGCGGCATGGACGCCAGCGCGCCTTTGATCGCGGCCCAGGGCAGGCCGATTGCGCGCGCGGCGGCGGCGGCGAGCACAATATTGCCCGCCTGGTGCCTGCCATAAAGCGGCGCCTTGAGGATATGCTCTTCCGTGCCGTCCATCACCTTGAGCGTCAGGCCATCGCGGGTCATTGTGCTGTCCTTGAGGGCGATATCGCCTGTGCGCCCCGCGCTGATATAGCGGCCGGGCACGGCTTTCATGCGTTCAGCCAGAAGTTCTGGCGGGATACCGTCGGTGCTGACGACCACCTCGCCGTCTTTCTTGAAGGTGGCTTCAGCCAGCTCGAACTTGGCGCGCGCCACCGTCTCCAGCGATTTGAAGCGCTCGTAATGCGCGGCGCCAACCGCCGTGATCATCCCGACATCGGGCGGGGTCAGCGTGCACAACCGCGCGATCGAGCCGGGGCCGTATGCGCCCATCTCGACGATGAAATAGTCATGCTCGGGCGTCAGCTGCTCACGGATCACGCGGGTGATACCCATGTCGGTGTTAACCGAGCCGGGGGTCGCCAACGTGGGCGCGGCAGTGGACAGAATATGCTGCAGGATATGCTTGGTCGAGGTTTTGCCGAACGAGCCGGTGATGGCGATGACCCGGGGCTGGAGCTTGTTAAACTTCTCCACAGCCTCAGCGCGGAAGCGTGCCTTGACCCGCTCTTCCGCCGGTTCCAGGAACTTGTTGCCGAAAACCAGCAGCGCCGGAAGGGCCTGCACGAAAGCGATCAGTAACAGGGCGACTGTTACCACCCGCCAGTCATACTGGAGCGTGAGCCAGCTGAAGCCGCTCATGTCAACCTGCACGGCATATTGTTCGCCCTTGGGGGCAAGCCCGCCGGCGACGAGGATGAAGAACAGGGTTGCCGCGGACAGCGCCATATAGACCATGAAAATGCGTTTGGCGCGTGCGGTCATCACCAGCGGCTTCTTCGATGTCTTGCGCATGGCGCGCGACCGGAAAGCACCATGGATGAAGGCGAGGGTCATCAAAGGCCAGGTCAGGTATTTTGCACCCGCGAGCACATTGCCGACACTGCCTGACAGCAGGGTCTGCGACAGGGTTCCGACCAGGGCGGCAGCCAGAAGCCACAGGCTCGCGCGCCGGTCATAAGCTTTTATGTCCTTGACCCAGGCGATGAAGCGGACGCCGTCATATTCCTCCTGCTGGAAGAATTTCATCAGGGCCATGCCGCGCTCGAACGTGAACCACAGAATGAGCGGGATACCGATGATAAGGGCGATGAGATTGAAGGAAATCTCAGGCATTTTTGAGGTCCTCCAGGAAGGTGCGCATCAGCGCCTCGCACTGGTAGGCGCCGCGCGTCAGGATATCCAGATGGCCGAAGCCGGGGACTAGTTCGAAGCGCGCGATCGGGATCAGCTGCTCATACCGACGGCCGATCTCCGGCGGGGTTTCGGTGTCTTCGGAGCCATAGATCAGAAGCGCAGGCGCCCGGCCCGCTTTGGCGGCGGCGGTCAGGTTTTCATTGACCGCCCGCACGAAGGTGCCGCGGAGGACACCGGCGTTCCTGTAATCCGCACTGCCGAACTTCTGGGTATAGGCCTCGCGGAAGTGCGTACCGAAAAGCTTGTCAGAGAGGCGGGCCATCCGGCCGACCAGCTTGAGCCAAAAGGCGCGCAGGCGGAAGGCAAGCGAGCGGCGGCGCTTGAGCCCTGCCCCGCCAATAATGATGATCGCACGGACAAGATCCGGGTGGCGGGCAGCCATCTGCACCGCCATGCGGCCGCCGAAGCTGTGGCCGACGATGACGGCGGGGCCAAGCCCTGAGGCTTTCATTTCAGCCGCAAGCGCGTCGGCATAATCCTCGGTTCCGGCGCCTTCCTGAAGCGGGGCGGTCTCGCCGAAGCCGGGCAGGTCATACAGTGTGTGCTGGCCGTCAGCTTTGAAAAGGTCGGCGAGGCGCGCCATCGAGGCTCCGGTCTGGCCCCAGCCGTGCAGCCACACGAACGGCGCTTTGCCGTCGGTGCCGACCGTCTGCTTGTGCCAGCGTTTCTCCATGCTGCTGCCCTTGTCCGCCACGTGTGTCCTCAGCCCCGCCGGAAGATGGTGGCGCCGCTTGAGCCTGCGTCGGTTTGGCCGAGCCGGTTGGCGGACAGGCGGAAGCCTTCATCGACCATCGCGCTGGTGAGCTTCAGGAAGCTGACCGGCTCTTTTGCTGCTTCCCACAGGAAATAGGCGAAGGAGCCGGGGATGGTGTTGACTTCGTTGAACCACAGCGCGCCCGTCTCGCTGTTGCATAGGAAATCGACGCGCACGCTGCCCGCAAGGGCGAGTTCATCGAAGATTTTTGAGGCGCTGCCCCGAATGAAGCTTTCCTGCGCGTCCGTCAGTTCGTCAGGGTTAAGGACGCGGTTGAGGGACGCCATGCCTTCGCTCGGGCCGGTGTCCAGCTTTGGGCCGCCGGGTTCGCCACCCGCCAGATATTTGTTCTTGAAGTCAAGAAGCTCGGCGTCCCGCTTCGGCCGTTCGATGGCTGAGGTTAGGGTGGTGCCGTCGGCACCGCGGCGGACGGCGATGTTGTATTCGGTAAGGTTGGACACGAAGGGTTCGACGATGACGTCGCTATCGAGCCGGAACGCGGTCATGAGCGCGGCGATCAGGCCGTCCATGTCATCCGCCTTGCCGACACCGACGCTGGAGCCCAGGTTGGCGGGCTTGACGATATAGGGGAAGTCCATGCCTTCCATGGCCTTGAGCGCGGGTGCCACCGTGTCGGCGTCCAGGAACTTGCCCTTGGGCGGGCGCTTGAAGGTAACTTCCGGCAACACTTTGATGCCGTGCGTGCGCGCCACCGCCTTGGTGAAGACCTTGTTCATGGTCGCGGCAGAGCCGAGCGTGCGGCAGCCGGCATAGGGAATACCGGCGAAATCCAGCATGCCCTGAAGGGTGCCGTCTTCGCCGTTGGAGCCGTGGATCGCCGGGACCATCAGGTCGAACGGCAGGCTGACGCGCTTTTCACCCATCAGGCCTTTCTGGAAGGCAATGAGCTGCGGACGGCCGGTCGCGGGTGCGGCAAGGTCCAGCATGACCTGGCTCAGGTCCTTGGTTTCGCTGCCTTCAAGCGGATAGCGGCTGCGCTTCTTGAGCGCCGCGCCGGTCCACCACTGGCCGAGCGGGTCGACATAGATGGGGAGGCCTTCGAAACGGCCGGGGTCCAGCGCTTCCAGGAACTGTAGCCCGCTGAGCACGCTGACATCATGCTCGACGCTTCTTCCTCCGAAAATGACGGCGATGACCTGTTTGTCGGCCATGGGTCCCCCTTATTTGCTGAGCCCTCAAGGGCGTGTTTCCTTCATGTAGCCAATTCGCGGCCAAACGGCAAAGCCAAATAGAGCAAAAACCGTAAGGATGGCGCTTTCTGGGCGCCCCCAAGGCGTCCCCAAGGCCACCTGCACGGATTTGGTCACTCGCTTGTCATTTGACGGCGGCGCGCTCTCGGGTAAAGTCAGGCATCAGGAGCCAGGATCAGGGAGTGGCAACCATGAAACGGATACGGTTGGGCCGTTTGGCCAGTGTGGTAACCAGTGTTGTGGCGAGTATGTGCATGGCCGCGTCAGCGCACGCGGCAACGGACTGGAGCAAGGTCGAGATCAAGACCTTCCATCTGCGCGGGCCGATTTACGCGCTCTATGGCGCGGGCGGCAATATCGGCGTGTCGGCCGGTAAGGACGGCGTCTATATCATCGATGACGACTATGCCCCCTTGAGCGACAAACTGAAGGCGGCGATCAAAGCGATTTCCGACAAGCCGGTCCGCTATGTCATCAACACCCATTATCATGAGGACCATACCGGCGGGAACGAAGCCATGGGCGAAGCCGGTGCCGTGATCGTGGCGCAGGACAATGTGCGGCTGAGGCTTTCCAAAGGCTCCTTCATCAAGGTGTTCGGCATGAAGATGGCGCCGAAAACCGGTGTCGCGCTGCCGACCATCACTTTCAGTGACCAGATTTCCTTCCATATGAACGGCGAAGAAGCCCGGGTGATCCATGTGGACAATGCCCACACCGACGGCGACAGTATTGTCTGGTTCAGGGGCTCGAACGTCATCCATATGGGCGATACCTATTTCAGCGCCCGGCTGCCCTTCATCGACGTGCCGGGCGGCGGCGATATCGACGGCATGATCAGCGCCACCGAAATGGTGCTGTCGGTCGCCGATGACCAGACCAAGATCATCCCCGGCCACGGCCCGCTGTCGGATAAGGCTGGCCTGCAGCGTTACCACGATATGCTGGTGAAGGCGCGAGGGCTGATCGCCGACTTGAAAGCCAAGGGCATGAGCCTCGAGGACATCCGCGCCGCCAAGCCTCTCGAAGCCCTGGACCCTTACTGGCTGCAGAAAGGCCAGGACTGGACCGACAAGTTCATCGGCTTCGTTTACGATAGCCTCTAAGAGCAAACAGCCGGCGGAATGTGCGGCGGCTTATTCCGCCGGCTGTACGCGCGCCCCGAACCAGGGGGCGAAGCGCCCGTAGAAGACTTTCTGGATTAGCCTGTTCGCGACCGTGATGACGATGAGATACACCACCCCGAGCGCGGTCAGATAATTCACACCCCCCTCAAGGGGTGCGTAGCGAAGCGCTTGCCCAAGCCCGGCCAGATTGAGCCCCATGAAACTGTAGGCCATGTTGAAATAATGGTGGCGCAGGTACGTCCTGTCCCGGGTCTGCCGGAATTTGACGATCGCCCACCAGGCGCGCCCGATCGTCAGTAGCGTGATGGCTGAAAAGACGTGGAATACCGACGGCCTGCCGCTCGTATAGATGAAAAAGCCGGCAAGGGCAGTGGTGAGCATGGCGACGGCATAGACGATACCGACCATACGGTGCTGGCGGCTCCCCACCTTGCGGGTAAAGATTCCGAAAGCGCTGAGGTATGAAAGCGTCGCGGCGGCTATATGGATATAGCTGAAGGTGTTCATGGGTCTATCCTCGTCTGTCGTGGCCCGGGTCTTTGCCTCTTGGCCTGGCCTTTGGGGCCGGATTGCTGTCGTCGAACGCCCGGTTTGGGCGCGGTATCTTATTTGGTCTGGTCTTATGTCGCCTGGGGGCCAAGCATGGCGGCCACCCCCTCGACGTAGGTTTTGAAGGCGGTATCGCCTGTCTCCGTGATCGCCACGGTGGTCTGCGGCTTGCGACCGGCGAAGCCCTTGGTCACGCTGACATACGCATGGTCCTCAAGCTTCCTGAGGTGGGTACTGAGGTTGCCGTCCGTGAGCTTCAGTTCCTTCTTGAGGGCGCTGAAGTCGGCTTCGCGTGCGGTCATCAGGTAGGACATGATCGCGAGCCGCACCCGTGAATGGATCACGTCATCGAGTGTGCGGTAATCATACTCGGTCATGGTCTTAGGCCCCGTGCCCAGCCAGCCGTGTCATCAACTGTCCGGGCAGCAAGAGGAGCAGCCCGCTTGCGCCCGCGAGCAGCAGCAGCATTTCGTCGTCATAAACAGGGACGGCGCTTGTGAAGGCAAGCACAAGGCCCCAGCCCGCCGTTGGCCCGTACAGCCATTTCACCCCGGTCACCCGTGCGGTTACCAGAAAGGCGCCGCCGATCGTGGCGGAGGACAGGACCGAAATGGTGCGCGGGTCAAAGGTGCCCATGGCGATTGAGGTGGCGAAATAGATGAGCACGGTAAGGCCGACCACACGCCAGGCGGCGCTATAGCCGACCAGGGTGATATTGTTGCTGCAGGCCTCTGACTTGGGCCTGCTGCGCCTGAGCCAGAATTCCGTTCCCCAACCGATTGCCATCATCGGTACCCAGATGCCAAGGATGGTCGGTGGCAGATAATGATGCACCGATAGATACTGCGCGAAGAAGGACAGCATCAGGAGGGCCCCCCACAGGACGAAGTGGCGGCCATCTACGGCTGCGCGTTTGCGGCCGGCTTCCATCATGCCCCGGATCAGTGCCAGGTCGTCCGCCGGGTTGCGGCCCGAAGCGCTTGCTGTCTGAATGTCATGTGTGTCGGTCATTGTATCTGTCCGTTTTGTTTATAACAAAGTACTTTGAATTACAAAGTAAGGAAAAATACGGATATGTCAAGAGGGGGGAGGGAAGGATGAGAGCGGGACATAGAGGGAAGCCTCGACGCTGGGGCAAGGGAAGCTTGCCGCTGGCAGACGGTGAAGAAGGTGCTGGATATGAAAAAGGCGCCTTGTGGGGCGCCTTTTCCTTGGGGGTTTCAGCGTTCAGCTGACTTATTTTTTCTTGTCGAGGTCGATGACGACGCGTTTGGTTTTGCCGTTTTCGCCCGGGAAGTCCTTGAACAGGGCTTCGGCCAGTTTGGGCACCAGCTCCGGCAGCACGCGGGAGC
The DNA here is from genome assembly GCF_023006325.1 of Kordiimonas marina. Taxonomy (GTDB): domain Bacteria; phylum Pseudomonadota; class Alphaproteobacteria; order Sphingomonadales; family Kordiimonadaceae; genus Kordiimonas; species Kordiimonas marina. The sequence continues at coordinate 144,290 of NZ_JAINDF010000005.1, forward strand.
GAACTTCCGACTCGGCACGGCCTTCATAGATCAGGTCGCCGTTCGGCTTGCGCACTTCCATCTTCAGCATGACGTTATAGACCGTACGGGCAACAAGGTCGGTGTCATGCCAGAAGGGGTCAGCTGGATACGGGCCCCAGAAACGGCCCCAGTACCAGCCACTGGTCCAGTAGAAGGAGGCGTGCGCGGTCGGGCGGGTTTCAATCTTTTCCCGGCCGTCGTTGATCAGAACATCGAAACCGACGATCAGGTCCGGCTTGTCGTTGCCGGCCTGGGTATAGCCCAGCGTGGCAAGCTTGCTGCCGATGATGGCGGCATAGTCGCGGTACTCGAGGCTGTCGCGCTTCTTCTCATCCATCGGGATCACCGCCACCTTGCCAGCGGTCGGAACGGGTTCGGAGATGAAGGTGGTCACATCGCTTCGGAAGGTGCTCGCGCAGGCGCTCAGCATGGTGAGGGCTGCGATCAGCACGATACGGTTCAAAAGTTTCGGCATAGTGTCCTCTCACGATCACACGGCCCGCTGGCATATCCTTGCCGCAAGGTCCGGGAAGAGCCGGGGAAGGCTTTGGGCCTTCCCCCATTTCTGTATCAGGCTAACGCTATCAGCCTGAACGCAGTCTGAACACCTTAAGACAAAAAGCCGACCACTTGTTTGACTTCGCTCAAGATCGGTTCGGCGATGGCGTTCGCACGTTCGCCGCCTTCCTTGAGGACGCTGTCGATATAGGCCGGGTCTTTTTCAAGCCGTGCCATTTCCTCGGTGATCGGTGCCAGATTGGCGACCGCGAGGTCGGTAAGCGCTTTCTTGAAATCGCCAAAGCCCTTGCCTTCGAACTCGGCACAAACGGCGTCACGGCTCATGTCCGCAAGCGCGGCATAGATACCGACAAGGTTCTTGGCTTCAGCCCGGTCACCAAGGTCTGCGGCCTTGCCGGGCAGCGGTTCCGGGTCGGTCTTGGCTTTGCGGATCTTGAGCGCGATGGTGTCGGCGTCGTCATTGAGGTTGATGCGGCTATATTCCGACGGATCGGACTTGGACATTTTCTGGTTGCCGTTCCTCAGGCTCATCACCCGGGCGCCTTCACCCAGGATCAGCGGCTCCGTCAACGGGAACAGCTCAACACCATAGTCGTTGTTGAACTTCTGCGCGATGTCACGGGTGAGTTCCAGATGCTGTTTCTGGTCCTCGCCCACCGGCACATGCGTGGCCTTGTAAAGGAGGATGTCCGCCGCCATCAGGTCCGGATAGACATAGAGGCCCACGGAGGCGTTCTCGCGGTTCTTGCCGACCTTGTCCTTGAACTGGGTCATGCGATTGAGCCAGCCCAAGCGGGCAACGCAGTTGAAAATCCAGGCCAGTTCGGCATGGCCCGGGACCCGGCTCTGGTTGAACAGGATCGATTTCTTCGGGTCGACGCCGGCGGCGATATAGGCGGCGGTGGCTTCACGGGTCTGATTGATGAGATCCTGGGGGCTTTGCCAGACGGTAATCGCGTGCATGTCGACGACGCAATAAATGCACTCGTAATCGTCCTGCAACCGGGCCCAGTTCCGGAACGCACCGAGATAGTTCCCAAGATGCATGTTCCCTGAGGGCTGGGCGCCCGAAAATACGCGATTAGTCACCCAAATTCTCCATTCGATAAAAGTGATGAAGGGCATTATTGCCCTGCCGCGTTATGACAAGCGGAAAGGAGCCGGTCAAGCCCGCATGAAACCTCGGCTTCACGCGCGTTTGCGGCTGATGAAACCCCGAAGGTCGGAGAGCGGCATGGCGCGCAGGAGGAGAAGGAGGATGAAATAGATCCCGGCGCCGAAAACCACAAGCGCCGCCAAGGCCATCAGGCGGGTGGGGCCATCAGCCAAGAACGCAGCGCTGAAGTGCCGGGCGGCAAGCCCGACCGCGACCGCCATGACCACCGTCGACGCCAGGAATTTCAGCACCCGGACAACGGTACGGCGCTCGAGCGCAATATGGCCGCGAACCCTGAGGCCACGGTACAGCAGGAAGACATTGACCCAGGCGGCAATCGCGGTGGCCGCTGCCAGGCCCACATGCGCCATGGTACGGATCAGGATCAGGTTGAGCGTGGTGTTGAGGATGAGCGATACGGTCGCGAACTTGACCGGCGTGACCGTGTCCTTGCGGGCGAAATAGCCTGGCGCGAGTGCTTTTGCGATCACGTAAGCCGGTAGGCCGAGCGCATAGGCGGATAGCGCGGCGGCGGTCGCGATACTGTCGCTGTGCGCGAAGGCGGCGCGTTCGAAAATGCTGGAAATGATCGGCAGCGATACGGCGGCAAGCGCCCCCGCGGCAGGCAGGGTCAGCAGAAGCGAAAACTCAAGCGCACGGTTTTGCTGGCGGTTGGCGCCGGCTGCGTCTCCCCCTGCCAGCAGGCGGGAGATGCTGGGCAGCAGCACGGTCCCGACCGCGACACCAATCACACCGAGCGGCAGCTGGTTCAGCCGGTCGGCATAGAAAAGCCAGGATACCGAGCCTTCAGGCAACATGCGCGCGGCGATCAGCGTGTCGATCAGCAGGTTGATCTGCATCACGCCCGCGCCGATGGCAGCCGGGCCGATCACGCGCAACAGGTCCTTCACGTCGTCAGTCAGCTTCGGGAACGGTAGCCGGAGGCTCACACCCGCGCGGCGAACGGCGACATAGAGCCACAGGAACTGCGCGAGACCGGACAGCGACACGGCGGCCGCGAGGTAGCGCGCGACCCGGAGCGTGTCCCCTGCGCCGAGAAGCATGGCGCTGATCAGGAAAATATTGAGAAGCACGGGCACGAAGGCCGCGGCAGAAAAGCGTTCATAGGCGTTGAGTATGCCGCCAAGGAAGGCGGCGAGCGAGATCAGCACCAGATAGGGGAAGGTGTAGCGCCCCAGCTCCACCGCCAGGCTGAATTTGACAGCGTCGCCCTCGAACCCGCCGGTGAGGCCGAGCATCACAGGCACCATCGCCGCTTCCATGATCAGAAGGAAGATCAAAAGAACGGGCAGGAACCAGGCCAGTACCCGGGCGGCGAAGGCTTCTGCCGCAGCCTGGCTTTCGGGCGTGATGTCCTTGCCGAGCGCGCGGGCGAACAGCGGCACGAAGCCGACCGTGAAAGCGCCTTCCGCGAACAGGCGGCGGAAAAAATTCGGCAGCTTGAAGGCGATGAAGAAGGCGTCGGCGGCCATGCCGGCGCCGAGGAAGCGGGCGATGAGCAAATCGCGGGTCAGGCCGAGCACGCGGCTCAGCATGGTGAGCCCGCCGACGGCGGACAGGCGTTTCGCGAGGCTCACTCGGTTGTCTCCACGTGGCGGTTCTGTTTCGAGAAGATCGGCTCGCCCTTGGCGGCTTTCAAAAGCTTGTCCTCGATATTCCTCAGGCGCACCTTGTTGCTCACTTTCTGCCCCACCAGGTCACGGACGTAAAAGACGTCGATGGCGCGTTCGCCGAAGGTGGCAACATGCGCCGAGAAGATGGACAGTTTAAGGCGGTACAGCGCATAGGCCATGTCATACAGGAGGCCGGGCCGGTCCTTGGCGTTCACCTCGATAACGGTTGAGCGGTTCGAGGCCTTGTTGTCGATGAGCACGACCGGTTCCACCTCGAACGCGGCGTCCTTGTTGCCGAAGATACGCTTTTCCTTCAGCCGTTCCTTGGGGCGCACGTTGCCCATCAGGGTCTCGAGGATCGTGTGTTCGAGCTTGTCGAGCGCGCGGCGGCTGTCGAACGCCTGGCCGTCCATGTCCTGCACGGTGAAGTTATCCATCGCCATGCCGTCGGATGACGTGTGGATCTTGGCTTCCATGATCGAGGCCCCCGCGACCCCGAGCGCGCCGACGATGCGGGCAAACAGGCCTGGGTGGTCCCCGGTATAGACGGCAACCTTGGTCATGGACTGGAACTGTTCGACCCGGGCCGCAACGCCCAAGGGGTCTCCCGCCTCGTCGGTCTTGTACATCAGCTCGGCATTCTGCTTCAGCGTGTCGGCCGATTCCGCGATCCAGTAGGCATCATTCATGCGCGCCACATGTTTCTGGAACGCCTTGTCGTTCCATTTGGGCAGCACCTTCCTGAGCGCGTCCTGCTTGGCGCGCACGCGCTCGTTGCGGCCGACGCTGGCGTGGCCGACCAGCAGTACCTCCTCGGCGGCGTAATAAAGCTCTCTGAGGAGCTGGCCTTTCCAGCCGTTCCAGATGCCGGGGCCGACCGCGCGGATATCCACTACTGTCAGCATCAGCAGGAGGCGCAGGCGTTCCGGGCTTTTGACCAGCTCGCAGAAGTCCAGGATGGTTTTATGGTCCGAAAGGTCACGCTTGAAGGCGGTGTTGCTCATCAAAAGATGCCAGCGCACAAGCCAGGCCACGGTTTCTGTCTCCGCGGGCTTCAGGCCGAAGCGCGGACACAGCGTATGCGCGACCTCGGCCCCGAGGACCGAATGGTCACCGCCGCGGCCTTTGGCGATATCGTGCAACAGCACAGCGACATAGAGGACCCGGCGCGATACGACCTTCTGGATGATGTCGGTCGACAGCGGGTGGTCCGCCGCCAGTTCCCCGGCTTCGATTTTCGCCAGGAGGCCGATGGCGTGGATGGTGTGCTCGTCCACCGTATAATGGTGGTACATGTCATACTGCATCTGGGCGACGACGCGGCCGAAATCGGGTACGAAGCGACCGAAAACTCCGGCCTCATTCATGCGGCGGAGGTTGATCTCGGCTTCGTTCGTGGAACAGAGGACGGCGAGGAAATCCTCGTTGGCCTGTTCGTCGCGCCGCACCTTATCGGTGATGCGGGACAGGTTGTGCTTAATCAGGCGCAGCGCATCGGGGTGAATATCGAGCCCCCGTTCGTCGGCCACCCGGAAGATGCGCACCATCAGGGCCGGGTTTTCCTTCACGTCGGTTTCGGCCATGAAGGTCAGCCGATTGCTTTCAAGCGCAAATTCCTGCAGCTTTTTCGTGCGGCGGAAGCGGGCGATGAAGCCGGTCTTTTTCTGCCGTGCTTCGAGGACCGCGCAGAAGATGCGCGTGAGGTCCCCCACCTGTTTGGCGACGAGGAAATAGTGCTTCATGAAGCGCTCGACCCCGCTGGCGCCCGGATGGTCCTTATAGTGCAGCAATTCTGCCAATTGGCGCTGGGCGTCGAAGGTCAGGCGTTCCTCGGCGCGGCCGGAGATAAAGTGCAGCGCCACCCGCACGGTCCAGAGGAAGCTTTGGGCTTTCTTGAACTGACGGTTCTCCGCCGGGGTCAGGATGTCCTGTTCAACGGCCTGGTCGCGGTCCATGCTGGTGCCATACAGATAGCGGGCGATCCACCACATGGTCTGCAGGTCCCGGAGGCCACCTTTGCCTTCCTTGATGTTGGGTTCGACCACATAACGGCTGTCGCCCAGTTTCTGGTGGCGGTTGTCGCGTTCCTCAAGTTTCAGGTCGACGAATTCCGGGCCGGTGGTGGCGACCACGCGGCGGACGAAGCGCTTGGCCGCCTTGTCAAAGAGGGCTTCATCGCCCCACAGGTAGCGGGCTTCCAGAAGCGCGGTGCGGATGGTGAGGTCTTCTTTCGCCAGGCGGGTGCATTCTTCCGGTGTCCGGGTGGCGTGGCCGACCTTCAGCCCCAGGTCCCACAGGACATACAGCATATATTCGACGACATTCTCAGCCCAGGGCGTCGACTTGTAGGGGATGAGGAACAGGAGGTCGACGTCGGAAAAAGGTGCCAGTTCGCCGCGGCCGTACCCGCCTGTGGCCACCACGCACAGCCTTTCTGAGGCGGTCGGGTTCGCCAGCGGATAGACATGTCCGGTGACGAAATCATACAGCGTGCGCAGAAGCTGATCCATCAGGAAGCAGATCGACCGTGCGGCGGTGCGGCCGTTCTCCGCCTCGTCCATGAAGCGGCGTTTCACTTCGTTCCAGCCGTGCTGGTGCGCTTCCTTGAGAAGCACAACAAGCCCCTGTCGCCATTCGCTTTCCGGCTTTTCCGCCACCATGGCCTCGAGCGCGACCACAAGCTTCTTGCGGTTGATAATGTCACGGCGGTTGCGGATGGTGCTCATCTGGGGCTCATGCTCCTGCGTTAGCTATTGTCGGCCAGCGTCTGTTTGAGCGCATAAAGTATATCGAGCGCTTCCCTCGGGGTCAGTTCGTCAGGGTTGATGGCGCCCAGCTCCTCCTCCACCGCGGATGGCCCTGTGGGCTCATGCCAGGCGGGACTTGCTTCTGAAACTGGGGTGGTCTGGAAAAGCGGCAAGTCGTCGATCAGGCCTTGCGCCTTACCCCCTTTGTCGCTGGTCTCCAGATGGTCGAGCACCGCGCGCGCCCTGCGGATCACCGGCGTGGGCAGGCCCGCGAGCTTGGCGACCTGGATGCCGTAGGACCGGTCCGCGGCCCCGGCGGCAACTTCATGCAGGAACACGACGTCACCCTTCCATTCGCGCACTTTCATCGAGCGCAGCGATACGGACTCGAGCGTCTCCCGAAGGGCGGTCAGCTCATGATAGTGGGTGGCAAACAGCGCGCGTGACTGGTTGATATTATGGAGATGCTCCACCGCCGCCCAGGCGATAGACAGGCCGTCATAGGTCGCGGTGCCGCGGCCGATCTCATCGAGGATCACCAGGGACTTGGGCCCCGCCTGGTTGAGGATCGCGGCGGTTTCGACCATCTCGACCATGAAGGTGGAGCGGCCGTGCGCCAGGTCGTCGGAGGCGCCAACACGGCTGAACAAACGGTCGACCACGCCGATATGCGCCTCATCCGCAGGCACGAAGCTGCCCATCTGGGCGAGGACGGCGATCAGGGCGTTTTGCCTGAGGAACGTACTTTTACCCGCCATGTTGGGGCCGGTGATCAGCCACAGGCGGTCGTCGGGGCCGAGGTCGCAATCGTTGGCGACGAAGGCACCGTCGCTTTCGGCCTGCAGGGCTTTCTCCACCACCGGGTGGCGGCCAGCTTTGATATCAAACCCGAGGCTGTCGTCCACTTCGGGGCGGCAGTAGCGGTCGCTTTCGGCGAGTGTCGCAAGCGAGGTGGCGACATCGAGCGCGGCCAGCGCTTCGGCGGCCAGCGAAATGGCTTCCGACTGGGCTAGAACCCGCCCGGCCAGCATGGTGAACAGTTCCTGCTCAAGCGCGAGCGCCCGGTCGGCCGCTTCGGAGATTTTACCGGCGAGCTTCGACAGTTCCGAGGTTGAGAAACGCACGGAGTTAGCCAGCGTCTGGCGGTGGATGAAGGTTTCATTCATCGGCGGCGCCATCAGCTTGTCCGCCTGCTTGGCCGACACGTCGACATGATAGCCGATGACATTATTGTGCCGGATCTTGAGCGCACCAATCCCCGTTTGGGTCTGATAGTTGCCTTCAAGACCAGCGATCAGGCGGCGGCTTTCGTCCCGGAGCATGCGGAATTCATCAAGCGCGGCATGATAGCCCTGCGCGATAAACCCGCCATCGCGCGTCAGCAGCGGCGGTTCCTCGGTGAGGGCCGCGGTCAGCTCACCGATCAGTTCGGCATGGTCGCCCAGGTCTTCGGCGGCGTCCGACACCTGCATCGGCATGTCTTCAAACGTGCCCTGTGGCGTGGAGAGAAACCGCCGGACTGTGGTGGCGGCTTCAAGCCCGAGCCGGATGGCGGCTAGGTCCCGGGGCCCGCCGCGGCCGAGCACAAGCCGCGCCAGCGCGCGCTCCATGTCTGGCGCGGCCTTGAGCGCGGCGCGGATATCGGCGCGGAGGTGTGGGGTCTCCAGCATGAAGCCGACAGCGTCCAGCCGTTCGTTGATGCGCACGGGGTCGGTGAGCGGGGCGGCGAGCCGTTTGGCCAGAAGCCGGGCGCCCGCGCCGGTGACCGTGCGGTCGATGACGGACAGGAGCGTGCCCGCAGCTTCCCCGCGCTGGGTGCGCGTCAGTTCCAGGCTGCGGCGCGTGGCGGCATCGATCATCATGGTGCCGCCCTCGGCCTGACGGCGCGGCGGATACAGCCGGGGCAGCTTGCCCTTCTGCGTGTCTTCAAGATAGTCGACCAGCGCGCCCGCAGCGGCCAGGTCGGCGCGGCTGAAATTGGCGAAGCCGTCCAGCGTGGCGACATCGAACAGCTCTTCAAGCCGACGCGTACCCGCGCCACTGTCGAACCGGTGGCTTTCCATCGGGCTGGTGACCGAGCGCCAGTCGAACAGGGCGCTGGCGACTGTCTCGTCATTCAGGAGGTCGGTGGGGACCAGAAGCTCCCCTGGGCTCAGGCGGGCGAGGTCGGCATCCAGCCTGCCTGCCTTGGTCGGCAGGATGAAAAACTCGCCTGTCGACATTTCGGCGACCGCGAGCGATAGGTCGTTCTGTGCACGGCCGAGGGCGACCAGATAGTTGTGGCTTCTGGCATCCAGCAGGTTTTCTTCGGTGATGGTGCCGGGGGTGACAAGCCGGATCACCTCACGCCGGACGACGGATTTGGAGCCGCGTTTCTTGGCTTCGGCCGGGTCTTCCGTCTGTTCGCACACCGCGACCTTGAAGCTTTTGCGGATCAGGCGCGACAGATACATTTCCGAGGCATGGACCGGCACGCCGCACATGGGGATATCGTCGCCCGCGTGCTTGCCGCGTTTGGTGAGCGTGATGTCGAGCGCTTCGGAGGCCTTTTCCGCGTCCTCGAAGAACATCTCGTAAAAATCGCCCATGCGGTAGAACAGCAGGCAATCGGGATAGTCGGCTTTGATTTCCAGATATTGCACCATCATGGGCGTGACGCCGGGGTCGCGGGCGGCCAGCGCCCACTTATTCTCGGCCTGAACCGGACGGTCGTCGCCGCAATTTTCTTGCTTCTTCGCGCCTGAAACCGTACTGCCTTCCATGAATGAACCCTAATCCTTACTATTGACCGATTTAATTTGTCTGCCATTTTATGCCATCATAAAAAGTGGCGATAGAAACAGGCAGGAATGTCTCAGCTTTTAGAGCATTCTATCCGTCATCGCCAGACCAAGAACACAGGAATCCCCCATGTCGACCAAATCCACCAAGTTCACGGATGCCGAGGCCCTGCGGTTCCATTCCTCCGGGCGCCCCGGGAAGCTGGAAATCGTGCCGTCCAAGCCGATGGCAACGCAGCGCGACCTCAGCCTTGCCTACAGCCCGGGCGTGGCAGTGCCGGTCCGTGAAATTGCGGCGGACCCGGACACGGCCTACGACTATACGACCAAGGGCAACCTGGTGGGGGTTATCTCGAACGGGACAGCGATCCTGGGTCTCGGGAACCTGGGTGCGGCGGCCGCGAAGCCGGTGATGGAGGGCAAGTCGGTCCTGTTCAAGCGCTTCGCCGATGTGGATTCGATCGACCTTGAGGTCGATACCGAGGACATCGACGAATTCGTCAACTGCGTCAAATATCTCGGCCCCAGCTTCGGCGGCATCAACCTGGAAGACATCGGTGCCCCGGCCTGCTTCATTATCGAGCAGCGCCTGCGTGAGCTGATGGATATTCCGGTGTTCCATGATGACCAGCACGGCACCGCGATCATTTCCGCTGCCGGCTTCATCAACGCGCTCGACCTCACGGGCCGCGACATCAAAACCACCAAGATGGTGGCGCTCGGTGCGGGCGCTGCCTGCATCGCCTGTGTCGAGCTGATGAAAGCCATGGGCCTGCCGCATGAGAATGTCACCATGGTCGACCGCACCGGTGTTATCTATACCGGCCGCGAAGAAGGTATGAACCAGTGGAAGTCGGCCCACGCCATCAATACCGATGCGCGGACGCTTGAAGAAGCCATGAAGGGTGCAGACATCGTACTTGGCCTTGCAGCCGCCGGTGCGATCACCAAGGAAATGGTTGCCTCGATGGCGCCGAAGCCGATCATCTTCGCCATGGCCAATCCTGACCCGGAAATCACCCCGGAGGACGTTCTTGAGGTGCGCTCCGACGCCATCATCGCCACCGGCCGGTCGGACTATCCGAACCAGGTCAACAACGTGCTTGGCTTTCCCTATATCTTCCGCGGGGCCCTGGACGTCCGCGCCCGCACCATCAATGAAGAGATGAAGATCGCCGCCGCCCGCGCGCTCGCCGAGCTGGCGCGCGAAGACGTGCCGGAGGAAGTGGCGGTTGCCTATGGTGGCGCTCATCCGCATTACGGCCCGGACTATATCATCCCGGCACCGTTCGACCCGCGCCTCATTCGCCGTATCCCGATGGCGGTGGCCAAGGCGGCGATGGAAACCGGCGTCGCACGCAAGCCGATCGCCGACATGGAAGCCTATGAAACCGAACTCGCCAGCCGGCTGGACCCGACCGCTGACACGCTGAGCGTCATGTTCGAGGAACTGAAGCGCCGCCCGGCCAAGCGCGTGGTGTTTGCCGAAGCCGAGGAAGAAAAGGTCCTGCGCGCTGCGGTCAGCTTCCAGAACGCCGGCTACGGCATTCCGGTGCTGGTCGGCTATGAAGCGCCGATCCGTGAAAAGCTGCGTGAAATGGGGGTCGATGATAGCCTGTTCGAAATCAAGAACGCTGCTAATACCGAAAGCACCAGCGCTTATGTTGACTATCTCTATGAACGCCTGAATCGCCGTGGTTTCCTGCTTCGGGATGTGCAGCGTCTGGTCAAACGGGACCGGAACGTCTTCTCGGCCTGTATGGTCGCGACCGGCGAGGCCGATGCCATGGTCACCGGTGTCACCCGTCACTATTGGCGCGCACTTAAAAACATCCGCCGGGTGGTAGACCCGCTGCCGGGCCACCGCCCGTTCGGCATGTCGATCGTGGTCACCAAGGCGCGGACGGTGTTCATCGCCGATACCACGGTCAATGAACGCCCGTCGGCTGACGACTTGGCGGCGATCGCCGAAAGCGCAGCGCATTTTGTCAAGCGGCTCGGCCATGACCCGCGCGTGGCCTTCCTGTCTTTCTCGAACTTCGGCAACCCGCCGTCGGACCTGACCAAACATGTTCAGGATGCGGTGTCGATCCTCGATGAACGCGGCGTCGATTTCGAATTCGACGGTGAAATGCAGGCCGATGTGGCCTTGAACCGGGACCTGATGAGCCTCTATCCGTTCATGCGGCTTTCAGGCCCGGCGAACGTGCTGGTTATGCCCGCGCTCCACAGCGCCAACATCAGCTACAAGTTGCTGGCCGAGCTGGGCGGCGGCCGGGTGATCGGCCCAATGCTTCTGGGCATGAGCCATTCGATCCAGGTGGCGCGCATGACGGCAACGGCGTCCGACCTCGTCAACATGGCGGGCCTGGCGGCAGCCACCGCCTTCGCGCTTGAGCAGGACCGCAACGACGGCGCCAAAGCCAAGAAATAACCGATTCTGTTTCAGGAATATTCGTCCGGTCAGCCTTCGGGCTGGTCGGACCAGTTTTTCATTTTCCGGTAGAGCGTGGACGCATTAACGCCGAGTTTCTCGGCGGCGAGTCGCACCTTGCCGCCCGAGAGCCGCACCGCGCGTTCGATCAGCTTGCGTTCGGCAAGCTCCAGCGGTTCGATCGTCCCATCTTCGAGGGGCGGCGCTTCGGTGGGGGCCGGAGTACCTGCCGGGAGGGGGGCGCCATTTGCCATGGTGGTGCCAAGCCGCCGGTTGCGCACGGGGCCGATAAGCGCCTGCAGCATTTCCGTCGTCAGCACCGGCCCGTCATTGAGAACCACGGCGCTCTGGATCACGTTGCCGAGTTCCCGCACGTTGCCGGGCCAGCTGTGGGCCAGAAGCCGCTCCTCCGCCTCCGGCGCGATGGTGTCGAAGGTTTTCTCCTCTTCCTCGGCATAATGCTTCAGAAGCTCACGGGCGATCAGCAGCACGTCGGTGCCGCGGTCCTTGAGGGGCGGCACATGGATCGGCACCACATGCAGGCGGTAATATAGGTCTTCGCGGAAACGGCCGGCTTCCACCTCTTCCCACGGGATACGGTTGGTGGCGCAGACGAAGCGCACATCCACATGCCGGGCTTCGTTGCTGCCCACGGGTACCACATGGCCTGTCTGGATGAAGCGCAGGAGCTTGGCCTGCAAGTCAAGCGGCATTTCGCAGATTTCATCGAGGAACAGCGTGCCGCCGTCGGCGGTGACCGCGGCGCCGTCCCGGTCCGAAGTGGCGCCGGTGAAGGCGCCTTTCTTGTGGCCGAAAATCTCGCTTTCCATCAGGTTCGCCGGGATCGCGGCGCAGTTGATGGCGACGAATCGCTTGCTCCGGCGTGGGCTCAGCTGATGGAGCGCCTCCGCGCATAGTTCCTTACCGGTGCCCGATGGCCCCATGATGAAAACCGATGCCCGTGAAGCGGCGCTGTCCTCGATCATGCGGTAGACCGCCTGCATGGCCGGGCTGTCGCCGATGAAGCGGCCGAATTTTTTGGCTTTCCGCCCGGCAAACTGTTCGACGATGCTTTCAAGCCGGAAAATCTCCAGCGCGTTTTTGACCGTGGTGGTCAGCCGTTCGGCGGTGAAGGGCTTGAGGAGGAAGTCGGCCGCGCCCTCACGCATGGCGTCAACCGCGGTTTTAACCGAGCCGTGCGCGGTGATGACGATCACCCGCGCGCGGTGATGGTCGCCTGACAGTTTCTTGAGAATTTCAAGCCCGTCCATGTCAGGGAGTTTGAGATCAAGCAGGATAACCGCGGGGTTGAGGGCCTCGATAGCCTCAAGCGCCGCCATGCCGGTTTCGGCGATATGGACGTCATAGCCGGCGGGGCGCAGATATTCACGGTAGGTCAGCGCCATGGTCGGGCTGTCCTCCACGATCAGGATGTTTGCCTCTTCTTCGGCCATCGTCACCCCCTCTTACCCCTCCATAGGTACCGAAAATTACCAAGTATCACAAGCGCTTGTGATTTTAAGAAAATTCTAGAAGTTTACTCATGATTGATTTACCGGGATCGTCTATGATCAAAGTCAAACAACCTCTAGCGTGGATTAAGCCATGGCACAGGGCGAACAAATGACCGCGGCCGAAAAAGACCCGGCACAATCAGGCGAAAGCCAACAGTCTGGCGAAGAAAACCGGACCCATCGCCGTCGCAGCGTCCTATGGCCTGCGGTTCTGACGGTAGGCCGGCATGAATTCAATTGCCAGATCTGGAATATGTCCTTGGGCGGCGCGCGCATCCGGGTGGACTTGCCGCTTGAGCATGGCTCCAGCGTGACCCTGTCGATCGCCGGGCGCGATGCCGTACCGGCTGAAGTGGTCTGGCACCGGGGCGATGCGCTTGGGGTTGCCTTCCGGGTCCCACCGCATACGATCAAGCGCATGTTCGCCGACCGGCTGCATGTGCTTGGGCTTGACGATGAAGTCTAAGCGCCGTCTTATCCTCCCATGGAACAAAGACTGACAACCCGCCTGTGGGTGGATGCTCACGTGCGCACCTGCTTTTTGTCCGACATGCCCGCCTTCATTGTCGCCAAGGGCGATGCGGCGCGTGGCGGCGTGCTCCTCAAGGTCAACCGTTTTGCGGCCGGCGTGCTTCTCTTTGAACAATCGCTGGACTTTGACGGCGCCAGAATATGGCGGCGCCTGGGGCCGGAGGCTGGCATGGATGAGGCGGAAGCCGACAGCCGGATCGCCAAAAAACGCGCGTTCGATAGCGACTTGTGGGTGATTGAAATTGAGGATCGGCTGGCGCAGTATCAGCCGGATGCCCCAGTTTCTGCGCTTTGACGCACCGGAAAGGCTTGACGTGGGGCCCGCGCATTCATAGGTAAGGCGCGAACGAGACCCTAAACCGGACGGAATGCCCGCATGGCCAAACTAGAAATCATCAATGTGCCTGACCCGCTTCTCAAGACCATCTCCGAGCCTATCGGCCAGGTGGATGACGACCTCAGGCGCCTGATGGACAATATGCTGGAGACCATGTACGACGCGCCCGGTATTGGCCTGGCCGCCATTCAGGTCGCGATCCCCAAGCGCGTAATCGTGGTCGATGCTGAAGGCGATGACGAGGTCAAGAAGCCGAAATTCCTGGTGAACCCGCAGGTGACCTGGGAATCGGAAGAGCTGAATGTCTATAACGAAGGCTGCCTGTCGGTGCCTGAGCATTATGCCGAGGTCGAGCGTCCGGCGTCGGTGAAGGTCAAGTATCTGGACTATAACGGCAAGGAGCAGGAAGAGCAGATGGACGGCCTTCTCGCCACCTGTGTCCAGCATGAGATCGACCATCTGAACGGCATCGTTTTTATCGACTATCTGTCGCGGCTGCGCCGTAACATGATCATCAAGAAGGTCCAGAAGGCGACCAAGGACATGGCTGTCCTTTAGGCCCCATGGTTCCCGGCACCGCCTGATTAGGGGGAGTTCCCGCCAATGCGTATCGCTTTCATGGGCACGCCCGACTTTGCGCTGCCGACCCTGGATGCCCTCATCGCCGGTGGCCACGATATCGCTGCGGTCTACACCCAGCCGCCGAGGCCTGCAGGCCGGGGCAAGCGCGAACAGAAAAGCCCGGTTCACCGCCGGGCCGAAGAGGCAGGGCTCACCGTTTTCACGCCAATCAGCATGAAGGCCGAGGAAGAGATCGAGCGGTTTGCCGCGCTGGAGCTCGACTGCGCTGTCGTCGTCGCTTTCGGCCAGATCCTGCCGGTGGCGGTTTTGGACGCGCCGACATACGGCTGTGTGAATGTGCATGCGAGCCTGTTGCCGCGCTGGCGCGGTGCCGCCCCCATTCACCGCGCGCTGATGGCTGGCGACCGGGCGACCGGGGTATGCATCATGCAGATGGAAGCCGGGCTCGATACCGGGCCGGTGTTGATGCGCGCCACCACGCCGATTGCCGCGGAGGACACCACCGAAAGCCTGCATGACCGGCTGGCGCAGATGGGCGGTGACCTGATCAATGACGCGCTTGAGGGCCTCGCGGCCGGGACGCTGACGCCGGAGATACAGCCGGAAGAGGGCGTGACCTACGCCAAGAAGATCGACAAGGCCGAAGCCCGTATCGACTGGACCCGCCCGGCGGCGGAGATCGGCCGCATGGTGCGCGGGCTATACCCGTTCCCGGGCGCCTGGACCGAGGTCGATGGCGAACGGCTTAAAATTCTGGCTGGGCACGTCGACGAAAAAGCCAGCGGCAGCGCCGGCGTATTGCTTGACGATGAGCTGTTGATCGCGTGTGGCGACGGGGCTTACCGTATCGACCGGGCCCAGCGCGCGGGGAAAGCTGCGATGGACCGGGAAGTCCTCCTCCGTGGGTTCAGCATTCCGGCGGGAACAAAATTGTCTAGTGCAACTTAATTTGGGACCTGTTGTCGGTGCAACGTTTCAAACTAACCATAGAATATGACGGCAGGCCCTTCTTCGGCTGGCAGAAGCAGGACAATGGCCCGACCGTTCAGGCGGCGCTTGAGGCTGCCTGCCGCTGCTTCGCGCCTGACGAGGACATCACCGTCACAGGTTCGGGCCGCACCGACGCGCGCGTCCATGCGCTTGGCCAGGTCGCGCACATAAATCTTGAACGGGAGATGACCATTGATGCGCTTCAGGGGGCGCTCAACTATCACCTCCGGCCGAACCCGGTATCGGTGCTCAAGGTCGAAGCGGTGGATGATGATTTCCATGCCCGCTTCTCCGCGACCAAGCGGCACTACACCTACCGTATCCGCAACCGGCGTGCGCCGCTGACGTTCGAGCGCGGGCTGGTGTGGCAGGTTACGCGCCCGCTGGACGCCGAGGCGATGCATGAGGCGGCGCAGGTCCTTGTCGGCACGCACGATTTCACCACCTTCCGTCACACCGCATGCCAGGCCAAAAGCCCGGTGAAGACCATCGACTATCTGACGGTCGAGCGCGAGGGCGATGAAATCCGCCTTCACGCCGGGGCGCGGTCTTTCCTGCATCATCAGATTCGCTCGATCACCGGCACGCTTAAGCTGGTTGGTGAAGGAACCTGGACCAAGGACGATGTGCAGGCCTCCCTTGAGGCCAAAGCCCGCACCGCGCTGGGCCTCAATGCGCCGCCCGACGGGCTTTATTTCCGCGCGGTCGAGTATGGCGATATCGCCCCCAAGGCGTAGATTCCTAAAAATCGTTCTATTTTTTAACGAGTTGATTAACTTCTTGCCGTACCGTCGTGGAGTACGGACACCTGATACCGATTGGGTGCCCGTCTTTTATGTAAACGCGTCGACGAGGGGTCGGAATGAAGGAAAACATAGCCTATTCGATGGCTCTGGATCTGTTGTTCAACGGTCAGAATGTTGACTATTGTGAGCGACCCATGAGCCTTTCGGCTGTTTTCACCATGTCGCTTTTTGTCGAACTTCCGGAACGGGCCCATGTTGCCGTCGTGGCACCGGGCGGCGGCCGGTTGGTCAAGAACCTCACCGACCGCGGCTATATGGTTGATGCTTTTGAGGGTCGCGATGAATGTATCGGCCACCTGGAGCGGATGTTCCAGAATGATTCGAACGTCAAAATCCTGCCGGTCCGCCATTTGGACGACCCGACCCGCCGCGACCGCATGAATTTCGACGCGCTTTTCTGCATGGATGACCTGCGCTCATTCCGTGAACAGCAGGAATGGACCGAAGACGTCCAGAAAATGATCAAACCCGGTGGGTATTTTGTCTATTCGCAGGTCTCAGACCGGTTACCCGCGAAGAGGAACACGCTCGATAAGCATTTCAACCTCGTCGGCAACTATAATGTCAGCGAGGAAACCGCCGCCCACATCAAGCACAGCTACCTGGGGCTTGAGGATTGGTCCCCGGCCGATGACCAGCTCAAGACCGCGGTCAAGACGCTGGGCATGGTGGAAACCGCGTCAGGGCTTCGCCGCAGCATCCTCACCAAGGGGGTTGAGGTGCGCTACGTCGCCTGGCGGAAGAAGGTGCCGCAGCGGCGTACCTCAAACGAGGATTAATCCTCGGTTTTTCCTGAAACCTGATTTTTCCGGCGCGCCGCTCTTATGAGAATGGCGCGCTTTTCATCTGGGCTTGCCGCCGCCCATTGACCGATTTCTGAGAGATTCCGGAAACAGCCCACGCATACCTCGCCTGCGGCATCCAGCCGGCAGACATCGATGCAGGGGCTCGGGATCTCCGTCGTCATCCGCGCTTGTAGAGGCCCTCAAGCGCCTCGCCGTAAACCTCTTTCACCACATGACGGCGCAGCTTCAAGGTCGGCGTCATCTGCTCATTCTCGATGGTGAAGCTTTCGGGGGCGATGATGAATTGCCGGATTTTCTCAAGGTTCGATAGCCGGTGGTTGACCCGCGCGACGGCGGTATCGAGCGCTTTCCTGAGGTCAGGGTCGGAGGCCAGGTCTTTGAGGCCGCCTTCCTTGCCGTTTTCCTTGGCCCAGCCCGCCAGCCACTCGACGTCCGGCACGATCAGGCCGACAAGGTGCGGGCGCCTGTCGCCGTAAACCATCGCCTGGGCGATTTCGTCCTCAAGCGCCAGCATGCCTTCGATGCGCTGGGGGGAGACATTGTCGCCCTTGTCGTTGACGATGATGTCTTTCTTGCGGTCGGTGATCTCCAGATAGCCATCTTCGTCGAAGCGGCCGATATCACCCGTGTGCAGCCAGCCGTTGACGATGGTGCGCTCGGTGGTGCGTTCGTCGCGCCAATAGCCCTTCATTACCTGTTCGCCGCGCACGAGGATTTCCCCGTCTTCGGCGATCATGACTTCGGACTGCTCGAATATCTTGCCGACGGTATGCAGCTTGGGGGCTGAGGGCGGGTTCACCGAAATCACCGGTCCGGCTTCTGTCTGGCCGTAGCCCTGCAGGAGCGGCAGGCCGAGGGCGGCGAAGAAATAGCCGACATCGGGTGCGAGCGGGGCGCCGCCGGAGACAAGCGCCTTGAGCCGGCCGCCGAACTGGCCTTTGACCTTGCGCCGGACGACGAGGCTGAGCACGGCGTTTTCGATTTTCTCCTTCACCGAAAGCTTCTCGCCCTTGGAGATACGGGTGCCAAGCTCGATACAGCGTTCGAACAGCCGGGCCTTGGCGCCGCCGCCCTTGAGGACGGAGCGGCTGATCCGGGTCCGGAGCATCTCAAACAGGCGCGGCACCACCACCATGATGGTGGGTTTGGTCTCGGCCATGTTGGCGGCCAGCTTGTCCAGGCTTTCGGCGTACCAGATTTCTGCACCCAGGCTGAGGGGCAGGCACTGGCCGGCGGTATGTTCGTAAGCGTGGCTGAGCGGCAGGAACGACAGGAAACTGTTGCCCTTGAGGCCCAGTTCTTTGATCACGGTGGCCGCGCCTTCGCAGTTATGCAGGATGGCGCCGTGGTGGATCATCACGCCCTTGGGCGCGCCGCCGGTGCCGCTGGTGTAGATGAGACAGGCGATATCGTCGCGGCTGGTTGTAGCAACGCGGGCCTGGCAATTGCCAATGTCGGCGTCTTCCGTGGACAGGACCGTATCCCAGTCATGCAGCGCGACATTGAGGCTTTGCTCGATCTTGGTCGGCTCGATGACGATGGTGTGCTCCAGATCGTCGGACTGGTGCGCGGCCTTGAGGAAGGTGCGGGCGAGCGACTTGGTGGAAACAACCGCCGCCTTGGCGCCGCTGTTTTCCAGGATATGGAGATAGTCGCGCGCGGTATAGGTGGTGTAGGCGGGAACGGTGATGGCCCCAAGGGTCATGATGGCCAAATCGGCGATGAACCATTCCGGCCGGTTTTCGCTGACGATGACGACCCTATCGCCAGCCCCGACCCCAAGGCGTTCAAGCCCTGCCGCGAGTTTGGCGACCTTTTCGGCGGTTTCGCGCCAGCTGAGGGTCTTCCAGGCCCCGTCTGATTTTGCGTGCAGAAACGGCTTGTTCGCGAATGTTGCCGCCTGCTCATAGAACATTGCAGTCAGGCTCGGCCAGCGCTTGATCGGCATTGGACCTTTCCTCCCATCCCTTCCCAGTGATTGCTGCTTTTGTGGCCTAAAAAATGCTCGGCGGCAAGTCCGCTTCGCGTGCCGCCCAGCGGATTGAGGCAAGCCCCGGGTGTTACATGGGAAGCACAGGCGTGCGCGGGGCTGAAAAAAAGTCGTCCGGTTTGACCGATGGCCCTTGCCAGCAAGCGGACAGGGTGCGATACCGTAACGGAAAGCGCGCCGGGCCGGCTGTTGTTTTGCCGGGGGTTTCCTTGGGAATCAGGCTGGTGCGCACAAGTCTTAAGAATGCGGTTGGTGGCCATGGCTGGCACACACGAAGACATCGAAGACGCACCCCTGCCGGAAGATCCTGTCCGGGACGACTTTTCTTCTGCGGAGAAGGGTGCCTCCAATCTTCCAGAAGATGTATCCACCGATATTTCCGCTGACATTGCCGATGAAAAACGTCTGCATTTGAAGGCTTTCGATTATTGGCTTGGCCTCAAGGGCGACAGGCCGTTGCCGCTGTTCGGGGAACTGACGCCCGGCGGTCTCGCGCCCTACAGGACCAACGCCCTGCTGTTGGAATTTTCCGATGCCGGACCCGTGGTGCGTTTCATCGGAGACAAGGTCAGCATCCTGATCGATGCGCCGATCATGGCCGGCACCAACCTCAGCGATTTTCCAAACTCCACCTTCGCCCAGGCGCTCATTGGTCAGCTGGCCGACGAGGTCGGGCGGGCGACGGCGACCGAATTCGAATTTGTCGAGGATTTGCTGGATTGCCGCGGGATCATGCTGCCCTTCAGCCGGGATGGCGCCCACGCCAATTTCGTCATGGTGGTGACCAATTTCCGCCGCCGCGAAGGCTTAGAGCACGGCGAAAGCTTTGTGCTGGATGACCTGCGCATGGCTTGTGAACGTGCGGCGCGCGATGTGGTGCATCTGGACGGTGGTAGCCGGGACAGCCTTTATGAAGCCCTTTCCCGGGCGCTCGCCCTCTATGAAGAGGGCCGGAACAATCCGGCGGCCTATCAGGCCATGTTGGCGGCTGAAGGGCTGAAGGTCCAGGCGCGGGCGCCGTTTACCCCCGCGCTCAAGCTCACCTTCGGCAAGGATTATGACAAGACCCGGCTGACCGAATATGCCGCGGCTCTATCCTGTGCTGCGCGTGCGGGCAAAAGCGCCGCCACCCTGGTCGCCTTCCTGAAGGCGGTTCCGGGCGGCATCAAGGGCTGCGTCCAGCAGGAACGCGCGGAACGCCGCAAGGCCAAGGGCACGGCGCTTCATGCCCGCGAAGAAGCCATGCTGCAGGCGGCCCGGACGGCCAAGCCGGTCAAACTGCAGGATATCAAAACCGAAGATGAATTTTGCCTGATCCTCGGGCGCCGAAACAAGGACGGCGCAATCGAGCTTCTGGGTACTGCCGACGCCGGCGATGGCACCACTGAAAGAGTGTTGCGCCGGTTTATACAACAAAAACCATAACAGATATTTCCACGGGTAACGGGTTACAGAGGGACAAGTAAGGTGACCACGGACGAACAACGAAAACAGATCATGGCCGAAGTCAGCCGGTTGGCAATTGAGGCAATGTCCGGTGAAGCTTTTGAAGAGTTTGAGGCTTTTCTGAACGAATTTTACGGCTCCAAGGGTCCTGACGACCTGATGGACCAGCCGCCCGCAACGCTGTTTGCCATTGCGCACAGCATGTGGGAGGGCGGCGCGACCCGCAAGGCGGGCAAGCCGGTCATCCGGCTCCTCAATCCGCGCACCAAAGCCTGGAATACCCACCATACGGTTATCGAAATCGTCAATGACGACATGCCGTTCCTGGTTGATTCGATCACTGGCTGCCTGGCGGTTACACACCACCACCGCGTCCATATGATGCACCACCCGATCGTTACCGCGAACCGGGACGACAAGGGCAAGCGCGTCGGCAAGGACGCGGGCAAGCCGGTCTCCGAAAGCTATATGTATATCGAGATCGACGCCCAGTCGGACAAGGCTGTGCTCGCCGATATCAAAGCGGCGCTCGAAGACACGCTGGAAGATGTCCGCTCGGCGGTGGCTGACTGGAAGGCCATGCTCGCCAAGATCGATGAGACGGTTGCGTCCCTCACGGTCAACCCGCCGCCCATCGACCAGGAAGAGGTGGACGAAACCATCCGTTTCCTGCGCTGGCTTGGCGCCGACCATTTCACCTTCCTCGGGTTCCGGGAATATCGTTTCGATGGCGACCCGGCGACCTTCGATTTCAACCGGGTTGAAGGCTCGGGCCTCGGTATCCTCCGTAACCCTGAACGGAACGTGCTTCGGGACAAGGATGGCCTGACACCCATGTCGCCGGAAATCCGTCACTTCCTGATCCAGCCGGACCCGCTGATCATCACCAAGGCCAACGTGAAGTCGACCGTGCACCGGCCGTCGCATCTGGACTATATCGGCGTCAAAATCTTTGATGCTGATGGCCATGTGATCGGTGAGCGGCGCTTTGTCGGCCTCTTTACCTCGCTGTCCTACAGCCAGTTCGCGCATGATGTGCCGGTGCTCCGGGGTAAGGTCAACAATGTGCAGAAGCGCGCGCACTTCTTCAGTCCGCGCTCCTATGCCGCTAAGGCGATCTCGCACATTATGGAAACCTTCCCGCGGGATGAGCTGTTCCAGATCAGCGAAGACCGGCTCTATGAAACCGTCATGGGCGTGCTGCAGCTGACCGAACGCCCGCGTCCGCGCGCCTTCGTGCGGCCGGACCGGTTTGGGCGCTTTGTGTCCGCCATCGTCTATGTTCCACGTGAAAACTATCATTCGGGGCTGCGCTCGGCGATCGCCGACATCCTGTGCAAAAGCTTCAACGGCGAAGTGTCGGTCTATTACGCCATGCTGAGCGAAGAAGCGCTCGCCCGCTGGCACTTCATCATCCGGACCCGTCCGGGCGAAGTGGGTCACCCGAGCGAGGAAGAGATCAACCGCCAGATCGCCGAAGCCGCCCAGGGCTGGACAGACCGACTTCACCAGGAGCTGGTCAGCCACCATGGTGAGGAAGTCGGCAACCGGCTGCATCATGAATATAAGAACCGCTTTACGGTGGCGTACCGTGAAGCTTTCACGCCGTCGCAGGCCGCGTACGATGTGGCCAAGCTGGAGGAGGTCGCGGGCCGGGATGATATCCGGGTCGATTTCTACCGGCATCTCAGCGACGGGGAAGACCGTTTCCGCCTGAAGATCTATCACGGGACCCAGCTGATCGCGCTGTCGAGCTGTATGCCGATCCTGGAGAATATGGGCTTCCGCGTACTGTCCGAGCATAGCTATGAAATGCGGGAAGGCGCGCCTGGTTATATCCATGATTTCGCGCTCGGCCGCCCGGAAGGCACGCCGTTCTCCCTCGACCGGCTCAAGCCGCTGGTTGAAGAGCTCTATATGAAGATCTGCCAGGGCGCGTCGGAAAACGACGGCTTCAACGAACTGGTGCTGACCTCTGCCATGGGCTGGGACGAAATCATCATCCTGCGCGCCTACGGCAAATACCTGCGCCAGCTCGGCATGGGCTATACGCCGGATTATATCGCCGACAGCATGGTCGAACATTCCACCTTCTCGGCACAGCTTGTGGCGCTCTTCAAGGTACAGTTCGACCCGCACTATGCCTCGGCCAACCGGGACCAGCTCGCGGGTAACATTATCAGCGACCTCAGGAACCAGCTTGAGGGTGTGACCAGCCTCGACCATGACCGCATCCTGCGTGCCTACATGAATGTCATCAAGGCGACGCTCAGGACAAACTTCTACCAGCCGGGTGTTCTGGAAGGCGACGACGAACGCGCGCTTGCCTTCAAGATCCGCTCCCGCCAGGTGGATGAAGCGCCGCTGCCGAAGCCTTTCGCCGAGATCTGGGTCTACAGCCCACGGGTCGAAGGCGTGCACCTGCGCTCCGGCCCTGTGGCCCGTGGTGGCCTGCGCTGGTCCGACCGGCGCGAGGATTTCCGCACCGAGGTGCTCGGCCTTGTGAAGGCGCAGCAGGTCAAGAACGCCGTGATCGTGCCGCAGGGTGCGAAAGGTGGCTTCTTCCCGAAAATGCTGCCGACCTCGGGTGACCGTGAAGCCTTCCTCGCTGAAGGCGTGGCGGCGTACCGGTCGTTCGTGCGCAGCCTGCTGTCGCTGACCGACAACCTCAAGGGCGGCAAGGTCATTGCGCCTTCGGATGTGGTGCGCCGGGACGATGACGACCCCTATCTGGTCGTCGCGGCCGACAAGGGCACGGCGACCTTCTCGGATATCGCCAACAGCCTGTCGGAAGGCCAGAAATTCTGGCTCGGGGATGCGTTCGCGTCCGGCGGCTCCCACGGCTATGACCACAAGAAGATGGGCATCACCGCGAAAGGGGCCTGGGTCAGTGTCCAGCGTCACTTCCGCGAGATGGGTATCAATGTCCAGAAGGACCCGATTGATGTGATCGGTGTTGGCGACATGGCGGGCGACGTGTTCGGGAACGGCATGCTGCTCTCGAAAACCATTCGCCTCAAGGCCGCCTTCAACCATATGCACATCTTCCTGGACCCGAACCCCGGGGACACCCAGGCAAACTGGAAGGAGCGCAAGCGTCTCTTCGATTTGCCGCGTTCGAGCTGGGATGACTATAACCGGGACCTGATCTCCAAGGGCGGCGGCATCTATCCGCGCTCGATGAAGTCGATCCCGCTGACCGATGAGGTCAAGGCGTGGCTCGATGTCGACGCTGACGCCATGACCCCGAACGACCTGATGCACCGTATCCTGAAGGCCGAAGCCGACCTTCTGTGGTTCGGCGGGATCGGGACGTACGTCCGCGCGAGCGACGAGACCAACGCCCAGGCCGGCGACCGCGCCAACGACGCGATCCGCGTGACGGCGAGCCAGCTTCGGGTCAAGGCGGTGGGTGAAGGCGCCAACCTGGGCATGACCCAGCGCGCCCGCATCGAATATGGCCGCAAGGGTGGCCGGTCCAACACCGACTTTATCGACAACTCGGCCGGTGTGGATTGCTCGGACAAGGAGGTCAACATCAAGATCCTTCTGACCGATGCCATCGCCAAGAAGAAGCTGACGCGCGAAGACCGGGATGACCTTCTGGTGTCGATGACCGATGAGGTCTCCTCGATCGTACTCAGCGACAACTATCTGCAGACGCAGGCGATCTCGCTTGCTGAAGCGCAGGCGGTCAGCTCGCGTGAATATCACCTCGGCCTTATCCGGGCGCTGGAGCGTGACGGCGGCCTGAACCGCGAAATCGAGAACCTGCCGTCGGACGAAGGCTTCGCTGAACTGGCGTCCAATGAAAGCGGGCTCTCGCGGCCGGAAATCTCGACTCTGATGGCCTATGCCAAGATGTCGCTCCTCGATATCCTGGTTGCCAGCCACCTGGTGGATGACCCGGTTCTTAAGCCGGAGCTCGAATGGGGCTTCCCGTCCGTGCTTAGGGAGCGTTTCGCCGACGAGCTTCAGACACACCAGCTGAAGCGTGAGATCATCGCCACCGTTCTTGCCAACGAAGTGGTGAACTGGGCGGGCCTGACCTTTGTCTATGAAGTGAAGGAAGAAACAGGCCTCGGCGTTGAGGACATCATCGCCGCCTTCGTCATCGTGCGGGAAATCTTCGGTCTCCAGCACCAGTGGGAGGCGATCAACGCGCTCGACTATAAGGTCGATGCGAGCGTGCAGTATGACATGCACCAGTCGGTGTCCGACTCGCTCAAGATCCAGGTTATGTGGATGCTCCGCCACCTGCCGCGGCCGTTCGATGTCAGCGCGCTGGTGGACCGCTTCAAGGACCCTGTCGCCAAACTGTTCGGCATCAAGCAGGAAATCCTGTCGGAACCTGCACAGGAAGCCTTCCTCGCCCGCCGCGATGGCCTGAAGGACCTGGGTGTCGGGCATGACCTCGCCACCTTCGTCGCGGCCTTCGAGGTTCTGGCCTCGGGCCCGGACATCATCACGGTGGCCGAAGAAGCGGGCAAACCGGTCGATTATGTCGCCGCGGTTCACTTCGCACTCGGCGATATGCTCGGGTTCGACTGGCTGCGCCAGCGGGCCGACCGTATCCTGCCGGACGACCATTGGGAAGTGCTGGCGATCCGCTCGCTCCTTGAGGACCTGGCCGACCAGCAGCGCAGCCTGGTGGAAGACGTGTGCAAGGGTGCGGGTGACAAGACGGCCAAGAAGGCGACCAAGGAATGGCAGGAAGCCCAGCAGACGCGCATTATCCGCGCTGAGCGCTTGATTGACGACCTGTCATCCTCCGGTACGCTTTCGGTCGCCAAGATGAGCTTCGCGGCGCGTCACCTCCGGTCGATCCTGCGCTAGGGCACACGGCTAAAGAAACTAAAAAGAAGGGGCGGCCATCTGGTCGCCCTTTTAGTTTGCGAGGGCCCCGGCCCAGGGCGTCATATCCGCGGGCGGATATGGGGGAGAAGCCCAGGTGGCCGGGGGTAGGAAGTTTTGGGGGTATCGTCTCGCACTCAGGCCTGGGTCAGAAACGTGCCGCGGTTCCAGTCGTCAAGCGTGGCCATGATCTCTTCCCGCGTGGTCATCACGAACGGACCATAACGGGCGACAGGTTCACCGATCGGGGCGCCAGCGACCATCAGGAAGCGGCTGTCTTCCTCACCCGCCACCTCAACCGTGTCACCGTCCGTCAGGATGATGAGCGTGCGCGGGGGCACCGCTTGCCCTGCCACCGTCAGCGTGCCCTCGATGCCATAGAGGAACACCGTATGGCCCGGGGTGACCGGCAGCGTGGCAGGTCCGCCCCCTGTCAGCGTTACGTCGGCGAATAGCGGTCTGACGGCAATGTCCGTGACCGGCCCCTCCTGGCCAGCGAGCACGCCCGCGACCAGCCGGGCCGTATAGCCTTCACCTTCGACCGTGGGGATGGTGTCAGCCATCACGTCCTGGTAGCGCGGCGCGATCATTTTCTTGGCCGATGGCAGGTTGACCCACAGCTGGAAGCCGCGGATGGCCTCACCCTTCGTCGTTGGCATTTCCGAATGGACAATACCGCGGCCCGCCGTCATCCACTGGGCGTCACCGGGGCCGATTTCACCCTTGTTGCCGGCGGTGTCGCCGTGTTCCATCCGGCCGGACAGCATGTAGGTGACGGTCTCGAACCCCCGGTGCGGGTGTTCGGGGAAGCCGAAGCTGCCGGGCGCACCCGCGGGCATGTCCATCTCATCCAGCAGCAGGAACGGGTCCAGGTTCATCAGGCCCTTGAGGCCTATGGAGCGGTGGACGGTAACGCCGTCGCCTTCGGGGATGGTCAGGGCCGGGTAAAGCCTGGCAATTTTACGCGTGGTCATTGCTCTTCCTCCGTCTGGAGCCAGTCGCGGCCGTGGGGGCTTGTGAAATCAAGCACAGGGCCTACGGGGATAATGCCGGCCGGGTTGATGGTCCGGTGGCTCCGATAATAGTGGGTTTTGATATGGTCGATATTGACGGTCTCCGCCACGCCGGGCAGGGCGTAGATATCGCGCACATAGGCGGACAGCTCGGCATAGTCGGCGAGGCGGCGGATATTGCATTTGAAATGCCCGACATAAACGGCATCGAACCGCACCAGCGTGGTGAAAAGCCGGATGTCGGCTTCGGTGAGCCTGTCGCCCATCAGGTAGCGGTTTTCCGACAGATGGCCTTCGAGCCAGTCGAGCGTCTCAAAGAGCGGGCCGATAGCTTCCTCGTACGCCGCCTGTGTGGTTGCGAACCCGGCCTTGTAGACGCCGTTGTTGACCGTGTCATAGATGCGGCTGTTGAAGGCTTCAATCTCGCTGTGCAAGCTTTCGGGCCAGTAATCACCCGCGCGGGCGCCCAAGGCGTCGAACGCGCTGTTCATCATGCGGATGATGTCCGCGCTTTCGTTACTGACGATTGTTTCGCGCTTTTTGTCCCACAGAACCGGCACGGTCACGCGGCCGCTGTAAGTGGGGTCCGCTCGGGTATAAAGCTCATGCAGGAACCGGTGGCCATAAAGCGCGTCACCGCTTGAGCCGCCTTTCTCATCGAATGTCCAGCCGTCCTCCAGCATGGTGGGGGCCACCACGGAGACGTCGATCATCTCCTCGAGCCCCTTGAGCGCGCGCATCACCAGCGTGCGGTGCGCCCACGGGCAGGCGTAGGAGACATAGAG
This sequence comes from Kordiimonas marina, assembly GCF_023006325.1. GTDB lineage: Bacteria > Pseudomonadota > Alphaproteobacteria > Sphingomonadales > Kordiimonadaceae > Kordiimonas > Kordiimonas marina. The sequence continues at coordinate 171,235 of NZ_JAINDF010000005.1, forward strand.
GTGATAGCGGCCCGGCTCGGCCTCAAACCCACCGTTCCCGGTGGGGCCCGGTGTGCCGTCGCGCGTGACCCAGTTCCTGAACCGGCTGTCTTGGCGGACGAAACGGCCGCCGGTCGATTTGGTATCGTACCAGCTATCCTGCCATTCACCGTCAATCAGCCTGCCCATCTGAGCCTCCTATATCGTTGCTGTCGTTCCCTGAAAGATGCGACCGATCATCCGGTTTGTGTAGCGCCGCAATCCGCAAGCCGGTGTTGCGTGAAAGCGAACACTTCGGAAGGCTTAGAGGCAGCCAGCGTTTTCGGGGGTGTCGAACCAGGCGGCAAGATGGTCGATAAAGGCGCGGACCTTGGTGGGCAGCAGGCGTTTTTCCGGGTAGAGCGCATAAAGGTGGCTGTTGGGCGGGCAATAGTCCTCCAGAATCGGCACGACAGCACCGCTTGTGATAGCTTCATGCAGGTAAAAGCGCGGGATGGCGGCAATGCCGAGGCCCTGGCGCGCGGCCTCAAGCTGCATTTCGCCCGAATTGGTGCTGAGTGTGCCGCCTACGCGCACCGTGCGGTCCTCGCCGTCCTCGATGAAGCGCCACTGGTTACCCACGGGCAGGTTGGAATAGAGGATGCAGCGGTGATCCTTCAGGTCCTCCGGCACCTTCGGGGTGCCGTGTTCGGCGAGATAAGCGGGGCTTGCCACCATATGGCTGTGGATGGTGGTGATCTTGCGGGCGATCAGGCTGGTATCGTCGAGCGCGCGGCTGATCCTGAGGCCGAGGTCATAGCCGCCGCCGATGATATCGACCCGCTCGTCGGTCAGGTTCATGTCCATGCCAAGGTCGGGGTGCAGTTTCATGAACTCGGTGATCGGGTGGGCGAGGCGCTTGTCGGTGAAGCTGCGGGGCGCGGTGAGGCGGAGCGTGCCGATGAGGTTTTCATCCGCGCATTTGACCGATTGGCGCGCGTCTTCGAGGTCATCGAGGATACGCAGCACCCGCTCATAAAAGGCCGTACCCGCATCCGTGGGGGTCACCCCCTTGGTGTTGCGCGCCAAAAGCCGGGCACCGACCTCGTCTTCGAGCGCCTGGATACGCCGGCTCGCCACCGATTTGGTGATATGCAGCGCCCGCGCCGCCGCCGTGAGGTTACCGGCCTCCACCGCCCGGCAGAAGGTTTTTATGGCTTGAAGATCCATGGGTGATGTGCTCCCAGCGTTGCCAATTTTGCACCAAAGATAGCAGGTCAGGCTTTCTCTGTCGCGATCCATTCAACACGAAGGTCGGCGAGTTCGGCTTTGATCTCCTCAAGGCTGACCAGCCCCATACAGGGTATGGCGCCGCGGGTTTTGCAGCTATCCGTGGCCAGCTTCTTGATCAGGATTACCGCAGGGGTGATCGGGATGTTCAGGCCGTCGCCTTTTCGGGCGGTCACCTGGAAGCGGATTTTACGGGGCTGTCCGTCAGTGCCTTTGCCGCTGAGGGTCATGAACAGCAGGCTGTCATCCCCGCCGAAGTGGTCGAACCAGCGGGACATGCCGAGCAGCGGTCGGGCAAGCCGCTTCAGGTTCGGCAGAAGCCTAAGCCTGTGCCCCCAGCTCATGAGCCAAAGTCCAACCTGCATGATCTTGACCTCAAGCCCAGCATAGAAACGCACGGTCTGAAGGCTTGGGTAGCGCGCAGGCAGTAGGCTCAGGTCCGGGATGTCACAATTGGCGAAGCCGCGCCAGCCGAGGCCGGGCAACTTGCGGAAATGAAAATCCTGCCAGCCGTAAACCGGCTGCATATGGCCGTCTTTCAGCGTCTCGAACGGTTCCCCGGCGTAGGATAGAACCGCTTCGGTGGTGGCCAGTCCCCGGCTGGTGCGCTGGGCCGTGCCGATGCCATATTCGACGGAGGTCAGTTCCTGAAAGCCGGGCAGATACTGGTCGATGATGGCGGAGGACAGCCCGGGGACCGAGCTTGCACCACTGATCACCAGTAGGTCATTCGCGCGGGCTTCCTCATCAAGCGCGGTGATGCCGGGCACGAAAGCGCGGGCGTCGGCGAGGTCGAGATAATGGCAGCCAGCGGCAATGCAGGCTTTGGCGACCGCATAGTCCTGCCCTTGAAATGGGCCGGAAGTGTGGAGGACGATGTCAGGCTGGTGCTGTTCAAGCGCTGCTTCAAGGCCGCTTCTATAGTCGAAGATTGCGATCCCAACCGAGCGGGCGGCTTTCAGGTTTTTCGCAAGGGCTTCGGCTTTCTCGGCTGAGCGCCCGGCAATGATCAGCTGGATATTGGGGTCCATAGCCAACCGTTCAGCGGCCAGCGCGCCGAAGTTGCCATAGCCGCCGATGATCAGGACACGCTTAGCCATCAGCCTTTCCCCCTTCCGCATCGTTTAAAGGAATCGCCGCGGTCGAGAAGCTGCCACGATACTCGTAAATCTTGCCGAACAGCGGATGCTGGATATCGACATACATGTCGAACTGGTCGTCGCCCGTGGCCCATTCCTTGGCATTCACATGTCCAATCAGCCATCCCAGTGGCAGCGGGATGAAAAACCCGAACAGGCACAGGGCGTAGCCGTCATGTTTCAGCTTCACCCGCCCGTCCTCGAACCGGAAGCGCACGCGCCAGCCCAGGCGGAATTTCATTACCTCGACCACGCGGTCCCCGCCCCTCGGTACCATGCGGGAATGGAAGCGGTAGGGTTTCCCACTGCCAAGGTGGAACAGCCTGTCGAAATGGAAGGCCCTTGATGTCGGCTCGCTTCTGAAATCCACGGTGACCGGGACGTCGTGCGCATTCACAAGCGGGATACCGCCAAACAGGCGCGAGATCGGCGCAAACAAGCGCAGGATCGGCGCTGTTTCTACTGCCATGGTGCCGGAAACCCGGGAGCTATCCTCCGAATAGGGGCGGTTTCTATAGTGCTTCAGCATTGTGGGCGGAAGTTTGTCCCAGTTGGCACCAAAAATAGCCTTGAAGGTGGGTGCTTTGCGGTCGGCGAGGTTGTCGGTCATCTGTGTCATGCCGGTTTCGCCACCATCAGGTAAAAGACCAGAATAAGGCTGATGAAGGCGGGCCAGCCCAGCAGGAACCACAGCCTGAAATAACGCTGGAAGGTTTCCGGCAGGGGCGTGTCTGCTGCGTGGGCTTCTGTCAGCATCTGTTTCATTTTGATCTGCAGCCACACCACGGGCAGCCAGCAGGCTCCTGCGATCAGATAGAGGATATAGACCGCAACCAGCCAGGGTTCGCCAAGGCCATAGCCGCCCAAGTGGATCAACCAGAATCCGGTGAGCGGTTGCAGGATTACGGCGGGGGCGGTGAAGATATAGTCAGCACGCACCGTCCAGCGAGCAGCAAAGACCCGCGCGGCCATATCAGGGGCACGCTGGCCCATGAACATGAAAAAGGCGATGCCGAGCCCGGTGCCGAACAGAACGGTCGAACCAATGACATGGATCGCCTTGATAAGGCTGTATGTATCCACAGGCTACCCCCCCCCAAGTGCTTGAAAACACTGTGGCATGGCTGCCTTTAGGGGTCCAGCCGTGAAACTGTCGCAGGGGTAGAAAAACCGACGGTCGGTCCGCCGGTTTGTCTGTGTTCCATGTCAACGCCAGCGGCGGCTGATGTAGAAGGAGGCGAGGCCGCCGGTCATCAGCATGGCGCCGAGGGCGATGATCCATTGGTTGCGCGGTGTGTTATCGGCGAAGCCGCCTGATATCATTGTGTAAAGGCGCACGCCGCCTTCGACCTTTTTGACGAAGGCCTCGCCACGGTTTTCAGGCAGGGTGAGAAAGTCATAATCCAGCCGTCCGACGAGGCTTTGGGCGTCGCCTTTTCCGTCCTTATCGTCCGGGCTTGGCATCCCGGCTGCCATGAAATCGAAAATATGCAGCGGTTCCCCGGCATGGATGACGCCGGGGGAGCGGTAACTGTAAATCGGCATTTCATTATCGGACACAAAGGCCTCATGGCCAAGCAGGCCGCCGCCGGTCATCAACATGATGAGCCCAGCGATGAGCCAGCCGCGCATGGTGCGGGCCTGTTTCTGTTCCCGCATCAGGAGGAGCGAGCGGACCTGGGCGATTTCCTTGAGCTTGTCGAGCTCGGACCAGGTGACCTCCCGGCACAGGTCATCCAGTTTGATGCCGAAGGTTTTCATCAGCTTGTCGAACACCTCTTCGGACGGATAGCTTTTACCGGTTTCGAGTTTCGAGAGATAGGATTGTTCGATCCCGACCTTTGCTGCGGCTTCGGGCTGGGTCCAACCGGCGTGTTCCCGCTGTTTCTTGAGATAGTCACCAAATTTCATTTTGTGTCTCCTGCAGCTTTTCGCTGACTACTGTCGTGTTGTTGCTGTCGTGACAGGGCATTGAAAACACAAAACATTCTTCGGAAGTCCCCATGGGAATACTAGGTGAATAGGCTGGAATATGGCCAGGAAACCAGTGAATAAAGCGCTGGAGGTGGAGAATATCAGGCAAAGCCGCGGCCTCAGTCTTTCGCGCCTGGCTTGACCGCGAGCATCTAAGTCTCGGTATGCGGTGTCCGGTCGCGGTCACCCCGTACCAGGGTCTTCATGGTATCGACAAAGCGCGTCAGGATCACCTCAACGGCGTCGGCCGAAAAACCGCCCAGCATGGCCAGAAGCGGTTTCGAGAAATTGTGGGTATTGATGGGGATGATCTCCGCGAGGACGTAGCCCGCGACGACGCCCAGCAGGATGCGCATGGCATAGGAAGACCCATAAGCGACATCAAACTTGTTGGTGATCAGATACTTGTACATTTTCACGAGATTATAGAAGCAGGCGCCAATACCCGCCGCGGAGAGATAGAAACTCGCTACGATCAGCTGGATGGTGCCGTCCCGGTCCATGAAGGTTTTGTCAATATAGTCTTTGCTGATTTCCGTGAAGGTGGAAAGGGACAGGAAGCCCAGCAGAAAGACCAGGGTTGCGCCCCACATGGCCCAGATGATGACTTTCTTCTTTTCCTCATAATGATGCCCGCGCAGGCTGCCGGGGGTGATAGGTGCAATGACCTTTCCCAATTGTTGGTGGTTTGCCGCGAGCCGTTCCAGAAAGCGGTCATCGTACTCAAAACCAGCCTCTGTTGCCTGTTGCAGGATGCTGATTGTGCCGGCCACGGTTTCCGGGGGACAAGGCAGCCCCAGGCCTGCGATCCGGTCCAGCATACAATCAAGGTCGGTCAACAGGCGCTGAACACTTTCGGGCAGGTCTTGCTGTTCTTGTCCATTATCTTCATGGCCACCCCTTCTCCGGGCAGCTGGATTGCGGCGGTATGCCAATAGTCCATCCTCCAGCGTCTAATGTTGGGCTTTTGGCCCATGGGGTTAACGCTTTTGGTTGGAACCATGTGATTGATGGTGCGAGGCAAGCCTTACGGGTTGGGGACAAAAAAACCGGCCAGAGCGGCCGGTTTTCGTTGTGTCTCATGAAGACGCTTATTTGGGGGCGATGACCATGATCATCTGGCGGCCTTCCATCTTGGGCCGGGCCTCGATCTTGGCGGCTTCCTCCATCTCGGAGGTGACGCGCTGGAGGACTTCCATACCCAGGTCCTGGTGGGCCATCTCGCGGCCCCGGAAACGGATGGTTACCTTGACCTTGTCACCGCTTTCGATGAACTGATGAATCTTCTTCATCTTGGTCTGGTAATCATGGACGTCGATACCGGGACGCATCTTGATTTCTTTGACTTCCTGCGTCTTCTGGTTCTTACGCGCAAGGTTAGCCTTTTTCTGCTGTTCGTACTTGAACTTTCCGTAGTCGAGAACCTTGCATACGGGTGGCTCAGCGTTCGGTGAAATTTCAACGAGGTCCAGCCCGGACTCGGCGGCAATATCCATCGCCTGCTGGGTCGAGACAACACCGTGGTTTTCACCTTCCGCTCCGATCAGTCGTACCTCTTTAACACGGATTTGATCGTTGACGCGCGGCCCTTCCTGTTTGGGTGGGCCGGCAAATTGCCCTTTACGTATGTTCATTCTCCTATTGAACGTTGCTGGCGGACCGATCCTGAGAACCGGTCCGCCTTCCATTTGTCAGTATAGCCGTTCTCGCGGCATATGCAAAGCCTTGAAAGCGGTGGGTTTCTTCATCTTCTTCACGCGCCTGTGGGCACTTTGGCCTCTTCGGTCACGGTCGTGACGAGGGCATCCAGATCCATCACCGTCTGGTCGTTGCTGCCGAGACGGCGAACGCTGACCTTGCGGCTTTCGGCTTCGCGCGCGCCGACAACGAGAATGAGCGGCACCTTGGCATGGCTATGCTCGCGGATCTTATAGTTGATCTTCTCGTTCCGAAGGTCGGTGCTGACGCGCAGGCCCGCGGCCTTCAGCGTTTCTGCGACTTCGGTGGCGTAGGCGTCGGCTTCCGACGTGATCGGCGTCACCACGGCCTGGGTGGGGGCGAGCCACAAGGGCAACTTGCCGGCATAATGCTCGATCAGGATACCGATGAAACGTTCGAACGTACCCAAGATGGCCCGGTGCAGCATGACCGGGCGGTGCTTGGCGCCGTCTTCACCGACATAGGAGGCATCGAGGCGTTCAGGCAGCACCGTGTCCGCCTGGATGGTGCCAACCTGCCAGGTGCGGCCGATGGCATCGGTCAGGTGGAATTCCAGCTTCGGCGCATAGAAGGCGCCTTCGCCCTCCAGCTCTTCCCAGCCATATTCCTCGGATGCACGGCCAGCCTTGGCAACGGCATCGCGCAGGATCTGCTCAGCTCGGTCCCATTCTGCATCAGTGCCGAATCGCTTCTCCGGGCGCAGGGCCAGCTTGATCTCATATTTGTCGAAGCCCAGATCCTGATAGACGCTGTCGAGCAGGTCGCAGAACTGGACGATTTCGTCGATTAACTGGTCTTCGCGGCAGAAGATATGGGCATCGTCCTGGGTGAACTGGCGCACGCGCATAATGCCATGCAGCGCGCCGTGCGGCTCGTTCCTATGGCAGCAGCCGAACTCGGCCATGCGGATCGGCAGGTCGCGGTAGGACTTGATGCCCTGCTTGAACACCAGGATGTGCGCCGGGCAGTTCATCGGCTTCATCGCCATCATGGCGCCGTCGCCCTTGAACACCGGGCCGTCGCCCTCGCCCTGCGGCACTTCGTCCGGGACAGCGAACATGTTCTCGCTATATTTGCCCCAGTGGCCGGAGCGCTCCCACTGGTTTACGTCCATCAGCTGCGGTGTCTTGACCTCGACATACCCTGCGGCATCCAGACGGCGACGCATATAGGCTTCCAGTTGGCGCCAGATGATATAGCCTTTCGGATGCCAGAAGACCGAGCCCTGCGCTTCTGGCTGTAGGTGGAACAGGTCCATCTCCTGGCCGAGCTTGCGGTGGTCGCGCTTGGCGGCTTCCTCAAGGCGGGTGATATAGGCCTTCAGGTCTTTCTTGTCGGTCCAGGCGGTGCCGTAGATACGGGTCAGCATGGCATTCTTGCTGTCACCGCGCCAGTAAGCGCCTGCCACCTTCATCAGCTTGAAGGCGTTGCCGAGTTTGCCGGTCGAGGGCAGGTGCGGGCCGCGGCAGAGGTCGAGCCAGGTACCCTGCTTATAGATGGAGACGTCTTCACCCGCCGGGATCGCTTCAATCAGTTCGGCTTTATAATGCTCGCCGATCTTCTTGAAGTAAGCGATGGCCTCGTCGCGGTCCCAGACTTCGCGGATGATTTCCTCGTCGCGTTCGACGATCTCGTTCATGCGCTTTTCGATGACCGCGAGGTCATCTTCGGTGAAAGGCTTGTCGCGGGCGAAATCATAGAAGAAGCCGTCCTCGATAACCGGGCCGATGGTGACCTGGGTGCCGGGGAACAGTTCCTGCACGGCTTCCGCCATGATGTGGGCGGCGTCGTGGCGGATGATTTCCAGCCCTTCCGCGTCGCGCTTGGTGATGATGGCGACATCGGAGTCCTCGCTGATTTCCCTGGAAAGGTCCATCAGCTCACCATTTACCTTGATCGCAAGCGCGGCTTTGAGGAGGCCAGGGCCGATGTCAGCCGCGAGGGTAGTGCCGGTCACCGGGCCATCAAACGTGCGCACGCTGCCGTCGGGCAGGCGCAGGTTGACCGGGTGTTTAGCACTTTGCAGCTCGTTCATCGTTCCTGTTTCCTGTTTGATGAAAAATAAGGTGTTCTGTGCGTTAGCCCCGGCAGGGGAGGAAGTCAAGAAAACTCAAGGCTTAGGGGCGTTGAGCATTCGATTCTTATGGGATAGGGTCGCACCTCGGACACAGGATGCGAATGAAGGACAGGCCAAAGCGATGACAGCCCCTCAATTTTTGGATACAGACCATGGCACCAAGGTTGCCTTTCACCAAACGCCGGGGCGTGGGCCCGGGGTGGTGTTTCTAGGCGGTTTCATGAGCGACATGGAAGGCTCCAAGGCGCTGGCGCTTGAGGAAGCCTGCAGGGCTGAGGGTCGGGCTTTCGTACGCTTTGACTATGCCGGGCACGGCCAGTCCTCTGGCGCGTTCGAGGACGGCACCATCGGGCAGTGGAAAGATGACGCGCTCGCGGTTCTCGATCGGCTTACCCAAGGCCCGCAAATCCTCGTCGGCTCATCGATGGGCGGCTGGATCGCTATGCTGGTGGCGCGTGTGCGGCCCGGCCGGGTGAAAGGCCTTGTCGGTGTGGCGGCGGCACCCGACTTTACCGTGCGTATGTGGAATAACGAGCTGACGGCGGCCCAGCGCGCCGAAATCTCGGACCGTGGTTTCGTGAAAATCCCGACCGAGTATGGCGATCAGCCCTACACCATCACCAAGGCGCTGATCGAGGACGGCTGGAACAACCGGGTGATCGCCGCGCCGCTCTATCTCGATATTCCGGTCCGGCTCATTCAGGGTATGGCGGACGCTGACGTACCGTGGCAGACGGCCCTGGAGATCACCAAGAAAATGACCGGTGACGATGTCGAGCTCACGCTCGTGCCCCATGGGGACCACCGGCTGTCGACACCGAATGACCTTAAGCGCCTGTGCCTGACGGTCAAACAGCTGGCGGAGCAGATCTGATGGCGGGCAAATATTCCAAACTGAACCGGGACCAGATTTTCGAATTCTTCCGCATCCTCGCCGAAGACAACCCGAACCCGGAGGGCGAGCTTGAATATGTGAACCCCTATACGCTGCTGGTCGCCGTGGTGCTATCGGCCCAGGCGACCGACGTGGGGGTCAATAAGGCGACGCGGTCGCTGTGGCCGGTGGCGGACACGCCGGAGAAGATGGTCGCGCTCGGGGAAGATGGCCTCAAGGAGCATATCAAGACCATTGGGCTTTTTAACTCCAAGGCCAAGAATGTCATTCAGCTTTCGAAAGACCTGATCGCGCATCATGGCTCCAAAGTGCCGGAGACGCGGGAAGAGCTGGAAGCGCTGCCCGGTGTCGGCCGGAAGACCGCGAATGTGGTGCTCAATATCGCCTTCCACCAGCCAACGTGTGCGGTGGACACCCACATTTTTCGGGTGTCGAACCGCACCGGCCTCGCGCCCGGCAAGGATGTGCTGAAGGTGGAACTGGCGCTTGAGAAGGTAATCCCGGAGCCTTTCAAGCTCCATGCCCATCACTGGCTCATCCTCCATGGCCGCTATATCTGCAAGGCGCGCAAGCCCGACTGCCAAAAATGCAAGGTCAGCCACATCTGCCGCTTCAAGGACAAGACGGCGTGAGTGGATCGCCAGACGTTCTATAATACTGGACTTGCCGGTCTAGAAGGTTACCTTAGCTTCAAACTGTCTCTAGGGGAGCGTGTCGATGAAGCGGCTTTTGAAACTGTTGGTGTTGGGTGTGGTGGCGCTCGTGGTCTTTATGGTGGCGCGCACGGTCATGGTGTTGCCGGCGGGGACGGCCAAAAGCATCCATACCGAAAGCCATGACCCGGCCGAGGTGCGCGAGATGGCCGAGCATCTGGCGGCGGCGATCCGCTTCAAGACTATCTCCTACTCTTACGATGTCGCGCCTGATGATGCGGCCTTCACTGGGTTCCATGAATTCCTGAAGAAGACCTACCCCTATGCCTTCCAGGCGATGGAGCTGACGCCGGTCGGCAAATATTCGATGATGCTGCGCTGGCCCGGCACGGACGGCGGCAAGCAGAAGCCGATCGCCTTCCTCGCCCACCAGGATGTGGTGCCGGTGCCAGAGGAAGGCCTGAAGGAATGGAAGCATCCGCCGTTTGATGGTGTGATCGATGACAAGGGCGTTATCTGGGGCCGTGGGGCGATGGATGACAAGGGCATCCTGATCAGCCTGATGGAGGCAGCCAACCGTTTGGCGCGCACCGGCTTTAAACCGAGCCGGGATATTTACTTCCTGTTTGGCCATGATGAAGAGCTCGGCGGCCGCGACGGTGCCGCCCAAATGGCAGCCATGCTGAAGGCGAAGGGCGTCCGTTTTTCCTGGATCGTGGATGAAGGCTCGGCCATTGCGCAGGGGATTATCCCGGGCGTGAAGTCCCCCGTGGCGTTGATCTCCCTCGGGGAAAAAGGTTCGGTGACGCTGAAGTTCTCAGCCACGGATGAAGGCGGCCATTCCTCCGCGCCCAAGGCCTATACGGCCGCGAGCCTGGCCGCGCGCGCGGGCTATCTGGTGATGGACCACCCCTATCCGCTGGTGCTGGACGAACACTTGGAAAGCTTCCTCAAGGCCGTGGCGCCGGAGATGGATTTCGGCCGCCGCGTGGCCATCGCCAACATGTGGCTGACCCGGCCGCTCATGGCTCGGATGCTCGCGAAAAGCCCGACGGTGGCCGCTTTCATGCACACCACGACCGCTTTCACCATGATGAAAGGTGGCACCAAGTTCAACGTGCTGCCCCAGTATGCCGAGGCCGTGGTGAATTACCGTGTCCACCCGCGCGATACCGTGGCCGGCGTGATCGCCCGGGCCAAGAAGATCGTTGGGGACGACCGGGTGAAAATCACCTCGATGGGCGGGGCTGAAGCAACCAGCATGTCCGACCCGAAGGCGGAGGGTTACAAGGAGATCGCCGCGTCCGTGCGCGCGATTTTCGGTGATATTCCGATCGCGCCCACGCTGACCGTGCAAGGCACTGACGCCCGCCATTATGATGACGTCACAGACAACAGCTACCGCTTCATGCCCATGGTCTTCCACCCAGAAGACCTACACCATATCCACGGCAACAATGAAGCGCTCGGTTCTGAAGCCTTAGCGAACCAAGTCGATTTCTTTGTAACGTTGATGGAGAAGGGGGGGGGCTAGAGGAGAGCCCTTCCTTGAGGCATTGGGCCTTTATTTAGTCGGGGAGGCGAAAGGCTCAGTGTTTTTTCAAAAAGGCGCTGATGTCGCTGTCAGGGCCACTCAAGTATGTAACCCATGAGGTAAGGTGGTACGTTCGAACATAGTGTCTCATGATCCAACGTTGCCAATGAAAGGCCATTTTGATCTGTTGTTTTAGAAGTCTTATATCGTTGCTGCTCAGATGCTGATAAAGAATTATACCTATATGGATACGCTGCATCAGAAGAAAAGGCTCAAAAGATGCGATTCTACTCGAAGAGCGCCATGCCCTGATGGCATCGTCATAATGGCCTAGAATTATTTGAGCTACGGATATCCTTTCCCATGCGAAAGGATTTAGGGGTGCTTTGTCTAGACTGATTTGGGATTCTTCGATAGCCATTTTGGCAAATTCAAGACGCTTCTGCCGATCATTTGTGTGCTGGGCTTGAACCAAATAGCTAGTGCCTAGCTCGGCATGGAATTGTGGCAAATCTGCAAAAGAGATGGCCGAAAGGAATGATTGTTCGAGAGTCGATAGGTCTTTTGCCGAAACTTGAGTGTTGGCACGCACTTTCTCTAGGATAGGACGCCCAGGTACTATCATGACCTCGGCTAAGAAGCGTGGGACGCCAGTCCACAAGATATACAGAGCTGACACCATCATAAGGCCAGAGAGAAGCCGCCTGCCGTTCTTGCCAAGTATAGATGCGCGAAGTGTCATCACTCTTTTCAGTCCAATTCTTATAGCTGTAGATGGCCACAGTGAGGTGAAGGCTGTTACGTGTGATTATTGAGCTTTAATAAGCCTCGCTTGTTTTAAAAAGAACCACATAGACCGTTTTTATGAGGATGAAGATGTCTAAGGTCAAACTCCAGTTGCGAATATAATACATATCATATTCAACCCGCTTCCTGATCTTGTCCTCTGTATCGGTTTCGCCGCGCCAGCCGTTGACCTGCGCCCAGCCGGTGACGCCAGGCCTGACCCTATGGCGAACGGCATAATTGTCGACGACGTCTTCAAACAGACGACCGGCCGCCTTGGTTTCCTTCGCATGGGGGCGGGGCCCAACAAGCGACATGGAGCCCATCAACACGTTGAAGAGCTGGGGGAGCTCGTCGATGCTGGTTTTGCGGATGAAACGCCCGACCCGGGTAACACGAGGATCATGCTCCGTGGTTTGCTGCGCTGCGTGCTGGTCGCTCATGTCTGTATACATGGATCGGAACTTGAGGATATTGATCAGCTCGTTGTTGAAGCCATAGCGGGGCTGGACAAATAGCACAGGCCCTTTCGATTCGAGCTTGATCAGGATCGCGGTGATCAGCATTATCGGCCAAATGGCCGCCAAGGTCCCGAGCGTCAGCACGATATCCTCCAACCGCTTGAGTAACGCCTGCCAACGTTCGATCGGCTTTCTGTCAATTTCCATCAGCGACAAGGTCCCCAGGGTTTTCTGCGCGCCTGTGCCTGCGATGGGTGCCTGATGTTCCGGGGCCAGATAGATATTGACGGCCTTGCGGGATGCCCGTTTCACCACTTCGGCAATGAGGTCCTTGCTGGACCAGGGCGCGGCGATGATCACGTCGTCGATATCGTAGCGTCCGATGGTCTTTTCGATATCACCAAGGCCGCCGAGGCAGCGGATACCGCTTTCAGGCGGAAAATTGTCGCCTAGGGCGCCGACGATATCCAACTCATAAGACTTACCGCTTGAAAGCGACGCACATGTTGAACTGATGGTATTGGCGTCGCCGACAAGGATCGCCCGTGAAATCTTGATCCCGCGTGTTGCCAGCTTGCGCATGAGCCGGGCGACATAAAACCTGCTCAGCGCGATATAGGAGCTGAAAAGCAGGAACCATGTCACCCCCCAGATCCGGGAAAAATTGGAGGTTATCTTCAGCAGGAAGGCAAGAACCAGCAAGCTCCCGAAAGTCAGGATCGTATATTTGAATGACTGATACAGTGAGGTACGCGGGTGCCAGAAATTGCTTTCGCGGTAGGCATTCTCGGAAAAAGACAAAAAGAAAAAAATAATCAGGAACAATGCTATAGCAAGTGGGTATTGTAGCGAGTCTGCGTTATTGTAGAGGCCAATCCTGTAGAACCAGGGAATGAAAAAGCTGAGGATTGCCGCGATAAAATCAAAACTGGCAAGAAGGGCAACATAGCTGAACAGCCGGCTCCGCTCGCTGTATGAACTAGCACCCTTATTGGGATCCCGCTCTTTTATTAACAACCGTCTGGAAATCATGCTAGATCCTTGAAATTGACAGCTGTCAGTTTGACAAAATAGAATCCAGTTTAACAAAAAGCATTTTGTAATAATTCTCCACATGAAATAGAGCACAGGCGTTAGAAATGCAATTTATTATCTTTTTCCTGTTGCTGGCGGCACCTTTACCGTTTGCTAGCGCTCGCCCAATCTGGCAATGGTTTTGGGTGTGCCTGATAGCGTTGTCCACACTCCTTTCATTTAGCCGGATCACTTTAAAAAATACGTGGCCTTCAGGTTGGGCTCTTATATGGCCGGTTATAGGGCTTGGCGGCGTTGCCTTTATTGGGCTGCTGCAGGCTTGGGGCAATTGGGGAATGCATTCGGTTAATGCTGGAGCAACCGTTGCGGTTTCTATTTATTTCTTAGCCCATCTAGTTTGGTTCTTTCTTGTTGTGGCTACTTTCTCTTCCCGTCATAAGGTGAAGCTCTTGGTGCGTTGGTTGACGGTTACAGCGTCACTTTATGCTGCTTATGGCCTTATTGTCTATTTTACAGGTAATAAGACTATTCTGTGGTATGACAAATGGATTTATCCGGAATCCTTAACAGCAACTTTTGTCAATCGTAACAGCTACGCTGCATATTGTGGGGTTGGACTGCAGTGCTTATTGGCCGATCTACTCTACCTCCATGGACCATTGTTTGTTTCATTTGATCGACTCAGGCTCAGTTGGCGGGACTTTATCTCAAGGAATATAGTCTCTGTATTATGGCAAACTGTATCGTTTGTCATTCTGTTGACAGCACTTCTGCTGACAGGGTCACGAGCGGGAGTCTTCACGGTTCTGGTTGGCTGCGTAATTTTAGTTGTTGTGGGGCATGTTCGAAGCGAGGCTCATGAAAATCAGGTTAGACGTACGTTCAGTATATATTTGGTTTTGGGGATTGGAGCACTTTTAATTGCCGGAATTTTCGGTTTAAGCGGTGGACTACTTGAAGGCAGGCTGTGGGGACATGGTTTTCTTGATAACAGCCGATTTCATGTCTATCCGCTTGTATTGAAAGCAATACTTGAGGGACCTGTAATGGGGTACGGCCTAGGTACTTTTGAGGAGGTGTTTAGGCAATTCAGAACTGAAGACGTTAACGTCCTTTTTGACCGGGCGCATAACGATTATTTAGAATTGGCAATGACTGCTGGAGTGCCGACGACTTTGGTTTTTTTGATATCTATTGGTGCCGTAATGACCATTCTTCTGAAGTCAGTCAAGGCCAGTGGTGTTTATAGGAGTTACGTTGTTTTAGGTGTAACTTTATCGGTGCAATTTGCACTACACTCATTAATTGATTTTTCTTTGCAGATGCCTGCCGTTTCTTACAGTTATGTCGCGATTTTAGCGGCTAGCATAGCTGTGGTGAGAAAAAAGACTGTACTACATAGCGGCCCTAATAAGTAATAAATAGCCTTGATCTCAGGATAACCCTCGGGGGTATTCGAAATGATTATAGAAAGATCCAGTGATGTTGCACCTGCTAACCTAACCATAGATAAAACCAGAAGGTTATTTGTATTTCTTGGCGGCGAGCATCCTAGATTTTAAGATAAGTAAAGTTTCATTCTTGAAGATATTATATGATCACAGGGAGCAGAAAAGAACCCCTATTTGCATAATGCTAATAGAAGTCAATTACTGTAATAACTGCTCTTTGTTCCGTAATAATAGCCTTGATCACCATAGCCGTACCCTTGGTGGCGTTTGATATCGACTTGCGTTAGGATTACACCAGCAATATGACGTTCAGTTTGTTGGAGCGTTTTTAGGGCGCTCTTTACAAGGCTTTTTGGGGTTTTATGCCATTGCACAACAAATATAAGCGCATCAAGTTTTCTAGAGATTACTAATACGTCTGATACCGCTAATGCAGGAGGCGTATCAATAATAATGAAGTCGTATTCCACCCGGGCTTCGCGGAGGAATAGGTCAAAGGCGGAGCTCTCAAAGAGGTGCTGAGGGTCTGTGTCTTTGTCTGTCCAGAGAATATGAATGTTGGAAATTGGATCTTCGTAGAGTTTACTGCTGTTTTCCGAGATTTTTCCATCCAAAACATCATTGAGGCGAATAAAACTTTCATTAAGACCGAGCCGGTTTTTCATGACGGGTCGACGCATATCCGCCTCAACTACCAATACTTTACGGCCAGATCGCCCCAACGTATGAGCCAGGCAGAGTGCTGCGGTCGACTTTCCTTCCCCTGGCACGGAAGAAGTAAGGCCGATTACTTGCGGGGCATTGCCAGAGGGGGCGGAAAACATAAGTGATGCATGAATATTGCGGTGCGCTTCCGCGAAAGAAGATGTTGGTTTTGAGAGCAAGTAGGCTTCTGGGCCAGCCTCTTTGAGTTTTGATTTTCCAATCAATGGTATCATGCCAAGGCCCCGTAGGCCAAAGTCGCGGTGGAGTTGATCGAAATTCCGATAGCCGTTATCTAGGGCCTCAAGGAGGAATGTGAAGCCAATCCCAAGACCGACCCCTGTAAATGCAAACAAAATTACAATTAAACGGGTTTTTGGGAAAGAAGGGTGGGTGGGAACGTCCGCGCGGGAAACTATACGGGCATCAGCTTGTTGCAAGCCGTCTTGGCTGGAAGTTTCTTTGAAGCGCGTTAAGAAAGTTTTCAGAAGGAGTTGGTTGGCGGCTACTTCGCGTTCGAGTTCACGCATTTTTACTTGTGCGCGGCCTACTTGGAAGCTCTCTTTTTTAAGGCTATCAAGATTCTCTTCCAGCGTCTTAACGCGTATGGCAGCCACTTCGGCTTCTGACCGGATGCTGGCTACGATCTTGTCGATCTCTAGCTTGATCTTGGCCTTAATGTTGTTGAGTTCAGCTTCGACGTTGAGCATCTTTGGGTGCTTGGGGCCATAGCGGGTGGCGAGTTCGGCCCGTTTCCGCTGAACTTCGGATTCCTGTTCTTTCAGTTTCTGTATGAGCGGTGACTGGATTACCTCCAATACACCGGTTTCATCATCATCCCCTTTGGAGATGTTCTTTTCAATCTGCTGTTCACGGGCTTTGGCACGCGCGTAGTCGGTGCGAGCGGTGATGAGTTGGCTGTTGAGCTGTGCAATTTGTTGCTCATTGACGGAGCCTTGCGAATGTGTTTGGACCAGTTGGTGCTCTTCCCGGAACCTTTCAGCAGCTTCCTCCGACGTTCTCACTTTTTCGCGAAGTTCGAAGACCCGGCTGTTCAGCCACTCATTGGCCCGTTCCGTTGCTTCAAATTTAACTTCCAGCTGGTCTACCAAGTACAAATCCGCAATCGTATTGGCAATAAGGGCGGCTTTCTTGGCATCAGTGGATTCGAATGAAACATGAATCGTATAGGAGCGTGGAGGGTTGTTGACGCTCAGGTGTTTCGTCACGGCATCAATAACGGAAGCGCGTGTAGCGGCGGCGATTTCCTCTGCGGACGTGGGCTTGTCAGGGGATCCTAAGATGGCGTTGCGCCATTCAGGCGATAGATAGCTGAACGGGTTGAGGTAGCTGAGCAGGCTTTTTTTCTTATTGAGGCCAGCATTGAATTCTGGGTCTTTGACCAAGGCAAGCTTGTCGACAACTTTGCCGATGAGCCTGCGGGATTGAAGAACGTCAATCTCTGTTTTGATCGCAGCTTGGTCGGTGCCGAGACCAGACATCACAGCCTCAAGGTCAACCACGCTATTTTTTCGGGTCTCGATTGCCAAAAGAGCCTCTGCTGTATAGCGAGGTGTTAACTGCACAACAATAATGGCGCTGAGAACTGTCAGGAAAATAGCAGTGCTGGCAATGACCCAGCGACGACGCCAAAGCGTCAACAACAGGGCGCGGATATCAAGGGTGTCGTCTTCACCAACATTGAAGTTAGGGGACATGCTTTTTTTGACATCCCGTTGCGGATAATTGTCATACATCGCTTTATACCTGAAATAATGTCGTCAGAAGAACCGTTCGGGAACCCGGATAATATCGCCTGGTAAAACAATCGTCGTATTATCCACGGTTATTTTCTGGTCTTTGCCATCAACGCGGCGGGTAATTGTGATTTTATTTTCATTGGCACGATAGGTATAGCCGGACGCCAGGGCGATGGCGTTTAGCACTGTCATGCCATTGACGTAAGGATAGCTGCCCGGTTTCTTGACTTCACCCAGAATATAGAAGGGGCGATAGTTCAAAACCTCAATGCTGACACGTGGATTGATGAGGTAGCCATCGGCCAACTTCTGGGTGATCAAGGCTTCGGCCGAATCCAGGTCTTTGTTGCCGATGTTGACGGGCCCGATAAGGGGCATGGCAACAATCCCGGTTCCGTCGAGCTCAAATTCGCCAGAGAGATCATCCTCACCATAGACGGTAACGCGGATCTTATCGCCGGGGCCCAATTCATAGCGAGCACTAACAGCAGCGCTGGCTTCAGCAGGCACAGGCGGGGAGGATGCCTGTTGCTGGGCCTGAACAGTAGAGGCGAGCCCGATAAGGCTCGCCATCATAAGGGTTATTAAAAACCTGATTTTCAACATAACCTCAACCAACCGGAACGTTCAGAACATACGGATTTGATTGAGGAGTATAATTACCATTGGCCGGTAATACCAACCATAATCGAATGCCGCTGATAATCTTGGTTCTTGGTCGTGGTGTTGCGGTAGTCGTAATTGTAACCGGCGTTGATCCGGAGGTTACGATTCACGAGGTAACGGAGGCCAAATTTCGCATTGAACAAGTCGTCAGAGCGCACGGTCCGAGCAAAGTCTTGGCGTGTGTAGCTGCCTTCTGCACTCAACAGAAGGTTACGTTGTAGTTCATGCTCAATTCGAAGGGACACTAGCGTGGATTTGATGCCGGAGGCATATGTCGGTACGCCGTTTGCATCTAAGCCACCGACAGTAGTCTCGTTAATATCCCGCTTGACTGTACCGCGGACCGAGGTGAGCCCGGTTACGTTCCAGAGGAGCGACGCACCAAAGTCAATGCCGTCGATGGAGCCCATGGTTTCAGAGTCGAATTTGCGCTTCATGTAACCGGCATAGAACTCGCCCTTGGCTTTACCGGTCAGATCGAAAGAGGCACCGGCTTCAGCTTGGTAGCCGTTTGAGTTCCGCTGCGGACCCCCGGCTGCTTTTGAGTTATCATACTTCACCCGGTCACCGATGACCCGGACGAAGGCTTCATAGCCATCCGACAGTTCGTACCCAAAGCGAACGGTGCCTTTGTAACGGTCGCGGTCACGGGCGTCGTTGTTGATGTAACCGCCGCCGAGTTTGAGGGCATTATCGTAGTTATTCCGCGTAAATTCGCCGTCAACACCAAGCGAAAGGATCGAAACGTCGCGCTTGAAGCCGGCGGAAGCCGTCAAAACCGAATATTTCGTCGGCGAAATGGCGAGGCCGTTAGCGTCAGGCGAACCGCGGTCTTCGTGCTTGCGGTCAAACGAGAAGCCGCCATGGATGTCAACGCCGTGCGAGATATCCCGGCGGCCATTCATGTCGAAACCATAATCTTCATAGTCTTCGCTGCTATGATCGAAGTAGCGCCCAATGTCTGCCTTGGCAGACAGGCTCAGGAAGTTCTGGTTCCAGTCTGACATCAGGCTGAAGGACGGCTTCACCTTGGCGATGAAGTCATGGGTGACATTGCTTTCCTGGGCGTAAATGTTGGAATTATAAGCGCCAACACCTTCTACCGACGGATAGAAGAGGAAGCTGCCGGTACGGATGCCAGGAGCATCGTAATCCGGACGGTTGCGCTCATAAACGGCTTTAACGGCATCGCCTTCAGCGGAAGCATCCTGAGCGAAAGCTCCTGAGGTCAGAGACGTTCCGCCAAGAAGAACGGCAGCCAGAATCTTGGTCATATGCGTGTTCATTTCTATCTTACCCCGGTTAACGAGCCCGCTCGGCTCATAGCTTTAGACAAAGCGACAAAACAATAACGTGGGCGTGCAAAATGCACTGTTGATACTATACACAACCCGATTGTGTTTCTGATACGTTGGAAAGCAAAAAAAATCCATATTTTTTATTATCTTGCAAGCTGTTGCTTTCAAACAACAGTAAGCCGGTCAACTGGTAAGAGTTGTGTGGCTTTCGTCCCATAAGGCAACGGCGCTGAGGGTGCCTGTCGCGAAAGCGCCCGTGTCCACGGCAATGCGATTCGGCAGGTGCGTAACTTCTGCTACACCTGTATGGCCGTGAACGACCTTAAAGCCAAAATCTGCGGGGGATTCCGTGAACGCTTGCCGGATGCCCAGCAGGTCTGTCCGGCGCTGTTGCTCAAGCGGAATGCCGGGTCGAACACCGGCATGCACGAACAGGTACCCGCCAGCCCGCCACCAGGTCTTGAGCGAGGTGAGAAAGGTGCGGTGGCCCTCAGGCAGCGCGGCCCCTAGGGCGTTGGAAGTTTCGACCAATGTGTCCACCAGCGTATTGGCGGGGGGCTGAATGCCGTAGCTTACCAGCGTCTGCAGGCCGCCGACGCGCAGCCACAATTGGTTCTCGAGTGGGTCGTCGAGGAAGCCCAGCATCAGGTCTTCATGGTTGCCGGCCAGGAATATGTGGCTGAGCTCCGGGGTGTCTTCCAGACCATTGAGGTAATCGATCACTTCACGGGACTGGAACCCTCGGTCGACATAATCACCAAGAAAAACGATATAGGTTTTCTTTGCCTCCGTCCGCCAGGATCGGTCCGCCTCGATCTTTTCAAGGAGGCTTTCAAGAAGGTCCAGGCGGCCGTGAATGTCGCCAATGGCATAAATCAGGCTGCCTTCGGGCACACGGTAATGCCTTTGGGGCCTGGGGGTGCCAGCGAAAATGGACTTCCAGATGGACAAGCGAAACCTCTTAACTGCCGCGAAAACATGGGCCCCGTAAGACGCGGGCACAAGACGAGGACTATAGCAAAAAAGGCGAAGGTGGAAACCCTCGCCTTTATGAATGATTGCAAGGCCCATAAGGGCCGGGTGAGACCCTTAGGTCGGGCTGCCCGACTGTGCCGGGTTCGGCTCAACGGGGACAGGAATCTCAGGCGTGTCCGGCGTGGTCGGGCGCGGCGGGACCACCACAGGCGTTTGCCGGGTGTTAGTCCTCTGGATCGAGGGGGTGCCGGTTTGCGCCGTCTGGGTCGAGCCGGTCTGCTGGTTGGTGCTGCCGCCGCTGCTATAACCAGTCTGGACATCGTTGTTGCCGCTGTTGGCAACGGCGGCCTGGACCGAGGCCGCAGCAGCGACGTTGCCGCTGTTGCTCATCGTAGTTGCTGCACTGCTGGCTGATGCGCCGACAGCTGATGCAGCGCTCGAATCCGCGGCGGCAACGCTCGGGTCTTCTACAATCGTGATGGCAGCATTGACGAGTGCAACAGCCGAAGTCGAGTCACTGCCGGCGAGTTGTGCGCCCATGGCGGCAACTGCCTTGGCGACCTTGGCGACCATGGCGCCCTTGCCTTGTGCAACCTTGAGGCGGATCAGAGCCTTGAGGCCATTAGTATCCCCGGCTTGCGCCAACGCAACGATCTGCGCCTGCAGGGTCTGCTCTTCCATTGTCATGGCGCCGGGCGCCGCCTGCGCGTGGGCGGCCGGTGAGAAAATCGGCGCTGCGACAGGCAGGACGAGGCCGAATGCTGCGACTAAAATTGCCAAACGCATGGTCATGCTCCATTCATAAATATAACCGCTGCCCCCAAGGTGCAGCCAAAATACGTAGAACAAGGCTCCCACAAATCGGGGCATGAGTCAAAAAATAATCATGCAATCAAGCCAATAGGTTGTTTTATTCGTCCAATTGCCAGCCTAGTGCGGCCCTTATGCAACAGGCAAATCTCACGCTGCTCTATTTTGGGACAGGAGTCATCCGGATTGCGGACATATCCAACGGGCGATTGCGCCTTATTTAATTTAGTGCTAAAACAAATATGCAATTCTACGGGGAGAGTGCTTGATGATGAAGCGGGCCTTGGTGACGGGCGGTGGTTCCGGGATCGGATTTTCGGTCGCTCGGCGCCTGTGTGCGGATGGCTTTCTCGTCACCCTCGCTGGGCGCTCTGGAGGCAGGTTGAAAGAAGCCTGTGCGCGGTTGCCGGGCAGCGGTTATGTCCTACTGGATGTTACAGATGAAGCCGGTGTTGACGCCACATGGCAGCGGCTGGTGGCCGAGAACGGCACGCCCGATATCCTCATCAATAACGCCGGCGCCGCGGAAACCGCACCGTTTGAACGCACCAGCACGGACCTCTGGCACCGGATGCTGGATGTCAACCTGACCGGTGCTTTCCTGATGACCCGCGCCGCCCTCCCGCAGATGAAGAAAACCGGTTTCGGCCGCATCATCACGGTGGCGAGCACGGCGGGGCTGACAGGCTATGCCTACACGGCGGCTTACACGGCGGCAAAGCATGGTGTGGTCGGCATGACCCGGGCGCTGGCGCTGGAGCTGGCGGGTACAGGTGTCACAGCGAATGCCGTCTGCCCCGGCTTCACCGACACGGATATCGTTCGTGATTCGGTCGCCAATATCATTGAGAAAACGGGTCGGAGCAAAGAAGACGCGCTTTCGGCCATGACCAAGAACAATCCCGAAGGCCGGTTGGTCACCCCGGATGAAGTGGCGGACGCCGTCGCGTGGCTCGCAGGTGTTGGCGCAAGTGCTATCAACGGGCAGGCGATTGCCGTCGCCTGCGGGGAGGTGATGTAATGGCCCACGGTTCCGATATCACCCCGCACCAGCAGTCGGCGCTCAGGGCCTGGCTCCGGCTCCTCAATGGCTCAAACCAGATACGAAAGACCCTGCAGGCCCGGCTTCAGGCTGCGCACGGCATGTCACTGTCGCGCTTCGATGTGCTCGCGAACCTGTACCGCGCGCCCGAAGGCGGTGTGCGCCTAAGCGATCTTTCCAAGCAGTTGATGGTCTCGAACGGCAATGTCACCCAGGTGATGGCGCCCTTGATGAAGGAGGGCCTGGTCGAGCGGCAGGCGAGCCCGGAAGACGGCCGGGTGGCGACCGCGAAATTGACGGCGGTGGGGCGGACCCTCTTCGAAGCCATGGCGGCGGATCACGCCCTTTGGGTGGAAGAACTTTTCGACACATTGGACACGGACGAGCAGCAGATGCTGGTCCGGCTTCTTGAAAAACTGGAAGGCGCCGCGGGATGACGCGGCCGCTTCCTCACGGCAGTAAGCGAGCAAGGACCCCATGATGGACCCCAAGACTTTCAAACCAGAACATTTCCTGTGGTCGTATGCGGACGGCATCGCGACCGTCACCCTCAACCGGCCGGAGCGCAAGAACCCACTGACGTTCGAAAGCTATGCCGAGCTCCGCGATATGTACCGCGCGCTTGTCTATGTGCCGGAGGTCAAGGCCATCGTACTTACAGGCGCGGGCGGCAACTTCTCCTCGGGTGGTGATGTCCATGAAATCATCGGCCCGCTGGTTGATATGGACATGCCGGAGCTTCTGAAGTTCACCCGCATGACCGGGGACCTGGTCAAAGCCATGCGCGCTGCCCCGCAGCCGATCATCGCGGCGGTGGACGGCATCAGCGTCGGCGCGGGCGCGATCATGTCGATGGCGTCGGATCTCCGGTTCGCGACGCCGGAGACCAAGACGGCGTTTCTGTTCAACCGGGTCGGGCTTGCGGGCTGCGACATGGGCGCCTGCGCGATCCTGCCGCGCATCGTCGGCCAGGGCCGGGCGTCGGAGCTTCTGTTCACCGGCCGCACCATGAGCGCTGAGGAAGGCGAACGCTGGGGCTATTTCAACCGTATTGTCGCGCGGGATGCGCTGATGGCAGAAGCCGTCAAGATGGCGGAACGCCTTGCGGCGGGACCAACATTTGCGAACGCCATGACCAAGAACCAGCTGAATATGGAATGGGACATGAGCATCGATACGGCGATCGAGGCGGAAGCGCAGGCGCAGGCCATCTGCATGCAGACGAAGGATTTCGCCCGCGCCTACCATGCCTTTGTCGCCAAGGAAAAACCGGTATTCGAGGGCGACTGATGGTAGACACAAGCTTCCTTTCCTGGCCGTTTTTTGACGATCACCACCGCACGCTGGCGGCGGATTTGGACGGCTGGGCCACCGAAACCCTGCCGGGCATTGTGGATGCCCCCGGCGCGCATGATGATGTCGACGCGACCTGCCGTGCGCTCGTGAAGGCGCTCGGGGCAGGTGGCTGGCTCCGCTATGCGGTCCCGAAGGCCTATGGCGGCATGTTCGATACGCTCGACGTCCGCTCCCTGTGCCTGATCCGCGAAACGCTGGCGCGCCATTCGGGCCTGGCCGATTTTGTCTTCGCGATGCAGGGGCTTGGCTCTGGCGCCATCACGCTTGGCGGGTCGGAGGAAACCAAGGCGGCCTATCTGCCCTTGGTGGCTTCGGGCGAAAAGATCGCGGCCTTCGCGCTCACTGAACCGGAAGCGGGTTCGGATGTCGCCTCGATCGCGACCGGGCTTACGGACGTGCCGGGTGGTCTCCGCGTTTCAGGTCACAAAACCTATATCTCCAACGGCGGTATCGCTGACTTCTACTGCGTCTTCGCCCGCTCAGGCGAGGCTGATGGTGCGCGCGGCCTGTCCGCTGCCGTGGTTGATGCCGACACGCCGGGGCTGGAGATCGAGGAGCGCATCGAGGTGATAGCCCCACACCCGCTTGCGCGGCTGTTCTTCCAGGGCTGTACCGTGCCTGCCGGGAACCTGCTTGGCGCGCGCGGCGGTGGCTTCAAGCTGGCCATGCAGACCTTGGATATTTTCCGGTCCACCGTTGGGGCTGCCGCGCTCGGCTTTGCGCGCCGGGCTCTTGACGAGGCTGTTACGCACACGAAAAGCCGGGTGCTGTTCGGCAAGCCGCTGGCCGAGCAGCCGATCACGCAGGAACGGCTCGCTGAAATGGCGCTCGATGTCGACGCGAGCGCGCTTTTGATCTACCGCGCGGCCTGGACCAAGGACAGCGGTGCACCCCGCGTGACGCGGGAGGCGGCGATGGCGAAACTCCATGCCACCGATCAGGCGCAAACCGTGATCGACAAGGCGCTGCAGATGTTCGGTGGCCTTGGTGTGACGCACGGCGTGAAGGTGGAGGAACTCTACCGCGAAATCCGCGCGCTCCGCATCTATGAGGGCGCGTCCGAGGTGCAAAAACTGGTGATCGCGCGTCAGCTTCTGAGCGAGTAAGCGACCGGCGCTGGGCTGGCGCTGGTGTCATCATGGGCCTGGGGAGGCCCGGAAAATGAGGGTGGGAGACCATGTTTGAAAGTGCCCATATCGATACATTCACCCGTGACCGCCTGCCGGACATGGCGGACTGGCCGGAGCTCGTCTTCGACCTGCCGGAGCTTCGGTACCCCGAGCGGCTGAACGCGGCGGACACGCTTTTGAATGGCGGCAAGCCGGACCGCCCGGCTATCCTCTGGGACGGTGGCAGCTGGACCTATGCCGAGCTCCGCGCCACGGCGAACCGCATCGCTCGCGTGCTTACCGAAGACTATGGCCTGGTGCCGGGGGGCCGCGTGCTCCTGCGCGGGCGCAACACGCCGATGATGTTCGCGGCCTGGTACGGCGCGCTGCTGGCGGGCGGTGTTGTGGTCTCGACCATGCCGCTTCTGCGCGCGGGCGAACTGGCCACGATCATCGATGCCGCTGAAATCGGACTCGCGCTCAGTGAAAATGACCTGATGGATGAACTGACGGGGGCCGCAAAGGTAACCGCCAAGCCGGTCAGCACCGTCGGGTTCGGGGCTGAGGGCGCGACGCTTGAAGCCCATATGGCTGAGAAGCCGGATGACTTCGCGCCGATACAGACCGCGCAGGATGATGTCGCGCTCCTGGCTTTCACCTCCGGCACCACCGGCAAGCCCAAGGCTTGTATGCATTTCCACCGCGACATCCTGGCGATGGCGGACGGCTATGCCCGCCATATCCTCGCGCCTCGCGAGACAGATGTGTTTACAGGCTCACCGCCCATTGCCTTCACTTTCGGCCTTGGTGGTCTTGTGGTGTTCCCGGCGCGCTTTGGGGCTGCCGTGGCGCTCATCTCCGGCCCACCGACCCCTCAGGCGCTCCTGGACTGTATCACCCGGCACAAGGTCACCATGCTGTTCACGGCCCCGACGGCTTACAAAACCATCCTGGAGCAGCTTGACGGCGCGGATATTTCCAGCCTGCGCGTCTGTGTTTCGGCGGGGGAAACGCTGCCGAAGGCGATCTTCGATGCGTGGTTTGAGAAGACCGGTCTCAAGTTGATGGACGGCATCGGCTCCACTGAAATGATCCATATCTTCATCTCGGCGAAGGCGGAGGATATCCGGCCAGGCCATACCGGTAAACCAGTGCCCGGCTACCGCGCCTGCGTGATTGATGAGGACGGCAATATCCTGCCGCCGCCCGCAACCGGCCGCCTTGCGGTCAAAGGGCCGACCGGCTGCCGATATATGGCCGACGAGCGGCAGAAAAACTATGTGGTGAACGGCTGGAACGTTACCGGCGACACCTATTTCCATGATGAGGACGGCTATTTCCGCTTCGTCGCACGTTCGGACGATATGATTGTCTCATCGGGCTACAATATCGGCGGCCCGGAGGTGGAAGCAGCCCTCCTCCTGCATGACGCCGTCGCCGAATGCGCGGTCGTCGGTGTGCCGGACACCGCGCGCGGCCAGATCGTCAAGGCCTTCATCGTCCCGGCGGCTGGCGTTACCCCATCAGCGGACCTCGCGGAGGCCCTCAAGACCCACGTGAAGGAAACGATCGCGCCCTACAAATATCCGCGCGCGATAGACTTCATCGATGAACTCCCGAAAACCCAAACCGGCAAGATCCAGCGTTTCAAGCTGAGGGAGGGTTAGACCGGTGGCGGTGTTTGAAAAACAGGTGCAGATACGTTTCGCGCATGTGGATGCGGCGGGGATCATGTTCTATCCGCGCTATTTCGGTCTGATCAATGATTTGGTTGAGGACTGGTTCGGCGAAGGGCTGGGCTTCGATTTCAAGCATCTGCATATCGATGAAAAACGTGCCGTACCGACCGCCCATATCGAGGCGGACTTTATGCGCCCAAGCCGGATGCATGACCAGCTGACCTTCAGCCTGATGGCGACCCGCATCGGCACTTCCAGCTGCCACCTTTCGGTGATGGCGTGCGCGCAGGCTGAGGAACGGCTCAGGGTCAAGCTCGTCATTGTCCATATGGATATGGCAACCGGCAAGGCCTTGCCCTGGCCTGACGACATACGCGCCGCAATGCGCCCCTGGCTTAATGAACGTGAAGAGGAAGTATGCTCATGACCCCGCTTTTGCCCGAAGGCTGGCCGCGGCCGTCCGGTTATTCAAACGGTGTTGCCGCTGAAGGCCGCATGGTCTTTGTCGCCGGTCAGATCGGCTGGACGCCGGATATGGTGTTCGAGGCCGAGGATTTCCTGGGCCAGCTTCGCCAGACCCTCCTGAACACGCTTGCGGTGCTCGCCGAGGCCGATGCCGGGCCGGAGCATATCGCGCGGATGACTTGGTACGTTACCGACCGCGATGAATATATCGCGAACCTCAAGGGCATGGGGCCGATCTGGCGTGAGCTTATGGGCAAAAATTATCCCGCCATGGCGTGCGTGGAAGTGTCCCGCCTCGTGGAGGAGAAGGCCCGGGTGGAGATTGAAACCACGGCTGTGGTGCCGGTGGGTAAGGGAGACAGGCCATGAAGATCAGCGTTGTCGGCGGGGGGCCTGGTGGCCTCTATTTCGCGCTTCTGACCAAGAAGGCCCGGCCTGATTTCGAGATCGAGGTCATTGAGCAAAACGGCGAGGGCGACACGTTCGGCTTCGGCGTGGTCTTCTCCGACGAGACGCTGGATGAGTTTTTCGCCGCCGACCCTGAAAGCTATGACCTGATCCGTGACAGCTTCGCCTACTGGCAGGACATTGTGGTCGAAAAGGATGGCGCGCGCACGGTCATCGGCGGGAATGGCTTCGCCGGCTGTTCACGCTTCACGCTTCTGGAAATCCTGACCAAACGCTGCCGGGAGGTTGGCGTAAAGCTCACCTTCGGCAAGCGGCTCGATATCGACCGGCTCGAAGAAGAGCTGGCGGGTAGCGACCTGATCATCGCCGCCGATGGGATTGGCAGCGCGATCCGCGAACGCTTCGCCGAGGGCTTTGGCCGTGAGCTTGAAATGCGCAAGAACCATTTCACCTGGCTGGGCTCGACCAAGCCCTTAGATGCCTTCACCTTCTTCTTCAAGGAAACGCCGGAAGGCCATTTCTGCGCTCACACCTATGAGTATGAAGCCGGACGTTCGACCTGGGTGATCGAATGCACGCCGGAAGCGTTTGAAGCCTGTGGCTTCGCCGACATGAGCGAGGACGAAACCGCGCGTGCTCTTGAGCGCGTGTTCGCCGACGAGCTGGACGGCCACGGTCTTATCACCAACCGTTCGATCTGGCGCCAGTTCCCGCGCGTGCGCTGCGCCACCTGGTCGGTTGGTAATATCGCGATCTTGGGGGATGCCAAGGCCTCGGCGCACTGGTCGATCGGCTCCGGCACCAAGCTTGCGATGGAATGCGCGATCGGGCTCAGCGAAGCCGTGGTCGAGAATGCGGGCGATGTGCCTGCCGCCATGGCGGCCTATGAGGACAAGCGCCGCACGCCTGTGGAGATCATTCAGCACGCCGCGGATGTTTCCTTGCGCTGGTTTGAGGATATGGCGCGCCACTGGGACAAGCGCCGCTATGAATTCGCTTTCGCGCTGATGTCGCGCTCGAAAAGCATCACCTGGGACAATGTCGGGCTGCGGGACGCGGCCTTTCTCAAGAAGGTGGAGGATGAATATTATGCGTCCCTGCCCCCCTACGCCCAACCGCCCGAGGGCAAGCACCCAACCCCGATGTTCACGCCCTTCAAGCTGAGGGGCATGACGCTTTCGAACCGGGTGGTCGTTGCCCCGATGGCGCAATATTCGGCTGATAAGGGCGTGCCGACAGACTGGCATTTCATGCACCTGGGCGCGCGCGGGGTTGGCGGCGCGGGGCTTTTGTTCACCGAGATGACCTGTCCGTCGCCGGACGCGCGCATCACCGACTATTGCCCCGGCCTCTGGAATGACGCGCAGGAGAAAGCCTGGGCCCATATCGTCGATTTCATCCATGAAAATGGCGATACCAAAGTCTGTATGCAGATCGGCCACGCGGGCCGCAAGGGCTCGACCAAGCACCCGAAGGAAGGCGCAGACTTGCCGAAGGACGAGGGCAACTGGCCGCTCGTCTCCGCCTCCGCCATTCCCTATAAGGAGGGTGTGAACGCCGTTCCTGCCGAGCTGGACCGCGCGGGCATGGACCGTATCCGTGAAGAGTTCGTCGAGACAACTTTGCGCGCGGACCGCGCTGGGGTCGATATGATCGAGCTTCACTGCGCCCACGGTTACCTGATGGCGAGCTTCCTATCGCCGCTCACCAACACCCGCACGGATGGCTATGGCGGCTCGACCGAGAACCGGGTCAAATATCCGCTGGAGGTCTTCAAGGCCATGCGGGAAGCCTGGCCCGCACATAAGCCGATGTCGGTCAGGATTTCAGCATGGGACTGGGCTCCCGGTGGAATTGGCTGGCACGACTTGGATGTAATTGCCGCAGCTTTCAAGGAAGCAGGCGTCGACCTGATCAACGTTTCGACCGGCCAGACGGTGCCGCAGCAGAAGCCTGTTTACGGCCGTATGTATCAGGTGCCGTTTGCGGACTATATCCGTCATGTCTCTGGTCTGCCGGTGATGACCGTGGGCGCGATCACTGAGCCCGCGCAGATCAACACCATCATTGCAGCAGGGCGGGCAGACCTCGTCGCCCTCGCTCGTCCGCACCTCAATGAACCGGCCTTCACCCGCCGCGCCGCCGCGCATTATGGCGTCACTGACCCGCACTGGCCTGTCCAATACAAGACCGGTGAGTACCAACAGCTCCGGGAAGCCGAAAAGGAAAATGAAAAAGCGCTGGAGACCGCCCGCAAGCTCCGCCCCACCCGCCGCCACTATAAGCGTGCGGCAAGCTGATCTATTGTATTTGGAATTAGGGTGCCCAAACTTTCATTCGCAGAGTTAACCTGTTAATGTTGGTCGCTGAGATAATAATCTATTGTTGCTTGAAGTCCCCGTTCTAGCGACCAATTTTCTTTGAAATTGGTAAGTGATTTGAGTTTGCGGATGTCGGGGCAGCGCCGTCGGACAGAGCCTGCAGGTGACGGGAAGCAGGTGATCTCGCCCTCAAAACCGCAGGTTTCCATGATGATCTTGCCAAGCTCAAGCATGGTGATTTCGCGCGTGCCGCCTAGGTTGATCGTCTGGTTCACGCAGGCTTCGCTCTCTCCCATGGCAATGGTGGCCGCGATGGCATCGTCGACATAAATGAAAGAGCGGGTGTCTTCCCAGCCGTACAATTCGAACCGGCCTTCGCGCGCCCGCATCAGGAAATCGGGAATCACATGCTTGTCGCCCATCCGGGGGCCATAGGCATTGTGGAACCGGGCGATCGTATGCGGCATCTTGTATTCATTGCTGGCATGGATGACCGCGATTTCGCCGTGCACCTTGGAGGCGCCGTAGGACCAGCGCGCATTGTAGGTATCGTCGAAGCTGACAGGCACATTTTCCGCGGTCGGCACTTCCCAGCCGAAGGTCTGGACCGTGCTGGCATAAGCCTCTGAGGTGCCTGCGTAAACGAAGCGGCGCAAGCGGCCGAGCGGGCCATATTTCGCGAGCAGGTGCATGGTCGGCAACGTGCAGCAGCGCACCACCTCGAACGGACAATTGTAGAAATTCTGCGTCCCGTTGAGGGCCGCCATATGGTAGACGACATCCACGTCATCCGGCAGTTTGGCAACGGCCGCCGGGTCGGTCAGGTCAAGCGAAAGGCCCGTGACATTGTCCCGGTCGAGCAGTGCCTGATAGAGCGCGTCATCCTCGCCGCGGATGAAATTGTCGGCGCAGATGACCCGGTTGGCCGGGTTGCCGGCCAGCGCGACGGCCAGATGGTATCCAAGGAAGCCCGCGCTTCCGGTTACGAGGATGGTTTCGCTCATTTACACAGCCTGTTTGTCGTTGTCATGGCCCGTCGGCCAGCTATTCAGGTTCACCAGATTGCCCAGCCCGCAATAGGCCACGCCCGATGGCAGATCCAGGTCCTCGCCGTGCAGCTGGTTCCAGTAGTCATAGATGATGCCGGGCTGCTGCATGGTTGTGGCAAGGCGCGCAAGCGGCATGCGCGAAAAGGCGTTGTGGTTGTTTTGGATGACCGCGATCGAGGCGCCGCGCATGGCATCCTCTAGCGTCGGGCAGGGCTCGACACCGAAGTCGGCCGCCTTGTCCATGGCGACAACAGGGTCGAACGCCTTCAGCTTCGCCCCCGGGAAATGGGTGCGCAGGCTTTTGATGATCGGGCCCGCCATCGTACCCCTCAGGTCGTCGGTTTCCGGGCGGCCCTTGAAGGCCAGCCCCAGGATAGTGATGGTGCCGGGGGCATTGTCGGCGCCGACCTTGTCTTTCCAGAGACCAGCAATCTGCGCGATCGTGCGGTCTGGCAGGGTTTCGTTCCAGACGCGGGCCGCAAGGCTCAGTTCCGGGGTGAAGCCATAGGGTTCGATGCCTTCGGCCAGAATATGGGGGTCTTTCTCAAGGCATGGCCCGCCCACGGGGCCCGGCAGTGGCAGGTTTGACCGCTCATAGCCAAGGTTGCCGGCGGCGATAACCTCGGACGCCGACACGCCGACCGCATCGCACATGCTCGCCACTTCGTTCGCGAAGGCAAAGATATAGTCGCGCTGGGTATTGTTGATCAGCTTGATCATCTCCGCCGTCTCAAGGTCGTTCACCCGGATAACGGACGGCGTGAGGAAGGTATAAAGCTGTGAGGCCCTGAGCGCCGAACGGTGGTTGATGCCGCCGATGATCTGTGGCAACGTGCGCAATTCCGCAAGTGCTCGGCCCTCAAGCGTGCGTTCAGGGCAGAAGGTCAGGTCGTAGGTGGCGCCGCTCTTGTCCAAGATTGGTTTGACGATATTGCGGGTCGTGCCTACGCGGACCGTGGAGCGCAGCATGACCAGATCGCCGTCCTTCAAGACTTTCGATAGGTCATTGGCGACCTGTTCGATGGCGGCGTAGTCGGTTTTCTTGCCGTGGCCGAGCGGGGTGCCGACCGTGACGATATAGGTTGTCGTAGGCATGCCCGGCTCAAGCTTGTCGGAAACGACGATCTGCCTGGCCTGTACTTGACGCGCTAACTTTTCATCAAGGCCCACTTCGGTGAAATGCGCTCGGCCCGCACGGACACATTTCAGTGTGTCCGGGTTGCGCTCGATACCGTGTACCCGGAAGCCCGCGTTCGCCATGGCAACGCTGAGGGTCAGGCCGACATACCCAAGTCCGATGATGCAAACACTTCCATCAGGAAAATTCGAAGGCAGTGCCATGTTTTCCAAACCCCTAAATCTACAAACCCAAAAGTACCAACTTCAAAAATCGTGCGACCAAAAGTCTAACCGCATTGTCCCAGGTATTTCCACGCTATTTGCCAGAATTTTGCGATCCAACTGTCAGTTTGAGGCGCCGTAGACCGCCCGCACGAAGGTGTCAGCCTGCCTGAACGTGTCCGGCGTGCCGATGTCGATGAACTGCTGGGCGGTCATCACGATGCCGATCCTGCGCCCATCAGACAGCCACGTCGGGAAAAAATCGGTTTCCATGCTGTAGCTTTCGCCCGGCGTGAAGCCGTCGAACATATGCTTGCGCAAAAGGTACGTGCCGGCATTGACGACGCCCTTGCCTGGTGTCTTTTCGCGAAAGCCGGTCAGGATATTGTCGTCACCATAGGCAAGGCTGCCGTATCGGCTTGCGTCCTCGACCACCACGCCGACCATGACACCGTCAAGCGTGGCATCGCGTTCGAGCCAGCCATAGGCGGCCTCAAGCGACAGGTCGGTCAGGCTGTCGCCATTGACGATCAGATAGTGATCGTCCTCAACCGCGTCGGCGCACAGAAGCGCGCCACCCCCGGTGCCCAGGGGGCTGGTCTCGACCACGGTTTTCAAGGTGCAGCCCGGAAGCCTTGACTGCTCGGCGTCGACCCAAGCCTCGATTTCATGGGCCTTGAAGCCCGCGGAATAGACGATCGATGTTTCGCCCTGCGCCATCACCCATTTGGTGATCCAGTGCAGGAACGGCTCGCCGCAAACAGGGACCAGCGGTTTCGGCACATTGACCAGATGGGCGATGCGCGTGCCCTTGCCGCCCGCAAGAACGATGGCCGTCATGCCGGCTGTCCCCCGGTGGCTTTCCAGGTGGCGACAAAGTCGGCGACCTCGCTTGCGCTGTCGGGGACGCTGAGGCCGGTCAGGCGTTGAAGCTTATCGGTGCTCAGTTCATTGAACACCGTGGGGGCGTCGGCCTTGAATTCGGAGTTTGAACCGATGTGCCGGTGCAATTGGCCAAGGTTCACCGTACCGCGGCCGCCGACATTGACCACTTCGCCCGTGATGCCCTTGCCGATCAGCGCCCAGACCTGCGCGGCGACACGGTCGGTCGAGCAATATTGAAGCTCGGACGCGGGCGACAGCCACACGGGGCCACCCGTGAGCATGTCGAAGGTCGGGTTCTTCTTGAGGTTGGGCCCAACCATGCCGCCCATGCGGATGACAAGCGGGGCGTCGTGCGCGCCCATCACCAGCTGTTCGGCCATATATTTATGCAGGCCGTAACGGCTGGTGGTCTTCACATCGATCACCTGGCCTTCGTCTGTTGTGTCGGCCGTAATGGGGGCGGGATACACGTCCCCGGATGACAGGAAGACATATTTGTCGGCCTTGAAGGCCTCAAGGCTGTCGGCGACGCTGCGCACCGACATGTCGAAGTCGGCCAAGGGGTCCTGCACGCTGATATATTTGCGCGAATTGCCGTTCGCGTTGATGACCAGGTCGCACGATGTGCCGCGGAAGCTGTCATAGGTCGCGCGGTCGATAATCCGGTAGTCGAGCGCAAGGCTGTCGAACAGTCGCGCGAAGGCGCTGCCGACAAAGCCATTGCCGCCGATCACATAGATCATAGCCTGATCCCGTCACCCTTGGTGGCATAGTTGGCTGAGAGCCATTTGATGGTCTTCCTCAGGCCTTCCTCAAGGCTGGTCGGGCAGCTGAGGCCAAGGCCGGCCATCTTCTCGGTCGCGAAGATCTTGATCATCTGGCCGTCGGGCTTGTCGGTGTCCCACTTGATGTTGCCTTCAAAGCCGGTCAGCTTGGCGATGGTTTCCGCCAGTTCCCTGATCGGTGTCGAAGACCCGCTCGAGATATTCACGGGGCCAACCTCGTCATAGCTCTCGATGAAGAAGGGGATGGTCTTGGCCACATCGCCCGCGTAGACGAAATCGCGCTGCGGCGCGCCCGTGCCCCACATTGTCACCTCGGTTACGCCATTCAGCTGCGCCTCATAATAGCGGCGCACCATGGCGGGAACCACGTGGCTGTCGCGCTCGATGAAATTGTCATATTCGCCGTACATGTTGCCGGGAATGATGACGGTTGCGTTCAGGCCGTACTGGTCTTTGTAGGACCGGGCGGCGACAACGCCCATCATCTTGGCGGTCGAATAACCGGCGCTTTCCTTCTGCGGATAGCCGCAAAACAGCTGCGTCTCGTCGATCGGGCTCTTGGCCGTGGCGGGATAGGAACAGCCGCCCATCGGGTAGACAAGCTTGCTCACCCCGTGCCGTGCCGCCGCGTCGAAGGTCAGCGCCGTCAGAAGCGTATTCCGGTAATAGAAATCCGCCGGGAAGGCCCGGTTGGCGCCGATGCCGCCCGAATAGGCGGCATAGTGCACCACGACATCGGGCTTGATGTCGGTGAACATCTGGTCCACCGCCTTCGGGTCCATCAGGTCATAATTGGACGAATCGACGCAGACGACGTTTTCGGCACCGTAGCGGTCCTTGAGGACGGGGGCGGTATGCCGGCCCAGGAAGCCGGTCGCGCCGGTAAGGAGGATCTTCTTGGCCATGGTCTAGACGTTCGTGTAGCGGTTGTTCGAGATCATCCGGTAGCCCTTGACGAGCTCCTGGATGCCGAAATCAAGCGAGTACTGCGGCTTGAAGCCCGTCTTTTCGATCTTCTCATTGGAGACGATATAATCGCGCTTGTCGGGGTCTTCGCCGTCCAGGCTTTCGACAAATTCGAATTCAGGCACATGCTGCTTGATCTTCTGGCACAGCTCGAGCTTGGAGAGGTTGGCGTCCGAAAGGCCGACATTGTAGGGCTCGTTCTTCATGGTCTCGAAATTTTCGATCCCGTGCAGGAAAGCGCGGACAACGTCGCGGATATGGATGTAGTTCCGCTTGAAGTGCGGCTCGAAGATCGACAGGAAACGGTCCTTGACCGCGCGGTAGGTGAAATCGTTCACTAGAAGGTCGATCCGCATGCGCGGTGCCATGCCGAATACCGTCGCCAGGCGGAAGGTGATGCAGTTGCCGGCGTCCAGCGTCGCGGCTTCGGCTTCCACTTTGGTGCGGCCATAAAGCGAAACCGGGCGCAGGGGCGATTCTTCGGTACAGAACTTGCCGCTTTCGCCGATCCCGTAGCCTGAGTTGGTCACCGGCATCATGATGCGCTGGTCTTTGCTGCGCAGCTTGAGGATCGACAGCACCGCGTCGCGGTTCAGCGTTTCGCAGCCCACCGTGTCGCGGGCGCACATCGGCGCGCCCACAAGGGCGGCAAGCGGGATGACGATGTCGGCTTTGGGGACATACTTTTCAAGGATACGTACGTCACGCGCGTCGCCGTTGACGACATCGAATTTCTCATAGGCGCAGCAGGCAGCAAGGCTGTTCTGGCCGAACAGGAAATTGTCGATGACCGTGACATGGTGTCCCCTTGCCAGCAGTTCGGGGACAAGCACGGAACCGATATAACCGGCGCCACCAGTGACCAATACTTTCAGGCTCAAGATAATCTCCTATTTATTCTTGGCTTGCCGGCCCTGTGTCGGGAGGTGAAGCCGGCGTCATTTCTATAGTCGGCGATGGTATCACATTCAGGCCACCGGGTAGGGGCTTCGATCAGCGCTTCACATCGACAATGTAATTAGTATATCTAGTTAGAAACGTCGTTGTTGCTTGCCCTTTCGCAGACACATGATTTCTTGTAAAAATTTCAAAAATTTAAATACAGGCACCAGTTTAGTACCATGACAGATATACCAAAAAAAGTGCTAATTTACGGCACTAACTATGCCCCTGAACCCATCGGCATCCCGCGCTATACAACGGAAATGGCAGAGGATATCGCTGCTGGCGGCGCCGACGTGACCGTGATCGCGGCAGCCCCCCTCTATCCTGACTGGAAGAAGAGGGATGGCTACCGCTACGGCTTCTATTCGTGCGAAACGCTGAACGGCGTCAGGGTCATCCGCGTGCCGACCTATGCCCCGGCCGATACCGGCTTCAAGCACCGCATTCTTTATGAACTTGTTTTCTTTATCTTTTCCCTGCCGCTTCTCATCTGGTTCCTGTTTTCGCGTTGGCAGGCGGTGATCATCACCCTGCCGCCGCTTATTCTGGGGATGGCGACGCTTCTGCCGTGGCGCAAGGCCAGGAAGGTGCTGATCGTCAAGGACCTGCAGCTCGATATCGGGCAGAATATGGGCGCAATCCGCAACAAGACAGTGATCGGCTTTCTGGCGTGGATGGAGCGGCTGTTTTTCCGCCGCGCAGATCTCGTGACCGCGGTGAGCCGCAAGATGCTGGACCGCCTGGTCGAGAAAGGCGCAGCGCCCTCGAAAGCGCGGCTCTTCCCCGACTGGGTGGATATGGCGCATCTGTCGCCGGCCTCGGATGCCGACTGCCTGGCCATGCGTGGGCGACTGGGCCTGCCCGAAGGCAAGACCATTGTCGGCTATTCCGGCAACCTGGCGCGCAAACAGGGGATCGAGCTGGTCCTTGATGTCGCGAAGGATTTTCAGGACAGCGGCCGGACGGATGTGCATTTCATTATCTGCGGCGGCGGACCCGCCAAGGACCAGCTGAGGCAGGACTGCGAGGCAATGGCGCTTGCAAATGTCACGCTTGGCGATTTGCAGCCCGAGGCGCTTCTGCCCACGTTGATTACCACCATGGACGTGCACCTGATCCCGCAGCGCAATGAGGTCAGCGACCTTGTCATGCCGGGCAAGATGTTCAACATCATGTCATGCCAGCGCCCCCTAGTGGTGACAGCGCCCGCCGGCAGTTCAATTGCCGAGGTGATGGAAACCTCAGCCGCCGGCTATGCCATCCCGCGGGAGCAGATCGGCGATATCATCGCCGCGGTGAAAGCGCTCTGCGACGATTCGCAAACCCGTGAAAAGATGGGCGTCGCGGGCAGGGCCTATATCGAGACCGAGATGAAAAAGCGGCCCGTGCTCAACACCTTTTACAAGGATGCGGGGCTGGACAATCTGGTTCGCTAGGCCGCGCGCCTAGCTCTGCTTCGTGTTGAAACGTGTGGCAAAATAGGCCGGGTCGGCATCGATGGTGCCGTCCATCTCCTTCAGCCACGGCTGGAGGGCAAGACCTTCTTTCCTGACCCAGAAACCGAAGCGGTTGGCCTGTTTGGGGAACAGCTTCAGGAAACAGTAAATGGCCGGCATCGCCACCATATACAGAAGTTTCTTCAAGGGGTTACGCGCCATTTTGATGCGGCCGGTGGGCAAGGTGGTGTTATAGAAATACTTGATGTCATGCACCCATTCGGGGTGCGCCGTGTTCATGGTCTTGACCAGGTCGCGCTCGGTCCAGCGGTAGACGAAATTCGGGATGCTACTGTAGGAGACGCCGCCATAGCGCAACCCGTTGTCGGCGACGGCTTCAAGCTCATAGTCGGCCACATAGCCAATGGCACAGCCCGCGCGGATGAGCGCGCTGTCGCGGCTTTCCATGATGACAATGCCCTTGCGTGCCACGCGGTACATCTCAAGGAGCGACCGGTGCGGCGACCGGCAGTGGTGCAGGCCCTCATGGACCGCGACGACATCGAATTCACCGTCATCAAACGACAGGTTTTCGGCGTCTTCCCTGGCCCAGCGGTAAGGGGCTTCGACCCGGTCGGCGAAGCTTGTGTCCAGGCTCGAAAGCGTCACGTTGGTGAAGCCCAGCGCCTTGAGTTCGCGGTAGTCCAGTTCGCCGCCGCACACGACCAGAAGGCTGTCGGACCTGTCGATCCGGCCCTCTTTGAGCAGCCTGCCAAAGACCATTTGGTAAAATGAAGTCACGTGCTGTTTTCTCCGGCACCCGCCAAGCGGCAGGCTATAAACAAATCAGGAATCCAGGATACTGCAAAACCGCTTTTGAAACTCACTGCGGGAATGGGGCCAATTCTGAAGGTCGGGGCCTGCCTTTGACAAGCCCTTTCCGGCATTTTCCAGGATGCGGACGACGGCCTGGCCGACGGTTCCCTTATTTTCGTCGACGATCTCGCCGAACCTGGTGTCTGTCACCACCTCGGCCAGCCAGGTGCCTGCGGTCACGATCGGCCGGGTGCTGGAGGCGATGGTATCGATCAAAACCCCCGACGTCTGGTGGCGGTAGCGCGCCCTGTCATACAGCATCAGCGAAAAGTCGGCCGAGGCAAGCTGCGTGTGATAGGCATCGCCCGGCAGCGGAGCGGCAATCAACTGGTCACCGCTGCCCATAAGCGCTGTCACGTCGTCAATCGCTGCTTTCAGCTTCGGGTCGCTGTCGTCCTTGTGACGGAAGGCATTCACGATGAAGCGCACCGGCAAGCCAGCATCCTTGACCGCGCGGATGATGGCAGGCAGGTGCAGGAAGCCTTTTTCGGTCGCCGCGCGGCCGGAATAGAGAACGGTCAGGACGCCGTCATCGGCAGCCGCAGCCTGCCCGGGGGTTGCCTCAAGCGGCGGGTTCGGGATCGGCAGCACATGCACCGGCCGACCGGACAGCGGTTCATATTCCACCCTCAAGCCCTGGCTGTCGGTCACGAAGATGACATTGGCACCCAGAACTTTGGCGAGCCTTCTGAGCGCAAACCCGTAGAGGCGCGCAATGGGCGCGGGGCTTTCCTGCCGGGCGTCGAGCTTCAGGGTCGTGGCCCGAAGCATCACCACCAGCCGGCCCTTCAGGCCGCGCGCGGCGGCGGCAAGAGCCAAAATCTGGTAGGGAAACACCTGCTGGGCGAAGAAGACCGTGTCTTCGTTGTCGGCTTGCGCGAACGCTTTTCTGATCTCCCGTCGCGTGGTGGTCAGGTGTACCCAGAGCTTGAGGAACGGCCTGAGGAGCGAGTTGTCCGAGATCGGGCTTGTCGGGCTATGGCTGAACCAGGGCCTGACCGCCGCAGGGCCGAGCGCGTTGAAACCGCAGGTCCTGTTGGCGAAGACCTCCACGCTCCAGCCGGCGTCAGCGAAGGCGCGCGCGATATTGCTGTCGTACTCATACGAATGCCCCGCCATGTCGCTGAGCCCGAAGTCGAGGAATACCAGCTTTTGCATATCAGTTTCGTTCCACTATCCGCCGGTTGGTTGTCGCGGTCCCGCGCTAGATTATTGCTTGGCGAAAATGCGGTCGATCCGCCCGGTCTCGGCGTGCGGCAATGCGAGGATATTCAGCGCCTCGGGCCCGATCTCGTCCTTCAGGTCGATCGGGTAAAGAAGCCGGTCGTCGTTCGCGATGGCATAAAAGGCCAGCTTGTCGCCGAAGGTTTCCTCAAGCGCGGCGTCGATCAGGTGCCGCTTGCCGCCCGCGCTTTCGGGCAGATATTCGATCTGCATGATCGGCAGGATACCCCGGCCGACAAGCCCGCTCATGCCGCGGATGACCGAGGGCTCGTGGCCCTCTACGTCTATTTTCAGCACGATTTTCTGGTCGGCTGTTAGGTCTTTCAGCAGGTCATCGATGCGCAGGATGTCAACGCTGACGGTTCCCTGTCCCGCCGTCTCGGTTGCTTCGAGCGTGCCCTCAAGGCTGTTGGTGCGGGTCAGCGTCGCGCTGCCCTTGTGGTCGCTTGCACCCGCCTGGATCAGGTTCAACTGGTCGGGGCTGCCGCAGGTCCGGCGCAGGAAGGAGAAATTGTCGGGATCGGGCTCAAGCGCATAATAGGCCTTGCCGCCGGTCATCAGCCCCAGGATGTGGATGACATAAAGCCCCACGTTGGCGCCGACGTCCACAAACACGTCGTCCTTGTCGACCAGCCGGGTCATCAGCATGACCTCAAGCGGTTCGGCCGGCATGAAGCCCGAAAGATAGTGAAACTCGGCGCTGGTCATATCAAGGGCGCATGCTCCCCCGAAGGCCGAACGGAAGGGCACCGAGGTGATGTGCGAAGAAATGAACGGCAGGCGGCCCAGAAGCCGCAATAAGGACCGCCGACCGCGTGGCAGCGGCCAATGCAGATAGGCGCCATAGGCCAGGCGCGACAGAAGGCTGCCGGTGCAGCGCAGGACCATCTGGTCCGGCCCTTTGCGCCACGGTACCCAAGCCCGGGCTTCCTGTTTGTCGATTGGTGCAACCACCGCCATGTCTGCATTCATAGTATCGGTCCGGCTCCGTAAGGATCAAAAAAATCGTAGACTGAAAAAAGGGGCGGTGCGGAAAAATCAGAGATGCAGCCAAGCCCAGGGAACAATGATAGCGGCTGGAATCAATAAGGGTAGCGAATATTTGGCCACCCCAAGAATTGACGCGTTGTGGAACGAATATTTGTAAATCAGGCTTCTTGAGATCAGCCCGAGCACGATCATCACCGCGCGCGCCAGCAATATGCCCGGCATGGCGAACATCAGGCCGAGCACGGCCGTGCATATGGTCGACAGGATCGCGTAGGAAACCGAAAAGACGGTCACGACGCGTATCTTGCCGATAACATTGGCGACGCTTGTTTGGGCGGTGCTGGTTGATTGGAAGGCGAAGAACCACAGGATGATGACAAAGGCGTGGTAGACCTTGGTTGCCGTTTCCGCGTCGATCCAGAGCGAGAGCAGGATGTGCCCGGTAAAGGTCAGCGTCAGGGCGACAAGCCCGCTGACGATGCTCATGCCGAGGATGACCCGCTCGAACACCATGCGGCACCATTCAAAGTCCTTGGCGCGGTTCGCGACCATGGGGGTCACGAAGGCCGCACCCTGAATAACCACGCTCATGACAGCGCCGGCCGCACTGAAGGCGATGTTATAATAGCCGAGGCTGGCAAAACCCAGGGTGCCGACGATGATGAAACGGTCGGCGCTGCTGGATGCGAAACTGAATATGGCCTGCAGCCATACACCGCGGCTGTAGGGCAGGATGCGCCGCCGGAAATAATTGAGGTTGAAGCCCCCGCCCACGGTAACCTGCTGTTGGACCTTGAGGTAGGTCCACATACCGGCGGCCACGATGGCGGTGGCGGCAATTTGCCCGAGGAAGACGAAGACGAGGTTCCTGGTGATGAGCGCGAGCGTGATCGCAAACGACTGGGACAGGACCTGCTGGGTTATTTCCGCGGCGGCGACAGCCCGGTAGCGCATCAGTCCACGCGCGACTTCCACGAACAGGAAATGCTGCATATAGGGAAACACGCCGATGGCGCAGATGGTGGTGAAGGTCGTCAGGTCCAGGCTGCCCACCTTCGGGGTGGGGATGCCCAAAAGCGCCATGACCGGCGCGATCAGCAGGCAAATGGCGGCAAACAGGGTCGAGAGGGCGAGATAGACAAACCAGGCCGAGTTTTTCACTTCCCTGAGCAGCCGCGCCTTCCTGCGGTGTTCAGCCACGAATTTGGCGACGCTCTGGCTCATGCCCATGTCAAGCAGCATGCCCGACGTGATGAGCGTGTTATAAAGCACGAGCGCGCCGTAATTCTCCACGCCCAGCGTTTTCAGAAGAAGCGGCACCAGGGCAAGCTGCAACAGGATGCCCGTCACGCGTCCGGCGGCATTGGCGCTGTAGGCGGAGAACAGCGCGCGTAGTTGGTGTTTTCCAAGTAGCCGGCGCAAATACACGTCCTGAATTACCTTTGGTAGGTTACGTTATTTTCTCGCTATCAGATTGATGACCGGCGAGAGGGGGCTTGCAGACAGTTTTGTTTTGTCGATGAGGGATACATATTGCTTCAATAATTTTCCGAAACGTCCGCCGGGAATATTCGTGGCTGACGTATTCTGAAACATGCCGCCACTGCTGGCCGGCAGAATTTCAACTTC
The DNA here is from genome assembly GCF_023006325.1 of Kordiimonas marina. Classification (GTDB taxonomy): domain Bacteria; phylum Pseudomonadota; class Alphaproteobacteria; order Sphingomonadales; family Kordiimonadaceae; genus Kordiimonas; species Kordiimonas marina. The sequence continues at coordinate 212,924 of NZ_JAINDF010000005.1, forward strand.
GCTAAAGCCGGAGGGGTATCTTTTAAGTTGCCCCAGGGAGGCAGGAAATTTTTTTTGCTAAAAGGGTTATGGGTGCCGATCCCTTTTTTGATTCCCCAAGTATAGATTTTTTCCGGCAGATAGGTATGGGCTCCGTGATACTGGTCGATACATTTTTGCCTGTGCACCGTAGTCGTGCTGACCATTTTCTGGTTTCCGTCCTTAGTGCCCACATGCTCGAAGACGTGCCACAGAAAGGCTATACCGAACTGCCCGTCGGACAGCGGCAGGTCCGTCAGGTCGGCCATAAAAAGGCGATCGGCGGGAAGGTCAATATCCTTCCAGGCCCCGATGCGTCCCCCTATATTGCATCCATAGGCATCGATACCGGCCTGCAACAGGGCATTCACGCCAAATGCCATGCCGGGCCCCAGGGAAATGACCCTCAGCGCGGCAAGGCTCTGTGCAATTGGCAGCAACAGCTCTCTGACCTTATTCTCCTGTCCTGTCTTCTGGGCTTCGACATGCGTCATCCATTGTGAACGCGAAATATCGCCCCAGAATTTCTGGTCGCTGTTGCCTCTGCTCTCAACGTAACTGTCGTAGCCATTGAAATTTTCACAGGGAGCTATGTCAAGCGCGATCAAAATGATGGTTCTCCAAGGCTGAATTGCACCCGGGCACAGAAATCACAGCCGTTGGTGGGATATCTGGCCATTGCTGGAATGTGTGTAAGAACAAATTTACTAACCGCTTTTCCCCGTCGCGTTAAAGTCGGGTCTTTGTTCGTGAAGGTCAATATAGAATATTTCTGACGGCAGACGCTGCTTCTGGCCCCACTGGCAACAGATATTTGATTTTCCTGCTATTTTGCCTCTGAATTTTCTGAAGGCGTTTGAAACTGGGGCATCGCCTTGACCCGTTCGATGACCGGGCGCACCTGCTCGTCATAAATCCAGGCGTCTGAGCTTTTGAGGCATTCCTCCCGGTATTTTGCATAACTCTCCGGCGCGGTAATTTTGGCGACCGCGTCATTGAGCTCATCCGCATCCAAAGGCTCGATCACCTCGCCGACCCGGTACTCCGCAAGCCATTCCTTGATGGGAGGGTTCGGGCTGCAGACAACCGGGATGCCCATGGCGGCCGCATCGAAGAATTTGCAGGGCGCGCAATATTTCAGGCCGAAGTTCGACCGGTCGGTCGGGTCCCACATCACGACAGAGACATTGGCGCGTTCGAAGGCGCGTTCGAGGTCCTCGCGCGGGGCGAAGCCGTGGCAGGTGACGCCGTCAAGGTGCCGGATGTCCTCGAAGGCGGCCTTGCAGTCGTCATCGGGCAGCCCGAAAATCTCGATCTCATACAGATGGTGATATTTTTTGACGAAGTCTAACAAAAGCGGCGCGAGCGTATATTTCCACAGCCGCCCAGCATAAAGGATCCGCGGACGCTTCCCGAGCGGCCGATCGGCGGCCAGCCTTTTGACATCGGCCCGCATCGGTGCGTTCAGAACCAGTTCTGTGTTCGGCTGGCGATAAAATTTTGAAAGGAAGCGCAGCCTGTGCCGCTCAACTGAGACCAGAAGGGCGCACTTGCGCACGTTGCGCTGCATGAAGCCCCTGAGCCAGCGCTCAAAGAATGGCGTGTTCCTGTCCTGGTGGCCCAACACCTCGATCTCGTAATAGACGATGCGGTCGAAGGGCACGGCGAGGCTCGCGAGGAAAAACGACCATGTGTCGCACGCGAGAACCAGGTCGCCCGGTTTCATGCGCGCCTTCAGGAGGATGGCGCCGAGCATGAAATAGACATAGCGCATGATCCGGCGCAGCAATCGCATGGGCAAGGGCATGTTGGCGCGCCCGTGCGGCAGGAGAAGCCTCTCCATGCCGTTGTCAACAAAGCGGCGGAAACGGTTTGTTTCGACATCCATCTCGATGCTTTTGACTTTCCAGCCGGCCGTCGAAAAACAAAAAGCAAAACTTCGGTGAAGAATTACCCGGTAATCAATCGTCATGAATGAAATTATATGAAGGTTTAGCATAAATCACCGGAAAGTGTCATTTTTTCAATTTCAAATGTAATGGATACGCCCCAAAGAGTATCTAAAGGGGCGATAGGGCTTTGTCGTTCTCTATTAACATTTCATTGTATATATCAGCCGCCGTTTCGCACAAGGCCTTGTCTGAAACCAGGGGCGCGGCGCAACTCTTGTTGATTAATTCCACATTCGTGTCGGCATTTACGTCGAGACGCCGGGCCAGTTTTTGCCAATACCCCTGCTTTCGGTTTGCAGGGGTTCTCGTAGCAGACAAAGACAACCGAATGCCCGAGGGTTTTGGCTTCTTCAAGAACGTGGCGGTATGATGCAACCCAGACCTCAAGCCAGTAGTTGACGCTATTCCTGTCGGTGTAGGAATAGTGATAATTGTCGAATTGGGGCCGTTTATGTCCGCCTCCGAACTCGAAATGGCCCAGCCTAAAAAAGGAATGCCGGTTAACACCAGAAATATAAAGAGTATGAGAATCCAGCGTTCAATTTTCTTAAATAAAAATTTCTGGAGCATCTCGATTTTTGCCTTATTGCCTTGGAAATAGCATAGTTAAGTCCCTCCGAAGTGGCGCCAGATGCAGAGTATATTCTTTATTTATCCTTTGACATCAAGGTATTAAAAATTTTTGGTGTTGTCTGGGCCTGTTACGTGCCTGACATGGGGTAATGGTTTTGATGGCGTGACAAAACTTGGCCCCTTACCAAATGGTTTATGTGCAGGCCTATCGCTATGAATGTGAATATTGGGTATATTTTCTGTTCGATATCAGTGTTGATCGCGATGGATATTAGTGCCCCTACCACGGACATTACGCAGAACTGCAAGAGAACTTTATCGTCATAATGTTCTCGAGTCTGTTTTTCTTTGTCTCTGCTGATCAAAAGGGACGTCAGGCGAACAAAAAATGTAAGGAACATTACCACGCCAACAATGCCGTAATTGGCAAGCAGGGAAACTATAAAGAGGTCAACGGTATTCACGGGAAGCACCTTGGCACCGGTAATGGCGGCCATTCCTCCGGTGCCTAAACCCCAACCCAGAACAGTTTGTATTAAACTGCCGTTGGTGAGATACAAAAAAGAATATATATTAGAAGAGATCCTTCCTTCATATAGAAGAAAATCAAAGCCATGTGAAAAAATAAGTGTGTCGTCAAAAACTCTATAAATATATGGATATGATATTAATATTATCATTGCTATAATAAATATGTATAATTTTCGGTAATTTTTTCTATCTATTTGATATTGTTTTGAAGCTTTTGATGACAAAAAAGAAGAAAAAAACAGGGCAATTATAACAACCACCAAATTCGATCTAGAGCTGGTTAAGATGAGCGCTCCAAAAGCAAGGCCCAATAAAATGCTGCAAAGTATTTGGGGTGCTTTGGATTGGTGAACGTTTACCCATGCAAAGAGCGCAAAAATAAGAAGGGCCATGGCGGCTCCGGCATCGTGAGGGTTCCCATACATCCCATTGATTCGATACTTTGCGATACCGTATTCGTCCAAGTAACCATAGAGGGATGTAGTTTGATCATCTACCGCATAGAACGAGCCGATGATCCCGAATTTCTGCAAATAGATGGAAACTGCCCCCACGCAGCCGACGATTATCAATGCCAGCATGAAGAACCGCGGGGCATTCTTGGGCAGAGGAACATAGCGGATTGCAAAATAGGCGAAGAAGATCCCTTCGTACCAGATCATGCTCTTGATCTGCTGCGACAAAGGCGGCGGGTTGATCAGGCTCATGGATGACAGGATGCCAATCGGGACCCAGGCAATGCCGATTAACATCAAGCCGGCAACCACCTTGTCGACCGGATGAAGGGGGAGGGGCCGCGCCGTCATGGCCGCGATAATCACAAAAGGGATAAGGGAAAAATAGGCAATGGCAGGAATACCGAATGAATAGGAAATCAGGCGCGTTAGCGACACTGCGAGTATGCATGCGACAATAGCTATGCGAACCATATTGCGCTTTTCCCATAGAAACTGGGGAGTTTACCCCATACTTTGAGGCAGACCCTAAGATATGGTCTTTTTTGATACAAGCCATTTTGCAGCAAAGGGATATATTGATTGAGTTTGATGAAAGTCGGGTAGGATTACTTTCAACTGCTGTGAACGCCATTTTGTTTTTGTGAGAATATTCGGGAATTGCCATGTCTGTTACCGGCACCGGGAAGATCAGCCGCCTCTTGATCGTTTCAAAGTTCTTTCGTGTGGGATTTGGCGGGGTCCCGGAGTCCCTGCTACAGTTGGCGCGCCATCTGGGCGCCGCGGCGGTCTCGACGGATGTTCTGACGCGGAATGGATATCACCGTCATGTCGGAGATCTGGAGTTTCTTCCAATGACGGAGGACCCGCTCAGTGCAACGGTTGACCTCCATACTTATGATGTCGCGCTTATAGCGGGCGCTTGGAATTTCAGAAGCTTAGGGGTGGCCTGGCGTACTGTGCAGCGCGGAATACCGATTCTGTATGCGCCGAAGGGGCAGCTGTGTAAAGCCGATTTCGTCCGCCTCAGGGACATGAAGAAGCTGGCCTATCTGCTCAGCGTGGAGATCTGGCTTCTGGTCCTCGCGGACCGGATCATCTTTTCCTCAACGGCCGAGCAACGGGCCTGCATCGTGCCTGCCTTTTTCACACGGCGCAAAGCCATCATCTTGCCCGAGCCCTACGAGGGGCGCGCAACCCTCCCCGACTTGGGGAACAGAGACAGGCCAACCGGGCTTCACATCGGCTTCATTTCGCAGGCCTCCCCCCGGAAGGGCCTCAGCGAGCTGGTGACCGGCTTTCTGGAATGGTGTCGGGAAAATCCGGAGAAGGAGGCTTACCTGCATGTCGCGGGGACAGCCATCAAGGGGTCGGAAGCCTACTGGGACCGTATCGTGGCCCAGGCCAAGGGCCATCCGTGCGGAGATCGGGTCGAGTTCCTGGGGCAGGTATCCGGACCTACGCGTGACGCCTTCTATGACATGATAGACATTCTAGCGGTTCCCAGCCGTTTTGAATCCTTTTGCCTGACGCTCACCGAGGCCCTGTGGGCCGGAAAGCCTGTTTTTGCGGGACCTGATATTGGCGTCCTCGAGTTTCTGCCGCCGCATGGCGGTATTTATGTCCTGCCTGAGGTAACCTCCGGCGCGGTCAGGGGTGCGCTCGCCTATTTCTCCGAAAATCGGGAGAAAATGGCCGCGGCCGGCCGGGAGATAGCAAGAAAGCCAATCCCGCACCTGCGCGGGCGGGATATCGCCGAACGCTATATTGAAGAAATTGGGAAGATCAAAAAAGGGTATTCATAGGCACAGGTTAAGGTTACACTTAACCTTATTATTTATTGAGGTTTGGCGACAATGATTATTACTCAGGCACCGCTCAGAGTCTCGTTTTTTGGTGGCGGCACCGACTATCCCGATCATTTTTTAGAGCATGGTGGCGCGGTTCTGGGGTCGGCGATTGACCAGTATGCCTTCATCACCGCATCTCGCTTCGACAGCAAGATGTTCGACTATGCTGTCCGCATTTCCTATCGCAAAACAGAAATCGTCCAGAACCTAGAGGAGATTTCGCACACGCCGTTCAAGGAAGCCTTGCGCCTGTGCGGCCTTGAGAAGGATGCTGAGGTCAATTATTTTGCCGATTTGCCTGCCAAGACCGGTCTTGGGTCTTCCTCGAGCTTCAGTGTTGCCCTTTTGCAGGCGCTGAATGCCCTCACCGGCAACAAACTCTCAGGCCTTGATCTTGCCTATGCGGCGATAGATTTCGAGCGCCGCGTGCTGGGCGAAAGGGTCGGCTGCCAAGATCAAACCTTCGCGGCCGTAGGCGGTTTCAATGTGCTTGAATTTGTTAAGGAAGATGACATCCGGGTCACTCCGCTCAATCTTTCTGACGAGCGGCAGGAAGAACTGAACCAGCATATCCTGATGGTCTATACCGGCATCACGCGCCGAGCGGAAGAAGTGGTACAGACGCAACTGAAGGACGTCTCGAGCAACCGGGAACGTTACTTCCGTATGCGCAAGCAGGTCGACAAGGCGTACAATATCATTACGGGCACAGGGGCCGTTACGCCCTTCTGCGAATTGCTTCACGAAGCTTGGGAAGAAAAAAGGAGCCTTCACAGCGTTATTTCCAATCCGGAAATCGATACCATCTATGCCAAGGCCCGAGCGGGAGGAGCAATAGGTGGCAAACTTTTAGGGGCGGGAGCCGGCGGATTCCTGATGCTGCTCGCGCCGCCGGAAAAACATGCCGCAATCCGCGAAATCCTGCAGGACTATATCTTCCTGACGCCGACTCTCAACGCGCCAGCATCGCACATCGTGTTCGACGGCACGGGGCGTCGGTTGGTCAACCTTGGGCCTCTGGCCAGGGCCATGTAGGTGAGGCGAGAGATGGAAGGCGGCTCTCTGTGAATGAATCACTCTTGCGAGATTGGTTGCACTTGGAAAAAACGGCTGTGTTCTTCGTGGCGGGTTATCCCGGGCTTGGCGGAACGCAGGAATATACCTTCATGCTGGCGAAGAAAATGCTGATGCATTGCAAGGTGTATCTGGCTATGCCATTCGATCCCGAACAGGAAACCCAATACGGGCGCCCTTTTGAAGCGTTGGGCGGTGCAATGATACGCCTGCCTGAAACGTTATATACGCGGCTGTGCAGTCGGCGGCCCGACAAGCGACTGATTGGTGCGTATCAGCTAAAGCGACTTCTGAAATCAACAGCGCGATCGCATGGGTCCATGCGCGTGATCGTGCATGCGAGCCTTGACCCAGTGTCCAGCTTTTTCAGTGCGCTCTGGGCGGCGAGAAACGGAGTTGCCGTGACCGTGTTCCATGATTTCGGGCGCATTGACGCAAAATCCGTGAGTTACAGCCTGAACAGTTTTTTGCTGGCTCTTCTGCCAAAGCGGACTGCAGCTTTTGTGGTGCCGAGCCAGGACGTGAAGTCCAAATTGTTGCGTTTTGTCGCGAGCGTGCCAGCTGACAGGGTTAATGTGATCAACACTGGTGTTGATCCGTTGCCAATCGTTGCCCAAAAGAGAACGGCTATGCCTCCGGACGGGCCTACATTCTTTATGTTGGGTCGGCTTGCCGAGGCCAAGGCGCCGCTTATATGGCTTGAGGCTGTGCACGGCCACATCCGGGACGGTGGCACTGGTCAGTTTTTGTGGGTTGGCAGCGGTCCGCTCCTTGAGGCGTGCAAAGAATACGTTGAAAGACATGCTCTTGCCGATAGAGTAACCTTTACGGGATATGTCGCAGATGTTGCGGATGCTATCCGCGAGGCTGATGTCCTCCTGTTCAGTTCGATCTGGGAGGGCGGATGTTTGCCAAGAGGGATTCTCGAGTCAATCTTTCAGGGTTTCTCGTGTGTTCTACCCAAGTTGCCGACGCTAGTTGAAAGCCTTGGGGAGGACGATGCGCTGGCCTGGTTTTATGCGCCGGGTGACGCCGTGTCCCTCAAGGAGGTGATCGGCAATGTTATTGAGGAATTTGAAAGCCTACCCGTAAAGGCTGAAAAAGCGAGAGCCCATGCGCTGGAACACCACACGGCGCAAAAAGAGTTTGCACAGACACTAGATTTATATCAGCGGCTTATTGCCTAGAGTATAAAGCTTCAACCTGGACGAAGGTAATGACAATTAGTCGACTTAAAATGTTTCTGACTGACCCAGAGCTACTGAAATTTTTCTTTTTGCTCAGGTTTTACCGAGTGATAACCAAGTTCTCCGACAAGGTTGTGGACCTCTCAACCACAGCGATGCTTGAGCAGGGGCTCCAGCGTTTGGTCAAGGATGGAGCGATCTATTACGTCTACAAGGGCCAGACCTACGGCGAGGAAATGGCGCAGGGCCATGCCATGTGGAATATCCGTGAAAAGGCGCTCAAATTCTGTAAAGGCAAGGGCCTGGATATTGGTTGCAACAAATGGCCGCTAGATTGTGCGCACCCCGTGGATAACGACCCAGGGGAAAACGCTTATGTTCTGGACAAATGGGATGATGGGTCGCTGGACTTTGTATTCAGTTCGCACTGCCTCGAGCATCTTGAAAAATGGCGTGACGCGCTGGCGCTGTGGTCGAGGAAGCTCAAGAAAGGAGGAATCCTGTTCCTTTATCTGCCGCACGAAAGCATGACGCTGTGGGAGCCGGGTTCCCCGTGGGTCGGCAACGACCATGTCTGGTCGCCTACGGCCAAGGTGGTGTCGGCCTGCCTGAAAGAGCTGGGCATGGACATCGTTGAAGTTGACGAAGGGCCCGACAATTTCCACAGCTTCCATGTTGTGGCGACCAAGGCTTGATGTAAGGGGGGGCTTGTCCCGCCCGTCAGGCCTTCTTCCTGAGGATCAGCACCACGTTTATGTCCATGGTGTAGTCGCCAAGGCCGACGAGCTTTTTAAGCAGGAAGAACATCAGGCTGCGCCCGGCCTTCTGCATGGATTTCGCAAGCCCGAACAGAAAGCCCTTGTTCCACTGAATTGCAAAATAGGGTTCCCTGACCGATGTGATGGTCAGATTGGTCGGCCCCAGAAGTTGCTCCATGATCTTGGCGGACAGCACGCTGATGTGGGTAACGTCGGCATATTGGTAAATGCGCCCGAACGGAGACTGGCCATTGGGGAAGCGCAGGACTACCTGACCGTTGGGCTTCAGGCACTTTTCAATAAGCCCAAGGTAATCATTGATCTGCTGAATCGTCAGGTGCTCGAACAGGTCCAGCGCCACGATAAGGTCGAAGTGACCTTCGAATGCGTCGGTGTCGAAACCTGGGTAAAGGTAGGTGTCGAAACCAAAATCTTTCCCGCCATGCACGGCATCGCTGATTACCTCGATCCCACTGACGGTAGCGCCCTTTTCTTTCGCCCAACCCATGAAACCACCGTTGCCGAAGCCGATATCCAGGACAGCCTTGCCCTTGATGGTGATATCCCGGAAGTCGCCCTCATAGAGTTCGCTCTCGAGCTCCGTGGGCTTGAAGGCAAGGTCCCAGTTCTTAAAGGCGACATATTCTTCCAACGTCGGGGCCTTTCAGACGGATCGGTTTCAAAAAGAACTTAACACTTAAAGGATGAAAGTGACTAAGATTGATACACAATAGACCCCTGAGGATAAAGGATGAAAAATTGCCCAAGGCTCTGTTTCTGGATCGCGACGGCGTCATCAATGTCGAAAAAAGCTATGTACACACCATCGAGGCATTCGAGTTTATCCCGGGCATATTTGACCTCTGCCTTGCTGCGCAGGATCGCGGCTATCGTATCATTGTCATCACCAATCAGGCCGGCATCGGCCGGGGCTATTATGGCGTCGCGGAGTTCGACAAATTGTCTGCGTGGATGATCGGGCAGTTCCGCGATCACGGCGTCAGAATCGACCGGATATATCACTGCCCACACCACCCGGAACACGGAGTGGGAGACTATAGAAAGCTTTGTTCTTGGCGCAAGCCGAGCCCTGGTATGATCGAACAGGCCATAGCGGATTTCGAAATATCGCCCGAACAGTCGCTATTGGTGGGGGACAAGATGTCGGATATCCTAGCGGGCAAGGCGGCCCAGCTGGGCAAGACAATCCTGTTCACCCGTGACCCGCCGGAGGCAGACATGGAAAAGGCGCAGCCCGATGTGGTCGTGCAGCGCCTTGACGATGTTTCACGGCATCTTTAGGTCCGGACCGCCGCTTAGACGGGTTGTGCGAAGCGGGCTTCTACGATTCCACAGAGCAGGTGCCCGATTGCGATGTGGAGTTCCTGGATATGGTCGGTGCGGCTTGCCGTTGCCGGAAGCCACAGGTCGCACTTATCGGCAAGCACGCCGCCCTTGACACCTGTCAGTCCGACGGTCTTGATACCCATCTCGCGCGCCTTGGCGAAGGCTTCGATGACGTTCTTGCTGTTGCCGCTTGTTGACAGGCCGACAAGGACATCACCCTTGGAGCCGATGCCGGTCAGTTGGCGTGAAAATACATGGTCATAGCCATAGTCGTTGCCGACGGCCGTCAGCACCGAGGTATCGACGGTCAGCGCCAAGCTCGGCAGCGGTTTGCGGTCGATTAGGAACCGGCCCATCAGTTCCGCAGCTAGGTGCTGGGAGTCCGCTGCCGAACCGCCATTGCCGCAGAACATGACCTTGCCGCCGGACCGCAGTGCGTCGCACAGCATGTCGCCCGCCTCGACAATCAGGTGGCTGTTTGCTTTCATTGCCTGAAAGTTGGCTGCGATGTGATCGAAAGTGCAATCTATATAGTCTTGGGATTTTTTCATCAATATGGACATATTACGATATGGTCCTTATATTATTTAGTAAGATAAATAAGAGGATATTCCATAAACCATTGACATCAAAGTCAAAATGTAGATTTTTAAACAGTAAACATCTATTGTTGTTGGTAAATTCAGCCTTTCGAAATAATATACCCGATACCAGAATGAAAGTGGGATGATTTATCCTAGCCGCGTTGCTCGCTTGCGGCACTGTGCCGCGCTGGCGGAGGGTCAGCCCGGCCACAGGGCCTGGGTTTCGAGGAAATCGATGAACTCGATGCAGTGGGCGGAAAGCCAGGCTTCGGATGGGCCCTGCCAGCGGTGTTTCTTCCAATCGGCCGCGCCGTTCTTTTTGAAGCTGATGCCTTCGTCCATCAGCCGCTCGCGCTGACGATCCATGCCGGGGCGCTCGCTGATCTTGCCGGCGCTGTTGATCACCCGCTGCCAGGGGATGCTGTCATCCGGCGTTGCGGCCATGGCGAAGCCGACGATACGCGCGGTCGCCCCTGGGATCAGGCTCGCGATCATGCCGTAGCTCGCCACCTGTCCTTTCGGGATTTCCTTCACCAACTCGTAAATATCCGGGAAGACGGCATAGGTGCGGGTCATCTAGGCGGTGTCCTCAATGATGAGGTCGAGCTCGGCAATCATCTGCTCGCGCATGATGAATTTCTGGATCTTGCCGGTTACCGTCATCGGGAAGTCATCGACGAAGCGCACATAACGCGGCACTTTATAGTGAGCGATCTGGCCTTTGCAGAAGGCTTTGAGCTCCTCCTCCGTCAGGCTTCCGGCTTCATGCAGGGCAACCCAGGCACAGATTTCCTCGCCATATTTATGGTCGGGCACGCCAAACACCTGCACGTCACGGATGGCGCTGTGACGGTAGAGGAATTCCTCAATCTCGCGCGGGTAGACATTCTCACCGCCGCGCACCAGCATGTCTTTGAGCCGCCCGGTGATGTTGCAGTAGCCCGCCTCATCGATGACACCCAGGTCACCCGTGTGCATCCAGCCCTCCGCGTCGATGGCCTCCGCGGTGCGCTCGGGGTCGTTCCAGTAACCCTGCATCACCAGGTAACCACGGGTGCAGATCTCCCCTTGTGTGCCGCGCGGCACGATATTGCCGTCGGTGTCGATCAGCGTCACTTCCACATGTGGCTGCACGCGGCCGACGGTGGACACGCGCCGCTCTATCGGGTCGTCCATACTGGTCTGGAAGCTGACCGGGCTTGTCTCGGTCATGCCGTAGGCGATGGTGCAATCTTCCATATGCATGTCCGAGATTACCTGTTTCATCACCTCGATCGGGCAAGGCGCGCCAGCCATGATGCCGGTCCTCAGGGTGGAAAGGTCGTAGGTACCCCGGTCGGGCACGGCGAGCTCGGCGATGAACATGGTCGGCACGCCGTGGAGCGCGGTGCAGGCTTCGGCCTGAACTGCTTCAAGGACCGAGACGGGCTCGAAGGCTTCGGCGGGGAAGATCATGGCGGCGCCGTGGGTCAGGCAGGTCAGCACCGACATCACCATGCCGAAACAGTGGTAGAGCGGCACAGGGATGCACAAGCGGTCGGTGTCGGCAAAGCCCATGGCGCGGCCCACGAACCAGCCGTTATTGAGGATATTGCGGTGGCTGAGCGTCGCGCCCTTGGGCGCGCCGGTGGTGCCGGAGGTGAACTGGATGTTGATCGGGTCGTCTGGGCTTAGACCCACGCCGATTTCTGCCACACGCGCGAGCAGCTCATCGGTCGCCAGCCCGGCGATGTCAGCGAATCGGAGGAAACCCGCGGGGGCGTCATCTCCCATGGTGATGGCCATCTCAAGCGCAGGCAGCTTTTCAGCCTTCAGCTTGCCGGGGGCGCAGACCTCCAGCTCGGGCGCCAGCTCCTGCAGCATGGCGATATAGTCGGAGCTTTTGAAGCGCTCGGCGGTGACGATGGCGCGGCATTCAACGAGATTGAGGGCATACTCAAGCTCATGCAGCCTGTAGGCGGGGTTGATATTGACCTGGATAAGTCCGGCCTTGGCGGTCGCGAACTGGCAGAGGACCCATTCGAGCCGGTTGGGCGCCCACACGCCGACGCGGTCACCAGGCGCGAGCCCGAGCGCGAGGAAACCCGCGGCGATACGGTCGGCTTCGGCGTTGAGCTCGGCATAGGTCAGGCGCGCGCCACTTTCACGGAAAATGACGGCGTCATGGTCCGGGTAGCGGGCCGCCGTTTCCTCCAGCTGCTTGCCGATGGTGATGTTGATGAGCGGCGTGCTCGTATCGCCCTTTACATAGCTGTCCATATACCCTCCCGCATCGTGCAGGAGGCGAGCTTAGCAATCGACAACGGTGGCGGCAATCGGCACGGTGACGGCGAGGCCACCGCGCGCGGTTTCCTTATATTTGGACTGCATGTCGCGCCCGGTGATGCGCATGGTGCGGATTACTTTGTCGAGGCTGACGAAATGGGTGCCGTCCCCCCGGAGCGCCAGCCGCGCGGCGTTGATCGCCTTCACCGACGCCATGGCGTTCCGTTCGATGCAGGGTACCTGCACCAGCCCGCCGATGGGGTCGCAGGTGAGGCCGAGGTTATGCTCCATGCCGATCTCGGCGGCGTTTTCCACCTGTTCGGGCGTGCCGCCCAACACTTCGGTAAGGCCCGCCGCGGCCATCGAGCAGGCCGAGCCGACTTCACCCTGGCAGCCGACCTCAGCGCCGGAGATGGAAGCGTTCAGTTTGAAGAGAAGACCTACGGCACCTGCGGTCAACAGGAAGCGGATGACACCCTCGTCGTTCGCGCCGGGCACGAAGCGGGTGTAATAATGCAGCACCGCGGGCACAATCCCAGCGGCGCCGTTTGTGGGCGCGGTGACAACCCGGCCGCCGACGGCATTCTCTTCATTGACCGCCAGCGCATAGAGGTTGACCCAGTCCATGATGGTGAGGGGATCGGTGAGCGCGCGTTCGGGGCGGGCGGAAAGCTGTTCGTAAAGCGCGGCGGCGCGGCGTTTGACCTTCAGCCCCGGCATTTCGCCCCGGCAGTGGCAACCGCGATGCACGCATTCCTGCATGACGGACCAGATTTCCAACAGCTCAGCGCGCACCTGGTCGGCGCTTCGGAACACGCGCTCGTTCGCCAGCATGATATCGCTGATGCGCTTGCCTGTTTTCTCGCAGTGCGCCAGAAGTTCCGCGCCGGTGGTGAAGGGGTAGGGCTGCTTGACCTTTTCCTCGATGAACTGGTCTTTCTTGGCTTCAAGCTCGCTCACGATGAAGCCGCCGCCGATCGAATAATAAATCGACTTCACAAGTTCGGCCCCGTCCGCGTCATAAAGGGTGAACTGCATCCCGTTCGGATGGAAGGGCAGGCGCTCACGCGGCAAGAGCAGCAGGTCTTCATCTTCATTGAAGGCAACCGGGTGGCTCCCCAGAAGCTGCAGGGATTTTGCGGTGCGTACGGCCGTGATCATGCCGTCGATGGCATCGACATCGATCCCGCGCGGGCATTCACCCATCAGCCCCAGGATAATCGCCTTGTCGGACCCGTGACCGCGCCCGGTGGCGCCCAGCGACCCGAAAAGCCGGGTTTCCACCCGCGCGACCCTGTCCATCAGCCCATCTTCGGCGGCCGTTTCCAGAAATTCGCGCGCGGCTTTCATCGGTCCGACGGTGTGGGAACTCGACGGCCCGATGCCGATATTGAAAAGGTCGAGAACGCTGGTGCTCATGGTGGTTTGGGGTCCCGTTTTATCATGTCTATTTTTGCCGCCACCCTACGCGGGCGCATGGGGCTTGGCAACGGCAATCATGCGGGAAATATTGCGCAATTATATTACGCCTGGTCAAAAACGTCAGGATTGCTGCCGAATATATCAGCAACAATATTACGTGACGTTTTTACGTGTCGGAAAAGCGTGATTATTCCGAGCTAAAACGGTAGGCGGAAACCCCGCGGGAGCGTTCGTCGAGCACCATGTTTTTCGTCAGCGGCGGGTGGGCGCGCTGGGCGCAGTTGGGGCGCTCGCACAGGCGGCAGTTGGGGCCGATCGGCGTGGCGTCCGGCGCTTCCAGGTTATGGCTTTTGGCGTAAACAAGCTCCCGCGCGTGGGCGATGTCACAGCCGAGGCCGATGGCAAGCTGTTGTTCGGGCTGGCCATAAAGCACGCTCACGCGCTTGACCGTGCGCGCGACCGAGAAATAGGTGGTTTCATCCGGCATCTGGATGGCCTGGGTGACGATCCGCCCCGGGGTCGCGAATGTGTCATGCACGGACCATAAGGGGCAGGTGCCGCCGAAGCGGGAAAAGTGGAAGCGCCCGGCCGAATAGCGCTTGGAGACGTTCCCGGCCTTATCGACCCTTATGAAGAAGAAGGGAATGCCGCGCTCACCCGGCCGCTGCAGGGTGGTTAGCCGGTGGGCGACCTGTTCGAAGCTGGTGCCGAAGCGCCGCCCAAGCTGCTCCATGTCATATTTGAGCGCCTTGGCTTCCTTGAGGAAACGGCCATAGGGCATCAGGAGCGCACCGGCGAAATAGTTGGCGAGGCTGATGCGTACCAGGCGCCTTGCTTCTTCGGTCTGGAAGGTATGGCTGTCGCCGATCCGCTGGATCATCGGCTTCATTTCCAGCATCGCGAGCTGGAAGGCGAGCTGGAACAGCCGTGCGGGCATGTCGATCATCTCGGAGATCAGCAGCTGGCGACGGTGCAGGTCGAAATGCCTGAGCGTATCGGGCATCACCTCATAGGGCATGATGCGCACGCGAATGCCGTGCTCTTCATCAAGCCGGGCAGACAGCAGCATGAAAGCATCCTCGCGGTTCAGGCCGATTTCCTCATGCAGGCTTTCCGCCACCTCATCGAGCTCGGGGAAGTAATTCTTGCGGTCATGGATAAAGTCCCGCACTTCGTCGACCGGGAAGACGGTGTCGATATCGGTGGCGTCGCGCTCGACAAACTGGCTTGAAAGCTCGGTCGCGCTCTGCCGCGCCTGGCGGAAGGATTTATAAAGCAGACTGAAGGCGTCCACGGCCTTGGGGGCAGCGTCGGCCATGTCCTGCACCTCGCCGCGGCTAAGACCGAGGCTTTTGAACATGGGGTCGGCGAGAATTTCACTGAGGTCCGCGAAAGCGCGGGCTTCATCGGTGCCCGCAAAAGCGGTCAGCTCGACATCATACACCTCAGCGAGTCGGAGCAGAAACTGCGCCGACACCGGGCGCTGGTTGCGTTCCACCAGGTTGAGATAGCTGGTCGAAAAGCCGAGCTCCGACGCCATTTGCGACTGGGAAAGCCCGAGTTCACGCCTCAGGCGGCGGATACGCGGCCCCGCGAAAATCTTCTTGGTCGCCATTTCGGCCATGTCTGTCCCTCACTCAAAACCGGGTAACCCCACGCAGCATTAGCTTTTTTACGCGTTTATGCGCCTGTGGTGGTCCCTATCGGCAGCCTGTGTTGCTTAGTTTTACAATTTTTACAAATCAACAATTTTACATTTACAAAATCATACTATGGAACACTTTTTGTATCAATTGTTATTTGAAGCCCGAAAGAATCGTGAAATATAAGCTGCATACCGCGCAAGAAAATTGCGGGTGAAGGTTACCAGTTACCACGGGAAGGTCACACTATGTCAGCCACTGCCGAACGCCAGATCGAGCCGCAAACTCTCGATATTATCGCCGAGATCAAGGACGGGTACGACCGTATCCTGACGCCCGAGGCGCTCGCGTTCGTCGCCGAGCTTGAAAGCCTGTTTGGTGCGCGCCGCAGGGAGCTGATCAAGGCCCGCCGCGAGCGTCAGGTCCGCCTCGACGCTGGTGAGCTGCCGGACTTCCTCGCAGAGACCAAAGACATCCGCGAAGGTGACTGGCAGATCCTCGGCACGCCCGAGGACCTGAAGGACCGCCGGGTTGAGATCACCGGCCCGGTCGACCGCAAGATGATGATCAACGCTTTCAACTCGGGTGCCAATGTTTTCATGGCCGATTTCGAGGATGCCTCCGCGCCGACGTGGGACAATATGCTCGAGGGCCAGATCAACCTTTATGATTATGCCCATGGCACGCTCACCTTCACCGATCCGAAAACCGGCAAGGCCTATGCGCTCGGTGACAAGACGGCCGTCCTGAAGGTTCGCCCGCGCGGGCTCCACATGATCGAGGCGCACGCCGAACTGGACGGCGCGCCCATCTCCGCCGGTCTGTTCGATTTCGGCCTCTATATCTTCCATAACGCCAAAGCCCTTCTGGGCCGCGGCACAGGTCCCTATTTCTATCTGCCGAAGATGGAAAGCCATAAGGAAGCCAAGCTGTGGGATGATGTTTTCACCCATACGGAAATGACGCTTGGCCTCAAGCACGGCACCATCAAGGCGACTGTTCTGATTGAAACCCTGCCCGCGGCGTTCGAGATGGATGAAATCCTGTTCGCGCTCAAGGACCATATCGTCGGCCTCAACTGCGGCCGCTGGGACTATATCTTCAGCTACATCAAGCGGATCGGCAAAAACCCTCAGTTTTTGCTGCCGGACCGGTCGCAGGTGGGGATGGGCGAGGCCTTCCTGAAAGCTTACTCGCTTTTGCTCATCAAAACCTGCCACCGGCGAGGCGCCCACGCGATGGGTGGCATGGCCGCGCAGATCCCGGTCAAGGGCGATGAGGCCGCCAACGCCGCCGCGTTCGACAAGGTCCGCGCCGACAAGGACCGCGAAGCCAGCTTTGGCCATGATGGCACCTGGGTCGCGCACCCCGCGCTTGTGCCGGTCGCCAAGCAAGTGTTCGACGCGCTGATGCCGGGCCAGAACCAGGTCCACCGCACCCGGGCAGACCTCACCATCAGCCGTGAGGATCTTCTGACCCCGCACAAGGGCACCATCACCGAAGAAGGCGTGCGCGAAAATATCCGCGTCGGCATCCAGTATCTGGGTGCCTGGCTCACCGGCCGCGGGGCTGTGCCCCTCTATAACCTGATGGAAGACGCGGCCACGGCCGAGATCAGCCGCACGCAGCTTTGGCAGCAGCTCAAGCTGGGCGCCACGCTCGATGACGGCCGCCCGGTAACCGAAGCCCTTGTCCGCACGCTTTATGACGACGAGATGGGCGCGCTCAAGAAATCCTTAGGCCAGGACCTTTTCGAGGACGGCCGGCTGGTGGAAGCCGGTCGGCTGTTCCTCGATCTCGTTTTCGCCGACGAGCTCGCCGAGTTCCTGACCACACCAGCATATGACCTGATCAAATAACAACATCCCCCAGGATAGAGAGACTTAAGGAGTGACATCATGAGTAAATCGTTCGAAACCCTGATCCCGAACCTGCCCAAGGACCGCTACAAGTATATTGAGCGCAACTATACGGTTGAAGATGTTGAGCGCTTGCGCGGCAGCGTTCAGATCCAGCACACGCTGGCTGACCGTGGTGCCCGCAAGCTGTGGGACCTTCTGAACACGGAAGATTATGTCCATTCGCTCGGTGCCATGACCGGTAACCAGGCCATGCAGATGGTCCGCGCCGGCCTGAAGGCGATTTACCTCTCCGGTTGGCAGGTTGCCGCCGACAGTAACACCGCGTCCGCCATGTATCCGGACCAGAGCCTCTATCCGGCCAACGCCGCGCCTGAGCTCGCCCGCCGTATCAACCGGACCCTCCAGCGTGCCGACCAGATCGAACATGCCGAAGGCGGTGTCCAGCGCGACTGGTTCGCCCCGATCGTTGCCGACGCCGAAGCCGGTTTCGGCGGCAAGCTGAACTCGTTCGAGATCATGAAAGCCTTCATCGAGGCCGGTGTCGCCGGTGTTCACTTCGAAGACCAGCTCGCGGCTGAAAAGAAATGCGGCCACCTCGGCGGCAAGGTGCTGATCCCGACCCAGCAGCATGAGCAGAACCTGCAGGCTGCGCGCCTGGCGGCTGATGTTTGCGGTGTTCCGTCGATCATCATTGCCCGGACGGACGCGGAAAGCGCCAAGCTGATCACCTCCGACATTGATGAGCGCGACCATGCCTTCATCCTGAAGGACAAGGGCCGCACGCCGGAAGGCTTCTTCCACCTCGATGCCGGTGTTGACCACTGTATCGCCCGCGGCCTGGCCTTCGCCAAGCACGCTGACCTGCTGTGGTGGGAAACCTCGACCCCGAACCTCGATGACGCCAGGAAATTCGCCGAGGCGATCCAGAAGGAATATCCGGGCAAGATGATGGCCTACAACTGCTCGCCGTCCTTCAACTGGGAAGCCAACCTGGACAAAGACACCATCGCCAAATACCAGCGCGAGCTGGGCGCCATGGGCTACAAGTACCAGTTCGTAACCCTGGCCGGTTTCCACAGCCTTAACCACGGCATGTTCACGCTGGCGAACGGCTACCGCGACCGCGGCATGGCGGCCTACAGCGAGCTGCAGCAGGCTGAATTCGCGTCCGAGAAAGACGGCTACACCGCGACGCGCCACCAGCGCGAAGTCGGCACCGGCTACTTCGATGCGGTTGCCCAGGCCATCGCGGGCGGCAACGCTTCGACGACCGCCATGGGTGAATCGACCGAGACCGCCCAGTTCAAGGCTGCCGAGTAAGCCTTAGAGTTTGTCCCTCACACCTGCCCACCTTGCAGGTGTCCTTGGCCGATCCCAATCGGGGTCGGCCCTTTTCTTTTGGCCTAAGGCTTTCTGAATGTGGGAGCCTATATTTGGCAAACGATCCTTGCCATAGCGCTGTCCCCATGTTTGTAGTCGGGTCTGGGCGCTTCAGAAGTCTCATTAAGGATAGCGAGCCCCCTTGTCTCATCAAGCCTTAGCAATTTCCACCCAGTTCGCTCGTTATGGACGCTACCGCCCCGAACCTGCCAGACGCGCATAATCGCGTTGTTTTCGCGCGTATAACCGACAGCGTGAACTTCTACGACCCGAGTATAGCCATCATATCTAATTTCAAGCCGCTTTGCGGTTCTCAGCGCATCGCAAGGTGTGCCTGTATTCATGTTTACCTCCCAGCGTTAGCTGCTCAGCAAGCGTGACCCTCATGTTACTGAGAGTCAAATGCATACACGTAATACAGGAACAACCTTTATTCGTGGGGTTCAAGCCCCCCAGATGTCCCGGTAATAGCGCGTCCAGTTGCCGCCCAGCACCTTCTCGATGCGGGCGTCGCTGTGGCCGCAGAAGGACAGCATGTCGGCCAGCTTCTGGAACTGGCCAGGGCCCTGCAGGTCCGGGATGAAGGGGACGATGCCCTTCTTTTCGCCCTTTGCGGAAATGCCCGCCTTCTGGCGGCGTTCCACTTCGTCATCAATGATCTTGTGATAGGCGGCCATGTCATCCACCTGCGTAGTGCCGCCATCGGTGCCGATACCGACATGGTCCTCGCCGCACACCTTGATGGCATGGTCGATATGGGCGACCACATCCTCGGCGGTCGGGAAGCTGTCTTCCTTCAGGAACGGCATGAAGTAAATCCCGGCCACGCCCCCCTTGTCGGCCATCAGCTTCAGTTCCTGATCGGTCTTGTTGCGCGGCAGGTCGGCGAGCGCGCGGCAGCCGGTGTGGGAAATGCAGATCGGCGCCTTGGAAGCCTTGATGGCGTCCAGGCAGGTCTGCTCGCCCGAATGGCTGAGGTCCACCGCCGTGCGCGCCGCATTGAGCCGCTCAACCACTTCACGCCCGAAATCGGTCAGGCCGCGGTTTTCCGCCATCATGCTGCCGTCACCCAACTGGTTGCGCACATTATAGGTCAGCTGGATGATCTTGACGCCAAGCCCCGCGAACGTGTCCACCCGCTCCGGCTTGTCGCCCATCATGGCGGCATTCTGGAAGCCCATGATGATGCCGATCTTACCCTCACGCTTGGCGCGGGCGATGTCTGCCGTGGTCCAGACCTTCAGGAGCTTGTCGCCGTGATGCTGGATGATGCGGTTCCAGCGCGCGATTTCACTGACTGTATATTCATAGGGGTCCATTTTACCGGCGACATAGCCGAGCGTCTGGTTGATCGCCGTGGTGCCGGACTTGATGGCGTCGGCGAGCGCGCGGGCATTGAGGCTCGTCCGTGTATCATCCGCCGTCGGGTTGGCGTTCTGCTCCTGCGCCAGCGTGCGCAGGTTGGGGTTATCGATGCCGCCCAGGTTATTGATGACGATGGCTTTCGCGAGCCCGTCAAAATGGGCGTCGGCGGCGAAGGCCCCTGTCGTCAGCCCCATGAAGGGCAGGGCTGCGGCCGCCCCGGCGCCCAGGCGCAGGACATCGCGGCGATTAAGGCCCGAGTTGCCATGTTGGTCAGTCATGATCTTTCTCCCCTTTAGTCTCAGTTATCGCCCAGCTCGGCATTGGTGATGGGTACATAATCCTTGCGGGCATAGGCGGTGCCGTCTTTCACCGTCAGCACGACCGAGCGCAGGTTGTCGATCTCCTCAAGTGGGTTTTTCGACACGAACACAATGTCGGCGCGTTTTCCGGGCACCAGCGTGCCGCGCTCCCCCTCAAGCCCGAGCGCGCGGGCGCCCACATAGGTGGCGGAGCGGATCACCTGCAAGGGTGGCATGCCGACATCATGGGCCAGCACATGCAGTTCATCATAGAGCGATGGATAAGCAGCGCTGGCGGGCAGCGTGCTGTCGGTGCCGGTGGAGATATCCACGCCCGCGTCATAAACCGTACGGGTCAGCGCCGCCGCGAATTTGGGCGAACACTGGGCCGCGCCGGTTTCGGGCTGGCCGTGGCGCAGCTCGGTCAGGTGGGTATAAAGCCACAGGGTCGCGTCAAGAATTTCGCCCCGCGCCTTCATCTGGGCATAGAGGGCCTTCAGCCGCGCATCCGCCGGGTCCAGCCTGTCGGTCGGCATATGGACCTTATGGTGATATTCGCGCGGGCGGACGGGGGCGATCTGCCACGCCAGCCGACACACGTGGGATAGCACATCAACCCCGGCGTCGACATCATCGGCGGGCGTGGCCGGGAACACCATGCTGTGGGCCCAGACCTTGATGCCCTGACGGTGCGCTTCGGCAGTGATGCGGTGGACCTCCTTGCTTTCAAGGTCGGCATATATCTTGATGCCGGTCGCCCCGGTCCCGCGCGCGAGCGCCACAGCTTCCGTCATGTCGGTTTTCGGGGTGATCGCCTGCATCCAGGGCACCTGGCCAGCGACCAGCCCCTCTGCCGTAGCACCCGGCCTCGGGTCCTTGAAGAACATCGGCCCCGCCATCAGCGCGGCATAATAGATATTGGGCGACGGGATTTCCTTGAGCAGGCTTTCGCGTTTGAGTTCCGCCAGCGTGCGGGCGTCGCCCGCCATATCGCGCACCGACGTGATGCCGCTGTAGAGATAGCGCCTCAGCCGCGCGTGGGCTTCGCTCAGTTTCTTCACCGGCGTCAGGTGGACATGGCTGTCGATAAGCCCGGGCAGGGCATAAAGCCCGTGACCGTCCACCAGCTTGGTGCCTTCGGGCAGGGCGGCGGTCATCTGGGCCGACGGCAGGATTTTGGCGATGCGGTCGCCTTCAATCAGGATCGCCATATCCGTCTTCATTGGCGCGCCCGTGCCGTCAATCAGCGCGACGTGGGTATAAACCGTTGCCGGGCCCACCTGTGGTTCAGCCGCATGGGCGCCCAGGCTGCTCATCGTCAGAAGCAGCCCCGCAAACACGGATTTGATGATCATGCTTTTGTCCCCCGATCTTCCTCAGTCTGCCCCTGTTCGTCCGTCACGGACCGCCTCAGTGTGGCTGAGACCTTGGCGGAAATCCAGCGCGCGCTAGCTTCAGATAGGGCCGCCCTCCCTGTCTCCTCCTGAGAAAGTTATCTAGGGCGGCTTTACGGAACCCCAAGAAAAGGCTATCTGCCAAGGAAAGCAAACGCCCCAAACACAGGAATTTCTCAATGGTAAAAGTTTCAGTCACAGACCTGTCCGGTGAAACCCGCGATATCGATGCCGAGACCGGCCTGTCCCTGATGGAAAACATCCGCAACAACGATTTCGACGATCTGGCCGCGATCTGCGGCGGTTGTTGCAGCTGTTGCACCTGCCACGTTTATGTGGATGCGGACTGGGCCGGCAAGATGCCGGAGATGGAAGATGACGAGCAGTATCTTCTGGAAGACAGCCCGCACTTCAAGGAAGGCAGCTCGCGCCTTTCCTGCCAGCTTGAGGTCGATGACAGTTTCGACGGCCTGAAGGTCACGATCGCGCCAGAGAGCTGAGACGCGAGTTGAGACGAAAGCTGAGCCGCTAAATCCGCAAAACACACAAGGACCCGCCATCATGTTCGACCCCGCCGATTACCTGAGCCTCGAAGCCCCCGCTGGTGCCACGCCGCTGAAGCTGGTGAGGGAAGGGGAGGTCGACACGGCAGGCGGAGTCACGGTGGCGGGGCTGGCCTGGGCCAAGCGGCATGACTTTACCGGCAAGCCGGAAACGGTGCTGATGGTCCCGGCGGACGCGGGCGCGCTCGCGCTCGCCGGTGTCGGGGACTTCACACCCTGGTCGCTCGCGACGGCGGCAACCGCGCTGCCGGGCGGGGCCTACCGCCTTGAAGGCGTCAGCGCGGAAGACGCGGCGCTTGTCGCCTACGGCTGGGCGCTGGCCCAGTACCGCTTCGACCGGTATTTGAGCGATGACGCCCCGGCCGCGCGCGTGCTGGTCCTGCCTGCGGGTACCGACCTCGAAGGCGTGCTCAAGCAGGTCCGCGCGGCGGCGTTCGTGCGGGATCTCGTCAACACCCCCGCTGAGGACATGGGCCCGGCGCATCTGCAGGATACCGCAGAAGCGCTCGCCGAGGAATTCGGCGCCACCATCGCCACCATCGTCGGCGATGATCTGCTCGATGAAAACCTGCCGGCAATCCACGCGGTGGGCCGCGCGGCAGCTGAAGGCCGGGAGCCGCGCCTCATCGACCTGCGCTGGGGTGACGAGGACGCGCCGAAGCTGACGCTGGTCGGCAAAGGTGTGTGTTTCGACACCGGCGGGCTCGACCTCAAGCCCGCGGCCGGGATGCTGATCATGAAAAAGGACATGGGCGGCTCTGCCCATGCGCTCGGCCTTGCGCGGCTGATTATGGACATGGGGTTGAAGGTCAATCTCCGCGTGCTGATCCCGGCGGTCGAGAATGCCGTCTCCGGCAATGCCTACCGCCCCGGCGATGTGGTCATGACCCGCAAGGGGCTGTCGGTCGAGATCGGCAACACCGACGCCGAAGGCCGCGTGGTGCTCTGTGACGCGCTGGCGTGCGCGAGCGAAGAGAACCCTGCACTCATTGTCGATTTCGCGACGCTGACGGGGGCTGCGCGGGTGGCGCTGGGGCCGGATCTGCCCGCGACCTACGCCAATGATGAGGCGCTGTGGTCGGCGTTTGAAACTGCTGCACGTGCGACAGCTGACCCGATCTGGCGGATGCCCTTGTGGGCGCCTTACGCCGAGGACCTCAAAAGCGCGATCGCCGACACCAACAACGTCACCGACGGCGGGTTCGCGGGCTCGGTCACCGCGGCGCTTTACCTGCAGAAGTTCGTCGGTGAGGACATCCCGTGGGTGCATTTCGATGTGTTCGCCTGGACGCCGAAACCCAAGCCCGGCCGTCCGAAGGGCGGTGAGGCGCAGGCGCTCCGGGCCAGCTTCGCTGCAATTAAAAGTTTCTTGTCGCTTGACGGTTAAGGGCTGACTAAGCAACATTAAGATTATCGGCAGAGAGGGGCTTCTGCGCGACAATCTAGGGAAATGGGGTCGTGGCCGAAAAAACCAGTCCACGCATGCTTAAGATTTGGCACAAAGCCAACCTGACCAGGGTTCAGACGGCCGAGGCCGACCTGACCATGCGTCAGATGACGGTCCTCCTGACCGTCTATATGACACCCGACCCTCATACAGTCCGCGGTCTCGCAAGCCTGATGCGTGTCACCAAACCGGTGATTACCCGCGCGCTCGATACCCTGAGCCGCAAGGGGCTGATCAAAAGGAAGCGCGACGAGGCGGACCGCCGCAATGTCCTGATCCAGCGCACCGTCAAGGGTGCGGTTTATCTGAGCGAACTGTCCGACCGGATCGTCGATGCGGAAAAGTCGGTCGACGACGACGATTATGTCTGAACGCAGACATCTCCTGCACCCCTTCGGCCTGCCGCCCCTTCATGACCCCGACACGCTGATCGGTGTGCGGGAAAGCCTGCAGGCCGGAAGCCATATCGACCTCACCTGCGTTGGCGCCTTCACGCCGCTTCTGTCGGCACCGGCTTATGATGCCCGCGCGCTCGACACTGTCCTGTTCGGCGAACCGCTTGAGCGGCTGGAGGAGCGGGGCGGCTGGGTCAAGGTTATTGCCCTGACGGACCAATATGTCGGCTGGATCGCGGGTGACGCGGTCGTGCCCTATGGCGGCGTGCCGAGCCACCGGATCGCCGTACCCCTCAGCCACCGCTATAGCGAGCCGGACCTCAAGTCGGCCCCTGCCGGGCTTCTTCCCATGGGGGCCTTCGTGCGTATGGAGGGTATGGCCGAAAACGGTTTCCTGCCGATGGCCGAAGGCGGCTGGCTTTATGCGAAACACCTGGTGCCGATCGGCGCGGCCTGGGCGGATGACCCGGTCTCGGTCGCGGAAGGCTTTATCGGCACGCCTTACCTGTGGGGCGGACGTTCGGCCTTCGGGATCGATTGCAGCGGGCTGGTGCAGATGGCGCTTGCCGCCACCGGTTTTCGTGTCCACCGGGATAGCGGCCCCCAGTTCGGGAGCCTTGGCCGGGCGCTTGAAAAGGGGGAGAGCCCGATGCGCGGCGACCTTGCCTTCTTCCCCGGCCATGTCGGCTGGATGGTCGATGGCATCCATCTTCTGCACGCGAACGCGACCCATATGGCCGTGACCATTGACCCGCTTGAGGACGTCATCGGTTGGGTGGCGGCGGAAACCGACAAGGAACCTTTCCTCGGCTACAGGCGGCTGAGCCGCTAACCCCCCACAAACAAAAACGGCGGACCGTGGGGCCCGCCGCTTTTCTGTACCCGTAAATGGGCCGATGTCTTACTTGCCTTCACCTTCAGTCGCCGGCGCGGCAGCAGCGTCAGCGGCCGGGGCTTCTTCAACCTTCGGCAGCGGCAGCGGATTGTCCGACATGGTGTTGAGGTAAGCGATCAGGTCGGCACGCTTGTCGGCCTGACGGATACCCGCGAAGGACATGGCCGTGCCCGGCGCAAGCGATTTCGGGTTGGCCAGCCAGTGATCGAGTTTCTCAAACGTCCAGTCGCCACCGATCTTCTGGATGTCAGCCGAATATTTGAAGCTGGCAACGTGGGCAACTGCCCGGCCGACGACGCCATAAAGGTGCGGGCCGGTTTTGTCCTGCTTGCTGGCATCGTCGGAGTGGCAGCTTTTGCACTTGGCAAACTGGCGCTCACCCTTCTTGATGTCGGCGTTCGCGAGAAGAACCGGAAGCGGGACTTCCTTCTTCTCTTCGGTCTTTTTCGCGCCGCCTTCGGATGCGACTTCGATCGCATAGGCGGGTTTGGCTTTTTCACCGTGTTCTTCGCCCGAGCTAAACAGGCCTCCGGTTACGGTTGAAATAACCATGATCAACAACACAGAGGCAATTACCCCCGCGAGGACTTTATTAAACTCAAAGGAATCCACAGGCTCTTCTCCCTCAAGGCGAGCACCAAAATTCGTACGGCCATACCCCTGACAGATCGGCCCATTCGCGCGCGACAATAGCCGCTGATGCCCCCCACATTCAAGACGTCATTGCTGGTTTTTACACGGTTTGCAGAGATTTTCACTTTTTTTTTGCCGCGACACTTGGGCGCAGGTGTTTTGAAACACGCAGAAACCACGCTTGGCGCGTTGACTTGACCGGGGGGATCGGCACTATTGTCGTCCCCCAAGTTTAATTCGCGGAACCTCTGTATGACCGGCCAAAATACCGACCCTCAAAACACCATCTCTTTCCAGGGCGAGCTCGGCGCTTACTCCCACATGGCGTGCGTCGCCAAGTTTCCGGACATGAATGTGCTGCCGTGCCCGAGCTTTGAAGATGCGCTGGCGGCGGTGAGCCGGGGCGACGCGCGGCTGGCGATGATCCCGATCGAGAATTCGACCGCGGGCCGGGTGGCGGACATCCACCTGCTGCTGCCGGGCAGCGGGCTTTATATCATTGGCGAGCATTTCGAGACGATCCGCCATTGCCTGCTGGTGCCGGAAGGCGCGGATGAGACCACGATCAAAACAGTGAAGAGCCACGTGCAGGCGCTGGGCCAGTGCCGCCGCACCCTTCGGGAGATGGGGCTTGAGCGCCTGCCGTTCGCGGATACCGCCGGGTCGGCGCGCAATGTTGCTGAAGAAGGGGACGTGACAGTGGCTGCGGTCGCAAGCAGGCTGGCAGCCGAAGTTTACGGCCTCAAGATACTGAAGGCGGATATCCAGGATGAAGGCCACAACACCACGCGCTTTGTCGTGCTGTCACGCGAACCGCTCAACACCCGGGAGATTACCGGCCCGACCATGACCAGCTTCACCTTCGAGGTGCGTAACATCCCTGCCGCGCTTTATAAGGCGCTTGGCGGGTTCGCCACCAACCAGGTGAACATGACCAAGCTGGAAAGCTATTACGAGTCGGATAGTTTCACCGCATCGGAATTCTATGCCGACATCGAAGGCCATGAAGGCATGGTGAATGTCGCGCGCGCGATGGAGGAGCTTCGCTTCCATGCCAAACGGGTGAATGTCCTCGGTACATACCCGCAGGAACGCCCGCGCGGGCTTTTGGGCTAAGAGGGGCTTTCCATGAAAACCATCGGCATGCTCGGCGGGATGAGCTGGGAATCGACCGCCCATTATTATAGCGCCGTCAACCAGGGTGTTCAGGCGGCGCTTGGCGGTCATCACTCCGCGAAGATCGCCATGGTCAGCGTTGATTTCGAGGATATCAAAAACCAGCAATATGCCGGGGACTGGGCGGGGGCTGCAGCGACGCTGGCTGAGGCCTCGCGGCAGATCGAGGCAGCAGGCGCCGATTTCCTGCTGATCTGCACCAACACCATGCATAAGTCCGTGCCGGAGATCGAGGCGGCGATCTCGATCCCGGTTCTTCATATCGCGGATGCGACCGCAGCGGTGATTTTGGGGCGCGGTATCAAGAAGGTCGGCCTTCTCGGCACCAGCTTCACCATGGAGCAGGATTTCTACAAGGGCCGGCTGAAGGACAAGTTCGGTATTGAGGTGGTCATCCCCGGTGCGGAAGACAGGGACCTCGTCAACAGCGTCATTTATGACGAACTGTGCCTGGGGGCGCTGAACGACGACTCGCGCGCGGCCTATGTGCGTATCATCGAGGGCCTTAGGGACGAAGGCGCGGAAGCGGTCATCCTCGGCTGTACCGAAATCGGCCTGCTGGTCGGCGCGGACGATACCGATGTCCCACTCCTCGACACCACCGAAATCCACGCCGAGGCGGCGGTCAACTACGCGCTGGCTGATTAAGACGCCAGCTTGTCCGGCAGCACGAAGCTTTTGCGCGCCCGGTCCGACGCCAGCGTTTCGCGGTGGTAGAGTGCTTCAAGCGGGGACGGGGTTCCGAGAAGGTCGGCATTCTCGGCCAGGAAGGCATCGAAGCTGGCCTCAGGGCGTGCCGTCTGGCGGTCGTGGATCAGCATCAGGTAAGCCCAGGTCACCGTCTCATGATATTTGCCTTCAGCGCCGAGTGCTGTGACCCAGCGTTTGAGGCCACGCGTAAAGCGGTTGATGGCGTCGGCGAGCGGCATCCGCGTGATGTAAATCCAGCCAAGCCGCACATGGGCCTTATGGTCGAAGCCCTTCACATCCAGCCTGCCCGCCTCGAAGGCTGCAAGGAAATCATCGTCGGAAAGGTCTGCGGCAGCCAGCTTAGCGCTCGTCATCGTCTGCCTCCCTCAGCCGGTGGCTCGCGCGGGCGTCGAGGTCGAGCCCGTAAACGGCCTTGAGCGCGGCGATCTTGCCCAGCGTTTCTTCGCCGAAGGTCGGGCTTTTGCCTTCGAACGCGTGCAGGCAGATACCCTCGAGCAAGTCCCCCAGCGAGATGTCCAGATATTCGGCGAGGCCTTTCAGCACCTTCACCAGTCGTTTCTCCATGCGCACGCCGGTCTGGACGCGCTCGATCCTGATTGTCTCAGCCATGGTGATCTCCTTATTTGTTACTTATGTACCATGGTAACACATAAAGCACAAGAGGACCGGGATGAGCTTATCCGTTGGGGCGGGTGGGGGTTAGAAGGTCAGCCAGTCGCCGCCTTCGCCCTCTTCGATGATCGGGGCGAGGCCACCGATCTCGATCGCGGGGCGGGTGATCAACGTGGCGGGATCGATGTCATATTCGCGGATCGCGGTTTCGCAGGCGATGAAGCGGGCTTCCATGGCGGCGAGGCCATCGAGCAGCAGGGCGCTGTCGGCGATACCTTTTTCGTCGAGCATGGCGTCCATGGTGGCAAGCGGCATGGTGTTGCTGGCAATGATGCCGGTGCGGTTTTCCTCCGAGAGGAATTTGACCGCGCCCTTGGAGAAAAAGAAGGTAACCGGGCGGCCCATGGCGGCGGCGGTGGCACCGGTCATCAGCGCCATATGGATACGGTCGGCGATCGGGCTGATCACCATCAAAGTCATCGGGCGGCGGCGGGCGGCTTTGGCCATGGGGGTCAACTGTCCTTCCTGCTGCAGGTGATGCACGCCGGGTCGGCGGGCAGTTTGATCTTGCGGCTCGTGAATGTCAGCGCATCGATAAGAAGCATATGCCCGGCGAGGCTTTCACCCACGCCGGTGATTTCCTTGAGGATCTCGAGCGCCTGCATGGTGCCGACCATCCCGGCGACCGCCCCCAGGATGCCGAAGTCCGAGCAGGTGCGCTGGTCATCCGGGGCCGGTTCCTCAGGCAGGAAGCAGCGGTAACAGGGCAGGTCATCCCCCGCGTGCGGCTTGAAGGTGGCAAGCTGGCCTTCATAGGGGCCGAGCGCGGCGGAGACCAGCGTTTTGCCGAGCGCCACGCAGGTATCGTTCACCAGATGCCGGGTTTTAAAATTGTCGGTGCCGTCGGCGATGATGTCATACTTGCTGATGATGTCGGCGGCATTGTCAGACGTCAGGCGCACCGTATGGGGCAGCACCATGACATCCGGGTTGAGCGCGCGGATTTTTTCCATGGCGCTCACCACCTTCGCGCGGCCGACATCCTTGGTGGTGTGGATCACCTGGCGCTGCAGGTTCGAAAGCTCGACCACGTCATCATCGACGATGCCGATGGTGCCGACACCGGCGGCGGCAAGATACATCAGCACGGGCGCGCCCAGGCCCCCGGCGCCGATCACCAGTACCTTAGATTTCAGAAGCGCGATCTGCCCCGCGCCGCCTACGTCGCGGAGGATAATGTGGCGCGCATAGCGCTCAAGCTGCTCGTCGGTCAGGTCCATATTTGTGCCATAGCACCCTTTCGAGCGGGGTTAAACACCCCGTTCCTATCTGGGCAAAAATAGCATCTATATGGAGCGCATTTCTGCGGACTGGGATGGATCAGTTGCCGAAGAAGTCCAGGATATTGCCGAGCGTGCTGGTGGTGCCGCGGTAAAATTCGGTATAGCTGCACTGATCGCAGGTTACAGCGGTGAACTTGCGGTTCTGCACGTTGAAGAATTTGGTGAGCCCGGCACCGGTGGTGGTGATTTCATCGGCGTCATAATGGCGGCCCCCGCACTTGGGGCATTCCCAGCGTGTGCTCATGATCTTTCCTCGCGTCTTTATTATATATCGGTCAGATATATATGGGACCAGGCTTGGCCCCATACAAGACGCTGCGGACAGGTGCCTTAGTGCGTGCCGGTGGAGCCGAAGCCGCCGGTGCCGCGCGCGGTCTCGCCCAGGACGTCAACCTCGGCCCAGGTGCCCTGGGTCACTGGTGCGATGATCATCTGAGCCACGCGCATCCCGCGGGTGACGGTGAAGGGTTCGTTCGACAGGTTCACCAGGATCACCTTCACTTCGCCGCGATAGTCGGCATCGATGGTGCCGGGCGTGTTGAGGACGGTGACGCCGTTCTTGGCAGCAAGGCCGGAACGCGGGCGGACCTGCGCTTCAAAACCGGCGGGCAGGGCCATGGCGAGGCCGGTGGGCACCATCGCGCGGGCGAGCGGTGCCAGCGTGATCGGTTCGTCATCCCCAATGGCGGCATAGAGGTCCATGCCCGCGCTTTGCTCGGTCTCATACTTGGGCAGGGCCAAGTCTTTGCCGTGCGGCAGCTGGACCACTTCGATGACGGTTTTGGTGTCACGCATTACTCTTATCCTTTCAGGAGGTCGGCGATTTTGTCGGCCAGGCGAAGGGCGACATCGGTTTTGCTCATGGTCGGCCAGCTTTCCACGCCGGATGCGCTGACCAGATGCACTTGATTATGGTCGCCGCCCATGATGCCGGTTGTGGCCGACACATCGTTGGCGACGATCAGGTCGCAGCCCTTGCGGGCGCGCTTTTCGCGGGCATAGTCGACCACATTCCGGGTTTCTGCGGCGAAGCCGACCACCAGCAACGGGCGGCCGTCCGTCATGGCGGAAAGGCCCGCCAGAATGTCCGGGTTTTCGGTCAGCTCAAGCGCGGGCATGCCGCCCTCGGTCTTTTTCATCTTCTCGGTGCCGCCGTTGGAGACCCGCCAGTCAGCAACCGCGGCAACACAGACGGCGGCGTCAGCAGGCAGGGATGCGTTCACGGCCGCTTCCATCTGCAGCGCGGTTTCGACATCGACGCGTTTCACGCCTGCCGGAGTGGCCTCAGCCGTTGGGCCAGCGACCAGTGTCACCTCAGCGCCAAGGGCCGCCAGCGCACCTGCGATCGCGAAGCCCTGTTTACCGGAGGAGCGGTTGGCGATATAGCGCACGGGGTCGATCGGTTCATGGGTCGGTCCTGCCGTCACCACCACGCGCTTGCCAGAAAGCGGCAGCGTCTGACCACCGAAAAACTCATCAACCGCGCCTACAATATCCATCACCTCGGCAAGGCGGCCGGGGCCGACTTCACCGCAAGCGAGCATACCTTCGCCTGGGGCCACGAACCGGATGCCGTCCGCCTTCAGGGTTGCGATATTGCGCTGGGTGGCTTTGTGCGCCCACATCTGCGCGTTCATCGCGGGCGCGACCATCACCGGCTTGTCGGTGGCGAGAAGCACGGTGGAAGCCAGGTCATTGGCGATGCCGTTCGCCATCTTGGCCATCAGGTCCGCGGTCGCGGGGGCCACCACAATCAGGTCGGCGTCGCGGCTCAGGCGGATATGGCCCATCTCGGCCTCATCCTTCAATGAGAACAGGTCGGTATAGCAGGGGTTGCCCGTGAGGCTCGCGACCGAGAGCGGCGTGATGAACTGCTGGCCGCCATGGGTCAGCACACCGCGCACGTCCGCGCCGCGTTCCATCAGCCGTCGCGCGAGGTCGAGCGCCTTATAGGCCGCGACGCCGCCCGCGATAATCAGAAGTATGCGTTTGCCCTGAAGCATGGGGTTTCCCGCCTTTCAAAGCTGCCTCGTCTTTGGGCCCTCAGATATAGTGGGCTTTGCCCGCTCCGGCAATCTTCGAGTGGGTTGAGGCTCAGAGGAACAGGATCTTGATGAGCGCGGCCCCGGCGATCAGCCCCAGCGTGAAGACCGCGAAGCCGCCACCCGTTTTCGCGGGGGGTGCCGTGAAAGGCTCGGCGGCGGGGGCAGACGCGCCCGTGTCGCTCAGCCATTCATCCAACCGGTACGGCAGGCGTTCCAGAAGCCTGGGCAGCATATGAACGGCATCCGCGAGGCGGGCCTCGATGCTCAGGTTATCCCGGATCCAGGCTTCGATCACCGGCTCGGAAATCTGCCACATGTTGCCCTTGGGGTTGAGATGCAGCGCCATGCCTTCAGCCATCACCATGGTGCGCTGCAGCAGCAACAGTTGCGGCTGGGTCTGCATGGAAAAGCGCTGGGTGGTGGCGAACAGCTGCGCCAGCAGTTTGCCCGCGGAAATCTCCTCGACCGGCAGGTCCATGATCGGGTCCGCGATCGACCTGAGCGCCTGCGCCAGCTCCTCGAGCGATTGACCCTTGGGCACATAGCCCGCGTCGAAATGCACCTGAGCGACCTTGATATAGTCGCGCTTGATGAAGCCATAGAGGATTTCGGCGAGGAAACGGCGCTCATGCTTCGAAAGCCGCCCCATGATGCCGAAGTCGATGGCGCAGATGGTGCCGTCGGGCTCGACGATCAGGTTGCCCTGATGAAGGTCGGCATGGAAGAAGCCGTCCCGAAGCGCCTGCTTGAGGAACACCTGCACCACGCGTTCACCCAGGGCTTCCAGGTCATACCCGGCGCCCACCAGCGCATCCCGGTCGGCGAGGCGGATACCAGTGACCCATTCCAGCGTCAGCACGCGTTCGCCGGTACGGTCCCAATCGATTTTCGGTAGGCGGTATCCGGCTTCTGCACCCATATTGTCGGCAAGCTCGGCCGCGGCGGCGCCTTCAAGCCGCAGGTCCATTTCGTGCCGCACGGTTTCACGCACCTTGGCGACAATCTGGGTCATGCGCAGGCGGCGGCCTTCCTGGGTGTGGCGTTCGGCGAGGCCCGCGAGCCAGTCAAACAGCGCGATGTCGCGCGCGAACCGGCGCTCGATGTCGGGCCTCAGAACCTTCACGGCGACGGTCCGGCCATCGGTTGTGACGGCCTTATGTACCTGCGCGATCGAGGCGGCGGCGACAGGCTCCTGGCCAAACTCGCTGAAATGATCTTCCAGTTTGCCGCCAAGCTCGGCTTCGATGGTGGCGCGGGCGCGCGTGAAGGGGAAAGGCGGCAGCTGGTCCTGCAGCGTGGTCAGCCCTTCGGCGAGCGGACGGCCCACAAGGTCAGGCCGGGTCGCCAGCGTCTGGCCGAGCTTGATATAAGCGGGGCCCATGGCGGCGAGCGCAAGGGCCAGCCGCTCGCCATCCTTTTCAGGCAGGCCGCGTTTGCGCGGAATGTAGAAAGTGGTGGCGCGGAGGAGCTTCGGTCCCCAGCTCGGCACCAGCTCGATCAGCGCCAGCGCCCGGATGGCGCCAAAGCGGCGGAGCCCCGCGGCCAGCAGGAAAAGCTGCATCAGATGTCGAAGCATGCGCACCGGTCGCGGCCCTTAAATCCGGACGCCGGTATGAAGCGCCACAACGCCCGCCGACATGGTGCGGTAGCCGACGCGGCTGAAACCGGCGTCGCTGATCATGGCGGCGAACTTGTCCGGTACCGGGAAGCGGCGGATCGATTCGACCAGATACTGGTAGCTGTCTTCATCCTTGGTGATGATGCCGCCCATCTTGGGGATCACGTTGAAGCTGTAGCTGTCATAGGCCTTCTGGAGGATCGGCACGACGACCGGGCTGAACTCCAGGCACAGGAAACGGCCGCCGGGCTTCAATACCCGGTAGGCTTCTGCGAGCGCTTCATGGATACGGGTGACGTTCCGGATACCGAAGGCGATGGTGTAGGCATCCATCGAGCAATCTTCGAAGGGCAGTTTTTGCGCATCGCCACAAACGAATTCGGCACGGCCCGCGTAGCCCTGTTCCTCGGCGCGGTGTTTGCCGACCCGCAGCATCTCGGCATTGATGTCACAGACGGTGACTTCGCCGCCTTCGCTGGCATCGAGGAAGCGGAAAGCGATATCGCCGGTGCCGCCGGCCACGTCCAGCAGCCTCATATTGGCGCGCGGGTTCAGGCTGTTGATCAGCGAATCCTTCCACAGCCGGTGCACGCCCGCGCTCATGAAATCATTCATCACGTCATAGCGGTCGGCCACCGAGTTGAAGACGCCCCTGACCATGCTGGCCTTCTCAGACTCGGCCACGGTTTTGAAGCCAAAGTGCGTGGTGGAGCCGTCGGCAGCATTGGCGGCGGTTTTGGTGGTTTCGGTTTTGTCGCTTGACATCATGCTCATATGCCCTGTCAGTTTGGGCCGGACCATAGCCCAGCACGGAGGCGGACGCCAGCCTCCTTATCGCCTTTCAAAAAGGGACGCGACATTATGCCCGAACTGCCCGAAGTTGAAACCGTCCGACGCGGCCTTTTGCCCGTGCTTGAGGGGGCGACGATCACCGAGGCGGTGGCGCGGGTTCCGAAGCTCAGGGTCGATATTCCGGCGGATTTTTCTGCGCGGCTTATGGGTAACAAGGTCGAGCGGCTCACCCGCCGGTCCAAATATATCCTGGCCGAATGCGCGGACGGGCTTGTGGTCATCATCCACCTCGGCATGTCCGGGCGGATGACCATCCAGGTGCCGGGGGCGGATATGCCCGCGCCCGAGAAGCATGATCATATCCTCCTGACGACCGACGCGGGCGCGCGTATTGTCTATAATGACGCCCGGCGCTTCGGCCTGTGGGTCTTCACCGACCGGGACAGTGTGCAGGACCATCCGCTCATTCGCGGCATCGGACCTGAACCGCTCGGGAACGAATTTAACGTCGATGTGTTGAACGCGGGCCTCACCGGCCGCAAGTCGCCCATCAAGGCGGCGCTTCTGGACCAGAAGCTGGTGGCGGGGCTTGGCAATATCTATGTGTGTGAAGCGCTCTGGCGCGCGCATATCCACCCGGAACGGCCCGCGCATACGGTCGCGGGCAAGGATGCCGACCGGCTGGTGCCGATCATCCGGGACGTGCTCTCGGAAGCGATCAAGGCTGGCGGCTCCACGCTCAAGGACTATGCCCAGGTCGACGGCGAGCTTGGTTATTTCCAGCATAGCTTCAAGGCCTATGGCCGCGAAGGAGAGCCCTGTCATACGCCGGGCTGTGATGGTATGGTCGAACGCATTGTGCAGTCGAATCGCTCCAGCTTCTTCTGTCCGAAATGCCAGCACTGAGCTGATGTATGCAAAATTGAGGTTCCGATGCGCTTTGCCCTTGTCCTTCTGATGGCTCTCTTTTCCTTCACCGCCTATTCTTATGGAACGCACGCGGCGGATGATGGTGACAGCTTCCTTGAGGGCTTTCCCGATGTACCGCGGCTGGATGTGATTCGCGCGCTCGGGGGTGACCCCGTGGTGTTTGACACGCCTTCAGGCACGGTTGCGGAGGTCACGCTTCTTATCAGGGGAAGTGGTGATAACGCCTTGAAATTATATAAAGAATCTCTCACCCCCTTGGGCTGGAAGTGCCATTTGAGCCATGCGAAAATGCGCTGCGAGCGGGAAAACGACAGGATCGTCTTTACCGATCCTGCCCCTTCCAAAAATGACGGCCAGCTTGTGTTGAGGCTGGAGCCCAAGGACTGAAGCTGCCCTGCCTTGCGCAGACTCAGGTGCGCCGACTCAGCGGAATCCCACACGTGTGCGCGCATGAAGATAAAGTCCTTTTCAAATGGGCCAGAGCCCAGTAGGACTCACGATCTCAAAGTCGGACCCTAGGAAAAGGCTGATTTATGACTTTTGAAACCATATTGCTCGACAAGAACAACCGCGTCGGCTTGATCACGCTCAACCGGCCTGAGGCCCTGAACGCGCTCAATGCCATGCTTCTGGCCGAGCTTGGCGAAGCCCTTGTTGCGCTCGATGGCGACGATGAGGTTGGCACGATCGTTATCACCGGCAGCGAAAAGGCTTTCGCGGCTGGCGCCGATATCAAGGAAATGGCTGGGAAGTCGTTCGCCGACGTCCTCAAGGACGATATGTTCGCAGCCATCAACAATGTATTCGCCCGTGTCCGCAAACCGGTGATCGCTGCGGTCTCCGGCTATGCGCTTGGGGGCGGCTGTGAAATCGCCATGGCGTGTGATTTCATCGTTGCGGCGGAAAACGCCAAATTCGGCCAGCCGGAAATCAAGCTTGGCGTGATCCCGGGAATCGGCGGTTCGCAGCGCCTGACCCGTATTGTCGGCAAATCGAAAGCCATGGACATGATGCTCACGGGCCGCATGATGGATGCGCTCGAAGCCGAGCGTGCCGGGCTCGTCAGCCGTATCATGCCGACCGAGGACCTGCTCGACGGTGCGCTGGAGATTGCCGGTGTGATCGCGGGGCTTTCGATGCCGTCCGTGGCGCTGGCAAAAGAAGCGACCAACCGTGCGCTGGAGACCACACTGACTGAAGGGTTGTTGTTCGAACGCCGGGCGTTCCACTCGCTCTTCGCGACGGAAGACCAGAAAGAAGGCATGAATGCCTTCATCGAAAAGCGCCAGCCGCAGTTTAAAAACTGCTAAAGCGCATAAAAGGCGGGGTAAAGCGGGGTTTGTGGCCGTTTGGTATTGACGCATTCCCGTAGGCGGTATATAGAGCCGACCTCGAATTAAGTGGTTGCCGTGGCGGAAAGCCTTTCGGCGGCCGGAAACAGATGAAGATGTAAAGGGCAGGCGCCGGACGGAAATTTGGTAGCGCCGCTCGAAGAAGGTTGAGAAACATGGCAAATTCACCCCAGGCTGAAAAACGCATTCGTCGTAACGAGCGCCGCGCGGCTATCAACAAATCTCGCGTCAGCCGTATCCGCACCTTCGTGCGCAAGGTTGAAGAAGCAATTGCTTCCGGTGACAAGGCTGCTGCGAACGCTGCGCTGCAAGCTGCTCAGCCGGAAATCATGCGCGGTGCTTCCAAAGGCGTCCTGCACAAGAAGACGGCTTCGCGCAAAGTATCGCGTCTTGCTCAGCGCGTAAAAGCGCTCGCCTAAGTCTGGCATCCGGGCCCCGGTTCGATCTGAATTCACCTGGGCCCGATTCGCACGTCTAGGGCGATCCAAAAACGAAAAGGCTGCACCTTCGGGCGCGGCCTTTGTCATTTTGGGACAGGCTTCCGGGAACAAAAAGCGCACATCAAAAACGGGTCGGTGGGCCTGAATCAACATCTTGTAGACCATGGGTTAGAAGCCCATAGGGATCGTCAGATTCTTGCCTTATTGAGCATAGAATCAGTTGAAGCCTTCCCCCGTGCAGATGTATCTTCCTTCCTTACGCGGCGGGCCTACGGGTAACCATCCAATCCCTATGAGGGAGCAGCCCGCAAGTGGTTCAGGCCTGACCTGGCAGGCTGGGATCACGCCGCCGTTTAGGAAAAAACAGATCGGAACCGGAGCCGTCTGGCTGATTCAGGCTTGCTGAGAGGTAAAGCTAAAATGTCGGCCCCAGAGCGCCCTTCTATCGGCGCTTGGTAACCGGTTCTGGCATCGGGAATGCCGACGTTAAGGGTTCATAAGGAGCATATAACCCGATGGGTGAGAGGGAGTTAGGAAAGATGGGGGCATCCGGGGGGGTTGCATCCGAACTGAGTTCCGATTTCGAATTGGCACCGTGGCACCGCGTTTGCGACAAGTTCCGGAACGAATTTGGTCAGGACGCTTATTCGACATGGCTCGGCCAGCTGGGCTATGAAGGTGTGGACGGCAGCACTGTTGAACTGACGGCACCGACCAAATTCGTGCGCGACTGGATTCAGCGCCACTATGCGCCGCGCCTGAGGGACTTTTTCCTCGCTGAAAACCCACGCATCAAAAGCCTGAGCATCCGCTTGGCGGCACGCCGTCTTGACGGTGTCGCCGACAGGATGTCCGCGCCTGCGAAGCCGGTATCGGCCATGGCCAGCACGGCGGCCCAGGCGGCTGCGGAAAGCTCGGCGCTTGACCCGAAATACACCTTCGACAGTTTTGTGGTCGGCAAGTCGAACGAGCTGGCTTACGCCGCCGCCAAGCGCATTGCCGAAACCGATGAAGTGGCCTTCAACCCGCTGTTCCTGCATGGCGGCGTGGGCCTCGGCAAAACCCACCTGATGCACGCGATCGCCTGGGAAGTCCGCAGGCGCAATCCGGCCAAGAGGGTGGTGTATGTCTCGGCTGAGAAATTCATGTTCGAATTTATCGCCGCACTTCGCTTCAAGGATACCCACGCCTTCAAGAAGAAATTCCGCACGGTTGACCTTCTGATGGTCGATGACGTCCAGTTCATCGCCAACAAGGACAGCACTCAGGAAGAGTTCTTCCATACCTTCAACGCGCTTGTGGACAACCGCTGCCAGGTGGTTATCACCGCGGACCGGTCGCCCACCGACCTGGAAGGTATCGAGGAACGCATCATCAGCCGCCTTGGCTGGGGTCTGGTCGCCGATATCCACCCGACCGATTACGAGCTGCGCCTCGGCATCCTTCAGTCGAAGGCCGAGCAGGCGGAGAGCGTGATCGTCCCTGCCGAGGTGCTTGAGTTCCTCGCACGGCGGATCACCTCCAACGTACGTGAGCTTGAAGGCGCCCTGAACCGCGTGATGGCCTATGCCACGCTCGTCGGCCGCCCGATCACCATGGACATGACCCGCGACGTGCTGCAGGACCTGATCCGTGCCAACGACCGCAAGCTGACGATCGATGAGATCCAGCGCGCGGTGGCGGATTATTTCAACCTGCGCCTCTCGGAAATGCTGTCCGAACGCCGGGCCCGCAATATCGCCCGGCCCAGGCAGGTTGCCATGTATCTTTCGAAGCAGCTCACCAGCCGCAGTTTGCCGGAAATCGGCCGCCGCTTCGGTGGGCGGGATCATACGACCGTCATGCACGCGGTGCGCAAGATCGAGGACCTGAGGCGCGACGACAGCCAGCTGGACGACGATCTGACCCGGCTTTCCCGGCTTCTGGAAGGCTGAGCCGGGGGCTGTTTCGTGACGGCTGCTGCCGGGCTTTTCCGGCACAGGGCCGGGGCTTTCGGCATTTATAGGCGACTCGGCAGATTCCCTTGGCTTTGATACCCCAAAAAAAAGCGCCTTTTTGGCGCTTTTTCATTTGGTTTGGGGGCAAAAATCGCTATTGTTTCACAAGATATAAATCCTCATCGATTTCGGGCGTTCGCGCCTGCTGACGGCCTGAGGCTGAGGGCCGAAAACTGGGAGGGGGACTCCCGGTGCTCGTCACGCGTCGCTGAGGATTGGGAGCCATAGGTACAGTCAGAACAGACAAGAAGAAAATATCCATGAAAGTCACTATCGAACGGAATTCCCTTTTGAAGACCCTTGGGCACGTGCAGTCGGTCGTAGAACGCCGTAACACGATCCCGATCCTGTCGAATGTGATGTTCGAGGCCGACGGCGACATGGTTGCCATGACCGCGACGGACCTGGATATCGCCATGGTCGAACATACAGGCGCCAATGTGATGGCGCCGGGGGCGACCACGGTGCCGGCGCACACGCTGTTCGACATTGTCCGCAAGCTGCCGGACGGTGCCGAGGTTGAGCTGAGCCTCGAAGACGGTGAGCGACTGGTCGTCAAGTCCGGGCGCTCGCGGTTCACGCTCGCCTGCCTCGACAAGGAAGACTTCCCGGTCATGAGCGAAGGCGACATGCCGCACCGGTTTGAGCTCGCTGCCGCCGAGCTGAAGCGCCTCATCGATAAGGCCCGCTTCGCGATCTCGACCGAGGAAACCCGCTATTACCTCAATGGTATCTACCTTCATGTCGCCAACGGCGAAGACGGTGCGACGCTCAGGGCAGTCGCGACCGACGGCCACCGCCTCGCGCAGGTGGAGCAGGATGTACCTGATGGGGCAGCCGGCATGCCGGGCGTGATTATCCCCCGGAAGGCCGTGGCTGAAGTTCGCAAGCTGATCGACGAATTCGACGGCGCGGTCCAGGTGGCCCTCAGTGACACCAAAATCCGCTTCAGCTTCAATGGCGCGGTTATCACCTCGAAGCTGATCGACGGCACCTTCCCGGACTATAGCCGTGTCATCCCCAAGGGGAACGACAAGATGCTGGAGATGGACTGCCGTGTGTTCGCAGAAGCTGTGGACCGTGTGTCCACCATCAGCTCGGACAAGACCCGGTCGGTCAAGCTGTCGCTCGACAAGGATACGCTGACGCTTTCCGTCAACAGCCCGGACAGCGGTACCGCAACCGAAGAACTGGCCGCGGCCTATGACGCCGACCCGCTGGAGATCGGCTTCAACAGCCGTTACCTCCTCGATATTCTGGCGCAGGTCGAAGGCGACACCGTCCAGGCATTCCTGGCCGACCCGTCGGCGCCGACGGTCCTTCGGGACATGATCGACGACGGCGCGCTTTACGTGCTGATGCCGATGCGGGTCTAGCCGGACGCGTGGCAGAATGAAACGGGCAAACGACCGTGACCGTGTTCAAAAAACAGACCACCTCCTTCATGCCGGGACGCCTGCTGGGGCATCCGAATGCCTGATGGCGCCAGCGTGCTGGGCGGTGTGTTTGTCTCGACCCTGACGCTTACGGACTTTCGGTCCTATGAGCGGATGCGGATCGACCTTGCGGGCGCCAAGCCGCTCGTGGTCCTCACCGGACCGAATGGCGCTGGCAAGACCAACGTTCTGGAGGCGCTGAGTTACCTGGCGCCCGGGCGGGGCCTCCGCCGCGCGGCGCTCGGGGAAGTCACCCGGCTCGGTGCCGAAGGTCCTTGGGCTGTAGCCGCGACGCTCAATGTGGCGGGCGAAAGTGTCCGGGTCGGCACGGGGCTCACGGCCGAAGGCGGCGTGGTCAGCGACCGGCGGGTCGTCCGCCTTGATGGTGTTTCGGTTGCCAATAGCAATATGCTCGGTGACCGCTGGTCGGTGGTGTGGCTGACGCCGCAGATGGACCGTCTGTTTCTTGAGGGGCCGTCCAGCAGGCGGCGCTTCCTCGACCGGCTGGTTCTGGGGCTTTATCCGGACCACAGCCGCCAGGTCGGGGCGTATGAGCGGGTGATGCGGGAACGCAACCGCCTGCTTGGGGATAAAGGGCCGGGTAAAGGGCGAGATGCCGACCCGGCCTGGCTTTCGGCGCTTGAAGCGCGGATGGCCGAACATGCGGTGGCAGTTGCCGTGGCGCGGCTCGATTTCGCGGGCCAGCTTGCCGGGCAATTGGCGGAGGCGACCGGAGGGCCGTTCCCGCGCGCCGAACTGGCGCTCGATGGCTGGCTGGAACAAAAGCTGGCCGAAGGGACACCGGCCTCGGATGCCGAAGCGGCGCTTAAGAACCGGCTTCAGGCGTCCAGGCGACGCGATGCGGCTGCGGGCCGCGCAGGCGAAGGGGTCCACAAGACCGATCTTGTGGTCACCCATGCGCCGAAGGCAATGCGGGCGGACCTGTGTTCGACCGGCGAGCAGAAGGCGCTCCTGATAGCGCTTATCCTCGCCAACGCACGCCTTCAGGCGGCGCTGAAGGGGCTTGCGCCCCTCCTCCTCATGGATGAGGTGGCGGCGCATTTGGATACTGACCGGCGGGCGGCGCTTTTCGATGCGCTCGCAGGTCTTGGGGGCCAATGTTGGCTCACGGGCACGGACCGGGCTCTTTTCGATGGGCTTGAGGACCGGGCAGAATTTTTTGACGTGGGGGACGGCAAACTTTTGCCGTCGCACGGGTAAGAGAGAGGTCACTGACGTATGAGTGAAGACATGGCCCAAGATGC
Organism: Kordiimonas marina; assembly: GCF_023006325.1. Taxonomy (GTDB): domain Bacteria; phylum Pseudomonadota; class Alphaproteobacteria; order Sphingomonadales; family Kordiimonadaceae; genus Kordiimonas; species Kordiimonas marina. Next base: position 254,533 of record NZ_JAINDF010000005.1, read on the forward strand.
TGGTGTTGATGCTGGTGAAGAATACGGCGCAGAGTCGATCAAGGTTCTGAAGGGACTCGACGCCGTCCGTAAGCGCCCCGGCATGTATATTGGCGACACCGAGGACGGCTCCGGCCTCCACCACATGGTGTTCGAAGTGTCTGATAATGCCATCGACGAGGCGCTCGCCGGCCACTGCGACCTGGTGACCATGACCCTCAATGCCGACGGCAGCTGCTCGGTCACCGACAACGGCCGCGGCATTCCGACCGACATTCACGAAGGCGAAGGCGTCTCCGCCGCGCAGGTGATCATGACCCAGCTCCACGCGGGCGGGAAGTTTGACCAGAACAGCTACAAGGTGTCAGGCGGCCTGCACGGCGTGGGTGTGTCGGTGGTGAACGCGCTGTCGGACTGGCTGGAACTCCGCATCTGGCGCAGTGGCAAGGAACATTTCATGCGTTTCGAGCGCGGGGTGCCGGTCGAGGACCTCAAGGTCGTCGGCGAAGCCGCCCCCGGCCAGAAGGGCACGATGGTGACCTTCATGCCGTCGCTCGAGACCTTCAAATTCATCGAATTCGATTGGGAAAAGCTGGTCCACCGTTACCGTGAGCTGGCGTTCCTGAACTCGGGCGTGCGCATCCTGTTGCAGGACAAGCGCCATGTCGACGCCAAGGAGATGGAGCTGTTTTACGAGGGCGGCATCACCGCGTTCGTGAAATATATCGACCGCAACAAGACCTCGGCGATCGGCGACCCGATCACCATCGTCGGCGAGAAGGACGGCATCACCACCGAGCTCAGCCTGCAGTGGAACGACAGCTATCACGAGAATGTCTTCTGCTTCACCAACAACATTCCGCAGCGGGATGGCGGGACCCACCTGGCGGCGTTCCGCGCTTCGCTCACGCGCTGCATCAACAACTATGTCAACGACACCGGCATGGCGAAAAAGTCCAAGGTTTCGCTGTCGGGGGACGATGCCCGCGAAGGCCTGACGGCGGTGCTGTCGGTCAAGGTGCCGGATCCGAAATTCTCCAGCCAGACCAAAGACAAGCTGGTCTCCTCCGAGGTGCGCCCGGCGGTCGAGGGGCTGGTGAACGAAAAGCTCACCGAATGGTTCGGCGAACACCCGAACGAAGCCCGCACCATCATCGGCAAGATCATCGATGCCGCCACCGCGCGTGAAGCCGCAAGGAAGGCGCGGGAACTTACCCGCCGCAAGGGTGCGCTCGATATCGCGTCGCTGCCCGGCAAGCTGGCCGACTGTCAGGAACGGGACCCGGCTCACTCCGAACTCTTCATCGTGGAGGGTGACTCCGCAGGCGGCTCGGCCAAGCAGGGCCGGAACCGGAAGAACCAGGCGATCCTGCCGCTCCGCGGTAAGATCCTGAACGTGGAACGCGCGCGGTTTGACCGCATGCTGGCCTCGAACGAGATCGGCACGCTCATCACTGCGCTCGGCACCGGTATCGGGCGCGAGGACTTCAATATCGAGAAGCTCCGCTACCACAAAATCATCATCATGACCGATGCTGACGTCGACGGCGCCCACATCCGGACGCTTCTCCTTACCTTCTTCTACCGGCAGATGCCGGAAGTGGTTGAACGCGGCCATCTCTATATCGCGCAGCCGCCGCTTTATAAGGTCGGCCGCGGCAAGTCCGAGGTTTACCTCAAGGACGACAAGGCGCTTGATGAATATCTCCTGGATGCCGGTACCACCGACGTGGTGATCATGGACGCGACCGGCGGCCAGCACGCGGGCGAAGAGATCAAGTATCTCGCCGCCGAAGCCCGGGCGATCAAGTCGCTGATGGCTGGGGTGCCGCACCGCTATGACGCGGGCATTGTCGAAACCCTCGCGCTGATGGGCGGCTTCGATACCAAACTGCTCGATGGCCATAGCGAACGCCAGACCATGGCGGAAGCTGTCGCTGACCGGCTGAACCGGCTCGCGGGTCCGGATGAAGACGGCGGCTGGAGCGGGACGGCCACTGAAGACGGCGGCTACAGCTTCGCCCACGAAGTGCGCGGTGTGATCGACATGCACAAGATCGACCAGCACCTGATCGAAAGCCAGGAAGCACAAGGCCTGCACCGGCGCATGGGCGAAATCCGGGCGCTGTTCGCGAACCCGATCACCATCACCCGCAAGGAAGAAACCCAAGAGGTCGGCACGCCGCTTGAGATGCTTGCCATCCTGCTGGCCGTTGGGCGCAAGGGCCTCGGTATCCAGCGCTATAAGGGCCTGGGTGAGATGAACCCGGACCAGCTGTGGGAAACCACGCTCGACCCGGCAGTGCGCTCGCTCCTGCAGGTGAAAGTCAGCCAGGCCGACACGGCGGATGAGATCTTCTCCAAGCTGATGGGGGATGTGGTTGAAGAGCGCCGCACCTTCATCCAGGACAACGCCCTCAACGTCGCCAACCTGGATATCTAAGCGACCCTACATGTGTCGTGTGACACATAAAGTGAGATTTTTGACGCAATTAGTGGGATTCTGTGACACATAAAGTGGGACAAGGAATCCTTGCTATGTGCGGGGTTGAGCGTGATCTTGTAATTTTATTGCGGAAATGCCGAGTGTATTTCGAGCCTTCTATGCCCGGTTTTTCTGCCTGAGAGGTGCGGCCATGCACCCACTCCTTGCCAAAATAGAGGTCGGAAAACAGGTGGTCCATCTCCGATACGATGGTGATCTGGTCGTTAGGATCAAATTGCTGAGCCCAACGATCCACATGTTCTGCATCGGGCGGAGCCAATTCACCTTCCCGATAGTCTCGGATTTTTGCTGCTAAAGATTCGCAATAGTCGGTATATGTGGGCATAAAATAAAATCCATTAATAGTTGTCTTTAGGCTCCCTAAGAGAGCTTATCGTACCTGGTCTCCAAGAAAATGGCGCCCGTGAGTTTAGAAGCGATGCCTATATTTGACAGATACGCCTTTATGGTTGACAAAACAAACAAAAAATCGGATAAGGTTGCATGGTGAGGGAACGTTTCTGTCGGCGCGAAAAGAAAGTAAAGTGACAATGGATGCAATTAATGGACGGCATTTCCTAAATGACCAAATTACCCCTCGGCAGCAATTGGAAGTGCCTTCGATGCTTAGAGCAGCATATAGTGCCGTAAATCACCTAGCAAAGTCTGAGCCTATTCTGAGTGTCGAGAGCGCAAAATGGAACAAGGGCAGGTTGGTGCAATGGGCCGTCGACTTGGGGATAGAAAAGCTGATTCAGACGGGTAAGTGGCCGTTTGACTATCGCTGGAGGTATTTTGAACGGCCTACAGGAAAATACCTTGAGGTTCGGATGTCTCATTCGGCTATGACGGTTAGCCAAACTGATGATCCGACCAAGCAGCCTAGGAATGTATGTTTTAGAGAAAATAAGAGGCTTAACAGTCAGTGGCTTCTGCCCCTACGTGAACTTGAGGATGAGGCGCATATTGATGGACTGCCGCATATTCTTTTGCTACATGGCCATCAGGAATTAGGTTTTGCCCATTTTGCTATTCCCCATCCGCAGCATTCGCTAGGGTATATCCACCGGACAGGTAACCTGATGAGGCTTCCCCATGAAGTAACATCGGAATTGCCTTCGGTTGAAGAGACAGATGAAGAAGCCACTATGTCCCTCAAAGAGGATATAGAAAGGTGGCGGAGAGATCATGGCGACAGATAAGATTGTCCAGTTTCCCGATGCCGCCCGAGCTAGTTCAGCCGGGCGGCGTTTGATTCCCCGTAGGCTCACAGATGCGCGACTAGTCAAGCAGATGAGCCAAACGGATCTTGCTCAAAAGATTGGTGTCACGCGCCAAGCTGTTTCAGCATATGAGCGCGGAGGCAAGTTGCCTGAGCCGCAGACTATGGGCAAAATTTCTGAGATATTAGAACAGCCAATCTATTATTTTACGGGCGATGATCTGCCGACATTTGGTGAAGGTACGCCTCGTTTTTTCCGAGCTTTTGGACCAAAAACCAAGAAGCGGAATTTGATGTGTGATGTACTGGGGGACTGGTTTGTCCAAATTGGAAAATATGTTGAAGGGTATGTAAATCTTCCAGATGTAGATATACCAGCTATTACCCCGACGGGACCCGAGGGTCGTTATACTGACGAGGAAATTGAGCAGGCCGCTGAAATGGTCCGTAGCCACTGGGGACTTGGTGTTGGGCCAATCTCCAATACGGTAGCTCTCCTGGAAAGCAAGGGTATTTTCATTGCTCGTTGTCCCGTGGGGGGTCAGCAAGTCGAGGCATTTTCATTTTGGAATGGCGAGCAACCCTTTATCTTTTTGGCCTCGAACAAAGACGCTGCTGTCAGGTCTCGGTTTGACGTCGCCCATGAACTTGGTCACTTGGTACTTCATCAAGGGGTGGGCCTGGAAGAAATAGAAGATAGCCGGCAGTTAAAAGTAATTGAAGCAGAAGCAAATAGGTTTGCCGGGGCATTCTTGCTACCTAGGGCCTCGTTCCCCAATGAAGTTTATACCCCACGGCTTGACGCTTTTAGAGACCTGAAGGCCCGGTGGAAAGTTTCCATTCAAGTTATGGTCTATCGGTGCAAAAACCTAGAGATTTTTGACGAAGACCAAGTGACAAACCTATACAAACAGATCTCTTTCCGGAAATGGAGAAAATCTGAGCCTTTGGATGATTACTTCTCATTCGAGGAACCTAAGCTTCTGAAAAAAGCGGTTACCCTAGTACTTCAACATGGAAAAGTGGCGGCCGACAGACTGCCAATTGAACTTAGGCTCAACTCGTCCCTGGTTGAAAAGATATGCAATCTACCGGAGGGGTCTTTGCAAACTGATGCAATTATATCACCAACTCCAACGCTAAAGGTAGAATGAGCGTGTGGAATGACTGCTACTGATTATGTCGTAAGTGCATATCGCGAAGCTAAAGGGCGGGCGCTTATTGCGGCAACCCTCATGTACATTCTATTCGCGATGCAGATTCTATATGTACCGTTCTCACTGAACATTAGTTCGTTACTTCCAATTGATATTTCCAGGGATGCGCTCTCGAACTGGCAGCAGCAAGAGGTCGATCGAGCATGTAAGCATGTTCGAGGCGGGCTACTGATGTCTTGGGATTTCAAATATAAGTTGGAAAATGGAACGGCATCGGAAAAGCTATGTCTTCACAGGGTAATGGAGAAGCTCGATAGAGAGCGTACCCTGTATAACTGGGGAGCAATAGCTTTATCCCTTATTGTCCTAGGGTACCTAATTCGATACGTCATGTTGAGGAAAGCTGTGGAGCGTACCGATTTTTTCCGCGGGGAAAGTTTCGCTAGCATAAAGGTGGTGGAGTATTATTTCCCAAAGTATTTCTGCTTCTTTCCCTCATATCTTGCATGCGTAATTGTGATTCTTGCTGTCCTAGGTCTCGGCACTAGTACTGCCGACCTATTGAATTGGTAAGCTCTGCTTAGCAGGACAACATTCAAACATATAAATATCGCAAATATCCTGCTGCATCTCCAACAAACCTATTTGCCTAGTGACTGACTAGGTCCGGAATGCCTTGGGTTAGAACTTCTTTGATCGATATATATTGTCGGTCAGGCTGAGCCGAGAGTTCTGGTTTCTTTATAACGTGCAACTTATCGGGATCTTTGGCGTCCACCATAGCGATCCCAACGGAGTGCAGGCTCAGCACTTGTGCATCCTTGGCAAGGGCGTTGGCTACATCATCGGCTTGATCAATGACCACCCAGTAGTTTCGAAAGAATGTGGCGCCAAAGGCGATTTCGGCCAACATCTGTTTGCGTTTGATGCCTTGGATGCTTTTCCCACTCCAACGAAGGTCAAAGGCATCTATCCAGGCTATGCCATTGTCTTTGTAGCGGAGAGCTACTGCCGTTGGGGAAGCATAAGCAAAACGAAATTCCCGGAAATAGGCCCTCGCCTGAATGTCGCCTGTGAGCATGGCTAGGTTTTGGTCGACGAGCTCAGGGCCTAACTGCAACAATGTATTGAACTGTTTTCTGCCGTTTACAGAGTTCGAGGATTTAGGGTCTTGTCTGCCATCGCTCCGTCGCTGTTGCATAGCGGCAGCACCGGAAAGGCTTTGATAGATGGCCTGCACGTCCCTATGTGAAACGTCGCCAGTAAGGATCTGTCCAAACACTTCCTTGGCTTTGCCTGGGTCGATATCGTGGATGCGCTTCAAGAGCTCCATTGCGGCGAAGGGTGCTCGAGTCGTTGTGTCAGTAAGAATTTCGGGTTCACCGAACTCTTCTTTTGCCCTGCTTAGGAAATCACGTACCGCCACCATGCGCCGCAACATTGAAGGGCTGTAGCCACTCACTTCACCGGCAGATTCCAGCCACGCGCTCATGTTCTCGTACTTGTCTCGCCACGCTCGGGTCTGGAGTATTTCCCCCACGATTCCAGAGACTTCCCTCCAGTCAGTTTTCTCGCGCTTCGCATCTTTGATTGCTTCGAGTGCATTGGTGACGAGCATACAAATCCCCATTGTTTAATTTCAGTCGATCTTAAATATGCGGAGCGGTTTGTACAGTGTGAAAACAATCGTTGACTAATGTTGTATAGCGTTGCACATAATTGTGCAACAAAAGCGAGGAGTGGGTATGCAACATTCTAGAGCGCGTCGCGTTATCACCAGAGGGCCTTGCCGTGTGGTCGGCAAGTTCCCCAGCCGCAAAAGCGGCCGGTCACACCATTGGGAATCTCAGCTGGAACGGGATCGTATGTATCAGCTTGAACTTGACCCCAATGTCATCAGCTTTCGTGAACAGCCCATCACCATGCAGGTGACCGTGAATGGGAAAGCTCATCGATATACGCCCGACCTCGAGGTAATGACGAAGCGCGGCAAGGTGATTGAGGAAATCAAGCCAGCGCAAAGAGTGGCGGAATATGCCGAGCTCTTTGATGCCGTGTCCCGGGCTTTTGAGGATGCAGGCATTCCGTTCGTGGTGATCACGGATACGGAAATTCGTCGGCGGCCCTATATGGACAATGTCTCCTACTTGCTGAGATTTCGGTACTTCGACTTGGATGAACCGATGGTGGCATGCGTGCGCCGCCTTGTGAGGCCCAGGCGAATAGCCACCTTCCTCGATCTTAAACAGGCATTTTCTGAGGCCGATCTGCCGGCCTGGGGGCCCTGGGCGCTGCTGGCGCATAGTGCCCTGAGCATCGACCTGGAGGCGCCCATTGTCGATGCCAGTCCCGTTTCCTTGAATGAGGAGATCTGCCGATGCCTTCCGTAGCTCTGCTTACCAACACGCCCATCGAGATGGACGGCGATCTATACAGGATTGTCGGCAGGGTGAGAGCCGAACGCATTCATCTGGAGCGGTTCTCGGATCAGGAAATCACCCAGGTTTCCATGACCGAGATCATGGATAAGGTTTGCAAGGGCAAGGCGGTTATCAGGCTGCCGGTCAGAAATGGTAAGGCTCCCAGTCTCCGCATCCAGGGCAAGCTCAAAGAAGAGATTCAGGCGCTCAGTGCGAAGACACGCGCCATCTTCGAAAAGAAATACACCTACGTCAAAGGGGTGCTGGCCTACATGCCGATTCCGAGAACGAAGGAGAGGCTGACACCCATCATCGCAGAAGTTGCGGTCGAGCGTGGTGACAAGAAATGTCCCAGCGCGTCCAGCGTCTGCCGCTGGCTGAAGGACTATGAGGACGGATGCAGGGATCCCAGGGCGCTGATCCCGTCTTTCAAAAACCGTGGAAATCGTGAACGGCGACTGTGTGGGGAAGTGCTCGAAATCGTCCAGCGGGGCATTGAAGAGCACTTCTTAAACATCCAGCGAGGCTCACCGACTGCAGTGATGGATTATATTGTGCTGAAGATAGATGAGTTGAATCAGGTCAGATCGGAGCCTGAGCAGCTAGAAGCCCCTGACAAACGAACTGTATATCGGGCCATTGAAGCCGTCGATGCCTATACCCGATGCCTGAAGCGCTATGGGAAGGAGGCGACCGATCGTCAATTCAAAGGCGTGCAGCAGGCGTTATTGGCAACGCGGGCATTGGAGAGAGTAGAGATCGACCACACGGTTCTAGACCTGTTCGTGATTGACGAGGAAACGGGCATGATCATCGGTCGGCCTACGCTCACGATTGCGGTCGATTGCTATTCGCGCTGGATTGTCGGGTTTTATGTCGGCTTCGAGCCGCCTGGTTGGCAGTCGGTAATGCATTGTTTACGCCATGCAATTATGCCCAAAGACTGTTTGCGGGAGCGGTTTCCCAGCGTTTTGAATGAATGGCAGTGCTGCGGCGTGCCAGAGACGCTTGTTGTGGACAATGGTCGTGAATTTCATTCGGCCGATCTGGAACTGGCGTGCGAGCAGCTTGGGATTCAAATCCAATATTCTCCGCGTGGGAAACCCTGGTTCAAGGGCCGTGTTGAACGCTTGTTTGGCACGATCGGAACAAAGTTGCTGACTGGTGCAAGAGGCAAGACGTTGGGGCGGCTTCTGAGGAAAACGGAGTACGATCCGCAGAAGGATTCGATAGTCGGGCTCGAGCAGTTTACCGAGGCATTTTGCAAGTGGGTGGTCGATGTCTATGTGCGTGAGTACCATAGCGGCCTTTGCGATACGCCGTCCAACGTGTGGCTGCGCGGTCTCGAAGATCACCCAGGCCTCCGGGTGCCGACTTCGCTAGATGATTTCATGGTTGTCATGTCGAGCGTGCGGCCGCGCACTATACATCGCTATGGTATCGAACTGAATGGACTGAAGTATCAGTCCGAGGCGTTGGGACATCTGCGTCAGCGCCTCTACAAACGGGGAAACCCGCTGGTTGAGGTCAAGTTCGACCCCAGCAACCTGGGCTACATTCACGTCAAGGACCCAGGAGCTTCCGAGTATCTGTCGGTGCCAGCAGTCGAGCTTGAATATGCCCATGACACCAATCTTTGGCAGCACTCGGTGGTGCGCCGGTATATGCGGAGGCTGAAGGCCAAGGGCGAGAAAGGTGTTTGCCTCGCCAGAGCGCGTATTGAAATCGCGAAAATACTGAACGAGAGCCGAGTTCTAAAATTGCCAGTGGCGTCGAGCACCAGGGCGGCACGCTACCGTGGTGCAGGCAGCAACAACGTCTTGATGATCCCGCAGGAGGCGCGACCAACTGAAGCGGACACAGAGGATTTGATGCCCGACGGCACTGACTTTGCTGAGGACGGCGACTATGAAAACGAGGAGGGTGAAGATGGATGGGGAATCAGTACAAATGACGACTACCCAGAATGACCGACATGATGATGGTGCTGCATCATTTGATCCGGTTCTCAACCCAAAATTTGAGAAGTACGGTGAAGCCAACAAGGTTGTGATCGAGTACCCCCGCATGATGCGGGCGCTCAAGAAGGTCGAGGACTGTCGGCAGATGTCGAAAGGGGCTCGCGAGCCCGAATGCATGTTGATTATTGGCCAGCCCGGCGTCGGTAAGACTACAATCAAAGATCACTATTTGAGCCAGCACCCTCGCCAGGAAACCAAGGCTGGGACGCATGTGCCCGTCCTTGCCGCGACTATACCTGTGCCGGCGAAGATGAGCACCATGGCAACCGCGCTTCTTGCAGGCCTGGGTGATCCACTGGCTGCACACGGGGCTCTCGATGCAAAGACGCTTCGCCTGTATAAACTCGTCAAAGACTGCGGGGTTGAACTGATCATTCTGGATGAGTTCCAACATTTCATCGACAGGGACAATGACCGAGTGCTGCGCTCGGTTGCGGATTGGCTCAAAAACCTGATTACCGAAACCAAGAAACCGGTGGTACTCACAGGCTTACCCTGTTGCCGCAAAGTACTTGAGGCCAACGAGCAGCTCAGGCGGCGCTTTTCCTGTCAATTGAACGTTAATGCTTTTTCCTGGCGGGCACCGGGGCGTCCCGAGTTTCGAAAATTCCTGGCCTTGCTTCAGCGTAGCCTGCCGCTTGAAAGCGCCATCGATTTCTCCGACGAAGAGATGGCGAAGCGTTTCTATCATGCGAGCCATGGCCGGGTTGGTGCACTTACCAAAATTGCCAAAGGAGCGGTGTTCATCGCCCTTGAGAAGGGCGAGAAGCGCATCAGCCAAGAGATGCTTGCTCAGTCCTTTGCCGACCGCCTCTTGCCGCAGGAGGACCGCGGCCGCCGGAAGGACGATCCGGACAATCCCTTCCATGCTGGATGGGAACATGTTCAAAAGCAGGCGTTTGCAGCCATTGCAAGCAAGCATGCGAGTAAGCCTAAAGCGGCCTCAGGTCGGAGTAAGAAGCAGGTGCGGCAGGCGGCCGCGGAGGTTTTCAGGGCCGGATAAATGCATGATGTCCTTCATACCCGTCTGTTAAGACGCCCCAAACCGAAGCGTGGGGAAAGCCTGTTGGGCTATCTGACCCGGGTGTCCGACGAAAACGGGTATGACGGCCCCTACAGAATTTTCCAGATTGTCAGTTGCGATCCGTTATTGCCTTTACGGCAAGCGGGCTATGGCCCTCTGGCGGGACTTACCGATGTTTTGGGGCAGGAAATTCTGACACGCTGCTATTGGCCGGAGCGTGGCGGCAGCGGCAATCATCGTTTTTGTCGTACCGAAGTTAAGCGTTCCATGCTCAACTTGTCGCGGCCGCGGGTATGCCCTCTATGCCTGAAGGAACATCAAGCCCGGCTCATAGAGTGGGACTTGGCCAGCGTTGCCTGCTGTCCGCATCATCAGACCATATTGATTGATCAATGCCCAACATGTTCCTCCCCTTTGAGCTGGAAACATGCATCTGTTTCACGATGCGGTGTATGTGACGCTGACCTTTCGAAATCTCCCATGCGTGAGGCCGACCCTGGGGCGGTATCTCTGACATCGTTGATGTTGAGCAAAGCCGGCATGGTTGTGCCTTCATCTCAGATTGACGGCCCAGTCGAGGTGCCGCTGAACGAGATGAACCTCATATCCGTAATTCAAGCAGTCCTATTTTTAGGTTCCCATGCAAATGGTCGAGGCATTGGCGTTGGCAACTGGCTGTGTGCCCGTTTGACGGCCGCGGCTATGCATCGTGTAGTCGCCTCTGCCGCCTCAATTCTGTTCGGATGGCCAGGCAGCTATTTTGAGTTTCTCGCTAAAGTCCGGGAGGCTTGGTCAGGTCGAACGGGCTTGGTATACGAGTTCGGCAGTTTCTATGAGACACTCACCAAATCGCTGCCGGGGCCACAATTCGACTTCCTGAGGAATGAGTTTGAGCGTTTCCTGACCGAAAGCTGGGATGGCGGCTTTCTATCTCAAAAGAACAGAAAGCTGAATGTTCAGGCATCTGAAGTGTTCATTCCCAAGGCTCGGGCGGCGGAGATTCTTCATGTTCGCCCTAAGACTATAGATCAATTGCATAGGACTGGGAGCCTGGAGGGCGTTAGGCGACAAATGGGAGGGCGCCATCTGGTGCTCATACGTACGGATAGTGTCCGCAAATATCAGTACCACCAGCAAAGTTTGATGACTGCGCAGGAAACTAGCACCGCTCTGGGGCTATCGGAAAAGCCGCTAAAAGACCTGGTGCAAGAGGGTTTGCTGCTGCCGTCTCCCACAGCACCGGCCAATCGTTCACGACCTTACGTCTTCGATCAGAAAGATGTCGAGGCGTTGCTCGATCTAGTATTTTCCGGGGTGGTCAAATGCAAACCGGATCAGGGATATCTTTCCTATTCTGTAGCAATGAGAAAGCTGACAGCCGTCGGCTGGACGGTGTCGCGACTAATTAAAGAGATTCGGGATCGTGGAATATTGGTGCGGGGGCGCGATATGTGTAGGGTTGGTGTCCAGCAGTGTGTGTTCGGCCCAGCGGATATCGAACGGGTCATAAAGATGCACGCGATTGCTCCTCAGGGTCTATACACATTACCAGAGGTGGCGGAGAAGCTGGGTTTGAAGCAGCAAGTGGTCTATGCGCTCGTGAAATCTGGTAAGCTTCCCTCATCCAAGGAAAAACGTCGTGGTCGCTCTGTGACCTTGGTTTCCGATGCGGATGTGGCCCGGTTCAATCGAACCTACATTTCGGCCGCGAAGATTGCCGCGAGCCATCACACGTCCTCTCGTTACGCCATTCAAATGCTGCGAAATAAAAATGTTGGACCTGTCACAGGGCCAGACATTGATGGAAACCGGCAGGTGTTTTTCCGCCGGTCAGATGTTCCTGTGGCATTCTCTGTTCGTGCACGGTGAGGTGGGCTTAAGAAAGTTCGATAACTCCCCACTTGAACGGCCCGAGTTCGCCAGGGTAACCGCGTTGTTGGGAGATAATGCGCGTCCGGCCAATTGCAAGTTCCGTCGAAAAGTGAGTGTGTCCTGTGATCCATACATCTGGAGCCAAAGCGCCTGTCTCGATCGCACTTTGCCAGTCGTTGCAGAAATAGGCCGAAAGCGGCGACCCAGCGTATTGGGGATCACTCATGAACACCGGTGGGAAATGGGTAATGGCGACAGTTGGGCCATCGAATGGTTCAGCCAGAGCATGTTCCAGAAAGCGGCGGCTGTCGGCATTCTTTTTAGCAGTGTCGAGCGGCGTAAGTTTGCGGCCCTTGCGCCGTCCTGTTTGCGCAACCCTGATGGCGCTATAGTCGGTGATTGATCGAGCTGCCTCATGGCGTGCGTAGGCTGGGTCATTGGTTGCCAAGAAATCGGACCAAAGCAGGCAACCGGCAAAGCGGATATCTTTGATCTCAATGGTATTGTTTTCTAGGAAATGGACGTTGTGCATGTCCTCGGCGTGAGTGCGGCAATCGGCAACGAAGCTATCCATCTCCTGGCTGTAAAGCTCATGATTGCCGAGGATCGCAATGACGGGGATGTCCAAACTTTGGGCGCACGATTGAGCATACTTCAAAAAAGTAGGGTAGCCTCTCTCTTTATCCCTTCCGGTACAGATATCGCCAGCGAGCACTAAAATATCGGCCTCTCGAATAGGATCGAGCGCGGGCGCTGCTTCGCCAAATTCCAGATGTATGTCGCTGCCAAAGGCGATCTTCATGATTTGCACCCCAGTTATCTAGGTTAGTTTTGTGGCCCTTTTTATGGGTCAAGTATAGCTTACCTCGCCTCCTCCTTGGCATGATTGATCGATCGGCGTAAACTGTCGATCTTGGAGATGACCATGCTTGCGGATGTTGCCAAAATCGTTGAGTTGCTCGGAGGGGAAGGCGCGCTGGGTCGGCGCGTTAGGTCTCCTTATGACCTTGTCCAGCTCGAATTGGCTGGAATTCCTTTTGCTGCATTTCAGGCTTTCTTTGATACTATTGTAGCGAGCCGACCACCAATTTCGAGAGCCGAAATTAAGCGAACCATATTTTCCGGTAGCCGACCAAATAGCCAAGGCCTGATGGGGAGGAAGGCGTCGGCAAGATTGCTACGATTGGCAAATCTGCAGGCAATGGCGACAGTTGCGATAGGAACAAAAAAGGGAATGGAGGAGTTTCTTTTCTGTCCACACAAGGAACTAGACGGACGCATCCCATTTGTATTGAGCAAGTCCGAACTTGGGGGATGGCAGACGGATGTGATAATTGCCCGCGCTGAACACGGGTTACCTGTTTGAGCGACTATAAGGGATAGTTTCTCTATTTTCCAAAGTGTACTTATACAATAGTGAGCTCTATTTTTGATCTGCGTCGGCGATAAATTACAAATCATAGATTGCAGAAAATGGTCTGACCGGGCCGCGTGTCAGAAAAAAATACATCCCTGTATCCCTCAGTGAGCAACGAGTTCGGCCTATATAGGTTACTGGAAAATTAATTTTCTATTGACAGTTGCGGTAATATTTTATCACAAAACAATCTAAAGATATATTTATACACTCTTGTAGCTTGGGGGCTAACAGTGCGATTGGGGTTTATTCGAGCGTCCGTTCGGGCGCTTGCGAAGGGTTTTCTGTCCTTTTCTCTTTTGATTATGCTGGTTTCATCCGGGTCTGCGCGGGCAGGCAACGGTGTCAGCTACCAGTATGACAAGCAGGGACGTCTGACACAGGTCTCCTATGCTGAAGGGTCCAGAACGGTTACCTATGCTTACACCTATGATGCGGCAGGTAATCGCCGGACAGTGTCGGTGAGCGGTCTTGATCAACCCCAAGTAAAGATCTTCAACGACCGCGCCCTCGAAAACAATCCTACGGGCAGTATCTGGCCTACCGTGTATCTGACCTCCCCAGCTACCAAGGATGTAACGGTTCAGTGGGTCGCAGTCGACGGGTCGGCTACGTATGGCGCTGATTATCTCAAGAATGCTGGCACGGCCGTCATTCACCAGGGCACCCAAACGGCGACAATCGAGATCCCGCTCCAGGATGATACTATCAAGGAAGGTGATGAGACCTTCACAGTCAAGCTGGTGAGCGCAAACGGTGCCGAGATTGTGGCTGGTGACAAGGACAGCGCGATCGCGACCATTCGGGACGATGACGTTGCCCATTTCAATGTGGCGGATGTCACGGCGGCGGCGGAAGGCGACTATGTAGCGCTGACGATTGATAAGGTCGGAGGGGCGAGTCAGACCATCGATGTCACCCTTGGTGTTTCCGGGGTGGATGCTGTTAATTCAGCAACGGAAGTGGTGGACTATGAGACCACGCTCTATTCGGCACCGGACGTACCGCTTACTAGCACCACGCTGACCTTTGCGCCGGCAGAGACCCAAAAAACGGTGTACGTCAAGACGGTGGCAGACACGGTCTATGAGCCCGATGAGTATTTCTATCTTGCCCTGAATTGGACCTCTCAAGATGGGTGCCAAACCACGGACGGCAGTTGTCATTCCTCGGAGAAGGGACAGGTTACTATCCCCAACGATGACCCTCAGCCGACGGTCAAGATTGGCAATACTGCGAACCGGGAAGGCAATGGTCTGAACTTCACGCTGTGGATGACCAACCAGTCCTACCAGCCGGTAACGGTGACGATGACTGTGGCCGACACATCGGCGACCAACACGGAAGGTTATGCATCGGCGACCTTTGGTGTCGACTATGACGTGAGCCAGGCCACAGTGTCGGATACTGGCGCCTTTACCATATCCGGCAATACGCTGACCTATGTATTTCAGCCGGGCGTGGGCAGTGTACAGCTGACGATTCCGTCACTGCAGGATAGTCTGGTTGAAGGCTATGAGGCCTTTTACGTCAATATTGCCAATGTAGATCAGGGTCTGATCGACAGCACCCAGTTTGAAGGCCGGGGCCGCATCAACGATGATGATACGGGTCTGACGGCCAGCATCAGTAGCCCGGCGCCAGTCCTTGAAGGCAACAGCGGTGCGGGGAATACAATCAGCTTCCCGGTTACCTTGTCGGCTAATGCCTTTGACAGCACCACGATTAACTGGTCTGTGACTGGGGGCTCAGCGACGGCGGGCACAGATTACACTGGCGCGACATCGGGAACGCTTACGATCCCGATGGACAGCAACAGCGGCGTGATCCAGTTCACGACCAAGCCGGATACCACCTATGAGCCCAATGAAACGCTTCAGGTTACGCTCAGTTCAGCGACCAACGCGTCCATCAGCGGCAGCAATGTGGCGACGGCGACCATCAGCAATGATGATAACGCCCCACCGGTCATCACCGCCGGGTCAGCGACGCTTTCCGAAGCCGAGAACACGCTGACGACGACTGTGCTGAGCACCTATAATGCGACGGATCCTGAGGGCGGGACACTGACTTACAGCTTGACCGGGACGGATGCTGGTGACTTCACGATCAACAGCAGTGGTCAGTTAAAGTTCAAGGCCCGGCCTGACTATGAAGCCCCAGCCGACAGCAACGCGGACAATGTCTACAATGTGACAGTCAAAGTGACGGATCCGGCCGGTCTTTCCGATACCCAGGCAGTGGCTGTCACGGTGACCAACGTGAACGAACTTCCGGTCTTCACGGCAGGCGCTACCACCATCACGAATGCCGAAAACACAGCTGCCTCGACGGTTCTGAGCACCTATAGCGCGAGCGACCCGGAAGGCAGTGCCCTCACTTATACCTTGGGAGGGGATGATGCCAACGTCTTCACGATCACTAGCGGTGGTCAGCTGCAGTTCAAGGTCTCGCCGAACTATGAAGCGCCGACTGACAGCAATGGCGACAATGTCTATAATGTGATTGTCACGGTCTCGGATTCGAGCAGTCTGTCTTCGGCAAAGGTCGTTACGGTCACGGTAACCAATGTGAATGAAGCGCCGACTGCTACGAGCGATGACGAGGGGCAGGTTGATATCTGGAACAGTGTCGACCAAATCCATGGCAAGATCGTTACTTTCGATGCTCACCTGGCCAACTCTACAGGTGTCGCTGATAACGACAGCGACCCCGACGCCGGTGATAAGGCAGCTCTGAAGTTCCATTCAGTTTCTGTCTCGGCTGGATACCCAAGCGCTGGCACCACGATTAGTACCGATGGCTCTCAGGTCGATATCAACCTGCGTAAGTGTGGCTATTACCAGTTCGACTACACGGTTGAGGACCCTGGCGGGTTGGTCTCCAATGTGGCGACCATGAAGGTGCAGGCGATTTCGACGTCTACTTCTGTGGCCTGTCCGATTGTGGTGCCGTCGGGCACGACGACACCGACGGCTTCGTTGGCTACGAATGCGACTGTTGCGGAAGGCACGGCCACGGCCAACACGCTGCAGGTTCCTGTCACCTTGTCCTCGGCTGCGATTGCCGACACGACCGTGACCTGGCAGATCGTCAGCGGCGGCAGTGCGGTTGCCGGCACAGACTTCGTGGCGCCCAGCACCAATTATGTGAACATCGCCTCGGGTCAAACGACCGGTTATATCCAGATCCAGACGATCCCGGATGCGGTAACTGAAGCCGACAAGACAATTCAGTTGCAGTTGGTGAGCGGTACAAACGCAGATATCAACACCGGGATCGTAACATCCACGATCACAAATGATGACGGTGGGCCGAGCTTTAGCATCAACAATGTGAGTGCCACTGAAGGTGGGACGCTCACATTCACCATCACCAAAACCGGTGCGACTGCGCTTTCACATAGCGTTAGCTATGCAACAGCTAACGGCACGGCCGGGTCTAGCGATTATACCGGCAAGTCCGGGACGCTGACCTTCGCTCCTGGCGACACCTCGAAAACGGTGAGCGTAGCGACGACACAAGATAGCATCTATGAAACGAACGAGACAGTGAAGCTTAACCTGTCGGGTGCGACGGGTGGTGCCACGATAAGTGGCAGCCAAGGCATTGGAACTATCAACAATGATGATAGTGGGCCGAGTTTCAAAGTTAGTAATTCTAGCGTCACGGAAGGTGGGAACCTGACCTTCACGATTACCAAGGTCGGCTCGACGGCCAAGAGTCACAGCATCAGTTATGCTACGGCGAATGGCACGGCCGGGTCTGGCGACTATACCAGCAAGTCCGGGACGCTGACCTTTGCTCCTGGCGACACCTCGAAGGCTGTGAGCGTAGCGACGACTGGGGACACCGTTTATGAGAATAACGAGACGGTAAAGCTTAACCTGTCGAGTGCGACCAATGGCGCCACGATCAGTGATAGCCAGGGTATCGGTACCATTGTCAATAATGATGCGGCACCGACCGTGAACATCTGGCTTTCTGGCGGTGCATCGAAGGCGGAAGGCAACAGCTTCACCTTCATTGTTGCGAAGAGTGGTTCTACGGCGCTGACCCATAAGGTCACCTTCTCGACGGCGAATGGCACGGCGACGGCGGGCTCGGATTATACGGGCAAGAGCGTGACACTGACATTCCCGGCCTCTGGCGCGGATTATCAGACACAGTCCGTGGTCGTGAGTTCGATCGACGATACCAAGTGTGGTGAAGGTAATGAGACCTTCAATGGTAAGCTCTCAGGGGCAACCAATGGCATGACCTATGTCAACACGTCGAAGACAGTGACGATCACCGAGAATGACAACTGCCCACCTCATGCGGTCAATGACAGCTATACGGCGCTTGTTCAGCAAACCAACACGTTCAACGTGCTCAACAACGACTATGACACTGACGGCGGGACGCTCACTATCACAGCGGCAAGCAAGGTTAGCGGGGTCATTGGTAATGTCTCTCACACCGGGTCATCCGTCTCCTACACACCACTACAATGCGGCTCAGCGACGCTTAAATACACCATCAGCGACGGCCAGGGCGGCTCGGCTACGGCGAATGTGGCGGTGACGGTCAGTGGCAGTGGCTGTACAGGCGGCAGCCTCAATTAACGCACAGAAATTTCTTCCGGAGGCGGCGCACGACCTGCCTCCGGAGACCAACTGAATTGATATGAAAAGCTTTAACCCGAAACGGGGGCGATAGGGTGATTGGGATGTTTGTTAAGAAGGCGATCAAAAGTGTAGTATCGGCAGCCATTGTCGCGGGGGGTACACTAGTTGCTCCTGGAGTGAGTGCAGCTGTTCCCGTCGTTCATATGTATGACGGTATTGAAAGGACGCCAGGAGCCACTTTTACCTCTGCAACCGGCCATACACCTACCTGGACTGTTGGTATTCATCCCGAAATTCTGGCATTAGCCCGGTCGCTGAAGAATGATCCTGCGCTGATTTACCAGTATGTGCGGGACAATATCGAAACCCTACCGATGTTCGGCCTGCAAAAGGGTGCGCTCGGAGCGCTGATCGACAAGAAAGGCACGGCCCTCGACCAAGCGGCTCTGATGGTTGAGCTCCTGAAGGCGGCGCATGCTAATAAGCCTGCCGTCGATTATTTGCCGACATACCGCTTCATAAAGGCGCAGCTCAGCCCTGCCGAGATGGCGAGTTGGTTTGGTCTTTCCGATCGTCAGGACGTCTGTAACCTGCTTAAGGCTGGCGCAATTCCGTTTTCGATAACGGTGACGCAAGGCGCCACGGGGACGACGGATTGCGCGGCCATCGGGCAAGGCAGCTACGATAACGTTCAAATTCTTCACGCTGTCGTGGAGGCGACAGTTAACAGTGCATCCGCTGCGTTTGACCCGTCCTATAAGGTGCAGACCTACCATCAAGCACGCAGTTCGCTCGCAACGGACATGGGCTATGACTATAGCACTCTGCAAGGAGATGCTTCATTCACGGTAAATACCAATACGACTACGGGTATTACGGCTGTATCAGGGGATGTGCATTCGAATGTAGAAACCGACCTTGCGGCTTACGCCTCAACACTCGTCAGCACGCTGAAGAAAGATACAGCGCAGGGTGACTCGGAAGACGCGTACAAGCTGTCGATGGTAGATGTGGTTGGTGGCGTTGAAATTGCCAAGGACAAAGATCAGGCAACATTGCCGACGACGTGGCTAACATTGTCACAGCTCCCGCACTATAGTGCAGCTTATGGGACGGGCTCAACAGATGTGCCTGATCAGTACCGGACCAAGGTCACATTGACCTATAATGGCCAATCCTTCAGCGCCTTTATGGATGAGCTCGCGGGCAAGAAGTTGTGGCTTTCTATTTCCGGTACATCACCAAGTGTGTATCTGAAATTTATGGTGAACGACCGTGTGGCGTGGTCCGTTCTGTATGATGACACGGTCATCAGGTTGATCACCAAAATCACACACCCGTATGGTGATACAAGCGCTGACTACACTCAAAGCTTTAACCTGCCTGTGTATGTGCAGAGAAGCTTCCCGCTGTTTATATCGTCGGGCGATTTTGGCACGGGGGCAATGGGCCGCTATTTGGACAGTAACTGGCAAAAACTTGGCGAGGATACTTCACTTGATACAGCCGGAATTCCTGATACCACAGAGGGACTTCTTGCTGTTGGCGCACAATTTCTAGCCCAGCAAAGTCAGCTCAACCACATCGTGGCTGGCGTATCAGGCTCCCGCATCCTGACTCACAATACAGTTGGTGTTATCACCACCGAGGGTAACATAGGACAAGCCTCCTATGCGGATTTTAGGAGCCAAGTGTCTATCGTTAGCCTTGGAAACGGTACATCGACATCGGCGGAATTGTCTGCGTCCAGGTCTGCGACGGCCGACACGCTGACATCCGCATCAAGTGCTCTAGAAGGCGCCGTTTTTGATCAGTTCGCGGATGATCACGGGACGGATGCTGCAACGCACACGTCGGTACAAATGCTTGCTTACACCTTGCGAAGTGGCGGAACACTGTACGATGTTCCGGCAAATGCTATCTCAAATATCCAGAGTTCACTGAGCAATTATAGCGCCAATGTTCTCACAAGGCTTAGTGACTATAATACTGATGCCACTCAGCCCTACAGGTTGATCGTTTCTGATGCCGGTGGTATCGGCACCATTAGCCTGGTTGGGTATGTGGCGATCGATGACACCACTGGCAACACCGGTTTTCTGGTGGATCAAGATAGTTCCACACCCTCATACAACTATACCAAGATTGTGCCACTCAAAGGGGCCACGACACCCTATAGCATTCCATCGGGCATGGAATATCTTTACCAGATGATCCAGGCTGCAGAAGGTACGAATTCTGAGACTATTCCCGCCGCCGGTGCTGCGAGCGTTACGCGGACTTTTTTGAAAACCGGCGCAGGAAGTTTCCCCTACTCGCTCTCCTATACTCCGACCTATGTAGTGGGTAGCGGCTGGACGGACTCGCTCGATATTTCGGCTTATTTCAGTGGCAATGGGATGGTTGCCCTGGGCTCAAGGACACCTGTGGAGGCTGCCAATGCGATTGCAGCGCTTCACGCCACGTATGACTATCTGAAAAACTGCATATCGGCATCCACTGCTCCGTGCGGAAAGGGCGAGCAGGTCGCTTTCTCTGCAGTCACTATGAGCTGGCTCCAGAAAAAGTTGCGTGACAATGTTTTCAATGTCAGCCAGGGCAATTCGGTTACCGCTTACACAAAATTGGCTGATGGAAAATATTTTGGCCCTGAAGGTGATGTAAGGTCCTTCTCCTCGTCTGGCTCAGGCAGTTCGGCTCAGGTCATCCTGACCCAGCAGAATGGCACAAAAATGACTTTCGATGCCCTCGATTCAAGTGGGCGGTCATTTTCCCTGACCACATGGCATTGGCCTTTTGGTGTGACGTTGACTTTTTCCAATGTCAGCGGCCAACGCACGGTTAGCAACAACCTGGGGCGTAGCTTAACCTTCAATAGCGTGACAAATGAAGTCACGGATGAGAACGGACGCAAGGTTACTCGGACAGAGACAAGCACGACCCATACCTTTACGTTGACGGGTCTCGGCACGCATGACTTGGCGACATATAGTATCGACAGTGATGGCAGGATCGCATCGATCTCCACACCTGTGGATACGGATCAGACTACCTTTACCTATGATGCGCTCGGTAGGCTTGTTTCCCAGAATGTTAAAGATAGGGGGGAGACGGATTATTATTCCAACAATTGGCGCTCGGAAACGGTTTCACCGCGAGGCGCCAGCCAGGTCGTTTATAGTGATCCCTATGGCCGTTATAGCCGTTTGGTCGATGCTGCGGGCCGTGAAACTGAACAGCGGTTCGATCGCTTGGGCCGACTTATCTATGCGTCTGTCCCGGCTGATGCCAATGGGGATTATACCTATGTGGAATATAGCTATGACCGCTATTACAATAGGCTGAGCAAGACGGTTTTTGCCAAGCCGGTAAATAGTAGCCGTACTAAAAAAACGACGACCTATAGCTATTACGGCACCGGAAAATACAGGCAACTTGCGTCGATAACGGTGTTGGACGGTACGTCCGATAGTAAAACAACCTCGTTTGACTATGTCACGTCAGGCAATGGGGTCGGCAAGCTTCAGAGTAAAACCTTGCCGAGCGTTTCCTATGTGCAGGATGATGGCACGACGACGTCAGGCGCGCTTGTTACGCAATATAGCTATACGGCTGAAGGCTTGCCCTCTCAGATTACCGCGCCGGATGGGACTATCACGGAGTATGGCTATACTGTTGATGCGAATGGTAACACGGGCGGAGTTCCGACCAGTGTGACTGTTTCAAAGGGAACAACGTCCCAAACAGTGACGCTGGATTACTGGCCTGATGGTGACCTTTTGCGGGTTACGGATGCCAGAAGCAAGGCAACGACAATCACTTACAATGATTTCCGTCAAAGGCTTAAAGTCAGCGGCCCTGAAAGTGTTGAGGTCGACTATAACTATTATGATGACGGGCGGTTGAAGGCAGTCAAAAGCAGGCAGGATGATAACACCACCTTCAACAACACCAAAACCTATGATGGCGCAGGCCGGATAACGTCGGTCACGACAAGTATTGAGCATACGACTTACGATAGTTCCGGGAATCCGCTTACAGTGGCGGAGACGGCAGTCCATACCACATCTATCTCCTATGATGATGCTAACGGGATCATCACGGTTACCGATCCAATGAATGTTGAGTCACAGCGTTATTTTGACCTTCTTGGGCGGCTGACCAAGGTTATCTCCGCCGTTGGGTCAACGGATGAGATCACTGAGAAAACCGGCTACAATACCGATGGCACCGTTGCCTATGTCGAGGACGGCCGTGAACTCCAAACCCTCTACAGTTATGATGAATGGAACCGCCAGGTAAGCACATCCTATGCGGGCGGTAGGAGTGAACAAGTAACGGCGTTTGACCCTTACGGGCGCCCGAAAACCCTTCAGACCTTTGGTGGGGACACGATAACATTGGGCTATAACGCTGTAGGCTGGGTTACATCCCGTTCGATAACGTCCGGTCCTTCCTATGCTTATACTTATGATGCCGCAGGACGTCAGCGGAGTGAGGTTCGAACTGAGACAGACAACACCACGACTAGCGTCACGCACACCTATGATGATCTTGGCCGTCCGAAGCAGGAAACTGGTGCCTATGGCTATACCATGGACTATAGCTATGATGACGCCAATGGTAGCTATGACCTGACCTATTTCTCGGGCACCAGCCAGTCTTACATGGTTAGATATCAGATGGATGGTTTGGGCCGTGTGACCTCAGTCAGCGAAAACGGCACTACTGCGGTCGCCAGCTACAGCTATGATCCGCTTAGCCGTGTGACCAACATAACCTATGGCAATGGCAGTAAGCAGGACTTCACCTACGATGCTGATAACGGCTGGTTAGATAGCTTGACGCTTGATGCCAATGGCGACGGGGACACAGCAGATGCCGGAGAGGCGACTTTCAGCTATATCGGTCATGACGCGCTTGGGCGTATCACGTTCGAAAGCGTTTCCAACACCGACTATCTGTGGAAGCCCTCCGGCCCGAACCTGACCAATGGGACGACGACTTATTCGGCGCTGGCGGATGGCACTAAGGCCGCAAATGCGGACAACCAGTATGAAAAACTGACGGTCAAGGACCTGGCGGGGACTACAGTGCTGGATACCAAGACACCCGGCTATGATACCAAGGGTAACCTCACCAGTTTCGGTGAATATAGCTATGTTTATGACCAGGAAAACCGCCTGACGACGGTCAAGAAGCAGGTGAATGCCACCACGCAGGTAACCGTGGGCAGCTACAGCTATGATGCCACTGGCCGTCGAGTACAGAAGGTGGTGGGCAATGTGACCACCCGGTATTTCTGGGCTGGAGCCACGACCTATGCCGAGCTGAATGAGAATGACGTGGTGCAGCGCGTCTATGTCTATGGCCCAGGTATTGACAACCCGGTGATGGTGAAGGAAGCGGACGGTACCAAGAATTATGTCCACCGGGACGGTAAGGGCAATGTGGCAGCGGTTTCAAATGCCGCGGGCACAGTGACGCCGTTCCCGATGTCAGCTTGGGGTGAGGGGGCGGATGCATCCAAAAGCCCCTACAAGTTCACGGCACGTCGGATGGATGATGAAAGCGGGCTATATTACTACCGCAACCGCTACTATCAGCCTGAACTTGGACGCTTCATGAGCCGGGATCCGATCGGCTATGGTGACGGCCTCAACATGTATGCCTATGTCCACAATGATCCTGTCAACAATGTGGATCCATTAGGACTGGCGACTGTAAAATGCGAAGAACCTGACCAATGGGGCGGCTGGTATGAAGTCATATGCAGCCCAGACGGGGGCGGAGATAGTGCACCAAACGGTTATGGTGCACAAGTCACAGGCCATGGGGACTATGGTAGCGCATCAAATAATCAACACACTGGTTCTGGCAGTGGTAGTAACAAAAAGAAAAAAGACGATCCGTGTAAGAAGCTGGCCGACACCAAGGATATCTCGAACGACTTAAAGGCGGCTATCAATACTCAAATAAAACGAGTAGAAGAGATAAGGGCTTTGACAAACACTGGGAACGGCACCAATTCGAAATATCAATCCTCATACCAAGGCTTGGATATGGGGGGATATGTTCACAGGGCAACTACCCAAGAATTATGGAAGAGGCGCATTTTTGGGGTGTTCGGTGTGGGTGGAGACCCTATGGTGGCGGGCTATGTGCTCGAAGCTATTAATATCAATGCAGCGGGGGGGTACCCTACGAGAGCGGGAACTTTTGGAGGTTGTATGAATTGTGTAAATGAAGGAGCTGATGCTCTCGTTGTTGGTGTGACGCCTGGTTATTCGAAAGATTATAACATGCGCCGCTTACCATATTTTCAAAAGATTGCCGAAGCCATTAAAGCACCTGTAGTAGTTGTGACAGACGATGGCACTAATTGCGTGGTTAAATAGAAGAAACGAACATGGCATATTTCTCTTATAAGTATTTCACACTAGCGTGTGTTTTGTTGGCTAGTTCAGCTTGTTCGCAAAATGATGGACAGAAACTCCATAGTGTAAATATTTTTAATCTTCTTGCGGTACCGGAGAACTATTTGGGAGATCGCGTAGTTGTGCCAGGTTTTTTAGCGGAGAACGGCGGTGCTTACTATCTCGTAGGAGGTAAAGATTGGATTGACTATGCAGCGCCGAGCACGGGGGTTGCCATTGAAGTAAAACGCGATAAAAAAACACTAAAGAGCATGAGTGCCTGTGTGGGGAGTTATGTTCAGGTGATTGCTCAGTTTAAGGTGTCAAAGATGACGCATAGATATGCTCTCATGTACTTGGAAAGTGTCTCTGCAGACATGCCTGAACATAATGAAATTAGGCCTTGTATTGAGATAAAATCATAGACGGATAGAATTCATCGAAGATTCTGTATTGTTTTATAAGATTAGGCCCTCGGCGTTATTTGGGGGCCTGATCTTTAATAGCTGATGGTTTCACCGCCTTTCAAGCGTAGCTATGTTTTCAAAAAGTTCCTTTCTTTATACACATATATTTGAAGAGGTGTCTCTTCTCAACTTCCGCTTACCGGTGCTCGTTTCTATTGAGAGGCTTTGTTTGTGGTCTGGTTGGGGGCAACATGAGTCAGTTAGTTGTTGAGGTTGACTGCATAATCCACACAATGCCTGAATAAAAACCTGTGATTAGTACGCTTTCCCTAATCTTGCGCGAAAAACACAATCCCAATCGCTGCTAACGCTAGAAACGTCCCAAGTGGAATACGGATTTTGCTGCCCTTCTGTCCGTTTCGATAAGCCTGTAGCGGGGCCCACAGAAGGGCGGCAAGCGAAGCGATAAGTAGGGTGGGAGCGAGCACAGAGGGGCCGAGCCAGGCTCCAATGGCGGAGACCAGTTTCACATCTCCGAACCCCAGGCCGGGGTACCCGCGGCGCCTTTCGAACAAATGCCCAAGCAGGTAAAGCCCTAGAAGGCCAACCACAGCCGAGAGGGCGTGGGCTATCAGGCGCGTGGGCGCCGCATACGCTACCCAGGCAAGCCCCAGCACCAAGAATGGGTAGGTCAAGATATTGGGTAAACGCCGTTCCCGTATGTCATACCAGGCGAGCGCAAGCAGGGCCCCAGCAAAGACGGTCAGGGCGGGCCAAGGCAGGGGGATGTCAGGCGAAGGGACAGCCGTTAACATTGATGGTTACATCCTTTTGGACCGGGCTCAGCATGGCATAAGACATGTCAGCCGTGCTTTTGAACCGCAGGGTGGTGCGGTAGGTTTTGGAAACACCGTCACTGGTGAAGCTAAGTTTCAGGGTCAGGGACTGACCGCCGATTGTGTTGCTCGTGCCGGCCACTTCGGTGGCGACATTGATGGTATCAGGGTTCGGCCACACCACGCCATTCCACTTATTGTCATAGGCCCATTTATAGACCTGCCGCACATTCTGACCGGCATAGGACAAGTCTACATCGCCATTGAGGGAAGAGACGGTCAGCAAAGGTTCGACGCAGTTGAAGGTCTGATCCGGAAGGCCGAGCAGATATTTCAGTTCCCCCACTTTCTCAAACGGACCGTTCCTGGGGCCGACTGTCAGGCCCGCGGCTTCATATTCTGCCTGTTCAGCGCCTGTGCCGAAAACAATATCGTCCTTGTCCCGCCAGTCGATGATGCGGGCGGCAAGAGCATA
This sequence comes from Kordiimonas marina, assembly GCF_023006325.1. Taxonomy (GTDB): domain Bacteria; phylum Pseudomonadota; class Alphaproteobacteria; order Sphingomonadales; family Kordiimonadaceae; genus Kordiimonas; species Kordiimonas marina. The sequence goes on from NZ_JAINDF010000005.1 coordinate 280,874, forward strand.
GGCATCATCCGCGGGCTCGCCTTCAGCGGCGAACAGGGCGGAAAGCACATCATAGGAGGCGCGGTTGATGTTGATCTTGCCGGTTTCATACTCAACCTCGACATCCACATGGGTGCCCAGAACGTCCAGCCCGCCGCCCCGGAAGGCCTTTTTGACCGGATCATAGAAATATTCCTTCATGAACAGGGTGGCGGCAGACTGGGCGAGCAGCCTGTCTTTCACATCCTGTTCGACCGAGCTGACAGTTTGCCGCATGGATAAGCTGAGCGCCAGGGCACCTGCCGCGAAGATGGACAGCAGAAGCACTGTCCATGTCACGGCAATTAGCGCCATGCCGGCGTCTTGCTTATCCTCAGGCTCCTCCGTCATTTGGTTTTGGCGTTGGCCTTCTTCTTGCCCGGGGCGATGATGTTGCGGAACTCCCGCTGCAGATAGTCCATCACCTCCCGCTGTTCATCGACATTCTGGATGATGCGCGGGGTCAGGAGGACGACAAGCTCGGACCGGCGTTCCACGTTGGTGGTGTTCCGGAAGGCGGCGCCGAGGATCGGGATGTCCTTCAAAATCGGCAGGCCGGATTTGGTCTTGCTGATCGAACGGCGGATAAGGCCGCCCAGCGCAACGGTCGTGCCGTTCTGGATCGCGACCGTGCTGGTCATGCGCCGCTGTTGGATGGTCGGTGCGTCAATGCCGGATGAGGATGTCTGTACGACATCGCTGACCTCCTGTTGGATGTCCAGCATCACCAAGCCGCCATCGTTGATGCGGGGGGTGACCGTCAGGATAACGCCGGTGTCGCGGTACTGGATGGAGTTCACCGTCCGGGCGCTGGTGTTATCGTTGCTGACTGATGAGCTGACGGGCACCGGCACCTGGTCCCCCACCTGCAAGGTGGCCGACTGGTTGTTGAGAACAAGGATCTTCGGTGAGGATATGACCTTCACATCGGTCATCGATTCCAGGGCATTCAGGACGGCGCTGACGCTGCCGCCGTTGGCATAGCCCCAGTTGAAGCCGGGGAACTGGGCGGATGGCGTCGTGTTCTTTCCAAAGCTGATGATATTGTCACCGGTTTCGAAATGCCACTGCAGACCATAGCGCAATTCATTGTTCAGGGTGACTTCCGCGAGCGTCGCCTCGATCAGCACCTGTTTGGGCATGACGTCCAGTTTGTTAAGGGCGGATTCGATCACACTGAATTCGGATGGTGTGGCGAGAATGGCGACTGAGTTGTTTTCCTCGTTGGGGACGATACGGATACCGGACTCTCCCAAAGTGCCGTTCGCGCTTAAGCTGCCTCCGGTCATGCCGGCAATACCGGTCGTACCGCGCCCGTTCTGGCGGTTGCTGATACCTGAGATATTGCCCCTTTGCCCGGTGGATGTGCGCCCGCCGCCATAGGGATAGCCGCCGCTGGCCCCTCTGTTTCCATAGTTGCCGTACCCGCCATAGCCATATCCCATCTGGGTGCCGAGGATCATATTCAGGGTGCCCGCCATGTCGGTAGCGCGACCGTTTTTGACCTGATAGACATAGATGCGTCGGCCGGGCGAACTTTCACCAATATCCAGCTTGTTGATCCAGAACTCGATCGACTGCAGCGTTTCCTTTTTGGGGGCAATGGCGAGAAGCTTGTTGATTCGGGGAATCGGAATAAAACGGACCAGCCCCTTGGTCGGCGTTTTAGGCGCATCAAAAATATCGTTCAGTTCCTTCACGATCGGTTCAACCTCGGCATATTTCAGCGTATAGATCGCGTAGGACATGCCCTTCATCCAGTCGACATCGAAGGTCTCGATCGCGCGCATCATGCCGGTAACTTCCTGCGATGTGCCGCCGAGGATCATATAACCGTGCTCATCGTCGGTTCTGAGGATGCCCCCTTGCGGTGTGAAGGGCTCCATCAGTTCCTTCATGGCGCTCGGGGCGGTATATTTCAGCGTCACGACCTCAACCCCAAACCCTGGAAGGCTTACGCTCGCTGGCAGGTTATGGCGAATGGCCGCGACCCTGTGCGGCGCTTCGGAAACGGGCAAGACTTCCAGGCCATCCGATGTCATGACCAAAGCATAGCCTTTGGTTCTCAGCACGGCCTCCAAAGTATCCCGAAGGGCTGTTTTGCTGATTGCGCCGCTGGTCTCCAGGCTCGCTTTGCCGTTCACACGCGGGTCGATCGTATAGGATTCCTTGAGGGTGTCGGCGAGGACGGCACGGATAATCACCCGCAGGTCGGTATTCTTGAAGGTAAGGGAAACGCCCCCGCTTTTTTCCACCGTCACGGCCTTGATCGGCGGAACTTCCTTGGTGAAGACGCCGGTACCATCAAAATATTCCGCCCGAACGTCTTTCTTTTTCTCGGGAGTGCCGCTGTGTTTGGCGTCCTTCCCATTCTTGCTGGCTTCGGGTGGGATAACCGCCGCAACGTCGTTGAAGACGAGCGAGGCTTTCATGTCGGCTTTTCTTTGCTGGTCCGCGCTACAGCCGATCAGCATGAGAATACAGAGAAGCCCGGCTGTGTTTCTCGCAATGCGTTTGGAAAAATGCATTAAATTAATTCCTACTCGTCATATCCAGTATGCGGACAGTGTTTCCCGACTGTAGGGTGACACTGGTCTGGTCAATTTTCTTCACCTGCCATTGGCCGGCATTGTCGCCTTCTTTGGCGGAAACGGTTTCTTGCGTATGCTTGTTCATGAGATAGACGGTCCGCCCGCCATCACCGCTCCCCATAATTCCGGCCAGAACATAGGGTTGCTCTAATTGCCTGACAGGAGCTGCCTTTTGGGCCTTGGCGACGGCGGCGACGGGTTTTCGCCTATTTTCATGGAAGAGAGGGCGGTCTAACACCTCGGAGACATCCACGGCTGAGGCGGTATTTTTATGCGTGTCCAAGTCCTGGAAATTCCTGGTAATTGGACGCGATGCCTGGCCGGGTAGAGGCCAAAAAATACCGGCAAGGACAATGAGCCCTGCAACAAGGTTCAAGATCAATAAAGTTCGCAAGAGGGGCGAAAGCGACTTCATCACGTGTGCCCTCCACCGTTTGCCTTGAAGCCCGTTACCTCCATCATGACCGACAGGGCAGCAGGCTGCGTCTCGGTCGAGGGCCGTTGCACCCGAAGAGACAAGCGGGTGACGCGCAGAAGGGGCTCCGCGGTTTCGATGTCTTTCAGGAAAGACACGAGTTCCTCGTGCGTCGTTCCGAAATTCAGTTGGACGGAAATACTCTGAAGCGGGCCAGGCTTCTTGTATCGTGCCAGGGTCCGCATCGATTGGATTGCCGTGTGATTGCGCGAAGCAAGCTGCCGCAAATCTCTTTGCATGAGGGATTGAATGGCGTTGGCATCGCCTGAATAGAGCATCCGGGCCGCAGCTTCATCGCTGAGCTTTTCAAGTTGCTTCTTGATCGCGCTTTCTTCCTTGGGGAGCGCTTGCAACCTCGCCAGCAAGGCAAGCTTCCGAACATAGGTTTCTTCAGTCTGTCCTGCTTCCTGGAGGTCTCGATATACAAGAGACCAAACCGTTCCAATGACGAGGATGGACAGAGCCAGCCATGCGGTTATGCTTTTTAGCTTACCTATCATGATTGGCTCCTTTCCGAGGGCCACTGAACAGTCATATGAACCTCAAACCGGCGTTTCTCCCCTTTGCTTTGGCCCAGGACGGAAGTTAGGCGGACATCCGCGAAGGCGGGGTCTTTCTGGAGTTTGATAACCCAGTCTTCGGGCGAATTGGCGCGCCCGGAAATGCGGAGGCGGTCCCCATTGAGGTTGAATTCGTCAATGACGACGTCGTCCGGGCTCGCTTTGGTAAGGGCGGCCAAAAGGTCAACGACCTGTGACTGATTGTGCACTTCTTGCACTGCATTCGCGAGGTTCTGCAGGGATTTCACTTGTTGCTGAAGGCCTGCGATCTTAATCGTGCGTGTCCGCGCTTTGTGGATAGCCTGGTCGGTTTCTGAAACATGCTGGTTCAGCTTGCTCAAGTAGAAGGATGGTGCCGTGCTAGCGATAAACAGCGCAGAGACTATTGCGGTCACCAGGAAGGTACGTTCAATTCGCTTGCGTCGCTGCAGTGTGGGGAGGCGGAAAGTGACGGCCCCCGCCGACGTTTGTGTGCCGACAGAGCATATGGAAAGCTGGTGTTTCTGGGCTCTTGCCGTGATGTTCTCAACAAGTGTACGGCGCGCGGCTACCAGGCATACGGATAAGTCCGATGTTTCCTCGTCCTTAGTTACCCGGTAACTGGTGACAAGCTTTTCGATTGAGATTGGCATAACTCTGGCCGCTTCCAGGGTTGCGACACGCTTGATTTCTCCTGCTGCAGCCCCAGAAATGCGGAATTTATGTTCCAAAGTTAGGCTTGGATCCAAGACGATATTAAGGTCATGGCCTTGTAGTCGTTCCGCTTGTTTGCCGAAATCTTCGAGAGAGGATATGGCAACCTGAAGAGGCGCGCGTGATGTGGCTAAATGCGGTTGAAGCCACTGAGGAGCACTCGTAACCAGAGCATTGCCCCAAGCTTTAAAAAAGTTAGCCGCTCCCTCAATGGCTGGAGTCCAGAAACCGTTCATCCTGCGTCAGCTCCCGTGCGGCAAGCCCGTGAAACTTCATCAAAAGCGCAGTGGGACCATTCAGTGACAACCAGTGGAGCAACTAAATCGGCCCAAGTGCGGTGTGCATCTTTGAAGCTCAATTTGATTTTAACGGCCTGTGGGAGACCAAAATGTTTGGTCCAACTTGTAACCCATTTTGGATTTGCCGGATCTGTTACTCCATCCAGGTAGGCAAGCGACCATGATGCCACGCCATCAAGCAGGGTTGTGGATTCAACGGGTGCGCTAACATCATAGGACTGAGGGTCTGGGGTGAAGCCTGCGGTGAGTTTCCCATCCGTCACCGAGAGTTGGATACGGTTTAGGGAGTTTGCCCTGGGGTCTGGTGCGGTAGGCGCCACGAAAGTTAGGGAGTCTGGGGTCCCATCAAACGGATATAAACGCAAATCCAGCCGACGGTTGATATCGAAGGGGTACGCACTGGCAAGCCATGACTCCAACCGCTGTCTGACAAGCATGTCGCGTTCGAATGTATCGGCTTTTGACGCTGTCTTCCGCCATACATCGATGCCTAAATGAATACCGGCGCCCAAGGGCATGGCAATCATTGCCATGATCGCAACGGCGACAAGCAACTCCAGAAGTGTGTATCCAGCATCGGAATGGGTCGGGCGCATATGTTACTCCTGCACCCAAAGAATTTGATCGAGGGAGACGGAAGCATTCTTATGTTTTGTGTCCGTTACTGTCACTCTGAGGTGAAGAGGTCTGCCAGGGATAGACTCTTTTGGCAGCCCTGTCAGTGGGACTTCGGAGGCTTCCCATTGCCACTCTCCCTCCGTTCCACTGGCTGGCAGAGCACTCCAGTTGTGGAGTAGAATCTGCTGCTGCATAACGCTCTCGCCATAGGCAACGATCGCCTCCCTATCCTGGCTTCGGGCCAAGTGAGATGGGATGGATGCGAAAATCGGGTATAGGGTGCCAAATGCCAAGGCCATGATTGCCGTGGCAATAACCACTTCCAGGAGGGTAAATCCCGCTTCACCCGACTTTTGGCAATGTGTTAAGGCACTCACTGTTTCACCTCCACAGCACCAGAAATCCAGTCAACCTTGACCAAGACCAACAAGTTATTTCGTTGCACCTTCACGGTGCCACCGGTTGAAGCGCCAGTTGGGAAAAACATTAAACTGCTAGAGCCCGCACTTTGTGCTGTTGGGTCCGGTACATACTCAGCCGATGTGCCGGAGGGGATGTTCAGCTGAATAGAACCAGAACTGAGCAATCCATCTTTGGGGTCGAACGAAAGCTGTGTCACTTTTCCCTCACGCCGGGCCGTTTCCCGCATAGCCCGCAGGCTGTCTGCCAGGTCATTGGCGAATTGCCGGGTGCGATAGGAAGGGATCAGACGCTCATAGATGACAGGCGCGGCTGTCACGACCATGCTGATGATTGCCAGGACCACCATAAGTTCCAGCAAGGTATAACCGGCTTCTGACCGGTTAGTCTTGGTTTGAAACATCCTGGTTTTCCCCGGATCCACCAACAGCACCATCGGCGCCTAAACTGGAAACGGTGACTGTTTGGCCATCAGCAGAGAGGGTATATAAATAAGGACGTCCCCAAGGGTCGTTGAGCTGTGATGCTTTTGGCAAATATGGCCCTTGCCACGTCGTTACCCCATCAGGCTGAACGAGCAAGCTGTTTAGGCCTTCCTGTTGGGTGGGAAAACGGCCAACATCGACACGGAAAAACTCTAAATCCGTGGCTAGCCGGCTGACTTCTGCCCGGGCTGTGTCGGATTTGGCTTTGCCGAATTGCCTCAGCACCATCGGCCCTGCGATACCAATGATAAGCGTAATGATGACCAATACGACTAGGAGTTCCAGTAGCGTATAGCCGTCTTCTTCCTGTGCTAGCGCCTTCAAGCGCTGCTTGCTAAGTAGCGAAATCATTTATGCTCATAATCCCCAATAATACTGACCCCACGAGCATTGAAACAATGCCGCCCATTAACAGTGTGAGTAAGGGCGACAATACCTCCAACGCCTTCTCCAGTTTGCTTTCATAGTCCTGCGCTGCAATATTTGCGGACTCTTCCAGCATCTGCCCCAAGCGGCCTGACTGCTCCCCTACGCGAACGAACTGTAGAACAAGTGGGGGTATCCATTCAATCTTTGCGAAAGCCTGTGACAGGAGGCTGCCCCGTCTGACCGCCCCGCGGACAAGCGCAAGCTCCTGAGTGAGATGAGGCATCCGCACTGCATCGGCGGCCATAGATAGAGCCTTGTCTAACGCGACCCCGCTTCCGGTGCAAACGCCCAGTGTACGGATGAAGCGAATGATGTCGGGTGTAAGCAACCAGGATTTGATCCCAGGTACGTTACATAGTCCCTTCAATAGCTTGGCCTTTGCATTTTCATCACGAAGGACGGCCACGAGCCACAGGGCGACAAAAGCCAATAGGCCTCCAAGGACATATCCATGTTCATTAACAAGCCTGGACAGAGACAGAACGAAGCGGGTGACCCAGGGCAACTTGTCTTCATGTCCGGCAAAAAGAGGCGCAAACTTAGGTAGTACGAATGTCATCACCAGCGTGAATGTTCCGCAAACCATAACCATCAGGATCGCAGGGTAGATTAAGGCACCCCTGACTTGTTCTTTGAAGGAAAGGGCGACATCCATAGAGGCGGCGACACTTTCAAGGGCATTTGCGAGCGTTCCTGAAAATTCCCCCGCCTGGACAGAAGCAACGACCTGAACGTTGAAATATTTCTTATATCCAGACATTGCAGAAGCAAGGCTTTCCCCTTGACGGACCTTCTCCCTCATTAGTTCGACGGCACGGGCGAACAGCTCCTTATTTTGCATTCCGTGCAGAAGTTTGAGTGATTCATCCATAGAAAGACCGGCATTGAGAAGGCGCCCCAAGTCCCTCAAAAACGCCTGAATATCCCTTTGCGAAGGTTCTGAGAAGAAAGCGATCGGTTCATTCAGTCGCATCAAGAATGTTGGCTTTTCCGCGGAAATATCGAGGGGTGTGAATCCCATGCGATATAGCTCTGCAGACGCCGCGGCGACATCTTTGGCGACAACTGTACCTGTCTGGATTTCCCCGTCATGATCGAGAACGCGATAACAAAAGTCCGGCATCAGTTTCGCTCCCGTGTGACACGGAGGACTTCCGTGAGCGATGTGTTGCCCTCACTGACCTTCTGGATACCGTGTTCGAAAAGGGTACGCATTCCGTTCTGCCGCGCCAGGTCCTCTAACTCGGCGCCGGTTTTCCGTTCGATGATCGCTTTTTCCATGGCGCGGTCGATCACAAGAATCTCGGCTATCATGGTTCGCCCGAGATAGCCGGACCCATGACAGGCATCACAGCCTTTTGCCGCAAAGAACGGACCAGCCTCCGAGTCTAATCCGAGGTCTTGAAGGAGTTCAGGCTCGGGTGTGTGTTGTTCTTTGCAGTTTTCGCACAGAGTTCTCACCAGGCGCTGGGCCATGACCACCCGCAATGTGGAGGCAAGCAGATAGTCTTCAACGCCCATATCGACCAGCCGGGCAATGGCTGCAGCAGCACTATTGGTATGAAGCGTGGACAACACCAGGTGACCTGTCAGGGAAGCCTGGATGGCAATGCCCGCAGTTTCCTCGTCCCGGATTTCGCCAACCATGATGATGTCAGGGTCCTGACGCAGGAATGTCCGCAATGTACCGGCAAACGTTCTGCCGATCCGATTGTCGACTTGTACCTGCCCTAGGCCCTCAATCACATACTCGACCGGGTCTTCCACAGTCAGGATTTTATTTTCAGGCTGGTTCAGTTCAGAAAGGCCTGTGTAGAGGGTCGTGGTTTTACCGGAACCCGTCGGTCCAGTGACAAGGACAATACCGTCGGGTTGGCGCAAGGCTGACCGGAACGGTTTTTTCACTATGTCATCGAAGCCCAGGGCATCGAAATTGAGAACCACGGCACCCCGGTCCAGAAGACGGAGGACGACAGCCTCGCCTTGAGCTGTCGGTGCGGTCGATACCCGAAAATCAATTTCCTTGCCGTGAGCCCGCACCCGCATCCGCCCATCCTGGGGGAGGCGGCGCTCTGCGATATCCAAGCCAGACATGATCTTCAGTCGAGATATGACGGCTGCTGTCATGTCCCGGCTTGGACCATTCATTTCAATAAGGATGCCATCAACCCGGAAGCGGATTTGCAGACGCCCGTCGATCGGCTCCACATGAATGTCCGATGCACGTTTTGAGAGGGCATCATCGATCATGCGGTCGACGAAGCGGATGACGGGGGCATCTGCAGCCAGCTCTTTAAGCCGGTCAACGTCGTTGGCTAGGTCTTCAACTTCACTGAGCTCATCGCTTGGGCCTGCATCGCCGAAATAGAGCCGGTTGATGGCGGTTTCGACCTCACGCAATGTTGCGATCTTAGGCCTAACAGGCTTGCCAGTGGCGAAGGATAAAGCCTTTACGGCGTAATCGTTTGTCGGATCGCCGAGGATTGCCTCGATTGTGTCCCCGGCGTCAGTCGTGGGCAAGATATGATAGTGCGAAAGAAAGGTGGGGTTGATGTCCGCTATGCTAAGAGGCTCAAGGGGCCAGTCTTGAGGTTCTGCGTGGGGAAGGCAGTAATGTTTGCCAAGGGCGGCAGCCAAATCTTTTTCAGATAGTAGACCAAGGCCGGTTAGCGTTGCAGCTAATCCTTGGCGCGCCTCCTGCAATACATCCTGCACACGCGCCCACGCGGCGTCGGCCAAAAGGCCACGCTCAACTAAATACCCACCGAAATCGGTGTTTGCCCCCAAAACGAAGTTCCCCCAACTCACTAACCCCACACTTATACGAAACGAGTTGCTTTATTACAACTAAGCAATCTGGTTGCTTAGGCATTGCCTTGACTTTATTGGTGCCTACAAACCGACTAAATTGTCCCGATGGATGTTTTCAAATGATCCGCCAAAATGGCATCTTTCATTGTCAGAGGTGTGTGGATTTCAGCTGGAACAGGGATCTGGCGGATAATCCCATTTTATGTGTCACAAACGTCGGATTATCCCGTTAATTGTGTCACGCAGTCTTAATTATTGCGTCATCGGAATTGCGGAAATGGCAGAAATCTGTGGTGCTCAATCTCACTTTATGTGTCAGCCGACAACATGTAGGCTGACACATAAAGTGAGATTTTTGACGCAATTAGTGGGATTCCGTGACACATAAAGTGGGATTCGAAATCCTTGCTTTCTGCGGGCTTGAGCGCGATTTCGTAATTTTATTGCGGGAGCGTGGGTGCGTTTCCCGCGGCTAATGCACGATTTTCCCGCCTGAACGCTGTGGCCGTCCGATCCCATGCCGCATGAGGTCTTGCCAGCGGGCAAAGCGGGAATTTAAGGTATCTGCAGCTGCAGGAAGTCGGCCTTCCGTCAGAAAGTCGCGATATCGGAAATGCCTTGCTGCATTACATCCCTGATTGACCAGGGTTGACGGTCGGGTTGGGCGGAAAGCTCGGGCTTCAGGAGAATATGCAGCGCTTCAGGCCTGTCTTTCTCAAACTCAGCGACCCCGATCGAATGCAGGCCCAGTGAGTGCGCATCTTTCGCAATGGAAAAGCCGATGCCACCGACTTTCTCTAGAATGATCCAATAGTTTCAGAAGAAGGTGGCGCCGAAGGCCATCTCGGCAACGAGCTGGTCCCGCTTGCCTCGGGACAATCCCCTTGCCAGGTAGCGGATATCGAACGCGTCTAACGTCGTTCAATAGATGGGACCATGCACCCAGATAAGCCAAGCCGCCAAGCAGAGAAACGAGCCGAATGGCAGGCGGACACTGCCGAGTGCCTGCGCTGCTGGTTTGTGGGCCAGGATGGCGAACCCAAGGCCCGTTAGCGACGCCAACAGCAGGACATATGGCAGTGCAGGCCAGCCTAGCCACAGGCCGATACCAGCCAACAGCTTGGCATCGCCGAAGCCAACCCCGTTGCGTTTGCGCAGCCGTCGGTACCCGAGGTTGATCAGCGGGAATAGCGCCAGCCCGGCCACGCCACCTATCAGGTGGGTGCGGCTATCTGCCGAAGGCATGAACCAGGGCGCCATCAGGCCGCTCACCGCTAGCGTGAAGGTCAATAGATTTGGCAGGCGAAAATAGCGCCAATCATAAAGCCCGAGGGCGCTGAGGCAGATAAAGAAGGCCAGCGATGGCAATAGGGGTATGGTACCCAGGAACCATAGTGGCGCGCAGGCGACCGCGACAAAAGTGGGTCGGGATAGCGACCATGATAATGGAATGGACGACACTATCGACCTTGATACTGGCTTCGTGCTGTTCCAGCGCTCTTTATCAATATCAATTTATAAAAAATCCCGCATAGCCTGCTATGCCGATTATCATGATCGACGCCAGGACATTATTCCACGTTAAAAAACTCAAATTGAAAAAGTCAACCCTAGGCTGGCTTTTCGCTATGGAGCGAGTTATGTCACTTATGAGTATATCGGCGCAATGAGGCATGAGATGGGGGAGGTCAACCGACCACAGGAAAAGCGCGGTGCGCAATTGGCGCGGGCGATAGAGATTGCGCTCGGGCTGTTGCTGTGCGCTGTGGCCATAAATATTGGCTGCTCGATATCCACTGGTCTATGGCCGCCACAGCAGGAAGAGGGTGTGGCAAAAGCGCGCCCGATCGACACAGGTGACAGCCGCGATGGTCCGCTCCGATTCGACATGCTGGCCACCACGCAACTCTTTGGCCGATCGATAGCGTCAGCCGATCCCGGCACTCAGCTAGCAGTGACGGAAACGTCCCTGGATGTGTCGCTTCATGGCCTGCGGGTTGCCAGCGATGGTAGTAGTAGTGCCATTATTAAAACACCCGATGGCCAGGAAACGCCCTATCGGGTCGGCGATGAGCTGACGCCTGGCGTCCGTGTCATCGGGATTTACAATAATTATATTTTAATATCGCGCGGCGGCAAACAGGAGCGACTGTTCTTGGATTGTCAGAAAGCTGAACCGTCGACAAACGATTAGCCCGCAACGGATAGTTCCGGGTTTCAGGGGGTAAAAAGGTGATAAGGTTGGGAGTGAAGGCGGTGAAATTACGCCGCTTGGGAGGTTATTTTTTCATTGGTTTTCTTGCCTTGATCATCGACGGTGGCTCGGGGTTTGCCTTGGCCGACGACCAGACGCTCAATTTCCGCGATGCCGACATTCGTGCCGTCATTGATGACGTTGCGCGGATTAGTGGCCGGACCTTCATCATTGACCCGCGGGTCAACGGCAATGTGACCATCATCTCGCACGAAGAACTGCCCAGTGACCAGATCTTCGACATCTTCCTTTCGACGCTTCAGGTCTATGGCTATACGGCGATGCCAACCCTCAACGGGGCCTACAAGATCATCCCCGAAGACACTGCCGCGCAGATGCAGGGATTTGCAACTGGAAAAGTTACTGGAGACCGCATAGAGACCGATATCATCCGTATCCATTCGGTTGACCCTGAGCTGGCTGCCAACATTATCAAGCCGCTGGTCAACAAGTCGGGCCGGGTGATTGCCCATCCCGATGCGTCGCTCCTGATCGTGGTCGACTATGCCAGCAATATGGCGCGCATCCGCAGGATCATTGAAAAGCTCGATCACGACCAGTCGGTTACCCGCATGATCTCGCTCAAGAATATGTCGCCGGACGATATGGCCGACGCGATCAAGGACCTGCGCGGCACCAACCAGAACGACAACCGCCGCCACCTGCACCTGACCGTTGTTCCGGTGGCCGCCAGCAACATGTTGCTGCTCAAGGGCGACAAACAGGCGGTTGACAAGGCCGAAGGCCTGATCAAAACCATCGACGCCCGCAATGCCGACAAGGGCGCGATCCAGGTCATCTATCTCAAATATGCCGACGCCGAACAACTGATGCCGGTGCTTGAACAGGTCAGCCGGTCGGTCGAGGGCAAAAGTGGCGCGGACCCGAGCCAGAGCAAAGGCAAACATCCGGCGATGGGCACCACGGTTTCGTTCCACAAGGCAACCAATGCCATCGTGATCAGCGGGCCGCCAGAGGTCCAGGCCGCGGTCAGGGACGTCATCGACAAGCTCGATATCCCGCGCGCCAGCGTGCTGGTCGAAGCCATCATCGTTGAGGTTTCCAACCGGGCCGCCAAGGAGCTGGGCCTGCAATATGTCTTCACCAACACCACGGGCTCAACCATGCCCTTCACTGCCGCCAGCTATTCCAATTCGGCGGCCAGCATCCTGCAGGCTGCCGGCGCCGCGGTCATCGGCAGCGACACCACCAACAGCGATGGCCTTGACCCGTCGCGCGTGGATGCCTTCAACCATCTGTTCGACCATTATGGTGCCCTGGGCGGCCTGATCAGCAAGGCCGCCAACGGCAATCTGTTCGGGGTGATCCTGAGCGCGCTCGACAAGGATATGGGCTCCAACATCCTGTCGACGCCGTCGGTGATGACCCTCGACAATGAACCGGCCAAACTGATTGTCGGCCAGGAAATTCCGGTGACCACCGGTGAGGCGCTGGGCAGCTCCAACACCAATCCGTTCCGCACCATCGAGCGGCGCGATGTCGGCATCAAGCTTGAGGTCCGGCCGCAAATCAGCATGGGGCAGCACATCAAGCTCTATATCAAGCAGGAAGTGTCGAGCATTGCTGGGCCGGTCAGCCCGGATCAAAGCGAGTTGATCACCAACAAACGCGAAATCGAAACCACGGTGATGGCGGACGATGGCGAGATTATCGTCCTCGGCGGCCTGATCGAGCGAAACCAGCAGTCGACGATCAACAAGATCCCGCTGCTGGGCGACATTCCCGGGATCGGCCAGCTGTTCCGCCACAAGACCACATCCGATGACAAGACCAATCTGATGGTGTTCCTGCGGCCGATCATTATCAAGAGCGCCCGCCAGATGGGCGAGGTCACCGCGCGCAAATATAACCTGATGCGCGAAGAGCAAAGCGTCCACAGCAAAGATGCCGATCCGGCGCTCGACCAGATGCTTGAACAGGTGATCGGGGCCCAGCCGCCGAAACAGGATCCCGGGCACAAGTAGGACAGAGGGTGGGGTTAGGGCAATGACTGTAGGTCTGAGCTATAAATTTGCCAAGGATAATGGCCTGGTCGTCCTCGACCTGGGCGACAGCGCACGCATCGGGCATCTCGCCGAGGTGAAAATGACCGCGCTGGTCGAGGCCCGGCGCACGCTGGCGCGGCCCCTGGTGCTGGAACAGCTGGAACGCGGCGATTTCGACCGCCATCTTTCGGAAATCTATGCCCTGGCCGCCATGTCCTCCCGCGAGGTTGCGGAGGATTTCGACCGCCAGGACAGTATTGACAGTTTGCTCGAGGATATCCCGGAAACCGCCGACCTGCTGGCCAGCCATAACAGTGCTCCGGCGATCCGTTTCGTCAACGGCCTGATTGCCGAAGCGGTGAAATTGCGCGGCTCGGACATTCATATCGAGCCCTTCGAAACCACCTTGTCGATCCGGCTGCGGATTGACGGCGTCCTGCAGGAAATCCACAGCCTGCCGATCAAGCTGGCCGCGATGCTGGCGTCCCGGATCAAGGTCATGGCCCGGCTCGATATCGCCGAAAAGCGGGTCCCGCAGGACGGCCGCATCTCACTGTCGATCGGCGGTCGTTACGTCGATATCCGGGTTTCCCTGCTGCCCTCGCAGCATGGCGAGCGGGTCGTGCTCAGGCTGCTCGACCGCGAACAGACCCATTACGACATTTCGGATCTCGGCATGCCGCCGGCGATGCTGGTGCATTTCAACGAGGCCTTGCTGCAGCCCAACGGCATTATCCTGGTGACCGGCCCGACCGGCTCCGGCAAAACCACCACGCTCTATGCCGGCCTCTCCAGCCTCAACGACCGCAAGCGCAATATCCTGACCATCGAGGATCCGGTTGAATATGCGCTCGAGGGGGTCGGGCAGACCCAGGTCAACGCCAAGGTCGGCATGTCCTTCGCAGCTGGCCTGCGCGCGATCCTGCGCCAGGACCCGGATACCGTGATGGTCGGCGAAGTCCGCGACCATGAAACGGCGGAAATCGCGGTCCAGGCCAGCCTGACCGGACACCTTGTGCTGACCACGGTCCATACCAACAGCGCACTCGGGGCGATCACCCGGCTGTGCAACATGGGTATTCCGCCTTTCCTGCTCGCCAGTTCGGTAAAAGCGATCCTGGCGCAGCGCCTAGTCCGCACCCTGTGCCACCATTGCAAGGCCCCGGCCACGCCGGACAGCCGGACCAGGACCCTGCTCGGCCTCGCCGCTAACGACGACGCCCATGTCTGCAAGCCGGTCGGGTGCCCGCATTGCCGGGGCAGCGGCTATCTTGGCCGGATCGGGGTCTATGACCTGGTGGTGGTCGATGGCCGACTCCGCCAGATGATCCATGACAGCGCCAGCGAACAGGATATGGCGCGCCACGCCTACGCCCATGCCGACACGCTTGAACGCAGCGGCCTGAAACTGGTGGCCGCTGGCCTGACTACCCTTGAGGAAGTCCTCAGGGTCTGCACCTTCAGCGAGGGAGACGCGGATGCAGACCTTTGAATATGAAGCCCTCGACCAGAGCGGCAATCTTAAGAAAGGCTATATTTCCAACGACCATGAGGTGGCCGCCCGGCGCCAGCTGGCCCAAAAAGGCTATATTCCCGTGCGGCTTGTCGAGGCCGCGGCCGCAGGAAAAGTGCGCCCGACCGCCGGCGCCTCGCACCGCGACATCACCCTGCTGACCCGCCAGCTCGCCACCATGATCGGCGCGTCGGCACCGGTAGAGGATGCCCTGGCGGCGATCGGCCAGCAGACCGAAAAGCCGAGCCTGAAACGGGTGATCCTGGCGGCGCGCGCCCATGTCGCCGAAGGCCACAAGCTCTCGGACGCCCTGGCCAGCAGCAGCCGGGCGTTCGGCCCGCTCTATCTGGCGATTGTCGCGGCGGGCGAGCAGTCAGGCGCCCTCGCCCCAACCCTCAACCGCCTCGCCGACTATCAGGAACGCAGCCACCAGATCCGCGCCAAGATCCAGATGGCGCTGATTTATCCCACCTGCCTTGCGGTCGCCGCCATCGCCGTGGTCGCCCTGCTGATGACCTTTGTCGTGCCCAAGGTGGTGGACCAGTTTGCCAGCTTCAAGCAGCAGCTGCCGCTGTTGACCCGGATCGTGATCGTCGTGTCCCACGCCTTCCAGGCCTATGGCCTCTATATGGTCCTGGCGGTGGTCCTGGCGGTGTTCGGCTTTTCGAGGGCACTGAAGATTGAACGCTTTCGAAGCCTTGTCGACCGGAGCCTCTTGCGCCTGCCCGGTCTCAGCTCGGTCATCCGCGGCCGCAACGCCGCCCGGTTGGCCCGGACGCTGGCAACCCTGCTGGCCAGTGGCGTGCCGGTTCTGGAGGGCCTGCGCGCGGCCCGGAAAACCGTCACCAACACTGTCCTTCGGGCCGCGGTCGACGACATGTCCATGAAGGTTCAGGAAGGGGCGAGCCTGTCAACCGCCCTCAAAGGCACCGGCGCCCTGCCGCCAATGGTGATCTATATGGCGGTTGCCGGGGAAAATACCGGCGAGCTCGATACCATGCTCGATAAAGCGGCGGATTATCTGGAAAGCGAGTTCGAAACCCTGATCGCCCTGGCCCTCAGCGTCATGGAGCCGGCGATCATTATCCTGATGGGCGGCATTGTCGCCTCCATCGTGCTGTCGATCATGTTGCCCATTCTGCAGCTCAATTCACTGGTCGGAACATAAAGGAGCCCTCGACCATGTTTGCCAAGATGAAAACCTGTTTCAAAAGCTGTCTCAAGAGCAGGTGGCCGCACCTCGTCAACGAAGATGGCTTCACCCTGATCGAGCTGATGGTGGTGATTGTTATCATCGGCCTCCTGACCACGATCGTGGTCATCAACGTGCTGCCGAGCCAGGACAAGGCGATGGTCGAAAAGGCCCACGCCGACATCCATATGCTGGAGCAGGCGGTCGAGCTCTACCGCCTCGACAACAAAGCCTACCCGACCGTCGACCAGGGCCTGCAGGCGCTGGTGAAAATGCCGGACAATCTCAAGAACCCCGATCTCTATCGCAAGGAAGGCTATATCAAGCGCCTGCCCAACGACCCGTGGGGCCATCCCTACCAATATGCCTATCCGGGCGAGCATGGCACCTTCGATATCTTCTCACTCGGCGCCGATGGCCGCGTTGGCGGCAAAGGACTGGATGCGGATGTCACTAACTGGCAAAAATAGCCAGAAACGGACCAGCTGGCGGGTCGATGAGGGTTTCACCCTGATCGAGGTGATGGTGGTGATTGTCATCGTCGGCTTGATGACCGGTATGGTCATGTTTACCCTGATGCCGCATCGCGCCTCGCTTGAGGATGACGCAACACGCCTGGTCGGCCGCCTGGCGGCGGCGCGCCGGAGCGCGGTCCTTGAGGGCCAGTCGGTCGGGCTGCAGGTCAGCGATAGCGGCTATCGGTTCCTGCGCTATCGCCGCGGCCGCTGGCAGCCCTACAGTCTGGTCCCTGACCGCACCAGCCTCACCTGGCCCGAGGATACCGATGTGTCGCTGGCCGTCGGTGGCGTGTACCTGCGCCTTGAGCGCGACCGGCATGACCACCGCGCACGCCCGCGGCCGGCGCTGGTTTTTTCGGCGATCGGCGAAGCCGTCCCGTTCGACCTGACGCTCGCGCGCGACCAGGCCCTCCTGCATATCCGCGGCGACGGCGCCGGCCATATGGTGATCGGGCGATGAGCGATCGTCCCTCCCATTTGCGCCCGGCCGAGGATGCCGACGCCTGCGCCGGCTTTTCGCTGGTGGAAGCGGTGGTCGCCCTAGCCGTCTTCTCGATTGCCGCCGTTGCCCTGCTGAATGCCGAGGGCGAAAGCGCGCGCGCGGCTACGGCGCTCGAGGACCGGTTCGGGGCACAGATAGTTGCCGAAAACCTGATGGTCGAGCATACCGTCGACGCCAAGGCGGCACCTACCGCCAACACCGGCACCCAGACCCTGATGGGCCAGACCTGGTACTGGCGGCGCGCGCAGGTGCCGGTCGCCAACAGCCCCTTCACCAAGATCACCATCGACGTCGCCAAGGCCCGCGACGGCCGGACCGTCTACAGCCTCAGCAGTCTGGAATCGGCGCATGGTTCGTAACGCCCACAGCTCAGACGCCGGCTTCACCCTGGTGGAACTGCTGGTCGCCCTGTTCATCTCGGCGCTGATCGGGGTCGCCAGTGTCACCTTCTTGCACCAGGCGCTGGTCAGCCGCGACCGGATCGATGACCACACCGCCGCGGTTCAGGCGCTGCAGATGGCCCATAGCCTGGTCAAGGATGACATGCTGCAGCTGGTGGACCGGCCGACCCGCGGCCCCTATGGCAGCAACCGTGCGGCCTTTGCCGGCGGCATCACCCACAGCAACAGTGTCTTCCTGGCCTTCACCCGGGGCCTTTCCGGCCCGATCGCCAGTGGCGCCCGCCCGGCGCTCGAATATGTCCGGTATCGCTTCGAGGCCGGCCAACTGATCCGCGAAGCCGATGCCAGGCTGGACCCGACCGGCAAAACCGTCCCCAATCGCCAGATTCTGCTGACCGGGCTCAAGGCCGTCGATATCCGCTTCCTGGTCAAGGACCAGTGGGTTAGCCATTTCGACAATAGCGACGGCAGCGGCAGCACGCCCGCTGCCATCGCCCTCACCCTGATCGGCAGCAAGGTCGGCACGCTCGAGCAATTGTTCATGATCCATACCGGCGCCACCAAAGCGGAGCCAGCATCATGAAACACTGTCTGCACAGGCTGCGCAACGAGCAGGGCGTGATCCTGATCGTGGTGATGATGACGGTCGCGATCATGGCGATCATCGCTGTCGGCCTGATGGAAGAGGTGCGTTTCTCGCTACGCCTCAGCACCAACGCCGGCACCTATGACCAGGAACGCTGGTATGCGCTGGACATGGAACCTTGGGCGCAAGCCCAGTTGGCAGCTGTCAACAAGGACAAAAAAGCCGTTACCTTTCAACCCATTAAGCAAAATTACAGCCTTGATGGCATGCAGCTGATCGCGCGCCTGGTGCCGCTGTCCAACTGTTTCAACCTCAACAGCCTGATCGCGACCAAGGACGGCAAGGAGCAGCCGTCTGCCCAGGCCACGCGCCTCTATGGGCGCCTGCTGAGCGGGCTTGGGGTCTCGCCGGAGCGCGCGGCCGATCTGATCGCCGCTCTCGAGGATTGGATCGACAGCGATACCGAACTCAGGCCCGGCGGCGCCGAGGATTATGAATATTCCGGCCTCGCCATCCCTTACCGCACCGGCAACACGCGGCTGGACGACGTCAGCGAACTCAAAAGCATCAAGGGCTATGATGCCAGCCTCTATAACCGGCTCCAGCCGTTTGTCTGCACTCTACCCGCCGCAACGCCACTGGTTCTGGACATCAACAGCCTCACCAGGGCCGACGCGCGGCTGGTCGATGCCGTGTTCGATGCCAGCCCGGCCCAGGACCCGGTCGAGGTGATCCTGAACGCGCGTCCGGCAGAAGGGTTTGCCGACATCAAGGATCTTTGGAAAACGCCCGACCTGGCCTCGATCGGTATCAAGGAGGAAGACAAGGCCTTGTTGACAGTGAAGCCGCACTATTTTTTGTTGCACACCACGGTAACCCAGGGCGATATTCAGCTGGTGGCCGAGAGTGCCTATAGCAAGGCGAAAGATGCGCAGGCGCATCTGTTGTGGCGTCGGATTGGAGAAGAGTGATGAGCCTGCACCTGCTATTGTTTGCGGCCGCCGACACGCCGCAGATCGATTACTGGGCGGTGGTGGAAACCGCGACCCCGATCGTGCTGCGCTCAGGCGCCGGCCTGCCGGCAATGGCCGACCACGCCGATGTGAGCCGCAGCGCTCTGATACTCGCCGGGGTCAATGTCGCGTGCCACGCCCTGCCCCTGCCGCGCCGCATTACCCCGCAGGTGCTGGCCGCTCTGCCCCAGCTGATGATCGACCGGCTGGCGAGCCCGGAGTCCCGGCCCCATTGTGCCGTCGGCGCCAAACAGGGGGACGACACCCTGGTCGCCGTGGTCGACCATAGCTATTTCGCCCTTCTGATCGCCGGCCTGCAAGCGGCCGGCATCGAGCCGGACCTGGCACTGGCCGACTATATGCTGTTGCCGACCGATGACGCCGACGTCTGCGGGATCGAATTGCCGGACGTCCTGCTGATTGCCACCGCTGACGGCCGTGGCGCTGCGGTTGACCGGGCGGTAGCGCCCCGTGCGCTGGCCGAGCTGGTGCCGGCAACGGCACAAAAGCTGCTCTGGTATGGTGGTGATATCGGCGCGGCGTGGGGACAGGCGGGCCAGGTCGATACTCGGCCAGGGCCGGACAGGGACGCCTTTGCGCTGTTGCTGGCGCCGGCACTGGACCGCTACAGCAGCATCAATTTCATCTCCGGTGCCTTTCGCCGCCGCGGCCACTGGCAGGTGCCGCGCCGCAACCGCAAGCGCATCGGCCTCCTGACCGCGAGCGCGGTGCTGCTGACGGTTTTTGCTATCTTTGCCGCCGGCTGGCAGCTCAACCGGCAGGCAGTGGCAGTCGATGGAGCCTCGCACGCCGAGATGCACACCGTGTTTCCGCGGGCAACCAGCCTGAGCTATCTGCGTGCCAAACTGCGCGAGCTTGAAGGCCACGACCAGAACCAATTTCTGGCCCTCTCCCATACGCTGTTTGCCGTCACCGCCGCCGAAGCCAGCGCCTCAATCCGCCAGCTTCATTATGATGGCCGCCAAAGCCAGCTCACGGTTCAGCTGCAGGTCGATAGCCTCACCACCGCCGAGCATCTGGAAAAACAGCTGAAGGCCACCGGCCAGCTTACCCTGGTCAACCAGTCGTCACGGCAGGCAGGCCAAGTGTTTCAGACAACCCTCACCCTGGAGCCGGTCCGATGATACCTGTCGATGCCATGCTGGAAAACTGGCGGTCCCGCCCGCGCCATGAGCAGATGATCCTCGGTGGCCTTGCCAGCGCCGTGGTCGTGGTTTTCGTTTTTCTGGCCCTGTTCCAGCCGGCCATGTTCTATTATCGGGACGCCGGCCGCAACCTGGCAGCAGCCAGCTATGAAGCCGGGCTGGTCCATGACACCGTGGTGCATGCGCTCCGGTTGCTGGCGACGGCGGCGCCCGAGCCGGTCGCCGATGCGCCAGCGCTGACCGCGCTCTTGAACAACAGTGCTGGCAAGGCCGGGATCGTGCTCAGCCGGCTTGAGGCCCGCGACGAGACAACCGTGACCGTCTGGCTCGATGGAGTCGAGCCGCAGCGCCTGTTCGATTGGCTGAGCAACCTCAAGAAACGCCATGGGGTTGCCGTGAGTGTTGCTGACATTACCGCCGAGCCTGGCAAGCCGACCATACAGGCCCAATTGCAGATAAAAGTCTAAGCGGGATAGAGCGATCATGATCAGATATCGGACATTGACCCTTCTGGTGTGCGGCCTGCTGGCCGGCTGCGTGGGCGCGCCGCCGCCGTCGGCGCACCAGGCCGCCGCGGTCCGCAAACCCGCGCAAGCTCCCGCGCATCGGGAGGACGAGGCCAGCCTGTGGGCCCATTTGGGCAGCCTGCCGGGCCAGAAGGTGCCGCCGCACAGCTGCGGCCTGTTCCTGTGGGCCAACATCCCCAACCGCTCGCTGGTATTTTTCGCCGACAACAGCACGCCCACCGGCACCATCATGTATGACGGCAAACCGGTGAAGCTGCCCTTGGTGGCGGCCACCGGAACCTCCATGCTCGGCCTGTTTTCCGACCTGCATTATGAAACCGACCACCTGAGCCTGACCGTCTCCTACAGCGCCCAAACGCGCCCTGGCCTCAGCGATGGCGTTGTGGTCACCGGCGGCACCTGGCGCCTACGCGAAAAGGGTGGCTGGGAACTGGTTCTGCCGGTCGTCGGCCTGATCGGCTGCGCCTGACCGGCGACAGCGGCGTGCGCGGATAGCGGTGGGGCACCGGCCGCAGCCGGTCCCCAGGTTTTAGTATGCGGATTACCCCGCTGTGCAGGGCGGGAAGGTTGGCAGATTGGCACTGTTGGTATAATTGCTGCCAGCGGGCGTGGAATATATACAGGCGTTGGGCGTCCGACCGTCGGTCACCTTATTGTACTGTATATCGACGTTGGCATGATTGTTCAGCCGGAACATATAATTTTTCGGGTAGAAGAAGCTCGATGTCAGGCTCTCGATGGTATTTTCTTTTGTCGCGTCGGTATTGCCGATGGTGGCACCGTCAACCGCTTCAAGCCAAACCGCGGCGCCCTGATAGGACGTGAAGGTATTGTGGTAAATTTTCAGGCCGGTATTGGCCTTCCAGGCCTGAGGACCGCCGATCGTGACCAGAATCATGCCGTGACGCGTGCTGTTGGCCAGGTTGTTATCCCGAAATGTGTTGTCATGTATGCTGGTGTTCGCCAACCGGTAGGCCTCGAAGAAATCGCCGCTGCTTTCGGTATGAACCCCGGACGCTCCCAATTGTTCGAATGTATTATTATAAATTTCGCCATTGTTGCCGCGGACGAAAAGGCCATTGCGGCGCCCATGGGTAAAGTGGTTGTCATGGATCAGGAAGCTATTATCCATCGCATTTTCATCGAACAGTAGATCGCCAGCGCCGAACGCGTTGGTAATCGATGCGCTCAGAGTCACGACATTGGTGCCTGTTCCGAAAGCCGAGACATTTCGCTGCGCAATGAGTCCACCTGTTGATGGTCTGAACAGGGTAACCTGATCGTTGGGCTCGATATCCACCTGATCCGGCTTGATGGTGAAATGGGTATTGTCTATCTTTGAGTCGATCATCATACGCAGGCCATGCAGGTTGACGAAATCGTCCCCCAACGCATCCATATCGCAGTTCATGATCACTACAGCATGCCCCGTGGCGCCCTGAAGATTGCGTGTTGCGCCAAGGTTGATGCCATCGGCGTTCCCGGCGGTCCATTCGTAGGGATTCAGTTGGGTATCCAGATTGTCGACGGTCACGTTTGAATTGTGGGTCCCGGCCACCAGAATACCGGGAGCATCTTCTGAAATCATGTTCTGAATTGTCACTGTGTGGGACTTGAATATATTGACAATGTTAGCTGGCGTGCGCTTGCGCAGGATGAATCCATCCCCGTTGACCACGTTGCTAAGATCGCCGCCCGCGACAGTGACATCATAGTCCACCCCATCAGAATTTTTGCTGACAGAGACTACATCATATTTCTGATCCGTCTTGGGTTTGATACGCGAGCGGGAATTGCTCTGGGTGAAATTGCCTTCTGGCGCAAAGGGGTCGGCTGTCGAAGTCTTGGTGTTGGTAAACAGGCTGTTGGTAAAATCAGCAAAACCACTTTTTTTCGTGACAGTTACTGTATGAGTGCTCTCGTTCACACTCTGCACCACGCCTTCGGTAAAGGGCACCGTCGAACGCCGGACGATGAAATTCTTGATGGTGATGTTCGACGCGTAGGTCAGCGCGAACACGTTCGAATAATTGTCGCCTATTACCAGAGTTGTGGTCGGCTTGCCGGTATTGGCGTCAACGGCGCCTTCGATGGTGATGCCGCTCGCGGATTTGAGATTGAACAGCGGATTGCTGGCGCTCAGGCTGGTGAAATTGAAGGTGCCGCTGCCAAGTTGCAGTATGTCACCGCTATGGAGCTGGCTAAGCTTGTTTTGCACATTCTGCGTATTGTCGCCACTGGCCGGTGAAACGGTATAAGTCGTTGCCAGCGCCGCCGGCGATGACAGAAGCAAACCCAGCGCCGTAGCGGTCGCAAGGGCCGCAGTGTGCATGGAAAGATATTTTTTCATCAGAATATCCTTTTGGTTGAAATAGAGGGTTCTGTGGAACTCCAAACAGCAAAGCAATGGCCCCGACCGGGCGGCAAGCTATGCCGCTGGCCCTATCAGGAGTGACCGGGAACCCCGGTCACTCATGTCTTTTTTTTTGGGGCGGAACGAAACGGCAGTCACATCTGCACCGCCCCACACAACACCTGTCCACACAGGGACTTATCGCCAGCATGGCACACGA
This sequence comes from Kordiimonas marina, assembly GCF_023006325.1. Classification (GTDB taxonomy): domain Bacteria; phylum Pseudomonadota; class Alphaproteobacteria; order Sphingomonadales; family Kordiimonadaceae; genus Kordiimonas; species Kordiimonas marina. The sequence goes on from NZ_JAINDF010000005.1 coordinate 304,524, forward strand.
ATGTGGGTTTTGAACGCCGGTCACGGGTCCGTGCCGGGATGGCCTTTGTCTCGCTGAGCAACAGACTGCCGAAAGAAGCAGATCGTTGAAAAAGCGCCTAGCATGAAATGTATGTTCCCTTGAAAGACGATAACTTCTATGCGCTGCTTCTTAGTAGATAACAACTTTAAATTTATTTTTTATGATAGCAAAAAAGCTGTCAAGGCTTGGAACTCTGAACCAGATTATAAGGGTATGGAACATTCCTCGCTGAGAGGTCAGGCGCATTGAATTGTTGAGACCTAGAGCATTTTCCACTCATTCGCAGCTATATCTGGCAGTGGCAAAGTAGGTTTTGCATTCTGCTGGCGCGACGGCGTCTCAGCACATCAGGTCGCTTTTGCTCGCTTGCATGCGCTGTTTCTGAAGATCATGCTATGACGATCTAGCAGGTGCCAGACGGTGCTCTGCGCCGCCCGAAGATAGTAGGTCTGAACCGGGCATGTCTCCCTGGCACCAACGGCTGACCCACTTGATCGCGACCGACCGGCACGATTGTTCCTTCTTCACCGTTACGCTCAAGCGCCGCTCTTCTAGAGAATGTTGTCGTTAGCCAGGCCAAATCGCGGAGATCCCTCGACCAATAAGGAAAGTCCATTTTCGATTGATTGGATATTGAAACGGCTGCTTCATAACGCGAGTTTTTCCGCCGTTTGTTCATTCGCGACCCAGACCTGAAAGATAATCCCATTTTATGTGTCAAAAGGGTCGGATAATCCCATTAATTGTGTCACGCAGTCTCAATTAATGGGTCACGGACAAATCGAAAATGGCGGAAACCCTAGGATTTGAATCTCACCTTATGTGTCGCCCTACAACAAGTACACAGTGAATGATGAAAAAGCGCGACGGCATCAAACCGTCGCGCTTTTCTTTGCGTGGCCTCTGTGACCGCATGAGAGGCAGGCTCATGAAGGGATATAATTCGTATTCGAAAATATGTGAGGCCAGGCTTCTCGAGTCCCTCAAGGGGTTTCGACCAATCTTTATACGGAAAATAAGGAAAATGTTGGCCTTTTGGCGTCAACATGTGGCACATCGGGGATCTAAATTACTTTGTAATCAAACAATCAGGAGGCCAGAGGCAGACCCCTATGTTCAACGCCGCCAACCATCAGGAACCAGAAGCCCACAAGTCCGGTATCCTGCCGCCGGTCTTTTTCCCCGCCGCTGGCGCCATTGCCTTCATCGTGATTGCGACGCTGATTGCCGGAAAGGCCGCAGGGCCATTCTTCAGTAGCTTGCAGGGCTGGATTACCCACAATGGCGGCTGGATCTATATGCTGGCGGTCACCGGCTTCCTGCTCTTCTGCATCTTCCTGGCGTTCAGCCGTTATGGCGACATCAAGCTGGGCCCGAACCACGCGGAGCCGGACTATAGCTATCTGTCCTGGTTCTCGATGCTGTTTTCCGCGGGTATTGGGATCGGCCTGATGTTCTTCGGGGTTGCCGAGCCGGTAACCCACTTCCTGGCCCCGCCTGATGCAGACCCGCGTACCATTGAAGCCGCGAAGGAGGCGATGCAGATCACCTTTTTCCACTGGGGCATCAACGCCTGGGCTATCTATGCCATCGTCGGCCTGATCCTTGCCTATTTCAGTTTCCGCCACCGCTTGCCGCTCACGATCCGTTCAGCGCTGTTTCCGCTAATCGGTAACCGCATTCATGGCCCCATCGGCCACCTGGTGGATGTGCTTGCGGTCGTTGGCACGCTATTCGGTGTCGCCACCTCGCTCGGCTTCGGGGTCGCGCAGGTGAATGCCGGGCTCTCGTACCTGTTCGGGATACCGATGACCCCCGAGACGCAGGTGATCCTGATCGCGGCGATCACAGCCTGCGCCACAGCCTCGGTGGTTTCCGGTCTCGATTCTGGTATCAAGCGCCTGTCCGAACTCAATATGATCCTGGCTGTCCTGCTTCTGGTTTTTGTCATCGTTGCCGGGCCGACCGTCCTGTTCTTCGACAGTTTCGTTCAGAACCTCGGGCTTTATGCCCAGACGCTGGTGGAGCGGAGCTTCCGCCTCAACGCCTATGACGGCAATGAGGCCTGGATGGGCAAATGGACGTTGTTCTACTGGGGATGGTGGATCAGCTGGTCGCCGTTCGTCGGCATCTTTATCGCCCGCATTTCGCGCGGCCGCACGATCCGCGAATTTATCACCGGTGTGCTTCTGGTGCCGACCGCTTTTACCTTCATCTGGATGACAGCCTTCGGCAATACCGCGCTGGCGTTCGAGATGCAGGGTATTGGCGGTTCCATCACCGATGCCGTGCAGCATAACCTGCCCCTGGGCCTGTTCCATTTCCTCGAACTGTTGCCGATGCACTCCGTAGTGTCCTTCTTCGCGATCATCCTGATCGTCACCTTCTTCGTGACATCGTCGGACTCCGGCTCGTTGGTCATTGACACCATTACCTCTGGCGGCCATCTGGACCCACCCATGTGGACGCGGGTTTTCTGGGCGCTGACTGAAGGCGTGGTCGCGGCTGTTCTTATGCTGACGGGCGGCCTGAGCGCGCTCCAGACCGCGACGATCACCACGGCACTGCCGTTCACCTTTGTCATCATCTTCGCCTGTGTCGGCCTTATGCGCGGCCTCAGGATGGAGGCGGCCAAGATGCGCGGCGCCGAAGCTGCGCCCGAGGTGCCGATCGGCGGGCAAGGGGTCGGCTGGAAACAACGGCTGGATGCGCTTCTGTCCTATCCGGGTGAAAGACAGGTGGAAGCCTTCCTTGCTGACACTGTGCGCCCCGCGCTTAGGAAAGTAGCGGATGAAGTGCAAGCGAACGATACCGACGCGTCGGTGGAGCTGTCAGAAGGCGGGACCGAGCTCCGTATCCTGCATGGCGACGAGATCGACTTCCGCTATGCCGTGAAGCCGCGTGGCCTTCTAAAGCCGGAGTTTGCCTATCTGGATGGCGGCAAGAAGGAGGAGCGTTTCTTCCGTGCCGAGGTGCATCTTCTGGAAGGCAGCCAGAATTATGATGTCTACGGCTTTTCGGAGGATCAACTGATCCACGACATCCTCAGCCAGTATGACAAGCACATGCATTTCCTGCATCTGGCGCGGGCCTGACCTCCCCCGAAAGCAGAAAGCCATGGATCGGCCGCTCCTTTAAAAAGGGGCGGCCTTTTTATTGTTCGGGGGTGGGCTCTGTGGCGAGGTCTGCGGGCGCGCAAGGTCCAAGCGCCCCGATGAGCGGGCCGAGGTGCGGGGCGAACGGTCGCCAACCGCCGACACCTTTCCTGTTGATCGGCTGCCTGACCTGTTCGGAGCTTGCGGTGCGCACGGACCGGTCGGTTTCATGGAAGCGCAGGCATGCGTCCTCGAACGCCAGGCCGCAGAAATCGAGCATGCGCCTAACCTGGCCCTCAAGGTCCTCGACCACATCCTCATACTGGACGCGCAGGATCTCCCCGGGGAAGACCCGGTCCCAATGGTCCATCAGGTCGACATAGCCCCGGTAGTAGCGCCCGATCTCCTCAAGCCCATAGGTGAATTCCTGGCCCTCGGCGAACAGCTGTTTGAAGCCGCTGAAGCAGCAGGCGATGGGGTGCCGCCGTGCATCGATGATCTTGGCGTTCGGCAGGATGAGCTTGATGAGGCCGATATGGCGGAAATTGTTGGGCATCTTGTCGATGAAATAGGGCGCGCCTGTACGGTAGATTTTCGTGTCCTCGATAAAGGCTTCACCGAACGCCTTGATCTGGTCTGCGGTTAGCTCTTCCAGGATCGCCGGGTAGCGCGGCGCCTCGCCTTTCCTGAGGCGGCCATTGAGCCGGTGCGCGAGCGCGAGGATATTCGGCAGTTCCATGGTGCCTTCGACCCTTGAGTGCGAAGCGAGGATCTGCTCCAGGAGCGTGGAGCCCGCGCGCGGCAATCCGACGATGAAAATCGGCGCCGGGTCATCATGGCCTGCACCGGCATGTTTCTCCATCAGGGCCGGGGTGCAGATTTCCTTTTGCAGCTCGAATTCCAGGTCGACCGCGTCTGGGTCATAACGCAGGTCGTCCTTCTTGAGGGCGTTCCCGCGCTCATAGAATGCGAACGCGGCATCGGTGTCACCGGCATCTTCATGGGCTTTGCCGAGCGCGAAATTGAGATGGCAACGGTTGACCGTGCCGGTCCCTTCGGCGGCCTCATGGGCTGTCATTAACGCCATCTCAGCCTCGGTGAAACGGTAGGTTTTCAAATTGGCGAGGCTCCAGTATGCATCGCCCAAATCCGGTTCGGCGGCATAGGCGGCGCGGTAAGCCTCGATGGCTTGTTCCTGCTGGCCGATGGTTTTGAGCGCATGGCCGCGCGCCATATGGATGCTGGCATTATCCTCGATCAGATCGACGACGCGGTCGTAAATCTCAAGTGCGGTGTCATAGGCGCCGGTCGCCACACATTCGTTGGCATAGAGCGTTTCGAATGCCGGGTTGCCGGGGTCGCTTTTGCGTAGGGTGTCGGCTTCTTCGCAGGCCTTGGCGAACTTCTGGCGCTTGTGCAGCACATTCACATAGTCCATACGCGCGAGCTGGTTTTGGGGCTCGAACTCCAAACAGCTTTCCAAGAGGAATTCGGCATCGTCAAGCACATGAAGGCGCAGGCCGATATCGGCCAGCAGCCGCATGGCTTCGACATGATGCGGGTTTTTCTGCAGGAAAGCGCGGCACAGCGTTTCGGCCTTCAAGATCCGGCCTTCATGGAGGAAGCTGGTGACGCTGACCAGTTCCCGCGGCAGTGCGCTCAGGCGCGCGAGATGCTTGCGGGCATTCGCGGCCGCTTCCGGCTGACCGGTCTTGTCATAAAGCGTAACCAGCATCTGCCAGCTGGCGCCGAGCGCGGGGTTCTTCACCACCGCGGCTTCATATTCCGTGAGTGCCTTCCGGGCATCGCCCTGCGCGCGCCACAGGTGCCCGGCTTCCTGCCAGGCGCGGCCATAGTCGGGCCGGGCTTTCTGCAGCCGGGCGATGAGTGCGAAGGCATCGCCTGTGTTCCCAAGGTAGCGGTTGGCAACGGCGGCAAGATAGAGCGCATCGATATTGTCGGGCTCGGCCTTCAGGGTGCTTTCAGCCATCTTGAGGGCCCCGGCCATATCCTGTTTCTGCATGAGCGCGGTGGCGCGCGCGATCATGGTTTCCGTATCGGTCTTGCCGTCAGTCACATGTCTTCCCGGGTTTTGTCCGTATAAGAAAGGCGGTCCCTGAGGACCGCCTCATCCATCCTAAAGGGTCAGGCACCGGGTGTGAACCCCACACCCGGTGCCCGGGAATCCCCTTAATAGTCGTAGGAGATTTTGAAGCCGATGGTGCGCGGCCGGTTGGTGGTCACACGCGGGATATCGTCCTGCTGGTTGATGAAGAGCTGGGCGCGTTTATCCGTGATATTCTGGATAAAGAGCTCAGCCCCCCATTTGTCCTTGTGAACGCCGAACGACCAGTCGGACGTGGTGTAACCGGCCTGGCGCTTGCGGTCAGCTGCCACCAGCGAGCTGAAGCTGTGGCTGGCGGTCTGGATGCTACCCTGGATATAGGCGTCATAATTGCCGACCGTCCATTCGTAGCGGGCGCGCAGGTTGGCCTGGAACTTCGGCGTCAGCGGCAGCTGGCTGCCGACAGGGGCCAGTTCGATCGCCTGTGCCTTGGCTTTCACCAGCTTGGCGTCATTGTAGGAGAAGGCGCCGAACACGGTCAGGTGGTCGGTGGCCAGCCAGCTGAAGTCACCCTCGACACCCTTGATGTGGGCATCCGCCGAGTTCTCGATGAAGGTCAGGATCGAGACGTTCTGCGGGTCGAAACGTGAAATCTGCATGTCGGTCCAGTTGATGTAATAGGCATCGCCGTTGAAGCGGAAGCTACCGTCGAACATCGTGGCTTTCCAACCTGCCTCATAGTTCTGCACGTTATCGGTGCCGTAGGTCACGCTGACTGTCGGGAAGCTCGGGTTGGCCGACGGGATGCCGCCACCGCGGTTGAAACCGCCCGGGCGGTAGCCTTGCGAATAGGTCGCATAGAGAAGCAGGTCCTCGGTCGGGTGATAGCTGATGTTCAGCTTGTAGATGGCATCGTGTGACTTCAAGGGCGCGGTGGTGTGGCCGCCTGAACGGTCATAGTCGCGGCCAAGGTCAAGGTCGACGGCGCTATTCTGGAAAGGACCGGTCGCGAAGTTGGATGAGCCGGTAAAGTCCTGGCTGAGGTCATAGTAGCGCATACCGCCGGTGATGGTCAGCTTCTCTGGGATGATGTCGTAGGAAAGTTCCCCGAAGAAGGCCAACTGGTCTTCCGTCCGCGTGATGTCGTTGAAGAAGGCAATGCCGGCCGGGCGGGTGCTCGGGTCGATATTGTTCGCGGTCGAAATCGGCGCGTTCGGCAGGAAGCCAAGGTCCGGCGTGGCGACATAGTCGTAATTGTCCAGCGTCTTCAGCTTATAGTGATCGTAGAAGACACCGGCCGTCAGGCGCACACGGTACTCTTCCGGTGTTGTGAACCTGAGTTCCTGGGTGAAGCGGTTGTGATACTGCTTGCCCTTGAAGCCCTTGATCGGGTTGAGGCAGGCGCGAACCGCATCATAGGTACAGGTATAGTAGGCGATATAGGCGCCGGTGTTATTGTACCCGGTGTAGTCGATCGACTGGGTTACGTTCCGGTCCAGGTAGCCCCCGGTGTAGATGACATCCAGCATCGAAAGGCGGCCATGCATGGTCCAGGTGGTCAGCCCGAAGCTGTCCTGCAGCTTGTCGGGATAGTAGCGCTGGACTTCGAGGTCGCCGACGCTCGGGTCATAATCGAACACGCCGTCTGCGCCCAGGTCCTGCTGGGTGTGCTGGACCAGCAAGTCCCAATCGCTGTTGAAAACATATTTTGCGCCAACCCGGGCCCCGCGGTAGTAGCTGTCGTTGAAGTTCTTTTCAACGAGCGGGGTGTTGGTGGCCGACTTGTAGGTCGTGTTCGACGGCAGCCAGGACACGGCCGAGTTTTTGTTGACCTTCGGGTCGAGCGTGAAGGTGCCCGGCACGTTGTCGATATAGCCGCCATTGTTGACGCTATAGACCACGCCGCGCATGGCGAACTTGTCTTCGACGATCGGTACGTTGATGTAGCCCTCGACAGATTCACTCATTTCACCGTGGCGGGTGAAGGAAACCTTGCCGGTGACACCGGCTTCGAATTCGTTCAGCCGCGGCTTCTTGGTGATGAGGCGGATGGTCCCGGCCTGCGAGCTGGCGCCGAACAGCGTGCCCTGCGGCCCAGGCAGCACTTCGATGCGCTCCAGGTCGGCGGCGTAGACATCCAGGTTACGGCCCGGTGCGGTGACCGGTTGCTCGTCCAGATACATCGCCACGTTCGGCTCGGTGCCCTGTGCGCCCGACAGCATCACGGTGATCGGCTGTACGGCCATGCCGCGGATGAAGACGGTCGACTGGCCGGGGCCGCGCCCGCCTGAGCTCACGTTCGGCAGGAAGCGGATATAGTCGTCGAAGTTGCCGATATTCTGCTGTTTGATGTCTTTGCCGCTCATGGCTTGTACGGCGACCGGAACATCCTGCATCTTGGCGGACCGCTTGGTGGCGGTGACGACGATTTCCTCGAAACCTTTCGAGGGGGCATCATCGGCGACGGCACTTGCATACGTCCCGGCCATAACCGGAACAGATGCCAGCAACGCCAGCTTCAAGGCTTTGGTTCTGTTCATGACAGAAGTCTCTCCTTCCTGATTATTTACCCCCGAAGCCCCTATGGCTCACATCGGCTGACAACGAGGCGTTGTCGGTCACTGAGGGGAAACAATGGGGGGATTTTTATTTAGAATACGAATGACTGATAGGTACGGTACTTTGAGTTGATAGTATATAAATCAGACCATAAAAACGCGATAAATCTACACTTTTGGCCTATTTGTGCGGCAATAAGGCAACATATTATGCTTTGTTTTCAAAATTTAACGCGATTGGGCAGTCGAAGGCAGAACTGCGGTAATGAGGCCGCGTGTCAGGACGTGCCAGCCCCGCGATTCAAGGGGGTATGACATAAAACGGGTATGTCGGGAGATGTGGCCGCCTGGGGTGTAGACCTAAGTCGCTCCGGGGTCGATCTCACTGATCTCAAGGATCGGAAAGGCATCCAGCCTTTCCGCATCCGTCGTTCTGTCCTCTTATCCTGCCTGCGCGCATGGCACGGGCAGGCGTTGTCCCGGACCTATATACCGGGCCTTTATTCGTCCCCCGGGCCTTCAGCCCCTTCAACCTCCCGCCGTTTCCACAAGAGGTAAACCGCCGGGATCAGGAGGAGCGTGAGCACGGTGGCGCTGACCATGCCGCCGACCATGGGCGCGGCGATCCGGCGCATGACCTCGGACCCCGTGCCGGTGCCGAGCATGATCGGCAACAGGCCTGCGATGATCACCGCCACCGTCATCATGATCGGGCGCACACGCAGGAGCGCACCGCGGATGATGGCTTCCCGGAGGTCGGCACGGGTGAGCGTCCCGCCGTGGGTCTCCGCCCTGGTCTTCTCCCAGGCCTGGTTGAGATAAACGATCATGAGAACGCCGATCTCGACCGCGACGCCGGCAAGCGCGATGAAGCCGACCCCCACCGCGACCGACAGGTTATAGCCGAGGAGATACAGGAGCCAGATACCGCCGACGAGCGCGAGCGGTAGCGTGCCCATGATGATGAGGACGGCAGTCATATCGCGGAAGTTGATATAGAGGAGCAGCAGGATGATCACGAGCGTGACCGGCACCACCACGCTCAGCTTCTGTTTCGCGCGCTGCATATATTCATACTGGCCGGACCAGCCGAGGGAGTAGCCGGCGGGCAGCTTGAGCTGGGTACGGACCGCAGCTTGTGCCCGTTCGACATAGCTGCCGATATCGGTGCCGTTGATGTCGATATAGATCCAGCCATTCAGTCGGGCGTTTTCGCTGCGGATGACGCCGGGGCCTTCGCTCACCTTGATGTCGGCGACCTGCCCGAGCGGGATGTTCTCGCCCCGCGCAGTGACGATCGGCAGCGTACGCAACCGTTCGACAGAATCGCGGTAGTCCTGCGGGTAGCGGAGGTTGACCGGATAGCGTTCCAGCCCTTCCACGCTTTCGGTCACCGTCATGCCGCCGATGGCGGTGCGGATCACGTCCTGCACATCATCGATATTGAGGCCATAACGCGCGGCCTTCAGCCGGTTGATGTCAACATTGACATAGCGCCCGCCGGTGACCCGTTCGGCATAGACCGACGCCGTGCCCGGCACCTTACGGATGATGCCCTCGATCTGCTGGCCGATCTTGCTGATGGTCGCGAGGTCCGGCCCCGCCACTTTGATGCCCACCGGCGTCTTGATGCCGGTCGCCAGCATGTCGATGCGGTTCTTGATCGGCATGATCCAGACGTTGGTGAGGCTCGGCACCTGGACAAGGCGGTTCAGCTCGGCCTTCAGTTTTTCCGTGGTCATGCCCTTGCGCCACTGGTCCTTCGGCTTCAGCCGGATCGTGGTTTCGATCATGGTCAGCGGCGCTGGGTCGGTTGCGGTTTCGGCCCGGCCGGCCTTGCCGTAGACCGTTTCCACCTCCGGCACGGATTTGATCAGCTTGTTGGTCTGTTGCACAAGCTCGGCCACCTTGCCCGTCGAGATAGCCGGATAGGCGCTCGGCATATAGAGAAGGTCGCCTTCGTCCAGGTCGGGCATGAACTCGCTACCGATGTGTGAGAGCGGATAGACGGCGCTGGCGAGTGCGATGAGCGTTACCACCACCATGGTTTTGGGGAAGCGGAGCGCGGCACCGATAAAGGGCCGGTAACCGGCGATGAGCGCGCGGTTGACCGGGTTCTTGTGCTCCGGCACTACATGGCCGCGAATGAAATAGCCCATCAGCACCGGGACCAGCGTGATCGACAGGCCGGCGGCCGCCGCCATCGCATAGGTTTTGGTGAAGGCAAGCGGATGGAACAGCCGCCCCTCCTGGGCTTCGAGCGCGAAGATGGGCACGAAGCTGAAGGTGATGATGAGAAGCGAGAAGAAAAGCGGCGGTCCCACTTCGAGCGCGGCTTCGGTGACCACCTGCCAGCGGTTCTCCGCCGTGACCTCGGTCGCCTCCATATGTTTGTGGAAATTTTCGATCATCACGATGGTGGCGTCGACCATGGCGCCGATCGCGATGGCGATGCCGCCCAAGGACATGATGTTGGCGTTGATGCCCTGGCTGTTCATCACCACGATTGCCCCCAATATGCCGACCGGCAGGCTGAGCACCACAACGAGCGATGAGCGCAGGTGAAAGAGGAACACCGCGCAGACGAGCGCCACCACCAGGAATTCCTCCAATAGCTTGTGGCTGAGCGTGTCGATAGCACGTTTGATCAGCGACGAGCGGTCGTAGGTCGTCACCACCTCCACGCCCGCGGGCAGGCTGCGCTTCAGCGTCTCAAGCTTGGCTTTCACCCGGTCGATGGTCTTGAGGGCATTCTCGCCCCAACGCATGATGATGACGCCGCCGACGGCCTCGCCCTCGCCGTTCAGTTCACCGATGCCGCGCCTCAGTTCCGGCCCCATGCGGATGTCGGCCACGTCCTTGAGGAGGATCGGCGTGCCGCCTTTAGTGACGCCGAGCGGGATGGCGGCGAGATCGGCCTCGCTTTTGATATAGCCGGAAGCGCGCACCATATATTCGGCTTCGGCCATCTCGATCACCCGGCCGCCGGTCTCCCGGTTGCCGTGCTGGATCGCCATCTTGACCTTCTGGAGCGGGATATCATAGGCGCGCAGGCGGTTGGGGTTCACAACCACCTGATACTGTTTGACCATGCCGCCGATGGTGGCGACTTCGGAGACACCTTCCACCGTCTGCAGTTCATATTTCAGGAACCAGTCCTGAATGCTGCGGAGCTGAGCCAGGTCATGTTTTCCGGTGCGGTCAACAAGCGCATATTGATAGACCCAGCCAACGCCGGTGGCATCGGGGCCAAGGGCGGAGCGCGCTTCCTTCGGCAGGGTCGGCGCCACCTTGCTCAGATACTCCATCACGCGGGACCGCGCCCAATAGAGGTCCGTTCCGTCCTTGAAGATGACATAGACGTAGGAGTCGTTGAAAAAGCTGTAGCCGCGCACGGTTACCGCCCCCGGCACCGATAGCATCGCGGTCGTGAGCGGATAGGTGACCTGGTCCTCCACCACCTGGGGGGCCTGACCGGGGTAGGTGGTCTTGACGATCACCTGCACGTCGGAAAGGTCCGGGATGGCATCGAGCGGCGTTTTGGTGGCCGAATAGACACCCCAGGCGGCAAACAGCAGCGTCAGGATGACGACGAGAAAGCGGTTCTCGACCGACCAGCGGATTATCTTCGCAATCATGTCCGTCTCCGCCTCACATCTTCATCGCGTGGGTGATGACATAGCGGCCGTCCTCACCCCGTTTCAGGGTAAAATGCAGCCGGTCTCCGACCTTGAAGCCGCTGAGGTCGACATCCTCGGCAACGTCGAAATCCATGGTCATGGCAGGCCAGCCGAGCGCCTTGATCGGCCCATGCGCCAGCGTGACTTTATGGCCGCTTGGCAGCGCCTTCAGGGTCCCCATCGCGGAGACGCCGGGCTGAGCATCGGCTTTTGGGGCGGCGGGGTCTGTCGCCATGGCCGGGAGGGCACGGATTTTCTCACCCGGGTCCAGAAGCCGGGTCAGCGCGCTGTTTGCGCTGGCTTCGGAATCGATCAGGAACTGGCCGGAGGTCACGACGTCCTCACCAGCCTTCAGCCCGGCGCGGATCGCGACCCGGTCACCGCTTTCCATGCCGGCGATCACCTCGGCGGGGCGGAAGCGGTCGCCCCCGAGCGCCAGGATCACCCGGTCCATCTTGCCGGTGCGGATGAGCGCCTCGCGCGGGATGGTGACCACACCCTTGACCGGCGCGGCTTCGATGATGATTTCGCCATACATGTTGGGCCTCAAGCGCCCGTCCTTGTTGTCAAAGGCCAGCCGCACCTGCAGCGTGCGGGTGCCGGCATCCAGAAGCGGGTAGATATAATCGACCGTGCCCCTCAAGGTCTCACCCGGGAAGGCGTCCAGCGTCATTGAGACCGGCTGGCCCTTTTTCACCCACCCCGCCTGGCTTTCGAACACATCGACCTTGACCCACACGACCGAAAGGTCGGCGAGCGAAAAGACCGTAGTGGCCGGTTTCACATACATGCCCTCGGCAATCGGCAGGGCGAGGATCACACCATCCTGCGGCGCCCGCACCTCGACAAGCTGGCGGATCTTGCGGCTGCGCTTCAGCGTATCTATTTGGCCCGCGTCCATGCCGAGCGCCGCCAGGCGGTCACGCGAGGCATCGATAAGCCCGTTTTGGCCAAGCCGGAGGGCCTGCACATATTCGGCCTGGGCGTTGACTAGCTCGGGTGAGTAAAGCTCGAAGATGAGCTCGCCCTTTTTCACCTGTTCGCCCTCGGCCTTGCGGTAGAGCTTCTCGATCCAGCCGGCGGTGCGCACATGCACGTGGGAGGTCTTGTTCTCATCCACCGCCACATAGCCGACGGTGTTGATCTCCCGCGCCAGGTCGCCGGTTTCCGCGGTGGCGGTTCGCACACCGATATTGTTGACGACCGCCGGGTCGATCCTGAGTGCGTCCTTGCTGTCCGCCGCTTCATCGGCATAGACCGGCACAAGGTCCATGCCCATGGGCGATTTTCCCGGCTTGTCGCGCTTGTAGTTGGCGTCCATCGGCGCCACCCAATACAGAATTTCGCGCTCTTTCTTCGCCTTGCCCGCAATCGGGGGCACGGGCGGCGGGCTCGTGGTGATCACGCCCACGCCATAGCCGAGGGCGATACCGGCGACCAGCGTCGCGGCGATGAGTAGGTTCTTATTCATTGTTTTCCCCCTCGAGGAACAGCAGCCGGGCCTGGGCCTTATAGCGGTCGGTCTCCAGCTTCAGGAGCGTGAGTTCGGTATTGAGTTCGGCGAGCCGGGTGCGGATAAGCTCCGGAAAGTCGGTCACGCCGCTTCTATAGGACAGGACCGAGGCCTCGGCGGTGTCTTTCGCCCGTTTGATGACGGCGGATTTATAGAGCGTGATGCGCTTGCCGGTCTCCTGCCAGTCGGCATAGGCGGTATCCAGCTTTTCCCTGAGGTCCCGCAGCGTGGCATCCTCGCTCAGCGTGGCGGCCTGGCGCGCTTTCTTGGCGGCGGCGGCCATCTTGTCCTGGCGCTTGCCGGTAAAGATGGGCAGGTCCATGGTCACGCCGACCGAGGCGAAGTCCGCCCGGTCGCTGCCGCGGGCGCCATAGCCCACATTCACGGCCCAGCCGGGTTTATATTGCTCGTGCGCGATATCCACGTCGCGCGCGGCCGCGTCGGTCTTGGCGGCCAATATCCGGACAGCCGGATGCTGCGGCAGCAGTTTCGCTATGACATCCCGGGCGTCCGGGTGTGTCATGGCCGGCCAGGAGGGTGATACCGTCCGGGCCGCGGCGGCGGTGCCGATCCGGCGGCTGAGCCGCGCCCGGGCCATGGCTTCACCGCGCCCGATCGCCACCAGCTTGTCGTCGAGGAGGCTGAGCTCAAGCTCGGCGCGCAGGATATCCTGGCTGTTGCTGCGACCGGTGGCATAGACGGCGCGCACCACTTCAATGAGTTCCTTCACCGCCTGCCGGCTCTTGCGTACCTCCTGGGCGGCATGAACCCAGTAATAGAGGTCCAGCCAGTTCGCCCGGGTATCCAGCACCACCTCGCGCTGGCGCAGCGCGGTCATGAAGCGTTCGCCTTCCGCCATCGCCGTCATCTTCTGGCGCTTATAGTCCAGCGTCTTACCCTTGGGAAAAGCCTGGCTCAGCCCGACCTGGATCTGGGTCATCGGCTCCTGCGTATAGCTGAAGCTATCGGTCGGCCAGTTGGCGAGACCAACCTTGAGCTTGGGGTCGGGCAGCTGCGCCGCCGCAGTCGCCTGGTCGTCGAGCGCGGATGCCCGTTCACCCGGTTCAAGCAGGTAGGGGTCGTCGGAATGGAGCGCCAGCCGTACCGCCTCCTCAAGCGTCAGCGCGGGGGCAGCGGCCGGCTTCTGGGAAGCTGCCGCTTCCGGACTGGTGATCGGTTCTGCCGCGGAAACCGAAAGCGAAAACGCCAGGGCGGCCGCTGTTGCGAACATGATTCTGGCCATGGATATACCTCTGTTCAAAAAGTCGGTTTGTCATGCCCGTGGCGCATTTCCACCACCAGCATGAACACAACAGGGCAGGGGCGAAGACGCGCCTGCTTAAACGAACAGAGAGATGCGTGGAGGGGGTGTATGCAGTTTCGGGCTGACCGGTGACGCGGTCACCGGAGCAACATGATACAGGGGACGCGTAACGGGCTGGGCCTGTTCAAAAACCGGCGCAGCGGGAAGCAGGAAGGAGCCGGCGGCAGTGACGCCACACATGACCTGGCAGCCTTTAGGACATCCGGGGCACGCTTTCCCGGCCTGCATCTGCATAGGCCCGGTGTGGGCGGATGCAGCCATGGCGGTGCCATGCGGGCAGCAGCCATGCGACAGCTCAGCTGCCGCGGCGGGTGCCACGGCCATAGCGAATGCCACAATCAGGGCAACCGATAGATGCCTTATGTCTTTCAGAAGCTGCATATACACAAGCCTATCGTACACCGGACCTATATTGTCAATCTTGGCGGCGCTTTTCACAAGGAGTTGAAACCTTGAGGACAGCGAGCTTCATGGCCGGGATTTTTTCGTCGGGCGTGTCGCCTGGACGTTCGCAGCGGGGCTGACCGGGTGGTTGTTCCATCCCCGGCAGCTGGGTCAGGTTACAAGATTCGCGATCCAGAATTCATATTTTCGATCGCCGAAAGCCGCGGTTTTGTTGAGCAAACCCGGGCGACCGGATGCTTCGGCGAGATAAAACTCGCGTGTTTCTGTCGGGGAAAAGCCGAACTGCTGCTTATAGGCGCGGGCGAAGCTGCTTTGGTCGGAGAAGCCCAGCGAATAGGCGATCGATTTGACCGACCGTGCCGTCGGGCTGCTGTTCAACAACCGCCTGGCGACCAGAAGCCGCCGGTTGCGGACCAGGGCCATGACCCCGCCGATGGGCCGGCATATCCGGAATAGGGACGCGCGCGACACACCTATATGCCGGGCGATCATGTCGGGATCCAGCGTGGTCAAATGGATGTTTTTGTCGATAAATTGCTTCACTGTCATCAGGGCAGCCTGATCCAGAACGCTGCCGACCTTGTCGACCGTATCGGGCGCTTTGCCCACGGTAACCGCGAGGAGTTCCAGCGTTGGGTCCACCAGCGCACCGGCGTCTTCCGGGGCGAGGCTCGAGGCGTTCTGGTACATGGTCATGATATAGTTGCGCAGGATAAGGTTGAGTGGCGTGTTGGCCTTCAGGACATGCAGATGCAGGGTGTGAAGCGCCGGCATGAAGGTTTCAAGCCGGTCCCTGGCAATGACCAGGCTCATGTTATCGAACACGCCACGTCCCGCGCCTGAGCGTGCCGCATTCGGGTTCGCGATCGAATTCAGCTCCTGCGCCATATCGATGATCTGGATGTCGCCGGGGCTCGTGCGCACAATGCCGTTCGGGGTCAGGAGCGTATTGTCCCCCTCCATATAGAACTGGATGAGGATGTGATCCATATTGTGCCGCGCGACCGTTTTCTTGTCGCGCGCGAAGGCCTGGCCGTTGGTCCTGCACCGGGCAAACATCAACGGGCCGATCATGTAACTTTCGACATCCGCCTCGAAGCTCTGTGCCAGGGTGTTTTCGGTTGGGTTAACCTCAAAAATAGCTGAAATACTGTCTTCCCAGGCATCGTATTTATGCTTGGGATCCAAGGCCTGCGTACTGAAATGAGAACGGTCGATCACCGATGCGGTATCGGGCATATTCTGCTCACGTTCATGATTACTTCCAATGTTCTAATACCAAGTCACGCGGCAGATCACACTATATTTGCGGGCATAGTGCCCGACTTGAGACCAAATGCAAAGCCTTTGAGACGGTATGCATAGTCAATAGCATTGTCGCGCTCCCCTCAATGACTGAACGTAGGGTGGACCTGTGGGCTGCCCGGGTATCGCCGGGGTCCATAGGCACGTTATTGGGGACCAACATGAATATGATTGCCACGAAGCCCGCAGCCTCTGCGGAGGCCAAGCCCACGGGTTTGGAGATGACGACCTCACGCCAGTTCACGAGTTGGCTTGCGGATATGGAGGCCAGCCTGGCCTTCACCACCTATCAGGCAGGCAAGCTCTTCATGCTGAGCGCCGGGGCAGATGGCAACTTGGGCGTGTTTGAACGTTCGATCGAGCGCTGCATGGGGCTGGCCGTGTCCGGCAACAGTCTCTATGTCAGCAGTCTCTATCAGATTTGGCGATTTGAAAATATCATGGTGCCGGGGGAACCCCGCGATGGCTTCGATGCCTGCTTTACCCCGCAGATGTCCTATGTCACCGGGGATCTTGATGTCCATGATATGGCAGCCGACAGCGATGGTGACCTTATTTTCGTCAACACGCTGTTCGGCTGCCTAGCCAAACCCTCACTGTCCGCGAGCTTTACCCCGCTGTGGCACCCGTCGTTCCTGAGCAAGCTGGCCCCCGAGGACCGCTGCCACCTGAACGGCATGGCCATGGGGGCAAACGGCCCGGAATATGTGACGGCGGTCTCCGAAAGCGATGTTGCCGACGGCTGGCGTGATAAACGCGCCTCAAGCGGTGTGGTGATCCATGTCCCCACCGGCGAGGTTGTCGCGCGCGGCCTGTCCATGCCGCATTCGCCGCGCCTCAAGGATGGCATTCTTTACCTGTTGAACAGCGGTACCGGCGAGTTCGGGACCATCGACCCGGAAACGGGCACCTTCACCGCCATCGCCTTCTGCCCTGGCTACGCCCGCGGGCTGACCTTTGTCGGCGACTATGCGGTCATCGGCCTCTCGATGGCGCGGGACAACAAGACCTTCCAGGACCTGCCGCTCGATGGCCTGCTTGCTGAAAAGCAAGCCGACCCCCGCTGTGGGCTGATCGTGGTGGACCTGAAAACCGGGGACACCGTGCATTGGGTCCGGCTCGAAGGCGTGGTGAACGAGCTTTATGACGTCGCGCTCATGCCGGGGATCCGGCGACCGTCCCTGGTCGGCTTCAAGTCAGACGAAATATGCCGGGTGATCAAAGTAGGCGACGCCGCCTCCGCATGACCGGATCCGCCGGGTCGTGACGACTAGATAAGAACAGCTTTTGGGGTGCGAGCCCTCCGACTATTTTGGGAAATATGCAATGCCATCATCAATCAGCTTTCTATCGGACAGCACGGCAAGTTACGAGGAAAACGGCACGGGCATCGTGCGCAATGTCGATGCTTCGCTGGGGGGTGCCAATGTCGATGAGGGCCTGACCTACAGTATCACCGGCGGCAACGACCAGGCGCTGTTCAATATCGACAGTACGACGGGGGCTCTCTCCTTCATCAGCAGTCCGGACTATGAAAACCCGCTCGATGTCGGGGCAGACAATATCTACAACGTCACGGTCACCGCGTCCGGTGGCGGCTCGAACCCCAATAGCCAGGACCTGACCATCACCGTCACCAATGATGTGGTTGAGGCCACGGGTACCCCGGTTACGCAAGGGACGATTCAGCTGTCAGGGCTTGATGCCGGCCGTGGCTTTACCATCGGCGGCGGCCCGGCGGGCAATTTTGCCGGTTCATCGGTGGCGTCAGCAGGCGACATCAATGGCGATGGCTTCGCCGACGTGGTCATTGGTGCGCCAAACAGCTGGTATTACAGCTCCGGTAGCGGCATGGCCTACGTTATCTTTGGCCACGCAGGGGATTCCGGTACGACGGTTGACGTCACCAGTCTCGATGGCAGCAACGGTTTTGCGATGAGCGGCCTCGCTGTTGGGAACAGCACTGGCGGCTCGGTTGCCTCTGCGGGTGATGTCAACGGCGACGGCTATGACGACCTGTTGGTCAGTGCCTATAGCGCGTCCCCCAACGGCAACATGTCGGGCCAGACCTACCTCATCTTCGGCAACGGAAGCGGCTTTCCGGCATCGGTGGACCTGTCCAGCCTCAATGGCAGCAACGGGGTCACCTTCAACGGGTCCGGGGCCTATGATATGGCTGGCGTCTCGGTGGCCGCAGCGGGGGACATCAACGGTGACGGCATCGACGATTTTCTGATCGGGGCCAGGGGCTCAATCCCCTTCTTCGGATCAGGGACCAGCGCCGGCAAGACCTATGTCGTCTTTGGCAACGGCAGCGGTTTTGGCGCAAGCGTGGACCTCGCCAGTCTCGACGGCAGCAATGGCTTCGTCGTCAATGGCATACAGCAGTTTGATATGGCTGGAACGGCTGTCTCTTCCGCCGGCGATGTGAATGGCGATGGCTATGACGATATCCTGATCGGGGCGCCGGGGGTTGGCTCATACACCGGTGCGGCTTACGTGCTGTTTGGCTCCGCCAGCGGGTTTTCGGCGTCTGTCGACCTCGCCAGCCTCGATGGCACCAACGGTTTTGCGCTTCCCGGTCTTGCGACCGGTGACGATACCGGCTGGTCGGTATCGTCCGCAGGCGACATCAATGGCGACGGCTATGACGACATTATGATCGGGGCGAGCACTGCCGATACAAACGGCTCAGATAGCGGGACGACCTATGTGGTTTTCGGTGCGGCGGGTGGTTTTCCGGCTTCCGTCGACCTGTCAGCTCTCAATGGCAGCGACGGCTTTGTGCTTAATGGCGGTAGCAGCGGCGACCGCGCTGGCAAGTCGGTTTCCGCGGCGGGCGACCTCAACGGCGATGGCTATGCCGATATCCTGATCGGCGCGGCCGGCCAGGCCACGAACGGCTCCTATAGTGGCGGAACCTATGTGCTTCTGGGCCATGGCGGCTCCTTTGGCGCCAGCCTCAATCTCTCCACTATTGCAAGCGGCGACGGCAGCACCGGGTTCATGCTGGCGGGTATCGATGCCAATGATGCCAGCGGCAGGGCCGTTGCCACTGCCGGGGACATCAACGGCGACGGCTTCCCAGACTTTATAATCGGGGCGCCGCAAGGTGATTTTGGCGGTAACAATAGCGGTGAGGCCTATGTCGTTTATGGCGAGCCGGTAACGCCCGCAGTTCAGTTTGCGTCGTCCGCAGACCTGACCATGATGGAAAACACGACAGGTGTCGTGACCGATATCAATGCGTCCTTGAATGGCGGCAACGCCGACGAGGGGCTCACCTACAGCATCACCGGCGGGGCCGATCAGGCGGATTTCAGTATCGACAGTCTCACGGGGGTTCTGTCGATCAATACGACGCCTGATTATGAGGCGCGCAACGATGTCGGCAATGACAATGTCTATCAGGTGACTGTCACGGCATCGGGCGGCGGCACGCTCAACAACCAGCAAGCCCTCAATATCACCATTACCAACGATCCATCGGACGATCTGCCCGGCGTCGACCAGCTGTTCGCGCTTGACGGCACGAACGGCACCGCCTTCAACGGGATCGGCGCGAATGACTGGAGCGGTCGGTCGATTTCATCAGCGGGTGACGTCAACGGCGACGGCTATGCCGATATTATTATCGGTGCCCAGGGCGCCAACGCAAACGGTGGTGATAGCGGCCAAAGCTATGTCGTCTTCGGCACAAGTGGCGGCTTTGGCACCTCGTTCGATCTATCGTCCCTCGACGGCAGCAACGGCTTTGCGATCACCGGCGCCCATGCCTATGACAAAAGCGGGCATTCGGTATCGTCGGCGGGGGATGTCAATGGCGACGGATATGATGACCTGCTTGTCGGTGCCTATGCAGCTGATCCCAATGGCTACAGCTCAGGGTCAACCTACGTCATTTTCGGGTCCGCCAGCGGCTTTGCCGCCAATGTCGATCTCGCAAGCCTCGACGGCACGAACGGCTTTGTCCTCAATGGAACCGCGGCATATGAGGATAGCGGCTGGTCCGTTTCCTCCGCAGGCGACGTCAACGGCGACGGCTATGATGATATCCTGATCGGCGCCTATAGGGCCGCCACCAATGGTGCCAACAGCGGCGCAACCTATGTGGTGTTCGGCTCCGCCAGCGGGTTTGCCGCCTCGACGGACCTCTCTACCCTCAATGGCACGAACGGCTTTGTGCTCAACGGCGCCAGCGCGGGTGAAAAAAGCGGCTGGTCCGTTTCCTCCGCCGGTGACGTGAACGGCGACGGCTATGCCGATATTCTGATCGGGGCCTATAAGGCGGCCACTGCCAACGGCAGCCAAAGCGGCGCAACCTATGTGGTGTTTGGCTCCGGCAGCGGGTTTGCCGCCTCGACGGACCTTGCCAGCCTCGACGGCAGCAATGGCTTTGTGATCGATGGCGCCAACGCCTATGACTGGAGCGGCTTTTCGGTCTCGTCGGCAGGCGACGTCAATGGCGACGGTTATGACGATATCCTGATCGGTGCCCATGGCGCCGACCCGAACGGGGCCTATAGTGGCGCCGCTTATGTGGTGTTCGGCTCGGCCGGTGGGTTTTCCCCGACCCTCGATCTTTCAAGCCTCGATGGCACCAACGGCTTTGCCATCAATGGTGCCAATGCCAATGACCGCGCCGGTTTTTCCGTTTCTTCGGCAGGCGACATCAACGGCGACGGCTATGATGATATCCTGGTGGGGTCTTACCTTGCCGATCCCTATTTCAACAATGCGGGCGCGACATACGTCATTTACGGTTCTGCCAGCGGCTTCGGTCCCAGCATCGAACTGTCCAGCCTGGCGGCGGGGGACCGCAGCGTCGGCTATGTCATCAATGGTGCCCATCTCGGTGACAGTAGCGGCAAAGCCGTTGCTGCAGCCGGTGATGTGAATGGTGACGGGGCTGATGACCTCCTGATCGGCGCCCCTTATGCGGCTCCGCACGCCACGAACAATGGCCAAACGTATCTGCTGTACGGCACGCTGCCTCCCACGCCAGCGGTTATCGGCGGTAACACCAGCGGCAGCATAGGCGAGAATGCGACCAGCGCGCTCACCGGCCATCTGACCATCAGCGATGTCAATGGCGCCGCCGAGGAAAGCTTCAATGGCGACACCCTCGATGGCACCTACGGCAGCCTGACCATCGATGCCAATGGCGACTGGAGCTATGACCTCAACGGCAGCAACGCGACCGTGCAGGCCCTTCAGGCGGGCGATACGCTCGGGGATACCCTGACCGTGCATTCGGTTGATGGCACCGCGCAGGATATCGTCATCACTATCGATGGCGCCAACGACGCGCCGTCCGCACCGGTATTGACCAGTAGCGGCGTTGAGGAAAACGCCGCCGGGGCCTTCGTCGGGACGCTATCCGCGCACGACCCCGAAGGGTCCGCCGTTACGTTCAGAACCGATGACAGCCGGTTCCATATCATCGACGACCAATTGTGGCTCCGGGACGGTGTCTCGCTCGACTATGAAACCACGCCCAGCCTTTCGGTCCAGGTCTATGCTTCCGATGCACAGGGGCTCAACAGCGCCCGTATCGTCCAGGTCTCCGTCCTCGATGTCGTCGAGGGCGAGGTCGATAAAGGCACCAACGGCAACGACAGCATCATGGGTACCGGCGCGGGTGATACGATCACAGGCGGCGCGGGCAACGACACACTCGACGGCGGCGCCGGCAACGACACGATTACCAAGTCGGGGAGCGATACCGGTCACGATGTCATCGTCGGCGGTGCCGGGAATGACCGGATCGGCGCGGGCGGCGGCAACGATTTTGTGGTTGGTGACGGCGCATCCGATGGCGCCAACCATCAGATACTGAACCAAAATGACAATACCGGCGTTGACGGCAGCGACACCATCATGGGCGGCAACGGCGACGATACGCTGCTCGGCGGCGGTTGGGACGACAGCCTCGTCAATGACAACGGCCATTATGATGACGGCGAGGAAGTCGAGGCCGGCACCGGCAAGAACACCATCTGGGCAGGCCAGGGCAATGATGTCGCCGTCGGCTCCGGGGGTGATGACCGGCTCGGGGGCGGCGCCAATGATGACTATCTCAAGGGGCTCGACGGCAATGACACGCTCTTCGGCGGTGCCGGCGACGACACGTTGCTTGGCGGCACGGGGGATGACCTGATCTATAACGGCCAAGGCAACGACAGCGTTGAGGGCGGCGCGGGCGCCGACACCCTGTGGGCCGGTGCGGGGGACGATACCCTCACGGGCGGCGCGGGTGCCGACACGTTCGTCTTCGGGGCGGTCTCGGGGGACGATACGATCACCGATTTCGACACGACCGAGGACAGCCTTGACCTGGCATCGCGCGGCTTCGCCGACCTGGCGGCGCTCACGGCGGCCAGCACCGAAACCACAGTGAACGGTCAGTCAGGTCTGCTCATCGACCTGGGCGGCGGCGACAGCGTGTTCCTGGCCGGTCTTGTCGTGAGCAATATCGGCAGCATGGACATCACCCTATAGCCGCGCCTCATTGCCAAGTTTTAGCGCGTATGCGTCACCCTATATACCGCGTGACACATAAGGTAAGTCGGAGCTGACATCATGAACGCGATGGCTGGGTGCCGTCGCGTTTTCTTTGCCTCTCTTCAGAGAGATATGAGGACCCGTTCATCGCCCTAGGTGGCGGTGATGACGTATATGGATTGGGTCTTCCGCTTGGTATCGCCTTGCAATCAGAGCGTCCATTTTCACTCCTGCCTTGTGGTTATTTTTCAACCATGGCATGAAGGGAAAGGGGGGAGAACGATCGGTCTAGTCCATCGGCGGATTTTTGTCAGTTATTGTCTGAAAAACATCCTATGCCGGACTGAAGAGGCCAAGGCTAATTTCCCTATTGTAATATTACGTTAACACGCTGAAATATAAATAGAAAATTGACCAGTCACCAAGTCGTTGTGGTAGAAAAAAGCAACTGGAAATTTCAAAAACAGGTTAAATTCCGACCGGCCGTCACCATATCAGTATGAACCGGTACTGCTTAAGACAGTCGGACGCGAGACAATTTATGAGGGGGGTCACACCATGATCCGTAGAGTTGGAAAAGCTGCCGTTGCAGCAGCTGCAGCGCTGTTCCTTGTGCTGCCGGCACAAGCCATCAACTATATGACACTTAAGCCAATGTCGCAGGTGGTTCGCACCGGCGCACAGTCCTGCGCAGCGCAATCCGGACCGACCAGGGTGCCGGTCATTGCATGGGGCGGAGATATCGCCACCAGCTATGCTAATGGTAGCAAAAAACGCACCGTGGCCGGGAGCCTGATGGACAAGGCGCACCTCAATATCGAACTCTATCGCCAGGATGATTTCGCCAAACAGGTTGCTGACTATATGTCTTGCCGGACACCGTTCCTGCGCGGCACCCTCGGCATGTTGACAGCGGCGAGTGATGTTACCTCCCGTGACCCGCGGACAGACATGGTGGTCATCTATCAGATGACCTGGTCCGCAGGTGGTGACGCGCTTGTCGTCCGCCAAGGAATTGAAAAGCCCGCTGACCTCAAGGGCAAGACCATCGCAGTGCAGGCCTATGGCCCTCATATGGACTATTTGACCACTATTCTCCGGGATGCCGGTCTTAAGCCAGGCGATGTGCATATCAAATGGGTACGTGACCTGATCGAGCTTGATCATACCAGCTCATCGCCAGCGATGGCGCTTCGGTCGGATTCTTCGGTAGACGCCGCCTTTGTGATCAGTCCGGATGCTCTGGCGCTGACATCAGGCGGCGCGGTTGGCACCGGTGGTGAGGATAGCGTGCGGGGTGCCCATATCCTTCTGTCCACCAAGACGGCCAACCGTGTGATTTCCGATGTTTACGCCGTTCGCCGTGACTATTTCGACAGTCACAAGGCGAAGGTGCAGGCTTTCGTGAACGCCCTGATGCAGGCTGATGAACAAACCCGTACCCTGTTCAAGGAACGTCAGACCCGCGCGAGCGACTATAAAACCATGATTGAGGGGGCAGCCCTTCTGCTTCTCGATAGCGCAGATGCCGTTGAAGATACTGCAGCCATGTATGGCGACGCCGAATTTGTTGGCTTCAGCGGAAACGTGCGTTTCTTTACAGACCTTGCCTATCCGCGCGGGTTCAAACCGCTGACGACCGAGATCCAGTCTTCTTTCGAGCAATTGGGGCTGCTTTCCAGCGCCAAGCCGATCGCTGATGCTGGCTGGTCCTACAACAACCTGGCCGTGGGCATCAGCGATACCAGCATGGCTGAAGCGCCGCGCTTCAACAAAAGCGCTGTCGACCAGTTGGTCGCCCGGCGCCAGAGCCAGAATTCGGCATCCGAAGGCGAGCTGTTCCGCTTCGAAATCTATTTCGCCCCCAACCAGAACACGTTCCCGGCTGACCAGTACCGGGCAGCGTTCGATCAGGTGATCAATCTCGCATCCACGTATGGTGGCGCGCTCCTGACCATTGAAGGTCACAGCGACCCCCTGGGGTATCTCCGCCGGAAAAAGGCCGGTGCTTCTGTGATAGAGCTGTCCTCCATCAAGCAGGCCAGTCGCAACCTCAGCTACACGCGGGCGAACGCCGTGCGTCAGAGCATCATCAATTATGCCCACAGCAAGGGTATCACGCTCGATCCCTCTCAGTTCGGCGTCTCGGGCCTCGGCGTCAGCCGGCCCAACACCCCTGGCTGTTCCTATGATGCCACAGGCGATATTTCTCTCACCTGTGCGCCGAAGACCAAGGCACAGTGGAACGCAACCCGAAGGGTGGTGTTCCGGGTAATCCAGGTTGAAGCTGAACCTGATGTCTTCCGGCCGCTTTGAGGGGGATAGCCAATGCGTAGCTCCAGAAACAAATCGGGCTCAAAGCTCGGTGGAATTATCTTTGTTGTTATCTTCATAGGTGCCAGTTGGCTGTTTTCTCCAGCTGACGGCAACAAGAACACGCCAAGCCAACAGCCGACGACGAGTTCATCCCAGGAGGCCAGCACAGAGCCTAGCTATACGCCCCCTCCGCATGGGGACGACCCTGCCGTGTGGCCGCCAGCTTCGACTGTGGCTGTTCAGGTGGCGGGCAATCCGATGGCCAGCAATTATCTGATCATGCTGGATACCAGCGGCAGCATGGGGGAGACCAGTTGCGGTGGATCGGCAACCAAGATCAATGCTGCCAAGAGCGCGATCAAAAGCTTTTTCCGGCACCTGGCCCCAGGGACCAATGTGGGCCTTTATAGCTTCAGCTCTGATGTCAGGAAGGTTATGCCGCTCGGCCGATATACGCATGAGCAGTTTGATACCCGTATCGACAGGCTGAGTGCGGACGGGGCGACACCGCTCCGGCAGGCGCTTGTCACCAGTGAAAAGGTGTTGAGGGCTCAGGCCCAGGCGCAGGGTGGATATGGCAGCTATAACCTGGTTCTGGTGACCGACGGTCAGTCGTCTGATGGAAAGCCGGGACCTGTTGCCAAGGCCATCGCAAGCGACACAGCCATCAATATCAATGTGGTCGGTTTCTGCACCGGGCAGGATCATTCACTCAACCTGCCGGGTTACACCCGGTTTTCGACAGCTGATTCGGCCGATCAACTGGTGCAAAGCCTGTCTAAGGCTGTGAAGCCGGAACAGGATGTCTTCGACGTGAGCGATTTCAGCGACGACTAATGGCTCATATGAGCACAGGGAGGGGGTGTTCGCACTCCCGCCACAAGACGGAACCGAAAGCAGCATATTCAGGACCAGGCGACTATGACCAGAACGGCTAAAGGGGCACTTGCCCTGCTTATTCTCGGACTTACCCTGATCGTGGGCTATTTTCTCTTTTCCGAGAAACAGGCCGAAGACGAGCAGGTGGCGTCAAGTGACGCCGCCCAGTCAAAAGGCGTGATCCGTGTCGGTGTGGACAATTTCACCGGCTATTTCCCGCTCTGTTCGCCCATGATGAAAAGTCTGATGCTGTCGGACGGTTACAGGCTCGAATGTGTGGAGGACAAGGCCGACTATAACGACCGTTTTGCTCGTCTCGCCGCGGGCAAACTCGACTATGCGGTTGGTACGGTCGATGCCTATCTGCTGATGGGGGCGCCGCACCGCTATCCGGGTGTGATCGTTTCCGTCCTCGACGAAAGCAAGGGGGCCGATGCCATCGTCGCCCGCGCCAGTGTCATCAAGAACATGAGCGACTTCAAGAGCAAGCCGGATGTCAAAGTCGCCTTCACGCCCGATTCCCCCAGCGACCACTTGCTGAAAGTGGCGAGCGTGCATTTCGACATCGACGCGGTCAAGGACCGGAAGGGGTCCTGGCGGGTGGAGACGGACGGTTCCGCGGCGGCTTTGAAGGCGCTTCTGGATCACAAGGCCGATGTCGCTGTCCTGTGGGAGCCCGATGTTTCGAAGGCGCTGGCGGAACCTGGGATCGTCAAGATTCTCGGCACGGAGCAAACTGATCGGCTGATCGTCGATGTGCTGATCGCTGGCCACCAGGTTGAGACTGATACGCCGGAGCGGACAGAGACCCTGCTGGCCAACTATTTCCGTACCCTGAAACATTATCGAGACCACCCTGACGAATTCGACGCGCAGCTAGCCACCTATGGCGGGGTATCGGTCAAACAGGCCGAGATACTGCGTGCGGGCATTAAGTGGATTTCGCTCAACGAAAATGCCGCGGAATGGATGGGTGGGGTGCGCCTGGCCGGTCGTCCGGTCCAGAATGGCCTGTATGAAGCCATTGACAGGACGCTGGATATCCAGCGCGACGTTGGAGATTTCACCACAAACCCGCTACCGGAGGGGGACCCCCGCCGCATCATCAGTTCGCGGGAGGTCAGCAACCTGTTCAATCATGGTATCCGCGCCGGTTTCACGGGTAGCCCTTCTATTGGGTCCACTACGCCGGAAGCCGGCACGCAGGATTTCCCGCCACTTTCAGCCGCAGCCTGGGACAAGCTTCAGGATGTCGGTAACCTGAAGGTCCGGCCGATCCAGTTCGAAAGCGGAACCGCTGTCCTGACCCGGACAGGTAAGGAACAGGTCGATGAAATCGCCAACGTTCTAAAAACCTATCCCAATTTTCGCTTCGTGATCCAGGGCCATACCAGTGCCCGCGGGGACGCCCAGATCAACCATACCCTGTCGCAGGAACGCGCGGAGGCGGTGAAGCGATATCTAAACATCACCTACAATTTTGATACCGACCGGATGCGCGCGGTTGGTTTCGGCGGGGACCGGCCGCTGCCACGTCGCCCTGGAGAATCGACCCGCGCTTACCGGGCGCGCCTGCCACGGGTGGAAATCCAGTTGGTGTCGGAGGCCTTTTGATGAGCGAAGGCCAGAATCTCCAGCTCTATTCTCGGACGGCCATCCGGCAAAGTGTGCGCACAAGCAGCGTCAACCATCCGATCACCCTGTATCCGATGGCGCTCGGCGTCCTTGGCCTTGTCGCAGGTGGCTTGTTCGGCCTGCCGGCGATCATGGCAGCCGGGGCGGGAGGGTTGGCCCTCGGCGCCGGCAATTTCATCACCAGCTATTATCTTCGCTACGACACGTTGGCACGTCGTCACATGAAAGAACTACATGACGCCATGGTGGCGCGGCTCAAGAACCGGCCAACCGAACTCGCCGCCGAATGCCGCCGTCATGACTTTTCCCGCGGTCAGGAACAGCTCAGCCTTGCGGAAGCGAAATATGGCGAATTCATTGATGCGCTCGGGCGCAAGTTCGATACCGGCGAACTGACCTACGGCCGCTATGCCGGCGTCGCGCAGACCGTCTATTTTGCCATTCTCGAAAACCTGGAACTGGCAACCGCCAAACTGGCGAGCGTGCAGTCCATCGACCCTGAAAGCCTCAGTCAGCGGATTACGGACCTCAAGAAAAAGGGCGTTGATGCCGATGAGATCCAGTCCCTCGAGGTGCGGCTCGGTCTGCGCACAAGTGCATTCGTCGATGTCGACAAACTCCTTGCCCATAATGAGCGGGCCCTGACTCTGCTTGATGAAACCGCGCTCAAGGTTGCGGGAATACAGACCAAGAAAGTTGGTGCGGTGCGCGACGCCGACCTTGCAATGAAAGAACTTGAACTGCTGGCTGCGCGTGCAGCGGATTATGAAGGAAAGTGAACCATGACGGACACGCAAACCAAGACGATGGTAAAATCCGAGAGCAGCCTCAGCTTGTCGCTGCCGCCGGTTGCTGAGATGAAAGGCGAGTTGGTTCCTTATGAACAGGTGCCTGGCAAGAAAACGGCACCGGATGTAGACCCTGCCCTGGCAGGGGCAGCGGACCGGTTCGTAGATATGGTGCTGACCACGGACCTGGACGGTATGGCCCGGGCTAAGCAGCGCGCCGAGGTTGATACCATGGGTCTCGAACTGCAGCGCCAGTCAGCCAACCAAAACCGGCTTTTGCAGGAACCGATCCGCAACCTGTCGCAGGCGGGGTCCGACGGCGGGCCTGTCGCCAATGCCCTTATCGACCTCAAGACCCAGGTGGATGACCTCAACCCCACCCACATGGATTTCTCGGTTTCGAGCCTGGCCCGCGCCTTTTCATGGCTGCCGCTCGTCGGAAACAAGCTTGAGCGCTATTTCCTGCGTTTCGAAACGAGCCAGGGCATTCTTGACCAGATCACCACCAGTCTCGAGGAAGGCAAGAACAAGCTTGAGCGCGACAATATCACTCTGAGCCATGAACAGAGCCGAATGCGCGAACTCAGCATCCAGCTCGCAAAGCAGGTCCAACTGGGACAGCTGATTGACGCAAAGCTTGAAGCCGCTGCCACCAGCATTGCCGGTACCGATGCCGAACGCTCGGTGTTCATTCAGGAAGAGCTCCTGTTCCCGCTCCGTCAGCGCATTATGGACCTGCAACAGCAGGTGGCGGTTAACCAGCAGGCTGTGCTGGCGATGGAAGTGATCATCCGCAACAACCGCGAGCTTATCCGCGGTGTGGACCGCGCTCTCAATGTGACGGTCAGTGCCCTATCGGTGGCTGTGACAGTCGCGCTGGCCCTCAATAATCAGAAACTGGTGCTTGACCGTATCACCGCCCTCAACACCACCACGTCAAACCTTATTTCGGGCACTGCGCGCCAGCTCAGGACCCAGGGTGTGGAAATCCAGAAACAGGCTAGCTCGGCCATGCTGGACATGAACGCGCTCAAGTCGGCTTTCGACGATATCGAGCAAGCGCTTGATGAGATCGCCCGGTATCGCCAGGAAGCCCTGCCGATGATGGCGTCTCAGATTGTCGAGCTCAATACCATGAATGCGAAGGCATCCGAGGCCATCGCGAAAATGGAGCGTGGCAAGGGCGCTGCCGACAGTGTCACCAACCTTGACGGACAACAATAACCGCCGCTTCAAAGCGGATATCTTTCAACACGATCGTGGGAGATCATACGATGAAGAAAATCCTGGGACTTATGCTCGGCACCACCATACTGGCGGTGTCTCCAATGACCACACAGGCGGCAAGTGCAGCCGAGCGTTGCGCCATTGCCTGGTCGCACTATACCGGATGGGAACCCGCCGGGTATATTGAGGACAAGGGCTTGGCCAAGAAGTGGGGCGCCAAATATGGTGTCGACCTCTCCTTCACGTTGATCGGTGACTATATCGAAAGCGTCAACCAATATACGGCGGGCGGTTTTGACGGCGTTACCGTCACGAATATGGACGGCCTGACCATTCCGGCGGTTGGTGGTGTGGACACCACCGCGCTGGTAATCGGCGACTTTTCGAACGGCAACGACGGCATCCTGATCAACAGCAAGGACGGCGTCGGCGTCAAGGACCTCAAGGGCAAGGACGTCAAGCTGGTAGAGCTGTCGGTCAGCCATTATCTGCTGGCCCGCGCGCTTGAGAAGAGCGGCATGTCTGAACGCGACGTGAAAGTGGTCAACACATCGGATGCTGATCTCGGTGGCCTGATCAGCACATCGACTCCCGGCGATGCCTTCGTGACCTGGAACCCGATCCTGCAGGCCGGCCGCAATGTTCCCGGCATCCACATGGTTTTCGACAGCTCGAAGATTCCGGGCGAAATTGTCGACACCATCATGGTGCGCACGAATGTCAGCGACAACTGCAAGAAGGCCGTGACCGGCGCCTGGTATGAAGCCATGGCTGCGATGGCGGCGGGTGACCGGGGTGCCATCACCCATATGGCTGAAACCGCGGGCGGTACCGTGGCCGAATTCAATGCCCAGCTCAAAACCACGCGCATGTTCTACGATGCCGGGGAAGCCGCGGCATTCGCACGCTCGGACAACCTTGTCAAAACCATGGACTATGTTCGCAAATTCTCGTTCGACCATGGTCTGTTCGGGGACGGGGCGGATTCGCCTGACTTCATCGGCATCGCCTTCCCGGACGGGCACGTGCTCGGCAATGCCGGCAACGTGAAACTGCGTTTCGACGACAGCTTCATGCAGATGGCCGCCGAAGGTAAACTCTGAGCCTGAAACGCAACACCGGAGACAAACGTTGAAAACGCCAAAGTTATTTGGATTACATGCAAAACCGGGAGGGTGGTTTGGCTTCTTCCTGGCCAGTCTGCCTTTCCTCCTCCTGATCATCGTTTACATGATCGCGAGCGATGCCCGGCTTGCCATCAATCCGAATGACAAGGTGCTGCCGTCCTTCTCGCACATGGCGGATGCCATTGTGCGGATGGCGACAAAGCCTGACCGGCGCTCCGGTGATCTGCTTCTGTGGTCCGATACATTCGCGAGCCTGCGCCGCCTCTTTATAGGGGTTGGCGCAGGGGCGCTTGTCGGGCTCATGGTTGGGCTCAATACCGCCATCTTCCCGGGCCTAAGGGCCATGTCGCGGTCGTTCCTGACCTTCCTGTCTATCATTCCGCCGCTGACGCTTCTGCCGATCCTGTTTATCGCCTTCGGGGTTGGCGAAACCGCCAAGGTGATGCTGATCTTCATCGGTACGGTCTTCGTGATCTCGCGGGACTTGCATCTTTATGTGTTGCAGCTACCGAAGGAGCAGATCACCAAGGCGCTGACGCTGGGGGCCAGCGACCTTGCTGTTACCTACCGTATCGTGCTGCCCCAGATCATGCCGCGTCTCATTGAGACCACACGCCTGACCCTGGGTGGCGCCTGGCTGTTTCTGATCGCGGCCGAGATGATCTCGGCGACAGAAGGCCTTGGCTACCGCATCGGACTTGTCCGGCGTTATCTCGCCATGGATGTCATCATTCCCTATGTGCTTTGGATTACGCTGCTCGGCTTCCTGCTGGACTGGCTGTTACGCTTGGCGGTCGCCCGGCTTTATCCCTGGTACCGGACAGGTAAGGAGTAGTTCGATGAACGGTGAACAAATCCGTGACGGCCTGCGTAAGTCCAGCCTTCTTCATATCGAGGATGTCTATAAACGTTATGGTTCCAAAACCATTCTCGACGATATTGACCTTTCCGTTGCCTCTGGAGAGTTCGTCACCCTTGTAGGGCCGTCAGGCTGCGGTAAGTCCACACTCCTGCGTCTCGTGATCGGCCAGGAGGCACCGTGCGGTGGCAGTATCCTGATGGAAGGTGAACCTTTGGGTCCGCCGACACCTGAACGCGGGGTGGTGTATCAGAACTATTCTTTGTTCCCGCACCTGACGTCTATCGAGAATGTCACGCTCAGCCGTCGGCTCGCCCTTCAACCCTGGCAGTGGCATAGCCGCAAGAAGACTATTCTCGAGGAAGGTATGCACTATCTCGAGAAGGTTTCGATGGCTGACCATGCGCAGAAATTCCCGGCGCAACTGTCTGGTGGCCAGCGCCAGCGTGTCGCCATCGCCCAGGCGCTGATCCAAAAATCCCGTATCCTGTGCATGGACGAGCCCTTCTCGGCACTTGACCCGGGGACACGTGAAAGCCTGCAAATGTTCCTGCTTGAGCTCTGGGAGGAAACGAAGATGACCTTCTTCTTCGTGACCCATGATCTGGAGGAGGCGGTCTATCTTGGGACCCGTCTGATCGCGCTGTCGCAATATTACACTGATGACCGCAACCCGGAGGCACCCCGCGGCGCCAAGATTGTCGTCGACCGCAAGTTCGGGCCGTCGGATCATGCGGTTTCCCCGTCGGTCAAGTCGACCGCGGAATTCGCAAGCGCGGTACAGGAAATCCGGAAGCAGGCCTTCGACCCCCACTATCTGCAGCATGTCACCAGCTTTGACTTGTCGCACCCCATGAGTTGGGTGACCCATAACGCTGGTGAAGTTGCTGGCGAGCAGCCGGTCCAGCCAGGCCCGGGCCGTTAACCATGCCGCTTCATCGCCGGGATTTTCTGGAAGCTTGCGAGTGGAATCCGGGTCTGGATCATGGTGAGCGTACCTTGGGCGAGGTGCTTGAAACGCTGCCTGGGGTCGGGCCCGAGGCCATCCATTGGCTGGTACGCCTGATTGAAAACCCGCGGTCGCCGCTGGCCTTTCCCGGCCAAATTTCGCTGGAGCGCCACGACGCCCTGCATGTGCTTCTTGGCCGGGGCCTCAATAATCAGGATGAAGCCTTTGTCATAGGGTTCACCATGGGCGCCGCCCGCTCGGCACGGCCATGGCATCGGCGCCTGTTCCTATGGATTGCCAGGCACCTGTATCCCGCGCCTTATCGGCTGGAGTCTGATCATGAAATCGCTTTTGAACTCGGCTTTGGGCGCGGGCGCAAGCACAAGGTTCAGGACATTCACCTGATCCCGATCGAAACCATGCTGGGGGAAACGGTTGCCGCAGTGCGCCGCAAGATCGGCATTGATCTTTTGGATCTGTATTCTGCTTACTGCGAGGAAAAACTGCGCCTTCCTCATACATTGGAAAGCCGCCGCCTTGATACCGATTATGACGGTATCGACCCCAGTGCCATTCGCCGTCCACCAGAATAAGACCACAGCGATTGATGCTGTGCCAACGCAGAGACTAAGTGGCGGGTCAGGTGCTGGTGGTGTCCTTCAGGATATCCCGGATCAGCTGGACGGCTTGGTTGCCGCGCCATTTCTTCTGGTAAACCATGGCGAAGGAATAATGGATCTTCGGGGTGAAGGGCAGGGTGACGGTTCCGCTGCCCACACTGTCGGCCGCGGTGATCGGGTTCATGATGCTGACGCCGACACCGTTTTCCACCAGCGCGCAGATGCTGCCGATGTTGGCTTCGGTTTTGCCTGAAAGCGCGATCTGATGATCGTCGATCAGCTTCAGTACCTGGTCGGCGGCGATGTTCGGCTGGTTGGCGACAATCAGGTGCTGGCGCCGCAGGTCTTCAATGTCGACCGCCTTTTTCTTCGCGAGCGGATGGCCCTTGGGCACGATGCAGACGGCTTCGGTTTTGGCGATCCGCTCCAGGTGCAATTGCTCGCTGGTGATCGGCATGGTGACGAAGCCGATGTCGAACTGGCCTGCCTCGACCGAGCGCACCACTTCGGATGTGGACATGATGTCGAAATAGACATTCAGCTTGGGGTTCATCGCCAGCATGCGCGCGACGATGCGCGGCACAAAGCCGAACGCCAGCCCCGGGATGGCGGCGACCCGGATGCGGGAGACGCCGAATTCGCGCAGCGCCAGGATGCTGTGCTTCAGCTCATCCAGGTTGAACATCAGCTTCAGGATGGCGTTATAGAGCTCCTCCGCCTCGGGCTTGGCGACCAGCCGGTTCTTGTCCCGGATGAAAAGCGACAGGCCGAGATTTTCTTCCAGAACGCCCAGGGAACGGCTGACGCCGGACTGGGTGACACCCAGCGCCTTGGCGGCCTTGGTGGCCGACCCGGTTTCATAGAGGGTCTTGAAGATGGTCAGCGATTTCAAAGAGGACAGGTTCAGCTCAGCCATAATTTTTACTCATCGAATGATACAAAATCATCATATATTGTTATGTCAGTGCCATCAAGTGTATGGTCGTGCCTACTGGGGAGTAGATTAGCCCGCGAGGGCGAAAATGAACGCGTATCTTGCTGGGAGGACCGATGACAGCCGATTATGAACCGAGAGGTATGAAGCTTGCGGGCGCCTTGAGCGTCGTCATCTTCCTGCTGGTCGCCATTTCCGTCCAGGTTTTCGTGTTCGACAACACGGGCTCGACCCAGATCACGCTGATCATCGTCACTGCCTTTGCGTCCATCGTCGCCATGCTGTATGGCTACCGCTGGCATGATGTCCAGGAAGCCATCCTTTACGGCTGCAACATCGCCATGCTGCCGATGATGATCCTGATGATGGTCGGGGTGCTGATCGCCAGCTGGACGGCGGCGGGCACCATCCCCGCGCTCATCTATTATGGCATCAAGCTTCTGAACCCGGACTATTTCCTGTTTTCCGCCTGCCTGATCTGTTCGATCGGCTCGCTCTCGACCGGCAGCAGCTGGACCACCGCAGCCACCTTCGGCGTCGGCTTCATGGGCATCGGCCTCGGGCTCGGCATTCCGCCCGAATATACCGCGGGCGCGGTCATCTCCGGCTCCATCTTCGGGGACAAGATGTCACCCCTGTCGGATTCCACCAACCTGGCGTCCGCGGTCGCGCAGGCGGAGCTGTTCGACCATGTGAAAAGCATGCTCTACAGCACCGTACCGGCGATCCTGCTCGCGCTCCTCATTTATCTCATCATGGGGCTGTCGGCGGGACACGCCGCTGTCGTGAATGACACCAAGGTACAGGCGATCCTGGGTGGCATCAGCGGGAAATTCTCGCTCAACCCCATCGTGCTGTTGCCGCCGTTCCTGGTGGTTTACCTGATCATGAAGCGGATGAGCGGGCTTGCGGTCATGATCATCGCCTCGCTTGCGGGCATGGCCATCGCCGTCGGCATCCAGGGCTATTCGCTCAATGACATGCTGACCTACATGAACTTCGGCTTCAAGTCCCAGATGGGCGTGCCGGAGGTGGACAAGATCCTCTCGGGCGGCGGGCTCCAGAATATGATGTGGACCGTCTCGCTCGGCTTCATCGCGCTCTCCATGGGCGGGGTGATGGAAAAGACCCATATGCTGGAGGTGATCCTCAAGAAAATCCGCCCTCTGGTTCATACGACCGGCGGGCTGGTGCTTACCCACGTGCTGTCGTCCTTTGCGGTCAACCTTCTGTCCGCCAGCCAGTTCATGGCGCTGATTATCCCGGCGCGGATGCTGGTGCCGGTGTACCGGGCGCAGAAGCTGTTGCCGCAGATCTGCTCACGCGTGAGCGAGGATTCGGCCACGGCCACGTCGCCGCTCGTCCCCTGGGGCCTGGGCGGGGTTTATTACACCTCGGTCCTCGGCGTCGCCACGCTTGACTATCTGCCCTTCACCTTTTTCGGGCTGATCGTGCCGTGCATCACGCTCATCTATGCGTTCAGCAACACATTCATGTTCCGCGAAGGCGATATCGAGACCAAACGGACCTACTCATCTGCCGCCGCGGAATAGGCGGACTTTGGAGACTTAGTAAAGAATGAACAAGCAAGCGACACTTGAGGAAGCGATTGCCCAGATTAGGGATGGTGCGTCCATCATGGTCGGCGGCTTCGGCTCGCCGGGGACGCCCTTCTGCCTGATCGAGGAGCTGATCCGTCAGGGCCAGACCGGGCTCACGCTGATCAAGAATGATGCGAACGAGCAATCGATCGGCATCAGCCGCCTCATTGAAAACGGCCAGGTGAAGAAGCTGATCTCCACCCATATCGGGCTCAACAAGAAGGTCGTCGGCATGATGAATGACGGCAGCCTTGAGGTCGCCTTCTTCCCGCAGGGGATTCTGGCGGAGAAGATCCGCACCACGGGCGCGGGCAGCTTCGGCTTCCTGACCGACATCGGGCTCCATAGCGAAATCACCGACCCCAAGGATGTGATCGTCTGGCAGGGCCGCGAGGTGAAGATCGAACCGGCGCTTTATGCCGACGTCGCGCTCATCCATGCCCACACGGCGGACCATTTCGGCAACCTGACCTATCAGGCGACGGCGATGAACTTCTGCCCGCTGATGGCGATGGCGGCGGATACGGTCATCGCGGAGACGTCCAATGTTGTGACCCCCGGTGCGATCCAGCCGGAGGCGGTTCACACGCCGTCCGCGTTCGTGACCTCGGTTGTCGCGGTGGATACCGACCGCCCGGAATATGGTTTGATGGAGGGCCGCTATGAGCGTTGAGAAAATCCTGAAGCGCGCTGCCCGGGAAATCCAGGACGGCCAGACTATCAACCTCGGCATCGGCCTGCCGACCATGCTGGTGGAATATCTGCCGCTGGATCATGACGTGATGATCCATTCGGAAAATGGTGTCCTCGGCACCGGGCGGAAGGCGAACGAGAAGGAAGCCAACCCCTACCTGATCGACGCCGGTGGCAGCTATGTCACCACGCGGCCGGGCGCCGCCTTTTTCGACAGCGCGGTTTCGTTCGCGATGATCCGGCGCTCCAAGCTCGATATGTCGGTCATGGGCGCGTTCGAGGTCGACCAGGAAGGCAACCTCGCCAACTGGAAGATCCCCGGCAAATTTTCGCCCGGCATCGGCGGGGCGATGGAGCTGGCGCAGAAGACCGGTACTATCCTGATCCTCTGCACCCACACGGATAAATACGGCAAGTCCAAAATCCTCAAGAAATGCACGCTGCCACTGACGGCGGAAAAATGCGTTTCGCGTATCATCACCGACATGGCGGTGATGGACGTCACGCCGGAGGGGCTTGTCCTCAGGGAAGTTGCCGAAGGCCTCACCCCAGAGGAGGTCATCAAGGCAACCGACGCAGAGCTTATTCCGGCGGACACAATCGGGAGCTTCTAGATGATTTCGGAAACTGAACAGAAAATCCTCGATGCCTGCGACCAGATCTTCCCGCGGGTGATCGATTTCACCAAGGCGATGGTCAGCGAATATGGCGTCCTCAACCAGGAAGCCGGGGTGCTGGATGTGGTCGAACGGGAGATGGCCGACCTCAAGCTGCCGGTGACCCGCGTGCCCATCGATGAGAAGCGCCTCGGGGGCCACCCGCTGTTCGCGCCGGTCGAATGGGGCTACGACAAGAAATATAACCTCGTCTCTCCGATCAATCCGGGGGCGAAAGGGCGCTCACTGGTGCTCAATGGTCACCTGGATGTGGTGCCCGCAAGCCCCGAAGGCATGTGGCAGCGTCCGCCCAACGAGCCGTGGGAGAAAGACGGCTGGCTTTATGGCCGGGGTGCGGGGGACATGCAGTCCGGCGTGGCGGCGATGATCTATGCCGTGCACGCGCTCGCCGAAGCCGGGGTGGACATCAAATCGCCGCTGACCATCCAGGCGGTGGTTGAGGAAGAATGCACCGGCAACGGCGCGCTCGCCTGCCTTGAACGCGGCTATGACGGCGACTTCGTCCTGATCCCGGAACCGTTCGGGCCGTCGCTTTATGCCGGTCAGGTTGGGGTTCTGTGGTTCAAGGTCGGCATCGAGGGCACGCCCGTGCATGTGCTCGATACCTCCGCGGGCGATAATGCGATCCAGAAGCTCCAGCTCCTGATCCCGTTCCTTGAGGACCTTGAGGCCGAGCTGAATGAGAAACACCGCACGCCGCCCTATGACCGGTTCGATCATCCCTTCAACCTGAATATCGGCAAAATCGCCGGTGGCAACTGGGCCTCCAGCGTGCCGTCCTACGCCGAAATGGAAGGCCGGATCGGCTTCCCCCCAGGCATGACGGCGAATGAGATCATGCAGAAGGTGAACGACTGTATTGAAGCGGCGTCCGCGCGCCTGCCTGCCTTCAAGGACAAGAAGCCCAAGCTGCGCTTCCACGGTTTCCGCTCCGAAGGGCATCTGATCGACCTCAAGGACCCGGGCATCAAGATGCTGTCGAGCTGCCACCACGCGCTTCTGGGCGCAGAGCCGGAGCTTTTTTACGCCACCTGCACCACCGACCTTAGGGCCTTCCATTTCTATAACAAGACGGCGGGCACCTGTTACGGGCCGGTGGCGAAACGCATCCACGGTGTCGACGAATGCGTGGACATCGAATCGATCCGCCACACCCTGAAAACCTACGCGCTGTTCATCAGCCGCTGGTGCGACATAGGCCAATCATGAAACCTGTTTATGTAACTGAGTATGCGCGCTCCGCCTTCACGCGGGCGCACCCCAGCAAGCCGGGCGTCGACGCCTTCGAAGGCACGCGGGCGGACAGCCTGCTGGCCCAGCTGATTGACCATACGCTCGAGCGCGCGCCCTATGACGGCGCGGACGTTGAGGAATTGGCGATCGGTTGTGCGCTGCCGGTGAATGACCAGTGGAATTTCGGTGGCCGTTACCCTGTTTTCCTGTCTGGCCTCGCCGATAGCTGCGCCAGCCGCACGATCGAACAGCAGTGCGGGTCCGGCCTTGCCGCGATCAGGAGTGCAGCGCTGTCGGTTGCCTCGGGGGCGGCGGATATCGTGATGGCGGGCGGCTATGAAAACATGACCCGCGTGCCCATGGGCCCGGCGCTTTTCGAGGCCGGCACGCTTACGGTGCCGGACCTGCCCGCGGACGCCTATGATGCCCGCGTGGTGATGAATATGGGCCTGACCGCCGAAGCGCTGGCCGAAAAAGGTGCTATCAGCCGCGCGGCGATGGATGCGTTCGCGTGTGCCTCCCACCAGAAGGCATCGGCCGCTGAAGACGATGGCTTCTTCGACGGCGAACGGATATCGCTGCAAACGGCGGATGGTGATGCCGTTGCCAAGGATGCCTGCATCCGCCCGGACACCGACCCGGAAAGGCTCGCCTCGCTCCGCTCCGTCTTCAAGGAGGACGGTGTTATCTCCGCGGGTAACAGCTCGCCGCTCACCTCGGGCGCGGCCGTCATGACGCTGATGTCGGAAGAGGCCGTCAAGCGCACCGGCGCCACCCCAAGGGCCCGCATCCTCGCCTGTGTCGACCGCGGCACCAAGCCCGAGCTGATGGGCCAGGGCGTTGTGCCCGCGTGTGAGAAAGCGCTCGCGCTCGCCGGGCTTGGCGTGGACGATATCGACGCCTGGGAAATCAATGAAGCCTTCTCAGCCGTGCCGCTTTATGCTGCCAAGGCGCTGGGGATCGATGAGGACCGTATTAACCGCCGGGGAGGCGCGCTCGCGCTCGGCCATCCCCTGGGGGCGACCGGCATCCGCCTTGCCGGGACTCTCATGCGTATTCTGGAGGCGGAAGGCGGCCGCTATGGCTGTGCCACGGCCTGCATCGGCGGTGGTCAGGGTATTGCTCTTGTCTTGGAAAGGGTTGCAGCATGAGTTTTGTTGCGCACAGGTCACTGAATGACACCTATAGGAAGGTTGTCCGCGGCGACGGCATCTATGTCTATGACGCCGACGGCAACAAGTATCTGGATGGCTCCTCGGGCGCCGGGGTTTCCTGCCTCGGCCACAGCAACGAGCGGGTGGTTGCCGCGATCAAGGACCAGGCTGACAAGCTGTGTTTCGCAAGCTCGGTCTTCTATACCAACGACCCGGTGGAAGAACTGGCTGAGGTGTTGGTGCGTGACGCACCCGGCGATCTGAACTATGCCACGTTCGGCTGTGGTGGATCCGAGCAGGTCGAAGGTGCCTTGAAGATCGCCCGCCAGTATCATGTGGACCGGGGCCAGGCATCGCGCACCATGATCATCGCGCGGCGGCAGAGCTACCACGGCATGACGCTCGGCACGCTCAATGTCGGCGGTCATGTGCAGCGCCGCCAGCTTTATGCGCCGATGTTCTCCCCCACGCACCTGATTGCGCCGCACTATGCCTACCGCGAGCGCCGCCCGGATGAAACGCCGGAAGCCTACAGCCTGCGCGTCGCCAATGAGCTTGAGCATAAAATCCTCGAGCTCGGCGAAGACAATGTCGCCGCCTTCATCGCTGAGCCGGTCGTCGGTGCCACCAACGGCTGCGTCGCGGCGGACAGTGTTTATTTCAAGCGTATCCGCGAAATCTGCGACCAGTATCATGTGCTATTAATACTCGATGAGGTCTTCTGCGGCATGGGCCGGACAGGCACGCTCTATGCCTGCGAGCAGGACGGTGTCATCCCGGACCTTGTGGTGCTGGCGAAGGGCCTCGGCGGCGGTTACCAGCCGGTGAGCGCGCTGTTGATCTCCGAGCGCATCATCAACGTCATCAAGGGCGGGCGCGGCTATATCGCCAACGGCCATACCTATATGAACCATCCGCTCAATTGCGCGGCGGCTTTGGCGGTCCAGCGTGAAATCCGCGAGCGGGACCTGGTTGCCAACGTGGCGAAGCAGGGTGCGTACCTTCGCACGCGGCTGGAGGCTACCTTCGGGCAGAACCCGCATGTGGGGGACATCCGCGGCCGCGGCCTCATGCAGGCGATGGAGTTCGTGCAGGACCGGGAGACGAAAGAGCCGTTCCCGGCTGCCACGCAGCTTTGGCAGAAGGTTCAGAAGACGGCGATGACCCATGGCCTCATGTGTTACCCGAACCAGGGCACGGTCGATGGCCTGAGGGGCGATCATGTCATCATGGCGCCGCCCTATATCATCACCGAAGCCCAAATCGACGAAATGGTCGACACGCTTGAAAAGGCTGTCACGGAGGTCCTGGCGGGTCTCTGACGGCTTTTGAATGCAAAACGGCCCGCGCTGATTTTATCTCAGCGCGGGCCGTTTTTGTTTGTGTGCTTTCCCCGAAGTACCGACACGCCGAACCCTGCTCATAGGGGAGGGGCTACGTGTCCGGCATGCCGGCATCCGTGAGTGCTTGAAGGCACCCTGGGGGATCGGTAGGAAGAACCCCGGCCAGAAGGTTAAGGGGTACTCGGAACTTCACTCGGAAAGCTCTTCTGGCCGGGGCGCTCGGATGGGTGAAACAACTGCCCTCACACCTGCTTCACCCTTATCTCAAGGTTCAGTCGAACGTGTACCTGAGGCGGGCATAGTAGCTGCCGCCATTGATGCCCATCGGCGAGAATTCAGGGTACTTGGCACCCCAGCCGGTGGCATACGGGTTCAGGTCCGGATAGTTGTTGAACAGGTTGCTGGCGCCCACGACGATGCCGACATGGTCGGTGACGTCATAGCCGACTTCCAGATCAACCGTCATTTCCGCGCCCGGGGTCAGTTCGAAGTAGGACAGGTGGCCGTTGAAATATTTACCGTAATAGTTCAAGCGTGCCAGCCCGCGCCATTTGCCCTGATGGTGGGTAACCGTCAGGTTGCCGCGGTAATGGGGCATGCCTTCTTCAAGCGTCCGGATGCGGATATTGTCCAGAAGGCCAGGCGTGTAATGCTTGACCTTGGTCTTGGTCCAGTTCGCCGACAGGCTGATGTTGGTGACCCCTTCGTCCCAGTCGATGGACTTGGTGGCGACAACGTCGATACCTTTGGTGTTGGTGGAAAAGTCGTTGGTATAGTAGCGGAAGTTCGCAAACGACGTCGCACCGGAGATACCCTGGGATTCCAGAAGCGCTGCCTCTTCGGACGTGATGCTGAAGAAGCTGGAGACGGTGATCCGGTCATTCACATTGACGTTGAAATAATCCACCGTCAGGTCAATGCCGCCAAGCCTGAGCACGGTCCCGATTGTGTAGCTGTTGGACTTTTCCGGGCCCAGCGGCTTGCCGCCGAACTGTTCGGCGAGCGGGGTGGTCGGCGGGATGATGCCGCTGTTCACCAGCACGCCGTTCTGCAGCACGCTGCTGACGTTGACGATGTTGGCCTGGCCCGGCGTCGGCGCGCGGAAACCGGTGGAGTAGCTGGCGCGCAGGGTCATCCAGTCGGTCAGGTCGTAGCGGCCCGAGAATTTGACGTTGGCGGTGTCACCAAAGTCCTGGAAATGCTCCCAGCGCACGGCGCCGGTCAGCAGGAAGTTCTGGGCGATCTCGGCTTCCGAATCCAGATAGAAGGCGATGTTGGAACGGCTGAAGACGCCGGAGGCCTGGTTAGACAGGCCAACATAACCCTGCGAGCCTCCGGAGAAGCCCTGGTCGGCCAGCGGGCCGCTATCGTAGGATTCCGGGTCGCCCGCGTCGGCTTCGAAGGTCTCGTTGCGCCATTCGAAACCACCGGCCAGCATCAGGTCGCCATAGAAGGCATCGACCGGAACCGGGTAGGTGAGGTCGACGTTCAGGTCCTGCTCCGACTGGCGGAAGGTGCCAGCCCGCATGATGCGCGGCGTGTTCGGACCGTAGGAGGCGTTGATCGAATCGACCGTGAAGGCAGCCTTGTTGGTGCCGGCGCTGAAGCTGACATCGTAGGTCATGCCCGATTCCAGGGTACCGCGCAGGCCGGCCACGCCGGACATATCGGTGACGACACCGCTCAGCGACGGCGTGAAACCGCCTGGGAATATTTCGTTGAAGGCGAAACAGTTGGCGCCGACAGCGGTCGAGTTATCGCTGATAAGCGCGAGGCCAGCGGCGTCGCCCGCGGCGAAGCTCGGGCAGCTGATGCCGGTGCCGATACCGTCAAGATCGGCGACAAGCGCGTTGGAGCCTGTGGTGTAAACGCCGGCGCGGCTGTTCGGGTTGCGGTAGTAAAGCCCGTTTTCAGCTTTCTTCTTGGCGAAGTTGCCGAAGGCATAGAAATGCATGGTGTCGCTGAGGTCCACGCCCATGTTGGCGATCAGCTTGATGTCATAATCGACCTTGGGCGAGCCCCAAACCTGCGCCGGGTTCGGCACGTCCGGGATACCGGCTGCCGTGAGGGCGGCGGCGTCCGCGCGCTGGACCGAGCGGTCGGTGGCGCTTGCCTTGGAATAGGACGCGCTCAGGTTCACGAAGCCTTCCGACGTGAAAGGCAGGCCGACGTTGCCGTCTACCTGAAGATTGTCCCCGTCCCCGGCATAGGTGCTGCCGTATTTGGCTTCGAGCGTGCCGCCCGAATTGTCGTCCTTGAGTTTGAAGTTCATCACCCCGGCGATGGCATCGGAGCCATACTGGGCGGCCGCGCCGTCGCGCAGCACTTCAACCTGCTTGAGGGCGACAGGCGGGAAAACCGAGATATCCGGTCCTTGCGCGCCGTTCGAATCCCCGGCGGTGTAGAAATTGATAACCGCCGAACGGTGGCGGCGTTTGCCGTTGAGGAGCACCAGCGTATGGTCGGCTGCGAGCCCGCGCAGGCTGGCGGGGCGTACGAAGGTCGAGGCGTCACTGATCGGCTGGGCGCTGACATTGTAGGAAGGCACCACCGTACGCAAGAGCGTGCTCATGTCGTTGCTGCTCTGGTTCTCGAAATCGCTGCCGGAGATGACATCGATCGGCGCCGGGGAATCCAGCGCAGACCGGCCGCGGGAGCGCGTGCCGACGGTGACGATCTCTTCAAGCTGGGTGACGTCCTTCTTGGCTTTTTCGTCTTTCTTGGTCTGATCCTGTGCGATCGCGCCGGTGGTGATAAGCCCCCCCAATAGGGCGACGGCGGATACGCTGCTCAATATGCGCGACACCGTCAGGTGGCGCTGCTCTTTTATCTCACTTCCATTCATATTATTTCCTCCTTCCCCATTGCTGAACCGCTGATTTCTGCGGGCTTCCGGGGGGAGAAATATAAAATGCCGGACAAAAGCATGACAAGATATGATCGATTTTCATTAATCAATGACTATATCTCATGTTTAATGAGAGCGGGGGCGGCACGGGCCAAACTGG
Organism: Kordiimonas marina; assembly: GCF_023006325.1. Taxonomy (GTDB): domain Bacteria; phylum Pseudomonadota; class Alphaproteobacteria; order Sphingomonadales; family Kordiimonadaceae; genus Kordiimonas; species Kordiimonas marina. Next base: position 348,037 of record NZ_JAINDF010000005.1, read on the forward strand.
CGTAAGGCATTGACTTGTCATGACGCTTTGTGCCTTACCCTACGCAGGATAACAGCAGCAGCCCTGATGCCGATATCCGCCCCCACCTGCTATTTGGGGAAAAATGGAAATGGAGCCATGTCGCGTTTGATCCTGTTTAACAAGCCGTATGACGTGCTGTCGCAGTTTACCGACCGCGGCACGGTTACGCCGCGCGCCACCTTGTCGGACTATATCGACGTGTCCGGCGTTTACCCGGCGGGACGGCTCGACCGGGACAGCGAAGGCTTGCTGCTGCTCACTGATGACGGCCGACTGCAGGCGCGCATTTCCAGCCCCAAATTCAAGATGCCCAAAAGCTATCTGGTCCAGGTTGAGGGCGAGCCGGATGAGGCGGCGCTCGATAGGCTCCGGAAGGGTGTCGAGCTGAAGGACGGCCTCACCCGCCCGGCGGCGGTCGAGCGGATTGACCCGCCGGACCTGTGGCCGCGGACCCCGCCGGTTCGCTTCCGCAAAAGCGTGCCGGATACCTGGCTCCGTCTTACCATCCGCGAAGGCCGTAACCGCCAGGTGCGCCGCATGACCGCCGCGGTCGGCCACCCGACCCTCCGGCTTATCCGCTGGAGCATTGGCGACTGGAGCCTGGACGGCTTGCAGCCCGGGGAATGGCGGGACGCTCCCGCCCGGTAACCAAGACCCCGCCTTTCTTCCGAAGCCCGCGGCGCCTTAATCGGATTACGCGATTAATGAAACCTGCATAATCAATTTCACTAGATGAAATTTGAGTCCTACTAAGAATGATCATCAATCTTAGGAGGGAAGGTCAATGCAACGCACATCCAAATTCAAGCAGGCCCTGTCAGCCATCGCCATTATGGCGGCGGGACTGTCATCCGTGGCGGCACCGCCCGCGGCCATGGCTGAGGATAAGCCGATCACCAATGACTATTGGTGGCCGAACCGGCTGAACCTGGCGCCGCTCCGCCAGAACTCGCCCGCGTCCAATCCCATGGGGCAGGACTTCGACTATGCCAAGGCCTTCAACAGCCTTGACCTGAATGAGGTGAAGAAAGATCTCGTCAAGGTCATGACCACGTCGCAGGACTGGTGGCCGGCCGACTTTGGCAACTATGGCCCCTTCTTCATCCGCATGGCGTGGCACGCGGCCGGCACCTACCGCATGATGGACGGCCGCGGCGGCGCGGACGGCGCCATGCAGCGTTTCGCCCCCTTGAATAGCTGGCCGGACAACACCAACCTCGACAAGGCACGCCGCCTGCTGTGGCCGGTGAAGGAGAAGTATGGCCGCAACATTTCATGGGGTGACCTGATGGTGCTCGCCGGTACCGTGGCGATGGAATCGATGGGTTTCAAAACCCTCGGGTTCGCCGGTGGCCGGGTTGACGCTTACCAGCCGGAGGAGGTCAACTGGGGCCCTGAAGGCGAATGGCTCGGCAGCAACCGTTTCATGGGGGAGGCTCGCAAGCTCAAGGGCGACCTGGCCGCGACCCGCATGGGCCTGATTTACGTGAACCCGGAAGGCCCGAACGGCAACCCGGACCCGCTCCTGGCTGCCAAGGACATCCGCGAAACCTTCGGCCGCATGGCGATGAATGACGAGGAAACTGTCGCGCTGATCGCCGGTGGTCATACCTTCGGTAAGGCGCACGGCGCCGCCCCCGCCAAACATCTGGGCGCGGACCCGGAAGCCGGCAGCCTTGAGGAACAGGGTCTCGGCTGGAAAAACAGCTACAAGACCGGCAAGGGTGCCGACACCATCACCAGCGGCCTTGAAGGCGCCTGGACGGTAAGCCCGGCTGAATATACCCACAACTATCTCGAAAACCTGTTCGGCTTCGAGTGGGTGAAGACCAAAAGCCCGGCGGGCGCCACCCAGTGGAAGCCCAAGGATGAGACCATGAACGAGCTGGTACCGGATGCCCATGACGCGAACAAGCGCCATGCGCCGATGATGTTCACCACCGACCTGGCGCTCAAGGAAGACCCGGCCTACCGCAAGATCGCCCAGCGCTTCCTCGATAACCCGGACGAATTCGACAAGGCTTTCGCCCACGCCTGGTTCAAGCTGACCCACCGTGACATGGGCCCGCGCTCGCGTTACCTCGGGTCGCTTGTGCCCAAGGAAGTGATGATCTGGCAGGACCCGGTGCCGGCGGTCGACTATAAGCTGGTGGACGCAGGCGAGGTCAAAGCCCTGAAGGTTGCGGTCCTCAAGTCCGGCCTCAGTGGGCCTGAACTTGTCCGCACCGCCTGGGCCTCAGCCTCCAGCTTCCGCGGCACCGATATGCGCGGTGGTGCCAACGGCGCGCGTATCCGCCTGGCGCCTGAAAAGGACTGGGCCGCCAACGACCCGGCTGAGCTTGCGAAAGTCGTGAAGGTGCTGGAAGGCATCCAGAAGGACTTCAACGCAGGCCAGAAGGACGGCACCAAAATCTCGCTCGCCGACCTGATCGTCCTCGGCGGTGCTGCCGCGATTGAGGATGCGGCCAAGAAGGCGGGCATCGATGTCGAGGTGCCGTTCAAGCCGGGCCGGACCGATGCGACAGCGGCTGAGACCGACGCGCCTTCTTTCGGAGTGCTCGAGCCCAAGGCTGACGGCTTCCGCAACTATTTCGCCGACGGCAACCCGCGTTCGCCCGCAGAAATGCTGGTGGAAAAGGCGGCGTTCCTGACACTGTCGGTGCCGGAAATGACCGTGCTGGTTGGCGGCATGCGCGCCCTGGATGCCAACGCGGACCACAGCAGACACGGTGTGTTCACCGCGCACCCGGGCACGCTCAGCAACGATTTCTTCGCCAACCTCCTGGACATGTCCACGGTTTGGAAGAAGTCGGGCGATAGGGACGGCGTCTATGAAGGCCATGACCGCGCGAGCGGCAAGCTCAAGTGGACGGCGACGCCGGTGGACCTGATCTTCGGCTCCAACTCGGAACTCCGCGCGATTTCGGAGGTCTATGCCGCCGATGATGCCAAGGAGAAGTTCGTGAAGGACTTCATCGCGGCCTGGACCAAGGTCATGACCCTCGACCGGTTCGACCTCCGGACCTGATCGGGCGAGATGGGGCCTATCCCCATGAGGAGAAATGGCGGCGGCGTTTCATACGCCGCCGTTTTTTTGAGGGCAGGGGCCGCGTGATCCAGCGGGGGCATGCGCGCGTACAAGTTACATGTATGCGCTCCATTTACAGACAGGCCCGCTGACGCCTATGCTGTTCCTGACAGGTCCGGTCTTTGCCGGTCGTCAGGATGGGGTCCTACTTATTCAGTCCAGGTCACATATAGACGAAATGAGCCCGGAAGAGCTGATAGCGCGGGTCGCGGCGCATCGGGACCGGGCGGCGTTCAAGGCGCTGTTCGGCCATTTCGCGCCGCGGCTCAAGTCCTACCTCATCACCCTCGGGCTTGATGACGAGAAGGCCGGGGACCTGATGCAGGAAACGCTGGTGTCCGTATGGCAGAAGGCGGCGCAGTTCGATGCCGCCAAGGCGCGGGCCTCGACCTGGATCTACCGCATCGCCCGGAACAAATTCATCGATCACACAAGGAAGATGAAATATCCGGAAGTGGATGCCGACGTGCATCTGGCCAGTTTCGCTGCGCCCGAAGAGACCGACAGGCCGGTGATCGACGGCCAGCGCGCGGCGCGGACCGTGGCGGCGCTCGACCGGCTCAAGCCCGCGCAGGCCGAGGTGATCCGCCTGTCCTTCTATGAGGAACTGAGCCACAGCCAGATCGCCGACAGGCTGGACCTGCCGCTCGGCACGGTCAAATCCCGCATCAGGATCGCGTTTGAGGCGCTGAGACGCGAGCTGGGAGAATTGCAATGACGACAGAGGTGAAGCAGATGCCGGGCCTTCTCCCGGATGAATGGCTGGTCTCCTACGCGGCAGGGGCGCTTACGGAAGCGCAGGCGCTGGTGGTCGCGACCCATGTCGGCTATCACCCGGCGCTTCAGGCAAGGTTGGCCGAGGCCGAGGATATCGGCGGCGCGTTCCTTGAGGAAAGCGCCCCGGCCCAAATGGACGACGATGCCTTCGAGGCCCTGATGGCGCGGATCGATGCCGCGCCCGAACCTGCCGCGCCGGCACCGCTTCCCGCGGGGGACGAGGACCTGCCCGCACCGCTCCGCCGCTATCTCGGCCGGACGCTCGACAGCCTGAAATGGCGCACCATGGGCCCGGGCATGAAACAGCATAAGCTGGCGAACGGCCCGGGCGGCGAGCGCCTGTGGCTCCTGCGCGCGCGCGGCGGTACCGCCATGCCGGTCCATGACCATAGGGGCACCGAATTCACCCTCATCCTGCGCGGCAGTTACCATGTGGGCGACCAGCATTTCACCCCGGGCCTTATGGAAGTCGCCGGGCCGGAGGTCAAGGACCACCAGCCGATGATCGACGAAGGCGAGGACTGCATCTGCCTGGTGGTCACCGACGCGCCGATCCGCCTCCACAGCCTGATCGGCCGCATGGTCCAGCCCTTTATCGGTCTTTAAGTCGCCCTCAGCGGAGCGGCACGATCTCGCGTTCGGTCCCGTACCAGAGGTGCGAACGCGTAAGGTCCACGAACTGCTTCTCATCCGCGATCAGCGCCTGAAGCGCGGCCAGTCCTTCGGGGGTTTCCCGCGCTGCGCGGTGGTCTTCAAGACTGTCCCACCACAGCTCGGCACAGCCGTCATAGTCGGCGGGCAGCGCCCCGCGCCCGGCCCTGAGCGCTTCCTGAAGACCCGCATTTTCCAGGGGTGCCGTCTGGATATAGCGGCGGATATGCAGCACCTCGGCGTGTTCGCGGACGAGGGCGGCGTGGGTGGTGCGCCAGTGATGGTCAAATTCCATATGGCTCAGCTGCGGGGCACGGCGGACGAGCATGGTCAGTTTCAGCATGGAAAATCCTTTCATGAGCGAATGCCAGCCATGCTACAGTCTGACAGTGCTGTCAGGGTCAAGAGGAGACGCGCCATGCAGATCGGTGAGCTTGCAGAACGGTGCGGCGTCAGCGTGCGCATGTTGCGCTATTATGAGGCCGAAGGGCTCCTCAATCCCGCGCGCACGCCGTCCGGCTACCGGGATTTTGATGCCGGGGATGTGGAAACCGTGCGCCGCATCGTCATGCTGAACCGCGCCGGGCTGACCCTTTCCACCATCCGCACCCTGTTGCCGTGTGCCCGGGAAGGCGGGGACGGTTTCGAACCCTGCGCGGCCTTCAAAGCCAGCCTTTCCGCGAAGCTTCAGGACCTCGACCGCCAGATCGAGGCGCTTCAGGGCAGCCGTCAACTGGTTGCCACCTACCTTGCCGAGGCGGAAAAAGACTGACCCCGAAGGCACTTGTGCCGTCCCTTTGAATCTTTTTTTGAAAAAATATCGTCTCCGGGTGGGGGGGATGGTTTTTTCGCGGCGTCCCATGAAAGTCCACCCTCCTCCGGGTGGTGTTTTTCGTGTGGGCCCGGTCCCGCCGTCCTCTCGGGCGGTTTCCTCCTTCCCCGGCCCACCAAAAAGGGAGCCATGTCAGACATGAATTTTCCTCGTATGCGTACCTGGGTGCTGAAAGGCATCCTTCCGCTCTTCGCCGCGGCCGTACTTCTGGCGGTCCAGGCTCCGGGCGCACGCGCCGACGATCCGGCGCTCGACCTCAGCAAGTATCGCGGCAAGGTCGTCTATCTTGATTTCTGGGCGTCCTGGTGCGGCCCGTGCAAGCTGTCCTTCCCGTTCATGAAAAGCCTCAGCTACCGCTATCTGGACCGCGACCTCGCCGTTGTGACGGTCAACCTCGACCATTCCAAAGGGGCGGCCGAACGCTTCCTGAAGAAGATGGGCGCCACCCTGCCGGTGGTTTTTGACAGCAAGGGCAAGATCGCCCGCGCTTACAAAGTCGCCGATATGCCGACCTCCTTCCTGATCGACCGGAACGGCAAAATCCGCTTCACCCACAAGGGATTCCACACCGACCAGGAGGAGGATTACCTCGCCCAGGTCGACCAGCTCGTCCGCGAGCAATGACATGAGGATCAAACAGATGAAAAAAACCATATTGGTTTGCGGCCTTTTGGGGGTCGCATCGTCGCTTAGCGCCTGCGCCACCGTGCAGCCGTGGGAGCGCGATGTTACCGCGCGTGAGTCGATGCAGCTCAACAAAAACCCGAACATGACGGCCGCCAACGAACACATCTATTTCAGTAAGGAAGCGTCCGCAGGCGGCCGCAGCTATGACGGCGGAGGCTGCGGATGCAACTGAGTGACACCAGCAAGGGCCGTATCGGCGCCACGCTATGCCTGATGACCGCGAACCTGTTCGCGGCCACCGGCGTGCACGCCCAGGTCACATCGGACAGCACCAACAACCCGTCGGCGCCTGACGCCGCCCAGGTGCAGAACGCCTATGATCAGCCGGCAAGCGAGCCGGGGACGACCACGATCGACAGCGCCATCCTTTTCTATAAGGAAAACGGTGGCCGCGTGCAGGCGATCGAGCCGATGATCTCCTTTGTCCAGAATGATGAAGATGGCGATGTCTATTCCGCGCGGCTGACCTATGACAGCCTTACCGGCGCTACACCGAACGGTGCCGCGCCCTGGAAGACGACCCAGACCTTCGTCAAACCGGCCTATGTCACGGGCGAAGGCCACACGACCACCCGCGCGTCAGGCGGTGTGACGGTCACCAACCCGGTCACCGGGGCGACCGAAGTTCAATATACCGCAGCCCCCTATGCGCTGCCGCTCGACACCGGCTTCCATGACCGGCGCTGGGCAGTTGACCTTGGCTATGCGCACCAGCTTTCGTCGCGCACCAAGATCAACTTCGGCGTCAATGGCTCGCATGAGCAGGATTATCAGTCCTATTCGGGCCGCTTCGGGATCGCGCAGGACTTCAACCAGAAGACCACCACCGTTTCCCTCGGCGTCAATTACGAGCATGACATCTCGAAGCCCTTCTACGGCACCCCGACCCCGCTTACCTGGATGAGCGGCGCCATGAAGGACGGGTCGCGGTCCAAGAATGTGCTCAGTCTCGTTGCCGGTGTCACCCAGGTGGTCACCCGGAACTGGCTGGTGCAGCTCAACTATAGCTACGGGCACGTCAGCGGTTATCAGACCGATCCCTACAAGCTGATCTCGGTGGTGAACCCGGTGACCGGCGCGCCCTACAGCTACATGTATGAATCGCGTCCCGAAAGCCGGACCCGTCATGCCGTCTATCTGGGCAGCAAGATGGCGCTGGGGTCGTTCGTGACCAGTATCTCAGGCCGCTATTATCACGATAGCTGGGGGATCGACTCGATCACGGGCGAACTGTCGGAGCACATTCCGGTCGGCGAGCGTGCTTATCTCGAACCCGGTGTGCGCTATTACCACCAGTCGGCGGCGGACTTCTTCGCCTACTATCTGCCGTGGAATATCGTCAAACCGCAGTATGCAAGCGCGGACAGCCGTCTCGACAGCTTCAACGCCATAACCCTCAGCCTGTCCGGCGGCTACAAGCTGACCGACCAGGTTGAATTCTACGGCATGGTTCAGAGCTACCGTCAAAGCAAGGCAGGCACCAAGGGTACCTTGCCCGGCCAAGACAGCAGCTTGAAATTGTTTGCAGGTCCGAACGCCGTGAGCGTCCTGACCGGCTTCAAGTTCAAATTCTGACCAAGCCGCAGGGTCGGCCGCGGCAAACCCCCGCTCGCGGCCGGCCCCATTATCACCATAATTGGGCGCCTTGGTGTGCCCGGAGATGAAACCAACCGATGCCGGACGATATGAAATCCGTTCCCCGCATACAGAAGGCGTCCCAGAAAGCGGCGAAAGCACGCAGGGTGAAGCCCTACACCTTCATGGCGATGAATTCGCCGTGCGAGGTGCAGGTGGACTGCGATGACCAGGCCCTTGTGGACAGGCTCGGCGCGATCGCCGAGGCGGAAGCCGCCCGGATCGAAGTGAAATACAGCCGCTACAAACCGGACAGCCTGCTCTCGGCTGTGAACCGCTCGAACGGGGAACCGGTCAAGGTGGACACGGAAATGCGGGCGCTCCTCGACTATGCCGACGCCTGCTACACGCTTTCAAACGGCCTCTTCGACATTACCTCCGGCGTGCTCCGCCGTATCTGGCGCTTCGGCAAGGACAATAAGGTCCCGACCGACGCCGAAGTCGCGGCGCTGTTGCCGCTTATCGGCTGGGACAAGGTGACGCTCACGGGTGACACCATCACCCTGCCGCCGGGCATGGAGATCGACTTCGGCGGTCTCGGCAAGGAATATGCGGTCGACCGTGCGCTGATGCTGGCGGCGGCCCAGACCGACAAACCCGTGCTCGTGAATTTCGGCGGTGACCTCCGGGTCTCAGGCCCGCGCCGCGATGGCGGGGCCTGGCGTATCGCCATTGAATCGGTCGACCCGTCCCGCACCAGTGAAGGCATGCTGGAGATCAAGTCCGGCGCGCTGACCACCAGCGGCGACGCCCGGCGCTTCATCCTGCAGGGCGGTGTGCGCTACGGCCATATCCTCAATCCGCGGACCGGCCGCCCGGTTATGGGCGCGCCGCGCTCTGTCACCATCGCCGCCGGGACCTGCCTTGAGGCCGGTATTATGTCCACCCTGGCCATGGCCAAGGGGGAACGGGCGGAAGCCTTCCTGCGTGAAGAAGGGCTCGCCGCCTGGGTGCTCAGGTAAGGCTGCGGCCCATATTTAAGGGAACCAACTCTATGTCTCGTTTGCTTCTGGCTTTCCTGCTTCTTCTTATTCCAGCGCGCGCTGTCTTTGCTGCGCCGTCGGCCGAGGGCCGGCACTATAAAGCGCAGCTCGTGGCGGAAACCATGAGCGCGAAGCCCGGCGCTGCCTTCCATATGGCGCTTGTGGTCACACCCCAGAAGGGTTGGCATATCTATTGGTCGAACCCCGGCGAGTCCGGCTATGCGCCCGGGCTGGACTGGACGCTCCCCAAGGGCATGACCGCCGGGAAAGTGCAGCATCCGGTGCCCCAGCTCATGTCGCTGAGCGGCATCGTCTCCAACGTTCATGAAGGCGAAACCATCCTCCTCCAGGACCTCACGGTCCCGGCGTCGGCCAAGGCTGGCAGCCTCCTCAATCTCGCGCTCGACCTCGACATGCTCGTCTGTTCGGAAAGCCGCTGTGTGCCGGACCCGCTTAGCCTCGACCTCACCACCGAGGTGGGGAACGGTGCCATAAACCCGGACGGGGCGGCCCTGTTCGCCCGTGCCCGCGCCAAGCTGCCGGTGCCGCTTGCGAAGGCTGCGGAATTCAAAGTGGCAGGCGGTCATATCCGCGCCTTCCTGCCCGGCGTCAGCCTGAAGGCAGGGGACAAGGCCCATCTGTTCGCGGGCAAGGATATGGTGGTCAAGGAAGACGCACCGGAAGCTTTCGCAGCCGCCGAGGGCGGGCTTTTGGCGACGCTCACCAAAGGCGATGTGCCTGCGGGGGACAGCTTCGGTGGTGTGCTCCGTATCGATGGCGCCAACGGTACCCGCGCCTATAGCTTCAGTGCCGCACCGGTGAAGACCCTACCGGCCGCGGTCACCGCGCCGAAAGCCGCTGCGCTCGGCGCCGGGTTCTTCGCGACGCTGGGGGCCGCCATCCTCGGCGGGCTTATCCTCAACCTGATGCCGTGCGTGTTCCCGATCCTCAGCCTCAAGGCGCTGGCGCTTGTGCGCGCGGGTGGCGACGACCGCGAAGCCCGGGTCGAAGCCATCGGCTATAGCGCCGGTTCGATCGGCGTCATCCTCGCGCTCGGCGCCACGCTCCTCATCCTCAGGAGCGGCGGGCAGGCGCTTGGCTGGGCGTTCCAGCTTCAGGACACCCGCGTGGTGATCCTGCTGCTTCTTCTGGTCACCGGCATCGCCACCAACCTCGCCGGGCTGTTTGAGCTGCCTGCCCTCAATGTCGCGGGCAGCGGCAAAAGCGGCTTCATGGGCTCCATGAGCACCGGGGCGCTGGCCGCCTTCATCGCCACGCCCTGCACCGGGCCTTTCATGGCGGGGGCCTTAGGGGCCGCCATGCTGTTGCCGCCCCTGGCCGCGATGTCGATCTTCTTCGGGCTCGGGTTTGGCCTCGCTTTGCCGTTCCTCGCGCTCGGTTTCATCAAACCGATGCGGGCCTGGCTGCCGAAACCCGGCGCCTGGATGCAGAAGCTCCGGCAGATTCTTTCGATCCCCATGTTCGCGACCGCGCTCGGTCTCGCCTGGATCATCGGGCGCCAGGGCGGCGTCAACCTGATGGCGGGCGCGCTCGCCGCAGCGCTCCTCTTCTCCCTCGGCCTGTGGTGGTACGGCATGCGCCAGTTTTCTGACAAGAAAAGCTGGCCCGTTCTGGTGCCTGTCCTCGGTGCGCTCATTCTGTCGGTCAACCTGACTGGGTCGGTCATGCCGGAAGCGCAGGCCGCGACCGGCAAGGAAGATATGGCCGCGGTGCCGTTTTCCGCCACCAAGCTCGCCGACCTCCGGGCCGAAAAGAAACCGGTCTTCCTCTATATGACCGCCGACTGGTGCCTCAGCTGCAAGGTCAATGAAGCGACCAGCCTGTCGTCCGCGACGGTTGCGAAAGCCTTCGATAAAGCCGGAGTTACCGTCATGCGCGGCGACTGGACCAAGGGCGACCCGGCGATCACCGCTTTCCTCAAGACACAGGGCAGCGCCGGGGTGCCGCTCTATCTGTGGTATCCGGCGGGCGGGCAGCCGAAAAAGCTGCCGCAGGTGCTGACACCCACCATGCTCACCTCGCTGGTCAGTTAAGCGGTTTCCTTGGTCTCGCCGGGGTGTTCCCCGGCGCGGCTCGGGAAAATCAGGATGCAGGCGACCATGAAGGCGAGGAGCGCGGCCGTTGCCGAATAGCGGCTGAGCGCCAGCCCGCCGTTTGCGATCGGTTTATCCAGGAAATCCCCCAGCACAGCGCCCATCGGCCGGGTCAGGATGAAGGCCGCCCAGAAGAGCGTGACCTTGGAAACGCCTGAGCGGAAATGCAAAAGCGCGAGCACGGCCAGCGCGGTGCCGAAAATCACCATGCCGCCACTATAGCCGGGGGTATAGCCGAAGATGCTGCCGTCCGCCGTCCAGTCCCCGAGCGCGGTGCCCAGCGTCTGCGAAAACATGATGGTCACCCAGTAGAACATCTCCACCTTCGGGGTCGCGACCGTATTGACCGACACGGTGCCGAGCGTGCGGTGCCAGACGAACAGGCTGAGCCCGAGGAGGATCAGCAGCAGCGTGCTGCCGCCCGCGTACCCGATGCCGAGCGAGCGGTCGGCGAAGTCCGCCATCGTGGTGCCCACGGTCGTCGTTGCGATGATCGTCGCCCAGTAAAGGAACGGGTGATATTTCGGTGCCCGGATCTGGATCATCACTAGGAGGATAAACAGCGCCCCGAAGATGACGGTGCTCACAAGATAGCCAAGCCCCATCGACATGGAGACGGCATCGCCACCGGTCTCGCCGAGCGTGGTCGCGGCGATCTTGATCAGCCAGAAAATGAAGGTGACCTCGGGAACTTTGCTAAGCGTTTTTTCGGGGGCGTTGGTCATTCTGTGGGCTTCCTTTCGGAACGGTGGACGAACAGGCGGTTTCATGTGAAACTGTTGCAGGTGCAACAGTTCGAGGGACCGGATGCAACAGGTGCGGACGGTCAGATGTTGCTCCCTAATTACTATAGTCCCTCGGGACCGGAACCAAGGATAGTCAGCCGGACGCGCTGGAACAAGACCATGCCCCAAACCATTACTCCGCCCGCCATCACACCCGCAAGCCAGGATGATCTCCGTCTTCTCAACGCGCTTGAGAAGAAGGTTCTGTGGCTCGCAAGCTATATGATCCATAACGCCAACCATTTGCGGCCATCTCGTGACGGGCTCAAGGTCGGTGGCCATCAGGCGTCGTCGGCGTCCTTGGTTTCCATCATGACCGCGCTCTATTTCCATGCCATGCGCGCCGAGGACAGGATCGCGGTCAAGCCGCACGCCTCGCCGATCATGCACGCGATCATGTATCTGATGGGGCGGCAAAAACTGGAGGCTCTTCAGGCCTTTAGGGGGTTCGGCGGCGCCCAGTCATACCCCAGCATCACCAAGGACAAGACCGATGTGGACTTCTCCACCGGTTCGGTCGGCATGGGTGTGGCGGCGACGCTGTTCAACAGTTTGGTGCAGGATTATGTCGTCGACCACGGCTGGATGAAGGAAAGCCAGACCGGCCGGATGATCGCGCTCGCCGGTGACGCTGAGTTCGACGAAGGCAATATTTTCGAATCCCTCCTCGAGGGCTGGAAACACCGGGTCGGCAATCTGTGGTGGGTGGTGGACTATAACCGCCACAGCCTCGACGGCGTGGTCGACGATGCGCTCTTCGACCGTATCCGCGGCGTGTTCGACAGTCTCGGCTGGCAGGTTACGCCGCTTAAGTACGGCAAGAAACTGCTGGCCGCACGCGACGGCCCGGCGGGGGAAGCGCTCCTCGACTGGATCGACCGCTGCCCGAACCAGCTTTATAGCGCGCTCACCTACCAGGGCGGGGCCGAATGGCGCCACCACCTGGAGCTGGACCTCAAGGGCGCAAGCGGCATCAAGGCATTCCTCGATGCCCATGATGATGAGGCGCTTCAAGGGGTTATGACCAATCTGGGCGGCCATGATATGGCGACGATCACCGAAGCGTTTGCCGGTGCCGACGATGGCGCGCCGCACTGTTTCATCGCCTATACGATCAAGGGCTACGGCCTGCCGCTCGCCGGTCATAAGGATAACCACGCGGGGCTGATGAGCCCGGCCCAGCTTGAAAGCCTGCGGGCGAGCCTCGGTGTCCCCGAAGGCCGGGAATGGGACAAGTTCGCGGGGCTTGAAACCGATGAGGCCGTGACCAAGGCCTTCATCGCGAACGCCCCCTATCAGGCGCGCAAGAAACCGGCGAAGCCCGGCCCGGTCATCGAGGCACCGGAAATTGCCGCACCCACGGATGACCAGCAATCGACCCAGGAAGCCTTCGGCAAGATCATGTTCGCGCTCGGCAAGGGTGACAGCACGCTCGCTGAGCGGATCGTCACCACCTCGCCGGACGTGACGTCTTCGACCAACCTCAGCGGCTGGGTGAACCGGCGCAAACTTTACGCGCTCGAAAATGTCGCCGATGTCTTCAAGGACCGGCGTATCCCCTCGGCGCAGATCTGGACCAAGGGGCCGTCCGGCCAGCATATCGAGCTGGGGATCGCGGAGAACAACCTGTTCTCGCTCCTCGGTCAGCTTGGCTTGTCGGAGCGTCAGTTCGGTACCCGGCTTATCCCGGTCGGCACGCTTTATGACCCCTTCATCGCTCGCGGGCTCGATGCGCTCAATTATGCGCTTTACCAGGGTGCGCGCTTCATGCTGGTGGCGACGCCGAGCGGCATCACGCTCGGGCCGGAAGGCGGGGCGCACCAGTCGATCAACTCGCCGCTCATCGGCATGAGCCAGCCGGGCCTGGTCTCGCTTGAGCCGTCCTATGCCGACGAGCTCGCGGTCCAGATGGCCTGGGGCTTCGAGCATATGCAGAAGCCGGGCGGCAGCTCGGTCTATCTGCGGCTGTCCACCCGTAAGCTCGACCAGCTGCCGCGCACGCTGACGGCGGAACAAAAGGCCGATATCTGTGCGGGGGCATACTGGCTCCGTGCGCCCCGGCGCGATACCCGCGGCGTGATTGTCTACACAGGTGCGCTGGCGCCCGAGGTCATGCTGGCGGCTGAATCGCTGGCCGGGCGGGAACGGGGCTTGGCGATCCTCGCTGTCACTTCCGCCGACCTCCTTTATAAAGGTTGGGCGGCCCATGCCCGCGCGGGCGCGACCGGTGAAAACACGCCGGTCAGCCACATCGAAACCCTGTTCGCAGGCCTGCCGCGTGATGCCCGGCTGATCACGGTGTGTGATGGTCATCCGCTCACGCTTTCCTGGCTCGGGACCGTGGGCGGCAATCCGGTTACGCCGCTTGGTGTTGAGGCCTTCGGGCAAACGGGTGACTTGCCGGATCTTTACCGGCATCATCATCTGGATGCGCAGGCGATTGTTTCGGCTTATACGGATTGGGTACGCTAAGGTTTAGGGGAGCCGACTTACCGCTTGAGCCAAAGCGCCGTATAATGCTATGGCCCGAGGGTGTAAGAAGGCTTTCTTGATGAAAAAATCCACATTGACCGTACTGGTCCTCGGTGTCCTGAGTTTAGATGTTTGGCTGAGTTTAAGCCTGTTACATCCGCACCAGCGCACGATCCGCGATATCTACAAGGAGGCTAAAGCCGGCAATGCCGCCAGCCAGTATGATGTCGGCGTCTATTATTTCGAGGGCCGGTATGGCGGGCGCAACCTCTCCGAAGCCGTCAAATGGTACCGCAAAGCCGCTGAGCAGGGCTATCCTGCCGCGCTCAACAACCTTGGACTGATGTACCGGAACGGCTGGGGGGTCAGGCGTGACCTCGCCCATGCGGTGGCGCTTTATACCCAGGCGGCGGAAGCCGGTGACCCGGCGGGGGCGTCCAACCTGGGCGGCATGTATCTGGACGGTATCGGTGTTAAGCGCGACTATCAGGCTGCGATCAAATGGACGATGAAGGCGGCGGAGAAGGGTCAATCCTCGGCCGAACATAATCTGGGCCGGATCTATCAGGAAGGCCTGGGCGTCAAAGCCGATCTCGATAAGGCCCGCGAATGGTACCAGAAGGCGGCAGACCATGGCTTTGCCGCATCTCAATATAACCTGGCGCTTCTCTATCAATACGGCAAAGGCGTTAAGGCTGATTTCGAGAAGGCGCGCGTGCTTTACGAAAAGGCGGCGAAGCAGGGCATGCCGGACGCCCAAAATAACCTCGCCAGCTTCTATTTCAACGGCCAGGGTGTGAAGAAGGACGTGCCCAAGGCGATGGACCTGTTCAAGAAGGCGGCGGAAGGCGGGTTCCCGCTCGCGTGGCAGAACCTCGGGCAGATCTACCGGGACGGTACGGCGGTCAAGCAGGATTTCGGCAAGTCCTTCCTGGCTTACCGGGAGGCGGCGCGCGCCGGGCTGCCGGGGTCGCAGTTCCAGCTGGGCATCATGTATGCCCGGGGCCTTGGGGTCCCGCAGGACCTGAAGCAGGCGGTCGTCTGGTATAAGAAAGCGGCGGACCAGGGGCTGGCGAGCGCCAGCAATAACCTGGGCGCGCTTTATCTGCAGGGCGCAGGCGTCCCGAAGGACACCAAGAAGGCGGCCGCGCTTTTCGCGGAGGCGGAAAAGGACGGCTATCTTCTCGGTACTTTCAACCTCGCCAACCTTTACTATAGCGGCCAGGACGGCAAGCGCGACCTGAAGAAGGCCCGATCCTATTACCTGCAGGCGGCCAAGGCTGGCAACCGCAGCGCCCAGTTCGACCTCGGCCTGATGTCCTACCGCGGTGAAGGCGCGCCGGCCGACTATGTCGCCGCCCTTTACTGGTTCAAGAAAGCCGCGGCGCAGGGGCATATGGATGCCGCCTATAATGTCGGCCATATCTATGACCGTGGTCTTGGCGTGCCGCAGGATTTCAAAGAAGCGCTCAAATGGTTTGAGAAGGCGGCGGCGAAGGGTAACGGGCTCGCGCTCACCAACCTCGGCATCTATTACGGGGCGGGCCGCGTGGTTGAACGTGATAGCGACAAGGCCTTCAAATATACCGAGAAAGCCGCCCTTCAAGGCGAGCGGCAGGCCGAACAGAACCTGGGCTATTTCTATGAAAACGGTATCGGCACACCGAAGGATATTCAGAAAGCGGTGGACTGGTACGAAAAGGCGGTCCGGCAGGGACAGCCTTTGGCCGCGCTGCGCCTGTCTGCGATCTACGGCACCGGTGTCGGCGTAAAGGAGGACGATATCGAGGCGCTCAAATGGTATGTGCTGGCCCGCCAGCTCGGCGTTAAGTCTTCCAAGGTCGACCTTGCCCGCTTGCAGGCGGCGATGACGCCGGATGAGATCAAGGCCGCGCACGCAAAAGCCAAGGCTTACTGGGCCCAGCATCTGCGCCCGAAGGATTGCAGCCGCGGCGGCTGTGTCTTCTGGACAGACATGCCGGAAGCGGCCCAGAAGGGCTGAGGATAAGGGAATGGCGATGCAGCTAAAGACGATGCGGGCGGCGTTTCTGGCCGGGATTATGGCGCTCTCTCTTGCGGGGCCTGTGCTGGCTGCGCCCCAGGCAGATGACAAGCCTTTGCCACCGCTCCAGACGGTCTGGCACCGGTACGATACCCTCACGGATGCCGGGAAGTATCAGCAGGCGCTCAAGGAAATGACGGCCTTTGCCGCCGATACCCGCCGGGCTGGCCGCGAACGCGCGCGGATTTACGGCATGACCGCGGTCCTGTGCACCAAGGTGAAGGATGATGCCTGTTTCCGCACCAATATCGCCAACGCGCTCAAGGCGGACCTGCAGGTCGGCCATTTCATGGACGCGCTTCTTTTCAGCGATTCGCCCGATAAGGATCAGGCGATCGAAAGCTTCCTGTGGCTGGTCCAGAACAAGAGCTCCATGCTTGGCGGCATTTCCGTCCGCAAAATCTGGCAGTATCTGCGTCACTTCGAAAAAGCGAAGCATGAGGACAAGGCCTATACGCTGCTGAAAATCCTGCATGACAGTGGCTATACCGGGGACAATAAGGGCGCCACGCCTGAATATCTGTGGTTCGAGCTCGCCCGGCTTCAGCTGAAACGCGGCGATACGGCGGCGGCGAAGGCGCTTATTCAGCACACCCAGTTTGGCGCCGACGCCTATATCCGCGCTTGGCAGGACCGCGACTATGAAGGTCTGTGGCCGACCTTGGAGAAAGACCCGCGCTTCACCCCTGACAAGCTTCTGGATACCGAGCTTAAACTGGCGGCGCTTGATCAGGCGCGTGCCCAGAAAGAAGGCTGGGAATCCTGGCTGGGGGCGCGGCTTGGACTTGTCCAGGCCTACCGCGCGGCCGACAACGCCGAGGAAGCGGTCATGGCCGCCGAACAGACGCTCGACGCCGTGCCGGATGCGGACAGGAAGAGCGAAAATTATTACTGGGTCCAGAACGAGCTCGCCTACGCCTATGAGGATGCGGGCCGGGTCGATGATGCGCTCACCTTGATGGCATCTGTCATCAAGGGGGACCTGAAAACCTCCCCCAGCCTCATCAACCAATATATCAATTATGGTGAGATGTTGTGGCGCCACGGCCGGGATGAAGAGGCGCTGAAGGCGGCCGATAAAACCCTGGTGGACGGCAAGGGCTATGTGTCGGATTTTGGCGCCTATTGGGCGAAAGCCAGCAAGGTGTGCGCGCTTCATTCGCTGGGGCGGGCCGCAGACGCCGACGCGATTTATGGCCCGCTCTATAAGTCGGCCAAGACCAACTATAGCGCCGTCACCATGGCGGCGCTGTGCCTCGGCCGTGAAGACGATGCGGCGACGCTCTATAAAACCCGGTTGGCGTCCGAAGATGACCGCTCAACGGCGCTTCTGGCCCTCAGCCGGTTCCGCACGTCCGGCAAACCTGACGAAGCGACCAAGCTGCGCGCCCTGGTGGACAAGATCGCCGCGCGCCCGGACGTCCAGAAGGCGGTGAAGGCCGTTGGCCGCCTTGGCGACTGGAATTTCGCCTTCAGCTATTGGGGTGAATTTTAAGCCGTATCCGCTTATCGAGCCTCAGGGCCGGAAGGGAATGGCATTGCGCCTTATGGACTTTGCCGCTAAGTCAGGACAGGCAAAGGCGAGGGCCATTTGGGGGCCATGTCTACTGGTGGACTGTCCATGAGCGATTATGACGATATCCTGATTTTGATCCGGCGCATCATGCGGGCCGTGGACCTGCAGTCGAAACAGCTGGTCAAACAGTCCGGGCTGACTGCGCCGCAGCTTGTGGTGATGCAGTCTCTCCGCCGTCACGGCAAGGTGGCGCCGAGCGTGGTGGCGCGTCATGTTGCGCTCAGTCAGGCGACGATCACATCGATTCTGGAGCGGTTGGAAAAAGCGGGCCTTGTGCGCCGGGAACGGTCCGAAACCGACAAGCGTGTGGTGTATGCCACGCTGACCGAGGAGGGGATGCGCCGCCTTGAGGACGCGCCCGAGCTGTTGCAGGCGGGTTTCCTGCGCCAGTACCGCAAGCTGGAACCGTGGGAGCGGTCGATGCTGGTGAGCTCGTTGGAGCGCATCGCCAGCATGATGGATGCCGAAGGCATCGACGCGTCGCCTATCCTTGAGGTTGGTGAGTTGGATACACCCCGCTCGGCTTAAGGGCCAAGCCCGTCCGCGTACCCTCAGGCTTTGCTGCTTTGGGCTTCTTCAGGCAGAAAATCGAACGTCTTGTTGCAGAACTGGCAGTTGACGCCGATTTTGCCATCAACCGTCATATGGTCGATGTCGTCCTGGCTGAATGTCCCGAGGACGGCCAGCAGCCGGGCCCGGTCACAGCGGCAGCCCTTGACCACATGGGAGGCGTCAAAGACGCGCACACCGTCCTCGTTGAACAGCCGGAACAGAAGCTGGTCCAGGTCCAGTTGCGGGTCCAGAAGCTCCTCGGTCTTGACGCTGTGCATCAGCGTGGAGGCGCGGTTCCAGTGTTCTTTCGTCTCGCGGTCGAGGATGCGCTCGCGCCCCGCTTCGCCGCGGGCCAGATGCTGAACCATGATACCGCCCGCGCGCCAGTTGCCGGTGACCGGGTCACGGTCGCAGCGCAGGCGCATCTCGGTCGGCGTCTGTTCGGAATTCATGAAATAATTGCGCGCCACTTCGGACAGGGTTTCGCCCTGCAGGTCCACGATGCCCTGATAGCGTTCCATATCCTTGCCCTGGTCGATCGTCAGCGCCAGGTAACCGTTCTTGCTGCCGATCAGGCCGTGGAAGCTCGGGTTCTTGCCGTAGGTGGCCAGTTTGTCCTCATTGATGTCGGCATAGCCGCGCAGGTGCCCGGTGCCGTCGGCCTTCAGCTCATAGTCGGTGACCATCATCGGCACCGCACCATCTGACTTGGTCTGGATCGTGACGATGCCTTCGAACTTGAGCATGGACCCCAGAAGGCTTGCCAGCACCAGGAGCTCACCGAGGATACGCGCCACCGGTTCCGGATAGTTGTGGGCACGCAGGATCTGGTCCGCGACCGTACCGAGCCTGACGGCGCGGCCGCGCACATCCATGCCCTCAATGCGGAACGGGCGGATCTCGTTATCCCGGCTGCCTTCCGGGTCCTTGATGACAATCGGCGCTTCAGTCATGGCCTTCGGTTCACTCTAATTACGGGACCTCCGGAAAGGTCAGATTTTGCCCAAACACCAGGCGACGACAGCTTTCTGCGCGTGCAGACGGTTTTCGGCTTCGTCCCAGATGACGGATTGCGGGCCGTCGATCACTTCTGCGGTCACTTCCTCGCCGCGGTGGGCGGGCAGGCAGTGCATGAACAGGGCGCCGTCGGCGGCATGGGCCATCAATTGGGCATTCACCTGATAAGGTTCAAGGGTCTCCATGCGGCCGTCGTTCGGGTCGTCGCCCATCGACACCCAGGTGTCGGTAAAAACAACCTCGGCGCCCTTGATAGCCGCGACAGGGTCTGTGGTGACGGTGATATTGCCGCCTTCGGCGTGGGCCCAGGCCAGGGCCTCCGCGTTAGGCGACAGCGTATCCGGGCAGCCGAGCGTGAGCGGGAAGTCGAACTTCACCGCCGCTTCGATAAGCGAGGTGGCGACATTGTTGCCGTCGCCGAGCCAGGCCATGGGGCGGCCGGAGACCGAGCCCAGATGTTCCTCAATCGTCATCATGTCGGCCATCAGCTGGCACGGGTGCGACCGGTCGGTCAGCGCGTTGATCACCGGCACGCTGCCCATTTCCGCAAGCTCCACCACCGCATCGTGGGATTTGGCGCGGATCATGATGGCATCGACATAGCGGGACATGACGCGCGCGGTGTCGGCCACTGTTTCACCGCGGCCAAGCTGCATGGAGCCGCCCTGCAGCACGAGGGATGAGCCGCCGAGCTGCTGCATGCCCATTTCGAAGCTGATACGCGTCCGGGTCGACGATTTCTCGAAAATCATCGCGAGCGTATAGCCCTCAAGCGGGGCGCCTTCGTCGACCGCGCCCTTGGGCAGGCCGCGGCGTGCAGCTTTCCATCGTTTTGCCGTGTCCAGGATGTGGTGGAGCACATCGGCTGGAATATCCTTGAGATCGACAAAATGGCTGTTCGGCTGCACGCTACTCATTCACTTGGTTCCTATTTTGAGGCCGGCCCCCAAACCTGAATTCAGGGGCCGGTGTGATTAACTCGGTATCCCGTTTTTCCGCCAGTCTTCGAAGGCGGCGTCGTAAATTTCCATCGCTTCGTCGATGTGGCTTTCCTCGACAATCAGCGGCGGCAACATGCGCACGACCATGTCGCCGGCAACGGCAGGCAGGAGGCCGCGTTCGGTAAAGTCGAGCGTTGCCGCTTTGGTGGGTACGTCAGGCAGGCGGATACCGGCCATCAGGCCCATGCCGCGGACTTCCTGGATAAAGTCACCATGGCGCTGCTGAAGCGCGGCCAGGCGGCCCTGAAGCAGATCACCCATTTGCTTGACCCGCGGCAGGAATTCCGGCTTGAGCATTTCGTCCATGACCGCGTTGCCGACAGCCATGCCGAGCGGGTTGCCGCCGTAGGTGCTGCCGTGGGTGCCGACGGTCATGCCGGACGCGGCGTCTTCGGTGGCGAGGCAGGCGCCGAGCGGGAAGCCGCCGCCGATCCCCTTGGCCGAGGTGACGATATCGGGCGTGATGTCCGACCATTCGTGGGCGAACAGCTTGCCGGTCCGGCCCATGCCGCACTGGATTTCATCGAACACGAGCAGGAGGCCGTTTTCGTCGCACAGGTCACGGAGCGCACGCATGACATCGACCGGAACCGGGCGGATACCGCCTTCGCCCTGGATCGGTTCAACCATGATGCCGCCGGTCTCGGGGCCGATCGCGGCCTTGACGGCTTCAATGTCGCCGAAGGGCACAACGTCGAAGCCACCGGGCAGCGGGTCGAAGCCCTTGACCAGCTTTTCCTGGCCCGCGGCGGCGATGCCAGCCAGCGTGCGGCCATGGAAGGCCGACGACATGGTGATCAGCCGGTGCTTGCCCTTGTTGCCTTTGTCATAATGGTATTTGCGTACCATCTTGATCGCGCACTCGATCGCCTCGGCGCCCGAGTTGGTGAAGAAGACCGTGTCGGCGAACGAGTTGTCGACAAGGCGTTGGGCCAGTTTCTCGCCGAGCGGGATACGGTAGGTGTTCGCGGTGTGCCACAGCTTGTGCGCCTGGTCACACAGCGCATTCACCAGCGTCGGGTGGCAATGACCCAGGCACATGACGCCGATGCCGGCGTAGAAATCGAGATATTTTTTCCCGTTTTCGTCAAAAAGATACATGCCTTCCCCGCGCTCGAAAGCGATAGGAACCCTGGCATAGGTTGGCAACAGCGGCGTAATCACAACGAATCTCCCTCAAAATTCGGCCCTGGTACAGGCTGCGACGTCTTCTTGTGGCGTCTCAGAAAAGCGTGTGGCCGGAGGCATTATCGCGCACCGGCCAGATCGTCGGAGAGGATGCCTCTGCCCCCAAAATATGTCAATGGAGCACAGCGGCTATTTTGGCCCTTTTTCTTAGGCTTTCAGCCGGTAACCGCTTTTGAACACCCGGTAGACCCAGAAGGTCAGGATCAGGTTTATGGCGAGGGTATAAAGAACGCCGACCATCAGGTTGCTGTCGGCTTTGTCGATGAAGCCGTAGCGGAAGCCGTCGATCAGGTAAAAGAACGGGTTCAGGTGCGACATGGTCTGCCACGCGGGCGCCAGCCGTTCGATCGAATAGAAGGTGCCGGAAAGAAGACTCAAGGGTGCTACCACAAAGTTGGTGATGGCGGCGGTATGGTCGAATTTCTCAGCCCAGATGCCAGTCAATACACCGATGAGCGACAGCATGGTGCTGGCGGCCACGGCGAAATAGACCACGGCCCAGACATGGGCGATCGTCATGCTGACGCCAGGCATGACCAGAAAGGCGGTGCCGACCGCCATGCCGACAACCAGACCGCGGGTCATCCCGCCGCCGACGAAGCCGACGGTCAGCTCCAGCGCGGACAGGGGCGGCATCAGCGTGTCGACAATATTGCCCTGCACCTTGGAGATGATGAGCGACGAAGACGTGTTGGCGAAGGCGTTCTGCAGCATGGTCATCACAATGAGACCGGGGGCCAGGAAGGTGCTGTAGGACATTCCGGCGATATGCCGACCCGACCCGCCAAGCGCCAGCGTAAAGATAATCATATAGAGAATCGTGGTGATGGCGGGGGACGCCAGTGTCTGTGCCCACACCTTCATGAAGCGACGGGTTTCCCTGAGATAAAGGGTCTTCAGACCCAGCCAGTTGACCCGGCCAATGCTTCTGGTACCCGGCAGTGGATACGCGTTCTCAGCCTCTGCCTGCATGTGTTCGCTCCTAATTTTCACGTCGGCAACACCATATGGGGACGTATGAGGCCTTGGCAAGTGCCCCTTGGGGACGATATAAGCGGGGAAAGCCATTAGTGCAGATGAAAAAAAGTAAACACACACATAAGGAATGACCATGGCCTGGACGGACGAGCGCATTGATCAGCTCAAAAAGCTTTGGGATGATGGCCTGAGCGCAAGCCAGATTGCAAAAGAACTGGGTGAAGGCGTGACCCGTAATGCCGTGATCGGCAAGGCACACCGCCTTGGCCTCAAGTCGCGTCCGTCGCCGGTGAAGTCCGACAAGGAAAAGAAACCGGCCGCGCCCAAGAAAGTGGTCAAAAAGGCAGACAAGAAGCTGGTTACGCTGCTCGACCTGAGCGACCGTATGTGCAAGTGGCCGCTCGGTCATCCGGGTGATGCCGACTTCCATTTCTGCGGCAAGCAGTCCGAACCGGGGATGCCTTACTGCGCAGGGCACTGTGCGGAAGCCTATCAGGCGCAGCCGCCCCGTCGTGACCGTCGGCAGACCCCGCGTCCGCCGATCATGTAAGGCGTTGAAGCCCTATCCCGGCTTCGATCACAATTTTGCGAACCTATAGCGCTTGCCGTCTGCGCGGCAGGCGCTAGGATTGTTTAAGACAACCGTTTGATCAGGCCAGACCTTAGGGAGAGATACATGAAACTGCGCTTCCTGACCGCCGGGATTGCTGCCGCCGCCATCACTGGCGCCCTTGCGATACCCGCCACCGCGCACAGCGACGAACATGAAAAGCCGTTCGCCGAATCGAAGTACCGCATGGACAATATGAAGATTACCGTGAATGCGCTCCATAACATCGTGCAGCACTTCAAGGGCCAGGCCAAGGAAGACGGCGACGTTGCCAAGCTGGCGGAAATCTGGGCTGTGTCCGCGTCCATGGTGAAGGGCAGCTTCGCCAAAGACACGCGCGGCATGGAAGGCGCGACCGACGCCAAAGCCGACATTTGGGAAAACTGGGCCGACTTCGCCAAGCGCGCTGATGATTACGCCGCGGATGTGAAAGCGTTTGCCGATGCTGCTCGCACGGGCGGGGATATTCAGGGCACCTTCAAACAGGCCGCCAGCCACTGCAAAAGCTGCCACGATAAATATAAAGAAGATTAAGCGGGGCCCATCGCCAGCTTGCCAAGAGGCCGGGCATTGCCCGGCCTTTTTGTTGGCATCAGAAAATAATCAGCCAGACGGCTGCCGCTATGCCGGCCCCCAGCGCGAGGGCGAGAAGCGGCGAGGCCATTTTAGGCGCGGGCGTGCCTTCTTCCGCGCGTTTGGTCCCGGCGATCATGGGCGCGATCAGGTTCACCCGGCGCGCGGCATAGCCGATGATGAACAGGATATGCAGCGCCACCAGGCCCATCAGGATATAGCCGATGGTTTCGTGGATTTCGGTGATCAGCCCCGCACTGCCCCCGGCCTTGCTGCTGAAGGGGCCGGAAAACAGCATGTCATCGGTCGCGAACAGGCCCAGGATGCTCTGGACCAGCAATAGTGTCAGCATCGCGGTGACGGACAGCGCCCCCAGCGGGTTGTGGCCGACCCACGGATAGGGCTCACCCGGTTTGCGCTTTTCGCGCATATAAGCGCGGATCGCCCTGGGGCCTTTGATGAAGGACGTGAAGCGCGCGGTTTCGCTGCCGATGAAGCCCCACACGATGCGCCAGGCTACCAGGCCCAGCACGGTCACCCCGGCATAAAGGTGCATGTCGGCGTAAATGCCGAATTTGTCCTGAAAGGCGGAATAGAGGGAAAGGCTAAAGGCGGTCACGAGGGCCCAGTGAAACAGGCGGATGGGACCGTCCCATACCTTGATCTTTTTCATGCTGTCTCCTGCATGTCTAGAAGGGCCAGAATGGCGGCTGTGATGGTGTCGGCGTGCGGCAGCCAGGCGTGTTCGCCCGCGCGGCCATACGGGATGGGGGTGTGCGGCGGCGTGACCGCAACAGGCGCGGCCTTGAGCGCGCCAAAATGATCGCGGGCGACGGCGGAGATCACGGCATCGGCGAAGCCGCCGAAATCTGTGCCTTCGTCGACGACGACAAGGTGGCCTGTCTTCTTCACGCTGTTTGCGATCAGCGTGAGGTCGAGCGGCACGATCGTCCGCGGGTCAATGAGGTCGATGCTGATGCCGCGGGCTTCCAGGCTGGTGACGGCGGCTTCGGCGGCGTGCCGCATGGCGCCGAGCGCGACCACGGTTGCCGATTCGCCTTCCGTAACCAACCGGCCTTTGCCCAGCGGGACCGCGGGCAGGTCGTCCGCCACATCGCCCTCATGGCCGTAAAGGCCCTTATGTTCGAACAGAACCACGGGGTCGGGGCTTCCGACCGCAGCCTTAAGGAGGCCTGCGGCGTCCGCGGGGGTCGAGGGGCAGGCGACCATAAGCCCCGGAATCTGCGCTAACACACCGTAAAGCGACTGGCTGTGCATGGCGGCCGAGCTGTCGCCCGCGCCCATGGTGGTGCGGATCACAAGCGGCAGGTCGAAGCGGCCGTTCGCCAGGAAACGCGCCTTGGCGGCCTGGTTCAGGATCTGGTCGAAAGCGACGCCGATAAAGTCGGAGAACATCAGTTCGACAATGGGCTTGAGGCCGGTCATCGCCGCGCCCGTCGCCATGCCGATGAAGCTGGCCTCCGAGATGGGGGTGTCGATGACCCGGCCCTCGCCGAATTTGGCGCCGAGGCCACGGGTGACGCCGAAGACACCGCCGAGTTCCGCCCCGCCTTTGACCCCGGCGCCGCCGGCAATGTCTTCGCCGATGACGACGATGGTGTCGTCTGCGGCCATCAGGTCCTGATGGGCGCGGTTGAGCGCGTCACGGATGCTCATCCTGGTCATGCCGCGCCTCCCAACCGTGTGGCCCACCGGGCTACGGCTTCGTCGCTGGTGTCCGCTTGCTGGTTCGCCGCGGTGACCGCGGCTTTCGCAGCCGCATGGGCGCCGGTCTTGATCGTGTGGCATTCGGTGGCGGTGGCACCGGCGCGCAACAGCGTGTCTTCAAACTGCTCCAGCGGGTCTGGTTGGCTGTCGGCGGCGGAGCGGTAAAGCTGCTCGTCACCATGATAATGGCCGCTGAGACGCGGGACCGAGGCTTCGACAAGCGCGGGGGACCCGGTCTCTCGCACCCAGGAAACCAGCCGGTCCACCGTCTTGAGGCAGCCGGTGATATCGCCGCCCTCCACATGGCTGGCGGCCAGGCCGAACCCGCGGGCCCGCGCCATCGGGCTGATGCCGCCTGAGGCATAATGCGCGGAGGTCGATTGGCCGAGGCCGTTGTTTTCGATCACGAACAGAAGCGGCAGCTTGAGCGCGACGGCGAGGTTCATGGTCTCGAACACCGCCCCCTGGTTGGTGGCGCCGTCGCCCATCACGGCGACTCCGATGCCGCCGGTCTTGAGGGTCTTGGCGCTCAGCGCGGCGCCCGCGGCCAGCGGCACCTGTCCGCCGACGATGCCATTGCTGGTGAGGAACCCCACCTCCGGCGCGAGAAGATGCTGGGTGCCGCCGAGCCCTTCGGACAGCCCGCCGGTACGGCCGAGGATTTCTGCGGCAACGGCGACCGGGTCCGCCCCCATCGCCAGCGCGAGGCCGTGGCTGCGGTGTGAACCTGTCACCTGGTCGCCCGGCCCTTCAAGGTTGGCACAAAGCGCGACTTCGAAAAGTTCCGCCCCCAGGCACAGGTGCACAAGGCCAGGCACGTCGCCTGCTTCCGATAGCGCGGCGATCTCGTGCTCGAAAGCGCGTATAAAGTGTGCTTTTTCAAAAAGGGGTTTCAGGTCGTCAAGCGTCATACGTGATTCCGGCGCTATGGTTAATGGGGTCAAACCTATCATGGGATATGCTATTTGATAGGCCTTCTAAAAGAAATAGGTGCATAATGAACGGAAATAAGCGATAAGGCGCCCCTATGCGGCGGGTTTTTGTTGACTCCGGGCCGCCATATCTCCATATGACAAATCCGATCAATTTGGTATGATTTAGGACGCACCGGAAATGGTGCTCTAAGGAAAGGACCAGCGAAGCCATGATCCGCCTGACCAATCTAGCAGATTATGCCGTGGTGTTAATGTGCGAAATGTCGCACGCCGACAGCCGCATGAGCGCGCAGGATCTGTCTGCTGCCACCAGCATTCCGGTGCCGACGGTTGCGAAAATCCTCAATGCGCTCGGCCGCGCCGGGGTTCTCAATTCGCACCGGGGCCTGAAGGGCGGCTTTTCCCTGGCGAAAAGCGCGGATGACATTTCGGTCGCCGACATCGTCGAAGCCATCGATGGTCCGATCGCGCTGACCCACTGCGTGGAGGGCGGCACGTCCGATTGTTCGTTCGACGATATCTGCCAAATGCGTCCGCGCTGGCAGGTCATCAATGGCGCTGTCAGGGACGCGCTTGAGGATGTGAAGCTTTCGGCGCTGGTCGCGAATGAGCCGGACCAGACTCTTTTCAAGCCGCGTGAGGCACCCCGCACGACCGCAGGCACAAAATAACGGCAGGTCCACTGACGGACCGCCCGAGTAACCGTAAGATCAAGGAGCCGCCAAAAATGGCCGGAACCGCAGAAGCCCAGAAACAGATTTCCGAAGTCACGGGCGACTATAAATACGGGTTTGTCACCGATATCGAATCCGAACGGGCGCCCAAGGGCCTGTCGGAGGACGTGGTGCGTTTCATCTCCGCCAAGAAGGGTGAGCCCGAGTGGATGCTCGATTGGCGCCTGAAGGCTTACGCGGCCTGGCAGAAGATGGAAGAGCCGGACTGGGCGCGCGTGAACTACCCAAAGATCGACTATAACGATATCTATTATTATTCGGCACCCAAGAAGAAGGACGGCCCGAAAAGCCTCGATGAGGTCGACCCCGAGCTTCTGGAAACCTATGCCAAGCTCGGCATTCCGCTTCGGGAACAGGAAGTGCTGGCGGGTGTACAGGGCTCGGCCAAGGTTGCGGTCGACGCCGTGTTCGATTCGGTGTCCGTCGCCACCACCTTCCGCGAGGAACTGAAGAAGGCCGGCGTCATCTTCATGTCGATCTCGGAAGCGATCCGTGAATATCCGGACATGGTGAAGAAATATCTCGCGTCGGTCGTGCCGGTCCGGGACAATTATTTCGCCGCGCTCAACTGTGCCGTCTTCTCGGACGGTACCTTCGTCTATGTGCCGAAGGGCGTGCGCTGCCCGATGGAGCTTTCGACCTATTTCCGTATCAACGCCGAAAACACCGGCCAGTTCGAACGTACGCTGATCGTCGCGGACGAAGGCGCTTATGTCTCCTACCTCGAGGGCTGTACCGCCCCGATGCGCGATGAGAACCAGCTTCATGCTGCTGTCGTGGAACTGGTGGCACTCGACGATGCCGAGATCAAATATTCGACCGTGCAGAACTGGTACCCGGGCGACAAGAACGGCAAGGGCGGCATCTATAATTTCGTCACCAAGCGCGCGCTGTGCAAAGGCAAGAATTCCAAGGTCAGCTGGACCCAGGTGGAAACCGGCTCGGCCGTGACCTGGAAATACCCGAGCTGCGTGCTGCAGGGCGACGGCTCGGTCGGTGAGTTTTATTCGGTCGCGGTGACCAACAATTACCAGCAGGCCGATACCGGCACCAAGATGATCCATATGGGCGCGAACACGCGCTCGACCATCATCTCCAAGGGTATTTCGGCGGGCAAATCGCAGAACACCTACCGGGGCCTGGTGAAGGTTCTGTCTGGCGCGGACAATGTCCGCAACTATACCCAGTGCGACTCGCTTCTGGTGTCCTCGGAATGCGGCGCCCACACCGTGCCCTATATCGAGGTGAAGAACCCCTCAGCCCAGATCGAGCATGAGGCGACCACCTCCAAGGTTTCCGAGGACCAGCTTTTCTACTGCAGAAGCCGGGGCCTCGATGAAGAAGAAGCGGTGGCGATGATCGTCAACGGCTTCTGCAAGGATGTAATGCAGCACCTGCCCATGGAATTTGCCGTCGAGGCCCAGAAGCTTCTGGGAATCTCGCTCGAAGGCAGCGTGGGGTAAGGAACGGACGGATGAGTATGCTTAAGATTAAAGACCTGCACGTCAGCGTGGCGGACAAGGAAATCGTCAAGGGCCTGGACCTTGAGATAAAGGCCGGTGAAGTCCACGCCATCATGGGCCTCAATGGTGCCGGCAAGTCGACGCTCGCCAACACCATCGCGGGCCGGGACGATTATACGGTGACCAAGGGCACCATCGAGTTCGAGGGCAAGGACCTTCTGGCGCTTGAGCCGCATGAGCGGGTGGGCGAGGGCATCTTCCTGGGCTTCCAGTATCCGGTTGAAATTCCCGGCGTGTCGAACCTCAACTTCCTGCGCACCGCGCTCAACAGCGTGCGCCGCTACCGTGGTCTTGAGGATATGTCGGCGGCCGAGTTCATGAAGCTCGTGCGCGCCAAGGCGGCCGAGCTGAAGATGGACCCGGATATGCTGAAGCGCTTCGTCAACGTCGGCTTTTCGGGTGGTGAGAAGAAGCGGAACGAAATGGTGCAGATGTCGGTCCTCGATCCCAAGCTGGCCGTGCTCGACGAGACCGATTCGGGCCTCGATATTGATGCGCTCCGCACCGTGGCTGAAGGCATCAACGCCCAGCGCCGGGACGATACCGCGATCCTTCTGATCACCCACTATCAGCGGCTGCTGTCCTACGTGCAGCCGGATGTGGTGCATGTGATGATCGACGGTCGCATCGTGAAGTCGGGCGGCAAGGAGCTGGCGCTGGAGCTTGAAGAAAAAGGCTACGCCGACGTCGCGTGAAGGAGCATAGTATGCAGGACCAACCGATGACGGGCTATGAAAGCCAGGTCCAGGCGCTGATAGGCACGCTGCCGGGCACCGACGATCTGCGCGCGCAGGCGCTTGAGGCGTTCGAAGCCGAAGGATTCCCGACCGCGAAGACCGAAGACTGGCGCTATAGCGATATCCGCGCGCTCCGGAAGCAGGTGTACGGCCTCGCGGCCCCCGCCGAGACGCTGCCGGTGCTGCCGGAACCGCTTGGCGCGGTGAGCGCGCGCTTCGTGTTCGTGAATGGCCATTATGACGAGGACCAGAGCGACCTGGGTGACCTGTGGCAGACCGTGCAGATCCGGCCGCTCGCCAACCATTTCATGGCCAATGCCGAGCGTGCGAACGAACTGGTGCGCGGCGACGATGCCATCAGCTACCTGAACACTGCCCTGCTCAGGGACGGGCTCGTGCTATCGGTGCCCGCGGGTGTGGTGATCGACGCGCCCATCGAAGTCCTGCATATGATGACAGGGGCCGAAGGGGCTGCCACCCATATCCGCCATGTGGTCGAGCTGGGCGAAGGCGCCAAGGCCACCGTGGTCGAACGTTTCCTCGGTGATGAGACCGGCTATTGGACCAATGCGCTTTTCCAGGCGCGGGTGGCCGAAGGCGCCAGCCTCAGCCATATCCGGGTGCAGGAAGAAGGCGCCAACGCACTTCATACCGCCAAGGCCTATGTGAATATCGACGCCGAGGGCAGCTATACGTCCGTCGGCCTGTCTGTCGGCGGCAAGACCGCGCGCTTTGAAGCCCATGTCCGGCTTCTGGGGGAAGAAGCCTGCGCCGTGGTCGACGGTGTCGCGCTCGCGGCCTCCGGCCAAAGCCATGATACATTCAGCCACGTCAGCCACACGGTACCGGCCGCGACCAGCGACCAGATATTCCGCACCATCGCCGACAGCCGCGGCAAGACCTCCTTCGCGGGTAAGGTGACGGTGGCGAAGGACGCGCAGAAGACCGAAGCCGACCAAAGCTTCAAGGCGCTGGTGTTCGACAAGACAGCCGAAGCCAACGCCAAGCCGGAGCTTGAAATTTTCGCCGATGACGTCAAATGCAGCCACGGCGCCACCGTGGGCGAGCTGGACGCCAAGGCGATCTATTATCTGACCTCCCGCGGCATCGACCCGGCGACGGCGCGCCAGATGCTGGTCGCGGCCTTCACTGCCGCAGCACTGGAGCGTGTTCCCGCCGAAGACGTGAAAGCGGCGATGGCTGACCGGATCGACGCCTGGATGACCGCGCGGTCCGTCAAGGCTGTGGCGTAAGGATGAGTGCGATGAATGACATGAACCTGCCCATGAGAGCGTTTGACGTCGAAGCCATCCGCGCCGATTTCCCGATCTTTCAGGAAACGGTCTACGGCAAGCCGCTCACGTTCCTTGACAGCGCCGCCAGCGCGCAGAAGCCGCGCGTGGTGATCGACGCCGAGGTTGGGCTTTATGAGCATTATTACGCCAATATCCACCGCGGCGTTTACAAGTTCAGCCAGGACGCTACCGAGGCGTATGAAAACACGCGGGAAACCGTGCGGGCTTTCATCAACGCTGCCAAGTCGCGCGAATGCATCTTCGTCCGCGGCGCCACCGAAGGCATCAACCTGGTCGCACAGACCTGGGGCCGCGCGAACATCCGTGAAGGCGATGAGATCATCCTCAGCGAGATGGAGCACCACAGCAATATCGTGCCGTGGCAGATGCTGGCCGGGGAAAAGGGCGCGGTGATCCGGGTGATCCCGCTTCATGATGACGGCAGCCTCGATATGGAGGCCTATGCGGGCCTTTTGGGTGAGCGCACCAAGCTGGTGGCGGTCGCCCATATCTCCAACGCGATCGGCACGCTCAATCCAGTCGCGGACATCATCCGCATGGGCCACGACGCGGGCGCGACCGTGCTGATCGACGGCTGCCAGGCAGCCCCGCACCTGAAGATCGACGTGCAGGCGATGGATGCCGACTTCTACGCCTTCTCCGCCCACAAGGCTTACGGCCCCACGGGTATCGGCGTCATCTACGGCAAGGAAGCGCTCCTGGACAAGATGCCGCCGTGGCAGGGCGGCGGCGATATGATCTCCACCGTCACCTTCGAGAAGACGACCTATAACGACCTGCCTTACAAGTTCGAGGCCGGGACGCCCAACATCGCGGGCGGTATCGCCATGAAGGCGGCGCTCGATTATATCTCAGCGCTCGGGCATGACGCGATCCATACCCATGAGATGGACCTCCTGAAATACGCCACCGAGGCGCTGACGGCGGTCAACAGCGTGCGCCTCATCGGCACGGCGCCGGAGAAGGGCGCGCTGATCAGCTTCACGATGAACCAGGCGCACCCGCACGATATCGGCACCATCCTAGACCGCCAGGGCATCGCTGTGCGCGCGGGCCACCACTGCGCCCAGCCGGTGATGGACCGCTTCGGCGTGCCCGGCACTGTGCGGGCCAGCTTTGGCATCTATAATGACAGAACCGACGTGGACCGGCTGATCGACGGTCTCAAGAAAGTAGTGGACATCTTCGGATGACGGATAAGACGGAAAATCGCGATATCATGGACGTGAACGCCCCGGAGGCTTTCCCGGAGGAAAATATGCCCAACCGCCCGGAGACACGCCCGCGCGTGGATATGGACAGCGTGAAGCAGGCGACGGCGGAGGTCAGCCCGCCAGAGCTTAGCCCACAAGAGGGCGGCTATTTCCTCAACAAGTTCCTCGAGCAGTCGAACAAGGCTGAGGAAGCCCCGGCTGAGGTGCCCGACGATAAGCCAGCAGGTGATCCTGTGTCCGATGACGAGCTTGAAGCACGTGTGGTTGAGGCTCTGCAGGAAATCTATGACCCGGAAATCCCGGTCAATATCTATGAGCTCGGCCTCATTTACGGACTCGATATCGACGAAAACAAGATCGTCACCGTCACCATGACGCTGACCACGCCGCACTGCCCGGTCGCGGAAAGCATGCCGGGTGAGGTGGAGCTGAAGGTCAACAGCGTGCCCGGCGTTGGCGGGGCTGAAGTCAAGCTCGTGTGGGAACCGGCCTGGGACATGTCCAAGATGTCGGACGAGGCCCGGCTTGAACTCGGCCTCCTTTAGGGCCACCTTAAGGGAATGAGAAAAGAGGACAGACCCATGTCAGCCATCCGGATCACAGATAAGGCGGCCGAACATATCCAGGCGCTTCTGGCCAAGAAGGAAGGTGCCGTTGGCATTCGGCTCGGCACCAGCACGCACGGCTGTTCGGGCCTCGGCTATACCGTCGACTATGTCGAGGAACCGTCCACTGAGGACGAGCTGGTCGAGGACAAGGGCGTGAAGGTCTATGTCGACCGCAAGTCGCTCCTCTTTCTTCTCGGCACGGAAATGGACTGGGAGGACAGCATGTTCTCCACCGGGTTCAAATTCACCAACCCGAACGAAAAAGGCCGCTGCGGCTGTGGCGAAAGCTTCCACGTTTAGGGGCTGGCCTTCTCTTACAAGATATTTGACAGTTTCAGAAAACTTGCCTTAGCTGGCGGCACCATGAAGCTTGCCGGGCGAAACCGGCGCACGCCAACGG
>NZ_JAINDF010000006.1 GCF_023006325.1 Kordiimonas marina
GGGACGGTGAATGAAGCTGTGTTCGGCCGCAGCAACGCGGAGGCAACACGAGGAGCGCAAAGCGCCCGCAGTGGTAAATCCTGCCCCCGCAACCATTAAAAAGGTCAGAGGCCATAAGGCCCCTGGCCTTTTTAATTGTAGGTGGGGCAGAGGAGAGAAGCTTGCCGGTTCGGGCGGTCCAGTATGTCATGGCGCGCGGGCGCCAGCCTGATGCGACTAAAATCAGCAAGGTACGGGGTGTGGCCGTCGAGCGCGCTAATACGCTGGGCGAGAAGTAACGCGCAATTCTTAGGGGATGTGTTTTCAGGCTTTTGAGAAAGAGCCATCCAGGTAACGGGCGGGGCAGTATATTGCCCCGCCCGTCTTGCTTTTAGAAGCTGTATTCGACGCTCAGGAAGGCGTTGGTCCCGGCACCCGGCAGGCGGGCCCCGAGGGCGACATCCGAGTTCGAGATGCGGTTATAGCCCGCCAGATGGTCTTCATAGTAGCGGTTGAACAGGTTCTCGACCCCAGCGGTTAGCTTGACGTTCGAGCCTACCCACCAACCGGCATAGAGGTTGAAGATGGCGTAGCCTGCCGTCTTGGCCTCGCTGTTGGTGGCCGAAACCTTATTCTGCGCTGCGGCGAAGCGGCTTTCCCCGCGGACATACCAGTCCCCACCTTCATAGGTCAGGGAAACCGTGCCGCGGGCAGGCGCGATGCGGTAGAGGTTGTCGTCAATGTCTTCCCGCTCGCCACGGACATAGCTGAAGCTGCCGTCCATATGCAGGTGCTGGGTCAGGGTGACCCCCATGTCCATGTCGAAACCGTAGAGCTTGGCGTCTACGTTGGCGAAGCGGAGCGGGGTCATGTCCCCATTCATCGCGGCAACCATCTCGACCATGCTGTCGACCAC
Source organism: Kordiimonas marina (assembly GCF_023006325.1). GTDB lineage: Bacteria > Pseudomonadota > Alphaproteobacteria > Sphingomonadales > Kordiimonadaceae > Kordiimonas > Kordiimonas marina. Next base: position 896 of record NZ_JAINDF010000006.1, read on the forward strand.
ACCAGGCGTGTCATCATAGGCGACACCCTGGATGAAGTTCTTGATATCACGGTAGAAAATCGTCGGGCGTGCATAGAAGCGGTCGCTCGCGTAATCGAGGCCGACTTCGGCGACATAAGCGGTTTCGGCCTTGAGGTTCAGATCCCCCACATAGATGTTGCCGTCGGCGAGGCCGCCGCTTGCCGCCGTCGGGAGCCAGGCATATTGCTCGACATACCCGGGGGCGCGGTTCTTGCGGGCAAGGGTGCCGCGCAGCTTGATACTGTCATTGAGCGAATACCAGCCCTGCAGGACGACATCGACAAGGTCATGCGTGATGTTGGTGTCCGTCTTGTTGAAGGCCATGGCGAGCATGGCGGGCATGGCGGGAACGGCGCTGCCGACGCTGGCACCGTCGGTGCTGGAGCTATAATGGTCATAGCGCACACCGGCCTCGTAGCCCGCCTGGCCCATGTCCCGGTACCATTCCACATACGCCCCGGCCCGCTTCATGCTAATGCCCTTGAAGCTGTTCAGGAAGAAGTCGGGGTTGTTGGGGTTGGTAATGGTCAGGTTATGGCGGTTGTCTGCAAAGTCACCGCCGAACCGAATGTCCCCGAGCGCGGTTTGCTTCACCAGTTTCAGGTCCGCGGTCCAGGTTTCGGCTGCGGCGACAGACCGGCGCTGTTTCATCGCATCGGGGGCCGGGCGGGACAGATAGTTGGTCATGGCGTGGTTGATATTGACATAGCCGACACTGGCCTCGAGCGACAGGCTGTCATAGCTGCCTTTGTATTTTGCCCGGGCGAAGTCACTGTCGAAATATTCGATATCCATGGCGAAGGGCGGGTTGCCTGTGGCGCCGACATGCTGGTGGCGGTAGTCAAGCGCAACCTCATGGGTGCCGTCTTCGCTGCGCCAGCCAAGGCCGGTGCCGACCGTGGCGCGTTTATGGAAGCTGTTGGCGATCCGGCCGCCGGGGAAGCGCATGTCGCCGCCATCTTCATAGGAGCCGAGCATCTGAACGCGCCAGCGGTTTGTCGCGGCGCCCACAATGCCGCCGAGGCCGACGCTTTCGTCCGCGCTGCGGGCGGTGGCGGAGAGGTCGCCGCTCACCTCGGCCGTGGTGCCATCGCTGAAGTCGACCTTCTTATAGACGGCATTCACGCTGCCTGCGAGCCCGGGGCCATTGGAGACCGAGCCGACGCTGCGGGAAATCTCAAGCCGGGCGACAAGCGGCAAGGGGGCATATTGAAGCGGCGGGTCCATCAGGTTCGGGCCGCCGGAACCGAAGCGCTGGCCGTCCACCGTTACGTCGACACGGGAACCGGTCAGGCCGCGGAACTGGACCTGGCCTGAAAGCGCGCCGTTGTTGATCAGCGCACCGCCTGGAAGGCCGCTGGCAATCGAAGCGGCATCGGCCGCTGACATGCGGTTGGGTTTGATGCTCTCACTGGTCGGGGTGGTGTCCGCCGACCGGGCGCCGACCACCAGGATCTCAGTAAGCGTGTTGCTGCCATCGTCTGCCGCAGGCGTCTCTGCGAGCGCCGCACCAGACAGCATGGTCGAAGAAGCCAGCGCACTAAGGGCGAGGCGTGAAAAAGAGGAACGCATAAATATCACTCCAGGTAACCGGGCTTCAGACCCGGTGCCATTTAAAAAAAACGGGTTTTTCAGGCTTGGAGTGTGAGGGGTGGACCGCGGCCCCCGTAAGGCGAGATATGGAGGCCGGTTAAAGCCGCCTCCTTATAGACCGGCGTAAAGCTGTATGCGACGCGGACGGCAAGCGCTGCCGGTGTGGCCTCAGGTGTCAGGGCGACAGCCTGGCCCATACACTGGCGGCAATCCTTGCAGCAATCGTGATTGTGGCTGTGGCCCGATCCGGTAGCATCCTGCGCGGCAGCAGCTTTGTCGATGCTGCACCAGTTGGCAGGGTCGGACAGGCCGAAATCACCGGCCGCTGCCGGGCCAATACAGCAGCTGATTTGCAGGAAAGCATTCAGGAGGATCGCAACAATGGCGATATCCCAAATGTTATTGTCTTTCCTGAATTTGTTCAGCGTCATCGGTTTCCCAGCCCATGTTTCGTCTGTCGGCTATCCCAGACCGGCGGGGAGATCAAGAAAATTGATCATGCGGGACATTTTGACGCGTATATCAGGTCTTTCCATCGCGTGAAGGTTGGATAGCCTAAATAATCAGAGGGAGGGTATCCAGGTCTATGATGAGGCCGGCTAAGAAGACACTGTTGCCGTCTCCGAGATCGATATGCAGGCCACGATTGTCGCCTTCCAGGGTATAGGATGCGGCTGCATAGACCGCTGCGCGGTCCGCGAACCCGCAATAACTCAGATCGAGCGTGTCCTGGCTGATGTTGAAGTCGGTGATGGTGTCGTTGCCGCTATTGGCGCCGAACACGAAGGTGTCAGCCCCATCCCCACCCGTCAGCGTATCATCGCCTGCGGAGGCCCAGATGGTGTCGTTACCTGCGCCGCCATCGACACTGTCATTGCCTTGGCCATTGTACAGCAGGTCATTGCCATTACCGCCACTGAGCACGTCGTCACCGGTTCCGCCAAAAAGCGTGTCGCTGCCGGCACCGCCCCACAGGGTGTCGTTGCCGTCGCCCCCGCCCATGCGGTCGCTGCCGTCCGAGCCGGTGAGATGGTCATCGCCACCCCGGGCCCACTGGTTATTTTGGTCCACACTGTTACTGCCCTGAAGCGAATCCTGCCCAACGCCGCCCATTTCTGTCTTCTGTTCGGTCACGTTGCCGACGCTGAAGTTGACGAAGGCCGAGCCCTTAAGGCCGCTCGTGTCTGAGGATGATACCTGCAGGGTAACCTGATGCTCGCTTTCATAATCGAGCGAAACACCGTCCTTGAGCCACAGTTCATCGCCCTTGATGACAAAGCGGCTGTCATCGGTGGAGAAAGTAACCGCGCTGCCTTCCGGGTCGGTAGCGGAGAGTGTACCAACGAAGGCGCCTGTATCATTTTCCTCAACCCCGCCACTCGTGAGGGTGGGGCCGCTGGGCGCACTGTTCCCGCCGGTGATGGTGATGTTGATATTCTGGCTGGTGCCATCCACGGACGTGATGGCGACGGTATCGTGAAGCGAACTGCCGGTCGTCAGGGAGGTCACCGATGAATTGGCCGTGTTGGGGCTATAGGTCCAGGCGCCATTGGCGGCCATAGTCAGGTGTCCATAGGTGCCGTTGACGGTGCCTGTGGTGAAGCTTTCTTCCGACGCACCGTTGAGGTCACTGATCGTGAGCGTGCCGTTGGTGCTGCCCAGCTTGCTGGCGGTCCCCGTGGTGTCGCCGCCGATCGTGGCCGGGTAAGCCGGGCCAAGGCCTTGTGCGGCGCCGGTCGTGTTTACAAGGGCTGTGTAGATTGTCGCACCGGAGGAGGTTGTAATGGCCGAAAGTGTGCCGCCACCGGAGGAGACCGCGTCAAAGATATTGGTCAGCGTGCTCTCAACGGTCGGTGTCGTGCCGGAATAGGCGCCACCCAGCGTGGCACTGACCACGTTGGTCCCGGAAAACGTAAGGGTCTGGGGGGACGAGACAAAACCAATCGGCGTGCCGGCCCCCGCAAAGATGCTGTTGCTGACGGTAGCGGCCGCGTTGGTGCTCAGTACAAGCTCGGCGTTGCCATTGCCGGTGAAAACACTGTTGCTGATGTCGGTGGGGCCTGTAGTGACAACACCGTTCCAATTGTTGTGGGCGATGACTGAACCGGAGATGGCAACGCTTGTCGGGCTCAGAAACTGAAGCGCGTTCCCCGAGCCGTTGCCGGTAAAACTGCTGTCGGTGATGGTGATCGTGCCGTTCATGGTGTCGATCGTGGTGCCGTTGGCCGGGTTGTTCTCGAACCGGCTGTTCTGGATGGTCAGGTCGCTGTTGGAGGCATAGACGCCGCCGTAGGTGCCGCTGTTGCCGGTGACGACGGAATCATTGATGACCAGGGTCGAGCTGGAGGCCGAGATGGGGGTGCCGCTGTTGACGCCGGTGATGGTCAGGCCGTTGAGCGTGACATTCGCGCCTGATGAAACCTGGATAAAGCTGGCGCCGTAGTTGTTGGCGTTGAGCGTAATGTCCGGCGTACCATTGCCGTCGATATCACCATTGATGGTGATATTGTGCGTGATCGCGTAGGCGATGCCTTCTGTGATCGAAGCACCGCTGAGGATCGGGTCGAACACGATGGTGTCGCCGTCCTGCGCGAGGCCAAGGGCTTCAAGGAGCGACAGGCCGAGGCCGTCCGCGCTCTCCGTTGCGAGGGTTCCGCTGTTAAAGGCGTCGGTCGCACTGGTGGCGTTTGTGTCCACGGTAAAAGTCGTCACGCTTCAGTCCCCCATCGTGCAACAACGCACATGTGCAGTGTAAACAAGTTGTCTGCAGTTAGCCTTAGACTGGGAAATGCGTCAATGGAATAACAATATTATCAGTAATGCGTCCAAAAGCATGGGGTGCTATTTTAAAAGGCAGGAAACACCTGTTCCCTGCCTTTCGTTGAGGTCATGTTTGTGCCGGCTGTGCCGCCTACGGTAATGGTATCAGACGCGGCCCGTGACCGGCAGCAGCGCGCCGGTGATGGCCCGCGCTTCGTCGGACGCGAGGAACAGGATCGTGGCGGCCAGGTCATCGGCGCTGACCCATGCACTGAAATCGGCATCCGGCATATCGGCGCGGTTGGTCGGCGTGTCGATGATCGAGGGCAGGACGGCGTTGACGGTGATATTGTCGCCCTTGAGTTCTTCGGCGAGGCTTTCGGTCAGCTTATGCACGCCGGCCTTTGAGGCGGCGTAGCTGCCCATGCCCATACCGGCCTTCAGCGCCGCGGCGGCGCCGATGTTGACGATGCGGCCTTTGCCTGCAGCCTTCATGAAGGGCAGGACGGCCTTGCAGCTATTGAGCGCCGTTTGCAGGTTCATGCGCTGCAGAAGGCCCCAGGTGTCGGTGCTGCCGCCTTCCAGGGTTTCCCAGCGGAAGCCGCCCGCGATGTTGAAGAGCGCGTCGATCCGGCCGAAATGGGTGTGAATTTCCGTAAGCGCCTGGGTGACGCTATTCAGGTCAGTCAGGTCTACGCCGCCTTTGAGAAGGGCTGAGGCCCCGACTTTATCTGAAAGGCCTTCAGGGGCATTGGTGCTGAGGTCGAGGACCGCGACCTTATAACCGCGGGCGGCGGCCTCTGTTGCGACATGGCTCCCGAGGAACCCAAAACCACCGGTTACGATGCAGACTTTTTCACTCATTCTTCCCTGTCCTGTGTTTTACCGGGCGCCCCTCGCGCCCAGGCAGCCCTGGCATGCCCCATTGGGGGCACCTGTTGAGGCCCTTTTTAGGCGGGGGCGGCAGAAGCGTCAATGATGCGGGCGGCTAAAACGACACCGGCCCCGCTGACAGGTGTCAGCGGGGCCGGGCCATTTGTCTTCAGGGAACACGTACCCCTAAGGGCTGGCGTTCCTTATCTACTACCAGCGCAGGCGACCGAAGAGGCCGAACTCGCTACGGACGCCTTCGATGGAACCACCGATGGTGCCGTTGCCGGTGCTGACATAGCCGTTGTCGGACTTGTCATGCTTGTAGACCAGGGAGAGGTCAACAATTTTGGCCGGCGAGTAGGTTACGCCGATGTTGTAGTAGTTGTTCTTAACCGACGGGGCAGTCGTTTCGTTCGGCTTGACGTGGTCGAAGCGGCCGAAGACAGCCCATTCCGGGTTGAACTTGTAGGAAGCGAACGCGCCGTAGCCGCTCGAGTCTTCCGACGTCATGGACGTTACGTTTTTCCAATCGTTGGCTTTGAAGTATTCAACGCCGACGCGGACGGTTTTGGTTTTGTAAGCTGCAAGCGCGTTGAAACGCTTCGCGGTGTGGTAGGTAACGGCGTCCTGGACGTCTTTGCCCAGCTTGCCGCTGTAGCCACCGAGAGCGACGACGAAGTTGTCGAAGTTCACGTTTACGCGGGCTTCAATGTCAACCGACTTGAATTTTTTGGCATTGCCAGCACCCGGAGGGGATTTGTAGCCAGCGCCGTTTACGAGGGCGACAGCGTATTCGAACATGCCGTCAGCAAGTTTACCCTTGGCATGAATACCCCAGTCAGCGGAGGTGCCGTATTTGGTGCGGTCAACGAGGGTGTTCTCAACGTAGCGGTAGCCATAGATGCCCTCTACGAACGGAATCCACGGCAGGTCGGTCGAACCGAGACGCAGGTCAAGAGCTTTCGAAAGTTTGGCTTCGAGGTAAGCTTTCTTGATGTAAAGCTCAGTCGCGCCGAGAGCGCTCTTGTACTGGAAGTCGGTGGTTACGTTCGCCGAGAAGACGTCGTTGAATTTGTGATCGATACCAACGTAGAAACGCTTGATGTCGAAGCCGTAGCCGTTGTCGGTCAGGCCGGTTTTCGCGCCGTCCGACTTGTGGCTGACGGTGCTGGCGTCAAAATACATACGACCGCTGATTTTGGTGCTGTCGGTCCAGTCAGCTGCAGAAGCAGCGGTGCTCAGTGCAAGAGCCATAACGCCGGTGGCAGCGCCGGCCAGCCAGAAAGATTTCTTCATGATGGGGTAGCCTCCCTGAAGTTTGTTACATTCAATAGTGCCCGGTCCGTGTTCCGGGATGTGAACTCAATGGGCCCTCAAATCAGGCCAAGATCGTTACGGGCCTGTGTCCTAGGGCCCTTACGTCTCGCCGGGAGAATTCGCAAAAGCCTGTGACGGCTGGGTGACGCTTATATGAACATTTTATGACGGCCTGGACGTAGGGAAGAGCCGCTCGCAAAAGTAGCGGCGCCTCTTTTGAGTGGGGCGGTGTGGTTCAAGAGCTAACCATATGAAAAATATTAATAAATAACCACGATGCCCTGGTGGTGGCCTGCGCATGCAAGGGCGGCGGTGGCACTGTGGGGGGATGGCGTGATCAGCCGTGTTTTCTACGACTGTTACATGGATGCAACGCAACAGTTTGTAACAAATGAAATGGGACATTGGTTCGACGGTCAGAAAAAGACTCCGGTTGTCGGCGGTGATTTGGGGCAAATAAAAACGGCGGAGGGTGCCCTCCGCCGTCATGTTCAATTAAGCAGATTTGTGGCCCGCGTGGCGATTAGCCGAAGCGCCCGGTGATATAGTCACGGGTCCGCTGGTCACGCGGTGCGGTGAACATCTGGTTGGTTGCGTCAAACTCGACCAGTTCGCCCAGATACATGAAGGCGGTATAGTCGGAGACCCGCGCCGCCTGCTGCATATTGTGGGTTACGATCACGATCGTATAGTCGTTCTTAAGCTCTGCGATCAGTTCCTCGATCTTCGCCGTGGAGATCGGGTCAAGTGCCGAGCAGGGCTCATCGAACAGGATGACCTCAGGCTTTACGGCAACGGTCCGGGCGATGCAGAGACGCTGCTGCTGGCCGCCCGACAGGCTGATGCCGCTGCTGTGCAGTTTGTCTTTCACTTCATCCCACAGTGCCGCACGCTGAAGCGCATATTGCACCCGGTCGTCGATCTCGGACCGCGGCAGGCGCTCATAGAGTTTGATACCGAACGCGATATTGTCATAGATCGACATCGGGAACGGCGTCGGCTTCTGGAAAACCATGCCGATACGGGCGCGGAGAAGGTTCAGGTCGAGCTTGGGCGACAGCAGGTTCTCGCCATCGAAGACCACGTCGCCTTCGGCACGCTGGCCGGGGTACAGCTCGAACATCCGGTTCAGGGTCCGGAGAAGGGTCGACTTACCGCACCCGGACGGTCCGATGAAGGCCGTGACCTTGTTTTCATAAAGCGGGACATTGATGTCTTTCAGCGCCTTGGCCTGCCCGTAAAAGAAATTCAGGTTCCTGATCGAGACTTTTTCCACCAAGCCAGGGGTGTCCGTCGAGATATGTCCGGTCTCTGAGGGCATGATTGGTGTATGGTTCATTGCTGTTTTCTCGATGCTGCAAGCGTACGCGCACCGATACTGAGCGCGAGCACGGCCATAGTGATAATAAGAGCGCCGGTCCAGGCAAGTTTCTGCCAATTTTCATAGGGGCTCAAGGCAAATTGGAAAATGACGATCGGCAGGCTGGAGACCGGGGCATTGAGATTCGTGTTCCAGAACTGGTTGTTAAGTGCCGTAAACAACAGGGGCGCGGTTTCGCCGCTGATACGGGCGATTGCCAGCAATATCCCTGTAATCATGCCTGCGCGTGCCGCTTTATAGCTGACGTGGCGAATCACGAAGGCTCGGGGGAGGCCAAGCGCAAAGGCTGCTTCCCGCATCTGGTTCGGGACCAGGTTCAACATATCTTCCGTGGTGCGGACAACGACCGGGATTACCATCACGGCCAGCGCGACGGCACCAGCCCAGCCAGAAAAGTGCCCCATGGGGTAGACCATGATTTCATAAATGAACAGGCCGATCACAATCGATGGAGCACTCAACAGAATGTCATTGATGAACCGGATCACACTGGTCAGCCGGTCATGACGACCATATTCCGCCATATAGGTGCCCGCGAAAATGCCGATCGGCGTCCCGATGGCGACCGCAATGCCGGTCATGATCAGGCTACCCATAATCGGGTTCAAAAGGCCGCCGTCGGACCCCGGTGGCGGGGTCATTTCGGTGAAGACAGAAGAGGACAGGCCGCTAAAGCCTTCCCACAGGAGCTTCCCGAGGATGAGGACGAGCCAAGTCACGCCAAAAAGGGTGGCGGCCAGGGCTAGAGCCATGGCGATGGCGTTGCGGCGTTTGCGGGCGCTGTAGAGGCTTTTCATCATGTTACCCAGCCTTTTTCTCAAGACGCATCAGCATATAGCGAGCGACAGCAAGCACAATGAAGGTGATGCAGAACAGGATAAGGCCAAGGGCCACCAGCGATGAGGTGTACAGGTCACCGACTGCTTCGTTGAATTCGTTGGCGATTGTCGCGGAGATCGTGGTCCCCGGCGCCAGAACCGAGCCGGAAATACGGTGGGCATTACCGATGACGAACGTTACGGCCATGGTTTCGCCAAGCGCACGGCCAAGACCAAGCATTGCGCCACCGATCACGCCGACGCGGGAATAGGGCAGAACCACATTGCGGAAGACTTCCCAGGTCGTGCAGCCGACGCCGTAGGCGGCTTCCTTCAGGACATGGGGAACAGTCGCAAAAACATCGCGCGAGACCGAGGTCACATACGGCAGAACCATCACGGCGAGGACGAGGCTCGCGGTCAGGATGCCAATGCCGTAGGGCGGACCGGAAAATAGATTAGACAGTATCGGCACCCCGTCGAATGTATCGATCAGGAAGGGTTGCACATGATGCTGCATGAAGGGGGCGAAAACGAATAAGCCCCAGATACCGTAGATGATGCTAGGAATGCCGGCGAGCAGTTCAATCGCGATACCGATCGGCCGCCTCAGCCACACAGGGCAAATCTCGGTCAGGAAAAGGGCGATCATGATTCCGACAGGTACAGCAATCAGCATGGCGATGGCTGAGGTAACGACGGTGCCATACATAGGGGCGATTGCGCCGAACTTGTCGGTTACCGGGTTCCAGTTGCTGTTGGTCAGGAAGCCGAACCCGAATTTTTCGAGCGCAGGCAGCGAACCATGGAAAAGCGATATGATTACGGCGCCAAGAAGCAGCAGGACGGTGATGGAAGCCGATCGTGTAACGATGCGGAATACCGTGTCACTGTGCCTTAGGCGATCCAGTATCTTATGGCGGGCGCGCATTTCGGAAGCCGTTATGACTCCGTTGTGCATCGTACTTTTTTGCATGAGTTCGCCTCTAGGGTACGAAGTAGGCATTTATATGCCGCCAGGGATATACTAAGAGCGTCTCTCAATCAACCCGTCTGCCTACGCTATTGTCAGACGGTTGCCCTGTCTATCAAACAGAAGGAAAAGGCGCCGTCGGGCGCCTTTTCCCGTCCTGATATCAATCAGGACTTATTTGCTGTGAACGTCGCGGGCCCACATTTTTTCAATGTCGGCAACAACATTCTGCGGCATCGGAACATAATCGAGTTCTTCAGCCATCTTACCACCGTTCTTGTAGCTCCAAGCGAAGAACTTCAGAGCTTGGCCGGTAGCAGCCGGATCAACCGGGTTTTTGTAAACCAGGATCCAGGTAGCGGCAGTCATCGGCCAGGAAGCGGCACCCGGCTGGTTGCCGAGGATAACGCCGTAGCCCGGCTTGGAGCTCCAGTCAGCGTTAGCAGCAGCAGCCTGGAAAGCTTCCGACTTCGGTGCAACGATGTGGCCGTCTTTGTTCTTCATGTTGGTGTAGGTCATGTGGTTCTGCTTAGCGTAAGCATACTCAACATAACCGATCGAGTTAGCGGTCTGCGCAACGTTGTTTGCAACACCTTCGTTGCCTTTGGCGCCAATGCCAACCGGCCACTGAACGGCTTTTGCGTTACCAACTTCGTCTTTCCAAGCGGCGCTTACGTCCGAGAGGTAGTAGGTGAAGTTGAAGGTCGTGCCCGACCCGTCCGAACGGTGAACAACTGCGATCGACTTGTTCGGCAGCTTCAGGCCCGGGTTCAGCTTAGCAATAGCAGCATCGTTCCACTTGGTGATTTTACCAAGGAAGATGTCAGCAAGGGTCGTGCCGTCCAGAACCATGGTACCCGGCTTGATACCGCGTACGTTGATGATCGGAACGATACCGCCCATAACCATCGGGAACTGAGCGAGGCCGATTTTTTCGAGTTCAGCACCCGAAAGCGGAGCGTCGCTGGCGCCGAAGGTAACGGTCTTGGCTTTGATCTGCTTGATCCCGCCGCCGGAACCGATCGACTGGTAGTTCAGGCCGATGCCGGTTTCTTTCTGGTAGGCGTCAGCCCATTTAGCGTAGATCGGGTACGGGAAGGTTGCACCAGCGCCGGAAATCTGGTCGGCGGCAGCCGGAGCAAGCGAAGCAGCGAGAGCAATACCTGCTGCTGCGATAGCGTTGACAAAAAGTTTCACGGGTTCTCTCCATATATACAGCCCAAGCGAGGCAACGACTCTTTCGTCGCATTACCCCTTCAGTTCTTCGGCCCTTTGGCGAAATGTCTTTCCAGACACGTCTCTAAACTTTGGTATCCCGATTAGCAGCACCCTGCTGCCTGTAACGGGATATCCGAGGTCTTGATGACCGAAGCCCTCGAGGCGCAACCATATGGTGGACGTATGACAGTTTGATGAATATCCCGGCCCTTGTCCAACAGGAATATAATTGACTGTTTTGAGCGCGGGGTGAATCAAATAAAGTTATATTTATCAGTGTCTTATGGAAATATTTTTCCTGATCGATATTCAGGCGGTATGTCCGAAAATTAACGATTGTTATAGGGGCTGGGACTGTAATATGAAACCGGACCGGCAGGGCGGAGAATCGGTTTGGTTGCTTTTGCGGGGATGGATTTGCGGGGTGAGCCCTGTGAACGAGAGGCTCATTCAGCCGGAATTTGATCTCCGAGAATATCCCGGTAGGGATCGATATATGGCTTGGTGGCTTTAGCGAGCGCCCCTGACTTCACCGCCTCGTCATGGCAGCGGTTGAAATTGTCCCTGTCTTCTTTGTGACGGAAGGTGATGGTGTCCGCATTTTCGGGGAAAAGACCCACGAATTTGACCTTAGGCCAATTGCTGTCTCCATAGGTTCCGCCGGTAGCCTTGGCCCTCAATTTATAATCGATTGCGAAAATAAGGCCGTCGGTAATGAAGACGTCGACATCTTTATTAATGAGCGCCTGCGTCGTGGAGAAGCCTGACGGAGCCTCCCAATAGCTTTTCAAGTCAGGCAGAACAGCTGCGAGGGAGGGAAACATTTGTGTGGCCCCGCCAAAGCCGAGTACCCGCAGGCCTTTTAGGTCGCTCACAGATCTGATCTTGAGATTCGCCGCCGCCAAAAACGCAACACCGTTCTTCTGATGGATAAAGGGGGCGGATGGAAAACCGTTGATGCCCGCGCTCTCCCACACGATGGCAACGGCATCGAGGTCGGGGTCACGTTCGTAAGCAAGCCAATGCTGTCCCCATGGCTTTAACTCGAACTCAGGTCTGATCCCGCATATATGAAATATGGCTTCAAGGGCAGCGGCACTGCGTCCAACCCCGTTTTTGTCAAAATGTCCGGACAGGATTGGCGCGGAAATGCGCAGGGTTTTTGCAGCCACAGGCAGTGTGGCAGCCACGATGATCAGGCAGAAACCGATAATCCTCTTCATGGCTATCTTCATACCGCAGAATACCTATCCGAGGGTACAATATTTTCTGCCATCTGGCGGCGCAAGAGGAGAGCAACAACCATATATTTACCAAATGATAGAATAGTAATTTGTGCATGATTGGCCCTTGGGGTACCAATGCGGTGGGGAAGAGAAAACTGGGGTGGGGTGCGTGCGCGACTTTCGCTCATTGATGAACGATATTCCTATCCGCTATTTCATGCCGATAGGTTTTTTGGTCGCAGCCGGGGTTGCGTTGCTGGTCTATGGTTTTGTGGCCTTGCCTGTCGCGGAGGAGCAGGCCTTCGCTGTTACAGAACAGGATTTCAGCAGTGAGGTCGACGCGATGCGAGGCCGCTTCAACATGCTCCTCAGCCAAGGCGACAAGCAAGCGGTCAGCCAGGACGTTTTTATCACAGGCAGCAAGCCTGAGGTCAAAGGGATTGCGATTGTCACTGCGGATGGCCGCGTCCGGTATGCGGGCAATACGGCCTATCAGGGGAAACTATATACCGACCTGCCTTTCCAAATTGAGGCGGCTGTTTTCAAACGGGCCCTGTCCACCGGCCAGATGATGATGCTGCGGGATCCGGGCGGCAAGATCCTGACGGGCTATATAGGGCTTGGGGCGCTTGAAGGCGGTGTCATGACCAAGCAGGTGCTGGTGATTGCGCAAAGCACAACCGGGCTGAGCGAGAATATCAAAAAGGTCGCGACCCGTTCTATCGAGATACTGGCACTGACCTTGGTGCTTCTGGCTTTTACTGTCGCCATACTGTTGCGTGAAAAAGTAAGCCGCCGTTTGAACAGGCTTCTGAATGCTTCGAAGATGCTGGCCTCCGAGGAGGATGACATTGGGCCTCTCCTAACCGGGGGGGATGAGTTTGGGCAGATATCCGACCAGATAAAGAAAACGGCTGACATTTTGGCACGCAAACGGGCAAAACTGCTTGATGCGCTGGACGAGGCGAAGGCTGCCAGTGTCGCAAAGTCTGAATTCCTCTCGAACATGAGCCACGAAATCCGGACGCCGCTGAATGGGGTGGTCAGCGGGCTCAGCTTGTTGCAGAGCTCCTCCGACGAAGACGAAAAGCAAGAGCTGACGGCCGCGGCGTTGAATTCAGCGCATGCCCTGATGAATATCATCAATGACGTGCTCGACTTTTCCAAGCTTGAAGCCGGGCGGTTGGAGATTTCGCCCGGGCCCTTTCTTCTGGCCCGTACGCTCAAGGATATTCGGTTGCTTATGCGGCCGTTGGCTGCTGAAAAGCGGACAAAGCTGACGCTGGAAATGTCGGCGGGGTGTGATGTTAAAGTCGTCGCGGATGAGGTGCGGCTGAGGCAGGTCATCACCAATCTTGTCGGCAATGCCATAAAATTTACCGAAGACGGGATCATCACGATCAAGGCGATCATGCGGGGGGAGGAGGACAAGACCCTTGAAGTGCGCGTGGTCGATACCGGCGTCGGAATTTCCAAGGAGGAAATTGGGCTCCTGTTCAGGCGTTTCAGCCAGTTGAGCAACAGTCGGGCTCAGAAAATGCGCGGCACCGGGCTCGGGTTGGCGATATGCCGACAGATTGTTGAGCTTATGGGCGGTGAAATTGGCGTCGACAGTATCCTCGGCGAAGGCAGTACCTTCTGGTTCCGGATACCGGTTGGTCGGGCGAGTGATGAAATTCCGGAGCTTGCAGAGGAGGCCAAGGAAGAGGTCGGCGGTGGGCTTAATATCCTGCTGGCGGAAGACGTATATATCAACCAGATGCTGATTACCAAGATGCTGACCCGCCTCGGCCATACGGTTACATTGGCCGAAAATGGGCAAGAAGCTATTGATTTTCTTGATGAAAAACCTGAAGGGACATTTGACCTGATCCTGTTGGATAACCAGATGCCGATCCTGAGCGGGCTTGAGGCTGCGAAGCTGGTGCGTGCCCGGGGGGATGCCAAGGGCGGGACGCCGATTATCGCACTGACGGCGGACGTACTGGCGGAACAGCGGGAGGCTTTTCAGAATGTTGGTATGAACGGCTTCGTCAGCAAGCCGATCTCCATCGATAAACTGCGCTTCGAAATCAGCCGCGCTATCGAGAATAAGTCATAAAATATAAATGGTTATTCAGTTGGCAGCGGTGTGGGGCCTGTCTCTGCTGGCAGGGTCTCAGGCGTGTCCGGCTTGCCGTTCGGACGGAATTTCAGCACCACCGTGGGCAGGATGCTGAGTTCAAGCTCCAGATGGGTGAAGTGAAAGCGCCGGAACTTCAATTTCGTGCGCGCATTGCTGGCCTTGAAAAGCGTGTTCAGGATCGTGTTGACCATCTTTTTCTCTTTTGTTTCAAGGAGTAAATCCTCCTGATCTGCCTCGCTGATCACGTCCTCCAGCATGAGGTGCGCGGTCAGCTTAGGAGACAGGCCGAGGCCGACTTCGATCTCGGTGACGCGGTAGCCGGCGCGTTCGATATAGGGGAGGGCAGCGTTGAATTTTTCGGCGGTGCCTGTGAGGGTATTGCCGCTTAAGTCTTTGATTTCGCTTACAGTTGCGCCATAAGCGTCGGCGGCGCCCTGCTTCCAGCCGTACCCTGCCTTGCGGCCGAGAAATGCCTGCCGCATGTCTTCCAAAATTTCCGGCAACCGTTTTGTCATGGTTTTATCCCCCTGTTCTAGAAGGAAATATAGGATCGCCTGGTGGTTTTTTAAAGCCTGCGCTTGCCAAGCAGGGAGGCCGGTGACGGCCCTGTCGCAGCTGTTGCCCCCGGTGTGTTGCAGCCGAGCCCGCAAACTGTTGCAGCTGCAACAGGCGCGCCTGACCAGCCCGAATGACGGCCCGCGCGGGGCTTCCGGGCCAGCTTGACTTGATGGAGCCCCCCACCTATAGCTGCGAAACCACCGCAAAGCCGATCAGGGGGCTCTCTGTGAAAACACTTTATCTCCATGTTGGGTTCCCCAAGACCGGCAGCAGTTTCCTGCAGACGGTGTTTGCCCGCAATGCGGATTTCCTGCGGGACGAATATGGGCTTGATTATATCCAGCCGGACGACCGCGCGGCGGAAGCAGCCCGCGAAGGCCGGATCAGTTCCGGCAACGGCCAGTGGTTTATCGCCCAGGCCATGAACGGGGGCGAGGTCGGCCCGGCGCTGGAGCGCTACCTGGAAGGACCATCCGGCAAAAGCCTCCTGTCCACCGAAAACTGGTTCAAGCTACCCTCTGAAGCACAGGCTGAGGTGGCGGCGTACGCCTTGGGGCGCGGGGTCAAGATACAGGCCATCGCCTTCCGGCGCGACCCGTTCGAACTGGCGATTTCAGGGTATCTTCAGGGTGTGAAGCGTGGGATAGCGGCAAATCCGCTCGAAGCCTCAACGAAACGTTTCAGCTACCATCATCCGGTCTATGAAGCCGCGATTGGGGCCCATTTCCCGATCGAAACCATTGATTATAGCGAAAACCGCGACGCGCTGGCGGCGGCCTTCCTCGCGCGGCTGGACCTGGATGGCAGCCGCCTGCCGGATGTGCCCGCGTCCGTGGTCAACCGGTCAATCTCCGCTGAGGAGGCTGTCTATCTCCGCCGTCTCAATGCCCGGCACAAAGATGCGGATATCGCCGCGCATGTGTCGGACTATCTGGTGGAGAACTATCCTTTCGCCGGCACGCCGGTGGCGCATACGGAGGAGACTTTCGGCCATGTCGCAACTGCGCTTGGGCTCGACCCGGTGGCGGAAGCGGCCCGGCGCGGCTTGACACTCGCGCCGCAAAAGCTGGACCCCGATGTCATGGCGGAAACCGCTTTTCGTGTGCAGGAAGCCCTATGCGATTTCGCCATGAAGGCCAGGTCGGATTCCAACGCCGTCCCGGGTTTGAAGGCTCGGAACCGTCTTTTGCGGGCTAAGCTTACGGGGCTGAATGCTGCGGTCATGCGCTCGAAGGCCCATCGCGAAGAAGCGATGAAGGCCGCGTGCGAGTATCTTACAGGTGCAGAAGACTATTTGGCGCTGGCGACATATCTTGCGAAGCGCAACTATGCGTCGGCTGCGCTGACCGTCTGCAACCTTGCGGCAGAAAACGGCCGGTCAAACGCCGATGTCGTGGCGCTTAAGGAAAGCCTCAATACCCGGCCTGTCCTTCGCCGCTTTTCCGATTGGGTCCGCGGGCGCTAACGGCGGTGTTTCGGCAGGTCCACTCGATCAGCGCCTGATACCCTGCGGGTCTGAAGGGCGCTTACGAGGCCCGGTATGCCCGGCCAGCGTTTATCCAGAACAAGCGGGCCCAGACCGGTTTTAAGGATCAGGCCGAGAAACTTGTTGTCCTGAACGCTTTTCACCTCCTGCCAGGGGATGATCTGGGGCGTACCCCGCAGGCGTCCGAGCCTGATGCCTTCCCGGCCGAAGGCGGCGCTTGGCGCGCCGGTCGGCATGAACCCGCGCAGGCACAGCATCAGGGTCGGCAGGCATAAAAGGGCAGGGGCAATCGCGCTCCAAAGGCCCCATTTGCCAGCAAGGTCATTGCCCAGGGCATAGGCAAAGGGCAGGGCCATCAGGAAAAACAGCCCAAGCCATTTGAGGCGGCGGACATGGTTCAGCGCCGTCCAGCCGTCCGCATCCGCCTCGGGAACCCTGCCACCTTTAAGCAAAAGCTGGGCAAACGCCGTGGGCAGGATAACCAGCGGCAGCAGGACCGTTAAGGCAATATGGGTCGGCATGGTGAGGATGGCTTGGAAGGTCATATTCTGTCCTGGTACGGGCGTAGGGAAGGAAGATGTTTACGCCTTATCAGCACGGATTTCCATCTCCTATCCCCTTGAAATTGATTGTGCATTTGCTACATATAGATGCATAAGGTCATGCCATGCAATCAAGGAAAGCCATATGAAAAAAGCCGTCTCCAGGGGTGTTTGAAAGCAACCATTGGAGGAGGGAGGCTTTTGCTTTTGTCTCAAGTATGGTGGGGCTGCCAACCATTCACAAAATAACAGTGGAGGACAGTGAGGATGACGAAACTTCTGGAAAAAATAGCGATCCGCCTTTTCCCGCGCAAAAGCCAGCGCCAGCTTGATGTCTGGCAGCGGGTGCGCACGCAGGGGCCACTTTTCTACATTTTCAAGCGCGGCATCCTGCGCTTCGGCCTGCCGGTTTACCTGCTCGTCAATCTGTTCGATCTGCTGTCGCAGCAGGCGCTGCTTATCCACCGCACCACAGCGCTTGGCCTGACCCTCTGGACGCTCGTCAGCCTCGCATTCGGCGCTTACATCTGGGTCAGCCATGAACTGGCATACCGCCGCCAGCATATGGGGCCGGTGGCGTAAGCTGAAGCCACAATCAGTTATCATCGTAAAACTTAGAAGGATTTATGTTGAGATTTACGGGGATGTTTACGCCTGCCCGCGTCAAACAGTGGGAAAAGCAGCGCTCAAAAGGTCTGCTCTTCAATATCGTCTATATGGGAATCATTCTCTGGCTAATCCCTGTCTATACCAGTGCGAATCTGATGGAGTGGGCCTTGGGGAAGACGCCGCAAATATATCGCACGAATGGATCCGATATCTTCATCTGGGTGGCCATGGGGCTGCTGTTCGGTTGGTTTATGTGGTGCCGCAGCGAACGGGGCTATGCCCGGTGGCTGGCCGAAAATCGGAAGAACGACACCCCTACTTCATAAGGTCCAGGAACAGGTTCGTCAGCGTGGACGGCTGGTCGTTGTCCGCGCTCACGGCACAGATATCCACCTCATAGGATGTGTCGGGCACGCCCAAGCGGACGATCTCCCCGCGTTCCTCGAAAATCGCGCCGTAATAGGTCGGGAAATAACCGAGATAGAGCCCGGTGCGGATCAGCGCCGCCACCCCTTCGGTGGTGTTGGTGGCAGGCCCCGGCGTCAGCCCGAGCTTCTGGATCACTGCCGCCATTTTGGATTCGTAGCGCACGGTCGCGACCGGGGTGGCGAGAAGCGTGTCCAGCGTTTCGGCACCAGCTGCCGCGTTGCCGGGCGCGGCATAGAGCGCGTTTTCCTCCCCATACAGCACATCGTAACGGAGGCTCGGGCGTCTCGCCTGCACCGGCATCAGCCCGACATGGGCGGCGCGGTTGGCGACCGCGCGTTCGACCGCGTCCGGCGGCAGGATCTCGATCACCGGGGTTACCTTCGGGGTTTTCTCCTTCAGGCCGCGGATGGCGTCCGGCAGTCTGAGGCGCGGGTCCCAGATGATGGTGTCGGCGATGGCGATGGCGAAGTCTCCCTCCATCTCCTTATGGATTTCGCTGATATGCTGGCGGAAGTCGCGGAGCGCAGCCAACAGCGCGCGGGCGCGTTCCAGCACCGCGCGGCCTTCCTCCGTGAGCCAGAAACCCGCGCGGCTGCGTTCGCACAGGCGCAGGCCCAGCCGGGTTTCAAGGTCGGTCAGTTGGCGGCTGATGGTGGACGGGTCCAGGTTCAGGCTTGCTGCCGCCCCGGTCACGCCGCCCGCTTCCGCCACCGCGACGAAGACGCGGAGGAGACGAATGTCCACATCTCCCAAGCGGCCGATACTGCCCTGTGCCATGCTGGTTTCCTTGTTTGTATAAACTATCAAATATATCGCTTAAACAGATCATGTATTCAAGGGAAAGCCTCTGGCATGGTTTCCGGCAAATAGGAATTTGTCTGCCGGGCCGGGGGTGATCTTCTGGACCGGTCTTCAGTTTGGAGAGATACTTATGTCGAACAATGAAAGCCTGCTTGCCCGTAGGAAGGCCGCCGTGCCGCAGGGTGTTGCCTCTGCTGCCCCGATCTTCGCCGCGCGCGCTGAAAATGCCGAGCTGTGGGATGCCGATGGCCGCCGCTTCCTCGATTTCGCGGTCGGGATCGCCGTTTGTAACACCGGCCACCGTCACCCGAAGGTGATCGGCGCGGTCAAGGATCAGCTCGACCAGTTCACCCACACTGCCTTCCAGGTGGTGCCGTATGAGACTTATATCTCGCTGGCAGAACGGCTGAATGAAGCAGCGCCGATTGGGGACGCCAAGACCATCTTCTTCACCACCGGTGCCGAAGCGGTCGAAAACGCCATCAAGGTGGCACGCACCAAAACTGGCCGTCCGGGCGTGATTGCCTTCCGCGGCGCTTTCCATGGCCGTACCGCGCTGACCGGTGCGCTGACCGGTAAGATCATGCCGTACCGCACCGGCGCTGGCATTGCCGTACCGGGCATTTATCACGCGCCGTTCCCGGTCGCGCATCACGGCATTTCGGTCGATGACAGCTTCGCCCACCTTGAGGCGCTGTTCAAAAGCGACATCGAAGCCAAGGACGTGGCCGCGATCATCGTTGAGCCCGTGCAGGGCGAGGGCGGCTTCTATGTTGCCCCGGCTGAGTTCATGACCCGCCTGCGCGCGCTCTGTGACGAACACGGCATCATGATGATCTGTGACGAAATCCAGACCGGCTTCGCCCGGACCGGTAAAGTCTTCGCGACCGAATATTATGACATCGAGCCGGACCTGATGACGGTGGCAAAGGCGCTCGCGGGCGGCTTCCCGCTCTCGGGCCTTATCGGCAAGCGTGACATCATCGACGCCCCGGCCCCTGGCGGCATGGGCGGCACCTATGGCGGCAGCCCGATCGGCTGCGCCGCGGCCCACGCGGTGCTGGATGTCATCAAGGAGGAAGACCTCTGCGCCCGCGCTGACAAGGTTGGTGCCCGCATGAAGGAACGTCTGGCTGAAATGAAAGCCCGCCCCGACACCGCAGCTATCGGTGATATCCGCGGCCTCGGCGCCATGATCGCGTTCGAAATGGTCACGGAAAAGGGCGGCAACACGCCGAACCCGGCTGTGGTCTCTAAGCTGGTGGCGGCGGCGCTTGAGCGTGGCCTGATCATCCTCAGCTGCGGCTACTGGGCCAACACCATCCGCCTTCTTGCGCCGATCACCATTCCGGACGATCAGCTTGAGGAAGGCCTCGATATTCTCGAACAGGCACTCGTCGCCGCCGCATCCTAAGCGGCGACTGCGAAACTCCTTCGCGCCATCTGCCGTACCCGTTCGGTAGATGGCGCTTTTTTTATGCGCCCACCCTCGCTTGAATCGTCACCCGACGACTTGATCGGCGGGGCCAGGAACACAGGTGGCAGAGTTCCAGCGGATGCTGAAACAAGTTCAGTATGACAGGGAGACGGGCATCATCGATAGCAGCCAACCTCAGCCGTCACCTAGCCCACAGTATGGTCACCCTGAACTTGTTTCAGGGTCCATTCTGCCAAATGTGCCGGTGGCTGTGTGGCTTACCCTGTCACCGGCCAGTGCGGCGCGTCGAGATAGACGAGCGCGCGGCCGTCGGCCACCAGCGCGCCGTCGCCGTCCCGGCAGCTGGTGCGCAGATCGATCAGTTTCTTCTCCGGCCGCAGCTGGGTGATCTCCACCTTGGCGGTGAGCGTGTCACCGACGCGCGCCGGGGCGATGAAGTCGGTCTCCTGCTTCAGATACATGGTGCCGGGGCCGGGCAGCTCGACGCCGAGCAGGTAGGAGAATAGCCCGCCGATCAGCGGTTCCGGCACGATGTCGGCACCCGGCTTCGCGCCGCCTAGGGCGATATAGTCGTCGATGTCGCTCGCGGTGAAGGCGCGGCTGGTGCTTTTCTGGTCGCCAATGTTCATGCGTCTTCTCCCTCAGGCCGCTTGCCGAAGCGTGGTTTCGACAAGGCAGGTCTCGGTGCCGCCTTCCGCGCGCCGCACACTGGCGGCCAGCGTCACAAGGTCATGGTCGCGGCCGGTGATTTTGGCTTCGAACACCATCGGCGCGCCCGCGTAGGTGGGGGCGGGGAACATGACCGACTGGCTCACCTGCGTGCCGCCGGGCACCAGCTCATCCATCAGGCCCCTGAGGATGCTCACGAGGAACAGCCCGTGCGCGACCGTCGCACCAAAGCGGGTGCCCGCCGCGAACGTGGGGTTCACATGGATCGGGTTATCGTCGCCCGAAAGCGCGGCGAAGCGGTGGAACTCGTCTTGGCTCAGCGTGCGCTCACGCCGGATACTGTCAGTCATCATTCAGGTCCGTTCGATCAGATGTTTCTGGATTTTACCGGCGGCAGTGCGGGGGAATTCCGCGACCACCGAGAAATATTTCGGCACCTTGTAGGCGGCGAGCAGGCTGCGGCAGAAGGCGTTCAGCGCTTCATCCGTGGGGGCGTCCGCCTCCGGGCGCAGCATGAAGAAGGCGTGGCCGACCTCGCCCCAGCGCGCGTCCGGCACGCCGACAACCGCGGCCTCGAGGATCGCCTCGTGGGTTGCCAGTACATTCTCGACCTCGGCCGGGTACACATTCTCGCCGCCGGAGATATACATGTCCTTCGAGCGCCCGACGATATAGTGGTAGCCGTCCCCATCCACCCGCGCCAGGTCCCCGGATTTGAGCCAGCCGTCCTTAAGCGCCGCTGCGGTGGCCTTGGGCTTGTGCCAGTATCCGGGCGTGATGCCGGGGCCACTGATCCACAGCTCGCCGGTCTCGCCCGCGGGCACATCCACGCCGTCCGGGCCGACCATGCGCACGCTAACCAGAAGCTGCGGCTTGCCGACCGAGCCGATTTTCTCCGGCGCGCTTTCGCGGTCCATCAGGAAGACGGTAGGGCCGGTTTCGGTCATGCCGAAGCCATTGCAGATGGTCGCGCCCCGGCCCATGAACAGCTCCAGCAGCGTGTCGGAAATCGGCGCGCCGCCGCAGGCCCAGTGGCGCACGCGGGTGAGGTCCAGTGCCTGAAAACGCGGATGCAGGCTCAGTTGCTGGTAGACCGCGGGCACACCGAAGAACACGGTCAGCCGCCCGCTTTCCAATAGGTCTGCGAGCAGGTCACAGTCGAAGCCCGGCATCACCATCACGGTGCCGCCGTTCATCAAAACCGGCATGGTGTGGGTGTTGATGCCCGCGGTGTGGAAAAGCGGCAGGAAATTGAGCGTGACGTCGTGGCTCGTAATATCAATGGGCTGGCCGAGATTGATGGTGTTGGCGAGCGCCATGCCGAAGGTCTGGATAACCGCTTTCGGCTGCCCGGTGGTGCCGGAGGTATAAAGCAGATACCACAGCCCGTCCTCCGGCCAGACATCCCGGCCCGCATGCGGGGGGAGGCCGGCGCGTTCGGTCATCAAGCAGTCGAAGCTGATGCAGGTGTCGGCGCTGAAGGGCAGGGTGGTGGCGGTGTCGGCGGTCGCCGTGTCATGGAATATCAGCTTGGGTTCGCTGTCGGTGATAAGAGGTTTTAGCTCCGCTGGCGGCATCCGCCAGTTGAGCGGCACCAGCACCGCACCCAGTTTGGCGACGGCAAACAACAGCTCGAAAAAGGCGATGTGATTGTGGCTGAGGACCGCGACCCTGTCCCCGGCCTCCACGCCTTTCTCGGCAAGATAGGCCGCCGTCTTCGCGGCATTCTCATCCAGCTCGGCATAGGTGACGGTGCGCCCGGTGGCGACTTCCTCCATCGCCAGCTTATGAGGGTTGAGCGCCGCGCGCTTGCGCGTGATATCAGGCATATCAAACATGGCTTTCCTTCCCCTTCAAGCCATTGGTTTATTTTACGAAATCGCGTTCAGAAAGGCCTCCAGCCGTTCCTTGACGATCGGGCGCCCGACCAGCGCCACGAATTGCTGCCGTTCGGCCTCCAGCTTGGCGGCCAGAGCTTCCTTGCGGGCGGTGGGCCAGAGGAGCGCCTTGTTGGCAGCGAGGCTTTCGCGTTCCTGCTCCAGGATCATGTCGCACCAGCGGCCGACCGTGGCTTCGATATGTTCGGAGACGCGGGTGATGAGCCCCATGCGCGCGGCGGCGGCCGCGTCCACGCGCCGGTTGACGGCGAGGATACCTGCCGCGGCGTCCGGTCCGATCCGGTCAGGCGTCATCGCGGTCCAACCGCCATCGGGGCCGAAGCCGACCCGGCCATAATAAGGCTGGGCGAAGGCGGTGGGCGCCATCACCGAAAGGTCGGAGGCCAGCACGAAACCAAGCGACCCACCGGTGACCGGGCCATGCACCGCGCTGATCACCGGCACGGGCAGGTCCAGAAGCGCGAGGATGACCTCATTGAGCGTACCGACGAGGTGGCTGGAAAAAGCCTCCAACGTCTCCGGCGTTTCGGCATGGGCGAGGAACGCCTTGAGGTCCCCGCCGGTCGAGAAGCTTTTGCCCGCGCCTTTGAGGATAACCGCGCGTACGTCATGCCGCACCACCTTCACCGTGGCCAGCAGTTCATCGAGGAGCGGCTGGTTGAGGCAATTATGCTGGCGCGGGCGGTTGAGCGTCAGCGTCAGGATACCGTCCTTGAAATGGGTGAGGACGAGCGGGGTATCGGGGTCTGTCATGCTTGGCTCCTGTCTCTTTGGCCCTTAAGGCCGTAGGCGACGAATTCGCTGATGGCCGCGGCGACGTCGGCGGCGGGTTTGTCCGGGTTCCACAGGCCGTAGCGCTGGCCGAGGAAGACATTCATGCCGATAAGCGCCCAGGCCAGCTCCTCGGCGTGGCCTTCGCGGATGTCGCCGCGTGCCGAGGCGGCCTTCAGGCCGGTCTCGTAGGCGTCGGCGAAGGTCTGATAATAGGCCTGATAGGCATCGGGCGCCACAAACTGGGCTTCCCCGATGATGCGGTAGATGTGCGGATGGGCGCGGGCATGCTCGATAAAGGCTTCAAGCCCCAGCCGTTCAGCCGTGACCCGGTCCGGCGCGCCGACGATGCGTTCGGCGATGACTGAGCGGGTGAGGCGGCTGAAGTGGGCGACAAGCGCGCGGAAGATGGCTTCCTTACCTTCGAAATAGACATAGAAGGTGCCGAGCGCCACGTCGGCCCGTGCGGTGATTCCAGCGATCGAGGCGTCATGAAAGCCGCGCTCACCGAACTCGACTTCGGCGGCATCCAGCAGTTTCGCTTGTGTCTTCCGGCCGCGCGCGGTGCGTGGGGCTTTAGGAAGCGTTAAACATGAATACTGATTCATGTTTCGGAAATTGACATAAAAGACGAGCGAGCGCAAGGTGCGGCGAACAGATTTTCTGGGAAGGGAAGACAAGTGATGCTCGAACTGGCGCTCAAGGATGGCGGCCATATGGCGTATCAGGACACAGGCGAGAAGCCGGACGGCCTCACCTTCCTGCTGCTCCACGGCTGGGTCACGGGCGCGGCTTTCTTCGATAAGCAGATAAAGGCGCTTGGCGCGGCGCATCGTGTTATCGTGCCGGACCTGCGCGGCCATGGCGCATCGAGCCCGCTGCCGGAAGACGGGAACCTCACGACGCTCGCCAGTGATGTGGCGGCGTTGGTTGAGGCACTGGATCTTAAGAACATTATTATCGTCGGCTGGTCTATGGGCGCGACGGTGGCGTGGCTCTATCTGCAGCGCCATGGCGCGGACCGTATCGCGGGGCTGGTGATTGAGGACATGACGCCGAAGGTTGTCAATGAGGATGGCTGGACCCATGGCGCGCGCGGCACGCTGGACCGGGTGAGCGCGCTCTCGATGTTCGAGCGCCCGATGGCGAGCCTGTCAAAATCGCTCGTGCGCATGTCGCTGGCGCGCGAAGACAGCCCGGCGGCGGGGGAGGTTGAAACCTATGCCGCCAAGGCCGAGGTGAATGATAGGACCTCCATGAAGGTCTTATGGATTGACCTGCTTGATCAGGACCTTCGGCGCTTCATGCAGGCGGCGCCTGTGCCGATGCTGCTTGCAAGCGGGGCCAGAAGCCAGCTTTATGGTCCTGCGCTTGAGGCCTGGTACCATGAAAATGTGCCTGGCGTGCGCGTTGTCAGCTTCGCAACGTCAGGCCACGCGCCGCATTTGGAACAGCCGGAAGAATTTAATTCAACAATCGTTGAATTTGGGCTATCGTTGCGCCCTGCCTCATAAGGGCCGGCTTGGGAAGGCCGAAAAATCGGGAGGGGAGACCGGGTAAAAGCCTGCGATGTTCCTGTATGCGTAGTGAAGAAAGGCCGCAGCAATGCATGACAGTAAAAGCACCGAATCTGGCAGTGTAACGGACAGCCAGAAGCAGACAGGCGGTAACAGCCGCACGGTCGTCCTCATTATGCTGGTGCTGGTTTACACCTTCAATTTCATCGACCGGCAGATCATCGGCATCCTGGCCGTGCCGATTAAGGCGGACCTGCATCTGACCGACACCCAGCTTGGCCTTATGGGCGGGCTGGCGTTCGCGCTTTTCTATACCTCCCTCGGCATCCCGATCGCCTGGCTCGCGGACCGCAAAAGCCGCACCTGGATCATGACCGGCGCGCTGGTGGTGTGGTCGGCGATGACAGCGGCGTGTGGCCTTGTCACCAATTTCACCCAGCTTTTCCTCGCGCGCCTCGGTGTCGGGGTTGGTGAAGCCGGTGGTGTCGCCCCGGCCTATTCGCTGATTGCCGATTATTTCCCGCAGGAACAGCGCGCGCGGGCGCTTTCCGCCTACAGTTTCGGTATCCCGATCGGCAGCGCTATCGGCATCGTCTTCGGCGGCGTGGTCGCCACGCTGATTGACTGGCGCACCGCCTTCATCGCCGTCGGCCTGATGGGCATTCTGATCGCCCCGCTGTTCCGGCTGATCGTCAAGGAACCCAAGCGCGGCCAGTATGACGGCAAGCTCGCCACCACTGAGGCCGCGTCGATCCTCGATGTGCTGAAGGTCCTTTCGAAGAAGCCTGCCTTCTGGCTCTTGGCCGTTGGCGCGTCCTGCTCCTCCATGATGGGCTATGGCCTCTTTTTCTGGCTGCCGTCCTTCTTCGTGCGCACCTATCACCTGACGCTCCTTCATGCGTCGCTGACCTTTGGTGCCATTCTGCTGGTGGGCGGCCTTGTTGGCATCTGGATGGGCGGCTGGCTCGCGGACCGTAGTGCACGCGCTGGTAAGAAGACCGGCTATGCGCTCATCCCGGCGACGGCGTTTGTGCTGACCGTGCCTTTCTTCCTCGGCGGTATTCTCGCACCCAGTTATGCCATGGCGATGACGGTCCTGTTGGTGCCGGTCGCACTCGGCCTCATGTGGTTGGGGCCGGTCCTAAGCGCCGTGCAGCATCTGGTCGCGCCCAATATGCGATCGACCGCGTCGGCCATCTTCCTGTTCATCAATAACTTGATCGGCATCGGGGCAGGGACAGCGCTTCTGGGCATGCTGTCGGACGGCCTTCGGGCGCAGTTCGGGGATGATGCACTGCGCTATTCGATCCTCGCGGGCACCAGCTTCTATATCGCTGCGGCGGTTCTGTTCTGGCTTGCGTCCAAAACGTTGGACCGGGACTGGGTGCGGGGCGAATAGACGGAAGATATATCCCTTAAATCCTTATTGATTGCCGCGCGGAAAGCTTCCAAGGTTGCGGGCGACATCTTCAGGCAGCTTTTGGGGGATGATGATGCCAAACAAAATGGACAATCTGATCTTTTCCGAAGTTCAGCGCTTTTCGGAATGGTTCTTCATCGGGGTGGTGGTGTTCATCCTGCTGATCAACGCCTATGTCCTGTCTCAGACACCGGCTGAGGCGCAAAAGACGATCTTCTTTTCGGGCTTTGCCATCATCGCCATACTTATCGCGAGTTTCTATTATCTGACTGTGCGCACCGAGGTGGACGGAACGGGCGTTCGCGTGTCGCTGTCGGGGATGGGGAAGAAGTTCGTTCCCTTCGAGGATATCGAAGCGGCCAGCCGCTATGAGTACCGGCCGCTCCGGCAGTTCGGCGGCTGGGGTATCCGGCTGGGGGCCGGGGGCATCATGTATAACGCCCGTGGCACTGTTGCGGTGAAGCTGGAGCTGAAGTCAGGCAAGCCGCTCTATATCGGCACCCAGCGGGTGGATGACCTGCTGGCGGCCATCACGCCCCATATCGCAGGCGCTGACGCTTAGGCGCAGTCCCAGATGGCTTTGGTGAGGCCGAGGACGCGAGCGTCGCCGACCAAATCACCGCCCATCTGGTTCATCACGTACCCGACGCCGAGGCCGGTCTCCCGGTCAGCGGCGCCGAACGAGCCACCCCATCCTGCGTGGCCAAAGGCGCTGTCCGGGCCCATGGCACCCGCGGTCGAATAGGAAAAACCACGTGCCCAGCGGGTCGGACGGCCCATCAGCATATCGGTGCGGTCGCTTTGCACTTCGGTCATCTGGCCGATCACGTCTTCCGACAGGATCCGGGTGCCACCCAATGTGCCGCTGTTCGCGATAGCGCCATAAAGCCGGGCGACGCCGTGGGCGGAGGCATGGCCGTTGATCGCGGGCATTTCCGCCGCGCGCCAGTCAGCGCGGTTGGCGGCCTCGGGCGTCAGTGTCGGGTTCCTGAGCGCCATCAGCGCCACGGGCGGCATGGTGGCGAATTTGGTCACGTCCGGCGCTTCGCGTGCAGCGATAAGATCGGAGACGCGGGTCTCGGCGCCTGCGGGCAGGCCGATATGGATATCAGCGCCCAGCGGATCGGCCAGCGCTTCCTTCACGAAATCCCGCACGCTTTTGCCGGTGGCGCGGCGGAGGATTTCCCCGACGATCCAGCCGTAGGTGGCGGCATGGTAGCTGGTATTCTCCCCCGGCACCCACTGAAGCGGCTGTGCGGCCAGCTTGCCGGTGACCGTGTTCCAGTCGAAAATATCCTCCAGCCGGGTTTTGGTGTCGAAGCCGGTGAGGCCGATCTGGTGGGATAGGGCATGGGAGACGGTGGCCTTGTCCTTATGCTCGCCCTGGAATTCGGGCCACAAGGCCTGGACCGGCATGTCGTAGCTCAACAGCCCCCGGTCGACCGCGGCGGCGATGGCGGCGGCGGCCATGCCCTTGGTGGTGGAGAAGACGTTGACGAGCGTGTCTTCGGTCCAGGGCATGTCGTCATGGCGCGCGCCGCCCCAAAGGTTCACCACCAGGTCGCCATCCTTATAGACGGCCAGCGCCGCCCCGTGCTCGCGGTACTTGTCATCGCGGCTGAAGTTGGCGGCGAAGGCATCGCGTACCGGCTCGAAACCCGGTGCGACCATGCCGTCGATGGTGATGGTGTCTGTGGTCATGGCGTGCGTCTCCCTCTCACCCTGAAATTCATCAGGTAAGCTAGACCGCGCGGGCGGAACGTCTAGGAAATTTCCGTCACTCGCTGAGCGGGCCGTCCGGCGAATAGATGACGTAGATCTTGGTGTAGCCCTTGGATTCCCAAACGCCTTTCCAATTCCGGCCGATGGTGACGGCGTCACCCGGGCCGATTTTCGTGACCGTGCCGTCGGCGGACGTCAGCGTCACGCCTCCCTTGAGGAAATACATGAACTCGTCGACGCCGTAGGGCTGGTCCTTGAATTCCATGCGTACGGGGCCGGACTTATACATGCCGCTGTCCATCTTCTTGTCGGTGGACAGGAAGGCTTCGACATCGTGGGTGACGTATGGCCCCCATGTGCTGTCCTTGTGGGTCATCACCACCGGCTTATGGTCGGTGAATATCTGGCCCGCGATCTGCGCTTTCGACATTTTCACCGGGTGCGTGCCGCCGTCATCGGCCCAGGCCGGAGCAAGTGCGGGTGTGAGGGCGGTGAGCGTGGCGAGGCCTGCGACGGCTGCGAATGTGGTGGCGAATTTCATGACCAGTCTCCCCATAGGTCAGGCGGCGCTGTTCGCCGCATCGGCTAACTGTTAGGGTTGCAAGCATGCCGCAAGAAGGTGAGGCGATAAAGGTAAATGTGATCTCATTTTTGTGATGTATCTTTGGCTTACTCAAGGCATTCGTAAGATAAACTGGCCTTGTCATGGCCGAGGCGGCGGCGTAGGCTGGCTTAAATGTGATCACAAGTGGCTTGGGGAAGCGCAATGGCGAAAGACAGCAAGAGCGATAAGGCAAAGGATGAAGCGCTGGGCATGAACCGGCCGATCGACAGGCGGCAGTTCTGCCAGGGTGTCTCGGTGGGCCTGGGCGCGAGCCTCATGGGTTTCGCGGGCGACGCCTGGGCCATGGACGCGCCGTTTGCGGGATCGCCGGAAGTGAATGCTGCTTACTATCCGCCCGCCAAGCTGGGCCTGAGGGGCAGCCACCCCGGCGCGTTCGAGAATGCTCATGCGCTGGTTCATGAAGGCAAGCATTGGGACACGGCGGCAGACACGGGCGAGGGCGTGTATGACCTCGTGGTTGTCGGCTCCGGCATCAGCGGTCTGTCTGCGGCTTACTTCTTCCGGAAGGCGCGCCCGGACGCGAAAATCCTCATCCTTGAAAACCATGATGACTTCGGCGGCCACGCGAAGCGGAACGAGTTCAAGACCGACAAGCGGATGCTGATCGGCTATGGCGGCAGCCAGTCGATCGACACACCGGCGAGCTACAGCCCGGCGGCGGCGAAGCTGATCGAGGAGCTCGGCATCAAGGTCGAGAAATTCTATCAGGATTATGACCAGCAGTTTTATAACAAGAAGCGGCTGGGCGCGGGCGTCTATCTGGACGCGGATTCCTACGGCCATGAGGTGATGGCGGTGGGCGACCCGTCGTCCTGGCTCACCGACAATGCCGACATGGATGAGGTCAACCGCTTCGTCGCCGAACTCACGGACAATGAAGCCGACCGCGCCTCGCTCGTGAAGATCATGACCTCGACCGAGGATTTTCTCGCCGACATGACCGGGCCCGAGAAGGTCAAATATCTCAGGAGCATCTCCTACGAGCAGTATCTGCGGCGGCATTTCGGGGCGTCTGATTTCGTCATCAGCCTTTACCAGCGCCGGCCGAAGGCGATCTGGGGTGTGGGTGCCGATGCCATCACCGCGCGTGCGGCCATGCGTCTCGGCTATGTGCCCGGCTTCAATGGCATCAAGATCGATGAGGAACATGACGATCCGTACCGCAAGCCGGAGCCCGAGCAGCCCTATATCTTCCACTTCCCGGATGGTAACGCCTCGGTCGCGCGGCTTCTGGTGCGTGCGCTCATCCCGGATGCCGCCCCTGGGCACACGATGGAAGATATCGTCACGGCGCGCTTCAATTATCCTGCGCTCGACCGGGCCGGGCAGGACACCAAAATCCGCCTGAGCGCGACGGTGGTGAATATCCGGCACGAAGGCGATGTCAAAACCGCGAAGGAGGCTGTCGTCCGCTATGTGAAGGCCGATAAGGCCTGGGACGTGCGGGCTAGACACGTCATCTTTGCGGGTTACGGCAATATCCTGCCTTACCTTGTGCCGGAGCTACCCGAGAAGCAGAAAGAAGCGATCCGCCTCGGCACCAAGGTGCCGCTTGTGTACACCAACGTGCTGATCAGGAACCGGCAGGCGTTCGACAAGCTCGGCCTGAGGGCGATCCATTTCCCCAGCGGCTTCTTCGATTGGGCGGAGCTGGATTTCCCGGTCAGCATCGGTGCCTACGACTTCCCGAAAGGCGATGATGAGCCGATCCTGGTGCATATGAGCTGCGTGCCCGACGGCCCGAAGGACGGCAGCGATTGCCGTGCCCAGCTCCGCGCCGCGCGTTATGCGCTTCTGGGCAAACCGTTCGAGGACTATGAGCGCGCGATCCGGGAGCAACTCGGCGGTGCGCTGAAGGACGGCGGCTTCGACCCGGCGGAAGATATTCTCGCGATCACGGTCAACCGCTGGCCGCACGGTTATGCCTATGAATATAATGACCTTTATGACCCGCCGGAATGGAATCCACACAATGGCCCGCACCTGCTCGCGCGGGCCGGGTATGGCCGGATTTCCATGGCAGGCTCCGACATGGCGGCCTTCGCCTATGTCAACGGCGCGATTGACGCGGCCTGGCACGCGATAAACGAAAGGCTTAAGGTCTGATCTTTCCTTCCGGCCGGCAACCTATGGTGTGAAATAAGTCTTGCCGGGGCTTGACCGGTCCGCCGTTTTGGGGTGGTATCGGACCGTAACGATTATGGGCAAGCTTGCCGAACTGGAGGGGATATCGTGAGCATGACTACCTTTGACCATATTGTGCGTTTTTTCCGTGGCGACGAGGAAGGCGCAAGCGATAAGAAAGCGTTCGTCAACGAAGCGCTTTTGATGATTCTGGCCCGCGGCACCAGCTCGGACGCCAATATCGACGCGCTCGAAGTCGACACTGTTTGCCGCATCTACAAGGATGCCACCGGTGAAGAGGTGGACGCCAAGGATGTGCGCGTTGCCGCAATTTCCGACCTGTTCAATGACGCGTCGCTTGACCGCTATATTTCCAAGGCGGCCGGTAAGATGTCGCTCGATGAGCGCAAGATGGTTGTGAAAGCGCTGTGTGACGTCATCAAGGCGGACGGCAAGGTGAACCCGCTGGAAGCCGATTTCTTCAACGGTGTCGTCAAGGCCATGGGGCTCGGCCATGCCGATGCGGCTGGTCTCGTCTAACCGCGGACATTTCAGATTTGAAGAAGGGCGCTCATTGGGGCGCCCTTTGTCTTGGCGGGGCCTATTCGGTCAGTGAAAGCAGGTCAGGCTGGCGGTGACCGGCAGGATGGCGGTCAGCCCTTCAGGCGTCAGCACGGAAAGCGTTCCGGTGGCGCCGCGTCGGCCTTTTTCGGGTGTCAGGCTTAATTTCACCGTCAGGCTGTCGTCCGCGAAATGCTGAACGGCGGGGAAGCCGCCGAAGTCGGGGCCGCTCGTGTCCTTGAGGGGCAGGGTATGGCGCCCATCATCGCGCTGGACCAGGGCCGGGGCGCCGACTTTCTTCTGCATCAGCAGCAGGTTGCCGTCGCGCCGGACATAAAGCGCGCAGTTGCTGCCTGATGTCCGTGTGGAGCCAAGAAGAGCGAGGAGGCTGGTGGGGGTTCCAGTTGACGCGCGGCTGTCATGGGTCGTCCCTGCTGGCGTGCATGCGCTCAGCAGAATGACCGCAAGCACTGTCCGCGCCAGTTTCATCCTCGTTTCCTCTCATGTTTCCGGGCTTCTCGGTGGCCCGCAAGGGCGCTATGGGAGCAGAGAGCCGCTTTTAAATCAAGCTCCAAAGCAGTGTGCTGGGCATTTTAGGTTGTATGTCCGTGCACCAAGGTACCAAGCCATTTGGCTTTTTCCCGTGATCGGGTAGAATGCCGCTCACGTAGAAGAAATATTGGCAACAGGTAAGGGGGAAGACCGATGCCCGACATTCTCATAAATGGCAAGTCTATCCCGGCGGGGGATGACCCCGACATGCCGCTTTTGTGGCTCATCCGCGATATCCTGAAAATGACCGGCACGAAGTTCGGCTGCGGCATCGGCGCCTGCGGGGCCTGCACGGTCATGGTCGACGGTGTCGCGACCCGGAGCTGCATCACCCCGGTTGGCCTTGTCGAAGGCAAAGTCACCACCATTGAAGGGCTTTCAGCCGCGGACCAGACCAGTGCGGTCCAGGCCGCCTGGATCGCCGAGCAGGTGCCCCAGTGCGGCTACTGCCAGTCCGGTATGATCATGGCGGCGACGGCGCTGTTGCGGGAAAACCCTGAACCGACGGATGAGGATATCGACGCGGCGATCACCAACATCTGCCGCTGCGGCACCTATCCGCGTATCCGCAAGGCAATCCACCGGGCGGCTGAACTGACGCGCGATATGACGCGGGGAGGCGTGGCAAATGGTTAAGCTTTCACGCAGAGGATTTCTGATTGGCGGTGCCGCGGTTGTTGGCACGGTCGCGACCGGTATGGCCATTGGCGTCGGCTTCCTGTCCACCATCGATACGGACGGGCTTTCGGGCTCCGTCCTGCCCGATGGCTCGCTGGGGCTGACGGCCTGGATCACCATCCGGCCGGACGGCCATATTACGTTTGCGATCCCGCGGACGGAAATGGGCCAGGGCATTCACACCGCGCTGCCGATGCTGCTGGCGGAGGAGCTGGAAGTCTCGCTCGACTATGACAATGTCAGCGTCGAGTTCCCGACCGATCCGCTGCCGGTTTATGCCAACTTCACCCTCGCGCTCGGCAAACGGCCGGAAGACGCCCACGGTGTCGGCGCCTGGGTCGGCCGCAAGATTTTCGGCATGGTGCCCTATATCGCAACGGGCGGCAGCAGCAGCACGGTCGATGCCTATGAAACCTATCGCAAAGCCGGGGCGGCTGCGCGGAACATGCTGATGCAGGCCGCGGCCAAGCGCTGGCAGATGCCGATGAGCGCGCTTTATGCCGAACTGGGGGAGATCGTGAACCGGGAGACCGGAGAACGGCTTGGCTATGGCGCGCTGGCAGCAGACGCCGCCACCATGACGCCGGAGAAAAATCTGGCGCTGAAGGACCCGAAGGATTTCCGCCTGATCGGCACATCGACCCCACGGCTCGATATCCCCGACAAGGTGCGCGGCGCTGCCATGTTCGGTATCGATACCGTGTTGCCGGACATGCTGTTCGCCGCTGTGGTGCAGGCGCCAGTCTTCGGTGGCCATGTTAAGAATCTCGATAGCAGCAAAGCCGAGGGGATGCCTCACGTCCATAAGGTCGTGAATATGGGCAATGCCGTCGGCGTGATCGCGGACAGCTATTATCACGCCCGCAAAGGCATGGACGCCCTGATGATCGAATTTGCCGACGGCGGCAATGGCGATCTCGATAGTGCAGGCATTTCCAAGAGGCTTAAGGCTGCGCTGGACGGCAAGCCCAACCATATTCATGAGAATGTCGGCGATGTGGATGCCCTCCTCGCGAAGGGTGACACGCTGGAAGCCGAGTATGAAACGCCCTATCTGGCCCACGCCTGTATGGAGCCGATGAACTGCACCGCGCTCTATAAGGACGGCAAGGCCGAGCTGTGGATGTCGGCTCAGTCGCCGCTGGCCATGACTTGGGCGGCCAAGGAAGTGTTCAAGGACCTGTCAGGCGGCACCGTTTGCCACACCACGCTCGCCGGTGGCGGGTTCGGCCGCCGGATCGAAAAGGATGCCGCGGTCTTCGCCTGCAAGCTGGCGGCCGCGATGCCGGGCACGCCGATCAAGGCCGTCTGGCCGCGGGAGGAAGATATCCGCCACGATATGTATAGGCCCGCCGCGCGCGCCCGTATTCGTGCCACACTGGGGGCTGACGGCCTGCCGACGGCGTTTGACTATAATATCGCCGTGCAGTCCACGCTTGAAGGCTTCTCATCCCGCAACATGCCGATGACACAAGGGGGACCGAAGGACCCCAGCAATGTCGAGGGCGCGAGCCATCTGCCGTACGCCATTCCGGCGCGCCGGGTCTCAAACGCAACTGTTGAGTTGCCTGTTCCCGTTGGCTTCTGGCGCAGTGTCGGCCATTCGAACAACGGCTTCATCGTCGAAAGCTTTATCGATGAGATGGCCTTCAAGGCGGGGATGGGCCCGTTTGAATACCGCCGCAAATTGCTTGCTGGCAACAAACGGCTGTCCGCGATGATGGACAAGCTTGCGGAAATTTCCGGTTGGGGTACCCCGGCGCCGGAAGGCGTGGTGCGCGGCGTGTCGTTCCGCCCATCGTTCCGCAGCCATGTCGCCCAGGTGGCTGAAATCCGGCTGGATTCGGAGAAGAACCTGAAGGTGGAGCGTGTCTATTGCGTGGTTGACTGTGGCCAGGTGGTGAACCCGGATACGGTCACGGCGCAGATGGAAAGCGGCATCATCTTCGCGCTGTCGGCGCTGATGTATGGCGAAATCACGCTCGAAGACGGTGCTGTCCAGCAGTCCAACTTCCCGGATTATGACATGGTGCGCATGGCCAATACCCCTGATGTGGTTGTCCATATCATGGAAAACCATGAAGAACCGGGCGGGGTGGGCGAACCGGGCACGCCACCGCTGTTCGCGGCCGTGACCAACGCCATCTTCACCGCGACCGGGGAACGCATCCGCACCCTGCCGCTGATGAACCAGGGCTACAGCTTCGCCTGAAGCGCGCCGTGATGGCGTTTTCTGAGGCCGCGTGGCGCGGCCTCAGTTCAATTTATACTCCACCGGTATGAAGCGGTATTCGGCTGGCTTGATCAGCTGGGTGGAGGCCACTTGCACGCTGTGCAGCTTGCCGTCCAGGTTGGCTTGCCAGAAATCGAGGAATTTCTTGAGCACAGGAAATTTGGGCGCGATATCCAGCTCCTGCCAGATAAATTCCTGCAATAGCCGCTCATAGTCCGGGCGGTAGTAAAAGATATGCGCTGTGGTCAGGCGGTAGTTCTTCAGCTGTTTTGCGAAGTCCGTCATGAAACATCTCCCGCAGGTAGTTTGTAACCCTTCCAGTATGGGCGCGCGGGATTGACAGAAACTTAACGGGCCTGACCTCCCCAACCTCGTCATTCGCCGATCCAGTCGGCGGGTGACGAAAGGGTAAGAGGCGGGCTTAGTCTAGGCTCGCGATGACGTCCTTGGCGATGATAAGCTGCTGGATCTGCGTGGTGCCTTCGTAAATGCGGAACAGGCGCACGTCGCGGTACAGCTGCTCGATGCCGTAATCGGCGATATAGCCGGCGCCGCCGTGGATCTGCACCGCGCGGTCGGCGACACGGCCAACCATTTCGCTGGCAAACAGCTTGGCACAGCTGGCCTTGCGCTTGGTGTTTTCGCCCGCGTCACGCGCTTTGGCGGCATCCCGTACCATGCATTCCGCGGCATAAATCTCGGTTTCGCTGTCGGCGATCATCGCCTGGATAAGCTGGAAATCGCTGAGGGTGCCGCCGAACTGCCGCCTGTCCTTGGCGTAGCGCACGGTATCCCGGAGGATGCGGCGCGCGAGCCCGGTGCACACGGCCGAGATATGCAGGCGGCCTTTGTCGAGCACTTTCATCGCGGTCTTGAAGCCCATATTTTCGCGGCCCCCGATGATATTGGCGGCCGGCACGCGGCAATTGTCGAAAATCACATCGGCCACAGGCGCGCCCTGTTGGCCCATTTTCTTCTCCGGCTTGCCGACGGTCAGGCCCGGTGTCCCGGCCTCAACCAGGAAGGCGGAGACGCCGCGCGCATCCTTGCTGTCCGCATCCGTGCGCGCCATGACGGTGAAGAGGCCAGCCAAGGGCGCATTGGTGATGAAACGTTTGGTGCCGTTCAGGATAAAATGATCGCCGTCCCGCTTGGCACTCGTCTTCAGCGATCCTGCGTCCGACCCTGCTTCGGGTTCCGTGAGGCAGAAGGAGCCGATGAGATCCCCGCTTGCGAGGCGCGGCAGGTAGGTGTCCTTCTGCGCGTCGGTGCCGTCGAGCACAATGGCTTGGCTTCCGATGCCGACATTGGTGCCGAAGATCGAGCGGAAGGCCGGGGCGGCTTGCCCGATCACCATCGCCACCTCGATCTCCTCAACCATATTGAGGCCCAGCCCGCCGTGACTTTCCGGGATCGACAGGCCAAACAGGCCCAGCTCGCGGATATCATGGAGGATATCGTCCGGGATGGCGTCCGCATCCGCGACCTGCCGCTCGGCGGGAATAAGCCGTTCCTGCACGAAACGGTCGAGTGTAGTCAGAAGCTGGTTCAGCGTTTCCTGGTCAAGCGCCATAGTCGAAATCCCTTCCCTTTGGGGGACAATTTAATGCTGGCGATTAATTTATCAAGCGGAGAATGAACCGTAACGGAAATTGCAGGAAGGACGCTGGAAATTTGTGCCGGACGGTTTAGGTTATGGCATGACATCGGGGCGGCGCGAATGGGAGGCGCTGCCGGGAAGGCCCCAGACCCACGGGGCCGAGGGAGAAGAGTATGACAGACGCGTTTATTTGTGACGGCATCCGCACACCGGTCGGGCGCTATGGCGGCGGCTTGTCGCCGGTCCGGGCGGATGACTTGGGCGCCCACCCCATCAAGGCCCTGATGGCCCGGAACGAAGGGGTGGACTGGGGTGCCGTCGACGACCTTTTTTACGGCTGCGCCAACCAGGCGGGCGAGGACAACCGCAACGTCGGCCGGATGGCGGCGCTTCTGGCCGGCCTGCCGAAGGAAGTGCCCGCGGTGACGGTCAACCGCCTCTGCGGCTCCGGCCTTGACGCGATCGCGCAGGCGTCCCGTGCCATCAAGTCGGATGAGGGCGAGCTTGCCATTGCGGGCGGGGTTGAAAGCATGTCGCGCGCGCCGTTCGTGATGGCGAAGGCGACCAGCGCATTCTCCCGCAATGCTGAAATGTATGACACCACCATCGGCTGGCGCTTCGTGAACCCGGCGCTCAAGGCCGCGTACGGTACCGAAAGTATGCCGGAAACCGCCGAGAACCTGGCGGCGGATATGACCATCAGCCGCGAAGACCAGGACGCTTTTGCCTGCCGCTCGCAAAACCGGGCTGAGGCCGCGATCAAGGCGGGGCGTTTCGTCCGGGAAATCGCGCCGGTCAGTATCCCTCAGCGCAGGGGTGACCCGGTTGTGATCGATACCGACGAACATCCGCGCTTCAGCACGACCCTGGAAGCGCTTGCCAAGCTGAAGGCGCCGTTCCGCGAAGGCGGCACCATCACCGCGGGCAATGCCTCCGGCGTCAATGACGGCGCGGCGGCGCTGGTGATCGCAAGCGAAGCCGCGGCGAAGAAACACGGCCTGACGCCGATGGCGCGGATCGTTGGTGCGGGCACGGCGGGTGTTGCACCCCGGACCATGGGCTATGGCCCGGTCCCGGCGACGCAGAAGCTTTTGGCGCGTCTGGGCTTGGCGATCGGGGATATCGATATAATTGAGCTTAACGAAGCCTTTGCCGCTCAGTCGCTCGCTTGCCTGCGGGGGCTTGGCCTGCCGGATGACGCGGACCATGTGAACCCGAACGGGGGCGCGATCGCGCTTGGTCACCCGCTCGGCATGTCGGGGGCGCGGATCGCGCTCAGCCTCGCGCATGAGCTTCATGAACGGAAGGCACGCTACGGCCTCGCCACCATGTGTATCGGTGTGGGCCAGGGAATTGCGATGGTGCTGGAGCGCGTCTGAGGCGCCGGGCACCGATTTTAGGGGAATTATGATGGAAACAGTTACCAGGGAAATGCGCGGCGCGGTCGCCCTCATCACGGTCGATAACCCGCCGGTCAATGCCTTGTCGCATTCGGTGCGGCAGGGGCTCAAGACCCAGATGGAGGAGTTGGCTGCCGACGATAGCGTCAAGGCCATCGTCGTCGCTTGCGCGGGCCGCACCTTTATCGCGGGCGCCGACATCCGCGAATTCGGCCAGGCGCCGAAGGAGCCGGGGCTGATCGAGGTTGTGAACCAGATCGAAGCGATGGAGAAGCCTATTGTGGCGGCGATCCACGGCACCGCGCTTGGCGGCGGGCTTGAGGTTGCGCTCGGCTGTCACTACCGCGTGGCTGTGCCGACCGCCAAGGTTGGCCTGCCGGAAGTCAAGCTCGGCATCTTGCCGGGCGCGGGCGGGACCCAGCGCCTGCCGCGTATTGCCGGGGCCAAAAACGCGCTCGATGCCATCGTCTCCGGCCGTCATGTCAGCGCCAAGGAAGCGCTGGACTGGGGCGTGATCGATGAGATCGTCGATGGTGACCTTGTTCATGCCGCCATCGCCTTCGCCGAAGGGGCGATCGAAAAAGGTGTGCGCCGTACCGGTGAGATGACGGTTGATGCTTCGGAAGCCAGCCCTGAGATGTTCGCGGCTTTCCGTAAATCCATCGCGCGCCAGACCCGCGGCTATTTCGCGCCGGAACGCTGCATCCAGTGTGTTGAGGCGGCGGTTAAGCTGCCGCTCGCCGAGGGCCTCAAGCGTGAGCGCGAGCTGTTCATGGAATGCTTCACCAACCCGCAGGCCAAGGCGCTGCAGCATATGTTCTTCGCCGAGCGGCAGGTCAGCCGTATCCCCGGCATCACCAAGGAAACCCCGCGGCGCGAGATTGGGCGCGTCGGTATCCTGGGCGCAGGCACCATGGGCGGCGGTATCGCGATGAACTTCGTCAATGCCGGTATCCCGGTGACCATCCTCGAAGTGCAGCAGGAAGCGCTGGACCGCGGCCTCAAGGTGGTGCGCGGCAACTATGAGCGCACGGCCTCCAAAGGCAAGCTGACCATGGAACAGGTTGAGGAACGCATGGGCCTTTTCACGCCCACCCTGTCCTATGACGACCTCGCGGACTGCGACCTGATCATCGAAGCCGTGTTCGAGAAGATGGAAATCAAGAAGGAAGTGTTCACCAAGCTGGATGCTGTCGCCAAACCGGGCGCCATCCTCGCCAGCAACACCTCCTACCTGGACATCGACGAGATCGCGGCCTGCACCAGGCGTCCGGCCGATGTGCTGGGGCTGCATTTCTTCTCGCCCGCCAATGTGATGCGGCTGCTGGAGATCGTCCGCGCCGGCAAAACCGCGCTCGATGTGCTCGCCACCTGTGTCGACCTCGCCAAAACCATCAAGAAGGTCGGCGTGGTCGCGGGTGTATGCCACGGCTTTATCGGCAACCGGATGCTGTCACCCTACGGCCGCGAAGCGGCTCTGTGCGTGATCGAAGGCGCGCGGCCTGAGGAAGTGGATGCCGCCCTCTATAATTTCGGGATGCCGATGGGGCCGATGACCATGTCCGACATGGCTGGCCTTGATATCGGCTATTTCAACCGTCAGGGCATGGGCCGCGAGAATTATGAGACCAAGGCCTATGACTGGATGGACACGCTGGTGGAAGCGGGCCGCAAGGGCCTGAAGGTCGGCGCCGGTATTTATGCTTACGAGCCGGGCGACCGCACGCCGAAGCCGGACCCTGAGGTGATGAAAATCATCGAGGCGGCCAGTGCAAAGGCTGGCATCGAGCGCAAATCCAAGACCCCGGAAGAGATTGTCGAACGCTGCATGATGGCGCTGATCAACGAAGGCGCCAAAATCCTCGGCGAAGGCATTGCCTAC
The DNA here is from genome assembly GCF_023006325.1 of Kordiimonas marina. GTDB lineage: Bacteria > Pseudomonadota > Alphaproteobacteria > Sphingomonadales > Kordiimonadaceae > Kordiimonas > Kordiimonas marina. The sequence goes on from NZ_JAINDF010000006.1 coordinate 40,716, forward strand.
CGGGCCAGCGACATCGATGTGGTTTACGCCAACGGCTATGGCTACCCGCCGTACCGGGGTGGGCCGATGCATTATGCCGACAGTTTGGGGCTGAAGAATGTTTATGCCAAGATCGTCGAATATGGGGAGAAGTTCGGTCCGCGCTGGTGGAAACCGGCCCCGCTTCTCAAGGAACTCGCGGAAGCTGGCAAAAGCTTTGCCGACTATGACCGCGAAAACGCAAGCTAGGATATCATCATGAGTGCAGACTATTTGAATGGCCTGTTCGGCCTTGAGGGCAAGGTGGCGCTGGTCGCTGGTGCTTCATCCGGTATCGGTGCCGAATTCGCCCGTGCGCTCGCGCGGGCTGGGGCCGATGTCGTCCTCGGCGCCCGCCGGGTGGACCGTATCCAGAAGCTTGCCGATGATATCGCCCAGGAAACCGGCCAGCGCACGCTTGCTGTCAAGATGGATGTGACGGACATGGACAGTGTCGAGGCCGCCTTCAATGAAGCGACGGCCAAGCTCGGCACACCTTCGATCGTATGCAACAACGCCGGTCTCGCGCGCCCCAACTGGGCGCTTGAGGACACGGACGAGGATTGGGATGTCACCATGGACACCAACCTCAAAGGCATGTGGCGCGTGGCGAAGGCCGCGGCCAGCCAGATGATCGAACAGGGCCTGAAGGGCTCCATCATCAATACCGCCTCGATCCTCGGCCTGGGGGTTGCGCCGCAGCAGCTTACCTATGCCACCAGTAAGGCCGCCGTTGTGCAGATGACCAAGTCGATGGCGATCGAATGGCAGCGCTTCGGTGTGCGGGTAAATGCCATCTGCCCGGGCTATTTCGTCACTGAAATCAACGATACCTTCCTGGCCAGTGAACTGGGCCAGCGCTTGCTGAAGCAGTCGCCCGCCAAACGGGCAGGGGAATTGCCGGAGCTGGTGCCCGCCATGCTGATGCTGGCGTCCCCGGCAAGCAGCTTTACCACGGGCGTGGCCCTGCCGGTCGATGGCGCGCATTCTGTCCGGTTGATCTAGCCCGCGGTCCGCAAGGAAAGTCCTAAAAACAGAAACCGCCGTGTCCTCATCGGATGCGGCGGTTTTTTCTGTGGCGTAAGGCTGTTACTTGGTGCGCTTGTACCCAAATTTGGTCATGAACTCGGCGAGCGTAACGTTCGTTTTGGCTATCCGAACCTGCCCTGACAGCATTCCACAATTGCGGGTCTGTATCTTGTCGATGGAGATTTCCTGAGGCACATCAACCAGGATTTTACGTGCCTGTCCCTCTTTTTTCTCCCCAAAGGCTGCTTCGAGCGCAGCCCTGTGTTGTGCGGATACCGGCTGTGTTGCTTCGCAGGTATTTTCATCGAACGGCAGGGCAAACTGGTCTTCGACTACAATATGGGTATGGCAGGGAAAGGTTTGATCCTTGTCGCTGGTAAGGCGCACGATAAGGCCGAAGTCCCGATAGATGCCGATGACGGTTCCTTCCTCGGCATTTACGGCAGAACTTACGCTTAAGCTGGAGCCTGCTGCGATCAACATCGGCAAGAGAACGTTCTTCAGAATTGTCATGCGGCCATCCCCATTCGTGCCTTTTCAAAACTTACTCTGCTCAGAACTTCGGTCAGTATACACTAAAACTTCAACTGTAGGACAATTATTACTCGTTTTTAGGGTGTGGTCATGTGTCGCGCAAGGTGGGGCGGTATGTGAGCATTTAAGGCAAAGAAAAACGGGGGCATAAGGCCCCCGTTTCAGTTTTTCCGTCTTGAAACGGTATCTTAGAAGTGTGCTGCGACCGAGACGCCGATGATGCGCGGATCGTTTACGTACCCCGTGAGGTTGTCGAAGTCGATCGCACCCTTGAGGTTGGCTTCGTTCGTCAGGTTGCGGGCAAAGGCTGCAACTTCGTACTTGCCGTCATCCCAGCGGTAACCTACGCGCAGGCCGCCTTCGAAGGTGGTGCCGGTGCGGAATTCAGCCGACTGATACAGGAACAGGTTGGTCTTGCCCTGGAAAGCCCAGTCGGTGAAGGCGAAGAACTCGTTGCCGCCCTCGGTCGGAATCGTGTATTCGGCGGTGAAGTTCAGGGTCCACAGCGGTGCCTGCGGCAGCGGGTTGCCGTTTACCGAAGCACGGAGTGCGCCGTTCGCATAGTTCGGGTTGTTCGGGTTCGAGATCCGGCGGCCGTCCGGCAGGATGCTGGCGATCGGGTCAAGTACCGTACAGATGGAACCACCAAAGTTGCCACAAGGGTTGACGTAGAGGCCCTTGTCCATCAGCTCCGTGTGGTTATAGGAGAAGCCGGCGGTCATGCGCAGGTTCTCGGTTGCCAGATATTCGAGGTCCGTCTCGAAACCATAGCCGACAGCGCGGGCCGCGTTCACGAGCTGGATGAAGTTGCCGGAACCACCAACAGCGCTCAGCTGGATATTTTTCATATCCCAATAGAAGGCGGCGCCATTCCAGCGCAGGCGCTTGTCCATCAGCTCGGCCTTGAAACCGGCTTCATAGGATGTCACGGTTTCCGACTTGGCAGTTGACGGCGAACCGCCGAAGGCAACGTCGCGACCCTGAATGGTCGGGGCCCGGAAGGCCGTTGCAACGCGGGCATAGATCGAGGTGTCGTCATCCAGCGTGTGGTTGATCGAAACGTCCCAGTTGAGTTTGTCGCCAGCGAGCTGAACCTTGTCGATGCTGGTATCGGACGCGCCGGAGTAGCCGGTGAGGGTCTTGCTGTCGTCCGTGTAACGCAGGCCCACAGTGATGGTGGTGTCGGCGCTCAGATCATAGGCAGCCTGACCGAAGACGGCCCAGGTGGTGTTGCTGTGCGTCAGGATTGACGGATCCAGGAAGATAGGATCGGTCACAACATCCATCTTCGAATTGAAGAGGAAGAAGCCGAACTGGGTGAAGAGTTTGTCAGTCAGGTTACCCGACGCGCGCAGTTCTTCGGTATATTGGTCGAGATAGTTGAGACCGCCCATGGAGGTCGACTGGAACGGAATGAAGCCCGGGCCGGTCGGGTTGCCGCCATCGATATCGCCAAGGCTGTAGCCGTTGGTGGTCTCGTAAGCGGAGATCGAGGTCAGGGTGAAACCGTTTTCCAGGTGATAGTTCATATTCAGCGACGTGCCCCAGCCGTCATAGGACTGCGGGTTGTTGTGCGTATCGCCGTAATAAACTTTGCGCCAGTCGAAGTTGTCGTTCAGCTGGTTGCTGCCCTTGGTGAGGATGTTGGCGCGGAACAGCGCCGACGTACCGTCAAGCGAGCGGATGTGGAAGTTTGCGAGAGCATCAAACTTGTCGTTCGGCTTATAAAGCAACTGAACACGGGCAGCCGCTTCGACGAAGCCGCCCATGGCGTTTTTCACGCCGGTATAGGCATTGTCGACATAGTCGTTGCGGCGGGTATAAAGGCCCGATACGCGAACGGCCAGTTTGTCACCGAGCGGGGAGCCGTAAGCGGCTTCAACCGACGAGGTGCCATAAGAACCGTAGCTTGCGTTCACATAGCCGTTGGCCGGGTCATCGAGGCTCGGCTTGCGGGAGGTGAATTTAATGATACCGGCCGGGGTGTTGCGGCCGAACAGGGTGCCCTGCGGGCCACGCAGCACTTCGACGCGGTCGATATCGAAAAGCGGGGAGCTTTTAAGAACCACGTTTTCCAGAACCACGTCGTCCATGACGATGGAGACCGGCTGGGAAGCGGCGAGGTCGAAGTCGGTGTTGCCGAGACCGCGGAGGTAGAAGCGCGGGGCAATGCGGCCGTTCGACGATTCAGCGTTCAGGCCCGGAATGCGGGACGACAGCAGGCGGATGTCCGAACCGCCGGCAGCGAAGTCGGTATATTTGTCGCCTTTAAGAGCGGTCACCGAAATCGGTACGTCCTTCAGGCTCTGAACCCGTTTCTGCGCGGTAACGACGATCTCTTCAAGGGCGAGATCTTTCTTGCCGTTCTTGGCGTCTTGGGCGTGGGCAGCAAGCGACAGCACCAGCACGGAAGAGCCGGCGGCAAGGCGCGCAACATTGTTGACCCAGGTTTTTTTCATGGTTGGTTCCCCGTATGGAAGTATGAACTTCTTGTAAGCTATTTGGAAAAACGCCAAGGATCCGGCAGAATAAATTCTGGCCGCCTCCTTGTTTATAAAGAGCGTCCAGAGCGTCAGTGTGCATAGTTACCCGGCGAAGGCGACAGTTTTCCGCAATCTATTGCAAGAGAATCTGGACTGTTTGGTCAAACTGTTGCGGTTTAGCAACTCTTGCGTGGAGCTATACCATTAGTTTAGATATCTTTTTATTATATTATAAGGGGTTATCTGCTTTTCCCCTTTTTCGCCATTCTACTCGTAGCTATTGGGGGCGCAGGTGTTGCCCGGTTGGGGGCGCTGTGCCATACCCCGGTGGGAATGCGTGTGACGGGAGCAAAACCATGAAATTTGCAACGCCTTTGCAGGCCGGACAGTTGATCAAACGCTACAAGCGCTTCCTGGCCGACGTGCGGCTGCCGGACGGCAGCGTGGTCACCGCCCACTGCGCCAATTCGGGCTCCATGCTCGGCTGTGACGCGCCGGAAAGCCCGGTGTGGCTATCGGCCAATACCAACCCGAAGGCCAAACTGGACTGGCGCTGGGAAATGGTCGATGTGGACGGGTATCTGGTCGGCATCAACACCAGCCACCCGAACCGGATCGTGGCGGATGCGGTTGAGGACGGCACGATTGCCGAGCTTCAGGGCTATGAAAGCCTCAGGCGCGAGGTGAAATACGGTAAGAACAGCCGCATCGATATCCTGCTGGAAGGCAGTTCGGACGGCGGGCCGGACCTCTGTTATGTCGAGGTCAAGAACGTGACGCTGAAAGTGGGGGATGAGGCCCAGTTCCCGGATGCTGTAACCGCGCGCGGCACCAAACATCTGAGCGAACTGATGGACATGGTGGCGGAAGGCCACCGGGCGGTGATGCTGTTCCTGGTCCAGCGTGGGGACTGTACGCAATTCCGCCCCGCGGCCCATATTGACCCCGTTTATGCGGAAACTTTGTCACGTGCGGCGGCGGCAGGCGTTGAAATCTTATGCTATAGGTGTGATTTGTCACCGGAGGAGATTGCTGTTAAAGGCACCCTTCCCATTGCCCTTGAGGGGGCTTAAGATAGAAAACCGCTTGTCCTGCCGGTTCCCTGGCTGGGCGGGTGGTCAGTTATTCGACCGCAATTTTGGAAACAAGCGATGAATTATGTAGATGCCCTCAATGTTCCTGAGACCCGTACGGGTGCCATCAAAATCCATGGCCCCGAGGCTTTTGAGGGTATGCGCGCGGCGGGCCGCCTGGCGGCCGAGCTTCTGGACCATGTGACCCCCTTTGTCAAAGCAGGCGTCACCACCGAAGAGCTGGACCAGATTTGCGAGGATTATACCCAGGCGCACGGCGCCGTTTCGGCACCGCTCAATTACCGCGGGTTCCCGAAATCCATCTGTACCTCGGTGAACCATGTTATCTGCCACGGCATTCCGGGGCCGAAAAAGCTGAAGAACGGTGATGCGCTCAATATCGATGTCACCGTCATCCTCGACGGTTGGTACGGTGACACCAGCCGCATGTTCTTCATCGGCGAACCCAAGCTTCTGCCGCGCCGCCTGTGCGAGGTGACCTATGATGCGCTCTGGAAGGGCATCGAGCAGGTGAAACCGGGCGCACACCTCGGCGATATCGGCCATGCGATCCAGACCTATGTGGAAGCCAACCGCTTTTCGGTGGTGCGCGATTTCTGCGGCCACGGCATCGGCCGCGTGTTCCATGATGAGCCGAGCGTGATGCATTTCGGCAAGCCCGGTACCGGGCCTGAGTTGAAGCCGGGCATGTTCTTCACCATCGAACCGATGGTCAACGCCGGTAAGCCGGGTGCCAAGGTGCTGGCCGACGGCTGGACCGCGGTCACCCGCGACAAAAGTCTGTCGATGCAGTTCGAACATACGCTCGCGGTTACCGAAGACGGCTATGAGATTTTCACCCGGTCGCCCAAGGGCTGGGACAAGCCACCCTACAATATTTCGGAATAAGGAGCCTGCCGCCTAGATGGGGGACGCGGACAAGGATCTGGTGAAAGGCCATCGGTCTCGGCTTCGGGAACGCTTCCTCAAGGGCGGCGCCGAAGCGCTTGCCGATTATGAGCTTCTGGAGCTGATCCTGTGCCTTGCGATCCCACGGCGGGATGTTAAGCCGCTCGCCAAGGGGCTTATCCGCCAGTTCGGGTCTTATGCCGCAGTATTGAGCGCGGAGCCCCGGGACCTTGGCGCCTTTCCCGGACTTGGCGATACGGCTGTCGTGGCGATCAAATCGGTGCAGGCTTCGGCGCTTCATCTGGCGCGCGCGGAGGTGCATGACAGGCCGGTGCTGTCCAACTGGGCGGCGGTCACGGCCTATTTGCAGGGCGTGATGGCGAACCGGAGCCGCGAACAGGTGCGGCTGATGTTCCTGGACCGTAAAAACGCGCTTGTCGCCGACGAGGTTTTGAGCGACGGTACCATCGACCAGGCACCGGTTTACCCGCGTGAAGTGGTGAAACGGGCGCTGGAGTTGAATGCCAGCGCGCTCATCCTGGTTCACAATCATCCGTCCGGCGACCCGACGCCAAGCCAGGCGGACATCACCATGACCCGGACGCTCGCCGATGCTTGCGGGCGGTTGGGGATCAAGGTTCACGACCATATTGTGGTCGGCACGTCGGGGCAGGTCAGCTTCCGTGAACAGGGGCTTCTCTGACCTGCGGACCCAGAGATTAAGCGTGGGCCGACCCTTAAGGTGTGGGCCCCGAAGGATAGTTTGATGTATTGGCAGCAAGTAGGCTCAGCCAGGGAAACTCTTGAAAATCTGCCGACTTCGGCAAAGCTCGTCCTCATGTCGGCGGATTCCAAAGCGCTCATTATGCGCAAAACCAGCGGCGTGTTCGACCTGCCGGGCGGCAAGGTGGAAACGGGCGAGGACCTGTTCGATGCCCTCAAGCGTGAGGTCAAGGAAGAGGTCGGCCTGAAGGCCAAGAAGTTCGAGTTCGTTTCCTCCTGGGTCAAGCATAACCCTGAAATAGGCGACAGGCTGGTGATCGTCTTCAGCTGCCAGCTCAAGAAGCTTGCCAAGGACATCAAGATCACCCTGTCCGAAGAACATACCTGGGCCGAATTCAAGGGTCCGCGGAAAACCTTCCTGAACGATGACATCCCACCGGGCTATGCCAACGCGCTGTCCATCTGTTTCGCGCGGCACCCCAAACTGAAAGATTAGCGAACGTGCTGGAAATCGAGCGCAAGTTTCTGGTTCATGGCCCGGGGCTTTCGCTCCCGAAGCACCATAAGAAATTAGAGCAGGGATATCTGATGCGGATGGAGGGACGCTCGCTTCGCGTCCGGCGCATTGAGAATAAATATATCCTCACGCTCAAGATCGGCACCAGCAAGGTGCGCGAGGAAATCGAAACCCGGCTTGACCGCCAGGACGGCAAAACGCTTCTTGCCCAGGCGCTGGAGGCGCCGATCAAGAAAAAGCGCTACCATGTAAAAATCGGCGGCAAGACCTGGGATGTCGATGTGTTCGGCGGTGAGAACGAAGGCCTTATCCTCGCGGAAATCGAGCTGAAGCATGAGGACGAGGATTTCGAGCGCCCCAAATGGCTGGGACGGGAAGTCACCGGCGACCGGCGCTTCCACAATAGCCAGCTTGCCGTGAATCCCATTTCGGCGTGGCGCAAGGATTTCGACAAGATGCTCAAAAAGTCCTGACCGCACGCCTGTCGTGCACCTTGTGCAGGGCTGGCCTGCGGTCATCGGCGCTTGCGCAAACCCCGGCTTTCGGCTATCAGGGCGGCGAAAAGACGCCTATCGCCAACTCTTAGGAGCCTCGCCCGATGATCCCACGTTATACCCGCCCCGAAATGGCTGCCATCTGGTCGCCGGAATCCAAATTCCGCATCTGGTACGAGATCGAGGCGCACGCCTGCGACGCTCAGGCCGAGCTGGGCGTTATCCCCAAGGAAGCCGCCAAGGCCGTTTGGGAACGGGGTCAGTGGGAAATCGACCGCATCGACGAGATCGAGCGGGAAGTGAAGCACGACGTTATCGCCTTCCTGACCAACCTGGCGGAATATGTCGGCCCCGAAGCCCGCTTCGTCCACCAGGGCATGACCTCCTCGGACGTTCTGGACACCTGCTTCAACGTGCAGCTCGTCAAGGCGGCTGACCTCCTTATCAAGGACCTTGAGGAGCTTCTGGTGGTCCTGAAGCGCCGGGCGGAAGAGCATAAATACACCATCTGCATCGGCCGCAGCCACGGCATCCACGCTGAGCCGGTCACCTTCGGTCTCAAGATGGCGCAGGCCTATGCCGAATTCGACCGCTGCCTTAAGCGCATGAAAGATGCCCGCAAGGAAGTGGCGACCTGTGCGATCTCGGGCGCTGTCGGCACCTTCGCCAACATCGACCCCTATGTTGAGGAACATGTGGCCGCGAAGCTGGGCCTGGAGGTCGAGCCGGTTTCGACCCAGGTTATCCCGCGGGACCGTCACGCCATGTATTTCGCTGTGCTGGCCGTGATCGCCAGCTGCATGGAGCGCCTGGCCATCGAAGTCCGTCACCTGCAGCGCACCGAAGTTCTGGAAGCCGAGGAGTTTTTCTCCAAAGGCCAGAAGGGCTCCAGCGCCATGCCGCACAAGCGTAACCCGATCCTGAGCGAAAACCTCACGGGGCAGGCGCGTTATGTCCGTTCCATGTGCATCCCGGCGATGGAAAACGTCGCCCTGTGGCACGAGCGCGACATCAGCCATTCGTCGGTTGAGCGTTACATCGGCCCGGACGCCACCGTGGCGCTCGACTTCTCGCTCGCCCGCCTTGCCGGCATGATGGACAAGCTGGTCGTCTACCCTGAAAACATGCTGGATAACATGAACAAGCTGGGCGGCCTGCCGAACAGCCAGCGCGTGATGCTGGCGCTGACCCAAGCCGGTGTCAGCCGCGAGGACGCCTACCGCCTGGTGCAGGCCAACGCCATGAAGGTTTGGGAAAGCCGTGGTGCCCTCCACCTTCTCGACCTCCTGAAGGCCGATGAGAAGGTGACGAGCAAGGTGCCGGAAGCCGAGCTCAATGAGCTTTTCAACATGGACTACCACACCAAGCATGTGGACACGATCTTCCGCCGGGTCTTCGGCGACGCCTAAGGCTTAGGCATCCTGATAGCAAAACGGCCCGGGGAGCAATCCGCCGGGCCGTTTTCTTTTGTATGCTGTCAGGGTGCCTATTGTGCGGTGAGCGCCTTATGCAGGAAGGCGCGCACGGTGCTGATATAAAGCGCTTCATTGTCGCCCATGGTGGCGTGGCCCGCGTTCGGGACGATGAAGACCTGTGAGCCCTTGATCATGCCTGCGTATTTCTTGCAGCTCTTGGGCGCTGCTTCATCATACTGGCCGCAGATCATCAGGGTCGGCTCCTTGATGACATGCAGGCGCGGGCTGATGTCATAATCCTTCAGCGTGCCGGGCGCGAAAAACTCGCTCGGGCCCCACATATATTTATACATCACCGGGTTCCACTTCGGCCCTTCGGCTTTGTAGTGATCCAGCGGGCAGGGCTTGGTGCGGCACATATGCTGGTCGTAGAACTTGTCTTCTGCCGCACGGTATTCCGGCGTGTCGGTGGTTCCGTTGGCTTCGTGGGTGCGGATGGTGTCCGCCACGTCTTTCGGCAGAAGATCGATCCAGTGCTGGTTATCCTTCAGCCACTGGTGCGTGGAAATCAGCGGACTCGACAGGATCGCAGCCTCCAGCCCCTTGGGGTTGCGGGTGGCATATTCAGCCGCCAGCGTGCCGCCCCAGCTGTGGCCCGCGATGACGACCTTCTTCAGCTTCAGCGCCTTCCTTATGCTATCGATCTCGCTGACGAAATGCTTCACGGTCCAGCGGCTTTTGTCATTCGGATGGTCCGAATTGCCGGTATCCAGCTGGTCATAGAGGATGACGGGGTACTCGTTCGCGAGCGCCACATAGGGCATGTTGCTGCGGTGCGTGCCGCCCGGCCCACCATGCATGACGATGATAGCCGGTTTCTTGTGCAGGAATTTGCTGCCGTTCATACGGTACCAGATGCGGCCGCCATCGACCTTGATGTAGCCGGCGATTTCCGGGTCCTGGTGCGCGGTGGCGGGCAGGGTGATGAAGCAGAAGACTGCGAAGGTCAGGGCAAACAGGCGTTTCATGTGCGGTGTCCTCAGGCCAGCAGTTCGGCATGGTGCCGAAGGTGGTCTTCCATGAAGGTGGCGATGAAGAAATAGCTATGGTCATAGCCTGGGTGGCGCCTGAGCATCAGCTTCTGGCCGACTTCCGTCGCGACTTCTTCAAGGAGCTTGGGTTTGAGCTGGTTGTCCACGAACGGGTCAGCCAGGCCCTGGTCCACCAGGATGGTGGTTTCCACCGGGCCATGGGCACGCAGCAGCGCACAGGCGTCATGGGCTGCATGGGCTGCCGTGTCGTCGCCCAGGTAACCGGGCAGTGCCTTCTGGCCCCACGGGCAATTCAGCGGCGAGACAATGGGCGCGAAGGCGGAGACCGAGCGGTAGGTGCCCCGGTTCCGAAGGAACAGCGTCAGCGCGCCGTGCCCGCCCATGGAATGGCCGGTGATGCCCTGGCGCGCCATGTCCGCCGGGAACCGTGCGGCGATAAGCGCGGGCAGTTCCTCGGCCACATAGCTGTACATGCGGAAATTCTTGGCCCAGGGCTCGACCGTGGCGTCGACATAAAAGCCCGCGCCCTGGCCGAAATCCCACTCCGGAACGTCCGGCACATCGTCGCCGCGGGGGCTGGTGTCCGGGCAGACGATCATCAGGCCAAGCTCAGCCGCCACGCGCTGGAAGCCTGCCTTGACCGTGGCGTTGTCTTCCGTGCAGGTGAGGCCGGACAGGTACCACAGCACCGGCACGTTGCCGTCCTCGCCCGCGGGAGGTGTGAAGACCGAAAAGCGCATCGGGCAGCCGGTCACGTCGCTTTCATGCCGGTAATAGCCCTGCGTGCCGCCGAAGCTGGTGGTCTCGCTGATCGTCTCAAAGGTCATCAGTAAATCACCACGCTGCGGATGCTTTCGCCCGCGTGCATCAGGTGGAAGGCGTGGTTGATGTCCTCGAGCGGCATGGTGTGGGTGATCAGGTCATCGATGTTGATCTTGCCGTTCATGTACCATTCGACGATCTTGGGCACGTCCGTCCGGCCGCGCGCGCCGCCGAAGGCCGAGCCGCGCCACACGCGCCCAGTCACCAGTTGGAACGGCCGGGTGGAGATTTCCTGGCCAGCACCGGCAACGCCGATGATGATGCTTTCACCCCAGCCCTTGTGGCAGCATTCCAGCGCCTGACGCATGGTGTTCACGTTGCCGATACATTCGAAGCTATAGTCCGCGCCGCCGTTCGTGAGGTCGGCGATTGCTTCCATCACGTCGGTTTCCTTGGGGTTGATGAAATGGGTCATGCCGAACTTGCGGCCCATCTCTTCACGCGCGCCGTTGATATCCACGCCGATGATCTTGTCGGCGCCGACCATGCGCGCGCCCTGGATGACATTGAGGCCGATACCGCCAAGACCGAACACCACCACGTTGGAGCCCGGCTCCACCTTGGCGTCGAACACCACGGCGCCGACGCCGGTGGTGACACCGCAGCCGATGTAGCAGATCTTGTCGAACGGCGCATCCGGCCGGACTTTTGCGAGCGCGATTTCCGGCAGCACGGTGTAGTTGGAGAAGGTCGAGCAGCCCATATAATGCAGGATCGGCTTGCCATCCAATGAGAAGCGGCTGGTGCCGTCCGGCATCAGGCCTTGGCCTTGGGTCGAGCGGATCGACTGGCACAGGTTGGTTTTGGGGTGGAGGCAATAATCGCACTCCCGGCACTCGGGCGTATAAAGCGGGATCACATGGTCGCCCGGCTTCAGGCTGGTGACACCTTCGCCGACCTCGAGGACGACGCCCGCGCCTTCGTGGCCGAGAATCGCCGGAAACGCGCCTTCCGGGTCATCGCCACTGAGGGTGAAGGCGTCGGTGTGGCAGACGCCTGTGGCCTTGATCTCCACAAGCACTTCACCGGGCTGCGGGCCCTGAAGGTCAACGGTTTCAATGCTGAGCGGCTGGCCTGCGGCCCAGGCGACGGCGGCGCGAGTTTTCATGGGGTGTCCCCTTTATGTGATGCTTGTGAATTTCCCTGAATGTACTAAAACCGGAACAGGCTCGGGAGCGCAAGCCCCCGTAGGCCACTTCACGGAAAAAAGACCGGACAAGACGGGAAACCACCATGACAGCAGCCAGCAACCAGGACGTCAGCGCCAGCCTCGTGATCATCGGCGACGAGATTCTTTCGGGCCGCACGAAGGACGCCAACCTATCCTACCTGGCGCTGTGGCTGAATGAGGCGGGCATCCAGCTGCATGAGGTCCGCGTGGTGCCGGATGTGGAGGCGGAGATCGTCGGCGCCGTCAATGCGCTCCGGGCTAAATACGACTATGTCTTCACCACCGGGGGCATCGGCCCGACCCATGATGACATCACGGTCGACAGCATCGCCGCCGCCTTCGGTGTGCCGGTGATCGTCCACCCCGAAGCCTACGCCCAGATGGAAGCCTATTTCGGTGCGGAGAATTTCACCCCGGCGCGCCAGCGCATGGCACGGGTGCCCGAAGGCGCGGAGCTGATCCCCAACCCGGTGTCCATCGCGCCTGGCATCCGCATCGAGAATGTCTTCATCATGGCCGGGGTCCCGAAGATCATGCAGGCGATGCTGGAAGGCATCCGCGGTGTCCTCAGGACCGGCCGCAAGGTCTGGACCCAGGCGCTGACGATCCATGCGCCTGAAAGCAAGATCGCGGGTGGCCTTGGTGCCATCCAGGAGGCGCATGCAGAAACCTCGATCGGCAGCTACCCCTTCTCGCGCGAAGGCCGTTATGGCGCGCAGATCGTTGTCAGGAGCCCGGAAGAGGGCGCTGTCACGGCCGCCATCACCGAGATTGCGCAATTCTGCGCCCGCGAAGGCTTTGAGACCAGCGGCCTCAGCGCGCTCGAGTAACACGAGGCTGCAAATTGGCATTGTAAGCGCGCGCATGGCTGGTCTATAAACCGCTGGTCTTGCTACCGAATGACTGACGTTCCGGATGCGCCCGTGGCGAAATTGGTAGACGCAAGAGACTTAAAATCTCTCGACCTTTGGTCGTGCCGGTTCGAGCCCGGCCGGGCGCACCACTTTCTCATCCTGAATGTTTCAGGTCTTCTGACTATCCAAACCATTAAAGATTATCCGGCGACGTACCGCATGCTTGAAAGGGGCGCCCGGCGTACCGGCTAGTGTAGCTTCTTCCCGGCTTTCAAAAGCTCCAGCAACTGTGTCTTGCGCCGCTGGCGTGTTTCCGGCTTTTTTGCCGTCTGCAGCCGCCAGGCGATGGAATAGGTATTCGCCTTGTTTAGCGTCTTGAAAAACGCATAGGCTGTTTCATCTTCCTTGAGTTCCGTGATGAAATCTTCCGGAACTTCCATGGTGCTCGCCGCGTCGTATGCGCTGTCCCAGCGGCCATCCTTCTTGGCGGCTTCCACTTCCGCCAGTCCGGCTGGCGTCATGCGGTGTTCTTTTACGAGGCGTTCGACATGCTCACGATTCCGTTTTGACCAAACGCTCTTCGGTCTGCGTGGGGTGAATTTTTGTAGCCACGATTCATCGTCGTACTTGGCTTTTTGTCCATCGATCCAGCCAAAACAGAGCGCTTCATCGAGCGCTTCGGCATAGCTCACCGTCTCCGTGTTGGTGTGTTTCTTGAAGATTCGCACCCAAATACCGGCCGATGCCGCATGATGCTTCGTCAGCCATTGACGCCACGCTGCTGCGGTCTTGAAGGTTTCGGTGGGATAGTTATCAGTCATGTCCGGGTGTTCCAAAAAGAAAGGCGTTCCACAGATATTTACTGCTACATTTTCTGAGCAAGCTGTCCAGATATCAATCTGAGCTTATGGTTTTTTCGCGTACCGATTGTGCTATCGTGCCGTAAGAAGCCGGTGGGTACGAAATCACACCGGCCATAGGACAGGAGGACATTATGGCTGGCATATGCTTCACGGCTGATCTTGTCGAAATTGGCTCCCAGACACTTATCCGCATCCCGAAGCTGGAGAGCGAGAAGCTGCCGTCGCGCGGCATGGTCATGGCGGAAGGCAGTTTCGCGGGTGTTGATACCGTCATGCCGCTGGAGCCGGACGGCGAGGGCAGCCACTGGTTCCGGGTCGAAGACACCCTGCGCGCCAAGGCTGGCGTCGCGGTGAGGGATACGATTGCTCTCAGCCTCAGGCCGGTCAAGGACTGGCCGGAGCCCGAAACGCCTGAGGACCTGATCGCCGCTTTCACCTCGGCGCCCGATGCCCATGCCGTGTGGCTGGATATCACGCCGATGGCGCGCTGGGACTGGATCAGATGGATGCGAGCCACCAATAGCGCCAAAACCCGCCAGGGCCGGATCGACAAGATGATGTCAATGCTGACGGGCGGCAAGCGCCGGCCCTGCTGTTTCAACCGCAGCCTCTGTACCGACGTCTCGGTGTCGCACAGGGGCATCCTGCTGGACCCGGACGGGCATGATGCCGTCGGCGCAGCCTAGCAAAACCATGCCGGACCTCCTGGCACGGGTTCGGACCTGCCACGCCTGTGCCGGTCTGCCGCTCGGGCCGAAGCCGATCCTGCAGGCGGATAGCCACGCCAAAATCCTGATCGCCGGGCAGGCGCCGGGGAAGCGCGCGCATGAACGAGGGCTGCCATTTGACGACCCTTCGGGTGACAGGCTCCGGTCATGGCTCGGCGTAAGCCGGGACGCCTTCTATGACCCGCATAAATTCGCGATCCTGCCCATGGGCTTCTGCTTTCCCGGCACCGGCAAGGGCGGAGACCTGCCACCACGGCCGGAATGCGCGCCTTTGTGGCGGCAGACACTGCTGGATGCCATGCCGCAAATCCGGCTGACACTGGTGATCGGGGCCTATGCCCAGGCGTGGCATTTGGGCGCGCAGCGCGGACGGACACTCACAGAAACCGTAGGGGATTGGCGCGCCTTCTGGCCAGATGTTATCCCGCTGCCGCACCCAAGTCCCAGGAACCAGCGCTGGTTCAAGGCCAACCCGTTTTTTGCCGCTGATCTAGTGCCTGTGCTGCAAGCACGAGTTTTGGAACTTACATCTAATTGACAACTATTGAGAGAAAAATAACATCCTTTATAATCGGTACGTCACGCACATAACTCTGTGAGAGGAGGTGGCGATGCCGACGACAGATGAATTCCTGGAAGACACGATCATTACGACCTTGAAGGATATGGGCATGTGGTCCGCGGAGGCTGAAAAGCTCCTGATGATGACCGCGGCTCATGAAAGTGGCGGCCTGAAATATGATGTGCAGATGGGTGGCGGACCCGCGCGTTCCTACTACCAGATCGAGCCCAATACGCTGCAGGACCTGTATGACAATTACCTCGCTTACAGGCCCGAACTCCAAGCCAAGCTGGATAAATATATGCCGCCGGGCAACCCGCCGCTTGATGAGGCACTTCTCGACGTTACCTATGCTACTGCGGCGGCGCGGCTCATTTACTACCGAAAGCCCGCAAGTATTCCGGCGGTGGACGATGAAGACGGCCTTGCCAACTATTGGAAGCAATATTGGAATACGGCCCAGGGGGCCGGCACGGTTGAGCAGTTTCTGGATGATTGGGAGCGCTATAAGCCTGCGGCGTATGCCTGACCCCACAGCATATACCGGCCTTAGGGCGGGGATGGGGTAGGGCCGCACCGAACGGCGGCCCCTGGTCCCTTGAAAGGGTTGGTCAATAAGGCTTTCAGCCGTCCAGGCTGCCGATGACCAGCATGACCCGGAGGATGTCAGCGCGGGGAATCCGGATTTCTTCTGCCGGGTTATATTGCTGCAGGACCAGCGTGTCGCCGTCCCAGCGGTCAAACTGTTTGATGAAGCCCCGGTGCCCCTGCGTTTCCACGAGCACATAGCGCCCGCGTCGCGGTGTCTTGCTGGGGTGGACATAGGCCAGGTCCTTGTCCTTGTATTTCGGCACCATGGAATTGCCGGTGACATATACTGCGAAGGCGTCCCGGACGCCCTGGAGGTCAGCGGGCCTGAAGGTCCAGTCGATTGCGCCGTCTTCTATCACGATGTTGCCATCACTCCCACCTTGGGCACGGCCGAGCACGGGAAGGTCACGGCGGCCGCCGAACAATGTACTGTTGGCCGGTCTGGAACGGAAACTCCGGGTGGCCTTGATCTCTATGCTTGCTTCTGTTCGCGACAAAAGTGTGGCTCTGGTGTGGTGTAGGGAAGGCGGGGCATCGCTTTGGCCAAGGTGCCTGTCGGTTGGAAGGGGGTGGAATTCAGGTGGTTTTGCCATACTCGTTCTCCTTTTGTTCTATTATGCAGATTGGCCGACCAGAATAAAGCGTAAAAGTTGTTATTTGGAAATTTCATGGCGGTAAAACCTGCCCGGCTGCGTGTTGCGGTTGTTGCGCCCCGCTGGGCGGCCTGATACGCTCACCTTCACGCTGAGGGGCGGCTTGTATTTTTCTGAAAGAGACCATGGACGACAGGGCTTTGATCGATACGCACCGGTTATCAGGGCTGTTATCCGCTGTGGCGCCGGTTGCTTTGGAAATAGACCCGGATGACAAGGTCCTTTGGCTGCAGGGGGATCCTGCGCCGTTTCTCTCCGTCCCGGCCGAGTCCATTTCCACCCAGCGTTTTAGTGACCTTATTGATCCCACGGATATGCCGATCTGGCGGCTTCTGCGCCACCGGATGCGCCGTGCCGACAAGGCGGGTCCGGTTCCGCTGCATCTGATTCTGGATGGCACCAAGGCGGTTGCCGAGGTTCATGCCGTGCGCGTGGCGGAAGCCCCTGCGGGGACCCTGCTTCTGGCCCTCAGTCCATACCATGGTGTCTTGTCGATGGGGGATAGGCGTCGGCCTGCCTCAAGCCTGGGCCGGCAGTTCGCGCAGGAAGATTTTGCCACCCTTGCCAAACGGTTGGAGGCTTATGCCAAGACCAGCGGTATCAATGCTGCGGAAGCCCTGATCAAATTGGCAGGGCTCGATGGCGGGCGCAAGGGGGAGGCGGATGCCCAGCTTTTCGCGCTTTACCGGCTGTTGCATGATGCGGCTTCTGAAGCGGCGGCGGAGACTGAGGGCATGGAAAAACAAGCCCAGGCGCCGGTCGGGACGGACCGTCAGGGGCTGGAGTGGGCCTCCAAAGGCGCATCCCCCACCGACGTGCAGAAAGCCGTGCGCGGCGCTTATGTGCGGGGCTCGCGCGAAACCAATTATGTCACCGTTGCGGGGGAAGATGGTATTTCGGAAGCCGAAGCGGTGAAGGCGGCGGTCTATGCCATGAAGAAGGCGGCCGGGAAGGGCAACCCCCATACGATGGAGGCGCTGACCGGCGGCTATGAAAAACGGCTCGATACGGTCAAGGGCCAGCTGCGGGTCTTCAAACGCATCGTGATGCAGGAGCAGTTCCATATTGCCCTGCAGCCGATTGTCGATATTGAGACCGGGGCCTTGCATCATTTCGAAGCGCTCGCCCGTTTCGATGAGCAGCATTTTAAAGGTACGCCGTTCGAGTTCATGCGCTTCGCTGAAGATATCGGCGTGATCCATGAATTCGACCTGGCCATGACCCAGAAGGTGGTGTCGCTGATCAAGCGTCTGCGCCGGATCGGCTACCGGATTGGGGCCGCGGTCAATATCTCGGGCCATTCTATCCAGTCACCGGCGTTTCTCCGGCATTTTTTCGGCATGCTGGAGGATTGCAGCGATATCCGCGATCATCTGATGTTCGAGTTGACGGAATCGAGCCAGATCGACGACCTGGAGGCCACCAACCGCGTCCTGCGCCGCATCCGGGATTTCGGTCATAAGGTCAGCCTGGATGACTTCGGCGCGGGGGCGGCTGGGCTCCAGTATCTCCGGGTTCTCAAGGTGGATTACGTAAAGATCGATGGCGTTTATATCCGCAAGGGTATCGAAAACCCGCAAAACCGCTCCTTCCTGCGCTCGATGGCCGATCTGTGTACCGGCCTCGGTATCGAAACGGTCGGCGAATGCGTTGAGAATGAAGAACAGCGCGACTTCCTGAAGGAAATCGGTGTCAAATATGCCCAGGGCTGGCTGTATGGCAAGCCTGTGCTGGTTGAGGACCTCCTCCAGGTCCTGGAACAATAGACTGCTGCTATCGTAGGCTTCCTCTCCCCAAGATTCATCCATATGTGACGGCCTGGTCCATGGCTTGGCACGCCCTTTGCTTATTTTAGGCTGAGTAGACGCCCCGAAAATGGGTGCCGAACAGAATAAGCAAGGCGAAGAATTGCACTAAGCATATGGCAGAAAAGACAAAAAATAGAATTCTGAACGCAGCGGTCCGCCCGGTAAGGGTGTCCCTGTCGGTTGCTTTTGCCGGTGTTTGCCCTGGTGAGGCGGCACATGTTGCCGTGATGGAGGAGTGGGTCTATGTCATCGCTCAATAACATTATCTCCACGTCGCTCAGCGGCCTGTTCGCCAACCAGTCGGCCATGCGGGTGACGTCCAACAACATTGCCAACGTCAATACCGAGAACTACGCCCGCCAGCGCGTGCAGATGCAGTCGAATGTCCTGCAGGGCGAATCCATGGGGGTCAGCGTCACCGATGTGCAGCGGGTGGTCGACTCGTTCCTGGAAACGGCGCTCAGGACTGCCAGTTCCAACACGGAAGAATATTCCATTCAGCGCGAGTTCCATGACCGCCTTCAGGGTATTCTGGGTGACCCGTCGTCCAAAAGTTCACTGTCCTCGCGGCTGGACAGCGTGTTCCAGACCGTCGGCCAA
Organism: Kordiimonas marina; assembly: GCF_023006325.1. GTDB lineage: Bacteria > Pseudomonadota > Alphaproteobacteria > Sphingomonadales > Kordiimonadaceae > Kordiimonas > Kordiimonas marina. The sequence goes on from NZ_JAINDF010000006.1 coordinate 59,615, forward strand.
ATGACCACCAGCCCGGCTGATGTGCTTCTGCGCCAACAGACCCTGTCCGACCTCAACAGTTTCATGGGGCAGATGGACCAGTTCCAGACCTCGATCCAGAGCCTGCGCGGCGATGCCAGCCAGCAGGTGTCGGAGACGGTCAAGCAGGTCAATAAAGACCTGCAGCGGATTTACGAGTTGAACCCGCTCCTGATTAAACAGCATGTCACCGGCGGTGAAACAGGTGGTCTTGAAGGCCAGCTTGCTGAGACGCTGGCGGACCTGTCCAAATATATGGATATCAAAGTCAAGCGCGGCGATGATGGCAGCGTTGCCGTTTCCACCGGTTCCGGCCTGCCGCTTGTGGATACACAGCTGAGCCAGCTGTCCTATGACGCGCCGGGCGTGGTCGATTCAAGCACCGTGTTCCCGCTGGTTGAGGTATCCCGTGTTGACCCGACGACTTTGGCGCCGACGTCCAGCCCGAAGGATGCTTCCTCATACATTCAGTCCGGCAAGCTGGCTGGGCTGATCGATATGCGTGACAACCAGCTGACCAACCTTGCCCTGTCACTGGGTGAGCTTGCGGCCAATGTCGCCGACCAGTTCAATGAAGTTCAAAACAAATTTTCCTCGGTTCCGGCGCCCAGCAGCCTGACCGGCAAGACGACGCTGGTAAACGGTGCCGACCCGACCAATTTCACCGGCAAGGTGACCTTCGCCGTAACTGACAGCAGCAATAAGCTTGTTGCCTCCACCACGGTTGATTTCGACACCGCGCCACCCGCGAACTTCAATGCGCTTATCGCCCAGGTGAATGCGGGCCTTGGCGGTGCCGGGACGCTCAGCCTCACCAACGGTGTGATGTCCTTGAAGGCAGCGTCTGCAAGCAATGGCGTCGTCATCGCGGATGACCCCACGGCCCCGAGCCAGCGTGCGGGCCGCGGTTTCTCGCACTTCTTCGGGATGAACGACCTGGTGACCGCGGACGCGACCGGCATCTATGAGACCGGTATCAGCGGCACCGAAGCCCATAATATGACCGCGGGCCAGAGCATGGCGTTCCGGGTGACCGATGGCAGCGGCCGTTCGCTCGGCACCGTGACGGTTCCGGTAACGGGCACCACCTATAATGACATGGTCACCGAGCTCAATAGCGTGACCGGCCTCGGCGCCTATTTCAACTTCTCGCTCGATGCCAAGGGCAAGCTTACCTATACGCCGAACAGCAGCCATGACGGCGCCAAGCTGGAACTTGTGAGCGACACCACCAAGATCGGCTCCACGAACCTGAGCTTCTCGCATGCTTTCGGCCTTGGCGACGCCTATCATGTCAAGGCCGCCAGCAAAATGGCCGTGCGCGCCGACATTGTCGAAAACCCGAACCTGATGTCCTCGGCGTCCCTGAACCTGACCGGTGTCGTGGGGGATGTGGTGCTGACCGACGGGGAGCAGGGCGGCGCACTGGCGTTCCAGGAAATCCAGAACAAGCTGGTGAACTTCTCATCCGCCGGGGACCTGAAACTCGCGAAGCTGACCTTGCCCCAATATGTTGCCCGCTTCCTCGGCAACGCCGGGCAGCAGGCGAAACGGGCCCAGAACCTGGAAGATGACAACAAGGCGCTCCAGACCGAGATTGCCCAGCGCAACTCGGACGTGTCCGGCGTGAATATGGACGAAGAGCTCGCCAACCTGGTCGTCTACCAAAATGCTTACGGGGCCGCAGCCCGTGTTCTTTCCACCGTGCAGCAGCTGTATGACACGCTGCTGAGGGCAGTCTAAGGAGGCAGCGTTATGAGCCGTGTTTCCAGCTTTGGCCAACAGCAGGTCCTGATCACCTCGATCATGCAGAACCAGCAGCGCGTGTTCGATGCGCAGCGTCAGATATCGACCGGCAAAAAGAGCGAAGACTATGCCGGGCTCGGGGGCGATACCGGAACGGCGCTTGGGGCGCGCTCCTTTAAGTCAAGGGTGGATACCTATCAGGCGACGATCGCGACCGTGCGCGGCAAGCTCAACGCCAACGACGTACAGGTCGGCGGCATGATCGATGCCATGAGCAAGCTGAAGGAAACGATCCAGACCACGCTGGCCAACAACCAGGCGGAAGGGGTTTCGGACGTCCTGAACCAAAGCTTCAACTTCATGGTCAGCGCCCTCAATACCAACTATGACGGCACGTATCTGTTCTCGGGCGCCAAGACCGGGACCAAGCCTGTGAATGTGACAAGCCTGCAGCAGTTGGCGGCTCTGCCAGCCACGGGTGACGCCTTCGATAACGGTAAGACCCCGATGAAAGCGAAGATCGCTGACGGTGTCGACCTCCAGTTTGGTCTTCTGGCAAGTGATGTCGGGCAGGGGGCGTTCGACCAGATGCTCTCGCTCTATAATTATGATCAGGGCGCCAACGGGCCGTTCAATGGCAAGCTGACGGATGCCCAGCGCACTTTCCTGCAGGGGAAGGTCTCCGCGATGAGTACCGCCATCGAAAATATGCGCCAGTATCAGGTGAAAAATGGTCTCGCCAACGACCGGGTCGATGTTGTCGATCAGCAGCATACCGATACCTCGGTATTCCTGCAGAGCTTCATTTCCGATATCGAGGACGTCAACGTCGCCGAGGCGGTCAGCCGGCTCAATAACGACCAGACGGCGCTTGAGGCTTCCTACAAAACCATCGGGTCGCTGTCGCAGCTCACGCTTCTCAAATTCCTCTAGGCCGTGCCCGCGCTTAGGTCCCGGGTGTGGACACGCCGCGCGTGTTCGCCATTGCATTTTGGCGGGCCATGGCTAGATTGGGACTCCATTAGCCGGGGAATGTCGAATGCCGATTACGTCCGATGAATTTTGCCAGGCCATGCGCCGCCTTGGGGGTGCCGTCAATATCGTGACGGCGGCCGATGGCGATGTATGGGCGGGGCTGACCGCAACCGCGGTGACGTCGCTGTCCGCAGAACCGCCCAAGCTTCTCGCCTGCATCAACCGTCAGGGGCTGACCTATGAGACCCTCTCACATGGCCGGGTGATGGGGGTGAATGTGCTCGGGGTTTCCCACAAGGAACTGGCGATGCGGTTCGCCGGGCTTGACGGCGTTGAGGAGACGGACCGGTTCAACGATGCTGGCCTGTGGACAACGGCCCACACAGGCGCGCCGCTTCTCAAAAGCGCGCTGGTCAGCTTTGATTGCAGCGTCGAAAGCATTCTGGATGCTGGCAGCCACGGCATCGTTATCGGCAATATCGAGGCCGTGCGCATGGAAGGCGAGGCAATCGCCGACCCGCTTTGCTATCTTGACGGCAAATGGATGACGCTGGCGCCGCTGGACTGATTTGCCCGCCTTTTCGCTGCGCCGGGTCGCATTTGGCTCATTTTTTCAAAAAAAATCACATAATCGAATCGCTATATGTTGACTCTGCGAATCATTGTGATTCGATATATAGTGGTTTTACAGGGTTTTAGCGGACATCCGGTGGGGTGCTGAAACCTAAGGTGTTGATTCCTATTCAGGATTCTATATCCTTGTGAAAAATTAGCAGAAATAGGGGTGTCGGCCCTGGGGCTGGAAGACAAGTGTCGGTGAGCAAAGAACTCGAACAGTTGCTACTGTTGGCAAAGAGCAAGTCATCTGAGGCGCGTGCCCGGCTGGCGCAGAATATTACTGACCTTTTTCTGTCGGATGATGGCCGTCTGAGCGAGCATGAGCGGGCGCTGATGTCGGATATTCTCGGCAAACTCGTCGGGCAGGTGGAACGCGATATCCGGCGTGAGCTTTCGAAAGCACTGGCGACATCAGGCGTGGAACTCCCGGATATCGTCAAGATGCTGGCGAACGACGAGATCGAGATCGCCCGGCCGCTTCTGGAGAAAAGCATGCTCCTCAAGGACCCTGACCTTATTGAAATCATTCGGATGCGCACGGACGAGCACCGCATGGCCATCGCCATGCGCGAAGACGTGTCCGAGCCGGTGTCGAACGCGCTGATGGAATATGGCGGTGAGGATGTGCTTGAAACGCTCCTCAACAACCACGACGCCCAGATCTCCAAGCGCGCCATGGAATATATGGTGGCGGAATCGCGCCGGGTGGACCGGTTCCAGGAACCGCTTCTGCGCCGGGCCGACCTGCCGGGCGACTTGGCCTACCGCATGTATTGGTGGGTGTCCGCCGCGCTTCGGAAGCGCATCCTGCAGGATTATAAGGTGGACCCGCTTCTGTTCGAACAGGCGGTCAAGCGTGCCGCCAATGTAGCGATGGTGGAGCAGGGCGAGGAACAGAGCGCCTACGTCCGTGCCCAGAAGCTGGTGCGGCGCATGGCCGAAAACGGTGAGCTGACGGTCCAGTTTCTCCTGAATGCGCTTAGGCAGCAGCGGGTGGCGGTGTTTGTCGCCGGTGTGGCCGAACTTGCGGGTATCAATTTCAAGACCGCGTGGCGCATCTTCTCGGACAAGGGCGGCGAAAGCTTCGCGGTGCTTGCGAAGGCGATCGGCGTCGACCGGAACCAGTTTACCAGTATTTACCTGCTTGTTGTGCAGGCGCGCGAGGGCGGCGCGGTAAAATCGCCCGGTGTATTGAAGGATATTTTGGCGCTTTTCGATCAGACGTCGGAAGCAAATGCCAAAGGGGCGCTTCAGGTGTGGCAACGGGACAGCGCCTACCAGGAAGCGATAGAAGAATTGGATAAGGTGAGCTAGGGCTTGGGAATAATGGCCCTTCGGCCGCCTACCTGCTCGGGGGAGAGAACAGTCATGGATGCGCAAAGTTCCAAGAACGGCGGCAAGGTCGTCGATCTCGCGGATCGGCGTGGCGAAACGGCCGAGGGGGCCTTTGGTGCCAGCATCAGCCGCGGTGCTCGCCACAGGGCACCTGCCAACGAACAGGTGCTGGGCCTGGTTGCCCGTATCCTGGTCGATGAAAGCCTGCCTTTCTATGTCGCCACGCTTGATGGCACCGTCATTCACGTCAACGACCATTATTCCACGCTGGACAAGAACCTGGGCGACATCACGCTGGCGCCGGGTGAAGCCAAGATGGCGGGCCAGCATCAGGTGCCGTCGCTCAAGCCGGTGATCGAAGATGTGTTGGCAAGCGAGACCACGGTCCGCGCCGAAGAGATCGTCGCCATCAAGGGGCGTGAACGCATTTTCCTTGGCCGTCATACGCCGGTGCGCAACGAGCGGGGTGATATTGTCGCGGTCGCGGGCACCTATGAGGACGTGACCGTCCAGGTGCGCGGGATCGAGGAAGCCAACCGCACCCAGGCCCGCTTCCAGGATTTCGCCCGCGCAAGCTCGGACTGGTTTTTCGAGTGCGATGCCGATATGCGCATCCGCTCCCTGTCGGAACGTTTCACCGCGATTGTCGGCCAGCCTGCGTCGCTGTTCATTGGCTCGAAGTTCGAGCAGTTCGGGCGCTTTGAGGAAAACCTCGAAGGCCGCATGGATGGTCCGCAGTCGATCCGCGCCAAGAAGCCGTTCCGGGAACAGCTTTTCGTTATTTCCGAGCCGTCCGGCGGTGAGCTGATGTTCCACCTGTCCGCTGTGCCGGTTTTCGACCGCCAAAGCGGGGATTTCCGCGGCTACCGCGGTGTCGGCATGGATGTTACGGTCCGCTACAAGCAGGCCGATGAAGCCGCCGATATCCGCAAGAACCTGGAAACGCTGCTAAAAGAACTGACGCGCAAGAACATGGCGCTCGATGAAGCAACCGAGCAGGCGACAACGGCGCTCCGGGCCAAGAACGAATTCCTCGCGGCCATGAGCCATGAGCTCAGGACGCCGCTCAATGCCATCATCGGCTTTGCCGAGGCGTTTGAGCAGGAAACCTTTGGCCGCCTTGAGGGCGCCTATCAGTCCTACGCCACCGATATCCGCAAGTCCGGCCAGCACCTTCTGGGGCTGATCAACGATATTCTCGATGTCGCGGTGATCGAAAGCGGCGGGCTGAGCCTGCAGGTGGATGATCTGTCGCTCGAGCAGGTGATCAGCAAGGCTGTTCATATGAATATGGATGCCGCGCACAAGAAGGGCCTGGATACCAAGGCGCTCGCGGTGACCTCCGACCTTTGGGTGCGCGCAGATGACCGGCGTACGACGCAGATTTTCGTCAACCTGCTGTCGAATGCCATCAAGTTCACGCCTGAAGGCGGCCAGATCGGCATCGAGATCAGCCACAAGCCGGATGACGCGCAGGTCCAAGTCACCGTCTGGGATACCGGCATCGGCATTTCGGAGGAACATCAGGGCGCTGTTTTCGTCAAGTTCCATCAGGTGACGGAACATATCTATTCACGCAAGCAGGAAGGCACCGGCCTTGGTCTCCATATCTCGCGGGAACTGGCCCGCAAGATGGAAGGCGACATTCTGCTGGAAAGTGCTGAAGGCGAAGGCAGCCGTTTCACCGTGCTTCTGCCGGTGGCGGACGGTTCCGCGCTTGAAGGTGATTTTATCTAAAGAATAAAAAGCCCCAGATAAGGGACGGGAGTTGGGCCCCACGCCGCACAAGACGGCGAGGGGCCCAATTTTATTGGGGCTTATTTGTTGCCCAGCGTCTTCTTGATGAAGGCGCGGATGTTGGTGAGGAGCTTCTCGCGTGAAGGCTCATGCACATACATCATATGGCCGGCATCATAATAGCTGAAGGACACACGGCTGGTGTCGATGCCGTTGGAATTGAACGTGTTTTCCGCGGCGAAGAAGGGCGTGGCGAAATCGTAGTAGCCGCAGGCCACCATGACATCCAGGTCCTTGTTCTCCCGCATCGCGGTGCCGACATAAGGCGCTACGTTCGGGTACCCGGCGGCATAGAAGGGCTTCTTCTCGGTCCAGTTCCGGCCAGGCTTGTCCGACAGGACATCATAATTGCGGGTGAAGGTCACACCCAGGCCCTGGTGGAGATACTGGTTGATCGCAGCCGTGTAAGCGGCGTTGATGCCGTAGCCCGACGGGTCGTTGTCGAAGGTGGCACCGGTGCCGTCATAGTCCTTGCCCATGTAGCGGCTATCGAGGCGGCCAAGCGTGACACCGTCATTGCGCATCAGTTCTTTCAGGTAGCGCATGTAATGAACGCGCAGGTTGGCGTTGATCACATACTGCTTGCTGAGGCCGGTATAGGCCGCCACTTTGCCGGCGATCTCATCGAACTTGGCCTTGGTGAGGCGGTTGCCCTGACGGAGCGCAGTGGCATATTCGCCGTTCGCGAAGGCGCGGACATCGTCCATATAGGCCTCAAGCGTGCGGCCTTTCTTGTCCACCTTGCCGTGGTACCAGGCGGTTGCGGCCATGGTCGGCAGGTAGGAAATGTAAGGCGCATCGTTGCCCGGTTCGGCAATCGCGGTGCGGAAATCCAGGATCGACGAGATGAAAACAACGCCGTTGATGGAAATGTTGGTCCAGCCACCCTGAAGCGCGTTCAGGAGCGCCGCCGCCCGCGTGGTGCCGTAGCTTTCGCCCGACAAGAACTTGGGTGAATTCCAGCGCTGGTGCTTCACAAGCCACAGGCGGATAAATTCAGCGACCGATTTGGCATCCTTGTCGATGCCCCAGAAGTCCTTGCCCTTGCCTTCGCCGATGGCGTGGCTGTAGCCGGTGCCGACGGGGTCGATGAACACCAGATCGGCCACATCGAGGATCGACTGCGGGTTGGCGGTGATGTCATAGGGCGCTGCGCCGTCATCGGTGGCGTCAGACGGGACAACCACGCGTTCCGGGCCATAAAGCCCGAGGTGCAGCCACAGGGAGGCTGAGCCAGGGCCGCCGTTGAAAATGAAGAAGACCGGGCGGTGCCTGGTGTCCTTCTCGCCTTCCCGGATATAGCTGACCGAGAAGATGGACGCGACCGGTTTCTGGTCTTCATTCTTGATGTAGGTTTCTTCGGCGATGGCTTTATATTTGAGCTTAACGCCCCCGAAAGTGCCGGTCTTTTCGGAAACGAAACTTTTTGGTTCTGGTACTGGTGCTGCCTTGTCCTTCGGCGCATCGGCGGCGAAGGTCGGCAGGCTGACGGCGAGAACCGCCAACCCCGGTATGAGCTTCTTGAGGAATGTCATCCCTTATCTCCCCTTACTGTGACGTGTAGGTTCATTGTCCCCCCAAATTCAGGACTCGAACTGTTCGGTAAAGATCCGTTCAGCGAGAGAATGCTCGGCATCGAAAAGAAGGTTCAGCGATACGTCGCGCGCTTCTTCGATGAATACATGGCGCACATCGCGCACTTCATGCATGTCGGCCACGGCGGACACCGGGCGCTTCTGCGGGTGAATGACGGTCAGCTCCACATTGACGCTGCTGGGCAGCAGCGCGCCGCGCCAGCGCCGGGGACGGAAGGCCGACAGCGGCGTCAGCGCCAGCAGGTCCGCCCCCATCGGGATGATCGGCCCGTGGGCGGACAGGTTATAGGCCGTGCTGCCCGCCGGGGTCGCCACAAGGACGCCGTCGCCCACCAGTTCGGGCAGGCGGACCTTGCCGTCGATGGCGATGCGGATTTTCGCGGCCTGGCGCGTTTCACGGAGGAGTGAGACTTCATTCACCGCCAGATATTCGACAATCTCGCCGTCGCAGCGGGTGGCGCGCATCCGCAACGGGTGCAGCGTGAAGCGTTCGGCCTGGCCGATGCGGGCGATGAGGTCGTCATCCTGATATTCATTCATCAGGAAGCCGACGGTACCCTTGTTCATGCCGAAGATCGGTACATTCTGGCCCATATAGGTGTGAAGCGTCTGCAGCATGAAGCCGTCGCCACCGAGCGCGACAATAACGTCGGCTTCGCTGGTCGGGACCGCCTTATAGCGGCTTCTCAGCACCTTTGCGGCCTGGGCTGCTTCCCCGAACTCGCTGGCGATGATGGCAATTTTCATCGGTCGTCTTCTCCCTGTGGGCCACGCAGTATAGGCAAAAATCAAGGTAGGGCGAGTAGTTATTTGGTTTGGAAAGGGGCGCAGGCAAGGGCGCGGGAAGGGAACAGGCCAAAGTTTGGGAAAGGGTGCGTCAGCCCCCGGTCTGGCTCATGTGACGGCCGAGGCTGCCAACCATGCGGCCGTCTTCCATCGCGAAATCGTGACCTTTAGGTTTCTGGCCGATCGCGCGGTCGAGCGCATTCATCAGCGTGGTATGCGGCGTGTCTGACCGGAGCGCAGCACGCAGGTCGACATGGTCATCCTGACCCAGGCACATATAGATACGGCCGGTGCAGGTCACCCGCACGCGGTTGCAGCCGTCACAGAAATTGCCCGTGAGTGGCGTGATAAACCCAAGCCGGTTTTCGGTGCCTTTGATGTCGAAATAGCGCGCGGGGCCGCCGGTCCTGTGGGGGCTGGGGCTCAGTTGCCAGCGCTCGGCATAGGCCGGGAAGATGGTCGTCAGCGGCAGGTAATGGTCCTCCCGCGCGTCTTCCACCTCGCCGAGCGGCATGGTCTCAATCAGCGTGTGGTCGAGCCCTTCTGCCACGCACCAGGCGGTAATGTCCGTGAGCTCATCTGCGTTGATGCCCTTGAGCGCCACGGTGTTGACCTTCACCTTAAGGCCTGCCGATTTGGCGGCCTGAATGCCTTCAAGCACCTGTTCCAGCCGGTCCCGGCGGGTGATCTGGCTGAACAGGTCGGTGCTCAGCGTGTCGAGCGAGACATTGATGCGCCGCACACCCGCGGCATACAGGTCGTCGGCCATGGCGCCAAGCTGGGTGCCGTTGGTGGTCAGCGTCACTTCATCGAGCGTGCCACGCTTCACATGGTCACCGAGCGCGCGGATCAGCCACAGGATATTCTTGCGGACAAGCGGCTCGCCGCCGGTCAGCCGGATACGTCTGACCCCGCGTTCCATGAAGGCTTCCGAGAGCGCGAGCAGTTCCTCAAGCGTCAGCACATCGGGCTTGGGCAGGAAGGTCATATGCTCGGCCATGCAGTAGCTGCAGCGGAGGTCGCACCGGTCAGTCACCGACAGGCGCAGATAGGTGATCCGGCGCCCGAACGGGTCCCGAAGCGGTTTTTCGGCGATATGTGTGGTGCTGTCCGGCATGGCGCTATTGTGACTGGCGTGCGCGCACGGTCAAGTCATTCGTTCGTGAGAAAATGCGACTGAGAGAGAAGGTGGCTGCTCAGCCTTCGGCGTCGAGGAAGCTGCCGAGCGTGTCTTCGGTGGTCTTGAACACCTTGGCGTTGGCCTTGAAGGCGATTTCGCTGGCTTTGAGGTCTGCCATCTGCTGGATCAGGTCACCGCCAAAACCGCCGCCGGGAAGGACGGTTTGCGCGCCAGTGGCCGTCGGGCCTGTGGGCGCCGGGGTCGCACCGGTCGCGGCATCTTCAAGTTTGAAGTTCGCGGCTTCCGAGGTGGATTTCAGGATATTGCGCGCAACATCGTTCGCCCGGCTTTCAGCCTTGAGCATTCCTTGTGCGGCAATGTGAAGAGCGTTGATCACGACTTTCCCCTGACGATCTGTGCGCTAGTATGCGGGAAGAGTTTGAAAAAGGCACTAAGAATTGATTCCAATTTTAGCTATTGCTGCGGCACCATAGGCCGGAAAGGAAATCTCATGGAACTGGATGTGGTTATCGATGTGGTCTGCCCCTGGTGTTTCGTCGGCAAGCGCCAGCTGGACCGGGCGCTGGAAATGCGGCCGGGCGTGGTTACAGCGGTGCGCTGGCACCCGTACCAGCTTGCGCCCGACGCGCCGGTCGAAGGTGTGGACCGCACCACTTATTATGAGAACAAGTTCGGTAACAGCCCCCAGTTCCAGGCCGCGCGGGAGCATCTGAAGTCCCTTGGCCCCACGCTTGGCATAAAGTGGGATTTCGAAAGCCCGTGCCTGATCGCCAACACGCTTGATGCTCACCGTGTCATCCGCTGGGCCAGTTCGCCGGGGGTGCAGGCCGAAGTGGTCGACGCCCTCATGCGCCGCTATTTCGAGGACTGCCAATTCCTGGGTGACCCGGATGTGCTGGTCTCCGCAGCTGAAGAAGCGGGGATGGACGGCGCGCTGGTGCGGGAGCTTCTCGCGTCCGACGCCGACAAGGACACGGTCCGCGCGGAAGTTACGCAGGCGCAGGCCATGGGCATCCAGGGCGTGCCCATGTTCATCTTCAACCGGCAGTCGGCGGTTTCCGGTGCGCAGGAGGCCGATGTGCTCGCCGGTGTCATCGATAAGCTCGCGGCGGCATAAGACTTCACTTTCTTCAAAAAGTCAGAAGGTGCCCGGTGGGGCCAAAAAGCCCACAAGCGGACACCTTCCTTACGCACGACTAGGGGTACTCAGAACATAGGCTCAGGGTGCCTGTGGCCGGTCCCGTCCCGGGGGAATGTAGGGGAGGGGAGAGGGAGGTCAGGACCGGCCGTTCGTCTGGTCTTGGTGCGTAAACTCTTCTTAGAAGCGGGCGATCAGGCCTGCCTTGGTTTGCCAGGACTTCACGCCTTCGCCGTAGGTGGTGTAATCCCCACCTAGTCGGAGGCTGAGGCCGTTCGAGAGCGCGCGCTCATAGCCCGCGCCGAAGCGCCAGCCACCGTTCCGGAACGTGCCGCCCGCGGCATTGGCCGTGGCATCGAACTTGGTTTCGACATAGCCGACCTTGCCGTAGAACAGGTTGTCGCCGTAGGCCTGGCCGAGGATGCCGGAAATGCCCCATTCATAGTCGGTGTTCATGCCGGTGGCGCCGTTCTTGTAACCGGTGTCGCCGAACGTGCCTTCCAGGCCAACAACCATGTCATTCTCGGCCTGCCGGCGCATGCCGATGACACCGCCATAATAGAGGCTGCTGTCATATTTTTGCCCGGCGAGCTTGGTCCAGTCGACGCCGACTTCGGCACCGGCATAGACGCCGTCGAACGGCTTCTGGTCATCGGCGGCCGAAGCAGCGCCCGAAAGAAGCGCGGTGGCGGTAAAGCCCGCCAGAAGCATTTTGGTGATCGTCATCGTGTGTCCTCCGTCTCTGTCATTCCATATGACCCATTCCCGGGCCTTCGGTCGGGCTTGTTTTCGTCGTCCCGATGAACAGAAGGTGGCGCCGGAAAAAGGCAATGAAAGGTACGGTCTAAGGCGGAAAAAAGAACAATTATGGCTTTGTGTGGCGCCCCGATGAACAGCCGTTCAGATAGACGGCGAACGACCTCTCATTGTCATGCTGAACTTGTTTGGCCAAGGCCAGCTTCGCAAACAGCATCCATTCCGCGTGTGATGCGGCAATGGGCCATCCGCCATCTTCTGGGCCCTGAACCAAGTTCAGGGTGACGGTGGGGGCTAGGCGCTAGGCATAAAAAAAACGGCCCCGGAAAGGGCCGTTCAGTTTGGGTAGGAAAGGGTAGGGGGGGCTGACAGGTCAGTCCAGGAAACCGCCTTTGGGGCGTTGGCGGCTGAGGATCACCCAGCCGAGGACGGCGGAAAGCACGCTCGCGCCCAACACGCCGACACGCACGGCGGCAAGCTGGTCCGCGCCCGCGTAGGCGAGGCCACCGATAAAGAGGCTCATGGTGAAGCCGATCCCCGCAAGGTGGCCCGCGCCCCAGATATGGCCGAAGCGCGTGCCCTTGGGCAGCTTGGCTTTAAAGAGGAACATGGCCGCCAGCACGCCGAGGATAACCCCGATTGGCTTGCCGAGGGTCAGGCCCGCAAGTGCGCCGAAGCTGATCGGCTCCATGAGCGAGTTAAGGCCAAGTCCGCTTAAGGAAACACCGGCGTTTGCGAAGGCAAACAGCGGCAGGATCATCAAGGACACCGGCGTATGGAGGTTATGCTCCAGGTCATTGAGCGGCGAATGGCCTTCCTCATCCTTGGTGGCGGGCATGGCAAGGCCAACCGCGACACCGGCCAGCGTGGCATGCACGCCGGATTTCAGCACGGCAATCCAGATGAGCGCGCCGACGAACAGGTAGGCGGAGCTGTTGCGGACGCCCATCCGGTTCATGACAAACAGCGCCACCACGCCCACAAGCGCAAGGCCGAGCGAAATCATCGAAAGGTCGGACGTATAGAAAGCGGCAATGATCACCACCGCGCCAAGGTCATCGAGGATGGCGAGCGTCAGCAGGAATAGTTTCAGCGCGGGCGGAATGCGGTTCGGCCCCATCAGCGCCATGATGCCGACGGCAAAGGCGATATCGGTCGCCGTGGGCACCGCCCAGCCGGCGATATTGGCGCTGTGGCCGTTGTTGACAATCCAGAAAATGAGCGCCGGTACGGCCATGCCGCCAATGGCGGCAAACCCCGGCAAGGTCAGGTTCTTGTGGTCGGAGAGTGCGCCGTCCGTCATCTCGCGCTTGATCTCCAGCCCGACGAGCAGGAAGAAGATGGCCATCAGGCCCTCGTTGATCCAAAGGAGGATCGGTTTCGACAGGCCATATGAGCCCACGGCGATGGTGGCCTTGGTGCTCAGAAGCGCGCCATAGTGCGCGGAAAACGGCGAATTATCGAGCAGGATCGCAAACGCAGCGGCGGCGATGAGCAGCAGTCCGCTTACGGCCTCGGACGATAGTTTGAACGGCATTCTTATCTCCCATGGGTTAGCCCCTATGTGGGTCTGTTTCGTGGGGATACAATAGCAAATCGGACAGGCGCTGTCGCTTTTTTGCGCGGGGCGCGGGGCTCAAGCGGCAGGCACGTCTTCCTCGGCGAGTTGTGCGAGTTTACGGGCGACGGAGGCCACGGTTTTCAGGCGGAGGCTGATCTTGTCCATCGCCGCGAAGCACACCAGCTTGTGGTCAGGCCGGAGCTTGGCCTTCATGCCGGAAGACGAGATAAACTGGACGAGGCCGGACGGGTTGGCGAACCGGTCATCCTTGAAGCTCAGCGTCAGGCCCTTGGCGCCGGCTTCCAGCTTCTCGATACCCGCGCGTTTTGAGTGGCCCTTGATGATCATGATGGCGGCAAGCTGCTTCACCTCACCCGGCAGTGGGCCGAAACGGTCGATCAGCTCGGCACAGAAGGCGTCCACATCCTCACGGCTCGTGAGGTCGGCGAGGCGGCGATAAAGCGCCATCCGCTGCGTGAGGTCCGGCACATAGCTTTCCGGGATCATGACGGTGGCGCCGAGGTTGATCTGCGGCGACCAGTCGGTATCGGCGAAATCTTCCTCGCCCTTGCCTGCGCGGGCTTCCGCCACCGCTTCCTCAAGCATTTTCTGGTAAAGCTCGACCCCGACTTCCTTGATATGGCCGGACTGTTCGTCTCCGAGCAGGTTGCCGGCACCGCGGATGTCCATGTCGTGGCTGGCGATGGTGAAGCCTGCGCCGAGGGTATCCAGCGCCTGCAAGACCTGCAGTCTTTTGTCCGCGCCCTGTGTCAGCACGCGGTTCGCCGGTGTGGTGAGGTAGGCGTAGGCCCGGGTTTTCGAGCGCCCGACCCGGCCCCTGAGCTGGTAAAGCTGGGCAAGGCCGAACATATCAGCCCGGTGCACCACCATGGTGTTGGCGGTGGGGATGTCGATCCCGCTTTCGATGATGGTGGTGGACAGAAGCACATCATAGCGGCCGTCATAGAAGGCGGTCATCACGTCTTCGATGGTGCTGGGTGTCATCTGGCCGTGGGCGACGACGAACTTCACCTCCGGCACATGGTCCTTGAGGAAAGTCTGGATTTCCGCGAGATCGGAAATACGCGGGCAGACGTAGAAGCTCTGGCCGCCGCGGTAATGTTCGCGCAAGAGCGCCTCCCGCACCACAACCGGGTCCATCGGCAGCACGAAGGTGCGCACGGCCAAGCGGTCCACCGGCGGGGTGGCAATGATCGAAAGGTCGCGAAGGCCGCTCATCGCCATCTGCAGCGTGCGCGGGATCGGCGTGGCCGTCAGCGTCAGCACATGGACGTTGGCCTTCAGCGCCTTCAGCTTTTCTTTGTGGGCGACACCGAAATGCTGCTCCTCATCGACGATCAGCATCCCCATGTCCTTGAACTCGATGCCCTTGCCGAGAAGCGCGTGGGTGCCGATGACGATATCCACCGTGCCCTTGCGCATTTCTTCCTTGGTCGCCTTGACGTCCTTGGCGCTCACCAGCCGCGAAAGCTGGGCGATGCGCACGGGCAGGCCCTTGAAGCGTTCGGTGAAATTGAGGAAATGCTGGCGTGCGAGCAGGGTGGTGGGCGCAACCACCGCCACCTGGTGCCCGCCCATGACGGCGAGGAAGGCGGCCCTAAGTGCCACTTCGGTCTTGCCGAAGCCGACATCACCGCAGATCAGCCGGTCCATCGGGCGGCCGGAGGCAAGGTCGGTCGCCACATCGGCGATGGCGCGGAGCTGGTCATCGGTTTCAGTGAAGGGGAAGCGGGCGCAGAATTCTTCATACATGCCATCGGCGGCGGTGATGCGCTGGCCCTGCCTCAGTTCGCGCTCGGCCGCCAGCTTGATCAGCTGGCCCGCCATCTCGCGGATGCGCTCTTTGGCTTTCGCCTTGCGGGCCTGCCACGCGACACCGCCCAGCTTATCCAGCTGCGCGGTGGCATCCTCACCGCCGAAGCGGGACAGCACCTCGATATTCTCGACCGGGACATACAGCTTGTCACCGCCCAAGTAGGTCAGCAGGAGACAGTCGTGCGCCGCGCCGGATACCGTGACGGTCTCCAGCCCCATGAAGCGGCCGATGCCGTGGCTCGCGTGGACGACCAGGTCGCCGGGCGCGAGCGCGCTGGCTTCCTTGAGGAAATTGTCGGCGCGTTTGCTGCGGCGGGCGCGGCTGACCAGCCGGTCCCCCAGAACGTCCTGCTCGGCGATGACGGCGAGGTCTTTGG
Source organism: Kordiimonas marina (assembly GCF_023006325.1). Lineage (GTDB taxonomy): Bacteria > Pseudomonadota > Alphaproteobacteria > Sphingomonadales > Kordiimonadaceae > Kordiimonas > Kordiimonas marina. The sequence continues at coordinate 75,294 of NZ_JAINDF010000006.1, forward strand.
TTTCAAAGCCATTTTCGAGCGGCAGCACGGTGACGGCAATCGCCGCTTTGGCGGTGTGGCGGATGTCTTCCCATGTGTCAGCGACGCCGACGGGCTTGACCTCATGGTCCTCCAGCACGCCTTTCATGCGGTCGGCGGCGCCTGCGGAGTAGCTCGCGAATACCACGCGCTTGCCCGCGGCGCGCATGGCTTTCACATGCTCCCGCACCGCGTCATAAACATTGACTTCCCGCTGGTTGCGTTCGGGGCCGAAGTCGCGGCCCTGGCGTGCGCCCAGGCTGACCACATGGGGCGCGGGCGGCTCCTCGAACGGGGTCAGGCGGCGGATGTTCAAATCCTCCAGCGTCGCCTTCCAGTCGTCGGTTTCCAGATACAGGCTTTCGGGCGGCACCGGCTTATAGGGCGGGGTCGAATTATCCCGGATGCCCTGTGCGATCTTCCAAGCTTCCTGGCGGGCGTCATAATAATCGCGGATCGCGGTGAAGCGTTCCTCCGCCGCGTCATCGGCCTGATGGTCGAGCGTCAGCACAGGCTCGGTCAGGTAATCGAACAGCGTCGCCAGCTCATCATGGAAGAAGGGCAGCCAGTGTTCGGCGCCCTGATATTTGCGGCCTTCGCTGATGGCCTCATACAGCAGATCGTCGCCCTTCGCGGGCCCGAACGTGTTTACGTAATTGCGCCGGAAACGGTCGATGCCTTCCTTGGCGAGCGAAAACTCGCTCGCGGGCATCAGGTGCAGGTGCGGGGTGGTGCCGGTGGTGCGCTGGTCCAAAGGGTCAAACGTGCGGATGGTATCCAGCTCGTCGCCGAAGAAATCCAGCCGCGCAGGGCAGTCCGCGCCGGAAGGGTACAGGTCCAGAAGTCCGCCGCGGACCGCGAACTCGCCCGGCTCCATCACCTGGCCCGAGCGGGTGTAACCGTTGGCGCTCAGAAACGCGATGACACTATCCATCGCGAGCGTGTCACCGGGGCTCGCCATCAGGGTGGCGTTCTTGACCGCACTGATGGCGGGCACGCGCTGCACGGCGGCGTTGACGGTGGTCAGCACCACGAGGGGCGCGGTCATGCGCCGGGTGCTGAGTTCGGCGAGCGCGGCCATGCGCTGGGCCACGATGTCGGCTTGCGGGCTCACGCGGTCATAGGGCAGGCAGTCCCACGCCGGGAAGGTGATGATGTCCAGCTTGGGCGCGAAAAAGCGGATCGCGGCGGCAAGCGCGGTCAGGCGCTGGCTGTCCCGCGCGATATGCATGACCGCACGCTTGCCGTCCCCAAAAGCCCGCGCCGCCAGGTCAGCCAGCAGCATGGCGTCATAGCCGCCGGGCACGCCGGATGCCAGCATCGGCGTCTTCGCGTTTACAAGCTGATCGAGCGGGTCGAAGGACATAGGGGCGGGGTCCGTTATTCTGCCGGGCTTAGCGGGCCTGCAGGGTCATGAAGTCAAGCTTTTGCAAGCGGTCCATCATCTCACCCTGGAAGGCTTCGGGGACATTCTCACCCTTCGTCACCCAGGCCAGGATTTCATGGTCCTGCTCCTCGAAGATGCGCTCGAACCAGGCGCAGTCGTCTTCCGAAAAGCCTGCGACATTGGCTTCGACAAAATTGCCGAAGATCAGGTCCAGTTCCTTGATGCCCCGGTGCCAGGCGCGGAAGGTCAGCCTGCGGCGGCGATTCTCCAGGTCCAGGTCCTTGTGCGGGTCATAGGTGAGATCGGTCATCGTGGTACCTTTTTTACGCGGTCTTCTTACACGGCCCATTGTCCGGGCGGCACACCATAAGCTATGGTCTCCATCCGATAAAGGGAAACTTCAGGATCGACCGAGGGGGAGTGGCCAGATGCGGCCGGAAGCGCTGTTCCGCTATTTTGCCGACATTGAAAGCCTGCCGGGAATCGGCAAGCGCAACCGACAGGCTTTGGAAAAGCTGGCCGGGCCGCGGCTGATGGACCTGCTGTTTCATCTGCCGACCGGGCTCATCGACCGGCGCTACCGCCCGAAGATCAGCGAGGCCGCGCCAGGTTCCATCGCGACGCTCGAGGTTACCGTCACCGACCACCGCCCCGCGCCGAGCAAGCGCGCGCCCTACAGGGTCCATGCCCGTGATGAAACGGGGGAGATCACGCTGGTCTTTTTCCATGCCCGTGCCGATTGGCTTCAGAAGCAATTGCCGGAAGGCGAAGTGCGGCTGATCAGCGGCAAGGTCGAGCATTATCAGAACCAGGTGCAGATGACGCATCCGGATTATATGGTCGCGCCTGACGCGGTGGATGAGCTGCCACTGCTGGAGGTGGTCTACCCCCTAAGTGCTGGTCTTTCCGGCAAGATACTCCGGAAAGCCATAAGTGTTGCACTTGCAACAGTGCCGGAACTGCCGGAGTGGCATGACCGTGGCGTAGTTGACCGGGACGACTGGCCGTCATTTTTGGAAGCCCTCAAGGCCGTCCACCACCCGGACGGCGCTGATGTCATGGCGCCCGCGCACCCCGCGCGCCGCAGGTTGGCCGCCGATGAACTGCTGGCGACCCAACTCGCGCTCGCGATCGTGCGGGACCATACCCGGCGCAAACGTGGGCGAATCCTCAAGGGCGACGGGCACTTGCGCGCAAAAATCCGCGAGCATCTGCCGTATCAGCTCACCGGCGATCAGGAACGTACGCTCCATGAAATCATCGCCGACCTTGAAAGTGACAAGGCCATGCTGCGCCTCGTACAGGGCGATGTCGGCAGCGGCAAGACTGTAGTCGCGCTCCTCGCCATGGCGGCGGCAGTGGAGGCGGGCGTGCAGTGCGCGCTCCTCAGTCCCACGGAAATCCTTGCGAAACAACACCTTGCCAGCATCACGCCGTTCGCCGAAGCCGCGGGGATGCGCGTCGCGCTCCTGACCGGGCGCACCAAGGGCAAGGCGCGGTCAGCGCTTCTTGAAGCCGTCGCGGCAGGCGAGATCGACATTCTCGTCGGTACCCACGCCATCATCCAGGGCGACGTGGAATTCAAGGACCTCGGCCTCGCCATCATCGATGAGCAGCACCGCTTTGGGGTTCAGCAGCGCCTCGCGCTCGCGGGCAAAGCCAAGGTCGGTATCGATGCGCTCGGCATGACCGCGACCCCCATCCCGCGCACGCTGACGTTGACGATCTATGGCGACATGGATGTCTCGCAGATCCGGGAAAAACCGCCGGGCCGCAAGCCGGTGGATACCCGCGTGGTCGCGCTCGACCGGCTCGCGGACGTTGCCGCCGGTATCGGGCGCGCCGTGAACGCAGGCGCGCGCGCCTACTGGGTGTGTCCGCTGGTGGAGGAAAGCGAACAGCTTGATCTCGCCGCGGCGGAGGAACGTTACGCTAGCCTGAAACAGCTTCTCGGCCCCAAGGTCGGCCTCGTCCACGGCAAGATGAAGGGGCCGGAGAAGGACACGGTCATGGCTGCGTTCCAGAAAGGCGAGACTTCAGTCCTCGTCTCCACCACGGTGATCGAGGTCGGCGTCGATGTGCCCGAAGCCACGATCATGGTGATCGAACATGCCGAACGCTTCGGCCTCGCCCAGCTTCATCAGCTTCGTGGCCGCGTTGGCCGGGGCTCGGACAAGTCCAGCTGTATCCTTCTGCGCGCCAACGAAATCGGTGAGGTCGCCCGCGCGCGCCTCAAGGTCATGCGCGACACCGAAGACGGCTTCCTGATCGCGGAGGAGGACCTGCGCTTGCGCGGTGGCGGTGAAATCCTCGGCACCAAGCAAAGCGGCCTGCCGGAATTCAAGCTGGTCGATTTCGCCGAGCACGCCGACCTCATCGAACTTGCCCGCGACGACGCCCGCCTTATTGTCATGCGGGACCCCAAGCTCGAAAGCGACCGAGGCGAGGCGCTCCGCCATCTCCTCTATCTGTTCGAGCGCGACGAAGGGGTCCGGCTGATGCAATCGGGGTAGGGACGCACGTATGGCGTGGGAAAAAGAGCTTGGGGAAAAGAAGGCGCGTGAGGCCTTCGCCGAGGAAATGGGCGGCGCGGACAAGGTGGCGCGCCAGCACGCCCGCGGCAAGCTGGACGTGCGTGAACGCCTACGCCGCATGGCGGACCCCGGCTCCTTCCGGGAAATCGGCAAGCTCGCGGGCAAGGCGTCGTATGACGAAAACGGCGATGTCGCCGGCTTTTCCCCCGCCAACTTCCTGTTCGGGAAGGCGACGGTGGACCGCAGGCCGGTGGTGCTGGCGGCGGATGATTTCACCGTGCGTGGCGGCGCGGCCGACGCCGCCATTTACCACAAGTCGGTGCTGGCCGAGCAGATGGCGCACGAATATGGCCTGCCGCTCATCCGGCTGATTGACGGCACCGGCGGCGGTGGCTCGGTCAAGACGCTTGAGGACATGGGCCTCACCTACGTGCCGTGGCTGCCGGGGTGGGAGCATGTGGTGGGGAATTTGGAAAGTGTGCCGGTTGTCTCCCTCGCGCTCGGGTCGGTCGCGGGGCTCGGGGCCGCGCGCGTGGTGGCCAGCCACTATAGCGTGATGGTCAAGGGGCTATCGCACATGTTCACGGCAGGGCCCGCCGTGGTGGCGGCGCTCGGTGAAACCCTCGATAAGGAACAGCTGGGCGGGGCTGAAATCCATGCCCGTAATGGTGCGGTGGATGACCTGGTCGACAGCGAAGACGAAGCCTTCGCCGCCGCGCGCAAGTTCCTGTCTTACCTGCCCAGCCGGGCAGGGGAGGCCGCGGCCCGGGGTGATACCTCAGACGGTGTCGAGCGCCGGGATGAGGCGCTGTTGAATGCGGTGCCGGAGGACAAGCGCACGGCTTATTCCATGCGCAAAATCCTTGAGCGGGTGATGGACAAGGGCAGCCTGTTCGAAATGGGCCGCCGCTGGGGACAATCGGCGATCACCGCGTTCGCGCGGCTGGATGGCTGGCCGGTGGCGGTGCTGGCGTCCGACCCCGCCTTCCTCGGCGGCTCCTGGACCGCTGATGCCGCGCGCAAAGTGGAGCGTTTCATAAAGCTCGCCGATCTGTTCCGCCTGCCGGTGGTGCATTTTGTTGATAATCCGGGCTTCATGATCGGGCTTGAAGCCGAAAAGGCGGCGACCATCCGCTTCGGCGTCGATGCGCTCAATGGCGTTTACCGCGCCAGCGTGCCGTGGGCGAGTGTGATCGTGCGTAAGGCTTACGGTGTCGCCGGTGCCGCGATGAGCGACCATACCAAGTTCCAGTACCGCTTCGCCTGGCCGTCGGGCGACTGGGGCAGCCTGCCGCTGGATGGCGGCATCGAAGTCGCCTACAAGGCCGAGCTTGAGGCCGCCGAGGACCCGGAAGCGCACCTCGCGGCCATCCGCGCCCGGCTCGACAAGGTCCGCAGCCCCTTCCGCACGGCGGAGGCCTTCCTGGTCGAAGACATCATCGACCCGCGTGACACCCGCCCGCTGCTGTGCGAGTTCGCCAATCTGGCGCAGGGGAAGCTTTAGAGGGGCGACTTTCCTACTCCCTTAACCGTCACCCTGAACTTGTTTCAGGGTCCATGTGAAAGATGGGTGATAATCCTCTTTGCTTCAAATACACAATGGATGCTGAAACAAGTTCAGCATGACGAGGGGGAGACTGGCGCGTTGACCTTGGGGCTGTGGCGCGTAAAGTAACCGCAGCCAGGGGAGGCATGTATGGTTACTTTAACGAGCGACGCGCCGGTTATCGCGGCTTTTCACAAGCATAAACGCACGGTGAGGAGCCGGGTTCTCAGCCTGTCCCTCTCCCTCCTTATCCTGATCGGCTTTGTGGTGTTCGACACTGTCCTGCGCCCCGGCCAGTCACTGCTCGCCAGTGATCGCTACCACGTGGTGATCTGGGGCTTGGTCATCTATGGGGTTTATCTGGCGCTGGAGCTATCCGGCCTCATCCGCAGGCGCGCCTATGTGGAATTTACCGCCGACCAGTTTCGTTTCGGAACCGCAACGGGTGAGCCCGACCCCTGGTGGCGGGATGTCAAAGCCATTGAGGAACTTGGCGACGGCGACGGGCCGAAGACGGTCCTCATCAACATGACCAACGGCCGCAGCTACCGCATCGACCCGCAGCTCGTTGATTTCGCCGACACCAACATTGCCGCACTTGCCCGCAACTGTTGGAAAGAGGCTGTAGAGAAGGCTAAGGCTTAAGCGATTTAATTTGCTACATCTAATATATATTGGAAGAAGGACCTCACGGGCTGCTTCTGGCGACTTCCAATGATGATATCCGAACCACCCTTGGCAAAAAGCTTGCCAAGCTGACTGTCGGTTAGGTCAGAATGAATGATATCCGTGAGATATCTCTTGAGTGCTTTTCGGTCTTCTGGAGCCATGCCTGAAAGCATGCTTTGGAGCTCTTCTTCGAAGGAAAGCCCTAGAAATCCAAAATCCTGATGGAACCCGCGGCAAAACCGGAACCATACCTCAGGTGCTTTAGTAATCGGGTCTTTCGCCGTCACGCAATCGCCTTCTCATAAACCCGGTAGGTTTTATAGACCTTGCAGCCGATTTCTTCGAGGATGGCGTTCATGCCGTCATTGTCTTCGAGGATCCAGCCGAGCTCGCCGAAGGTGGCGCCGCGGTCGACGACGTTTTTCTGGCTGACCTGGATCATCCACATGGCCATGGCCGCACCCAAGGGGCCTTTCTGGAAGCGCTTGCGCACGCCCATCAGCGGCACGCGGCAGCGGTCTTCCTTGCCGTTCAGCATCCGGTACAGCAGTTTGACCAGCTTGATCGGGCCGATCTTGCCGTCGAGGTCGCGGATCTTGTGGTTCACGTCCGGGATGGTCAGCATGAAGGCGACCGGTTCGCCGTCATATTCGCACAGCATGGTGCGGTAGGGCTTCACCACCGGTTTCAGCGCCTTGGCGCCGTGTTCTACCTCGGCCTCAGTGAAGGGCACATAGCCCCAGTTGTCCGACCAGGCTTCGTTATAGATGTCGAGGACGGTTTTCACTTCCTCGTCGAAATTCTTCATGTCGATCTCACGCAGGGTGAGGCGCTTGTTCTTCTCCGCCATCTTGACGATGCGGCCCGCGCGTTCCGGCGCGGGTTTCAGGAGGTCCAGCTCATAGGCGAACATGTCCTTGGCTTTATCGAAGCCTTGCGCCTTGATCCAGCCGTCATACTGCGGGCGGCCGTGGGGCATCATGAACACAGGCGGGGTGTTGAAGCCGTCCACCAGCGTGCCGACTTCCTCAGCGGATGAGAAGGACCACGGCCCCTGCATCCGAACCATGCCGCGCTCCTTGAGCCAGGCTTCCGCGGTTTCGAGGAGCGCGTCGGCCACTTCCTCATCCAGCGCTTCGAAGTGACCGAAATGACCGAGGTTGGGGCCCCACTTTTCCTGCGCGAGGCTGTCGATCTGTGCCGAGATGCGGCCGACGGGCACGCCGTCCCGCTCCGCGACCCACATCTGCACCTCAGCGTGCTGGAAGTAGGGGTTTTTGCTGGCCTGCAGCACATCCATCCGTTCCATCATCAAGGGCTGGATCCAGTTCGGATCGTCCTTATAGACCGCGCGGGTGGCGTTCACGAAGGCCTTGATGCCGGATTTATCGGTGACTTTACGGATGGTTACAGTACTCACGGCAGAAATTCCCCTGGTCGGATGGTGGTGTTGTCTTTGGATATACCCTTGACGCGGATTTGCAACCTATAAAAGCCGGGTGCCGTTGGGCACGGGCTTCGACGGCGTGATGAGGACGGTGCGGCCGCCTTCCTCCATGGTGGCGAGGGTCAGCACCTCGGACTTCACGCCCGCGACGCGCTTGGGCGGAAAGTTGACGACCGCGAGCACCTGCATCCCCGGCAGGCTTTCAAGGCTGTGTTCCGCCGTGATCTGGGCGGAGGTGAGCTTGGTGCCATAATCGGGGCCGAAGTCGACTTCCAGAACATAAGCCGGTTTGATCGCCTTTTCGTTGGGGCGGGCGCTCAGGATGGTGCCGACGCGGATATCCACCTTGAGGAAATCGCTGAAGTCGATTGTATCGGTCATAGTGTCAGTCTCCGGAAGGTTGGGGGCGGATGAGGCGGCCGAGCTTGCCCAGCGCCGTGGCGTCCGTGTCCGTCAGGCCATGGCGCACCACAAGCCCCAGCGTGAGCATAAGCCCAAGGAGGGCGGCAATAAGACCGTAAGGCGCCGGCCAGTGGTTGCTGGCGGGGATCAGCGCGATCATCCCGGCGGAAAGGAGCGCCGACAGCGCCAGCGGGCGCAGGGTGCCCCTGTCATAGGGCCACAGGCGGAAGAGGGCAGCAGCCTCGATAAGGCTGAGGAGCGCGGTGACATTGAGGCCAACCGCGGCGGCGATGGCGGCGCCGGTCACACCGTGCGCGGGGATCATAAGCGCGCTGACGATCAGGAGCGCTACGATACCCGCAAGGCCGTTCAGCGCGGCGAGCAGGCGGTGGCCAAGGGTTTCGATGATCGCGGACGACGGGCCGGTCGCAGCCTCGATGACCCGGCCGAGGCACAGGATGGCGATGGCGGCAGCCGCGGCCTGGAACTCCGGCCGCATGGTCGCGAGAATATCATGTCGCGCGAGCACGAGCGCGGCCCCGAACGGCAGCGCAAACGTCAGGCTGAGGCGGGTGGCGTAGGCATACATGGCGCTGAGGGCTTTATGGTCGCCTTCGCCCGCGCGTTCGGCGGCCAGGGGCGCCATGACATACTCGAACGTGGTGCGAACGACTTGAAGCGCACTCGCCACCTTGCGCGCGACGGCATAATAGCCGCCCGCGGCCGCGCCCGCAGCGCCCGGCAGCATGAAATTGAGCACCATCACCGGGAATTCGCTGAACAGCTTCTTGGTGATGGTCGCCGGCATCAGCGACAGGCCGGTGGTGCGCAGCTCCTTGGTTGTGGCCCCTGTGATCGGCGCTTTCAGGACTGCTGAGAGGTCGTAATAGCGGGCGATAAGCCGGAGCGCGAGCAGGGCGGCGAGAATGACGCTGACCAGATGCGCGGCGAACAGGCCGTAGGTGCGGGCACCCAAAAGGCCAAGCGAGACGGCGACGATAAGCCTCAGCCCCTGCTCATAGAAGATGCGCACCTTGATCTCCGGCCCGAAGGTGCGGCGCGCGCGGATCGCGGCGGTCGCCACCTCCACAAACGTCCAGAAGGGCAGCACCCAGACATAAAGCCGGATCACGCTGATGAGGTGGGCTTCGTCGGCCTTGGCGGCATTCAGGTGCGGCGCGATCATGGGGGCGAGAAGTGTGGTCACCAGCGCGATCAGGCAGGATGCCAGAAAGCTGGATTTGAGCGCGGTACCGGTGATGCGACTGGCTTCCGCCTCTCCCGCACGCGGGATGAAGCGCTGGAGGCTCATCCCCATGCCCAGGTCGGTCACCGTGGTGGCGACGCGGACATAGCTCCACAGCACCGCGAACAGGCCGAAGGTGGCGCTGCCGTAAACCCAGGTGAAGGCGATGACCGAGCCGACCTCAATGAGCGCGCCCAACCGGCCGAGGAACGCATAGCCCGCGCCACCCGCGACCCGCGCGGTATGGTGGGCGTGGTCCGGCTGGTTGGCCTCCTCCGTCATGGCGGCGGGACTTCCGCGGGCCTCGCGTGCCGGGGTGGTGGCTTACCGCCTTCCTCGGTGTTGAAGAGGACGGCATAGCCGAGCAGCATGAACAGGAAGAAGGGCGCCCAGGCGGCCAGGAACGGCGGCGCGACGCCAAATTCGCCCATCGCCAGCATGAAATTGTCGGCGACGAAGAAGCTGAAGCCTAGCGCCATCCCGAACACCAGGCGGATCGCCAGGCTGCCGGCGCGGTGCACCCCGAAAGCGGCCACAGCGGCCAGAAGCGGCATCAGGAGCGTGGAGGCGGGCCCAGCGAGCTTCTGCCAGAAGGCGGCCATCAGCTTCTCGGTCGGCTGGCCCTGCGCCTTCAACTGTTTGATCACGCCCCACAGCTTGAAGAAGGAGACATAGTTCGGGTTGACGTTCAGGGTCAGGAAGCGTTCCGGCTTAATCGGCGTGTTCCAGTCGGCGATCGGGATGATCGTCACCTTGTGGGTCGCCAAATCCAGGCGCCGCATTTCATGGAGCGTCCATTTGCCGTCCTGATACCAGGCGAAATCGGCCTTCTCGATGGAGGTGAGCTTGCCTTCACCATTGCGCATGAACAGCGAGACTTTATCCAGCACCACACGGTTCCTGAGCTGGTTCACCGCTTCGACCAGCACCAGCGTGTTGCCTTCCTTCAGCCACACCCGGCCGGTGAGGTTGTTGTTGGGCGGCAGGTCGACGGCATAGTCATTGTCCTGCCAGTATTTCAGGTCAGCTGCGGCCTTGACCACCACGGTTTCGTTGAAGGCGAAATGCGCGATGGCGATCAGGAACGAGGCGAGCCCGAGCGGCAGCAGGATACGGTGCGCCGACAAGCCGATCGCCTTCATCACCACCACTTCGCTGTGCTGGTTGAGGGTCGCGAGCGTTAGCAAGGTCGCGAGAAGCGCGGTGAAGGGCGCGAACTGGCTGATAAATTCAGGCGCGCGCATGCTGACGTAGGAGACCAGTGAAACCCATGTCGCCCCCTGGGCTTTCATGATGTCATCGGTATGGGCCAAGAGGTCCAGAAGCTGGAGCACGGTGATCACCCCGACCAGAATGCCGAGAAAACGCCCGACATGCAGCCGCACCATATAACGCGCGAGCGTGCGTGACGGCACGACCAGACGGCGGAGCTGGCGTAAAGTTTCCCTCACAGGCGGGCCTCCCGGGTGGGAAGGGTAACGTGCGTTGGTTCGGTGTGATGCGTAAAATAGACCATAGGATGGCGCTACACTGGTTCCGGGACGGTTTCAAGGGGCATTTGCCTGCGCCTAGGCGTATCGGCGACTTCACGCTTGCGGAGACCTGTGGGTCTCTCTCATGGCGGCGGTGAGGCGGCAGGGGCTTCGAAATCGGTGGGGCAACATAATTTTGCCACCATCCCCGGGCAAGCAGAGGGGGAGGCCGGGCTCACCCCTAATTGGCGTTTTTCCGACGCTAGGGTTTGAGAAATTGGCCATTTGCCGCTATGAAGGGGGCATCGTTGCAATAATGTGACGACGTGGCCCCTCATGGGCCTGTTTGTTTATGTGTGGAGCAACACCCGTCATGCAACTCGATAGGACCAGCATAAAGACCGGCGCGGCCGTTCCGCTTGTCGCTATCATTTCGAATCCGTTGAGCACCAGCAACACGGACCGGATGGAGGGCATCCGCCGTGTCATCGACGAAAGCGCGAATGTCGTGCATTTCGAGCTGGACGGCATGGAGACGGTTGATGAGGCGCTGCAGCTTTTTGCGCGCGCGAACCCCGCAATTCTGATCATCAACGGTGGCGACGGAACCATCGGCGCCGTGCTTGCCGCTATTTTGCACCGCAACCCGTTTGACGTGGTACCGCCGATCGCGTTCCTGCCCGGCGGCAAAACCAACATGACGGCGGCTGATCTCGGCTATCGCGGCAAGCCCGAAAGGGTGCTCAGGCGTCTTCTGGATATCGCGCAGCGCGGCACCATCGCCAAGCAACTGGCGACCCGTCATCTGGTGGAGCTTGACCTTGGGGACGGCTCCAACCCGCGCGTCGGCACCTTCTTCGGCACCGCCGGTGTGGTCAAAGGCATCCATTGGTGCCGCCAGAATGCCTATTCCCGTGGCCTGCCGAACGGTGTGGCCCATTTGGCTGTCGTCGGGAAGCTGCTTTTGTCGGCCTTCGGGGTTGGGCGGCCGCTGATGGTTTCCGACCCGATGACGGTGACGGTTTTGGGCGGCGGCCGCTTCACAGGCCAGTTTTCCGCGGTGATCAGTACGACGCTCGACCGGCTTATCCTCGGCCTTAAACCTTACGGCCGTGAAGGCGCGGGCGGTTTGCGCTTTTCCGCGGTGGAAGCGGGCGGCAGCAACCTGATGCGGGCGCTGAAAGGCCTCGTGACCGGGGCTTACGGCAAGAAAACCATCGACGGCGTTCATGTCCGCCGGGCCAATGAAATCCGCATTGAGGGCACAGACCCGGTTACGCTCGATGGCGAAATCTATCATCCCAAACCCGGCCGTGCGCTGACGCTCCGGGGTGACCGTCAGCTGACCTTTGTCTCGCTGAAGTAAGGGGAGACGGGAATGTCGGACCCCACGGCGGCGCTTCACCGCTTTATCCTTCATGAGTGGCAGCGGGATGTCGCGCACGAGGTGATGGCGGCAGCACAGGACATCGCTGCCCGGTATGAGGGCAGTGTCGCCGGTATCCTGTTTTACGGTTCGTGCCTGCGCACAGGCCAGATCGCCGACAAGATTCTCGATTTTTACGTGATTGTGGACAGCTACCGCGCAGCATATGCAAGCAGATGGTTGCGTATAGCTAACCGCCTTATTCCGCCTAACGTTTTCTATCATGAAATCGACGCGGGTGGGGTGACTGTGCGGTCCAAATATGCGGTGCTGTCGCGCGCGGACCTTGCGTTCCGTACGGGGCCTGAATGCCTGAATGTGTCCGTTTGGGCGCGCTTCTGCCAGCCATGCCTGCTTCTGCTGCCGCGCGATGAGGCAACCAAAGAGGCCATCGCGGGGGATGTGGCGCAGGCGGCTGTCACGATGATTGGCAACCTGGTTGATCTGAAACCTTCGCTGAGGCTTTCGCGCCAGCTATGGGTGGCGGCGTTTGAACAGACCTATGCGGCCGAGTTGCGCTCAGAACGCGGCGGCAAGGGCTTGGAAATCTATCTGCTTGACCAGGACCGCTATGACCGCATGACGCCCCTGGTGCTTGATGCCCTTGGGCTTGCCCCTGCGGCGGAGAAGAGCGCGAAGCAGCCTGCAAGGCTGAAGCTTATCGGTCCGCGCCTTACATGGGCCGCGCGGCGGATCAATGGCAAGGTCATCAGTTTCCTGCGGCTGGTGAAGGCCTCGATGACCTTTGACGGTGGCATCGACTATCTGGCCTGGAAGATCCGCCGTCATTCGGGGGTGGAGATTGCTATCACCCCCTGGATGCGGCGCCACCCGGTGCTGGCGGGTGTCAGCCTGTTCTGGGGCCTTCGTAAAAAAGGCGCGTTCAAATAAAAAAGGCGACCGTCAGGCCGCCTTTTCTTCATTCATTATAATCGCTTACGCTTCCGGCTTTAGTTCCAGACCAACCTTGTTGGCAGTGATGACGAAGCGCTTGATGATCTCGTCGATCTGCTCGGGCGTATGCAGGGCGTTAATGCTCACGCGCATCAGGAACATGCCAGCAGGTGTCGCGGGCGGGGCTGCCATATTGGTGTAAACACCTTCCATAAGAAGGTTCTCCCAGAAATGGGTGCCCAGCATGATATCCGGCATATAGACCGCGATGATCGGGCTTTGGGCTTCCGGCGTCGCCAGGTCGAACCCGGCCTTCTTGAGGCCTGCGTGCAACCGGCGGGCATTTTCCCACAGGTGGGCACGGCGGTTGCCGCTGCGCTTGATGGCCTCGATCGCCTTGATGGCTGAGGCCACGATGCTCGGCGGCGGGCTCGCGGTAAAGATATAGGGACGGGAGATGAAGCGGAGCACGTCGAATTTCGGATGGTTCGACACGGCAAAACCGCCAACTGTCCCCACCGATTTCGAGAAGGTACCGACATAGAAGTCGACCAAATGCTCAACGCCCAGCGCTTCGGCGACGCCGCGGCCGTTTTCACCGCAGAAGCCCATGGAATGCGCTTCGTCAACCAGCGTCATGCAGCCGTATTTCTTGGCGACTTCAAGGAGTTCCTTGAGGGGCGCCGCATCACCGAGCATTGAATAGATGCCTTCGACGACAACCAGCTTGCCGGCGTCTTCGGGCAGACGCTTCAGCCGGCGTTCCATCTGCTCGACGTTATTATGCTTGAAGCGGACAATGGTGGCATTGCCCATGGAGCAGCCGTCATAGATGGAGGCGTGGCTGTCGGCATCGATGATGACATAGTCGTCTTTGCCGCCCAGCGCCGAGATCATGCCCAGGTTGGCCTGATAGCCGGTCGAGAAGACCATGCAGTGTTCCATGCCGTAAAAGTCGGCGATGGTCGCTTCGAGAAGCTTATGGTCGGCATAGGTGCCGTTGAGAGAACGCGAACCGGTGGTGCCGGTGCCGAACCTGTCGATGGCATCCTTGGCAGCGGCCATGGCCTCTTCATTGAAGGTCATGCCCATATAGTTGTTGGTACCGGCCAAAATGGTCCGGCGTCCGTCGATCATGGCCTCGGTTTCGGAGAGGATTTCATCCATCACCACCGTGAAGGGGTCGGCTTTTTCAAACGGCAGCGACGCACGCAGCGCCACCATGGAATCAAATTTGTCCAATAAATCCACGATACTCAGCCTTCGTTGACGATTTTCTCGACGGCGTCCGCCACATGCTCGATGGTTTCAAGGTCGGGCAGCATATTCAGCGGCAGGACGATGTCGAACTCGTCCTCGATTTCGGCCACAAGGTCCATGACGGTAAGCGAATCCAACTGCAGGTCAGACGCAAATGTAGTCTGCGGGCCCAATTCTACGCTGCGCTTGTTAAGCGGCGCAATTAATTCGTAAATCTTTTCAAGGGTCTGGGTGCTGGCCATCGTGTCCGCCTATCTGTTTGCTGCTAGCCTACTGGATTAATCACTCGTCTTATATCGGGCTGGACGCCATCATAAAAGCCCGTTTTTTCGGTACCAATCCATGGTGTCCTTTAAACCGGTCTTGAGGTCGAATTGCGGCGACCAGTTGGCGAGGATGGGGCGGCGTGCGCTCCTGACGGTCCAGTCATTATGGCACAGGTAGCGCGCGGTCGGCAGCGTCAGCATCGCCGGGCGCCGGATCATGCTGGCGAAAAGCCCGTTGATGGCGCCGAGCGTGCCAAGCACGGGGAAGGGCACCGGCAGGATACGTGGCCGCCTGTCTTCCTTGCTGCCGAGGGCTTCGGCGACGTCCTTAAGCTGATAGCCGCTGGGCTTCATGTCGTCGATTTCATAGGTCGCGGTGCCGTGTCCGCCTTCGGCCAGAATGGTAAGCGCGCGGGCGAGGTCCTGCGCATGGATCATCGAGAAGCGATTTTTGCTACTGCCGGGCGCGGGCAGCAGGCCAAGCTTGCTGGCCTTCAGAAGCTTCAGGATTTCCTTGTCGCCTGGGCCGTAAATGGCGGGCGGGCGCACATTGACCCACGAGAAGGGCCAGCGGCGGGCGCTGAGCGCCAGTTCCGCGGCGGCCTTGCTGGCGCCATAGTGGGACAGACGCGGTTCGCGGGCGGCAAGGCTGGAGACATTGACCACATGGCGGACGCCGTTCTCGGCGGCTGCTTCCAGGACCAGCTTGGTCCCGCCCAGGTTCACATCGAAGAAGGTATCGCGGTTGAGCGCTTTGGTGAGCCCTGCCACATGCATGAGCGTGTCGGCGTCGCGGGTGAGTTCCAGAAGCGCGATCTTGTCGGAAAGGTCCCCAGGCACCCAGGTGACGCCGTCGCGGGCTTCCTGCGGGCGGCGGGTCAGCGCACGGACTTCATGGCCTGCGTCCAGGAGGCTGTCGATGACATGCCCGCCCAGGAAACCCGTAGCGCCCGTAAGGGCAATGACCTTAGCGGGCGCTTGAGAGGTGTTTTTGTCGCTCATGGTGCTAACTGGCTAAAGCCTGCAAATGACCGGAAAGATACTGGATGCGGGCCTTCGAACGGCTCAGCTTGCCGGAAGACGTGCGCGGCAGCGACCGTGGCGACACCAGTTCGACCATGCAGGTGATGCCGGTCGATTTCTGGATATGCTTGCGCAAATCGTCGACAAACTTGGCGCGCTCGGCCAGGTCCGACAGGCGGCACTGGGCCAGGATAAGCGGAACTTCCTCAGCATTCTCACCGGGGATCGAAATCGCGGCAATGTCACCGTTCTTGACGCCGGGGAGCTGCTCGGCAGCCCACTCGATGTCCTGCGGCCAGTGGTTGCGGCCGTTGACGATGATCATGTCCTTGGCGCGGCCGACGATGAAGATGCAGCCGTCTTTCATGTAACCCATGTCACCGGTGTCCAGCCAGCCTTCGGGGCTGAGGACAGCGCGGGTGGTTTCCGGGTCATTGAAATATTCGCGCATGACCGACGTGCCGCGCACATAAACGCGGCCGACTTTGCCCTCAGTGAGAGCAACATCGTCTTCATTGCGGATTTCAATGTCATACTCTGGCAAGGGACGGCCACAGTTGACCACCTCGCGCAGGCGGGCGTCGCCGCCTTCGGCCTTGTTCACCAGGACGTGGCGGTCACCGACCAGAAGCGCTTCTTCGACCATGTCGATCTGGACGCCTTTGCCTATTTCGCCAAAGCTGACGCCCAGGGTACATTCAGCCAGGCCGTAGCTTGGCAGGAAGGCGGTCTCTTTGAAGCCGATTTCCTTGAACGTGTTGTGGAAGGCGCGCAGGACGTCCGGGCGGATCATGTCACCGCCGATACCGGCAACACGCCAGCTCGACAGGTCCAGGTCTTCCAGTGCGTTGGCGCGCAGGGACGCGCGGCGCGTGCAGATGTCGAAGCCGAAGGTCGGGCTGTAGGCTACCGTGCCTTTGTTCTGGCTCATCACCCGGAGCCAGCTTAAGGGGCGGCGGGCGAATTCCTCAGTCGGGATAAAATCGACCGACACCTGACAGGTCAGGGTGGTCAGGAACGTGCCGACAAGGCCCATGTCATGGTAGAAGGGCAGCCAGGAAACGCAGCGGTCGGTTTCCTGCATGCGGACACCGTGATAGCCCATGCCATGCGTGTTGGCCAGGAGCGACCGGTGGGTTACGGCGACGCCGTGCGGGAAGCGGGTGCTGCCTGACGAATATTGCAGGTAAGCAAGGTCGTCCGGTTCAGGCAGGCGCAGGTCGCCATTGCCTTTCGCTGCCAGGAAGTCGGCGCAGGAACCGGTGAAGCGCAGGTCAAGGTCCTGCGTTGCTTCATCAACGATGTCTTTCATGAAAGAAGGTGCCATCAGGCCGCCGGCGAGACAGCTTTGCATCTGCATGCGAAGCTGCGAGACATAGCCTTCCTTGCCACCGAAGGAGGTCGGCAGGGGCAGTGGTACCGGCAGGACGCTGGCATATTGGCAGCCAACGAAGAAAGTCGCGAAATCGGCGCTGGTTTCGGCGATGAGGGCGATCCGGTCGCCTTTTTCAAAGCCCATGCCCACCAATTTACGGCCGATTGCTTCAGCACGATCACGCAGTTTTGCCCACGGCAGTGCCTCAACGAGGTCGCCACGGGCATTATAAAAGTTAGCACCGCGTACGCCCTTCGCGGCATACTCGATGGCATCAACAAGCGTATCAAAATCCGAGAACCGCCGAGGCAGCGTCGGATCAAGCGTAGGAGTCACTATAGTCATTGCGTCGGCTTCAACCATATTTGCCCCGGCACAGGATAGCCGGACCCTACAAAAACAACAACAAAAAGCCCTGATTTCTCCGGGCTTCCACTAAATCACACCAGCAGCATGTAAAGGCTACGGTCAAAATTCACTTGCCTTTGACCATCTGTAGCCTGTTCACTCGCGAACAGATACATGCCGGAATATAAAGGCTGAATTACAGTCTGCTGTCTAGTGACGCAAGCGAATTCTGGCCCCGATAACTTGGTGAAACTCGGAATATGTGAGGATTGCGGCCAAAAAATGACACCTGACAGCGCTCTCATCATCGACCAGGACCTTGACCGGCTGCGCGCGGAAACGCCGGGCGTCAGCGGGCGTCTGCATCTGGACAATTGCGGCGCCTCCTTGATGCCGACACCGGTTGTCGAGGCCATGACCGCACATTTGAGGCGCGAAGTCGAACTTGGCGGCTATGTTGCGCAGGAGCAACAGTCGGATGCCCACGCGGCGGTTTATGCGTCGCTCGCCAAACTGACAGGCGGCAAGCCGGAGGATTATGCCCTCACCAGCAGTGCGGTCGATGCCTGGAACAAGGCCTTCTATTCGGTGCCTTTCGAGGCGGGCGACAATCTCATCACCGCCTTCAATGAATATTGCAGCAATTTCGTCGCCATCCTGCACCGGGGCAAGGCGGCGGGGGTGGAGGTGCGCGTGGCGCGTGCGGGCGCAGATGGTGCGCTCGATCTTGCCCATCTCGAATCCCTTGTCGACGGCCGGACCAAGCTTATCGCCATTTCGGAAGTGCCGTCCTCAAGCGGGCAGGTGAACCCGGTGAAAGCGGTGGGGGATATCGCCCGGGCCCATGACATCCTGTATCTCTTGGATGCCTGTCAGGCGGTCGGCCAGATGGCGGTGAAGGTGGAAGACATCGGCTGTGACATGCTGACGGCGACGTCCCGCAAGTTCCTGCGCGGGCCTCGGGGTGTCGGCTTCCTCTATGCGAGCGCCCGGGCGCGGGACAGGCTCACCCCGGTGATGCTGACGAACCAGGCCGCGGCCTGGGTTGCCGCAGACCATTATGAACTCCGGCATGATACCCGCCTGTTCGAGGCGTGGGAGCGCAGCATGGTGAATGAGCTCGGCTTCGGCGCGGCGCTCGATTATCTGTTGGGGCTTGGCCCTGACCGTGCCTTTGGGCGGACGCAGAAGATGGCGGCTTATCTGCGCGCCGGCCTGTCGCGCCTCAAAGGCGTGACGATGACCTGCCCGGCGGACGCACAGGCGGCGATCATCACCTTCAATAAGGAAGGATTCGATGCGGCCGAGGTGAAGGCGCGCATGAATGCCATGGGGGTTGGGGTGCAGATCGCCAGTGTGGTCCATACCCGGCTCGACCTTGAACCCCGCGGCATCGACAGCGCGGTCCGGGTTTCCCCGCACTATTATAATACGGTCCAGGAGCTTGACCGTTTCCTTGAGCTTGTTGACGCGCTCAAATGAGCGGGGACGACCAAAAAAGCGGGTCTGCACGCCGCGAACCGCGCCGCAAGGGCAAGGTCAGTGAGGCCTGGCTCGAACGGGCGGCAATTCATTATCTCGGCCGCTACGCCGCCACCGAGGAACGCCTGCGCGATGTGCTCAGCCGTAAGGTCAGGCGCCGCAATGAAGAGGGTGTGCCCCCAAGTGAGGAGCAGCAGGGCTGGATCGATGCGGTTGTCGCCAAATGTGTCGGCTATGGCTATGTCGACGATACGACCTATGCCACCCAGCGAACGCAAAGCCTGCTCAGGAAAGGCAAACCGCCTCGGACCATCCTGCAGGATCTTCGCCACAAGGGGGTCTCGGCGGAGACGGCGGCGGGTGTCCTTGAGGATGCCGAGGAAAGGGCCGATGAAAGCCTGGTTCTGCAAGCTGCGGCCGCGTTCGTGAAGCGCCGCCGTTTTGGCGTGTTCAGGCGACCGGGCAAGGATGCCGACGATCAGCGTCAGAAGGAACTGGCCTCGCTCATGCGGGCTGGGTTCCCTTACGGCATCGCGCAGGAAGTCCTCCAGATGGAGGAAGATGCGCTTATGGCGCTTCTGCCGTAATCCCGTGGCGGGCCATGGCCTCGGGCGTGTCCAGGTCGATCAGGATACCAGGGTCCATCACCGGCACTTCAGACACCAGGGCGGGGTTGTCACGGATGATGGCGCGGCCGCCCCGGTCGCCTTCAATGCCCAGAAGCGCCGGCGCCTGCGTGCGGCGCCACAAGATAGGATGGCCGCGGACCCCTTCGTGAACCGGGATGAATATGTCGATGTCCGGAGCGTTTTCTGCCGCCGTCAGCAACCGCCGGTAGGTGTCGGGGGTGACGAAAGGCATATCGCCGAGGCTGACGAAAAACAGGCTGGTGTCGTCGTGCAGTGCCTCGATCCCCGCCACCAGGCTTGTGGCCATCCCGTCGGCATAGGCGGCATTATGCAAAAAGCTGACATGGCATCTGTTGAGGGCCGTCTGCACCTTTTCGTTTTCATGGCCGGTGACAATAAGCGGCGGTGTTCCGGTACCTTCAAGGGCGGCTTCGGCGGCATGGCAAATGACCGGCCTGCCGTCAAGCGTGGCCAGAAGCTTGTTCACGCTTCCCGCCCGGCGTGACCGGCCCGCCGCCAGCATGATGACCTGTACGCTCCCGGTCATGATGCCCGCCTCACCTGGGTGATTTCAGCCAAAATGGAGATGGCGATCTCCGCCGGGGTTTTTGCGCCGATATTAAGCCCGACAGGCCCGTGAATGCGGGTCAGGCTGTCGTCAGTAGCCCCTTTCCCAGCCAGCCGTTCCAGCCGGGCTGCGTGGGTCTTGCGGCTACCGAGCGCGCCAATATAGAAGGCCGGGCTATGCAGCGCTGCCAGAAGCGCCGCGTCATCAAGCTTTGGATCGTGTGTGAGCGCAACGACGGCGGTTTCCTTGTCCGGCGCGAAGACGCCGAAATAATCGTCGGGCCAGTCCTCGACCGTATTCGCATCGCCAAAGTCGCGGCTTTCGATAAAGGCGGCGCGGGGGTCGATGACGGTAACATCATAGCCGCAACTGCTGGCCATGGGCGCAAGCGTCTGCGCGATATGGACGGCACCGATAATATCGAGTCTCGGTTTGGGCCGAACGGGCAGGAGGAATCGGTCTCCCTCAAGGGTCGGGCGTTCGGGCAGGGCGGTGCCGTTAGCAATTGAAATGGCGTCGAACAGGATGCTGCCGTCTGTGAAGTCGAACGTCAAAAGGCCCATCTGGCGATTACGGCGGGCCTCCAGGGCCGCGGTCAGCGCGGGCATGGCATCGGGGGTGATGGCGAGGACACCGACTTGGATTTCCCCGCCGCAGGCCAGGCCCACGGACCAGGCGTCTTCTTCCGAAACCTTGAAACAGAGCTGGCGCGCGCCGCCCTTGGCCATCTGGTTCACCGCTTCGGCGATCACAGTGCCTTCGACACAGCCGCCCGAGACCGAGCCCTCGAACGTGCCGTCAGCACGGATCGTCATCAGGCTGCCGACCATCCTGGGGGCTGAGCCCCACGTCGCCAGCACCAACGCAAGCGCGGTCTTGTAGCCAGCAGCTTGCCAGCGGATCAAGCTTTCCAGTTCGGTTTGCATTCGGCCCCCGTGTCCGATGCCTCAATGGCGTTTCATGCTGGGACAGACGGTACCTGTAGCGGGGACCGCCCGCAAGGGTATCTATCGTCAGTAGGTGGCTGACAGGCAGTTTGTCTTGATTTGAAGTCTGACGGGCGATACAAGCGTGCCTTGATATTGCCACCTTTTCGGGGGGCGACTTGTAAATGAGGGAACCGCTATGTCGCTGTTTGCGAATCCGGCAGGGAGGAATTTCCTAGGGAATTCAGCCGAGTGGTACAAATACACCATCCTCGGCTTCCTTATTCTGAACCCGCTGCTGTTTTTCTTTGTCGATCCGTTCATCGCCGGCTGGGTGCTGGTGATCGAATTCATCTTCACCCTGGCGATGGCACTGAAATGCTATCCGCTGCAACCGGGCGGTCTGTTGGCGCTCGAAGCCATCATGATCGGCATGACATCGCCGGCCAAGGTGCTGCACGAGGTTGAAGGTGGTCTTGAGGTTATCCTGCTGCTGGTCTTCATGGTTGCAGGTATCTACTTCATGAAGCCGATGCTGCTCTTCGTCTTCACCAAACTGGTGGTGAAGGTCCGCAGCAAGGTCGTGCTGTCGCTGATGTTCTCCATCGCAGGGGCCGTGCTTTCGGCCTTCCTGGATGCGCTCACGGTGACTGCGGTGGTGATTGCCATTTCTGTTGGCTTCTACTCGATCTACCACAAGGTGGCATCGGGCAAGCACTTCAGTCATGAACATGACCATCAGGATGATGAGCTGCTCGAGCCGCTGAGCGGCAACGACCTGGAAGGCTTCCGGGCTTTCCTGCGTAGCCTGATGATGCACGCTGCCGTCGGTACCGCGCTCGGTGGTGTCATGACCCTGGTGGGTGAGCCGCAGAACCTGATGATCGGTAGCCATGCGCACTGGAACTTTACCGAGTTCTTCTTCCGCATGTCACCGGTTACCGTTCCGGTCCTCTTCACCGGTCTTGCAACCTGTATTGCTCTGGAGATGACCGGCTGGTTCGGCTATGGCGCCAAGCTGCCGGATCGGGTCCTGAATATTCTGAAAGAATATGACGAGTATGAAGAATCCCGCCTGACCAAGCGTGACCGTGTCTCGCTCGCGACGCAGGCCGTGGTTGCTGTGTGGCTCGTTGTCTGCCTCATCATGCATATGCCGCCGGGCCTTGTCGGTCTGTCGGTTATCGTGCTGGCTTCCTCGCTGACCGGGGTTACCGAAGAGCACCAGATCGGCCATGCTTTCCAGGAAGCGCTGCCGTTCACCTCGCTCCTCGTGGTGTTCCTGGCCATTGTCGGCGTGATTGGCGATCAGCAGTTGTTCCACCCGATCATCCATTGGGTGCTGAGCCTCAGCGGTCATGGCCAGATCACGGCTTTCTATGTGGCAAACGGCGTTCTATCCTCAATCTCGGATAACGTGTTTGTTGCAACCGTTTACATCAGTGAGGCCATTAAGGCCCTTGAGAATGGCGTCATTACCCGTGACGTGTTCGACCTGATGGCCGTAGCGATCAACACCGGGACCAACATTCCGTCTGTGGCAACGCCGAACGGTCAGGCTGCGTTCCTGTTCCTGCTGACCAGTGCGCTCGCCCCGCTGATCCGTCTCAGCTACATGCGGATGGTTGTCATGGCATTGCCGTACACCATCACCATGTCGGTCGTTGGTTACCTTGCGGTCGCACACCTGTTGCTTCCTGTGTCGGCAAAGTTGTATGATGCTCACTTAATCGGGCATCACCACGATATGCCGACGGACTTTGGTGAGAGCGAAGGTCACTAAAAAACCTGTCCTCTTACAAAGAGTTGGACCGACGCGCCCGTGACAAAACTGTTGCGGGCGCGTCTTTTTGTGACTAGCATTATCAAAATTAGATTATTTTGTGTGCGTGTTTTGAGTGGTTTCCAAAGGGGGGAATGGTATGGACGGCCGTAATACGATCTGTTCTGAGGAACGGCCCGAGGAAATTTGCCGGGAAATTGTGGGCCGGGTCAAATGGTTTGACGCGGTTAAGGGCTACGGGTTTGTCGTCCCGGATGACGACGATGGTGATGTCCTTCTGCATTTTTCCGTCCTGCGGGATGTTGGCCGCCGGTCCGTGCCTGAAGGCACGACCGTTATTTGTGATGCCGTGGCACGCATGAAGGGCCGCCAGGCCACCAAAGTGCATTCACTGGATCTCTCGACCGCTGTCGCGCCGGAAGACCTTGGGCGGTCTTCTTTCTCGCATCCGGGCATGGACATTGATGTCTCGCCGGATTTTGAAGACGTGATCGTCAAATGGTTCAACCGCACCAAGGGCTATGGCTTCGTCTCCAGGGGCGAAGGCACGCAGGATATCTTCGTGCATATTGAAACGCTCCGCCGCGCGGGGCTGACTGATCTTGAACCGGCCCAGGCCGTGCGCGTGCGCATCGGTACCGGTGAACGGGGGCCGCTTGTTGCGCAAATCGCCCTGCCGGGCGATGCCTGAGGAATGACATCTATGTCTCTGTTTGAAGTTTCCAAAAGGGCGGGCGTGAAGCTCGCCCTCATTGCATTCATGGCCCTCATGGGGCTTAGGTCCGCTTATGCCGCAGGGGAAGCGTCCCCGCTTGACGTGGAAAGCGCAGATGGCACCAAGCATCACTTCACCGTGGAGCTGGCGCTTAACTGGGAAGATCAGGCGAAGGGCCTGATGTACCGGAAGCATCTGGACCCCAACAAGGGGATGCTGTTCGTATTCGATGAGCCGGATCATCTGTCCTTCTGGATGCGCAACTGCCTGATCCCGCTTGATATGCTTTTCATCCGCGCGAACGGCACGATTGCCAATATCGTGGCCAACGCAGAGCCGGGTACCGACACACCGCGTAAGAGCCGGGGGCGGGCAATTGCGGTTCTGGAAATTCCCGGTGGCCGCGCGGCCGAACTTGGCATCAAGCCGGGCGATATCGTCAGGCATCCGCTCCTCGGGACCGCGGAAAAGAACTGATGGCACGCGCGCCCTCTTTGGGGCCGCGCACGGCCACCCCTGACATGGTGGCCGCCGCCAACCCGCCCGAGGGCTATGTTCCCATCCAGTCCAACTCGGCCTTCGGTTGGGAAAACGGGCCGATCTTCCATAAATCCGACCCCGAACGTTACTTGCGCGGTTTCCGTGTGGCGGAGCGCCATATCAACGCCGGCGGCGTCTGCCACGGCGGCATGGTGATGACCTTCGCCGATGTGCTTCTGGCCTCCGCCGCGCTCAAGCTCGTTGACCCGCCGATGGTGACCGTGCGCATGACCACCGATTTTATCGGCCCCGCCTACCTGGGGGACTGGGTGGAGGGGGAGGCAAGCGCGGAACTGATGGACGATAACCTGATTGCCGTGCGCGGTGATGTCCGGGTCGGGGATAGGGCTGTCGCGGCTATAAGCGGTCTTTTCAAAAAGCTCAACCGTCGCCCTGACGGGAAATGACGCGCATACCCCGGTGGCGGAAACCCGGGGTTTAGCGGGGTTGATCGGTCGAAAGTTCATTTTCTCTCTTGCCAAGGGCGGCGTTAAACTCTACCAACACCGCCGTCGGGGAGTGGCGCAGCCTGGTAGCGCATCTGTTTTGGGAACAGAGGGTCGCAGGTTCGAATCCTGTCTCCCCGACCATTTTAAGAAAAGGGACTGGACCGGTTAATCGGTCCGTCCCTTTTTTTGTCTGTGTTTTGTCTCTGGGCAAAATGCCTCTTGGAAGATTAGCAGTTCGGTTGCGTGTCAATTTGTGCTGTATTGCAACTCTACAAAGAAATCCGATGCGTGAGAGAGTTTGGAGCCCTCGCCCTCGAGGGCCTGTCTGACGCACCGGGCTAGAGGTTTATCTTTTCAAGGATCATATCAATGTCCCAGTCGCAGAAGCTGCTGCCGCCCTGGCTTTTGGCCTTCGGCAACTTGCCGCTTGGCATCAACAGTGCCGTTTGCTTGATCACCATCCCGGATATGCTGGCCGCCGCCCATGTGCCGGAGGGCCAGATCGCCACGGCGACCTCGCTGTTCCTCTCGACCGGTTTCATCTCCATCCTGTTGGCGCCGCTCCTCGACTGGCGTCTGCCCCGGCGGACCTATGCGATCGGTTTCGCGGTCCTCAATGCCGTGTGCAACTTTTTCATCCCGCTGGCGGTGTCCAACATTCCGCTCCTGACCGTCCTGATGTTCCTGTCCGGTATGGCCAACGCCATGTGCATCAGCGCCATGGGCGGCTGGTTCTCCGACCTGGTGCCCAAGGAAAAGAAAGACGCGCTGGGGGCCTGGTTCACGGTAATCAATTTCGGTGCCGGGGGCATCCTGGCCGCGCTGATCATGTATCTCCTGCATGAGCTGCCGTCGCCGCTCGGTGAGGCTGCCACTGCTGTGTTGAGCCTCCTGGTCGTGATACTTTTCTATGTCACCCCGTGCCCGCCGGCCGACAAGACGCTGGCATCGGAAAGCTTCCGCAACTTCGCCCGCGATGTCTCAGGCCTGTTCCGCCGCAAGGAAGTGCTGTGGGTGATGCTGATCTTCATCGCACCGTCCGCCTCCTTTGCGCTCACTAACACCTTGTCCGGCTTTGGCCATATCTACCATATCTCCGATGAGATGGTCGGGGTGCTCGGCGGGGCTGGCGTGGCCGTGGCCGGGGTTGCCGGTGCGCTTCTGGTGCCCTTGATCACCAAGCGCCTGTCGCCGGTCGCGACCTATCTGCTGGTCGGGCTGATTGGCGCGGTCTTCACCCTTACCCTGATCCCGGCGCCGAAGGACCCGACCTTCTTCGGGGTTGCCATCCTCGGACAGAATCTGTTCCAGGCTGCCGCCTTCGCCGCCGCCAATGTCATCACCCTGCGCGCGATCGGGCATGACAACCCGCTGGCTGCGACCCAATATAGCGTGCTGATCGGCGTGACGATGATCCCGCTCACCTATATGCAGATGGCGGACGGCCATGCCTTTGACTTCGGCGGCCTTGCCGGAACCTTCGCCACCGACGCGCTGGTCAGCGGCGCGGCCTGCCTGATTTTGGGCCTTCTGTACTGGCGCTTTGGCCGCCGGTCTATGCCGGACGTGGAGACGGCTGCGCCGGTACCCGCAAGCCCGGCCGAGTGATGGATTTTTCGATTTCCTTCCTCGCCCGATTGGGATAGGGTGCGCAACCGCCGGAAGCGCCTGATCCGCAGGCCCGGCATAGGATAATCACCAAGCCTGACAGGCCCTATGGCCGTCAGGCCTTTGTTGGAGGATGAGGGCCCGTGAAAGCGCGCATTTACCAACCCGCTAAAAACGCAATGCAGTCCGGCACCGGCAAAACCCACAAGTGGGTGCTGGAGTTCGAACCGGAAACGCCGAAGAAGATCGACCCTGTCATGGGCTGGACCGGCTCGTCCGACATGCGCGGCCAGGTCAAGCTGAAGTTCGAGACGCTCGATGAAGCGCAAGGCTATGCCGACCGCAACGGTATCCCGTTCGAGGTGCTGCCGACCCACAAGAAGAAGCGCCACATCCAGGCCTACGCCGACAACTTCAAATAAGGGCAGGGGTGCCCAAGGCGCCCGCCCCCGGCACGGCCCCGTAGCTCAACTGGATAGAGCACCGGACTTCTAATCCGACGGTTGCAGGTTCGAATCCTGCCGGGGTCGCCACTTTCCGAACGTCAAAATATGAGGGCGGTGCCGTTTGGCAGCGCCCTTTGTCATTTCCGTCCCTTGCAGATCAAGGCGATTTGAACACCCCACCGTTTGACAATGTCCCCCACCATCGTATTCTCGCCGCAGCTTATGGGGAGAAATATATGCTGGTTCTTTTGGCGATTGCCGTTCTGGTCATCGGGCTCGTGCTGCGGCTCAATCCGCTGGCCGTGGTGCTGGCCTCGGCCGCGACGGCGGGGTTTGCGGCGGGCCTTGACCCGGTCGAGCTTCTGGAAAAGTTCGGCCACGCCTTCAACGCCAATAAATATGTCACAGCGGTCTTCCTGGTCATCCCGATGATCGGCATGCTCGAAGACCATGGCCTGCAGGAGCGGGCGCGGGGGGTTATCCTCGGCTTCCGCAACGTGACCCTCGGGCGGCTCTTGCTTCTGTACATGCTGTTCCGTCAGGTGGTGTCGGCAATCGGCCTGACCCAACTGGGTGGCCACCCGACCATGGTGCGCCCGATGCTGGCGCCGATGGCGGAAGCCGCGGCTGAGCGGGACGACAGCAAATTGAGTGACGATGAGGTCAAGGCGCTGAGTGCTGCGACCGACAATATCGGCCTGTTTTTCGGCGAAGATATCTTTCTCGCGATCGGCTCGATCCTCTTGATGAAAGGCATATTGGACAGCTACGGTATCCATGTGGAGCCGTTCGAGCTTTCCCTGTGGGCCATCCCGACGGCGATCGCCGCTTTCCTCATCCACGGTTTCCGGCTGCTGATGCTGGATCGGCACCGCCGTAAAGCGGGCCTCAAGTCCGAGGAGGCGGCGGAATGATCGGGCTCGAACAAGTCTACCAGCTTGCGGGGCTGATGTTCGCGGGCTTTGCCATCCTCAGCCTGAAGGACAGGACCGACAAGCGCCGCTGGTTCAATATGATGCTATGGGCGCTTATCGCCTTCAGCTTCCTGTTCGGGGACTATATCGGCGGGGTCGCCAACGCTTTTCTGGCCATCGCCATTGTCGTGGTCGCCGCCTCGGGGCGCACGGGGGCGGCACCTGACGCCTCGGTTGATGAAACCACCCGGATCGCCGGCGCGAAACGGTTCGGCAACTGGCTGTTCCTGCCCGCACTCATGGTGCCCTTCATTGCGCTGGCCGGCACCATCTTCTTCAAGCTGGTGCCCGGCATTGTCGTCGGGTCTGAGGCGACGCTGGTGTCGCTTGCCCTGGGGGCGCTCCTGGCGGCGCTCGTTTGCGTGCTCTGGTTCCGGGCGGGGGCGGTCGCGCCGTTCCGCGAAGGCGTGCGGCTGATGGACGGCATCGGCTGGGCGGTGCTTCTGCCGCAGATGCTGGCGGCGCTCGGCGTGGTGTTCGCGCTTGCCGGTATGGGCAAGGTGGTGGGTGACCTGCTCGGCTATGTCGATACCGGGGGCAGCCTCCTCGCGCAGGTGGCGCTTTATTGTTGCGGCATGGCGGCCTTCACGGTCCTGATGGGCAATGCCTTCGCTGCCTTCCCGGTGATGTTTACCGCCATTGGCGCGCCGCTCCTGATCCATGGTCATCACGGCAACCCGGCGGCGGTGGCGGCGATCGGCATGCTCGCCGGTTTCTGCGGCACGCTGGTCACGCCGATGGCGGCCAACTTCAACCTCGTGCCCGCGGCGCTTCTGGAGCTGAAGGACAGCTACGGTGTCATCCGGGCGCAACTGCCCACCGCCGCCCTTATGTTGGTGGCGAATATCCTGTTGCTTTATTTTCTGGGGTTCGGACATTGATCACACAGCTAACGCCTGATTTCGCTTCCACCTTCGTGCGCCTCACCATTGGGCATCTGACGCGCGAGTATCCCAACAAGCTCGACCATGTGATGGCGGGGCCCGCGGATGTTCAGTCGCCCTCGGCGCTGCATCCGATTTTTTACGGCAGCTTCGACTGGCACAGCTGCGTACACGGCTGGTGGCAGATCATGCGCCTTCTGCGCACTTACCCGGACCTGCCGGAAGCCGGTGCCATCCGGGACTTGGCGGACAAAATGCTGGTGCCCGAAAAGGTCGCGGGCGAATGCGCTTACCTGGAGCAGCCGAGTAGCCGTGGCTTCGAACGCACCTATGGCTGGGCGTGGCTGTTGGCCCTGCATCATGAGCTCAGCCGCCATGAGGACACCCGCTGGGCCACAGCGCTCGAGCCGCTCGCGCGCATGTTTGCCGCCCGCTTCCATGATTTCCTGCCCAAGCTGACCTATCCGATCCGCCACGGCATTCATTCCAACACCGCCTTCGCCTTCACGCTGGTCCTGGACTGGGCGCACGCCCATGACAAGCCGCTTGCGGCCTTGATGGCGGACCGGGCCATGGCGTGGTTCGAAAAGGACAGGGCGGCGCAGGCGTGGGAACCGTCAGGCGATGAATTCCTGTCACCGACGCTCATGGAAGCAATGCTGATGAGCCGCCTGATGGACGCGCCAGCCTTCGCCCAATGGTTCGCGGCTTTCCTGCCGGACATTACCGATGGGTACCCTGAATGCCTGCTGACGCCCGCCACGGTGTCGGACCGCACAGACGGCAAGATCGCGCATCTGGATGGGCTCAACCTCAGCCGTGCCTGGTGTTGGCGCGGCCTCGGGGCCAAGCTTACAGGTAATGCATCCCTGCAGGCGCTGTCGGCGGAGGCCAGCGAACGCCATTTGGCTGCTGCTTTGCCGCATCTGGCGGGCGACTATATGGGTGAACACTGGCTGGCGACCTTCGCCCTCCTGGCGCTGCAAGGGCTCTGATCGTTCATCTGCTGCTTGCTTGCCGTGTGTTTTAATCCCATCGGATTCGCTGGCCTGGAGGTGGCGCAGGCGTATCCGAATCAGCATTCGGTATGGTTAGGGCGATGTTGGCAGCAGAAGCCTCGACGTCTCTGTAGGCCTCCTTCAGTTGGGCGCACGCGGGGATGCCTGTGATCTGTCATGATTTGCGGTCACTAAACCGTATCTCATTGGAATCCCTGAATATTGGTAGACTACCCCGGTTCGTAAGGGTGGCAGGGCGCTTCTGACAGGTTGATGCTGTGCACTCTGCGGATGGGCCTTCCGCTCAATAGCTCAAGGCTTCCCGCGGCTTTCGGATGTGTATCGATTCGGGACAGACACGCGAAAATATTGCTTTTTAATTAAATTTGAGTCGATGATGTCGCCGGGATGTAATTTACCGGAGGGAAGATTTATGAAACGCCACCTCGCCATCGCTTTAAGTGTAGCAGTTGTCGCCGCTGGCGCGTCTGTGGCCAGTGATGCTGCCTACACGCCGAAATTCAATGCCGAATGCTTTGCCCCAGTTTCCGCGTTCCGCGCGGGCCTGCCGGCTGTTGCTGGTGCCGAGAAAATGTCGGCCCAGGACAAAATCGGCAAGCTGACAGACAAATTCTCAGGGGTTGTTGAAGCCGTGCAGAAGGCTCAGTCCTGCTATCAGGGCGCTTTGAAAGCTTCCGCCGGTGCCGCTGATCATGTTGCTGACATTCAGGCTGGTGCCAAGGAAGTCGGCCGGATCTTCCGCCTGAACTATGAACAGTATCAAAGTGCGATGGAGCCGCTGACGGCTGCCGCCATGGGCGAGATCGCTCCGGCTGCCGGTGGTGATGGTGATCAGGTTGGCATGGATAGCGCCATGCAGGCCGTGACCAACTCCATGTTCGTCGACGAATGGGCCAAGAAGGCACTCGACGGCCAGAAGGCTCTCGAAGAATCTGCCAATAAACCCGAATAGGCCAAACCCGACGCGGCCGTCATGGCGCTCGTGCTCCAGCGTCTGTCGGCTGTATCCGGGTTTGGCTTTGCCGAAAGGCGCAGAACCGCTCCGTCCGCCCGGAGCGGTTTTTGCTTGTTATGGCCTTAGGCCTGGATGGCGGTGATTTCAGCAGCGTGCGCCAGCCGCCAGACATCCTCGGCATGGCAAAGTTCGGTCCCCGGGGTCATTACGGCGGCTGAGCCCGCCCCGACGCCGGTGCGGAAAGCTTCCTCCACCGGCTTATTCCAGGCAAGCGCCCAGGCCATGCCTGCGGTGAAGCTGTCGCCAGCGCCGACCGCGCTCCGCGTCTCCAGGGGCAGGGGAGCTGCCCGCCAGGCGCCTTCGGGGGTTACCAGAAGGGCGCCGGCTTCACCGAGGGTTAGCGCAACATTCTCCGCCTTGCCGTCTGCGACCAGGGCCCTGCAGGCCACCAGTTGGGCGGTCTCATCAGGGAGCGCGTGGCCCACAAGGGCTTCCAGTTCCACAAGGTTGGGCTTGATCAGCCGGATACCGGGGCCGAGCGCGGCCTTGAGGGCATCATGGGTGGCATCCAGCACGAAGGGCAGATTGTGGGCGTGGGCGATAGCGGCGACGCGAGCATAAAAGTCTGACGGGACGCCGGGCGGCAGGCTGCCGCTGGCCACGATCATCGAAATATCCGCCGTTTCCGCCTCAATGCGATCCAGGCAGTTTTGCCATTCCGTCTCGCTCAGGGTCGGGCCCGGCACCACGAAACGGTACTGATCCCCCGTTGCCGTCTCGGTGGCGGTGAAATTCTCCCGCGTGTCGCCGCCGATGGGCACGATCAGCTCCTGCACGCCCTCCCGCGCGACCAGGTCCCCGAGAAGGGTGCCGATGGGGCCGCCTGCGGGGAACAGGGCGTGGACGTCACCACCCAGGCGCTTGATCACCCGTGCGACATTGATGCCGCCGCCGCCGGCATCGCGCCGGGCCATTGTGCAGCGCATCTTGCGGGTAGGCGCGACGGAGGGCGTGTCGGTCGAAATATCGACGGCCGGGTTCATGGTGATGGTCAGGATCGGTTTCATGGTCGACAGCATCCCCGCAAGTCGTTGAGAAGACATTGATAAAAATCAATGCGACGAAACGGCGGGATTGGCAAGTGTGTCCGACTATTGTTAAGCTCACCTCGCCGTACCGGTGACAGAAAGGACAGACCCGCCATGACAGCTTCCAAGCCGTATGAATTGCCGAAAAAAATGAGCCCGGAGCTGGAGCGCGTTGTCGCCTACTGGCGCAGCCTGTTGCGGGGGAGCGCGGAAATGCCGTTCGCGGATGACCTGTCGCTCGAAGCTCTGCCGGATATGGCGCCGCGTCTTGCGCTCGTCGAGGTCTTTACGCTTCCGGAACGTTTCCGGCTGAGCTTCATCGGCGGGGAGCTGGCGACCAAGCAGACCGAGCCGCTTCTCGGCAAATATCTCGATGAGGTCGAGCTTTATTTCCCGCTTGAATTCCTGCGCTCGCAGGCGAGTGCGACGGTCGAATCCGCATCCCCGACCTGCCATGCGCAAGCCGCGAGCAAGGACGGCGAACACGCCGCCTACAGCCGCCTGATGCTGCCGATGTGGGGTGATGGGCATATCAGCCTTATCCTGGTCGCGCTGGACTGGGACTGAGATTTGAGGGGGGGGAGGCTTAGCCTTCCACCAGCATTTCCTTGACCGCGACGGCCTTGATGAGCGCGAAGACGGTATCGCCTTCCTTGAGGTTTAGGGCCTTGTAGGACCGCATGGTGATCCGGCTTTTAAGCTGGACACCGTCTGCGGTTTCAAGCGCGATATCGTAACCGCTTGGGCGTTCGGTCACCCCTGCGATGCGGCATTCGATCTGGTTGAGGATGCTGACGTCCTCCAGGGCGTGTTTCGACAGCGCGACATCGCGGCCCAGCACGCGCAGACGCAACCGGCAGCCTTCCGGTTCGCCGTCATCGGGCAACATCAGCGAAGTGTTGCCGTTGCAACAGCTAATGAGCCCATCCTGTCGCCCCCCAACAGTTGCCTCGATCAGGCTGCCGGCATCGTCGATATTCAGAAGGCGGGCAGTCTCGGCGTGGGCAAGGACCGTCTCGATCGGGCCGGAGGTCACCGTGCGCGCGGGGGCCATCAGCACGGCATCGTCCGCCGCGAACAGCATTTCCTCAATCTGGTGGGTGATCAGGATCACCGGCACGCCCGAAAGCCTTGCGCTGGTGCGGATCAGCGTCATCAGGTCCCGCCGCCTGACAGGGTCGAGCCCGGTCATCGGTTCATCGAGGATCAGGAGCTTCGGCTGGGTGGCGAGCGCCCGGACGATGGCGACACGCCGGGCTTCGCCGCCGGAAAGCGTGTGCGGGCGGCGGTCCATCAGGTGGCCGATCCCCGCCTCCTCGGCATAGCGGGCAATTTCTGCTTCCGCGATCTTGGCACCAAAGCCGATGTTGGCTTTTACGCTAAGGTGCGGGAAGAGGGCGCTGTCCTGTGGGACAAGCGCGATCCCGCGTTTGTAGGCGGAGACATTTACCCCGGCGGCGCTATCATACAGCGTTTCGCCATTCACCCGGACATGACCTTCTGTCGGTTGGCTAAGGCCGGCGATCAGCCGGGCGAGTGTGCTTTTTCCCACTCCTGAAGGACCGATAAGCGCAGTCACGTCACCACCGGCGCTGAACGTTGCATTCCCCGGGTCTTCGGCGACATGCCAGCGGAGCGCGATATCGACCGCCGCACTCATGCCAGGCCCCGTTTCTTGCGCGCACGGCGGCTCAGCGTCTCGGAAATGAGAAGGCTCAGAAGCGCCGGGATCAGGCTGAGGAGCGCCAAGCGGGCGGCTGCCGCTTCCCCGCCCGGGCTTTGCGCGGCGCTATAGAGCGCGAGCGGCAGTGTCTGGGTCAGCCCCGGAATATTGGCGGCGAAGGTAATGGTGGCGCCGAATTCGCCGATGGCCCGCGCGAAGCCAAGCACGGCGCCCGACAGGATACCAGGCCAGGCAAGCGGCAGGCTGACGGCATAAAAGCGCCGCCAAGGGCCCGCGCCCAAGGTTGTGGCGACATCGCCAAAGGCCGGGCTTTCGGCCTCAAACGCTTGGCGGATGGAGCGGATCATCAACGGCAGCGCCATGATGCCGCTCGCGAGCGCAGCGCCCTGCCATTTGAAGGCGGGGCTGAGGCCGTGTGCCTGCAGCCATCCCCCGAACGCCCCAGTGGGCGCGAAGGCGATCAGCAGCAGGTAACCGACGACGACCGGCGGCACCACCAGCGGGATATGGAGAAGGACGTCGAGGATGGTCTTGCCCGGGAAACGCCAGCGGGCCAGCATAAAAGCCGCAAAAAGCGCGACAGGCAGGCCCGCGAGCGTCGCGGTGACGGCGACTTTGAAACTGAGCGCGAGCGCTGCACTTTCAAAATCGCTCAGCATCAAAGACCCGCCTTTGCCTTATAGAGATCCAGCCCTTCGGCAAGATCAGCGATCAGGTCATCCGTGTCTTCAAGGCCGATATGCAGGCGGATGAGCGGCCCTTCGGCCTTCCACGGCGTGGCGGTGCGGGCATAGGCCGGGTTCGACGGCAGGATCAGGCTTTCGAAGCCGCCCCAACTGAAGCCCATCTTGAAATATTTCCGGCCGTCGACGAGCGCGGCGGTATCGGAATAGCCGCCGCCCTTGAGGACGACGGAGAAGAGACCGCTGGAGCCCGCGAAATCCCGTTTCCAGACGTCATGGCCCGGGCAGTCCGGGAAGGCCGGGTGCAGTACGCGGGACACCATGGGGTGGTCCTTCAGCCATTTGGCGACGGTGAGCGCATTCTGTTCATGCTGCTTGAGCCGGACACCGAGGGTGCGCAAGCCACGGAGGCCGAGGAAGGCATCGTCGGGCGACACGGTCTGGCCCAGCTGGAAGGCAACGGTCTGCAGCCGCTTGAAGGCGCGTTCGTTCGCGGTGGCGCTGCCGAGCATGACGTCGGAATGGCCGCCGATATATTTGGTGCAGGCATGGACCGAGACGTCCGCGCCCATCTCCAGCGGCTTGAGGAGCAGCGGCGTCGCCCAGGTGTTGTCCACCATCACCATGATATCGCGCTTTTTGGCGGCGGCGATGATGGCGGGCAGGTCCTGAACCTCGAAGGTGAGCGAGCCCGGGCTTTCAGCGACGATCAGGCTGGTGTTCTCGCGGAACAGGTCCTCGATCCCGGCGCCGATCATCGGGTCATAATAGGTGGTCTCAACGCCCATATCCTTCATCAGGCCATTGGCGAAGGAGCGCGTGGGCTCATAGGCGCTGTCGGTGATGAGGACATGGTCGCCTGCTTTGACAAGCGCGAGCATGGCACCGGTGACGGCGGCGATTCCGCTCGGGTACAGCATGGTGCCCGCGCCGCCTTCAAGCTCGGTGATCGCTTCGGTGAGCGCCCAGTGGGTCGGTGTTCCCTTGCGGGCATAGAACAGATGCTTGGCGCCGGGGTCTTCCGCACGTTCCCTCAGCTGCGCGTAGGTTTCAAACACGCAGGTGGAGGCGCGGTAGACCGGCGGGTTGACGATCCCGTGGGTCCATTCCTTGCGGCGGCCGGCAATGACGAGCTCGGTATCGGCGTTGTTACTTTTACTCATGTTTCTCTTGGGGCTCCCTAAGCGTCTGGTCTTTGGCGGCCCCAAAAGACGCCTTAGCGCGCGGGGCCTGTCTCGATCGGCAGGCCGGGGGCTGAGCCCCAATCGGTCCAGGACCCATCATAGACCGCGACATCTTCCTTGCCGATGGTCGAGAATGCAAGCATTAGCACGCAGGCGGTGACGCCGGAGCCACAGGTGGTGACAACCGGGCGCATCATGTCCACCCCAGCGGCCATGACCTTTTCCTTGACCGTCTCAGCGGGCAGGAGGGTGCAGTCGGGGCCAAACAGGGTTGCGAACGGCAGGTTGCGGGCGCCGGGGATGTGGCCGGACTTGAGACCGGGCCGGGGTTCGGGCACGGAGCCCTCGAACCGCGCCGCGCCACGGGCATCGAGAATCTGTTCACGGCCATTTTGCAGGATCATCAGCATATCGTCCTGCGACCGGTAGAGCGACGGCTGGAACCTGGAAGTAAAGGTGCCGGGCGCGCGGACGGTCTTCTCTTTGGTGAGCGGTCGTCCTTCGGCCTTCCATTTGGCGAGGCCACCATCGAGGACATAGACATTCTTGTGCCCGAACACGCGCAGCATCCACCAGGCGCGGGCGGCGGAGCGCACATCGCTATGGTCATAGACGACGATGGTATCGTCGTTGGAGATGCCAAGCTCACGCATGGAGGTGTTGAACTGGTCCGGGTTCGGGAGCGTGTGCGGCAGCGGCGAGGCCGGATGCGAAATTTCGTCGATATCGAAAAAAGCGGCGCCGGGTATGTGGGCTGCGTCGAATTCGGCGCGGCCGTCACGCTTGCAGTCAGGCATATGCCAGCTGGCGTCGAGGGGGATGATGGCGCTGCCGCTTTCGGGCGCAGCCAACTGATCCGCGAGCCAACGGGTAGAAACAAGCGGGGATCGGATCATGTGGGGTTCCTGCGGTTTGTTCCTAAAAACACGGTCCGCCTAACCATGAGCGGACCGGCGGCAAGACTATGCCTCCGAGCGTTTCTTTTCAATCTGGCAATAGACTCAGGGCAGCTATGCACTGAGCGCAGAGCTTAGAGCGATGTTTTTGGCGGACCGGGCTGGGTCTCAGAACGGAAAATCTAAGGAGATGATAAGGAAAAAGGGCACGCGGGGGAGTGCGTGCCCTTTCCCTGCCTTGGCTCCGATACTCAAATACAATGGGGAGGCCAGTGCGTAATTCTAAGTCTATGGCTGGGCCCCGGGGGTAAGGGCCCTGGCGTCAGTTCACAATATGGCGGCTCGCGAGATCCCCGCTTTTGCGGTGCCGGAATAGTCGTTCCAGCAGGGGGTGTTCAAAGCTTTCGGTCGATGCCTCTTCGGCGCAGACCTCAAGGTTTTCTTCCGCCACATAGGTTGTGTGGGTCTCACCGTCCACAAGGACGTGATACCAGGGGCGGTCCTTCCTCGGATGCGTACTAGCCATAATGTCATACC
Organism: Kordiimonas marina; assembly: GCF_023006325.1. Lineage (GTDB taxonomy): Bacteria > Pseudomonadota > Alphaproteobacteria > Sphingomonadales > Kordiimonadaceae > Kordiimonas > Kordiimonas marina. Next base: position 111,657 of record NZ_JAINDF010000006.1, read on the forward strand.
ATTCAGGAGACTGGCTGTAGACTGCGTCCACATCGAAGATCAGACCGCGGTAGCCGAACCGGCGATGGCGAACCACCGTTCCGGGGGCAAAATGTGCGACTTGAATATGTTGTGCCATCTTTCTTCTCCTCATTGTCGGCCCGTTCTTAGCCTCACTCTCTTGGGGAGCCGACACGGCCACTTCTTGGCCTCTATATTCATGACTATAAAACGGGCAAATTAATAAAACCTGAACTAATCATTCAAAAATGTTTACCTTTTGGTAATTATATTTCAAATGTGGGGTGGTCTGTTAAGAAGTTCAAGGGGGCTGGCCCGCCGCCTGCGACAAGAGGTTAACGAAAAAACTTTTGACATTTATGGGCCGGGCGTCGCATAGGCTGCACTTAGATAAACCAAGGCCCAGGTTGGGCGGCGGCCCCAAAAGAAAGCCACAGGACGGACGACCGATGAGCAAGGAAATCTATAAAGGCCTGCAGCAGCTGGGTAGCAAAAGTGCGGCCCCGCAGAGCCCCGAGGAAGCGGTTCTGGAATATGTGCCGAACCCGCGCGCGGGCACGGACTATCTGGTGCGCTTTACCTGCCCGGAATTCACCTCGCTCTGCCCGGTGACCGGCCAGCCGGATTTCGCCCATCTGGTGCTTGATTATGTCCCCGCCGACATGCTGGTCGAAAGCAAGTCGCTGAAGCTGTTCCTGCAGGCCTTCCGCAACCATGCGGCCTTCCATGAGGATTGCACCGTCGGCATTGCCGAGCGGTTGGTCGAGGAAATGAAGCCCAAGTGGTTGCGTCTCGGCGGTTATTGGTACCCGCGCGGCGGTATCCCGATCGATGTCTTCTACCAGACCGGCGAAGCCCCCGCAGGCGTGTGGATCCCGGAGCAGGGCGTCGCCAACTACCGCGGGCGCGGGTAAGATGCGCGTTGCCTTCTTCCTTGCTGTATGTGCATTGCTTTTTCCGGTTTCAGTGGATGCCGAGACATACGCATCAAGTGGCGGCTGGCAGGTTCGTAATGCTGATATAGAACAACTGGAAAGCAAATTAAGCTTGCCTAAGGAGGCATACCCCTTAGGTAGCTATCAGCGTTACTATCAGGGACAAATAGTCGCTGGGCACAAGGTTGTCTTGGGTCATTTCCTTCATACAGACCCGAGTAAATTTGGGGTCGTTATTCTCTCCAGTCAGGCCCCAATGCCCCGCATCTTTGATGGTGGCTGTATCATGGTTACAGTCAGGTGGAACTATGACGCGCAGAAAACTATTTCTGTCGCGTGTAATGGTCGCGCCTAGCATTTTCTATTCATGTTTGGTTGGCTAAATATTCCTGACATTATTTGTCAGGAGAAAACATGTATTATTCTACCGGAATAACGTGGCAGCGCAGGCCTGCTGCCGATGAGGGGAGAATACCATCATGTTTATCGTGTTTCTCACGCTTGGCGAAAATCGGGATAAGGTTCCCGACTATCTGGAAGACCACAAGGCCTGGCTCAAACGCGGGCTTGACGATGGGGTGTTCCTGCTCGCGGGCACGCTGGAGCCAGGGCGGGGCGGCGCTATCCTTGCCCACAATCTTGACCAGGCCGCCCTTGAAGCCCGGGTCAGCGAAGATCCGTTTGTTGCCAATGGGGTTGTGGCATATGAAATCCATGAGGTTTCACCGGCCTTCACGGATGAGCGCCTGGCATTTCTGAAAAGCTGAGGGGACTTTATGAGCGATCTATTCACCGGGCCGGACGGCCAGCCACGCTGCCATTGGTGCAGCGCCACGCCTGACTATGTCGACTATCATGACCGCGAATGGGGCTTCCCGGTCGCCGACGACAGGCGGCTGTTTGAAAAGCTGTGCCTTGAAGGCTTCCAGTCCGGCCTCAGCTGGCGCACCATTTTGGCGAAGTGGGAGAATTTTCGCGCGGCGTTCGCGGGCTTCGACTATGACAAGGTCGCGGCCTTCACGGAGGCGGATGTGGAACGGCTTCTTCAGGACGCCGGCATCGTCCGTCACCGCGGCAAGATCGAGGCGGTGATCAACAACGCCGCCCGCGCGCAGGAACTGGTGGCGGAAAAAGGCTCGCTCGCCGCTTATTTTTGGGGCTTTGAGCCTGCGGCCGAGGACCTGCCCGAGCCACAGACCGTTTCCACGACGCCAGAATCGGTAGCGATTTCCAAGGATCTCAAGAAGAAGGGGTGGAAATTCGTTGGCCCGACCACGGTTTATGCCTTCATGCAGGCCATGGGGCTCGTCAACGACCATGCGGATGGCTGCGCCGTTCGCGAAAAAGTCATCAAGGCGCGGGCGGAATTCGACAGTCCGGGCTGTCGCGGATGATCGAGTTCGGCTATAAGGCGGTCCGATCAATTTCGTTCGGACCGGAGCCTCTATATGCGCCTTGCTTTTCTTGCTTCCCGTGACACGCTGCCCGGCTCGCCCACGCGGCGGGTCGATGCTTTTGAACATGACCAGATGATGGATTTCCTGGAGGCCGCTTTCACGCGCCACGGCGCCAGCGTTGAGGCCGTGTCGTGGGACGATGCGTCGGCTGACTGGGCGGCCTATGACGCCGTGATGATCGGCACGGCCTGGGACTATCAGGACCGGTTGGAGGAGTTCCTCGCCACGCTCGCGCGGATTGAGGCGGTGACCCGGCTTTATAACCCGCGTGCGCTGGTCGCCTGGAACGCTGACAAACGCTACCTCCGGGACCTGGAAGAGAAGGGCGTGCGCCTTATCCCGACCCGCTGGGCCGACCGGGTGACCGAAGATGTGGTTGCTGCCGCCTTCGCCGATTTCGACACCGATGAACTGGTGGTCAAGCGCCAGGTGGGGGCGGGGGCTGCGGGCCAGCACAAGCTGCATCCGGGTGACCCGGTACCCCATATGCCGGAGCCGATGATGATCCAGCCGTTCCTGAAGGCGATCGTCGAGGAAGGCGAGCTCAGCTTCATCTTCATCGGTGGGGCGTTCAGCCATGCGCTTCTCAAGACCGCGGCTGCGGGGGATTACCGCATCCAGTCCTGCTATGGCGGGCAGGAAACGCCGGTGGTGCCGGATGATGCCGACATCAAGGCTGCGGCGCATGCGCTTTCCGCCCTGGAGGCCGCGCCGCTTTATGCCCGGGTCGACATGATCCGCGCCGAAGACGGCACGCTGCGCCTGATGGAGATGGAGCTGATTGAGCCGTTCCTGTACCCGCTTCAGGGGCCGGAACTGGGTGAGCGGCTCTATCAGGCGATTGCGGCGCGTGTGGGGACGGATACAAAAGGCTCGTAATCCAGGTTTTTTTCCGGCACCTTTGGTCTTAGGGGACTGGGACCAAGGAGGAGCAAGGCCTTATGGCCGAAGGAAACCGCCAGAAAAACCCGAAATATCTCGCCGTGGGCATAGCACTCGGCGTGGCGTTCGGTGTGGCTTTACATGAAATCGCTATCGGTATTGCCCTGGGGGTCGCCTTCGGTGTGCTGTGGCAACGCTATCAGGACGGCAAGGACGGCTGCTGAGCCGCCTACGCGCCCATCACGGAATACCGACCACCTTGTGCGTCTGAACGCTTAAGCGCCATTTGGGGTGCGCCTTGCAATAATCGATGGCACGTGCCGTGTTCTCAGCCTGCGTCGGGCTGTCCATCGGCTGCAGGAAGAAATGGTCGAAATCCAGATGCTCGAACTGGGCCGGATCGCCGCCTTCCTGCGGATAGACGAGCTTCAGTTCCTGCCCGCTGGTCACGATCATCTCCGAGCCGATTTTCGGGCTGATGCACAGCCAGTCGATGCCGTCTGGCGGCAGGACCGTGCCGTTGCTTTCAACCGCGATCTCGAACCCTGCAGCATGGAGTGCTTTTATGAGCGCCTCATCCAGCTGCAACAAGGGCTCCCCGCCGGTGCAGACCACCAGCGGCGTGCCGCCTGCGCCCATCGGCCACTGGGCCGTGACCGCGGCGGCCAAATCTTCCGCCGTTTTGAACTTGCCGCCGCCTTCACCGTCGGTGCCGATGAAATCGGTGTCGCAGAACTGGCAGATGGCGGTCGTACGGTCCCGCTCAAGCCCGCTCCAGAGGTTGCAGCCGGCGAAGCGGCAGAAAACCGCCGGGCGTCCGGCGTTCGCGCCTTCACCCTGCAGCGTATAGAACAGTTCTTTGACCGTATAGACCATCAGGATCTATCCCATTTTCGGTGTCATGCTGAATTTGTTTCAGCATCCATTTTCTGGACCCTGAATCAAGTTCAGGGTGACGGCAATGATACTATCGGCGCCCGCCGAGCTTAGCCCTGATAGCGCGTGGGGTCGGGGATGCCGGCCTCACGGAAGCCCTTCTGGCGCAGTTGGCAACTGTCACAGTGGCCACAGGCGCGGCCTTCTTCGTCCGGGTCGTAGCAGCTGATGGTCATGGCGTAATCGACGCCGAGGCGCGTGCCTTCGGTCACGATCTCCGCCTTGGTCATGTCAATCAGCGGCGTCTGGATGCGGATGCGCTCGTCTTCGGTGACACCGGCTTTGGTGGCGAGGTTCGCCATGGTCTCGAACGCCGCGATATATTCAGGACGGCAGTCCGGGTAGCCGGAATAGTCGAGCGCGTTGACGCCGATGAAAATATCCTTGGCGCCGACGACTTCAGCGTAGGCGAGGGCGAACGACAGGAAGATGGTGTTGCGCGCGGGCACGTAAGTGACCGGAATGTCGTGGCTCATGTCCTCGTCCGTGCGGTCCTTCGGCACGTCGATATCGGCCGTCAGCGCGCTGCCACCGAAGGTGCGGAGGTCCAGCACTGCCGTCTTGTGTTCAGTGACGCCCAGATACTTGGCAACCCGGTCGGCGGCTTCCAGTTCTACACTGTGGCGCTGGCCATAGCGGAAGGAAAGCGCGTGCACGTCATAGCCCTGGTCACGCGCGATGGCGACGACCGTCGCACTGTCGAGCCCGCCCGAGAGAAGAACAACTGCTTTTTTCCGCGTTTCCATGATCGCCTCTTATAAAACAAAACTGCCGGGCGCCCTATAGCACCCGGCAGCCGGATTGATAAGAAAAAATCCCGTGGCTCGCGCTTAGTCGACCGCGCTGGCGTTGAAGACTTTTTCATCCAGGTCGCCTTCCCATTTGGCGACGGCGGTGCTGACCGACAGGTCACCGGTGACGTTCACGACAGTCCGGATCATGTCGAGTGGCCGGTCAAACGGGAAGATGAAGCCGACGATGAGGGCGGTTTGCACGTCCGTGATACCGAGGACGGCCATGACGGCGGCCAGCATGAACAGACCCGCGGACGGCACGGCGGCGGTGCCGACCGAGACCATGGTGGCAGAGAAAGCGATCAGCACATATTGGGTAAGCCCAAGCGGGATATGGAAAATCTGTGCGGCAAACACTGCGACGATGCCGACATAAAGCGCGGTGCCGTCCATGTTGATGGTCGCACCCAGGGGCAGTACGGAGGAGGCAACCGTCTTGTTCACGCCCAGGTTTTCCTCAGCCACTGTCATGGTCACTGGCAGCGTGCCGGAGCTCGAGGAGGTCGAGAAGGCGACAAGCTGGGCGCCGGTGATGTCGCGGAAGAAGCGCACGGGCGACAGCCGCAGCATGAATTTCATAATGCTGCCGTGGGTGATGACAAGGTGCAGGATGCAAGCGCTCAGGAAGGCGCCCACAAGCGGCAGCACTTCCAGAAGTTTGCCAACGCCACCGGTGCCGACGACGCCTGCGATCAGGGCGAACACGCCGAAGGGGGCGGTTTCCATGACCAGGTGGGTCATCTTGAGCATGACCTCAGAGCCTGCATCGAACACTTCGGCGAGCGGCTTGGCTTTCCGGCCAGCCATCAGAATGCCCGAGCCCAAGAGGATGGCGAAGAAGATGATCGCCAGCATATTGCCGTTTGCAAGCGCATGGACCGGGTTGGTGGGAATAATACCGACCAGCGTCTCGGTGAGCGAATGGCTGCGGTCAACGGCCTTGGGCGCCGCCCCCGTGAGGTCAACGCCAACGCCGGGCTGGAAAATCGCCGCCATGGTCAGGCCGATGGTCACGGCGACCACGGTCGTGCCGATATACATGGTCAGCGTTTTAATGCCGAGGGAGCCCAGCTTTTTGGGATCGCCCATCGCAACCACGCCGGAGACGAGGGTGACAAACACCAGTGGCACGACAATCATGCGGATCAGGCGGATGAAGATGGTTCCCATCCAGCTGATGCTGCTTGCGGCATCGCCCGCGATGGCGCCGAAAAGGATACCCAGAACCAGCATCGCCATGATGCGCTTCCAAAGCGTCGTTGCAAACCAGGCACGGATCATTTGATCGTTCTCCCCCTAATCATTTTGTTGTTCCAAGGCTTAAGCCTTCCTGCCCGTTTGGCAAGGGACAATTGCCGGCACTCTTTAAGGTAGACGTTGCACGCCCCGCGTTTGGGAGCTGGGGATGCCTAAAATTGACCATATAAATTAAAATGTTAGGAGAATTTTTGCCATATTGTCCCTTTAAGTTTCCGTTAGGGAAAGTCGGTCAAAGTTGGATGCTGGACATACCGAATCGGTAATGAAGGGCAAGAATGATCAGGCAGATGTTCCATGGCATGGCGGTGGCAGCCGTCCTTAGTACCCAGGCGCTCGGGGCGGACCCCGCTGGCGCCAAGCCCATCTGTATGCGTCCGGACGAAGTCACTGCGGACCAAATTCGTTTTATCGAAACCGAGCTCAGGATAGCGGCCCAGCAGTGCGTGGGCGGCAAGAATATTGACCTGCCAGACCTTTATACCAGTTTTGTCCTTGAAAAGCGGCCGTATCTTGCGCGCAGTGAGCGTCCGCTCACGCTCTATCTCAAGCGCAAGGGCAAGCAGGACCTGTCCAGCTATCTGAACACGGTCGCAAGCCGGGTTTCCTACGAAAGCGCGAATGTCAGCCAGTTTTGCAGCAAGAGCCGCCTGGCGGCCGAGGTTGCGGTCAAATCGGCGGACCCTTCCATCCTTCTGTCCCTGCTTCCGATCCCGTACCAGCGCCCTGCAGAGCTGTGCCAAAGCAGCTGACAGCCGAAAAGCTGAGAGGCCTGCCCATCAAAAAATCTTGATCCCGCTTGTGCGCGCGGCAAAGAACGCTAGCGTAAGGACAGATATAAGTGCTGCCCTTTGCAGGGCGGCCCTGCCAAACAAGGGGATACCATGACACGCTGGACTTTCTTGAAATGCGGCCTCGCCGCGCTTGCGCTCTCAGCCGGTGCGCTTCAGCCGCTTTCCGCACCGGCCTTTGCCGCTGATGATCAGGCGCAGGCCGAAAAAGACAGGCCGATTCCGGCCCGGCTCGATGTGGTCACCAAACACAAGGGCACGTTCGGCGGTGTGAAGGTGGACTATAAGGCTGTGGTTTCCGACCTTCAGCTCAAGAATGATGACGGTGACATTTATGCCGATGCCGTCACCACCTCCTATATCGCTGATGCCAAAGGCAAGAACCGCCCGGTGGTCTTCATCTTCAACGGCGGGCCGGGGTCGGCTTCCGTATGGCTGCATATGGGCCTGATGGGGCCGAAGCGCGTTGTCGTGCCGTCGGATGCCAAAGATGCGGGCAGCGCGCCCTACAAGCTGGTGGATAACGATGTGGCGATGCTCGATGTCGCCGATCTTGTCTTCATCGACCCGATCGGCACCGGCTATAGCCGCCTCGCCGGCAAGGGCAAGCCTGAGGATGTGTACGGTCTGGCGGAGGATGCCGAGAGCGTCGCCCAGATCATCCGGGAATGGATCAGAAGCCATAACCGCTGGAACGCCCCCAAGTATGTGCTGGGCGAAAGCTTCGGCACCACCCGGGCGGCCGCGATCCTGCCGTACCTGGAGGGTGGGCCGGAGCCGATCCGCCTGAACGGCGTGATCATGATATCGCAGGCGCTGGATTATACCGGCAGCACGCCGTCGGCCGATAACCTCGTCGCCTTTGTCACCTACCTGCCGACCATGGCGGCCACGGCCTGGTACCACGGCAAGGTGGACCACAAGGGCCGGACGCTGGAGGATTTCCTGAAGGAAGTTCGGACCTTCGCGACGGACGAATATCTGCCTGCGCTTTTCAAGGGCTCCAGCCTTCCGAAGGCGGAGTTCGACCATATCGCTCAGAAACTGGCGGCCTATACCGGGCTTGATGTCGCCTATGTCAAACGTGCGAACCTGCGGGTGCGGGCTGACCGGTTCGAAAAGCAACTCCTCAGGGACAAGGGCCTGTCCGTTGGGCGGCTTGATGCGCGCTACACCACGGATGAGATCGACGATACCGGCGCAGAGCCGCATTATGATGCTGCGGATGCCGCCATTTCGGGCGCTTTCTCGGCAGCATTTCACCAATATCTGCGCAATGATCTCGGTGTCGATATCAGCCGGCCTTATTATATGTCCGGCCCGGAAGTGGGCGCGAACTGGGTTTGGCACCGCCCGTCCGGCAACGGCTATTATGAGCCGGAGTATGTGAATACGGCGCCGGATCTCGCCGAAGCCATGCGCCGGAATGCGACCCTCAGGGTCATGCTGGCATCGGGCTATTTTGATTTCGCCACACCTTTCTTCGATGGGGAATATACCTTCCACCGGCACGGCATCGATATGAGCCGGGTCAGCGCCCATTATTACAAGGCTGGCCACATGATGTATCTGAACGCGGATGCCCGCAAAGCGGTTGCGCACGATATCAGGACATTCCTGACCGGTAAGTAAGGCCGAAGAATGAGACGGACGGCGCGGATTTCGGTTCGCGCCGTTTTGGTTTTTAGCTAAATCGTCTCCTGTCCTTAAGCTGCCTCAAGGACTGTGTTACGATGCCCCCAGGCAAAGCGGAAAGAGGCGCGCCCAAGACGACTATTGGCGCGCCCATAGGGGAAACCTTCATGATCAGGCACATGAAAGGGGCCTTCACAGCGACAGTTCTGGGAACCAGCGTTCTTGGGGCGACCCTGTTTACGGCACCGGCGATAGCTGCGGATGACTGTATGCAGCCGCGTGAAGCGGTGGCTGATGAAGTCCGCTATGTTCAGACTCACCTGAATGTGGCCGCCCTGATGTGCCGCGGCCCGCGGTATCAACAGTTTCCCGCGCTCTATAACCGCTTCATCCGCAAGAATCGCCATCATCTGATCAATGGCCGGGAGGCGATGATAAGCCTTGTGGCGCGGCTGGATGTCTCGCTCGACACGTACCTTACCCGCAGCTTCAACCGTGTGTCGTTTGAAAGCACCCGCACTGACGGCTTTTGTGACCGGGCGTTGGCGGCGCTCAGGCAATCGGTTGGGTCACCTGACCCGCTTGATATGTTGCCCTTGCTGCCTGTTGCCTATCAGCCCCCCGCGAACCGGTGCGGCTATGCGGGCCAGGCAGTGACTGCGGACGCCCGCCCGAATCGGTAGGCCGGATATGTCCTTAAAACCGGGGGCGTCATAGAAAAAGGGCCGCAGCCTGTGATGAGGCTGCGGCCCTTTTCTGTTTTATGCGCGGCCAGCTTAGCGGCTGATCACAATCGCCGTGCGGCGGTTCTGCGGTTCACGCACACCGTCCGCAGTCGGGACCAGGAGGTCGGTCTCGCCTTTCGATTCTACGCTGATGCTGTCTGCCTCAACGCCGAGGGCGACAAGCGCGGCTTTCACCGCTTCGGCGCGGTGCATCCCAAGCTTCATGTTGTAAGCTTCAGGGCCGGAACGGTCAGCGTGGCCGGTTGCCTGGATATGGACTGCCTTGCCTTCCTTAAAGGCTTTGGCTGCGGCTTCGATGATGTTCTGGGCTTCGGGCGTGATGGTGCTCTTGTCCCAATCGAAGAAGACCATGAACGGACCCGGGAGCGCGACCGGTGCCTGCTTGACGGGCTCAGGGGCCGGGGCCGGCTTCGGTGCTTCCTGAACAACCGCAGGGGCAGGTGCCGGAGCTGCGACCGGAGCCGGTTCAGCTTTCTTGGCCGGAGCGTCAGCGCCGAAGTGCCAGGTCAGGCGGGCGAAGACTTCGTTGGCCTTGAACGGCAGGCTGACGGTGCCAACCGGGCTGGTGAAATCGGAGGACAGGGTCCGGAAGTGGCGGACGCCAGCACCGAGTTCGATCCCGCCCGGAATTTCATGCACGACCTGCAGCATGGCCTGACCGGCGAGCTGCCACTGCGAACCATTGAGGAGCGCTTGCGGGCCGGAGCGTTCACTTTCAACGCGCAGGTTGGCAAGGCCGAGGCCCATACCGGCGAACAGCTTGGTGCGCTCGTTCCCAGCCAGTTCGTACCAGGCATTGGCCATGATCGCGGTCGAACGGGTGTCACCGCCGGCGCGGTTTTCACCAGTGTCGAGGTTGAGGCCGCCAGCGTTGGTGACCTGCAATTGCTTCAGCCAGTTCTTGCGGATGGCATATTCGCCTTCCAGCCGCCACTTGCCCATGGCTTTACCGAAATAAACGCCGCCCAGAACGCCGAGGCGTTTCTCGTCGGTCAGCGACAGGCCGGACCCACTATGGGAGATATCGTTATCAAGCGCCTGGGTCAGCCCCAGTTCGAAGCCGCCATAGTAGCTGCCGCTATCGTCGGCCTGGGCCGCGGAAGAAAGGGCAGGAGCCGCGAGGGCGGAGCCAAGCATCAGGGTGGTCAAGAGAAGGGTGCGCATAATGCTTCCTCTGGTTTTAGTTCTGGTTTTCGCCGAACGAGTGTCCGGTACTGGGAACAGCGGTGATCTTTAAACTTTCGGTTACGGGGCAAATGCGGCGAAAGCAAGAGAAAACGGGGATAAAATCATGGCTTTATCGCCATTTATCCAACGTTGTTGCATCCGGGTAATAGTGCGGGGTGGGATCATGCAGGTATCGCATAAAGCGAAAAGGGCTTGGGAAATTTCCCAAGCCCTTCCGTGATTGGCTCCCCAGGCCGGACTCGAACCAGCGACAAAGCGGTTAACAGCCGCTTGCTCTACCAACTGAGCTACTGGGGATCAGTAACCCGCGACCAGCGCCGCAAGTGGGGCCTTTATACTCAAAATTTTTGCCCTGCCAAGCCCTAATTTACATTTTTCTGACGCCTATAGCAAAAATACCGGAACCCTGCGGGGAACACTGCGGTTTTTCATGTTTTGTAATGGGCTTCCGCCAGCTGGCTGCGCCGGGATTCGCCTCAACCATAATAGCCATTAAGGAGGGCATAATCGGCAGCATAATAGTCCCGGAGTTTCATCAGATGCTTTTCCGACAGGCGGTCCCGCGTGAGCTTCGGTCCGCCTGTCTGGCTGTGGGGCAGGGTGAGCGTCAGCCCGGTGTGCCGGGACAGGAAAGTCACGACCTGGTCCAGCTCCTCGATCCGGAAAACATGGTTGAAACGGCTGAGGTCTCCGCCCAGGAAATGCCTGAGGGGCCGGGTGTGATGGAGGATGGCTTCGGAATCAGCCTGATAGTCTTCAAGATAGTCGACAAAGTCTTCGAGTGACGGGCGCGGGGCGCGGCGCAGGCTCAAGCTGCCGTTTTTAATGCGCCAGCGGTCCAGTTCACCATGGTGAAGCACCCGGTTGGCATAGGCAGACAGGAAACGCTGGATCGGGTCCCGCACAATCACGAAGCTTTCAAGATGCGCTGTCGCTTCCCAGTCTGCGCGGCGGAAGGGCATCTCGCCTTTCACGACGGCATGGATATTCTGCTTTTGGCCGCTGCCCACAACGTCATTCAGCCACACCCCGTGATCGAGGAAGTAAAATAGATGCTTCATCGACGTACAGGCGATCTTGGGAACCGAATAATAGGCAAGGCCGTATTTATTAGAAACGACGGGCAAGAAGTCCCCCTCCGAAAGGCCACGTTAGTTCGTGCCTTGCTCTATAGCCGACCGGGGGCGCCGATGCCAATGAGGTTGCTATATATAAAAGGGAGGAAATGGAGGCGCGAACCGGAATCGAACCGGTCTTCACGGATTTGCAATCCGGTGCGTAACCACTCCGCCATCGCGCCTCACTTGAGTGGTGGCAAACGTATAGTCAGGGCGGTCATTGGGGTCAAGACGCTTTTTAAGCCGAAAGGGCGGTCAGGCAGTCCCCGGTGGAACGCAGGCTTCCGTTCACCGCAAAAATGAGACCGATGGTCGCACCGTGGCATGTGTTACCGCTTTTTCATGGTAGGGGATGCGCGTAAAAGGCTACCGTTAGCCAGAAAACGCGTTGTTTCTTTATGCTGCTACCAGTATAAAGCGGCAAAGTTGAACTAACTGTGTATTGCTGTAACAGATGAAGGACCAGAGTGCCGTGAGCGAATCAGCCGTTGCCCTCAGCCATATGATCGATTGCCAGCTCCGCCCGAGCGAAGTGAATGACGAACGCCTGATCGGGGCGATCCGTGCCGTTCCGCGTGAGCAGTTCGTCCCCAAAGCCAAACGCGCCATCGCCTATGTCGATGAAGACCTTGAGGTCGCGCCCGGCCGCTACCTGATGGAGCCGGTGACCTTCGCGCGCCTGCTGGTGGAAGCGAACGTTTCCAAGAAAGATGTGGTCCTCGATGTAGGGTGCGCCACCGGATATTCGGCCGCCGTTCTTGCCGGTCTCGCCGATGCGGTCGTCGCATTGGAAGAAGACGAAGACCTGGCAGCTGCCGCCGAGAAAAAGATCGCGGCGCAGGAAATTATCAATGTCGCCGTTGTGAAAGGCGCCCTCAACAAGGGTGTCGCGAAGCAGGGTCCGTTCGATGTGATCGTCATTGAAGGCGCGGTCGAGGAAGTCCCCGAGGCGCTTGTGAAGCAGCTCAAGGATGGCGGCAGGCTTGTTTGCGTGAAGATCAGCGGCGGTATTGGCCGCGGTCATATCATCACCAAAACGGCCGGGATCGCGATCGAACGTGACCTGTTTGACGCCAATGTTCCGGTTCTGCCGGGCTTTGTCGTTGAAAAAGGCTTTGTATTTTAAGGTGACGCTCCCATATGGGGGTTATTGAACCCGGTAGAGTTGAAATGAAAAAGGTGGTAAAAACACCACCATCCTTAAGGCAAAGGCCCCCCTTGGCTGGCGCCGTATAAAACAAACAGCGAGGAAATAAGGAGACGAGGATGAGAAAGGGGATGATTTCACTGTTGGCTGTGACCACGGTGATCTGCGGCAGTTACGCTGCATCGGCCGAAACGCTTCAGGATGCCCTGGCGGCGGCTTACGAAAGCAACCCGCAGCTTTTGGCACAGCGGGCGGCGCTGAGGGCGACGGATGAGAACGTATCCACCGCGAAGTCGGCCTTTTTGCCGAACCTGTCGGGTACATATACACATACGAGAGATCATTCGAGCCTGACCGGACCGTCCCAGCAGCAGGATGGCTCTATTGCGATCACGACCCAAGGGGCTAACAGCCGAAGCGACGACTATAGCATCACAGCACGGCAAAATATTTTTAATGGGTTTCAGGATCGAAACGCCGTCAAGTCTGCCAAAAGCGGTATCATGGCAGGCCGGGCACAGCTTCTGTCTGTTGAACAACAGGTGCTTCTGCAGGCTGTAACCGCCTATATGAACGTGGTGCGGGACGAAGCTGTCGTGAAGCTGAATGAGAATAACGTTCAGGTTCTGGAACGCCAGCTTCAGGCCAGTAAGGACCGGTTCCGTGTGGGGGAAATCACCCGGACCGATGTTGCTCAGTCCGAGGCGCGCCTCGAAAGCGCAAAGTCAGCGCTTCTGTCTGCTAAAGCGACGCTGGCCTCCAGCCGGGCTTTGTATCGTCGTGTCGTAGGTCGGACCCCCGCGGGGCTCGATACGCCGTCGAAGAAGCCTGAGCTTCCAGTAAATCTGGATGCTGCCGTTGAACAGGCGATGGAGCTTAGCCCCGGTGTGATCGCCGCCAAATACAATGAGGAAGCCGCACGCTATAATGTTAGCAAGGCAAAGGGCGCGTTGCTGCCGAGCCTTAATGCACAGGCCTCTGAGCGTTACACGTCTAACAATGGCGGCTTGTCTCAATATGGCGCTTATGCTGGACGGGACTTGGAGACACAGTCTGTAACCGTACAGCTTTCTGTGCCTTTGTATTCGGGTGGACAGCGCTATTCGACCATTCGGAAGGCAAAACAGATTCGCAGCCAGCGCATGATGGAAATTCATCAGGCGGAACGGGTTGCGCAGGAGACTGTTTTCACGGCATGGGATAATTACCGCGCGGCCGTGGGGCAGATCGCTTCGACTGAGGCGGCTGTTCACGCCAACGAAATCGCGCTTGAAGGCGTGCGTCAGGAAGCGGCTGTTGGTTCCCGGACCACGCTTGATGTCCTGAACGCCGAGCAGGAGCTTCTGAACTCCCGCGTGTCGCTCGTCCGGGCGCAGCGTGATGAGTTCGTCGCGGCCTACAGCCTTGTGTCAGCGACCGGCCGGTTGACCGCGACCAACCTTGGCCTGAATGTCGAAAAATATGACGACGAGGCCTATTATAACAAGGTCAAGAACAAGTTCATCGGCTTCGGCACCGGCGACAAATAAGGCATCCTTTTAGGGGCCATGTGGAGAAGGAGGCGTTTTCGCCTCCTTTTTTATTGTGGCTTAGGGTGCACACTATCTGTGCCGAAACAGGCTGAATGACGCTTAACCGCCTTTGATGTCTTAAGAATTATTGACAGCAGAGTCCCAAGCAGGTACCTGTTTGGAAGGGAGTGTAAAATCTGGCTGGTTTATGAGCGATAACGCATCCGAAGACGAACCGACCATGGAAGAAATTCTGGCATCTATCCGCCGGATTATTTCTGATGAGTCGGACGAAGAACCGATCCACGATGAGGAAGCCCCGGAAGAGGACTTCCCCGAGGAACCGGTTTCTGCGCCTGAACCAGAACCTGAGCCCGAGTTCGAACCAGAACCCGAGCCGGAGCCTGAGCCAGAACCCGAACCGATTCCTGAACCAGAGCCCGAGCCGGAACCTGAACCGGTTTACGAGCCGGAACCAGAGCCGGAGCCTGAACCCGAGGAAGATATTTTGGAGCTGACAGAGTTCGCTTCGGCGAGCGATGTTGACGCCATTGTCTCTCCGCCTGTGGAAACCAGGACGGCTGAAAGCTTCGCGCACCTGACCCAGCTTATGGTTGCGGGCTATGAAGGGGCGGATAATACGCTTGAGGGTCTGGTGCGTGCCATGCTGAAGCCGATGCTTCAGGGCTGGCTCGATGAACACCTGCCGCAGATCGTAACGGACGCCGTCGAACGCGAAGTCGCCCGGATCGCCCGCCGCAAGTAAGGCGTTACGTCTTTCCTAAATGTGATTATCAGAGGCTGAGGAAGCCCCGTGCGCTATCAGCGTGGCTGTCCGCCAGCCTGTCCGCCATAGATCACTACTTTTGGTGACGCGGAGACAGGAGGACGGAAGTCCTTGACCACAAACTCTTCGTTGCCGGGCGTATAGATGGCTTTATTGTCCAAGTCGAAGCCGGAATAAAGACCGGCGATATTGGGGGTTAGCCACAATTTCCCGCTGGACAGATCAATAGCATAATCGAACGGGGCCAGCATGGTGGCGCCGATAATGCCTTGCCGCTCCTGAAGCTGTTTCGGCGTATGGCTGCCGATAAAGATAGGCAAGTTATTGAATATCAGCTTCCCGAAGCGGAAGCGGCCGAAATACAGGATGCCTTTATCGCTCTTGCGCAGCTCCGCCGCTTCTATCGTATTTGTCGCACGGGTAAATTGGTCATCATCCCACAGGGCAACCCCGCCCGGGTAGCCGGTATCAAGCATGAAAACCTTTATCGTCGGCATCTTTTCCCACGGCAGGCGGGAGCGGTGCACCAGATATGGCGTCCCGTTCCGAAGCGTGATTGGCTGCATGGTTTTGAAAAGGGACGACATGTCGGTGCCGGCCGGATACAGGCTCATCTTGTGGTTTGACGCGGAAATCGCAACCACATAGTTGCGGAAAAAGTCCCGCCCCAGGATGCCGTCCATCTGGGAGACCAGCCGCTGAACCATGTCGCCTTCATTATGCAGAAGCAGGGTGTCCTGGTTCTTGAAAACGAAGTTTCCAGCGCGGAATTCGACATTGCTGATCTGGCTGGCGTCTGCCAACTGGTTGAAAGCGGGGAACCGGATGTTTACCGGGGCAGAGGCCTGCCACTGACCTCTATGGAGGTCTTCCTTTTCCAGAAGCAGGGATTTTGAGGCGCCCGTGTCCAGAAGAAGGTCGAGATTCTGGCCCATGACCTCGAACGTGGTCGACGGCCGGTTGTTGTCGAGATGGATGGGCAGGGTGACAAGCGGCTCAGGCGGCGGGGTCAAATCCTTCGCCGTGGCGGACTCGGCACCCGGTGCCAACATCGCCAAACTCAAGGCGCTATAAAGCGCCAGCCTTATGGGGCGCAACATTGTCATAGCGGTGATAATATAACACAAAAAGTAAACAAACTTCAAAGCAACAAAAGTTTAACCGTGCGTGATTTGCGATAAAGCGAGTGCCTTAATGCAGCAATCGCCATGTTTTCATGCCTTTCGCTTGGAAAATCCCGCTTTCAGGGCTTCCGTTTTGCTGTGTTTTTGTGCAATGTGCGCGCACTTTAGCCATTGAGTAAGACGCGTACGCGAAAAACGGATCGAAGAATGTTGGATAAGACCTACACCCCCGGGGACATTGAAGCCAAATGGTACGAACATTGGGAAGGCACGGGCGCGTTCGCCTGCGGCCAGCGGCCGGACGCCGAGCCCTTTGTCATCGTCATGCCGCCGCCCAACGTCACCGGCAACCTGCACATGGGCCACGCGCTCGACAATAGCCTGCAGGACTGTCTTGTCCGTTTCGAACGCCTGCGTGGCAAGGACGTGCTTTGGCAGCCAGGGACCGACCATGCCGGTATCGCGACCCAGATGGTCGTTGAACGCCAGCTGGACGCCGCAGGCGGCCCCAGCCGTCAGGAAATGGGCCGGGATGCCTTCATCGAACGCGTCTGGCAGTGGAAAGAGGAATCAGGCGGCAATATCACCCGTCAGCTCCGCCGCCTTGGTGCCAGCTGTGACTGGAGCCGTGAAGCCTTCACCATGGATGAGCCGCGCTCCAGGGCCGTTCTCAAGAAATTTGTCCAGCTCTACCGCGATGGGCTGCTTTATAAAGACCAGCGCCTGGTGAACTGGGACCCCAAGCTGAAGACCGCCATCTCCGACCTTGAGGTCGAGCAGAAGGAAGTCGACGGCAACTTCTGGCACTTCAACTATCCGGTTGAGGGTGAAGACGGCGTCTTCATCGAAATCGCCACCACGCGGCCTGAAACCATGCTCGGCGATACCGCCGTTGCCGTGAACCCGGAAGATGAGCGTTACAAGCACCTGATCGGCAAGCAGGTTCGTCTGCCGCTGATCGGCCGCCTGATACCGATCGTGGGGGATGAGCACGCAGACCCGGAGCAGGGCACCGGTGCCCTCAAGGTCACGCCCGCGCATGACTTCAACGACTTTGAGATCGGCAAGCGCCATAACCTGGAGATGATCAACATCTTCGACCGCGACGCTGCCATCAACGAAAATGCGCCGGAGAAATACCGCGGCATGGACCGGTTCGAGGCTCGCAAGGTCATCGTCGCCGACATGGATGCCGCTGGTTTCCTCGTTAAGGTTATCCCGCACCGCCATATGGTGCCCTACGGTGACCGTGGCGGCGTGGTGATCGAGCCGTGGCTGACGGAACAGTGGTATGTGGACGCCGAGACGCTCGCCAAGCCTGCCATCGAGGCGGTTGAGACCGGCAAGACCAACTTCATCCCGAAAAACTGGGAAAAGACCTATTTCGAATGGATGCGCAACATCCAGCCCTGGTGTGTTTCGCGCCAGCTGTGGTGGGGCCACCGTATCCCGGCCTGGTATGCGCCGGACGGCACTGTCTTCGTTGAGGAAACGGAAGAGGAAGCTTATGCCGCCGCCCGCAAGCAGCTCGGCGCCGATGTCACGCTGACGCGGGACCCGGACGTGCTCGACACCTGGTTCTCGTCTGCCATGTGGCCCTACAGCACTATGGGCTGGCCGGAAGAAACGCCTGAGCTCGCGAAATATTATCCGAACACCACGCTGATCACCGGCTTCGATATCATCTTCTTCTGGGTGGCGCGCATGATGATGTCCGGCATCCACTTCATGGGGGATGTGCCGTTCAAGGATGTTTATATCCACGCGCTGGTGCGGGATGAGCACGGCGCCAAGATGTCCAAGTCCAAGGGCAACGTGATCGACCCGATCGAGTTTATCGAGAAATACGGTGCCGACGCGCTCCGCTTCACGCTGGTCGCCATGGAAGCGCAAGGGCGGGACATCAAGCTCGCTGAGAAGCGGGTTGAAGGCTACCGGAACTTCGGGACCAAGCTCTGGAACGCTGCGCGCTTCTGCGAGATGAACGGCATTCAGGGCTCGGATAGCGTGGAGGCACCCGAAGCCACGCTCGCGGTCAACAAATGGATCATCGGCGAAGTCGCCAAGGCGGCGAATGGTGTGACCTCGGCCCTTGAAGCCTTCCGCTTCAACGATGCCGCTGACGCCATCTATCACTTCGCCTGGGGCACCTTCTGCGACTGGTACGTGGAGCTGATCAAGCCGATCTTCTGGGGTGAGGATGACGCGCAAAAGGCTGAAACCCGTGCGGTTGCCGGTTGGGTGCTCGACCAGATCCTGGTGCTTCTGCACCCGTTCATGCCCTTCATCACCGAAGAGCTGTGGCACGCCACGCGCGACGACCGTCCGTATGACCTGATTGCTGCCCAATGGCCGACCGTCACGGCGGCAGATGCCGCTGCGGGTGAGGAAGTCAACTGGGCGATCAAGTTCATCACCGAAATCCGCTCGATCCGTGCGGAGATGAACGTCCCCGCGTCCGCCAAGGCCACCGCGCTGGTGGTTGGCGCGTCCGACGCCACCAAGGCGCGGCTCGATGCCTTCCAGGACATGCTCTGCCGTCTGGCGCGGCTGGAGGTCGCCAAGGCGGTCGATACCGCCGAAACCAAAGGCGCGGCCCAGCTCGTCGTCGACGAAGCGACCGTCTATCTGCCGCTTGCCGACCTGATGGACCTGGACGCCGAGAAGGCCCGCCTTGAAAAGAACGCTGGCAAGCTGGAGAAGGAAGCTGGGGGCCTGCGGGGCAGGTTGAACAACCAGGGCTTCGTTGCCAAGGCACCTGCGCATGTGGTTGAGGAAGCCAAGGAACAGCTTGCCGACCTCGAAGCCCAGCTCGAAAAAACCAAGGCCGCGCTCAAGCGTCTGGGCTAATCCCTTTAAATATCAAAAGAAAAGGGGCGCTTCAGGGCGCCCCTTTTTGTATTCGGATGGTGCGTGCCTTACGTGTCGTGGCCGAGACCGATCAGATAGAGGATATCGGCCGCGATGGTGGCACCGGCAAGCGCGGTGATCTGGGCTGCGCCTTCATAATGCGGGGCGACTTCGACCTGGTCTCCGCCGACGATTTTCATGCCGGCAAGCGCGCGGAGCACATCGCGCGCGTATGCAACACTTGGGCCGCCTACGACCGGCGTACCTGTTGCAGGTGCAACACTTGGGTCGAGGAAGTCGATATCGAAGGTCAGATACGCCGCGCGGTCGCCGACACGGTCGCGGATGCGCTTGGCCATCTCCTCGGCAGGGGTCTTCAGACACTCATTACCGTCGACGACCATCATGCCGTGTTTGTCCGGGTTCGGGGTGCGCATGCCGAGCTGGATCGAATTCTCAGGCACGATGATGCCTTCCTTGATGGCATGGTAGAACATGGTGCCGTGGTTGAGGTCTTCGTCCGTCCAGGTGTCCGAATGGGCATCGAAATGGATGAGCGCGAGCGGGCCATGCTTGCGGGCGTGCGCGCGCAACAGCGGATAGCTGATCGAATGATCGCCGCCGAGGGTGAGGAGCGAGGACCCAGTCGCCAGTACGGCGTCGGCTTTTTCCTCAACCGCGGGCATCATGCGGTCACTGTAAGCGGTGAAGCCGGTGACATCGCCGAGATCCGCCACAGCCCAGCGGTCGCGGAAATGAAAGTCCCACGGCCAGACGCCCCAGGGGAATTCCGCCATGGTCAGCGACATTTCGCGGATGCCGCGCGGCCCGAATCGTGAGCCCGGACGCCCGGTGGTGGCGAGGTCGAACGGCACGCCCATCACGGCGATGTCCAGACCCTTCGCGGTCTCGGCGACCGGCTGGCGGAAAAAACTGATCAGGCCCAGGTAGGGCTCCATCATGCCTTCTGACATGGTTTGCTCCTTGGAAGTTGGTTGCCTCCTTCATACGGGGCCGTCCGAGCCTTAGCAAATTAATTCAGGCGCAATTAAAATACAAAAAAGAGCAAACAAACTTTTCATTTCTTATCGACAGCGGCGGCCGCGCTCAGTATTGTCCGGCCCATGTAACGCTGTTTGCCCGATAAGGAATTTTCGATGCCGCATTATCGTTCCCGCACCTCCACCCATGGCCGCAATATGGCGGGCGCCCGGGCGCTTTGGCGCGCCACCGGCATGAAGGACGGTGATTTCCAGAAGCCGATCATCGCCATCGCCAACAGCTTCACCCAGTTCGTGCCGGGCCATGTGCATCTGAAGGACCTCGGCCAGATGGTCGCGCGGGAGATTGAAGCGGCGGGCGGTATCGCCAAGGAATTCAACACCATCGCGGTCGATGACGGCATCGCCATGGGCCATGACGGCATGCTCTATAGCCTGCCGAGCCGTGAGATCATCGCCGACAGCGTCGAATATATGGTCAACGCCCACTGCGCCGACGCTATCGTCTGCATTTCCAACTGCGACAAGATCACGCCGGGTATGCTGATGGCGTCCCTGCGCCTCAATATTCCGGTGGTGTTCGTCTCCGGCGGGCCGATGGAAGCGGGCGAGGCCGACTATGATGGCGGCACGCGCAAGCTGGACCTGGTTGACGCCATGGTCGAAGCCGCGAACCCGAACGTC
Organism: Kordiimonas marina; assembly: GCF_023006325.1. Lineage (GTDB taxonomy): Bacteria > Pseudomonadota > Alphaproteobacteria > Sphingomonadales > Kordiimonadaceae > Kordiimonas > Kordiimonas marina. The sequence continues at coordinate 132,500 of NZ_JAINDF010000006.1, forward strand.
TCGGATGAGGATGTCGCGGTGATCGAACGTTCGGCCTGCCCGACGTGCGGGTCGTGCAGCGGCATGTTCACCGCCAACAGCATGAATTGCCTCACCGAAGCCCTGGGCCTCAGCCTGCCGGGTAACGGCACCACGCTGGCGACCCACGCAGACCGCAAGGAACTGTTCCTGACTGCGGCCCGGCTGGTCGTCGACCTGTGCCGCCGCTATTATGAGGGCGAAGACGCGAGTGTTCTGCCGCGCAGTATCGCGAACCATAAGGCGTTCGAGAATGCCATCGCGCTTGATATCGCCATGGGTGGGTCCACCAATACGGTCCTGCATCTGCTGGCGGCAGCGCAGGAAGCCGAGGTCGATTTCACCATGGAGGATATCGACCGGATGTCCCGCAAGGTGCCGAACCTCTGCAAGGTGGCGCCGTCGACGCAGAAATATCACATTCAGGATGTCCACCGCGCCGGTGGTGTGTTCGGTATCTTGGGGGAACTGGACCGTGCAGGTCTCCTGAACCGGGACTGCTCCACCGTGCATACCCCCACGATGGGGCAGGCGGTCGACCAGTTCGACATTGTGAACAGTGCCGATGCTGAGTTGCACCACTTCTTCAAGGCGGCGCCGGGTGGCGTGCCGACCCAGGTCGCCTTCAGCCAGAACAAGCGTTACGACACGCTGGACCTGGACCGTGTGGAAGGCTGTATCCGGGCGAAAGAGCACGCCTACAGCCAGGACGGTGGCCTTGCCGTGCTGTTCGGCAATATTGCCGAGGACGGCTGCATCGTCAAAACCGCGGGTGTGGATGACAGCATCCTCAAATTTACCGGGACTGCGCGCATTTTCGAAAGCCAGGATTCGGCGGTTGAGGCGATTCTTGCCAATGAGATCGTCGCGGGCGATGTCGTGGTCATCCGCTATGAAGGGCCGCGGGGCGGACCGGGGATGCAGGAAATGCTGTATCCGACCAGTTACCTCAAATCCATGGGGCTCGGCAAAGCCTGTGCGCTTCTGACCGACGGGCGTTTCTCCGGCGGCACGTCGGGCCTGTCGATCGGCCACGTCAGCCCGGAAGCGGCCGAAGGCGGGGCCATCGGCCTTGTGGAGGAAGGCGACCTGATCGATATCGACATCCCCAACCGCAGCATCAATGTATCGGTCTCGGCTGACGAACTCGCCCGCCGCCGCAAGGCGATGGACGCCAAGGGCGACACCGCCTGGAAGCCGGTCGAGGAACGTAGCCGCAAGGTTTCCAAGGCGCTGAAGGCCTATGCCGCGATGGCGACGTCGGCCAGCAAAGGCGCTGTGCGTCAGCTTTAGCCTGACGGCAACCCTTGGTCGCAATTTTCGGCTTTTCGGTGCCACTTACTTCCGCTAGTCTGCCCCTTCAATTCTATGAATGGGGGACTTTATGCAGAAATTTCCGATCCTTGCTGTCACCAAGGAAGCGCTGGCCTTGCCTTTCAAATATCCGATGGAGATGGCGAAAACGCTTGGGCTGATGATCGCTGGCGTCTTTGGCGTTTCTATCCTGATGGCCATCCTGGTCGCTATCATGGGGGGCGCTGGAATGATGGGCTCCGGCGGGACCATGATGCAGCAGATGGAACAGGGTAATTTCTCTGGTATGGGCGGGATGATCCTGATCGTCTTTATCGTGCTCCTTGGTGTTTTCTGGCTCATCGCCTACGTCTTCAACTATTGGGTTCGCCTTGGCGCCTATGGTCATGATCGGGCGGCGCTGCGTCCGCTCAGCAAGGCCTGGGGCGCGGCTGGCGTTACCATGGTCAAGATGTTCCTGATCACCATTTTGCTGGTGCTCGTGACGCTGGTTGTCTGGTACGTTCTGCACCTCATGGGGCTGGTGCCCAGCCTGGCGGACCAGATGCGTATGGGGGCGGAAGGTGACATGGCCCATGCGGCGCGTGGCGGGCTGGCCACCAACATCATCACGACCGTGATCACCTGTGTGGTCTATTCGATCTTCTCCGCCAACTTGACACAAACCGCGCTCGGTTCTGACAAGGAAGGCTTTGAACACCCGCATACCATCGATTTCGCCGTCGTCCTGATGCTGCTTTATGCCATCGTCCTCATTCCCATGACGCTTGCTGAGATGTCCGGCAGCATCGTGATGCTGATGCTGGTTGTCTATGTGCTGGAATTTTATGTCATGCTGGCCATCGCCACGGCCCATGGCCTCCGCTACCGCATCTGTGTCGCCGATATGCCTGATGTGCCGGAGACATCTGAAGCCTGATCCCATCAAGCTTCGTAATCGACAGGAATGGCCGGGTTTGATGACCCGGCTTTTCTTTTTGCGCCTTTCATGGCTAACTGATGGTCGCCGAAAGGGAGGTCGTATGCTCAAAAAGTTTGTGTTGCCGTTTATTGCCTGTACCGCCATCAGCCTTGGAGCCGGAGTTGGGGCCAGAACTGGGGCCTGGGCGGAAGATGCGCCGCTTTCCCCCGCCAACGTTATGGGCGACCAGCCCTACGAAAGCCCGAGCTGCGTGCAGGCCGACTATCATGAAATGGATTTCCTCAACGGAAGTTGGGCCATGAAGGTGCTGAAGGACGGCCGCTGGCACGCCGCGGGCTTTGCCGAGCAGAAGCCTGTCCTCGGCGGCTGCGCGGTGATGATGAGCGTCTCCTTCGCTGAGTGGGGCGACTATTACCGCGCACTCACCGGGCGGGATGGATTCGCCGCCATCCTGATCAGCAGCTACGATACCCGGGCCCACGACTGGCGCCAGCGCTGGATGACCGACATGGGCAGTATGGTTACGCTGATGCGCGGCCGTAAGTTCAAGGATGGCGCCCGTTTTGTCGGTCATGCGCCGGACAGCGCAGGCCCCGAGCTTCAGCGCCACGAATGGAAGGTCACGGGCGATAACACCCGCGAATTCACCTTCGAACAGTCGCTGGACGGCGGCCAGCACTGGAGCGTGATCGGCAAGGTCCAGCTTATCCGCCGCGCGCCCTGAGCCTTTTTGACAGAAATACTAATAGCCCCGCCCATCTTGACGGCGGGGTCCTCCTGCGCCATATCGCTTTCGTCCCGAATAGGAGGATAGGGTCGAGATGACAAAACCTGTGCTCGATGGCGCCCTGCGCCAGTTCATGTATGGCAAACTGCACCGCGTGACGGTAACCGGCGCCGAGCTGAATTATGTCGGCTCGATCACGGTGGACCCGGTGCTGCTGCGCGCGTCCGGCCTGATGCCCTATACGGCGGTTGATGTGGTCAACATCACGAACGGCGAACGCATCACCACCTATATCATCGAAGGCACCGAGGGTTCGGGCGTTATCTGCCTGAACGGCGCCGCTGCACATCAGTTCAGTAAAGGCGACCTCGCCATCATCATGGGCTATGAAGCCGTGCCGGCGTGCGACCTGCCGGGGCGGATTTCCCGCGCGGTGCATGTGGACAGCCAGAACCGTATCGTCTCAATCGATGAATATGTCACGCCGGGGCTCGACGCGCTCGGCCAGCCTGCGAATAACCGCGAGAATGAGTGCTACGAGACCGTAGACACCTGAGCGGGTGCCAATAGCCCAGGGGATGATCAAGCCAGTTCGATCCACACCGGTGTGTGGTCGCTGGCTTTTTCCTTGCCCCTTGGCGTGCGGTCAACCTGCGCGTCCTGAAGCCGGTCAGCGGCTTGCGGCGACAGCATCAGATGGTCGATGCGGATACCGTTATCCTTCTGCCAGGCGCCTGCCTGATAGTCCCAGAAGGTGAAGGCCGGGCCCGCCGGTTTGATCTGGCGGAGGGCATCGAGATAGCCGAGATAGGTCAGCTCCCGTAGTTTGGCGCGGCTTTCCGGCTGGGTGAGGGCGTCGTCGACCCATGCGGCGGGGTTGTAGCAGTCCTCATCCTTGGGGATGACGTTATAGTCACCCGCCAGCACAATGGGTTGCTCGGTTTCCAGCAGGCGCTTCGCGTGGGCGACCAGACGGTCCATCCAGGCGAGCTTATAATCGAACTTCGGCCCCGGTTGCGGGTTGCCGTTCGGCAGGTAGATGGAGGCGATGCGCACACCCTGAACGGTGGCCTCAATATAACGGGCCTGCTCGTCCTCGGTTTCCTCACCGCCATCAAGCGCGGGCAGGCCGCGGCGGACGTCCTCGATCTTGTGTTTCGAGAAGATCGCGACACCGTTGAAACCTTTCTGGCCGTGGGTTTCCACGTTCCAGCCCTTGTCCTCAAACTCGAGGCGCGGGAAATTCTCGTCGACGCTCTTGATCTCCTGCAGGCAGGCGACGTCGGGGGAGAATTCTTCCAGCCATTCCAGAAGCCGGGGCAGCCGGGCCTTGACGCCATTGATGTTGAAAGTGGCGATTTTCATCGAGGATGCTCCGGTCTTGAAAGGGGATTAGATGGCGAAGGACGACCCGCAGCCACAGGACGATGAGGCGTTCGGGTTCTTGACCTGGAAGGATGCGCCAACCAGATCCTCGACAAAATCGACTTCCGAGCCGATGACATAGAGGAGCGACATGGAATCGACCAGCATGGTGACGCCGTCCCGGGTGACGACGATGTCATCGTCCTTCTGGGCTTCGTCAAAGTCGAAACCATACTGGAAGCCGCTGCAGCCGCCGCCCGAAACCGACAGGCGCAGCTTCAGGTTCGGGTTGCCCTGTTGTTCGATCAGTTGCGCCACGCGCTTCGCGGCGTTTTCGCTCAGGGTCACGGGGGTGTCCGGGCTGGTCATTGCTCTACTCGCTTCGCTTTGCGGTCATGGCCATCACTCCGGCCATGACGTTTGGTTTCCCCTTATGTAAGGGGCCGGGGCGTCAAGGTCAATCGAGCGGCGCTCAACGGTCGCTATAGACGGGCCTGAAGGTGATGGTTTCGGGCGTGTCGGGCGCGGTGGTCTCAGGCGTGCGGACAAAGTCGAATGCCAGCAGGAGGCTGCTCAGGCTATCCGGCTCGCCTTCCTGCGAAAAAGGCAGGACGAGGGCGCTGAAGGGGATGGGGCGAGCATCATCCGGCATGAACTGACCCTCAAAATATAGCGGTTCGCAGTGTTCGGTCGAGGCCTCGAGAATCGCTGTGAGGGTCTGGTTTATCTTGGCATCCCTGAAGGGAATAAGCCTGTCATCCGGGGATGTTAGCTTGAGAACTTCACAGATGGTGGTGCCGATCAGCCTGTCCTGAAAACGGCTTTTTTCAGTGACAGAAACGATGGCAAGCTGGGGCAGGAATTTTGGGAACATCTGGGGGCGGAAATCGCGCTTGCGGGGAAACCGTTGGCCGTTCCTTATCTGATGCCAGTGGTCCAGCATGTCCGCCTGGAACGGGGCCCGGAAAGCGGGGCGGTTGTTGTCGGTTGTATGTGAGCTGTCGTTCATCCCTGAATCATAGTTAATGAAACGTTAACGCACAACGAACAAAGTAAGGATTTATTAATTATTTGGACGTTGCCCAATCAGCGGCCTGACTACGCCTTGTTCGCGGGAAAAAGTTGCTCTCCATGTGGTGCGGCGATAATGTGCCGAAAACCGCGCGGGGACGTGTCCTCGCGGAACACAGACTTGTTCCTTTTGCTCCTTGGGGGAAGACAATGACCGACCCGCTGCCGCGCTATGAAGACATTTTGGCGCCCTACGCCTGCAAGCCGTCCGAAACCCGTGGCCGTGTGTTCAAGGAACCGGAAACCGCGAATCGGAGCTGCTACCAGCGCGACCGCGACCGGGTCATCCATTCATCCAGCTTCCGGCGGCTGAAGCACAAGACCCAGGTTTTCGTCTATCATGAGGGCGACCATTTTAGGACGCGGTTGACCCATTCGCTTGAAGTCGCGCAGATCGCGCGGTCGATCTGCCGCTCGATGCATCTGAATGAGGACCTCGGCGAAGCGCTCGCGCTCGCCCATGACCTCGGCCATCCGCCGTTCGGCCACATCGGCGAGACGGTGATCAACGAGTGTATGAAGGATTTCGACGGTTTCGACCATAACGCCCAGGCGCTCCGTCTCTTGACCCGGCTGGAGCACCGCTATGCCTCCTTCGAAGGCTTGAACCTGACGTGGGAGACGCTTGAGGGCCTCGCCAAACATAATGGCCCGCTGGTTGATAAGCCGATCGATCATACCAATCCGCCGGAAAGTTTGCCGTTCGGTTTCCGGGATTACCTGCCGGAAAACGACTTGATGCTGCATACCTGGCCGTCGGCCGAAGCGCAGATCGCGGCGCTCGCCGACGATATCGCCTATTCGAGCCATGACCTGGATGACGGCCTGCGCGCCGGTCTGTTCGAGCTGGATGAGCTCAAGAATATCCCAGTCGTCATGCAGCTGATCGATGAAGTGAAATGGACCTATCCGGACGCGCCCAAGGATGTGATGATCCATGAGCTGGTGCGCCGCCTGATCAACCGCATGATCGCCGACCTGATGGTTGAAAGCGGCAAGCGCATCCAGGCGCTGGACCCGGATACACCGGACGATATCCGGAACGCCGGTGGCCCTGTCATCGCCTTCGGCAAGGATATGGCCGACGCCGTCAAGACTCTCAAGGGCTTCCTGTTCGAACGCATGTACCGCCACTATCTGGTCAACCGCATGGGCAGCAAGGCAAAAAGGGTGGTCTTGGACCTGTTCAACCTGTATATCTCCGAACCCGAATGCCTGCCGACGGAATGGAACGCGCGCGCCGGTGCCCCGAATTCGGCTGAAACCGCCCGTGTGGTGGCCGATTTCATTGCTGGTATGACCGACCGTTTCGCTTTCCGTGAGCACGCCAAACTATTTGACCTGAACCGAGTATCGCTATGAATGTTTTTACCCATTTCCGGGACGCCGTTGATGCGGCCCTGAAGGATCTCGCTAACACCGGTGCACTGCCCGAGGGCCTGGATACCCGCAATATCGCGGTTGAGCCGCCCCGGGATGCGTCTCATGGTGACATTGCCATCAACGCGGCGCTGGTGCTGTCGAAGCAGGCGAAGATGAACCCGCGGGAGATCGCCACGCTGCTCGCAGGCAAGCTGGAAGCGCTGCCTGAGGTCGAGAAGGTCGATATCGCCGGTCCCGGCTTTATCAACATGACGATCGCAGCCAGTTACTGGCAGGCGCAGGTGAAGGCCATTCTCGAGGCAGGCACTCATTTCGGTGACAGCCAGATGGGCGGCGGCGACAAGGTGAATGTGGAATATGTTTCCGCAAACCCGACCGGCCCGATGCATGTGGGCCACGTTCGCGGCGCCGTGTTCGGGGACGCGCTGGCCAACCTTCTCCAGAAGGCTGGCTATGAGGTCTGCAAGGAATATTACATCAACGACGCGGGCAGCCAGATCGACACGCTCGCGCGGTCGGCGCACCTCCGCTACCAGGAAGCCTATGGCCGCGATATCGGTGAAATCCCCGAGGGGCTTTACCCGGGGGATTACCTGGTGCCGGTGGGCGAGGCGCTGAAGGCCAAATATGGCGACCAGTATCTGGATGCGCCGGAAAGTGAATGGCTCGCCCTTTTCAAGGTCGAAGCCTCGAACGCCATGATGGACATGATCCGCGATGACCTGGCGACGCTGGGTGTTGAGCATGAGGTCTTCTTCTCGGAGCGTGCGCTTCATGCTTCCGACCGGATCGGCGAGGCGGTCGAGGTGCTGCGCCAGCGCGGCCACATCTATGAAGGCGTGCTCGAGCCGCCGAAAGGCAAGAAGCCGGAAGATTGGGAGCCGCGCGAACAGACGCTGTTCCGCGCCACCGACTTCGGCGATGACGTCGACCGGCCGCTCCAGAAATCGACGGGCGAATTCACCTATTTCGCCGCCGACATCGCTTACCACCACGACAAGTTCGTGCGCGGTTACAAGCAGATGATCGACGTGCTCGGCGCCGATCATGGCGGTTATGTCAAGCGGATGCAGGCTGCCGTGAAGGCGCTTTCCGAGGATGGCACGCTCGATGTCAAGCTGTGCCAGCTCGTGCGCCTGTTCCGGAACGGCGAACCGGTCAAGATGTCCAAGCGGGCAGGGACCTTCGTCACGCTGCGTGAAGTGGTGGAAGAGGTTGGCAAGGATGTCACCCGCTTCATCATGCTCACCCGTAAGAACGATGCGCCGCTCGACTTTGACTTCAACAAGGTGATGGAACAGTCGAAGGACAACCCGGTCTTCTATGTCCAGTATGCCCATGCCCGTATCTGTTCGGTGCTCCGGAAGGCGGCTGAGGCATTCGGCGGCCTGGATACCTCTGACGCAGGGCTTTCGGGCGCTGATCTGCACGCGATCAATCACCCCAGCGAGATCGCGATGATCAAGCAGTGTGCGGCCTGGCCCAGGCTGGTCGAGCAGGCCGCCGAGGCACATGAGCCCCACCGGATCGCATTTTTCCTCTATGATCTTGCGTCCGAGTTTCATACCTTCTGGAACAAAGGGAACGAAGATGCCTCGCTCCGCTTCGTTATCGAGGGGGATGAGGCGCTGACCAGGGCGCGCCTGGCGCTTATCCGCGCCGTGGCGCTTGTGATCGCAAGCGGCCTCGCGGTCCTGGGGGTCAAGCCCGTGGAGGAAATGCGCTAATGAGCGACGATAGGGAAAAGGGGACAATGCCGGATAAGGACACGCCGCCGTGGCTGCAGGCGGTCCCGGAAGATGAAGAGCCCGAAGGCTTTTTCACCGGCCGCCGCAAGCTGATAATTTCGGCGGGCGCCGCCGTCACGGTGATCGTGCTTTTCGGGGCTGTCATGTGGACGCTTTACGAGCATACGGAAAGCGGCCCGGCGCGCCATATCACCGCGCCCCAGACGACCTATAAGGAAAAACCGGCTGATCCCGGTGGCATGGATGTGCCTTACCAGGACAAGAAAGTATTCGAGCAGGCCGACGGCGAGCCGGTGCGCAGCGCCGTGAAACTTGGCGCCCAGCCTGAGCAGCCGGTCGATCATCTGCCGACGGAAAGCACGGAGACGGCGACCGATACGCAGGCTGCCGCATCTATGCCCGCGGCGTCTCAGCCCGAGCCTAAACCAGCCCCGCGCAAAGCTGAGGTCACTGAAGCACCGAAGACGGTAACGCCTCCGGCCCAGAAGGCCGAAGCAAAGCCTGCGGTTCCGGCCAGCAAAGCCTATCAGGTACAGCTTGGGGCTTATGGGTCTGAAAAAGGCGCGGCCTCTGCCTGGCGGGTTATCCGGGGTAAATACCGGTCGATCCTGGGGGATGATGTAAAGGCGAGCTATGAGCCCGTCCAGTCCGGCGACCGTACGCTTTACCGGCTTCGTGTCGGGCCGCTTGCAAACCGCGCTGCGGCCGATGCCATCTGTTTGGGTCTCCGGGCACGCCAGCAGGCTTGCATTGTTGTAAACCCGTAAAGGCTTACCGATGATCCCTGTCATATTCGGCTGCTCGGGCACGAGCCTTACCGCTACCGAACGTGCCTTCTTTGGCCGGATCAAACCGGCGGGGTTCATCCTTTTCGCCCGCAATATCGAAAGCCCGGATCAGGTTCGGGTGCTTGTCCGGGAACTCAAGGAAAGCGTTGGCCGCACCAAGGTGCCGATCCTGATCGACCAGGAAGGTGGCCGCGTCCAGCGGCTGAAGGCGCCCCACTGGCGTGCCTATCCGCCGATGGCGACCTTCGGCGACATGGCGGCCAAGGACCCGACCCTGGCGGCCAGTGCACTCAGGCTCAATTGCCGGATGATTGCGGATGACCTCAGGCGCCTGGGCATCAATGTCGACTGCCTGCCGGTTCTGGACCTGCCGCAGGGTGATGCCGACCCCATCATCGGCGACCGGGCGTTCTCGCACGATCCGGACCTGGTGGCGGCCCTGGGCCGTATCGCCGTCGATGCCCTGATGGCAAGCGGCGTGCTGCCGGTTATCAAGCATATCCCCGGTCATGGCCGCGCCACGCAGGACAGCCATCTGGCCCTGCCGGTGGTGGATACGCCTTTGGCCGACCTTCAACAAAAGGATTTCGTGCCCTTCAAGGCGCTGAAGGATGCGCCTTTCGCCATGACTGCCCATATCGTCTATAGCGACATTGATGCGCGGGAACCCGCGACGCTGTCGCGGGTCGTGATCGGCCGTGTCATCCGCATGAGCCTCGGCTTCAGCGGGCTTTTGATGTCGGACGACCTGTCGATGAAGGCGCTTTCGGGTGATTTTGCCGCACGGACGAAGGGCGCGCTGGAGGCGGGCTGCGACCTGGTTCTGCACTGTAACGGCGATATGGACGAGATGCAGGCTGTCGCAAGCGCCTGTCCGCCTGCCGCACAGGCGCTTGAGAAACGTCTGGCGACACTTATATCCCAGGCTGATAAGATGCCAATGGCGGACCGCGGCGATATCCGTGCGCGTTATGACGCCCTGATGGCCAAGTTTTGAGGACGAGCTGATGGAGTTTATTTCCAACCGAGTTTTGCTTCTAAGCGTGATGGCGCTGCCGTTCCTGGTCGCTGTAACCTTGCGGGAAGCAGGGCGTTCCTTCATGGCTTACAAGCTGGGGGATCAGACCCAGAAGGCATCTGGCCGTATGTCGCTGAACCCGCTCGTTCATGCACACCCGATCTATACCGGGCTCCTGCCGGCGATCAGCTTCCTGTCGGGAATGCCTTTCCTGCTCGGTTTTGCCAAGCCGGTCGTGGTTCAAAGCGCCTTCTTCCGCAAATTGCGCCGGGATCTGGCGCTGATGGCGCTTGCGGGGCCGCTGACGAACCTGACCCTCGCTTTTCTGTCCGCCGGGCTGATGCGGCTCGCGGTCAATTATGGCCTCACGGCCAATAGCTGGATCGTCAATACCACGGCTTTCGGTGTGCTGATGAACTGCATGTTCCTGGTCCTCAACATCCTGCCGATCCCGCCACTGGATGGTGGCAAACTGCTGGAACAATTCCTGCCGTATCACTTCGCGCAGGGCTTCCGCTCCGTAGAACCCTATGCTTTTCTGATTATCTTGGGCATTATTATCGTGGCGCCGGGCATAATCGTGACGCCGACTTATATGCTGGCCAGTGCTATCATTGGCGTATTCGGACTGTCTGCATTCTAAAACATGGATTTTGAGGAAGACATAAAGCCCGAGATGGCCGGTCGAACAGACCCTAACCAGCTTGTCCTGCATATGGACGGGTTCGAAGGGCCTTTGGACGTGCTTCTGGTGCTTGCCCGGGCGCAGAAGGTCGACCTCACGCAGATATCGATCCTGGAGCTTGTCGAACAGTTCCTTGAATTCGTGACAGCGGCGAAGAAGCTGAAGCTGGAGCTGGCGGCTGACTATCTGGTGATGGCGGCGTGGCTTGCCTACCTAAAATCCCGCTTGCTGCTGCCGAAGGATGACGATGACGAGGAACCCTCGGCCGAGGAACTGGCCTTCCGTCTGCAACTCAGGCTGCAACGGCTGGAAGCCATGCGCGAAGCCGGGGCCCAGCTCATGGCGCGGGACCGCATGGGGCGTGAGGTATTCCGCCGCGGCCAGCCCGAAGGCCTGAAGCTTATGAAGAATGGCGCCTATGACCTGACGCTCTATGAGCTTCTCAAGGCCTATGCTGAAAATTGCCAGCGCCATTCGATTACCGAAATCCGCATTGAACGCCGCCCGGTTTATGCCCTTGAGGATGCCATCGACAGGCTTTCGGGCCTGATTGGCAAAACCTTTACCTGGGCGCGGCTTGCAACCTTTTTGCCGAACAATCTGAAGGACGACAGGCTCAGGCGTTCCGCGCTTGCCAGCATGTTCGCCGCCAGCCTGGAACTGGCGCGCCAAGGCCATGCCGAGCTGAGGCAGATGGAAACCTTCGGCCCGATTTATCTGAAGCAGCGCAGCGGCGATGACGGCGCGGCTCCAGAATGATTTTTGACCGCATGAAGTGACAGACCTGAATGACAGACATTTCCGAAAGCCTGCCAGAGCAGACGACAGAACAAGCGCCAGAAAAGGCACCGGTACAAGCAATTGAACACCGGCGCATGGTCGAAGCGACCTTGTTCGCGAGCGAAAACCCCATGTCGGTTGAGGAAATCGCCGAACGCCTGCCTGATGGTGTCGATGTCGCCATGCATATCGAGGCCCTGACGGAGTCCTATGCCACCGCAGGCGTCAACCTCGTTTATGTGGCGGGCAAATATATGTTCCGCACGGCGGCCGACCTGGCCTTCCTGCTCCGCCGGGAAGTGGATGAGCCCAGGAAGCTCTCCCGCGCGGCGGTGGAAACCATGGCGATCATCGCCTATCACCAGCCGGTCACGCGGGCAGAGATCGAGGAGATCCGAGGGGTCACCATTTCCAAGGGTACGCTTGATGTTCTGATCGAAGCGGGCTGGGTCCGGATGATGGGGCGCAGGCGGACGCCGGGCCGTCCGGTAACCTATGGTACCAGCGAAGGTTTTCTGGTTCACTTTGGTCTCGAAAGTGTTAAAGACCTGCCGGGTATGGCAGATTTGAAGGCTGCGGGTCTTCTCGACAGTGTCGATGTCGCGCTCGATAAATTGGGCGGGATGCCGTCGCCCGCCGAAGCGCTGGAGCAGGAAGACGCGCAGATCGACCTTGAGGATGCGATCGCCCGGTCCGAACGCGAAGCGGCTGACAGCAGACGCAATCCGGCGCCTCAGACCGAGGCAGATGAAAATAGCGCCGAAAGTGCCGAGCAATAGCTTGTTGTGTGCAGTCGGCGACGATAGAGTGTAGCGAATTTCAGGGGCGGGGTGCCCCGCAAGGGAGATAAATAGTTATGTTTCCAGGATGGATGCAGATTGCGATTGTGATCATTCTGATCATGCTGCTCTTTGGTCGCGGTAAGATTTCGGACCTTATGGGCGATGTCGCCAAGGGGATCACCAGTTTCCGCAAGGGCCTGAAGGAAGGCGCCGAGCCGGAAGTGACGGAAGCGCCGAAGCCTGTCGAAGACAAGCGCACGATCGAAGGCGAAACCGTCAAGACCGAAGAAAAGGAAAAGGACAAAGCCTAAGGCTTGTCCTTTTGTTCAAGAGTAGCTTCTAGGGTCGGGAGGCCCTCAATCCATGTTTGACGTCGGCGGAATGGAAGTGCTGGTCGTTGGTGTCGTCGCGCTCATTGTGGTCGGCCCCAAGGATTTGCCTCGGCTCCTGCGCTCGGCCGGGGCCATTGTCCGCAAGATCCGCGAAATGGCCAACGAGTTCAAAGCCGGTATCGACACGCTGGCGACCGAGGTGGAGCAGGAAGTGGCACGCGAAGCCGACCCCTTTGCCGACCTTAGGCAGGAGGAGGGCTTGCAGCCCGGCATGAGCCCCGAGGAAGTCACCAAGCATATCATGGCAAACCGGGAGCGGGAGGCGGCTGAAAAGGCCGCGATGGAGGAAGCGCAGAAGCAGTCCTCCACCGATACGGCGAGCAAGGATAAAGACGGGGAGGGCGCCAGCTCATGATGACGCCCGAAGACCAAGGCCCGGAAAGCCAAAAGGCAGGGGCCGAAAAGGAAACCCTGCCTGCCAAGCCTGACATTATCGACGAGCCCGATGAGATCGATGCCAGCCGTGCGCCGCTTCTCGATCATCTGATCGAACTGCGCGCGCGTCTGATCAAGGTGATGATCGGTCTGATTATCGCCTTCGGGATCGGCCTTTATTTCGCCGAGGATATTTTCAACATCCTCGCGCGGCCTTACATGATGGCGCAGACCCACGGGCATGAGCGGCGGATGATCTACACCGCGCTCACCGAAGGTTTCTTCGTGAACCTCAAGGTGGCGCTGTATGCCGCCTTCATCGTGACCTTCCCGCTGCTCGCCTTGCAGATATGGAAGTTCGTGGCACCGGGGCTTTATAAAAGCGAGCGCCGGGCTTTCCTGCCGTTCCTGGTGGCCACACCGGTCCTGTTCGCGATGGGCGCCTGCCTCGCCTATTTCATGGTGATCCCGTACGCCTGGAAATTCCTCTTGAGCTACGAACAGACGGGCGGGCACGGGATGGTCGCCATCGCCGCCGAAGCGAAGGTGAGCGAATATCTCTCGCTGGTCATGCAGATGATTTTCGGCTTCGGCGTAGCTTTCCTGATGCCGGTCGCGCTGACGCTCATGGGCCGGGCAGGCATCATTTCGGCTGCGAGCCTCCGGGAAAAGCGGCGCTATGTCATCGTGGTGATTTTCCTGATCGCGGCGTTCCTTACGCCACCTGACCCGATCAGCCAGATCGCCCTTGGCATCCCCATGCTGCTGCTTTATGAAATCTCGATCCTGATGATTGCGTCGACCGAGAAGAAACGTGCCGCCAAATCCGAGGAATAAGCCCAGCTTTTTCCATGGACGGCCGATCAAAACTTTAAATGACAGAGACAAGCGATGTTTGACCTGAAACTGATCCGCGACAACCCTGAAGAATTCGACCGTGCGCTCGCGCGCCGGGGTGAAGACCCGCGTGCCGCCGAAATCCTGGCGCTCGACGAAAAGCACAGGGCGCTGATTACCGAAGCTCAAACCTCGCAAGCGCGCCGGAACGAGGCCTCGAAGCTGATCGGCAAGGCCAAAGCCCAGGGCAACGAAGAAGAAGCCCAGGCCTTGATGGCGGAAGTCAGCGGCCTTAAGGACAAGTTGACCCAGCTTGAAGAAGACGCGCGTAACGCGGGCGAGCAGCTCAACCTGCTGATGATGCATCTGCCCAACGCGGTTTATGATGATGTCCCGCAGGGTGATAGCGAAGACGATAATGTCGAGGTACGCACCTGGGGCACCCCGCGCGAATTCGATTTTGCACCCAAGGAGCATTTCGACCTCGGTGAAGCCATGGGGCTGATGGACTTCGAGCGCGCGGCCAAAATGTCCGGTTCGCGCTTCGTGATCCTGAAGGGCGGCATCGCCCGGCTTGAGCGCGCGCTCGGCCAGTTCATGCTGGACCTGCACACGCGCGAACACGGCTATACCGAGGTGCTGACGCCTGCCATGGTGCGCGATACGGCGCTTTTCGGCACCGGTCAGCTGCCCAAGTTCGGTGAGGATGCCTTCCGCACGACGACCGATCATTGGCTGATCCCGACCTCCGAGGTCACGCTCACCAACATGCATTCCGGTGAAATCCTCGATGAGGAGACGCTGCCGCTCCGCTTCACCGCGCACAGCCAGTGTTTCCGGGCTGAAGCGGGCTCCGCCGGTCGTGATACCCGCGGCATGATCCGCCAGCACCAGTTCGAAAAGGTCGAAATGGTGTCTGTTACGACCCCGGAACAATCGGATGATGAGCTGGAACGCATGACCGGTTGCGCCGAAGAAGTGCTGAAGCGGCTTGAGCTGCCGTACCGCGTGGTCAAGCTGTGTACCGGTGATATCGGTTTCAGCGCGCGCCGCACCTATGACATTGAGGTCTGGCTGCCGGGGCAGGACAAATACCGTGAGATTTCCAGCTGTTCGGTCTGTGGTGACTTCCAGGCCCGCCGCCTGAAGATGCGCTGCCGTCCGAAGGGCGAGAAGAACACCCGCTTCGTCCATACGCTCAATGGCTCGGGCCTTGCGGTTGGCCGCACGCTGATCGCGGTTCTGGAAAACTACCAGCTGGCAGACGGTTCGATCCGCATTCCTGAGGTGCTGAAGCCCTATATGGGCGGCCTCGACCAGATCGGCGTCTGAGCATGGCGCCAGTCTCGACCAAGCGAATCCTGATCTCGAACGATGATGGTATCCGGGCGCCGGGGCTTGAAATCCTTGAGCGCGTCGCCCGCCAGTTTTCCGACGATGTCTGGGTGGTCGCACCTGAGGACGAGCAGTCCGGCGCCAGCCATTCGCTGACGCTGACCCGGCCCCTGCGCGTGCGGGAACTGGGACCTAAACGCTGGGCCATCTCCGGCACGCCGACCGACTGCGTGATGATGGCGCTGAACAAGATCATGGCGGACAATCTGCCGACGCTGATCCTGTCCGGCGTCAACCGTGGCGGCAACCTGGCTGAGGACGTTACCTATTCGGGCACAGTATCGGTCGCCATGGAAGGTACGCTTGCGGGCATCCCGTCGATCGCGCTCAGCCAGTGCATCCGCCCGGATGAACCGGTCTATTGGGAGACGGCGGAACGCCATGCGCCTGAGGTGATCAAGAACCTTCTGGATGAGGGCTGGCCCGCCGATGTGCTGATGAATGTCAATTTCCCGGCCTTCGCCCCCGATGAAATCGGTGGGGTGCGCCTGACCGAGCAGGGCCGCCGCCAGATGGTCGGCACCAACATCACCGAACGGGTGGACCCGCGCGGCTTCAAATATTACTGGTTCGGCCTTGGCCGTGAGGTCGGGATCCCTGGCCACCAGACGGATTTGAAGTCGGTCCGGGAAAAATGGATTTCGGTCACGCCGCTGCATCTGGACCTTACCCACCATGAAACCCGGCAGGCGCTTCAGGGTAAAATCGAGCGCGCTTTCAAGGCCTGATGCTCTCCTTCCTGTTACCGCAGCCAGGATATGCTGAGGGGGCTGTTGCTCCTTCTGCTCCAACTCGGTATCGTGGAGCCATGATGGGTGGAGGACAGTTTCGGGCAATCTTGCGCGCGGCCTTTTGGGCTGGGCTCTGCTTGCCTTTTCTTGCGGCCTGCGGGCATAGCCCGACAGGGCCTGCCGCCATTCCCCCTGTATACGAAATCCGCAACGCGCCTGTGCCTGTGCCGTATCCGAAGGCGAAGCCGACCTACGCTGAACGTGTCAGTGGAAAAGCCTCAAGAGCACGGGCGACAGCTGTTCGGGCAGGGCGCACGGTGACGGTTCGCAAGGGTGATACACTGTTCGCCATTTCGCGCGCAAACGGTATCCCGGTCCGGGACCTGATCGACGCCAACAAGATGCGCCCGCCCTATGCACTGTCTGTCGGGCAACAGATTCGCCTGCCTGCGGCCAAAATCCATGTGGTCCAGAAGGGCGAGACCAGCTACGGCATCTCCCGCCAGTATGGTGTGACAGTGTCCGAGCTGATGGAAGCCAACCACATCAAATCCCCCTATACGCTGGTGATCGGCCAGAAACTGGTGCTGCCGGGGGGCGCGGAGGAGGCAACCGCGTCGGTCTCGCCCCAGCCACAGGTTTCGTCGCGGCACACGCGGCACGGCAGACGCAGCACAACCCACTATACGCCGCCACCGCGGTCCGGCAGCGGCTTTATCTGGCCCGTGAGCGGCAAGCTCGCGTCCCGGTTCGGCCCCAAGTCGGGCGGGCTGCATAATGACGGCATCAATATCATCGCGCCGCGCGGCACGCCGGTCCGGGCGGCTGAGGTCGGCGTGGTCGTCTATGCCTCAAACGCGCTTGAAGGCTACGGCAACCTGCTGCTGATCCGCCACAGCGGTGGCTGGATCACCGCCTATGCCCATAATGAGAGGCTGCTGGTGCGGCCCGGTCAGCAGGTGAAGAAGGGCCAGGTGGTGGCGCGGGTTGGCTCCACGGGTGGGGTGATGACCCCGCAGCTGCATTTTGAAATCCGCCGCGGACGGCAGGTGCTGGACCCGCTCCGTTACCTCAGGCCGCAGACAGCGCAGTCCCGGTAACTCATTGGATTAAAAGCCGACTTTACGGCCGTGACGGCCGGCGATGTCAGCGACAAACTGCCAGGCCGTGCGGCCTGACCGGTTGCCGCGAGTCTTCGCCCATTCAAGTGCGTCGGCCCGCCAGTCGACATCATCCAATCCGAATTCCTTGAGATAACCTTCGACCATGGCGAGATAGTCTGTCTGGTCGGACGGGTGAAACCCGAGCCACAGGCCAAACCGGTCGGAAAGCGCGATGGTTTCGTCCATCGACTCGTTCGGATGAATGCCGGTGGCGCTTTCCTGTTCCATCATCGTGCGCGGCAGCAGGTGGCGGCGGTTGGAGGTGGCGTAGAAGACCACATTGTCAGGCCGGCCCTCGAGCCCGCCTTCAAGCACGGATTTAAGCGCCTTGAAGTCGGTATCGGGATTGTTGAAGCTGAGGTCGTCACAGTAAACGATGAAGCGGCGGTCAAGCCCGCGCAGCGCGCCGAGGAGTGCGGGCAGGGCGGCGATATCCTCCCGGTGGATTTCAATGAGCGCAGGCGCCTCGGCCCCCATTTCGGCGGCAAGCGCACCCTGTACGGCCTTGATCAGCGTGCTTTTGCCCATGCCGCGCGCACCCCAAAGAAGCGCATTGTTGGCGGACAGCCCGGCGGCAAACCGGCGGCTGTTCTCAAGAAGGGTTGCTTTGACGCGGTCGATGCCTTTTAGGAGCGTGAGGTGAGGCGCGGCCACATGGCTTACCGGGCGCAAACCATGGTGCTCGGCCTCGAACACATATGCGGCGAAACCGTCCTCCACAACAAGCGGCTGGGCCTTGCCTTGCACCCTTTCCAGCGTGTCTGCCAGGCGGTGGATGGCATCAATAAGCGCCTTGCCCGTCTCCTGATCGATCCCGTTGTTGATTTTAGGCACTTGCAACCCTTTTCTTTGGCTCCCATCTAGGGGAGAACGCATAACACGGGACAGCCGCCTTTACGAGGCTTGCTGTTGCATTTGAAGGCAATACGGCTATAGTCCCGGCGATGGAAAAACGGGGGCGCATATCAGGCGCCCTTATCAGAGAGGTTCTTGTCCTATGTTTTCGACCCCTGTCTTTGCCGCCGCAGCCGGTGCGGCCCAGCAGCAGCCCGGTATGCTTGACGGCCTGATCATGTTCCTGCCGATCATCCTCCTGTTCTGGTTCCTGGTGCTTCGCCCCCAGAACAAGAAGATGAAAGAACACCGCGAAATGGTGAACAATGTTCGCCGTGGTGACACGGTTGTGACTGCAGGCGGCATCGTCGGCAAGGTGGCCAAGGTCAAGGACGATAACGAAATCGAAGTCGACATCGCTGAAAACGTCCGCATCCGCGTGGTTAAAGGCACGCTTTCAGATGTGCGCACCAAGGGCGAGCCGGCCAAGACCGAAGAAAAATAAAAAAGAACGCCCGAGCGGAAAACCGGTTCGGGCGTCTTTCAGTTTAGGGGACTGAGCATGTTGACCTTTCCGCGCTGGAAAGTGCTGATGATTTTTGGGGTGATCCTCTACGGGATCTTGACAGCCCTGCCAAACTTCCTGACCGCCGACGAACGCGCCGAGCTGCCGGGCTTCCTGCCGTCCAAGACGTTGAGCCTCGGCCTTGACCTTCAAGGCGGCGTTCACCTTTTGTGGGGTGCGGAAACGAACGATGTCATCAAGGCCCGCCTTGATAACCTGATCGACCAGGTCGTCAGCATCCGCCGTACCGAACACGGTCTGAACTTCCAGAACATCCACATTGATGGACGCTCGGTTGTCTTCAACGTCACCCGTGACGAAATGGTCGAAAAGGCCCGCGAAAAGCTGCTGCCGATCACCAAGGCGAGTACGGTTGCCGGTGGCAACATCATGCAGGCCGGTGTTCAGGAAGTGGAACTGAGCCATGATGGCCGCAAGTTCAAGCTGACGCTGACCGACCAAGGCATCGAGGTGCAGAAACGCGAAGCCGTTGCCCGTGCGATCGAGGTGATGCGGAAACGTGTCGACCCGGACGGTACCAAGGAAATCACCATCCAGCCGCAGGGCTCGGACCGGATTGTCCTTGAGGTGCCGGGGGCAAGCGACCCGCAGAAGATCATCGACATCGTCGGTAAGACCGCGAAGCTGACCTTCCATGACGTGGTTACGAACGCCTCGCCGGAAGATATCGCCCGTGGCCGGGTAATGCCGGGCACCAAGGTGTTGCCGATGAAAGACGGTGGTCAGATCGTCGTTAAGAACCGGGTGATTGTCTCGGGGGATGACCTGACCGACGCCAAGGCGGCCTTCGACCGTTATGGCCGTCCGGCCGTGGCCTTCTCCTTCAATACCGCAGGGGCTTTGAAGTTCGGCAATCATACCAAGAACAATATCGGCCGTCCGTTCGCCATCGTGCTCGATAACCAGGTTATCAGCGCGCCGGTGATCCAGAGCCCGATCCTGGGTGGCCAGGGCCAGATTACCGGTATCGGTACGGCCGCCGATGCACAGGAACTGGCGACGCTTCTGAAGGCTGGTGCCCTGCCGGTGCCGCTTACGGTCATGGAACAGCAGACGGTCGGCCCGACCCTCGGTGCCGACGCTATTGCCGCCGGTAAGAAAGCGTCCGTGATTGGCTTTACGCTTGTGGTTGCCTATATGCTGTTGACCTATGGCGGGTTTGGTGTTGCCGCGAACATCGCGCTTATCACCAACGTGGTGCTTATCCTCGGTGCGCTGAGCCTGTTCCAAGCGACGCTGACGCTGCCGGGTATTGCCGGTGTCGTGCTCACGATCGGTATGGCGGTGGACGCCAACGTGCTGATCTTCGAGCGGATGCGGGAAGAGCAGTCGAATGGCCGGAAGCCGTTTGACGCCATGGCCCAGGGCTATGGTCAGGCTTTCTCGACCATCGTTGACGCCAACATCACCACTTTCATTGCTGCGGTGCTTCTGTATCTCCTGGGTTCCGGCCCGGTACAGGGCTTTGCCGTGACGCTCGGGATCGGTATCCTGACGTCCATGTTTACGGCCGTCCTGCAGACCCGTCTCATTCTTGCCACTTGGCTGACGCGTCGTCGTCCGGCCAAGCTGCCGATTTAAGGGAGGAACCGAACATGTTGCTGCGTATGGTTCCAGAGAACACCAAGATCAACTTCATGAAGCCTCGCTTCATCGCGATGGCCATTTCCGGGGTGTTGATCCTTCTTTCCTATGTGCTCTTCTTCACCGAAGGCCTCAATTACGGGATCGACTTCAAAGGCGGTCTGGCGATTGAGATCGGCATGGACAACAAGGATCAGGCTGTTCCGCTTGCCAAGGTTCGTGAATCGCTCACGAAGCTTAATCTCGGCGATGTCATGATCAAGGAATACGGCCGCAAGTCCGAAGCCATGATTAAGATCGAACGCCAGCCGGGCGATGAAAAAGCCCAGACGGCTGCGATGAAAAAGGTCAGGGCTGCGCTTAGCGAAGCCATTCCGGGTGTCAACTTCCGTCAGGAAAACATCGTTGGCCCCGTGGTTTCGGGTGAGCTGAAGGTGGACGGCACCATTGCCGTGACCGCCGCTGTTCTGGCCGTTCTCGTCTATATCTGGTTCCGGTTCGAATGGCAGTTCGGCTTGGGGGCGGTGGTCGCGCTTGCGCACGACGTATCGCTGACCATCGGCTTCTTCGTCGTGACCGGGCTTGAATTCAACCTGTCGATCATTGCGGCGCTGCTCACCATCGTGGGGTACAGTCTCAACGATACGGTCGTGGTTTATGACCGTATCCGGGAAAATATCCGCAAATACCGAAAAATGCCGCTGGAAGAGCTGATCAACCTGTCGCTTAACCAGACGCTGAGCCGGACGACCATGACGTCCTTCACCACGCTTCTTGCCCTGCTTGCGCTCCTCTTCTTCGGGGGCGAGGTTATCCGCGGCTTCACGGCGGCCATGACCTGGGGCATCGTTGTCGGTACCTACAGCTCGATCTTCATCGCCTCGCCGATGCTGCCGATGCTGAATGTCCGCCGGGAAGCCATGTTGCAGGACGAGAAGAAAGATCCGACGGTCGACAATTCGCGGCCGACGCCTTTCGACATGATGTAAGGCTTTCTGACGTATGACCCAGAAAATCCAATCAGGCGGTATAACCATCGAGCAGCAGTCGGATGAAGACCTGCTGCTCATCGAAGCCTATGGCGACGGTGGTTTCCGCCTGATGGGACGTCGCGTCGAAGGCGCGACCCTCGTTCTCAAGGACGGTTTTTATCCGGTTGAGGCCACTGAGGTCTCCGAGCTGTCTGCCGCCAGTTTTGACCGGCTGATGACGCAAGGAACCGATGAAACCGATATCCTGCTGATCGGGACGGGGGAAAAGATGCAGCTGCTGCCTGCTGCCGTGCGGTCCCATCTCGACCAGAACGGCATCGGTTTCGATATCATGGATACAGGGGCCGCTGCGCGCACCTACAATGTCCTGATGCTGGAAGGCCGCCGGGTCGCCGCCCTGCTGCTGCCTGTCGCCTGAACCTTATCAGGCCCTTTTCCGGCTTTTTACCGCATTCTCCACTCTGCCTGTCGCGGAAAATCTTGCTTTTGGCGGTATATGCCGCATCCTTGTCTCACAAAAACGTGAAGAAACCGGTGCCTCCTGGCAACTGGTCCTTAACCGACATGCGATGAGGATTACAGAATGGATATGAACCAAGATATGAAAATGGGGCTGCCCATCGGCAAGCGCGCGCTTGTGTGGGTGGCGGGCCTGTCCCTCATAGGGATGGGTGGCTTGGCGCACGCAAGCGGTCAGGATGACGGCAAGACCGTTCATAAGAAACAGGTGATTACCGTTCAGTCGGACGGCAGCACCATCGTCCGGAAGGATGGCAAGATCATTGTCAGCAACACCCATGTGGTGGCGGATACCGACCCGAGCATGGCTGAGACGGTCAGCGCCAAGGCCATCAGGGATGCGCGCGCGGCGCTTGAGGATATCGATGACCGGCTTAAGAAAACCCGCAACAGCGATGAACGCAAGGTGCTGGAAGTCGCCCGGGATAGCCTGAGGGGCACGATTGACGCACTTGAAGCCGCGCCCAATACACTGATTTACGACCATTATGTCATGGACGATGGTGACCTGAATGCCCGGGTGAAGGAACTTCGCCTGCATGAAGGCAAGATCAAGGGCCTGCGCGTGGAGTTGCACCGTGACCTTGAAAACGCCCGTTCCGACATTGCCGACGCGCTTGAAGGGTTGGAGGTTGAGGTCAACCAGAATGGCGATATCACGCGCCTGCGTATGAATGACCTTAAAGGATTGCAGGATGAGCTCGACCGCACGGAGGAGCAGCGCCTGAAAGCGCTCGAACGCGCGGAAGCGGAAATCAAGCGTGCCCGGGCCAACCTCGAACGGCGGATCGAGGAAAAGAAGGCCCGCGAGGCCGAAAACGCCCCGAAACACTGAGGGTTATACCTTAAAACCTGCCGGGATGGCTGCCTCAGGTGGCCATCTCGCATTTCCCGGTTCCCACGTCATTATCTGTGGCGAACGCGCAACAGAATTTCAATTTCATAAAGAAATCATTCCGATGATTGCGCTTCGGTCGTTTATCCCTTAGGGATATCGGTTCGGGTTCGCGGCATGGTGCCGCCACCCCTCAAGAGCAATTTACTGGATACTACTTCATCATGGAAAACCCCGCCTTTTACCGTATCAGACGCCTGCCGCCTTATCTGTTCGCTGAAGTGAACCAGATGAAAGCAGCGGCACGAGCGCGGGGCGAGGACATTATCGACCTTGGGATGGGCAACCCGGACCTGCCGACGCCGCAGCATATCATCGACAAGCTCAAGGAATCTGCAGACAATCCGCGCGCTCATGGCTACAGCATGTCGCGGGGTATCCCGGGGCTCCGCAAGGCGCTGGCGGGCTATTATAAGCGCCGTTTCGGTGTGGATATCGACCCGGAAACCGAAGCTGTGGTGACGCTGGGCTCCAAGGAGGGGCTCGCCAACCTCGCGCAGGCCATCACGGCCCCCGGTGACGTTATCCTGTCGCCGAACCCCAGCTATCCGATCCACCCTTATGGTTTTATGATCGCGGGGGCTTCTGTGCGCCATATGCCGATGGCGCCGGGTTATGATTTCATGACCGAGCTTGAAAAGGCCGCCCAGCATTCGGTGCCGAGCCCGTCGGCGGTTATCCTCAATTATCCGTCAAACCCGACGGCTGAGGTCGTGGACCTGAATTTTTACCGCGAAGTGGTTAATTTCTGTAAGAAGCGCGGCATCTGGATCCTGTCGGACCTCGCATACGCCGAAATCTATTTCGACGACCAGCCGCCGCCCTCGATCCTGGAAATCCCGGAAGCACGGGATATCGCGGTTGAGTTTACCTCCATGTCGAAAACCTATTCCATGGCGGGCTGGCGTGTAGGCTTCGCGGCCGGTAACAAGCATCTGATCGGCGCGCTGACGCGGGTAAAAAGCTATCTGGACTATGGCGCTTTCACGCCGGTGCAGGTGGCTGCGGCTGCCGCGCTCAATGGCCCGCAGGAGTGCATTGAGGAACACCGGCAGACCTATAAGGCCCGGCGCGATGTCCTCATCGAAGGCCTCGCCGCTGCCGGTTGGCAGGTGCCGAGCCCCAAGGCCACCATGTTCGCCTGGGCGCCGCTGCCTGAAGCTTTCAAGGAGATCGGGTCGATGGAGTTTGCAAAACTCCTCTTGACCCACGCGAAGGTGGCTGTATCACCCGGTGTCGGCTTCGGCGAATATGGCGAAGGCTATGTGCGGATCGCGCTCGTGGAGAACGAGCACCGCATCCGCCAGGCCATCCGGAACATCAAGCGCTTCATGGCGCACAAGGACGAAATTCTGGCTGAGTGGCGTGAAGCCCAGCAGGACAAAGACTAAGCCCTTCAGGAGTATGAGTATGGCGCATTCCGATAAACGCGAACTGGTGCTTGGCATCGCGGGGCTTGGCACCGTTGGCGCCGGCGTGGTCAAGATACTGACCGGGCACGCGGATTTGATTGCCGCGCGGGCGGGGTGCCCGGTGCGCATCAAGGCTGTCTCCGCGCGGGACCGCAGCCGCGACCGCGGCGTCGATCTCTCCGCCTATGACTGGTACGATAATGCGGCCGATATGGTCGAAGACGATGAGATCAACCTGATCGTGGAGCTGATCGGTGGCTCGGACGGCCCTGCGCTGAAGCTTTCCCAGGCGGCGCTTGAACGCGGCAAGGGATTCGTCACCGCCAACAAGGCGCTCATCGCCACCCATGGCAAGGCGCTTGCGATAACGGCCGAGGAGCAGGGCGCCGCGCTCCGGTTCGAGGCGGCGGTCGCAGGTGGTATCCCGATCATCAAGGCGCTGGGCGAAGGCCTGGCCGCCAATGAGATCATCGGCGTGCGCGGCATCCTCAATGGTACCTGTAACTATATCCTGACGCGCATGGAGAACGAAGGCCTTGATTTCTCGGAGGTTCTCGCGGACGCACAGCGGCTGGGTTATGCCGAAGCCGACCCGACCTTCGACATCGACGGCATCGACACCGCGCACAAGACCGCGATTCTGGCGGCGATGGCGTTCGGGAAGGAGCCGAATATCCAGAACCTGCCGACCGAGGGCATCCGCACCATCGCGCCGGTGGATATAGAATATGCCCGGGAGCTCGGCTACCGGATCAAGCTTCTCGGTGTCGCACAGCGCACCAAGGAAGGCATCGAAACCCGCGTCCACCCTGCAATGGTGCCGATTTCCGCGCCGCTCGCCGGGGTGATGGATGCGACAAACGCGGTGATGGTAGAGGGTGATTTCGTCGGCCAGACCGTCTATGTCGGCGCGGGCGCGGGCGAGGGACCGACCGCTTCGGCCGTGGTTGCGGACATTATCGATGTCGCCCGCTGCGGCAACAGTTGTCCCGCTTTTGGTGTTGCACCTGCAACACTTGAGCCTTATGTGCCGGTGCCGGTCGAACGTCATCAGGGCACCTATTACATCCGCCTGCGCGTCGACGACCGCCATGGGGTGATGGCGGACATCACCGCCGCGCTTGCCGAGGAACAGGTGTCGATCGAAAGCATGCTCCAGCGCGGGCGTGCGACCGAAGGTGGCGTTTATATCGTCCTTACAACTCACCTGACGGCAGAAGCTGCAATTTCGGCAACACTCAACCGTTTTACAAAATTGGAATGTGTGCTAGAGACCCCCACTATGTTAAGAATCGAGGCATTCTGATAAGGGGAGCTTGCCGATGTCGTCACAGGATCTGACCCGCCTTCTGGTCCTTGAAATGGTGCGTGTCACCGAAGCCGCGGCGATTGCCGCCAGCGCCCTGACCGGTCGCGGAGATGAGAAAGCCGCCGATGCCGCGGCGGTGGAAGCCATGCGGGAGGCCCTCAACGGCTTGCCGATCGACGGCACCATCGTCATCGGCGAAGGGGAACGTGACGAAGCGCCGATGCTTTTCATCGGTGAGAAGGTCGGCACCGGCGGGCCCAAGCTCGATATCGCGCTCGACCCGCTCGAAGGCACCACCATCTGCGCCAAATCCATGCCGAACTCGCTGGCCGTGCTGGCGATTTCCGAAGCTGGCGGCCTCCTGAACGCCCCGGACGTTTACATGGACAAGATCGCCGTCGGCGGCGGCCTGCCGGAAGGCATCGTCGACCTCGACAAGTCGGTCGAACAGAACGTCCGTGACCTGGCCGAAGCCAAAGGCAAATCCATCGAAGACATGATGGTCTGTGTGCTGGACCGCCCGCGCCACGCCGAGCTTATCCGTGAGCTGCGTGACCTGGGCTGCGGCATCAAGCTGATCGGCGACGGTGACGTGGCCGGCGTCATCGCCACCACCGACCCCGCAACCTGTATCGACCTTTACATGGGTTCAGGCGGCGCGCCGGAAGGCGTTCTGGCGGCGGCAGCACTGCGCTGCATCGGCGGCCAGATGCAGGGCCGTCTCTTGTTCCGGAACGATGACGAACGCAGCCGCGCCCGCAAGTGGGGCATCGAGGACCTGGACCGCAAATATTCGATGATCGAACTGGCGTCCGGCAATGTCATTTTCTCGGCAACCGGCGT
Organism: Kordiimonas marina; assembly: GCF_023006325.1. GTDB lineage: Bacteria > Pseudomonadota > Alphaproteobacteria > Sphingomonadales > Kordiimonadaceae > Kordiimonas > Kordiimonas marina. The sequence continues at coordinate 158,968 of NZ_JAINDF010000006.1, forward strand.
CACCGACGGCGACATGCTCGAAGGCGTGCACAAGGAAGACGGCTGCTTCACCACCGAAACGCTGGTCATGCGGTCGGAAAGCAAGACTGTCCGCCGGGTGAAAACCGTCCACGGCGCGAACTAAGGGGTGGGCCCGATGCAGGCCGACCCGGAAAAAACAGAAACGGCGGAACCGCTTCTCGGTGTCCGCCGTTCTATTTTGGGCCAGGCCTGGCAGGCCCGCGCCTATGTTCCCAGAATCGCCGAGGCGATAGCCGCCACGCTCGATGTACCGCTTGTGGTAGGGCAGCTTATCAACAGCCGCGGGATCGGCCTGGAGGACGCTGAAACCTTCTTCACGCCGTCCCTGAAGGAAAGCCTGCCTGATCCGTCCAGCTTCCTGGATATGGACAAGGCGGCGGCGCGTATCGTCCGCGCCATCCAAATGGGCGAAGAGATCGCCATCTTCGGTGATTATGACGTCGATGGCGCCACCTCCAGCGCCGTTCTCTACCGCTTTCTCACCGCGCTTGGTGCCAAGGTGCGGATCTATATCCCGGACAGGATGCGCGAAGGCTACGGCCCCAACGCGCCCGCGCTTTTAGGACTTCGGAGCCAAGGCGTCGACCTCGTCATCACGGTGGACTGCGGCACGCTGTCGTATGAGCCCCTGAAGGCCGCGAAGGATGCCGGGCTTGAGGTCATCGTGGTTGACCACCACAAGGCCGAAACCAAGCTGCCGGAGGCCGTGGCCATCATCAACCCCAACCGGCTGGATGACGACAGCGGGCAGGGCCAGTTGGCGGCGGTCGGTGTTGCCTTCCTGCTGGCGGTCGCTATCAACCGGGACCTGCGGACGGCGGGCTATTATGCGGGCAGGCGCGCGCCGGACCTTCTGGGCCTTCTGGATATCGTGGCGCTTGGCACCATCTGTGATGTCGTGCCGCTTACGGGGGTTAACCGCGCGCTGGTCACGCAAGGGCTGAAGGTGATGGCGAGCCGCCATAACGCCGGCATCAATGCGCTCGCGGATATCGGCCGCGTTTCGGAAGCGCCGGGCACCTACCATGCGGGCTTTATCATCGGGCCGCGGCTCAACGCCGGGGGCCGTGTGGGTGAAAGCCATCTGGGCGCCCGTATCCTGACGACCGACAGCGACAACGAAGCCCGGATGATCGCTGAGAAGCTGGACCGCTATAACCTGGAACGCCAGGCGATCGAAGCTGAGGTGCTTCAGGCGGCGATGGAGCAGGTGGAAGCGGGCCTCGGCCCTGAAGGCGAGCCGGACACCATGGTGATCGCGGCGGGCGAAGGCTGGCACGCGGGCGTGATCGGCATCGTCGCCAGCCGATTGAAGGACCGCTACGGTCTGCCGAGCCTGGTGATCGGTATCGATGACGGCGAGGCCAAGGGCTCCGCGCGCTCAATCAGCGGGGTCGACCTGGGGGCTGCGGTCATCGAGGCCGTGCAGCAGGGGCTCCTGATCAAGGGCGGTGGCCACGCCATGGCGGCGGGGCTTTCGGCGGCACCCGACAAGCTGGAGGAGCTCAGCAGCTTCCTGCGGGAGTATCTGCGTGATGAAGTGGCGCGGGCGCGTGAAAGCCGGGCGCTGAAGATCGATGCGGTGATCAGCCTGTCGGGCGCCACCGTGGAGCTCCTGGACCAGATAGAGCAGGTCGGGCCGTTCGGTGCCGGGAACCCGGGCCCGCACTTCGCCATTCCCAATGTGGACCTCATCAAGGCCGACCGGGTGGGCACCAACCACCTGCGCTGTATCTTCAAATCGAAAGACGGCCAGTCGATCAAGGCGATGGCGTTCAGACAGGCGGATCAGGAACTCGGGCACGTGCTTCTGACCGGCCTTGGACGGCGCTTCCATATTGCCGGAAAGCTGAAGAAAGATACCTGGGGTTCAACCCCGAAGGTGGAAATGACGCTGGAGGATGCAGCGCTCGTCGGCCTACCGTAAGAAAAATGCAAAAAGGTGTTGACCGGCGACATGGCGACCGGTATCTAGGCCCCCGTCAGAGCGAGATGGTCCCTTCGTCTAGCGGTCTAGGACGTCGCCCTTTCACGGCGAAAACACGGGTTCGAGTCCCGTAGGGATCACCACTCGCTGGCCCTGACAAAAATACCGCATGGTCCCTTCGTCTAGCGGTCTAGGACGTCGCCCTTTCACGGCGAAAACACGGGTTCGAGTCCCGTAGGGATCACCATCGAAGAAGCCCCGCCAAGTGCGGGGCTTTTTGATTCTGTGCTATTTCAAGGAAATGCTGGGGTCTTCCTGTGTACGCGGCCAAGGGGTCAACTTGCCACCCCCACCGGCATTGCCTTTTCCTGCACGACTTCGAGAAAACGGCTGGCGAGAAGCCGGTTCGCCAGCGAAAGCCTGATATCGTCCCCGAAATCTCCGGGAATTTCGGCCACGCGGAAGCTGGGCGTGGTCGCCATGAAGTGCATGGCGTTCGCAACATGGGGATGAACCAGAATTCGTTCCCCGGGCTGGCGGAAATCCACAATCTCCTGACTTGCTGAAACCGATGCCGTGGCAAGGGGATTGTGCCGGAGAAGGGAATTGACGGTGATCGGCGCCATCGGGGGCGTGCCGGTCTGTATCTTGGGCAGGTCCGTCATCATACGGGCCTGCCGGTGGTTCAATGCTTGCTCGATGAAGTTGTCCGACCGGCAGTGTTGCTGTAATTTCACAATGCCGTGCCGTATCTGCTCGAGGATGAGCGCGCCATTCTGCCCTGTGGCGAGGCTATCGGCCCGGTTCCCAAGCTCAGCCCGTAGCGGCCTGTCCAGGTCGGATAGATAGTCCAGCGCGGAGGCAATGGCTTCCCGGATCGTAACGGGAACGAAACCAATAGCTAAGTGTATGGATTCACTGGTGGATTCTACCGTGTGGACGGTGCCTCGGGGGATATAGAGCAAGTCACCGGGGGCGACATCATAGGTGCTGTAGGCCCCTATCGGCGGCTCAGTTCTGCCCATGGCTTTCCACGTGTTCGGCAACCGCGTGGTTTCATCGGAAATGAACCAGCGCTTTTGCCCCTTAAGCTGGATCGCAATAACGTCCGTTTCGTCATAGTGAATGGGGGCCTTTGCGCCCGCCTCGCTCCAGAAAATGACGACACCTGCGGGGTTGCCCAGGATCACTTCCAGCGCCCGCGTCAACCGGCTGAGAGCGGGGGAGAGGTCCGTCACCTCCGGGATGCGGACGGTATAGCCGTGCTGGTGATATTCCCGCAGCAGGCTCAGAAAACCATTAGGGCTTTCAACCGGCCTTGGTGCGGGAGGCGGTGTTTGTGGCGTGTGGATATGGCAGGTAAGCGTACTGGCGTATTTTTCATACGCCTTCAGGATTTCGGTGGCCGGGTCTTCCCCGACAATAGTGGCGCGGTCCGTCCTGCCGCCCTTCAGGAGGGCCAGCGGTCGTTTCCCGACGATATCGTCAAAGAAACGGTCATAAGGAAAAGGGGTCAGGGCTCTTGCCACCACGTCCTGCGCTTCGGTCAGGTCCATTGTTCTATCGCTCGTGTCTGTTTTTGTGAGTATATTTTTTTATGAGTATATGTGGGGGCCGACAGGGCAGTAATCCTGACAAAGGTTTATTTTGACCCCTTTGGCATAATTCAAAGGTTTATATCAGCCTTGTTCATGGGGCGATTATTGGATGGGGAAACGGATGGGCACAGCCTTGTTGAGGGATGCCGAAGAGGCCGGATTTGCTGACCTGGGGGCCAGTATCCCCGGCCTGATCGTCGAGGCGCGCTATGCGGGGCGTGAGAACTTCATGGGTCGACCTGTGGCGGGCTATCATGCGAACAAGGCCTTCTTGGCTAAACCGGCGGCTGAGGCGCTGCAGGCCGTGCAGGCGGCGCTTGCACGCGAAGGGCTTGGCCTCAAGGTATTCGATGCCTACCGACCGCAGCGCGCGGTGGATGACTTCATGGCCTGGTGCGCGGATGCGGGTGATACGGTGCGCAAGGCCGACTATTACCCGGACGTCGACAAGGGCCAGTTGGTGGCGAAAGGCTATATCGCCGAAAAGTCAGGCCATAGCCGCGGCTCGACCGTGGACCTCACGCTCGTGAAGGACGGCGTGGAGCTCGATATGGGCAGCGGCTTCGACTTTTTCGGCCCCGTCTCCCATTATGCCGCAGAAGGCCTTACGGACGCCCAGAAGGCCAATCGCAAGCTGTTGCGCGATGTCATGGCCCGGCACGGTTTTGAGCCGTACGCGCCCGAATGGTGGCATTTCACGCTGAGGCACGAGCCATACCCAGACACTTATTCCGATTTTCCGGTGAGGTGACCATGAAGAAGGAAGACCTGAAGGCCACGCTGCATACGCTCGAACTCAGGATCGGTGACCCGGCGGTACGCGGGAGCGCGTCGGCGCTCGATGACCTCCTGCATGACGATTTTCTGGAAGTGGCCGCGTCCGGCGCCGTGCGGGACAAAGAGGCGGTGATTGCGTTGCTGGCTGCAAACCCCGGCGCGGGTTACGAGCCCCAGGACCTGCAGGTGCTGCCCTTGGGGGGCGAGGCCGCGCTGGTCACCTTCCGTGAGCCTGCGGCCCCTGGGCGGGCAGGCAGCCGCAAGTCGAGCCTGTGGGTGCGCGAGGCGCGCCGCTGGCTGCTCCGCTACCGTCAGGGTACCTATTCGGAAGGCTGAAGGGGTTGGGGCGCGTCAGCGCTGCTTCGTGAGCTCAAAAATAAACCCAGAGTATATATTTAATATCTATGGTATTTATAGCTTGGAGGTGAAATGGGCATTTAAGGCATGCAATGCCCATATTCATGAACAGCTAAATCCAATACTCATAGATAGGAGCGAACAATGGCTGTAAAGCATAAACCCACGGGAGAAGTACATAGTGGGACCAAAGGAGGGACCACTGGATGTGGCTTTGATACCAGGAAAAACCCGGATCACTGGGTATCGACCTCGGAAAGGATCACTTGTGCAAAAAATGGATGTAAGAACTAGCGCAACGTGATGAACCACCACGGCTTCAAATCATAGCCTGCCACAGATTTCGATTTTCCGATGGAGTGACGCGTCAGCGCTGCTTGGTGAGCGTGCGGACATAGTCCTTGCCCGGCATGGCCAGGTTGCCGGCCTCATCGCGCGTGTAGCGCTCCAGAAGCTCGGTCTGGGTCATGTAACCGGCACCGTCCCGGATATCCGCCTCGATCGCGGCCTTCAGGCCGAACGGGTTGCGGGTTTCGATCGCGCGCATGATCTCCACATGCCGGTCCGTGACATAGGAGGATTCGAGGTTCGCGAGCGCCAGCCGGTGCAACGGCCCAAGCTGGAGCCAGACCCGCTCGATCATCGGCAGGGTCACGGGGTAGGGGTGCGAAGTATAAAGCGCGCGGTGGAAGGCCTGGTTGCCGAGGATGATGCCCTCGGGGTCCGGGCCTTCGAACGCCTTGTTCTGGTCTTCGTTGAGCTGCTTCAGCTCAGCCAGCTTTTCGTCGTTGATGTAAGGAAGCGCGCGGTCGGCCGCGTGGGTCTCAAGCACGATCCGGAGCTCCAGCAGCTCGGCCAGCCAGGCGGGGCTGAAGTCCGGCACCATGATGCGGCGGTTGGACTTGAGCTCCAGGGCGCCTTCGGAGGTCAGGCGGCGCAAGGCCTCCCGGACCGGCATGGCGCTGGTGCCCAGCATGTCGGCGATGCCGCGGATCGTGAGCGCGCGGCCCGGCTGGACCTGGCCTGACATGACGGCGAAGCGAAGGGCGCGGTACACCCATTCCTGCGCGGTTTCACCAGTTTCCTGGCCCAGTTTGTCCAGATTAATGCCGCTGTGTTTATTCAACCGTCTACCTTCCCCCAACCCTCTGCGGGTCTCCGCTTACGCCAGCAGCCAGAAGCCCGTGAGTGCCAGAATGGCGGTAATCACGGCATAAGGCAACTGTGTCAGCGCGTGTTGGAGGGAAGTACAACCACAACTGTGCGAGGTCAAGACCGTTGCATCGGCATAAAGGCAGGCGTGGCTGCCGAAGGTGCTGGCCGACAGGGTCGCGCCGATCACCAGCGGGATGTTGGCGTTGGTCTTGAGCGCAAGCTCGGCGATGACCGGCAGCGCGATCACGAACATGCCCCAACTGGAGCCGGTGCCGAACGCCACGAGGCCCATGATCGCGAAGATAATGAAGGGCAGGGTCTGCGCATTCATGTAAGGCAGCGCGAGCTCAAGCACATACTCAGTGAGGCCCAGCTGGCCGTTGATTTCCTTCAGCACATAGGCCGCGAAAATGATGGCGAGCGGCTCGATCATGGTCCTGAAGCCGTCGAGCACCGTGTCGAACGCGTCATGATGGTCGAGGATACGAAGGCCAATGATAGCGATCAGCGTCAGCGTCAGCGTCGTATAGATCGCGGGCAGGAATTCGAGGTTGAAATAGAGCGTGAAGCCGACAAGGCTGGCGATCGGCAGGATAAACAGCCAGATGGAGCGGCGCCTGCCTTCGATCTCATCGATCGGGTGTTTCTCAGCCACCAGCTTGCCCTTGTGCGGCGGCACGCAGTGACCAGCATGGGCGCGGGCCTCGGCGGCTTTCATAGGGCCGATAAGCGGCAGTTTGCCAAGCGCCACCAGGGGCACAAGCGCGACCGCGAGCCAGGCGTAGAACATGTAGGGGATGCCGCTGATATAGGCGTGCAGGCCACCGCCCGCAGGCGCCAGATGCACATCCTCGAGGAGCTTGCCGAAGAAGACTGCCCAGGTGGAGATCGGGATAATCACGCTCACCGGGGCGGCGGTGGAATCGATCAGGTACGCCAGCATCTCGCGGGAGACCTTGTAGCGGTCGGTCAGGCGTTTCATGGTCGACCCGACGGCGATGGCGTTGAGGTAATCATCCACGAAGACGGCGATACCCATGAGCCAGGTGGCGACAATGGCGCCGTTCCGGGAATGCACGCGCTTGGCCACCTTGTCCATAAAGACGGTGACGGAGCCTGTTCGCACCAGAAGGCCGATCATCGCCCCCATGGCGCCGCAAACGAGCACGACCCAGGCGAGATCCTCATCCATGAGCGCGGCGAGCGTGGAGTTGGCGTAGGCGACGATGGCGTCGGTCGGGCCCATATGGTTGATCACCGCCAGGATGATCTGGCCGATCACGGCACCGAACAGCAGCGCCTCGATCGGGCGATGGATGGTGACCGCGAGCACGAGCACCGAAAGCGTCGGCACAACCGACCAGAAGCCGAAATGCGCGGCGGCCGCCGCAACCGTAGAAGCATCCATGCCCCTGAACCCCTATAATACTGCGTCCCCCCGGACGCCACCCGCCAGGCCCCCGCGTGGAGCCTTGGCCGAAAAAAGGTGCAGCCCTAAAGCTGCACCCACGTGGTTTTGAGATTGGTATATTTTTCGATCGCGTGCAACGATTTGTCACGGCCGAAACCGGACTGCTTATAGCCGCCGAACGGGATGCTCATGTCGCCGGTCGGGTCCCAGCAGTTGACCCAGACGGTCCCCGCCTGGATCGCGCGCGCCATGCGGTGCGCCCGGCTGATATTCTGGCTCCATACGGCGCCTGCGAGGCCGTAGATCGTGTTGTTGGCGATCTTGATGGCTTCTTCTTCGCCGTCGAACTCGATCACCGCGAGCACGGGGCCGAAGATTTCCTCACACGCGATGGTCATGTCGCACGTCACACCGTCATAGATGGTCGGCTCGATGAAGAAACCGCCCGAGCTCACGCGCGCGGCAGCACCGCCCGCGACCAGCTTGGCGCCTTCGTTCGCGGCGCTTTCGATATAGCGCAGCACACGGCGGTACTGGTCGGAATCGACGATGGCACCCAGGGTGGTGGCGGGGTCAAGCGGATCACCCGGTACCCATTCCTTGGTGGCGGCGACGAGCTTTTCGAAGAATTCATCCTTCACCTTGCGGTCGACCAACAGGCGGGAGCCCGCGGTGCAGACCTCACCCTGGTTGAAGAAGATGGCGCCCGCAGCCGCGTGGGCGGCGGCGTCCAGGTCTTCACAGTCGTCCATGATGATGTGCGGGCTTTTGCCGCCGCACTCAAGCGCCACGCGCTTCAGGTTCGACTGGCCGGAATATTCCATGAAATATTTGCCAACCTGGGTCGAGCCGGTGAAGGCGATGCCGTCGACATCCATATGGAGGCCGAGCGCCTTGCCCGCGGTGTGGCCGAGGCCGGGCACCACGTTGAACACGCCCGCCGGGATTCCGGCCTCAAGGGCGATTTCAGCGAGGCGGAGTGCGGTCAGCGGCGACTGTTCGGCGGGCTTCAGGATCACCGAGTTCCCGGCGGCAAGCGCGGGGCCCAGTTTCCAGCAGGCCATCATCAGCGGGAAGTTCCACGGAACCACCGCGGCGACAACGCCGATCGGTTCGCGGGTGACCATGGCCACCGAGCTCGGGTCCGTGGGCGCGATTTCGTCCATCACCTTGTCACAGGCTTCACCGTACCAGCGCATGGCGCGGATACAGCCGGGAAGATCGATCGCGATGGCGTCGGTGATCGGCTTGCCCATGTCGGTGACTTCGAGAACAGCCAGCTCCTCGGCGTGCTTTTCAATCATGCGGCTGAAATTGACGAGAATTTCACCGCGCTTGGTCGGGTGCATGTCCGCCCAGACGCCACTGTTGAAGGCTTTCCGGGCCGAGGCGACGGCGCGGTCGACATCTTCGGTGTCACACGAGGCGATCTCGGCGATCACCTTGCCGGTGGCCGGGTTGATGGTCTTGAAAGTGGCGCCGGAGGCGGCATCTTCCCATTTGCCATGGATGAAAGCTTTGGTGCGGATGCCAGCCTTCGCCTGCACCGCCTGCCAATAGGCGAGAGTCTTTTCGGTCATTGAGGGATACTCCTTACAGGCGGCCGATTTCTTTGGCAGTGAGGTCCAGGGCGCCCCTGGCCTTGTCCACCAGCTCATCGATTTCATCGTTGGTGATGACCAAGGGCGGGCACAGGATCATGCTGTCGCCGACCGAGCGCATGACGAGCCCGGTGTTGAAGCAATGCTCACGGCATTTGAAGCCGACATCAAGCGCCGGGTCGAATGCCTGTTTGGTTTCCTTGTCAGCGACGATTTCGATACCGCCGAGCATCCCGAGACCGCGGGTCTGGCCCACGAGCGGATGGTCATTCAGCGTGGCGAGCTGCTTCTGGAAATAGTCGATCCGCGGCTGTGCGCGTTCGCCTACCAGACCGTCCCGCTCCATGATTTCCACGTTCTTGAGCGCGACGGCACAAGCAACCGGGTGGCCGGAATAGGTGAAGCCGTGCGCCATTTCCTCATCACCCGAAGCGATGGCGTCGGCGATATCGCCACCGAGCGCGACTGCGGACAGCGGTACATAGCCGGACGACATGCCCTTGGCCATGGTCATCACATCGGGCGTGATGCCGAAATACTGGCTGCCAAACCATTCGCCGGTACGGCCCCAGCCGGTGATGACTTCATCGGCCCACAGAAGCACGCCATATTTGCGGCAGACGGCTTCGATTTTCGGCCAGTAGCCAGCGGGCGGCGGCAACATGCCGCCAGCGCCCATGACGGGTTCGCCAACGAAGGCCGCGACATTTTCCGGGCCGAGTTCGAGGATCTTGTCCTCAAGCGCCTTGACGCAGACGTCGGTGAATTCTTCCTCACTGAGGCCTTCGCCGTATTTGTAATGTTCAGGCGTCGGGCCGATATGGTGGATGCCGGGCAGCGGGAGGTCGAACTGCGGATGCATACCGGTCAGGCCCGAAAGCGAGGCGCCAACGGTGGTGGAACCATGATAGGCGCGTTCGCGGGCAATGAACTGCTTGCGCTGAGGCTGGCCCTTGAGGTTCCAGTAATATTTGATCAGCTTGTAGGCGCTGTCGACCGCTTCGGAACCTGAGCAGGCGAACAGGACTTGCGAGATGCCTTCAGGCGCCTTTTCGCACACTTTGGCCGCCATTTCGGTGGCATAGGGGTGCGAGGTCATGAAGAACAGATTGTAGTAGCTGAGCGTCCGCATGGCTTCGGTCGCGGCTTCTACCAGTTCCTCATTGCCATAGCCGACCTGGGTACACCAAAGGCCGGACATGGCGTCCAGGATCTTGTTGCCTTCGGAATCTTCCAGATAAATGCCCTTGGCGCTGGTGATCATCCGGGGGCCACGCGCCCGGAGAACCGGGTGCGTGGTGAATGGGTGCAGGTGGTGCGCAGAATCCTGCGCTTGCCACGACAGAGTACGGTTGGAAAGCATGAGTACTCCCCTCCTAAATTGAGAATGACGTTTCAGTCCTGGGGCGAATAGGCCCTTAGACGGACAGCATCAGGTATTTCTTTTCCCAGGGGTTCAGGACGGAGGAATAGTTCTCATATTCCATTTCCTTGACCATGAGATAGGTTTCGACGAAGCCCTGACCGAGCACTTCAATGAGCGGCTCGCAGTTGCGCATTTTCTGGATACCGTCCAGGAAGTGGCCGGGCAGCGCGCGGCTGCGGGCTTCGTAGGCCGAGCCCTTGAATTCGGGCGACGGCTTCAGGCCTTCCTTCATACCGAGGTAACCGCAGGCAAGCGAGGTCGCGAGCGCGAAATACGGGTTCACGTCCGACCCGGCAATCCGGTTTTCCACGCGGCGTGCAGCCTTCGGACCCGCAGGCAGGCGCAGGCCAACGGAGCGGTTTTCCCGGCCCCAGTGCGTGTTGGTCGGCGAGGACATGCCAGACGAGAAACGACGGTAGCTGTTCGGATAGGGCGCAATCAGCGGGATGGCGTGGTGCATGTATTTCTGCAGGCCCGCGATGTGGCTCATGAACAGGTCGGAATCCGAGCCATCTTCATTGGCGAAGATATTTTCCCCGGTTTTCATGTCACAGACCGACTGGTGGATATGCATGGCGCTGCCGAAATTGTCGGAGTAGGGGCTGGCCATGAAGGTCGCGAACATATTGTGCCGGATCGCCACCTGCCGGATGATGCGCTTGAACAGGAACGACTGGTCGGCAACGTTGAGGGCCGGGCCGTGGATGACGTTGAATTCGAACTGCGCCGGGCCCGCTTCGTGGATCAGCGTGTCCACGTTGATGTTCTGGGCTTCGCAGCTGTCGTAAACTTCGTCGAAATAGGGCGCGAATTCATCGAGGCTGTCGATCGAATAAGGGGCCGAGCCGATGTCACGGCGGCCCGATTGACCAACAGGCGCGATCGGGTTGGCTTCGACGTTGTCCTGCCGGTCGATAAGGTAGAATTCGAATTCCGGCGCCACGATCGGCTGCCAGCCTTCTGCTTCATAAAGGGCGAGTACGCGCTTCAGGATCTGACGCGGGGCGAACTCAACCGGCTCGCCGCCTTCCAGTTCGGAATCGCAGATGACAGCGGCTGTCGGTTCCGGCTGCCACGGTGTGGTACACACAGTGTCCAGGTCCGGCATCAGGATGACGTCGCGGTCGATTTCCTGCAGATATTCGTTGATGGCGTAATCGCCATGAATGGTCATGCCGAACACTGTTTCCGGCATCCGCAGGCCCCGAGTTTTCAGGCCTTCGATGAATTTGACGCGGGGCATGGATTTGCCGCGGGCAATGCCTGCGAGGTCCGCCACCATACATTCGATATCATCGATGTTTTTTTCTTTCAGCCAGGTATCCAGCTCTTCGATGCGCTTTGCATCATACATGAGTCACCAAACCAGGCCCATTACTGGGCGCTGTCCTTCTCTTGGTTTTTTTGGGCTTTGGCCCTTTGGTTTTCGCGCACGGCATTTCCGAACGCTTGAAAAATCTTTGTCGATTGCGGGTTGTCCCAAGCTTTCCATTCCGGATGCCACTGGACCGCAAGCGCGAATGCCTTGGCGTCTTCGACCGAAACCGCCTCAACGGTACCGTCGTCGGCCAGCGCTTCCACCTTCAGCCCCGGTGCGACATCGCGGATGGCCTGGGCATGGACGGTGTTGACCATGAACTCCTTGTCGCCGGTTACGGTTTCGAGGAGGCCACCATCCATCACGGTAACGGCATGGGCGGGGCCATATTGCACCTCAACCGGTGCGTCCTTGTCCTCCCGGTGGTCGAACCGGCCATCGATTTCATGGACGCGCGGGTAAAGCGTACCGCCAAGCGCAACGTTCATCTCCTGCAGCCCCCGGCAGATACCGAGGACAGGCACACCCGCTTCCAGGATCGCGGAGACGAGGGGGAGGGTGTTCTTGTCCCGTGCCGGGTCTTCATGTTCGGTCGCCGGTGCTGGTGCCTCGCCATAATGGTGGCGCTGGATGTTGCTGTAGCCGCCGGTCATCAGGACGCCGTCGGCAAGCGCGAGGATTTCCTCACGCGCCAGCGGTTCGTCGAGCGCCGGGATCAGGACCGGGGTGACATCGGCGACGCGGACGAGCGCCTGGACATATTTGTCCCCAACCTGATGGTAGACATGCGGGCCGCTTTTAGCGGTATCGCAAACAATGGCAACGACAGGTTTCATGATACCGCTCCGTCAGCATGCGCCACGCGGGGCGAAGCCTGTTCCATGGAATGTTCCCTTTCTTCCTCTTCGAGGTCGGCCTCATGCCATTTGAACAGGTTCATCTCGATGAAGATGAAGGCGATGAGCCACAGAAGCGCGTCCCAGAAATCAATAAGTGCCCCCAGCATAATCCAGTAAAAACAAGCAACTGCCAGCGTAGTGTAGCTGAGAATCTTGATAAATACATTGATCCGGTAAAGCTTCCGGGTCAATTCCCCTTCAAGCTGGAGCATGACATCCACCTGCAGGACAACGACGACCAGCAGCCAGGCAGCGGAGTTGACCGTGTCGGTCACGGCCAGCCGGTGCATCCGCGTAAGCGTCTCATGGTCGGCGAGAATGCTGACATTCGGGTTAACATACATCTGGGTCGCGGGCAGCATGTGGCAATTGTTGGCCGTGAGCGCGGTATAGTCATCAATATCAAGCGCATAGGACATGGCGTGACCGACATACTGGCAGGCATCGCCGATGACGGGGGCGAAGCCATACGTCATCATTGCCCGGTCGAAATAGCCCTTGAAGGCCAGAAGCAGGAAAGCATAGCAGACGACAGTGGCGATGCTGATCGCCCACTTGAGCGGTCCCTTCAGCTTGTCATCCGGGATGATGTAGGTTTCCAGCTCGAAAATCAGGAGAAGCGTCAGCCACGCCATGGAATCGATTGAGGTGGCGAAGGCGTCGCTGAGTTCCTCAAGCGGCAGGCCGTCACGGAACGTATAGCTTGCGGCGATGAAGTCCTCGCGCAGGAAGTAGATAAAGTTGATGAAGATCAGCAGATAAATGCCGTACTTGAAGCCTTGGAAAAGGCTTTCCTTCTTCATCCCCAGAAACAGATTTGACGCACTCATTATTCTTAATTCCCCTGCGCGGAGGCGGCTCTCCCCAGAGCCAGCGTGCCCCCGCCAAACTTCCCGTTAGATTCCCAGCTTGTCGCGCATGGAATACCACCAGCAACCAAGGGTGCTGAGAGGTACGCTAAGCGTTTGTCCGCCCGGGAAGCTTCTGGCCGGCATGCCGGCAAAAATATCGAAGGCACTTGCATCGCCGTGGATGGCATGGGCCAGCACACGCCCCATCATGTGGGTGCTCGTGACGCCATGACCGCTGTAGCCGTGGGCGAAATAGGTGTTTCCGCCAAGGCGTCCGACGTGGGGCAGGCGCGACCAGGTCAGCGCGATATTGCCCTGCCAGCCGTATTCCACCTTGATGCCGCGCATGAAGGGGAACAGCTTTTCCATGTTGGGGCGCAGGGCCTTTTCGACGTCGGCCACATCCTGGCCGCCATAGACCGTGCCGCCGCCGAACAGCAGGCGCTTGTCAGCGGTCAGGCGGAAATAGTCGAGCACATAGTTGGCATCCTCGACGCATTTATCGGTCGGCAGAAGCGCGTTCGCCGTGGCGTCGTCGAGGGTTTCCGTGACGATGATTTGCGTACTGGCCGGCAGGATTTTGGGGTACAATTCCTTCACGGTCTTACCGAGATAGGCGTTGCCGGCCAGCACGACATAACGGGCAGTCACCGACCCGTTTTCCGTATGAACCACAGGGTTCGTGCGCACCCAATCGACGTCGGTTACGCGGGTTTGTTCGTAAATGGTGGCATCCAGGCTTTCGGCCGCGGCGGCTTCGCCCTGCGCCAGGTTAAGCGGATGAATATGGCCGCCATTATGGTCGAGCCAGCCACCGGCATAGACATCGGTGCCGACATGGTCGCGAATCGCGTTTTTGTCCAGAAGGTCGATACCGTCACGGCCGCGCTGCTTCCACATGTCGATGGTGTCGGCGATATCGCGCACCTGTTTGTTCGTGTAAGCGGCGAGGACGGAGCCGTGCTTGAGGTCGCAGTCGATGCTGTAGCGTTCGGCCAGCTCGCGGATGACGTTGCCGCCTTCGAGCGCCAGGTCTGCAAGTGCCTTGGCGCCCTCACGCCCGACGGTGTGTTCGATATAGTCGATCTCGCGGCTGAAGCCGTTGATGATCTGGCCACCGTTCCGGCCCGATGCCCCCCAGCCGACTCTGGCCGCCTCGAGAATCACCACCCGGTAGCCGAGTTCGGCGAGCGTGAGGCCGGTCACGAGCCCGGTAAAGCCGGCGCCGATGATGCAGACATCGGTGCTGACATCGCCCTTAAGGCTAGGGCGGGCGGGGGTCGCGTGTGCGCTGGCAGCATAGTAAGAGCCAGTATGATCAATCTGTTGCTTCAAGATAACACCGTAAAAATTAGTGATGCAGTAATCGGCATTTGGCCGCTGTATTTCAAATAAAGTGATCACATTTTATCGGCGGCGTCAAGGGGGCTTGTTGCGAGATTGTGAAGCTATATGCGGCCAAAAGTGGCCATGTGTGAGCAATGCTCTTTAATATCTATGTAAATTTTCTGCGCCGCGCTGGTTGACATCATTGTAACATTGTGATCACATTACCGCAACGCAATGGGCTGTCGTAGCCGCCAATTTGACCTAAACTCGCGGTCGTCGACACGATCGTGTCTGGGTGGTCGAATGCGGCCGGTCCAATGTTACGTGGGGAATAGTATGAAACTGGTGGATAGTGCCCTTCTCAGGGACAAAGGTTATATTAATGGTGCGTGGACGGCCTCAGGAGGCGGTGCCACGTTCGATGTGCGTAATCCGGCAACGGGTGATGTGGTGGCGACGCTGCCGGATCAGGGCCTGGCGGAAACCAAGGCTGCGATTGCGGCTGCCGAAGCGGCTTTCGGTCCCTGGAAGGCCAAGCTCGCCAAGGAGCGCAGTGCGATTCTGCGCCGTTGGTTCAACCTGATCATGGAAAACCAGGAAGACCTGGCACAGATACTGACCGCTGAAATGGGCAAGCCGATCGCGGAAGCGCGCGGTGAAATCGCCTATGGCGCCAGCTTCATCGAATGGTTCGCTGAAGAGGGCAAACGCGTTTATGGTGACGTTATCCCGCAGCACCAGGGCGACAAGCGAATCGTCGTGATCAAGCAGCCGATCGGCGTTGTCGCGGCCATTACCCCGTGGAACTTCCCGAACGCCATGATTACCCGCAAGGTGGCGCCTGCCATGGCTGTGGGTTGCCCGGTTGTTGTGAAGCCTGCCGCTGAAACGCCGCTGTCGGCGCTCGCGCTCGCTGAACTGGCTGAACGCGCGGGTGTCCCCAAAGGTGTGTTCAACGTGGTTGCCGGCACCAATGCCCGCGAAATCGGCGGTGAGCTGTGCGCGAACCAGACCGTGCGCAAGCTGACCTTTACGGGCTCGACCCCGGTCGGCAAGCTTCTGATGCGCCAGTGTTCGGACGATATCAAGAAAGTCTCGCTTGAGCTGGGTGGCAACGCGCCCTTCATCGTGTTCGACGATGCCGACCTCGATGCCGCGATTGACGGTGCGATGGCATCGAAATACCGCAATTCCGGCCAGACCTGTGTCTGCGCGAACCGCATGTATGTTCAGGCGGGCGTTTATGATGCCTTCGTCGAGAAGCTCGCGGTTGCCGTGAAGGCGATGAAAGTAGGCAACGGCGCCGAGGACGGTGTCGTGCAAGGCCCGCTGATCAGCGCCAAAGCGGTCGAAAAGGTCGAAGACCATATCGCCGATGCGCTTTCGAAAGGCGCCGAACTGGTCCTGGGCGGCAAGCGGCATGATCTCGGCGGCAGCTTCTTCGAGCCCACGCTTCTGAAGAATGTCACCCGGGACATGAAAGTCGCGCGTGAGGAAACCTTCGGTCCGGTCGCGCCTGTCTTCAAGTTCGAGGACGAAGCCGATGTGATCCAACAGGCGAACGATACCGAGTTTGGCCTGGCGTCCTATTTCTATGCCCGTGACCTGTCGCGCGTCTGGCGCGTAGCCGAGGCGCTCGAGTACGGCATGGTCGGTATCAACACCGGCATCCTGTCGACCGAAGTGGCGCCGTTTGGCGGCGTGAAGCAGTCCGGTCTCGGCCGGGAAGGTTCCCGCTACGGCATCGAAGATTATGTCGAGATCAAATATCTCTGCATGGGCGGGATATAAGCATTCAGGGCAGGGGCGCCAGCACCCGCGTTTCCGCTGACGCCCCTGCAGTATTAGATAAGAAACACTAGATAACTATCGGATTTTTATGCGTATTCGTGACTCCATTCACACCGATCAGCTGCCGCCCAGCTATTATGCGGCGACCTGTAACGACACGGCTGACTTTCCGCGCCTTGAAGGCAATATCAAGGTCGACGTGTGCGTGGTTGGCGGCGGTTTTACCGGCGTTGCCACGGCGCTTCACCTGGCGGAAGCAGGCTATGATGTCGCGCTGGTGGAGCAGAACAAGATCGGCTGGGGCGCGTCCGGCAGGAACGGTGGACAGATCATCGGCGGTTATGGCCAATCCATGTCCGACATGGCGAAGATCAACAAGTCCTTCGGCAAGAAGAATGTCCAGGCGGTGCTCGATATGGGCGTCGAATGCGTGGATATCATCCGCGACTGGGTAGAGAAATACGCTATCGATTGCGACCTGACCTGGGGCTATTTCGATGCCGCGATGAAGCCGTCCGACATGGACTATCTTCTGGGTGCGATGGACACCATGCAGAAGCACGGCTACCCGCACGAACAGCGCGTGATCGGCCAGGATGAAGTGAAGTCCATCGTTGGGTCCGACAAATATATCGGCGGCGTCGTCAATATGGGCTGGGGCCATGCCCATGTGCTCAATCTCGTCCGCGGCGAAGCCCGCGCGGCGGAAAAGCTCGGCGCCCGCATCTATGAAGATGCCCGTGTCAGCAGCATCGATATCCAGGACGATCAAACCATCGTCAATATGGATACCTGCCGCGTGACCGCGAACCATGTGGTGCTTGCGGGCAATGCTTATCTCGGCCATCTGGTGCCGAAGCTGGCATCCCGAGTGATCCCGGCGGGCAGCTATATCATCGCGACCGAGCCGCTTTCCGAGGAATTGGCCGACAAAATCATGCCCAAGCGCTACGCCGTGTGCGACCAGCGCTGGGCGCTTGACTATTTCCGCATGAGCGCGGATCGGCGCATGTTGTTCGGTGGCCTCGCGACCTATTCGGGCCGTCACCCGAGCGATATCGTCGCTGCGGTGCGGCCCAACATGCTCAAGGTATTCCCGGAACTTGAAAGTGCCGAGATCACCCACGCCTGGGGCGGCTATATGGGCATCGGCCTCAACCGTATTCCGCAGCTTGGCCGGATCGCGCCGAAGGTTTATTATGCTCAGGCCTATTCGGGCCATGGCGTGGCGCCAAGCCATATGTCGGGCCGCCTGATTGCCGAGGCGATCGGCGGGAAGACCGACCGCTTCGATATCATGGTCGGCGTCAAGCATCCGCCGTTCCCGGGAGGCCGGATGTTCCGGCAGCCGATCCTGGCGGTGGGCATGGCTTATTATCGTCTTAAGGATGCATGGGGCTGAAGATGGCGATGGCAGGCGGCATAATTGGCCAGGGTGGTGTCGGTGGAAGGCCGATGACCAAGGCTGATGCGGCCGGGCTTCTGCAGCGCGGTTTCGGCGCCATGATGCGCGGCGATTTCAGGGAGGCCGGTGGCTGCTGCACCCTTGTGCTGCGCCACTATCCCCGCGCCAAGGAAGCGCATTTCCTCGTCGGTCTGATCGGGGTCGAAAGCGGCGATTGGTCGACCGCGCAACATGCCTTCAAGAATGTCGTCTCGCTTGATGAAAATCATGCCGCCGCCTGGGCCCAGCTTGCCCGCGCGTTTGTGACGACAGGCCAGATGGCCAATGCCGATAAGGCGCTTGAGAAAGCGGTTGCGCTCAATTCAGGCGATCCGCTTGTCCATGAAGTTCTGGCAACGGTTTACAGCCTGCTCGGCCATCAGGAAGAAGCACTGAAATGGTATGACCGGGCGCGTCAGATATCGGGCTCCGCCTATTTTGACCTCGGCCGCGCCAAATGCCTGACCTTCCTGGGGCGTATGGATGAAGCCCGCACCGCGCTTGAAGCGGTTCTGGCAGACAAACCGGATGCCGCGCAGGCCCACTGGATGCTGTCGCGCCTCGGTAGCGCCAAGGATGATAGCCATGTCAAAGAAATGGCCAAGTTGCTGTCCGCCGTTCCGCCGGGCCATCAGGACCAGGCTTTCTATCACTATGCCATGGGTAAGGAGCTTGAAGATCTTAAGCGCTGGGATAAGGCTTTCGAGGCTTATGCTGCCGGTGCCAAGGTCCGCCGTGCGCTTGTCCGCTATGACGAGGCCGAAGACCAGGCGCTTTTTGAGACGCTGGAGCGTGTTTATGATGCGGACTGGTGGCAGAAGCGCGGGGCAGGGTGCGAAGACCCGTCGCCCATCTTTGTCGTGGGGCAGCCGCGCACAGGGACGACCCTTGTGGAACGGATTGTCACCGCGCACAGCGATGTTCATTCGGCAGGGGAATTGCAGCAGTTTGGCCAGTCGCTCAAGCGCATGACCGGGATCACATCCCCACGGGCGATGACGGCGGAAATCGTTGAGAAGGCGGCAGAGCTGGACCTTGAGAAGCTGGGTCAGCTGTATCTCGCCACCACACGCACAGTTCGGGGGGATTTACCCCGGTTTGTCGATAAACTACCGGTTAATTATCTTTATCTGCCGCTTATTTTCGCGGCCTTTCCGAATGCCCGTGTCATTCATGTAACGCGGGACGCAGCCGATAGCTGTTTCGCCAGTTTCAAACAGCTATTCGCCGATGCCTACTTCCATTCCTACGACCAGGAGGAAATGGCCCGGCATTATGGTCGCTACAGTCGCCTGATGGCGCACTGGCGTGACCTTTTAGGAGACCGTGTCCTCGAGGTCGCTTACGAGGATGTGGTCGCTGATATTCCAGCTAACGCTCGAAAAATTATTGAATATCTGGGTCTTGAGTGGCAGGACGCCTGCGAAAATTTCCATATGCAGGAGACGGCTGTAACCACAGCCAGTGCTGCCCAGGTGCGGGAGAAGGCGCACACGAGATCCGTGGGGAGATGGAGAGAGTTTGAACCATATTTGGGGCCGATGCTGTCGGCCCTGAAAAATGCGGGATGGCAAAGTCCATCCTAAATTCCGGATGCGGTTAGGTTGGCCCGCATCCAAACCACGTAAAGGGCATGACCCATGGGGGGATCCTTGCCCAAAATGAAACTCTCAGGCTTTGCCTGAAAGGGAGGAACAGAAAATGAAATCTGTGTATCAGACCCGCAGTGCCATGCTGGCAACCGGCGCTTCGCTGGTTGCTCTGCTCGGTGCGGGCCAGGCGTCCGCACAGGACAAGCCGAAGACCCTCGGCCTCGAAGAGATCGTGGTAACGGCGCAGAAGCGAGCGCAATCCGTGCAGGATGTGCCGATTGCCATCACGGCATTCGACGGCAACTTCACCAAGCGGGTTCACCTCGATGACGTGAAAGACCTGGTCAAATTCGCGCCGGGCTTTGCTGGCAACAGTAAAGACAGCTTCATCGACTATATCAACATCCGCGGTATCTCGACCAACGACTTCGGCGTTGGCGGCGACCCGTCGGCCGGCTTCTTCAAGAACGGCCTCTATCAGGGCCGGAACGGTGTTGTTGTGTCGTCGATGTTCGATATGGAACGCGCCGAGGTTCTGCGCGGCCCGCAGGGCTTCCTGTTCGGCCGGAACGCTATCGGTGGTGCTATCAGCCTCTATACCGCCAAGCCGAAGTTCGGCTCGTTCGGTGGCCACGTTGACGCCGGTGTCGGTGAACGCGGCATTCTTGAAGGCGAAGTGGCTGTAAACCTGCCGATGGGTGATGATTTCGCCCTGCGCCTGGCCGGTTACCATAGCCATGAAAATGGCTTTGTCACCAACCACTATAACCCGAACGGTGACAAGTTGGTTGCCCACAACAAGAATGCCCTTCGTGTCAGCGCTGGTTGGCGTGGTGACAAGTGGGATGCCACCATGGTTGGCGAGTTCGAAGACCGCAATCAAAGCGGCTCGATCTACCGAGCCATCAATGATGAATCGATGGCTTTCCTTCAGACGCTGCGTCCGATTATTGGCCGGGCGAAGCCGCATGGCGCCGACATGCGCAATATCGATTCCGACCTTGGTCTCGGCAACTATGACCGCGGCAAAATCTATTCCGGTAGCCTGGAGGTCAACTACGACCTCGATTTCGCTACCCTGACGTCGAACACCGGCTACAAAGGCCATACCTATGCCTATGCCGAAGATTTCGACGGCATGCCGATCCGCTATAACGATTATGGCCAGAACCAGAGCGGCAGCTATTTCGAGACCGAGCTGCGTCTTGTCTCGCAAAAGGGTGACAGCCCGCTTAGCTGGTATGCCGGTGTTTCCTACTATAAGGAAACCATCAACGCCACGTTCGACAACGCCTCGAATCCTGAGGTTCTCTGTGCCGCTTATTATGAAATGAGCTGCTCGGACCTGTATGCCTATTGGGGCTATGGCGACTTTACCGCCAACCCGAACGGCCACCACGAGCGCAACCGTGTTGCCGGCAAATATAAGGGTTGGGGTGCCTATGTGGACTTCACCTATGCCGTAACCGACAAGTTCGAACTTGATGCCGGTGTCCGCTATACCAAAGACACCAAGCACTTCGGTATCGACGTTCTGCCGGTTCATGACGAGCTCGGTCCGTTCTTCATGTTCGGCTACACCACCGATGGCTTCGTCTATGGCGACAAGTCGTGGGATGACTTCACGCCGCGCTTCATCGCCCGGTATCGTCCGAACGACAGCTGGATGATCTATGCCAGCGCGACCAAGGGCTATAAGTCCGGTGGTTTCGGCAGCTTTGCCGTTCTGTTGCCGAATGGCATGGACGACAATCTGGTGGCGAACCCGGGTGCAACGCCTGACGCCTTCAACCCGGAGAAAGTCTGGTCGTATGAAATCGGCGCCAAGGGCGACATGTTCGACAAGAAACTGCGTCTCGATTTCGCAGGCTACCACTACCGTTACACCGACCTGCAGATCAACTATTGGGATGCAGGCACCAAGGTGGCAAACGTTGGTACTGTGAACGCCTGGGGTCTCGAAGCGTCGGCTCAGGCCATTCTTGGCCCGAACTTCGACCTGTTCGTGTCCGGTTCCTATAACCACAACAAGATCCACGGTGCGGACCAGATCGTACCGGGCAGTGATGGCCACCGCCTTGGTGGTACGCCTGAATGGATCGCGTCCGGCGTGCTGACGTTCCATACGCCAGTCAAGGATAAGGGTGAGGCCAACGCATCGGTCGAATTCCGGACCCAGACGTCGACCTTCGGCGGGCTCGATAACGCTGTTGAGGCGATCAACCCGGGTTGGACCGACGTTACCTTCCGGATGGGCTTTGACGCCGATGCCGGCTGGTCGGTTACCGGCTATGTCGAGAACGTCTTCAATGCGCTCTATTTCGACGGTACCGGTGAGGCTTCCTTCCCGTTCCCGGCGCACTATTTCGGCGCCAGCCGTCCGCGCACCTTCGGCGTCAAATTCTCGTACAAGTTCGGCGACGAGTAAGCCTTCAGGCCCTTCCTGGGGCTTTTTGGCAGATTTTGGAAAGGGAGGCTTCGGCCTCCCTTTTTCGTGGGCCAGATGTTTGTTGACAAGCGCCTTAAAAACATGCGTCAAACCAAGGCAATGACATGACGCAGGCGGGATAGATGGTTCGCAAACATGTGCAAAAAGTAACCCCAAACAGCCGGACCGGGCGGCTGGTTGTTGGCATCGCGCTGATTATCGGCGGTATACTGGGCTTCCTGCCCGTGCTTGGTTTCTGGATGATCCCGCTGGGGTTCCTGGTTCTGTCGGTGGACTTTCCCTCCGTGCGCCGGTTCAGGCGCCGGTATGAGGTCAAGATCGGCCGGGCCTGGCAGAATTGGAAAGCCAAAAGACGTAAAGGCCATAAAGGGGACTAAGATGACCGCGCCAGCCATCAGCTATGACGATATTCTCTCTGCCGCCCGGCAGATCAAGGGCGTTGCCGTCCGGACGCCGCTTTATGAGAGCCCCGCGCTCAATGACAGGATTGGCGGCCGGGTCTTCATCAAGCTTGAGAACCTCCAGCAGACCGGCGCCTTCAAGTTTCGCGGCGCCTATAACCGTTTGTCGCGCCTGAATGAGGATGAAAAAGCCGCGGGCGTTGTTGCCTTTTCAAGCGGCAACCATGCCCAGGGCGTGGCGCGCGCGGCGCAGATGCTCGGCATCAAGGCGACGATCGTCATGCCGCATGACGCGCCGCCCCTGAAGGTAGAGCGCACGCGCGGGTTCGGGGCCGAAGTGGTGATCTATGACCGCTACAAGGAAGACCGTGAGGCGGTAGCGCGCTCGGTTGCGAGCGACAGCGGCGCCGTGATCGTGCCGCCCTTCAATAATGAGTATGTCATGGCCGGGCAGGGCACGGCGGGCCTTGAGATCGCCGAGGACCTGAACGCCCTTGGCGTGGTGCCGGACCAGGTGCTGGTCAACTGTGGCGGTGGCGGGCTGGCGTCCGGTATTTTCACCGCCATGTATCATCATTTCCCGGAAGTTCAGGGCTATGCGGTTGAGCCGGAGACCATGGATGACGTCAAACGCTCGCTTGAGACAGGCACGCGCCAGGTGATCGACCCGGACGCGCGCTCCATCTGTGATGCGCTCCTGACCCAAAGCCCGGGGGAGCTGACCTTCAGCGTGCTGCAGCATCTGGGCATCAAGGGACTGACGGTCAGCGATGACGATGCCCTGAAGACGGTGGGCTATGCCGCACGGGAGCTGAAACTGGTCGGCGAACCGGGGGGCGTGGTGTCGCTCGCGGCGCTGCTTTCCGGTAAAATGAGCGGGCGCGACAAGGTCAGTGTCTGCATCATAAGTGGTGGGAATATCGACCCTGCATTGTTGAAGCAGTGCCTGGACCTTTAGCGAACCTTTAGGGCTTGGCCTTGGCCGTTCAATAGGCTATAGAGCAAAATATGAACATCCAAGGGGGGCTGCGGCCCGGAGTGATTTAGCTGGCCGAGGAGCTGAGTGATGATGGAAATTCAAGAGCAAGAGCAGACCTACCATAACTTCCTGAAGTATGCGACGCGCGGACTGATCGCAGGCATCGTACTTCTGGTTTTCCTGGCGATGATTGCTTAATCGAGACAGGAATATCTGCCTAACAAAAAACGGCGCCTCATGCGGGCGCCGTTTTTTATTGCTCTGATCCCAGGGCCTCAATGGCGCGGGAAGGCCGTTAGCTGATAATGCCCGCGCTCCAGGCTGCCGAACAGCTCCGGTACATCCGGATGGTTGACCGGCTCATCTGAATCGTCGGGCACCAGGTTCTGCTGCGAGACATAGGCCTCGTAGCTCGAATCCTCATTCTCGGCGAACAGATGGTAATAAGGCTGTTCCTTCGCGGGCCGGATTTCGGCCGGGATGGATTCCCACCATTCCTCGGAATTGGCGAACTCGGCATCGACATCGAAGATGACGCCCCGGAACGGGAAATAGCGGTGACGCACGACTTGGCCAATCGTAAACAGCGGGCGCTTGGTAATCGGCAGATCTTTGTGCATTTGGTCTGGAACTCCTTTACTGACGCGTCAGATAGGCAGCGGGAGCAACTTTGTCAACCGAACCCGGTGTGATGCGGGTATTTCGTCGCACTCTGGGCGCAGTTTATCGCATGAAGGTTGGCAAAAGATTACCGGGCGTGAACAAATTTCTCTTTTTGACTGGGCAGGCAAACCTGATTGGGGCAGGTTTAAAGTCTGCTGTAAACGGCCGCTTGGGGCCGGAATCGCCATTTACAAAGGGAAAATCATGTTACGCAACACCGTTTCATCGCTCGCGCTTCTTCTCGCGCTCTCAGCTTGCGGCCAGCCGAAGGGGGAGGCCGACAAGGCCCAGGGCCAGCAGCAAACAACGCAACAGGCAGCACCTGCCAAGCAGGACGTCCATGTGCGCCTGGCCGCCTTCTTCGACAAGGCGATGAAAGACCGCCTGGCCTTCAACCCGATGATGGCGGACCGCCTCGGCGACCACAGCAACAATGACAAATGGCCGGAACTGACCGATGCCGCTGCCGACAAGGAACTGGCGCTCTATAAAGCCCAGCTTGCGGAACTGCATACATTTGACGTGAGCCAGCTGACCGATGCGGAAAAACTGAGCTACCGCATTTTCGATATTACAGCCAAGCGTTACATCGCCAATGACCGCTGGCGCGATTACGGCTATCCGGTCAACCAGATGTTCGGCTGGCAGACCGCGATCCCGACCCATTTGATGACGGTGCATCAGGTCCGCAAGGTCCGGGACGCCATGTCCTACATCAAGCGGCTTGAGGGTGTGAAGCCCCTGATGGAGGAGCTGACCGCCAATATGGAAAAACGCCAGAAGGAAGGCATCCTGCCGCCGAAGTTCGTTTTCCCGCTGGCCCTGTCGGCAACTGAAAACGTCCTCAAGGGCGCGCCGTTCGATGACGGACCGGACAGCATTCTCCTGGCCGACTTCCGCAAGAAAGTGGATGCGCTCCAGACCGACCCGCAGGTCAAGGATGACCTGATCAAGCGCGCCAAGGAAGCGCTCCTGACCGGGTTCAAGCCGGGCTACGAGCTTCTGATCAAGACGCTGAAGGCCGAGGAAGCGGTAGCAACCACCGATGACGGCGCCTGGAAGTTCCCGGACGGTGACGCCTATTACGCCCAGATGCTGAAAAACAACACCACGACCGACATGACCGCCGAGCAGATCCATCAGCTGGGACTTGAGAATGTCGCGCGCATCCATAAACAGATGCAGGCGATCATGAAAGAGGTCGGCTTCAAGGGCACCTTGCAGGACTTCTTCCAATATACCCGCACCGACAAGCGGTTCTTCGAGCCGAACACCGAGGCTGGCCGCGAAGATTACCTCAAACGTGCCAATGCCTACCTGGACGGTATGCGTGCCAAGGTGCCGGAATATTTCGACCATTCGCCGAAGGCACCGCTTGAGGTCCATGCGGTTGAGAAGTACCGCGAAAAGTCGGCAGGCAAGGCCTTCTATAACCGCGGCGCGCCTGATGGCTCCCGTCCTGGCATCGTTTATGTCAACCTGCGGGACATGAGCTATATGCCGCTCTATCAGCTCGAAGCGCTGATGTATCACGAAGGCATTCCGGGCCACCATTTCCAGATTTCCTTCGCGCAGGAACTGCCGAACGTGCCGCTGTTCCAGCGGATCGCCCGCTTTACCGCCTTCAGCGAGGGCTGGGGCCTTTATACTGAGGAACTGGGCAAGGATATGGGCTTCTATCAGGACCCGTATTCCGACTTCGGCCGTCTGGCGATGGAACTGTGGCGTGCCTGCCGCCTGGTAGTGGATACCGGTATCCACGCCAAACATTGGACCCGCGAACAGGCGATCGACTATCTCCTCAAGAACACCCCGAACCCGAAAGGTGACGATGTGGCGGCGATCGAGCGCTATATCGTGATGCCGGGGCAGGCGACTGCCTACATGGTTGGCAAGCTCAAGATCATGGAGCTCAGGCAGAAAGCCATGGATGAACTTGGCGATAAGTTCGACTGGCGTGACTTCCATAAAGTGGTGCTGTCTTCGGGCGCCGTACCGCTTTCCATTTTGGAAGAAAACGTCAATGCCTGGATCAAGGGCTTGAAACAACAGGGGTAAGTCCCCATCTGTTGGAAACACCCGGCGGCGGCTTCTCTTGGGGCCGCCGTTTTCTTTTAAGTGTCATGTTTCCGTCAAGAAAGCGTCGTGCGATCCGTGGATACTGATCAAGCTTAGAAGGGTATGAAAGAGAGAAAAGAATGTACCAACCTATCGACAGTAAAGGCCTTAGCCGTATTGTCAGCCTGGAACTCAGCCGGATGCATCCCGCCACGCGCGAGGAAGCCCACAAGGCTATGACAGGCCGTATCGGCGTCTATGACACCGACGGTACCGCTATCAAAGCTGGTATCGATGCGTATTTTGCCTCGCGCAATTTCCTCAATAATTGAGGTCATAGGCCTTAAGGCCACTCCATAAACAAAGGGCCCCACACATATGTGCCGGGGCCCGTTCTGTATCTGGATGGGGGGAGGCTTATTCAGCCGGTTCCAGAAGTTTGTGCAGGTGTACCACGACATATTTGGTCATGGCATCATCCACATTGGCTTGGCTTACGCTGCGCCATGCTTTTTCCGCCTCATCAAAGCTCGGGTAGATGCCAACGATATCCAGCTTGCTGAGGTCGCTGAATTCCAGGGATTGCGGGTCTTTGACCTGGCCGCCAAAGACAAGGTGAAGAAGCTGCTTGTCCGCCATGAAATATGTTCCTGTTTCAAATCTGTGATTGTCCGGGCGGCGTTTATTTAGCAAAATCACGGGAAAACGCCACCTTTTTCTTGGAGAGCAACAGTGAGCACCCATTCCCCCGACACCCTTCTCATCACTATCATAGGCCGTGACAGGGTCGGTGTTGTCTCCGCTGTGACCAGCTATCTGTTTGAAACGGGGGCTAATCTGGCCGACAGCGCCTTCGCGGTACTCGGGGAGGCGTTCGAGTTTTCCTGCGTGGCGGACTTCGGCGCCGGTGCCTCGGCTGAGGAAGTCCAGCAGGGCCTAGCTGGTCTTGATGTGCTGGAAGATGCCAGAATCACCGTGGCGCCGTTCCCGTTCAACCTCGTACGGGGCGATAGTGCCGCCATCACCCATGTCGTTGAGATCAGCGGCGGCGACAGGCCCGGCCTTGTTGCCCGTATCAGCGAGGTGTTGATGGAGTATGGCGCCAACATCGTGCGGATGAGCAGCAAGCGTATCCCCAGCAAGGACGGGTTCGACTATCGCACCCGCTTCGCCATCAGCGCAGGGCCGGAGCGGTTCGAACAGTTGGAGTCGGCACTTTACAATACCGCAGGCAGTTTGCGCCTCGACTGCAAGGTCGAAGCGCCAAACTGATGCGCTAGGGAAGGCGGGGTAGCTTCAGGACGCGTGGGCGACGTTGGCGCCCGTGGTCATGGTGCTCTGGGTCTTGAGCCAGGCGACAAGGCCGTCAAACCCGACGTCCTTGATCTTGGCGGAGAAAACATCCCGGTTGGTGATCAGAAGGTTGATGCCTTCGAATTCCAGATTGACGATCTGGAATTTGCCGTCCTTCTTGCGTACGCGCCAATCTGCGAGGATGGGTTCCCCCTGGTCGCGGGCAACCTGAGTGCGCACGAACAGGTGACCATGTCGGCCGGAGGCCGGCTTGGTGCCGGTCACCTCAAGCGACCGGAAGCCGATCTGGGTCATGCGCTTGTCAAACTCCGACACGATATAGTCGGTCATCGCGGCCATATAGGCGGCGCGCTGGGCCGGGGTCGCCGTGCGGTAATGGCGGCCGAGCATCCCCTTGGCAAGCAGGTCGATATCGGTTGCGTTCTCGAACAGCTTACGGAAAGCCTCATAGCGTTCCTTGCTGTTCATTTTGCTGTCGCTCCAGACGGCGATCACGTCCTTGGACAGGTTCTGGATGAATTCGATGGCCCCACGGGGGTCGTCGACCGCTGTCTGCCCCTGCGCTGCAGCAGGCAACGCGGGGACAAAAAGCAGGATCATAAGGGCGAAAAGGCGTTTCATTTTATAGTGTCCTCACTGTCAGCCTTTTTAGTAGCCTTGCGGTATCTGTCAGGCACCGATTACTCGGCAGTTGCCTGGCGCAGATAGGCGATCAGGTTTTTACGTTCCTGAGCGCTCTTGAGACCGGCAAACGGCATCTTGTTGCCCGGCAGGAAAGCCTGCGGCTTGGTCAGCCACTTGTCCAGCTTGGCTTCGGTCCAGACAAAGTCCGCATCCTGAAGGGCTTTCGAATATTTATACCCCTCTGATGTACCAACCTTCCGGCCAAACAGGCCGTTCAGGTTCGGGCCAATCCGGTGGCGTTGGGCACCGGACAGATTATGACATGCCTTGCAGCGGTTGAAAACACGTTCACCTACCTTGGCGTCACCTGCGGATGAGAAAGACGTATCGCTTACGCTGTCTTCCGCATGGGCGGTAACGGTCAGGTTTGCCAGGGCAAGGCCAGCGCCCAGGCTTAGGGTTAGGATCGATTTAATCATTCGTCTCTTTCCTCTTGATACAATGAGGCGGGGTAAAAAACCCCGCCGCATAATGGCTTGCAAAACTTAATCGGAAATGAACAGCGATCAAGTGGTCTGCGTCATTCTGTCTGGCGGCTAGCCACCATGAAAAGGTTTAATTTCGCCAGATTTAAGGCGCGCCAGATAACTGTCCAGCATCCCTTTGACTTCCTTGCGCATCACGAAGACACCGATCAGGTTCGGGAAGCCGAGCGCGAGCAGCGCAGCGTCCGCAAAGTCCATCACGGCAGTGAGCTGCATCATGGACCCCAGAATCACCGCCAGGAGATAGCACGCCTTATAGATGGTCGCGGAATGTTTCGCGTTACCGCCGGTCAGATAATCAAGCGCACGCTCACCGTAATAATAGTAGGTGATCGTGGTCGAGAAGGCGAACAGCGGAACAGCGACCGTCAGCACATAGCGGAAGCCGTTGAAGAAGGTGTCGAAGGCATAGGACGTCATGGCAATACCGTCACCGGTGTTGGCATTATTGGCGCCCGTGAGGATGATCACGAGGGCGGTCATGGTGCAGATGACGACCGTATCGACGAACGGCTCGATGAGGGCAACGAGGCCTTCAGCGACAGGTTCCTTGGTCTTGGCGGCAGCGTGAGCGATCGAGGCAGTGCCGAGGCCCGCTTCGTTCGAGAAGGCAGCGCGCCTGATACCCATGATCAGCACGCCAACGAAGCCACCAGTCACGCCTTCGCCCGTGAAGGCGCCGTGAATGATCTCACCAAAGGCAGCAGGCACATGGCCGATATTGGCGAAGATGATGGCGAGCGCGGCGATGACATAAATCGCGGCCATGAACGGCACCAGGATTTCGGTCACATGGGTGATACCGCGGATACCGCCGATAACGACGAGCGACAAGAGGCCCGAATAGATGATGCCGAAGATCCACGCCTTGCCGACGAAGAAGCTGGTCGGTCCGCCGGTCAGTTCGACGGCGATGGCCGTCAGCTGTGCAGTCGACTGGTTGACCTGGAACATGTTGCCGGCGCCAAAGGCACCGCCAATGCAGATCAGGGCGAAGATGATCGAAAGCACCTTGCCGAAATTCGGCCAGCCGCGGGCGGCAAAGCCTTTGGACAGATATTTCATCGGGCCGCCGGAGACGACGCCCTGTTCGTTGATGTCGCGGTACTTATGGCCGAGCGTCACTTCCGAGAATTTACTGGTCATACCCAGAAGGCCGGTCATGACCATCCAGAAGGTCGCACCAGGACCACCGATGCCGATGGCAAGCGCCACACCGGCGATGTTGCCGAGGCCGACAGTCGCGGACAAGGCCGCAGTCAGCGCCTGGAAGTGGGTGACTTCGCCCGGGTCTTCCGGGTTGTCATACTTGCCGGAGACAATACGGATGGCCTGCCCAAAACCCCGCAGGTTGATGAATCGCATATAGACGGTGAAGAACATGGCACCTGAGAAGAGCCACAGGACGATAACCGGGATACCCGGGGCGCCTTTGACCAGCCAGTCAAGCGGTATCGGGTAGAAGAGTACCTTTGAGATAGCGTCTGTGATTGGCGCTACCACACTGTTTACTGCGTTTTCGATGGACTGCTTTGCACCGTCTGACGCGCTGGCTGTCTGGCTCAAAAGCACAGCCGCAGCGACGAACGACATAATTCGTCTAATCATAACCTGTTGATTCCCCTCGCATGGACCCCACTATTTTTTATAGTTCCCATGCATTTAGTTCTTGGGACGGACCCTCCGCCCGGTTAAAATTGGGGCCATGCTAGCGGCTAACGGCTGAGGGCTCAACGGAAAGATACTCAAATATTTGGGATCAGATCTGGCGGTGGCCTTGGGTGTGCAGTTCTTTAACGGGCAATTAACCTGTTTGCCATAGCGTGCCGAGTTGGAACAATTAATACGGGATCAGGGCTTTGTCTGACAGCAATACGCTTTCCAGTGCCGACGTTGCGAAACTCCTGCAGGACCCCAATGTCGAAAACCGGGCCGATGCCGCGTCGAAAGTCGCCGCTACCTTTGGGGGCCATGACCTTACGGAAAGCGAACGCAAGATCGCTGAGGACATTTTCCGTTTCATGCTCAAGGACGCCGCGGTCCGTGTGCGGCAGGCCTTGTCGGAAAGTCTGAAAGACAACCCCGATGTCCCGAAGGATGTGGCAACGTCGCTTGCGCAGGACGTCGATGAAGTCGCGATTCCGATCATTGAAAGCTCTTCGGTTCTGTCGGACGCGGACCTGATCAATATCGTCCGGACGCGGGATGCTGAAGTGCAGAAGGCGGTCGCCAAGCGCGCCGACGTCTCGGAAGACGTGGCGGATGCGCTTGCCGACAGCAGTGACGAAGAAGTGATCGCCACGCTTGTCAGCAATGAGAACGCGAAGATCAATGAAAGCACCTTCGGCAAGGTGCTGGATAAGTTCGCGGACAGCGACCTGGTGAAAGTGCCGATGGCGATGCGCGGCGAGCTGCCGATCGGCGTGGCTGAGCGGCTGGTGACGCTGGTATCCGAACAGCTGCGCGACCATATCATGACCCACCATGAAATCTCGCCGACGATGGCGAGCGACCTGTTGATGGAAAGCCGGGAGAAGGCGACCGTTTCGCTTCTCGAAGGCGGCAAACAGCAGGCGACAGTCATGGAGCTTGTTGACCAGCTTTATGACAATGGCCGCCTGACGCCGACCCTGATGCTCCGGGCTCTCTGCATGGGTGACACCACCTTCTTCGAAACCGCGCTCGCCAAGCGGGTCGGTATTCCGGTCATCAACGCCTACAAGCTGGTGCATGACAAGGGCGACATGGGGCTGACGCGTCTGTTTGATGCCGCCAAGATGCCGCCGCAGTTCCTGGCAGTTGCCCGTGCAGCCCTTGATGTTGCCGAAGAAGCGGTCAAAACCGGTGGCGATGACCGTGAACTGCTGCGCCAGCTGATTATCGAGCGCGTGCTGACCGCGACCGAAGACGATATCGATACCGAAAACCTCGATTATCTGATCGGCAAGCTGCAGAAGGTCGACCAGAAGGACGCGGGCGCATCCGCCTGATAATCCGGTCTATGGAATAGAAAAGGGCGCCTGTTTGGGCGCCCTTTCTTTTTATTTATCAATGTTTTGTCGCTATTTCCCGAGAAACCGTGGCAGCCACAGGGCCAGGTCCGGCCAGATCAGCAGGGTGACAAGCCCCAGAAGCTGCAGCGCCACGAACGGCACGATCCCGCGGTAGATGTCCCCAAGCTTCACTTCCTTGGGGGCGGAGCCTTTCATATAGAAAAGCGCGAAGCCGAAGGGCGGTGTCAGGAAGCTGGTTTGCAGGTTCACCGCCATCAGCATAGCGAACCACACTACCGTGGTGCTTTGATCCGGCAGATGGGCACCGAAGTCGAGCTTGGTGATGATCGGCGCGAATACCGGCAGGATGATGAGGGTGATCTCGATCCAGTCGAAAAAGAATCCGAGGATGAAGACCGCGATCATCAGGACAGTCAGGACAGCCCAAGGGCCTGTGCCGGTGGCTTCCATCACCTGGAGGATCGTGTCATTGCCGCCCAGAAGCGCGAAGACGTAGGAGAAGGCGGTCGCGCCCACGAACAGGCCGAACAGCATCCCGGTCGTCAGCGCCGACTTTTCCACCACATCCTTGAGCGTGGCAAACGTGAGCTTGCCGTGAAGGGCCGCGAGAATGACAGCGCCCAAGGCCCCAACGCCACTGGCTTCCGTAGGCGTGGCGAAGCCGCCGAAGATGGAGCCCAGCACCACGAAAATGAGGAGCGCGGGCGGCACGAAACTGCGGATGATCCGCATGACGGTAAGCTGCCCTTTGGCTTCTTCCGCCCCGAGTGGCGGCGCAAGCGACGGCTTGGTCCAGGTGCGGATGAGGATATAGAGCATATAAAGCGCGGCGAGCATCAGGCTTGGCCCAATGGCGGCGGTGAACAGCCCGCCCGCGGAGGTTTGCAGCAGGTCCGCCATCACGACAAGCATGATCGACGGCGGCAGCAGGATGCCGAGCGTGCCCGAGGCCGCGATCGTCCCGGTCGCCAGCGCCTTGTCATAGCCGCGGTCGAGCATGACCGGCAGCGCCAGCAGCGTCATCATCACCACGCTGGCACCGATGATGCCGGTGGTGGCGGCGAGGATAACCCCAAGGATGGTGACCGAAAGCGCTAGCCCGCCGGGCACGCGCCGGGTGAGCAGTTGAAGCGTATTCAGAAGGTCCCGCGCCACGCCGCTGCGTTCCAGCATTGTCCCCATGAAAATGAACATGGGGATGGCGACAAGTACCAGCTTGCTGACCACACTGCCGAAGATACGGCTGACCACCAGGAAGAAACTGTGCGGGTTTTCAAGGCCGATCCCAACCGCGAGCAGCCAGAAGGCGAGCCCGACACCGCCGAGCACGAATGCGACCGGGTAGCCCGAAAACAGAAGCGGGATCAGCACCAGGAACATCAGGAAGGGCAGGTAGGTGATGAAAAAGTCCATGGTCATCAGCTTGCCCCTTCCATTTCATGGTGGACGGAGAAGGGCGTCTGCTTCCCAAGCTCATCGCCCCCGAACAGGAAGACGATGGCATTCAGCGCACGGGCGATCCCCGCAATGCCGAGGATGGCGAAGCCGAAGACGATGGCGCCCTTAATGATCCAGCGGTCCGGCAGCCCGGTTGCTGACGCCGAGGACTCGTTAAAGGCATAGCTGAAGCTGGTGTAATCGACGCCGAAATGCAGGATGGCGATCACGTAAGGGATCAGGAGCATGAGGCAGCCGAGAAGCTCGATCCAGGCCTGCGTGCGGGCGGAGAAGCGCTCGCTGATCAGTTCGATCCGCACATGCGCGCCTTTGGTATAAGCCCAGCCGAGGCACAGGAGGAACAGGCCGCCGTGCAGGTGCCACTCCAGCTCCTGCAGTTTGGTGGAGCCGATCACGAACCAGTGCCTCAGGGTCACGTCGGTAATGATGACGAGCATGAGCGCGACGATAAGCCAGGCGCCGAGGCGGCCGATGAAACTGCTCAGGCGTTCGAACGCCCGCGCGGCATTGAGGAGGGACTGCATGGGGCCTACTCCTTCAGATAGCCGCGTTCGGACCAGGTCTTGTAATCCTTGCGGAAGGCCTGGAGCGACGTCCAGGCCTTGGCGAAGGTCGGGTCCTTCTTCGCCATGTCAGCGGCAACCTTGTCCCAGGCCTTGTGGAGGCCGTCGAGGATTTCCGGCGGCCAGGTATGGATATGCACGCCTTTGGCCTCAAGCCGCTTCAAGGCTGCGACCTGCTTGGCCTCACCTTCCGAAATGCCATAGCGGATGTTGGAGGAACAGGCGGTCTCAATCTGCGCCTTCTGGACGTCGGTCAGCTTGTTCCATGCTTGTAGGTTGATCATCAGGTCAAAGAAGGTCGACTGCTGGTGCCAGCCGGGGAAATAATAATGCTTGGCCACTTCATAGAGGCCGAGCTTCTCGTCGATGGCGGGCATGGAATATTCGGTGGCATCAATGGTACCCAGCTCAAGCGCCTGATAGATTTCCCCACCGGCAATGAGCTGCGGCGCGGCGCCGACTTCTTCCATCACTTTGGCGCCAAGGCCGAAGAAGCGGATCTTCAGGCCCTTGAAGTCATCAAGTGACTTGATCTCTTTCTTGAACCAGCCTGAGGCCTCCGGCGGTTCGAGGCCGCACATGATGCTGTGGATATTGTGCTTGTGGTAGATTTTCTCGAACATCTCCTTGCCGCCGCCATAGTCGAACCAGGCGAGATATTCACGCGCGGGCGGCCCGAAGGGCACCGAGGCGAACAGTTGGAGCGCGGGTTCTTTCCCGGCCCAATAGCCGGGGGTGGACCAGCCTGCTTCCACGGCACCGTAGCTGACGGCATCGAAGGTCTCGAACGGTGGGGCCAAGACGCCGGGCTCATAAAGCTTCAGGTTCACCTTGCCGTCCGAGATAGTGCGGACGGTGTCAGACAGCCTTTTGGCCAGCGTGCCGATCAGGAACAGGTTGGAAGGGTAGGTGGTGGTCATCCGCCAATTGACGACCGGCGTGGTGCCAGCGGCTGGTGCTTCAGCCTTCTTTTCCTTGGCCGGGCCACAGCCGGACAGAAGCGACAGCATAACCGCTGCGGCAAGTGCGCGTTTTTTCATACCTTCCCCCTTTTAGGCCCCTCCCATAGGGCCGTGTGCCGGTTTGCCCGGCACTTGATCAGTTGAATTTCTTCATGGCTTGCCCAAGAAGCACATACAGCTTGCCCATGTCGGATGAGATGAGTGTGACCGCCATGGCGCTGCCGCGGTCGCCCAGCATGGCGCGTTCCATCATGCCTTCGAAATCGCGGCAATAGCGGCTGACGGTTTCGCGGAATTCACGGTCAGACTTGAATTTTTCGGCGATAGCCTTCCTGGTGCGCCGGTCCGCCATTTTGAGCGTGCGGCGCATGAAGACCGAGCGGTCGCCTTCCATGAAGCTTTCCCACACATCGTCCGGCAGGTCGTACGAGAGCGCCTTGTTGATGTCGATCGAGGCGGATTGCAGGCTTTCCATAAGAAGCTGCGACGTGCGGGCGAAATCGTTCTTGGTCGCGGCCACGATGCGCTTTTCGATGTCCGCGGTTTTTTCAATGAACTGTTCGGCGCGCTGGGCGATCTTCTCGGCTTCGTTGCCGAGCCGCATGGCCAGAAGCGCGCTTTCTTTCTCGGCCTGATCGGCGGTTTGCTGATAGTCGCTGAGCACGCGAGCGAGGGTGGCCTGCATTTCTTCCCGCAGGTAAGTGATGCGTTCAGATGCGCGGTCGCCAATGTCTTCCATGCTGGCGGTCAGTTCGGTCTTGGTGAGGTTGACGGCATTCTGCATGTCGCCCTGGGCACGCTGGGTTTGGTCCACCAGTGCCTGGGTTGCGGAATCCAGCTGGCTCGCCACGTCTTTGGAGCTTTCGGTGAAACGCTCCATCTCCCGGCCCATGGTGTCGGACGCGGCATTGAGGCGGCTGACTACAGCCTCGGTCTCTTCGCGGATGCGGGTGCGTTCGCCCGCGAAGGCTTCGGCGGCTGAGCCAAGCGCCTGGCTGGAATCGGAAAGTTCGGCCCTGAGCGTTTCAGATTGCTCGCCAAGGGATTTGGTGGCCCCGGCCAGTTTGGCGGCGGTATCCTCACCCGAGGTGCCGAGCCGTTCGACCAGGGAGACAATCTCGCCGGATTGGGCGCCGATGGTGTCGCTGGCGGTTCCGGCCGCGTCGGTGATGGCCTTGGTTTGCTCTGCGAAGCGCGTTGCCGCTTCGATCACCCGCTCGGACGCCTCGGAGGATGCCGCCGTCAGGGCATCGCGCTGGGCGGTCAGGTCCTCCTCAAGGTGGGCCAGTTTCATCCGGGTATCATTCAGGACATCGGCCAGCGCCCCGCTTTGGGTGTCCATTTTTTCGCGGACAGAATCGAGGTCGGCACTGGAGGCCCGGGCCTTCTCCGCCAGGGCATCGGCGCGTTCACCGATCTGACCGGCGATTTCTTCAAGTGAGATGCCTGCGTCCTTGCCTGCGCGGGCCAGTTCTTCCAGCTGTTCTTCGACACCGGCACGAAGCTGGCGGATATGCTGGAGCGTGCGTTCCGCGACACTTTCGGCCTCAGCCGCTGCGGCGGCTCCGTGGCCGTCAATGGCTGCCATCGTGCTTTCCAGCGCTTCCTGCGCACGGGCGAGATTGGCGCCCAGCACCTTGTCGACCTTTTCAGCGTGCTCAGCGACGGCGCGGCCGGTTGCTTCGGTGGTCTCCAGCGTGTGGTTGTTCATCCGTTCGCTGGTTTCAAGCGCGGAGCGGCAGTGCTCATCCAGCGCATGACCGGCCTCATCCAGAAGCGCCTTGGCCCGCTCCATGGTTTCCATGACCTGGGCTGACATGTTCTGCGCGCTTAGTGTGAAGGTATCGCTGACGGTGTTGGTGCGCTCAAGCGCCTCTGATGCCGCGGTGCGGACCTCACCCACATGGGTCTTGAGCGTGTTCTCGATCTTGGCGGATTCTGCGGCCGCCAGTTCGGCCAGGTCTTTCAGGACATGGGCCTGGGTGGTCATATGTTCGGAAAGCTCGTGCGAGCGGCCCTCAAGCCCTTCCATGTCATGGCGGAAGCGGTCCATGCCGTTCAGGACGTTCTCGGAAATGCCTTGAAGGCGCAGTTCGACATCGAGTGCGATTTCCTGGACCTTGTCAGCCCGGCCTTCGATACCGCTGCTGGTGGCCGCCAGGCGGTTCTCCAGCTCGTCGGCGGCAGAATTGAGCGCGCTCAGGCTTTCGTCGACCTTGGTCCGGGCCGACGTTGCCTGCTCGTCGGCATAGGCCCCGGCGCCTTCGATGCGGGCGGCCATCATGCGGACCATATCTTCAAGGGATTTGAAGCGCTGCTCGACCTCAGCGGTCAGGCCGTCAACGGATGTGCGTTCCCGCTCCAACAGGTCGCGGATGCTGATCGTCCGGGCTTCGGTGTCGGCGGTGGCGGAAAACAGATTGCTGATCTGTTCCTGGAAACGGTTTTCCAGATTATCGATCCGGTTCGAGGCCAGGTCAGCGACGGCTTCGATATTCTGGACTTCCTTTTTAAGGCCACGGCTTAATAGGGCGAGCCTCTGTTCCGCGGCTTCGACCGGGGCGATGGCCTTGTCGAGATTGCGCGCAATGGCGACACGGCGTTCCAGGAGCGGATCTGTGCGCTGGAAGGCGAGGGCTATTAGCCAGAACAAGGCCGCGGGCGTGCTGACGGCGGCTACAAGGCTGCTGAGCCCCATCGGCGTGCCTGTCAGTTTCTCAAGGCTGTCTGTTCCAACGAGATAGAGGAAGACGCCGGCAATCCAAAGCAGGGTCAGCGTGGCAGCGGTCATGAAGGGCACAAGGCGGCGTATATTCCGCGCTGTGGCAGCTTTTTGGGCGCGCTCTTCTTCTGCGCTGCCGTCTGCCGTACCACTGTCCGTGCTTTCCGGGAAATCCGCTTCCATTTTCGACATAAAAGTCCCCTCCGGCTCTGCCAAGCCCCAATGCGCTAACCTTGACGATTACGACTGTCAGGTCAACCATTGCTGATAACCCGCCTTGTCGGAAAAGGACAGTTTGGTGACAAGTTATGGCATTATTAGGGAAACAGGTTATTCTGCGACGTCTGGGGAAGAGGAAAGACGGTGACTGGCGTTAAGAACACATCCGCAGCACCCAAGCCAAGCAAGGTGCAAAGGCAATATCTGGAACGTGGCCTCAAGCAGCCGGGCGGTAAGCTGCCGCTGTTTGACAAGCATGGCCAGCGAATCAGGGAACAAACGATTCGGGCCTGCATGGACCATGGCTGGTGTGAACCCTGGGCCAGGAACCCGATCAAACCTGACTGGATCGTCTGCCGCCTCACCGATGCCGGGCGGACAGCCCTTCAATCAAAAGGCACTGTCTGATGCAGGAATCCGACTGGGATGAAAGCGTCATCTTGGACGCAGGCCATTTGCGCGGCTTCACGGCGGGGGATACAGACCTGGAGATAACCGTGCTGACGGTCTTTACTGACAACACACCGGGATACCTGGAAACATTGCGTGCCTCGGACGGCGAAAACTGGAAAAGCGACGCCCATAAGCTGAAGGGGGCGGCGCGCAGTATCGGGGCTTGGCGGCTTGCCCGTGTAGCCGAACGGGCTGAATTCATGGGCAACCCGGCGCCAGGGGACCCCAGGCGGGATGCTGTCCTTGATGAGCTCAAGGGGCGCCTGGATGAACTGATCCGCCATATTGAGGACCGCTGCCGCGCCCTTGAAGACGAGTGAAAGGATTGACCCGCCGCCGGAAACAGGGATAGTAGGTTGGGTAAGTGCCTGCAAAATGGCAATAATTAAGGTCCGCTTATGAGTGATTATGATTTCGACCGGCTGAATGTTCTACTTGCGGAAGACAGTCCGTTTATCCGGTCGCTTCTTGTCAATTCGCTGAAAGTTCTCGGTGTTGGGAACGTTTACGCGGTGGAACACGGCGGCGATGCGATCCATTTCCTGCAGCGCGTGAAGAACGAGCCGATGCGCGTAGGCGTCCAGCAAATTGATATCGTCATTTCCAACTGGGACATGCACCCGGTTGACGGCATGATGTTCCTGCGCTGGGTTCGCCGCCACAAGGACAGCCCGGACCGCTTCGTGCCTTTCATGATGATCACCAGCTATACCGAGCCCGAACGCGTGCTTCAGGCGCGGGAAATGGGCGTGACCGAAATGCTGGCCAAGCCCTTTACCATCAAGAATATCGGCGAGAAGCTCATCTCTATCATCGAGCGGCCGCGCCAGTTCGTGCATACCAAAGACTTTTTCGGGCCTGACAGGCGCCGCCAGAAGCTGGACCATGACGGGCCGGAGCGGCGCGTGCTGACCGATAAGAGCGAAGGCGTGGAGATCATCCGTGGCTGAAAAGAAACCCGTGATCGTGCGGTTTTACCGCTTCAAGAACCGCCTGAAGGAAAAAACCGCAGGACTGGCGCCCGGCAAGGTGACCATTTCGCCCGAGGCGTTGGAGGCGGCGGAAGAAGCGCTCCACAAGATGGCCGAAGACTATCCGGACTGGGTGTCCGGCCTGATCGTGAAGTTGCAGGAGCAGCATGGCCGCTGTGTCGACACGCCTGAAAAGCGGCGGGACTGCTTTGAGGAAATCAACCGCATCGCCCATGACATGAAGGGGCAGGGTGGCACGTTCGGTTATCCGCTCATCACAACGGTGTCGGACTCGCTTTACGGCTTCACGCAGTCCCGGGAAGAGATCAGCGACAACCAGGTTGAGCTCGTGAAGGCGCACCTGGACGCCATGCGCGCGGTTATCCGCGGTCGGGTCAGCGGCTCCGGCGGCGATATCGGCCAGAAGCTGATCGAAGGCCTCAACCAAGCCATCCTGAAATATTCGAAAAAATAACCCCGCTGCATGAGCCGGGGGATAAGAAAAAGGGCCGCATGAGCGGCCCTTTCCATTTGTCGTTTCCGAAAGCGTTATTTTTTCGCTTTGGCCGCGCGGTCGCGAACGTCAAGCGCGTGGTCCATCAGGTGGAAGATGACATTCTGTTCCATGGTGCCGTGGACGAGGTAAGACGACGGGCCGATGGCGAACAGCGCGACGTCTTCCCCGCTGTGGGTTTCCGAGTTGGTCGCATAGGCCGACTGCTGGTGGTAGTCCGGCTTGACGACTTCATCTTCGGTCAGGGTTTTGCGCTCGCCTTTGATGGCGCCCGGGCCGTTCTGGTAGCCGACGGTGGTGTAGGGCTTGCCGTCTTTCGCCAACAGATATTCACCCTTCTTCTGCCACGGGGCGGAAACAAGGCCGAGGATCGGGTTGCCGCGGCGGGGGTAGCCGGCCATGGTGAAGACGTGGCTGTGGTCAGCCGTGACCAGGATCAGCGTATCCTTGAGATCGACCATCGAGCGAGCCTTCGCAACAGCGCGGGACAGTGCCACCGTGTCATGAAGTGCGTTATAGGCATTGCCATTGTGGTGGGCATGGTCGATACGGCCTGCCTCGACCATCAGGAAGTAGCCTTTCTTGTTTTTCGATAGCATCTTGATGGCCGCTTCGGTCATCTGGCTCAGGTCAGGCTGCTTGGGGTCGTGGCCGGCGTCGAAGTCCATATGGGACTTGGAGAACAGGCCCAAGAGGCGGGACGTGTGGGCATAATCGGTTGCCTCAAGCTCACCGACGGTCTCGACGAAGCGCGCGCCCTTGCGGCCATTCACCCATTCCTTGGTCAGGTCGCGATGGTCGGCGCGGCGGCCGTCCTCGGTGCCCTTGGGCATGAATTTCTCACGTCCACCGGCCAGGGCGACTTCAAGGCCGTTACCGCCCATATTGTCCAGGATCTGCTGGGCGATATCGCGGCAGCCGTTTGCCTTGGCTTCGTCCGGCAGGTCATAGTCGGCTTCCCAGTCACGGTCCGGGCTGTGGGCATAAACCGCGGCCGGGGTCGCGTGGCTGAGACGCGTGGTGGTGACGACACCGGTCGAAAGACCCGCGCGCTCGGCATAGTAGGCGATCGGGGTCATGAAATGGTCGGACGCGCCTTTGCAAACACCGCGCGGCTGGTCCAGGTTCGTGTTGATCACACCCATGCGGGTTTTCGCGCCGCTGTTGATCGCGGAGGCCGTACCCGCTGAATCCGGCACCTGCGCATCGACATTGTAGGTTTTGATAAGCGCGGTGTAGGGAAACTTCTCGAAGCTGAGGTAATTTTCTTCACCCGTGTGGCCCGCCATCTGGCCTTCGAGGATGCGCGAGGCGGTGAGCGTGGAGATGCTCATGCCGTCGCCGATGAACAGGATGACGTTCTTTGCCCGTTGGGTGTTCGGTTTTTCCTGCATCCGCTCATTGATGGCTTTTTCGCCAGCGGCCATCCAGGACTGTTCAGTGCCGAAATCGTCGGCAAGGCAGGTACCGCTTATGAGCACGGTGAGGCCGATGTACCCCAAACTCTTCAGTTTCATGGTTGTTTCCTCAACATATTGGTGGGCGGGCTTAGGCGCAGGCCAAAAGCCTTAACAAGTAAGCCCTCTGTTTAAAAGCCGAATTTGAACCTTTTGCGACAGTCACAAATTTGGGAACAAACGCTGCGTTTAGGCTTTTCGCGCACACCGTAGGTTTAGAAGTTTAGCGGCAGACCGCAAAAGGCCCTCGGTTCACCGCACCGGTCTGCCGCTCAGGGGCGGATTGGCCTCATGCTTCAGGCACAAGAAAAGGCCGGAAAACCGGCATCACGATAAGCGACATGACAAGCGAGGAGAAAAGACATGGCTTATTCGATTCTGAAAACTGCGAAACCGCTGGCGGCGTTCGCCGTTGCAGCCCTTATGGCTACCAGTGCCCATGCACAAGGGACGTCCGGCCTGACAGGTTGGGCGAAAGACGCCGGCAAGTCTATCGACCGGGTGATGAGCTATCCGGCCATGGCGGTACAGCACAATAATGAAGGGACCGCGCGTTTTCGGGTGACGGTGGACCGGACCGGCAAGCTTCTGGCCGTCAGCCAGACCGTTCGGATGGATAGCCCAACCCTGAACGGCGCAGCCAAGCGCGTCATCAACCGCGCCAAGTTCCCGGCACTTCCGGCAAGTTACGGCAAGGACAAGATGACCTTCGCGGTGCGGCTTCAATATGCCATCGTTGCCAGCCAGGAAGAGGCCCTGGCCCTGAAACGGCAAGGCCACGTCACCGGCGAGGCGCTGGCGTCAAACGCTGAGCCAATGGTGGCAAGCATTGAGATTTTGAGCGATCAGGACTGACCCCTGACCCAAGAACCATAAGACGAAAGGGCCGCTTCTGCGGCCCTTTTTGCTGTATGGGGCAAATCAGCGCCTGAGGTCGCGCATGGCCCTGTCGATCCCGCTGATGCTGAGCGGGAACATCCGGTCTTCCATCAGCGTTTTCATGATCTGGATCGATTGGGAATAGTCCCAGTGGGTTTCCGGAATCGGGTTGAGCCAGACGCTGCGCTGATAGACGTTCGTCAGCCGTTTCATCCAGGTTTCGCCGGATTCTTCATTCCAATGCTCGACCGAGCCGCCGGGATAGACAATCTCATACGGGCTCATTGAGGCATCGCCGACGATGATGATTTTATAGTCGTGCGGGTATGTGTGCAGCACGTCCATCGTATTCATGGTATCGGTGTGGCGGCGGCTGTTATCGCGCCAGACGCGCTCATAAAGGCAGTTGTGGAAATAGAAGAATTCCAGGTGTTTGAACTCACTGCGCGCGGCGGAGAAGAGCTCCTCACATACTTTTACATGTGGGTCCATCGACCCGCCGACATCCAGAAACAGGAGCACTTTCACGGCGTTATGGCGTTCCGGCACCATTTTGATGTCGAGCCAGCCCTTGTGGGCGGTCGAGCGGATGGTATCGTCGAGGTCCAGTTCCGTGGCTTCGCCCTGGCGCGCGAACTGCCTGAGCTTCCTCAGCGCCACCTTAATGTTGCGGGTGCCAAGCTCGATGCTGTCATCGAGGTTCTTGTATTCGCGTTTGTCCCACACCTTGATGGCGCGGCCGTGCCGGCCCTTGTCCTGGCCGATGCGCACGCCTTCGGGGTTATAACCGTAGGCGCCGAACGGGCTGCGGCCGGCGGTGCCGATCCATTTGTTGCCGCCCTGGTGGCGTTCCTTCTGCTCCTCAAGCCGCTTCTTGAGGGTCTCCATGATTTCTTCCCAGCTTCCGAGGGCCTCAATCTTCTCCATCTCTTCCTTGCTGAGATAAAGCTCGGCCAGCTTCTTGAGCCATTCATCCGGGATTTCGGCAATATCATCGTCGCCGATGAATTCGATACCGCTGAAAACCTTGCCAAAGACGCGGTCGAACTTGTCGAGGTTCTTCTCATCTTTGACGAAAGCGGACCGGGACAGGAAGTAAAAATCGTCAACCTTGTAGCTGGCGCACCCGGCCTTCAATGCGTCGCACAGCATCAGATATTCCTTGATGCTGACGGGCACACCGGCGTCTTTTAGCTCATAGAAGAAGTTGACGAACATGGAGGTGTCCTCAGCCCTGCTGGCGACGGTTCATGAATGCCAGACGTTCAAACAGGTGCACATCCTGCTCGTTCTTCAGAAGCGCGCCATGGAGCGGCGGGATCAGCTTGGACGGGTCCTTGGATTTCAGGACCTCGACCGGCAGGTCTTCCGCCATCAACAGTTTCAACCAGTCCAAGAGTTCGCTGGTGGACGGCTTTTTCTTCAAGCCCGGCACCTCACGGACATCGAAGAAGACATTGAGCGCTTCTTTCACCAGTTCCTGCTGGATGTCCGGATAGTGGACATCGATGATCTCGCGCATGGTGTCCTTGTCCGGGAATTTGATGAAGTGGAAGAAGCAGCGGCGCAGGAAGGCGTCCGGCAGTTCCTTCTCGTTATTGGAGGTGATGATGACGATCGGCCGTTTCTCGGCCTTGATCGTTTCCCCGGTTTCGTAAACATGGAACTCCATACGGTCGAGTTCCAGGAGCAGGTCGTTCGGGAATTCAATGTCGGCCTTGTCGATTTCGTCGATCAGA
Organism: Kordiimonas marina; assembly: GCF_023006325.1. Taxonomy (GTDB): domain Bacteria; phylum Pseudomonadota; class Alphaproteobacteria; order Sphingomonadales; family Kordiimonadaceae; genus Kordiimonas; species Kordiimonas marina. The sequence goes on from NZ_JAINDF010000006.1 coordinate 202,449, forward strand.
AGGACAGGGGTTTCCTTGCTTTCGAAGGCTTCCCACAGTTTGCCGCGTTTGATGTAATTCTTGATGTCCTTGACCCGCTCATCGCCAAGCTGGCTGTCGCGCAGGCGGGAAACGGCGTCATATTCGTATAGGCCCTGTTGGGCTTTGGTCGTGGATTTGATGTGCCATTCAATCAGCGGCATCCCGAAGGATTCGGCGATTTCACTGGCGAGCACGGTTTTCCCGGTGCCGGGTTCCCCCTTGATCAGGAGCGGGCGCCTCAGCGTGGCGGCAGCGTTGACAGCGACCTTGAGGTCATCTGTGGCCACATAATTTTCGGTACCGGCAAATTTCATCAAAACTCTCCGACTGGCAAAAGTGTTTCTTGTTACGGTCTTATCTGATCCGTTTTCGTGATCTAGCACGAATGGTCGCGCTGTCCACCGGTGAATATTTCAAGCTGGCAACAAACACAAAAACCCCGCTTCGCGACCCGTCAACCGACAGGGCACAGCAGGGGCAATTCTAAAACCTCGACTTCGGGGCAGCGGCAATCGCCGCAATGGAGCCGATATCTAGGCTTTGCTGTCTACCGCCAGGCCTTCAGCCTCACGATAGTAGGATATGATCTCAAGAATCTTGGCGGGCGGGAATTGTGCAAGCACTTCGCCGGTATCCGCATCAACATTCTTGTAGATAAAGCGACCGGTTTCCTTGTCCCGATCGATCCTCAATTTGGTATTGCGTTGTTCATCGGAGCCCGGAAGGAACTTCTCCAGGGCTTTCGCCGCCTTTTCCAAAGGATCTTGTGCTGGCGATGCGCCAGCGACTTGCGGGACAATAGACGCAGTCGCGCTTTTGCCGTTTTCCTGACCGACTGGTGCGGCGGAAAAACGGCCAATACCGCCGGACGAAGACGCCCGAGCCGGAGCAGAAGTCAGGTTAACAACCTGAGTACTGCTATTTGTATTGCCAATTTCCGTCATCTCTCCACTCCTCACGAATTTTCGCTGCCACGAAATCTTCGGAGCTAAGTTTCCTATGCCAAACCGGTCTCTAATCCGTCACTAAAGCTGGAATGGGGCCCTCCGTAGAGAGCCCCATTGCCAAGGCTTATTAACGGAAGAGGCCGAGAACCGTCGAAGGCGCCTGGTTGGCGATCGACAGAGCCTGGAGACCAAGCTGCTGTTTCACCTGCAGGGACTGCAAGTTTGCAGACTCTTTTGCCAGGTCAGCGTCAACAAGGTTACCGATACCAACCTGGATGCTGTCAGACAGTTTGTTAACAAACGTCTTCTGCAGGTCGACACGCTTGGAGCCCGAACCGAGGGCCGACAGAGCGGTGTTCACCTTGGCGATCGAAGCATCGATCGCGGTCACAGCAGCCGCAGCCGTGGTGGCCGTGCTGATCTGCGTCGTTGCGGTAATGGTAACGTTACCGCCGCCCAGCGAAAGGTCTTGGGCAGAGATCGAGATGCTGTTGCTACCGTTGGCATTGGTGATCGCGGTCACGTTGCTGCCACCGCTCTTCACGACGTTGGTGCCGTTGAAGTCAGCGTTGCTAACGATCGAGGTGATCTGGTCGCGGAGCTGTTTGAAGTCATCGTTCAGCGCGGAACGGCTGGCGGTGTCAAGGCCGGTGTCCTTGGCAGCAACAGCTTTTTCTTTCAGCTGAATGAGGAGATCGGAAACGGCCTCGCCTGCAGCGATACCTACGTCAAGGGTCGAGGAAGCACGATCCAGCGAGGATTTAACAGCGGTGAGACCCGATACGTCGCCACGCAGTTTCTGCGCGATCGAGTAAACTGCGGCGTTGTCTTTTGCAGACGCAACCTTCAGGCCAGTGTTAATCCGACTCTGGACAGTTTTGAGAGAGTTACTTGTAGAGTTCAAGTTCTGCAGGGCAAGGAACGCACCTGCGTTGGTGTTTACCGAAAAAGCCATTTTGCTTCTCCTTTTTGGAGTTATTTAAAGGGCATTTTGCCCACGGGACCTTTTGTCCCAAAGCTATGCTAGCAAAATTGAGGCCAGAAATAGAAATAGAGTGTTATATTTTTAAGTAATTGATTCTAATGAAAAAAGACAAACTTGGCTCACGCGAAGCTAGGTTTATGTTGTGGGTATAAATTGCCTAGCGGGAAAAATGTGCCTACTTTTCAGCGTTTGCTAGGCAAAAATATACCGGGCTCCCCCATAGGGAAGCCCGGTGATTTTTGAGGCTTTATTGGAAAAGGCGCGTAATTGCCTGCGGAGCCTGGTTGGCAATCGACAGAGCCTGAAGGCCAAGCTGCTGCTTGACTTGCAGGGACTGAAGATTGGCCGACTCTTTAGCCAGGTCTGCGTCAACAAGGTTACCGATACCGATCTGGATGCTGTCAGACAGTTTGCCGACAAACGTCCTCTGCAGCTCAACCCGCTTAGAGCCGGAGCCTAATTGGGACAGAGCTGAGTTGACTTTGGTGATCGATGTGTCGAGCTGGCTTACTACCAAGGCTGCGCTGGTCGCCGTACTGATTTGCGATGTGGCGGTGATGGTAACATTACCGCCCCCCAGCGACAGGTCTTGGGCTGCGATTGTGAGCGTATTGCCGCCATCGGAGTTGGTGATGGCGATAATATCTTTACCCCCGCTCTTCACAACGTTGGTGCCATTGAATTCGGCGTTCTGAACGATGGAGGTAATCTGGTCACGAAGCTGTTTGAAATCATCATTCAATGCAGAACGGCTTGTGGTGTCGAGCCCGGCATCTTTCGCCGCGACAGCCTTTTCTTTCAGTTGAATGAGGAGATCGGAGACAGCTTCGCCAGCAGCAATCGCAACATCCAGGGTGGATGACGCACGGTCAAGCGAGGACTTGGCCGCGTTCAAGCCCGAGACGTCGCCCCGAAGCTTTTGTGCGATCGAGAAGACCGCTGCGTTATCCTTGGATGATGCCACCTTCAATCCCGTGTTGATTGCAGTTTGTACTTTTCCAAGCGACCGATTTGTTGCCGCCAGGTTTTGAAGGGCGGATAAAGCGGGCGCGTTCGTGTTGACTGACAAAGCCATTGTGTGTCTCCTTTTGAGATAATCCTGAGCCTTTCTGCTCTTGGCACCCTAAACAGCAAGCGTCATGCCAAAATAACCTTTTGTTTATAAAGGATAAAATTGATGGCGCCTGTTGCGGGGAGGGGAGAAGATGCCTAGTCTGGGCAAGATTTTCCGCAGGAGGGGCTTTGTGTGGAGGCGATGAGGGGTAATAAGAAGGGCCCCGAAGGGCCCTTAAGTGTGTTGCGGTTTCTTAGGAACCACTTACCGGAAGAGGGACAGGACCGTCGATGGAGCCTGGTTGGCGATCGACAGGGCCTGGAGACCAAGCTGCTGCTTAACTTGCAGGGACTGCAAGTTCGCGCTGGTCTTGGCCAGATCGGCGTCAACGAGGTTGCCGATACCAACTTCGATGCTGTCGGACAGTTTACCAACGAACGTCTTCTGCAGGTCGATACGCTTGGAGCCCGAACCAAGGGCGGAAAGCGAGGTGTTGACCTTGGTGATCGAAGCGTCGATTTTGGTCACTGCAGCAGCAGCGGTCGTGGCCGTGCTGATTGTTGCGGTGGACGACAGCGTAACGATGCTGCCGCTGAGCGACAGATCCTGAGCAGCAACTGTAATGGTGTTGCTGCCGTTAGCATTGGTGATGGCGATCACGCCATTGGCCGTGGAGCCGTCAACAACGTTGGTGCCGTTGAAGCTGGCGTTCTGTACGATCGAGGTGATCTGGTCACGCAGCTGTTTGAAGTCATCGTTCAGCGAGGAGCGGCTGGCGGTATCCAGGCCGGCGTCTTTTGCTGCAACAGCTTTTTCTTTAAGTTGGATGAGCAGATCGGAGACAGCTTCACCGGCAGCGATGGCAACATCGAGGGTCGAGGAAGCACGGTCCAGCGAGGACTTAACGGCGTTAAGGCCCGAAACATCACCGCGGAGCTTCTGTGCAATCGAGTAGACAGCTGCGTTGTCTTTTGCCGACGCAACTTTCAGGCCCGTGTTAATTTGGGTCTGGGTTTTGTTGAGGGCTTGGTTGGTGAGGCTGAGGTTTTGCAGGGCTGCAAACGCACCGGCATTGGTGTTTACTGAAAAGGCCATTTTGTTTCTCCATTCTGAGATGTCTTGAGCTTTTTGCTCACGAAAGCATTTTGCTTCCGCCTCAACATAAGCATGGGCTGTGCCAGTTTTCTGCGGGTGGGGTGTTTTGAAGGGCTAGTATATTGAATTTACATCAAATTTTATGAATGCGCTGGATAAGGCCGTTTTCGCAGAGGGCAAAATAAGATGGGTAATTATTGCCTATTGGGAAAAAAGTGCATTCTTGATGTAGGTAAAATTTGCCTTGTTGGGGCTCAAAGGGAGGAATCGACCGGCTTGGTGTTTGCTGGATCTTGCTGTTGTGCAGCTTCCCTTTGCAGCTTGGCTTGGGCTGCCAGTCCTTCCATGATCGTCTTATTGATGTTGATCAGGTCGTCGACAGATTCCGTGCCGCGCATCACGGCGGAGGAATGTTTTGATACCCATATAGAAAGAGAAATGATCCCCGCGCGCAATTGATCAGGGAGGCTGTTTCCCTCCGTGCCGCAGTCCGTGGAAAGAGTGGACCATAGCCGGCGGTTCCAGTCGAGCGCATCAACCATCACACTGTCACGAATGCCTCGATCGCGAACTGCAATCAGGGCGTTTGTAACTTGAGCAAACAGGCGGTACTCCACCTGGCTCGGTGTTTCTGATGTTTGTTGGGCCTTTTGATACGCTTGATATGACATTCACATTCCCAAAACTTACGATCTGGTGCTGCCTTACGTTGCTAAGCGCTCCTTTTCGAAGGCAAGCAGTTTCTTGCAGTTGATCAAGGCCCGGTAGTAATTCTTTTCCATGACGTCCCGGCTGATTTTGACACATGTCTCAATCGCGTCCGGCGTTGTTATGGCGCTCATGAATTCTGTCATGCGCATAACGAACTCGTCATAGTACCGGCCAGTCTGATCCGCATCCATATACATCAGCATAATCGGAAAATAGATCCGCTTAACTGGTGTATCGACATCTTCCTCCTGCATAATATCCTTCTCGCGAAGGATAGATGCTTTGTTATGGACGATCAAAGTCGCCCTCCTGTCCGCGTTTGCAATTACCGCGCCATTGATGACCAGTTTCTCATCAGGTTTTAAAGAAAGCTTTAACGCCATTCGTCTCTCTCCCGTGCGTCAAAAGCGGTATCCGAGGACTGGTAATTCCAGCTATGTCCATGACGCATAAATGTTTATTGCGGTTACCATACGTGTTTTTAGGGCTTTCGCCAATGAATAGTTTATTGGCCCTCATCTTGCATTGTTGTGTGCCAAGTGCATAATCATTGCCAATAAGCATTATATTGTCAGCAAGGCCGATGGAGATGGGGTTGCCCAAGAGTCGAAAGCATAAAAACGTGCTTAGCCAGCATGGTAGAGAAAAGAGTGTTCTTACCGGCAGCAAGGTTGCTGACAGCGGTGAAGCCGATATCAAAAAGGGCCAGGATGTCCATGGTATCCATGTGCAAACTTCCCCCCAAATTCTGCGCAAAGCTCAGAAAGCCCTGACGGCTGGCGTGAAAGCCAGCAGGAAAGGGGATTGGGCTGAGGCGGTCAAGCATATGACGGTTGCCTGGGACATGGCGCCGAATGACCTCAATATTCTGACGTCCCTTGCGCACTCATTGGTGCAGTTGGGGGTGCGTGAGCAGGCAATCGAGGTGCTGGAGCGGGCGCTGCGCTTCCACGAACCGACGCCTGAAATATTGGGCATCATGCTCGAACTTGCGGTTGGCATGGATTTCAACGATATCGGGATCCAGATCGGCCGTCACCTTGTGGCATTGGACCCTGACACCCCGGGTAACTATGTCAATTTGGCGACGGCTTATCTTGGGGCGGAACAATATGAAGAAGCCATCGAGCTGCTGCAGGCGGTTCTTCCCCGTTTCCCGGAAGAAGCGGATTTGTGGAACGTTCTGGCAAACGTTGTCCGGTTGCGGGACGGTATCGAACAATCCGAAGTATTCTATCAGGAGGCCCTGAAGCACGATCCGAATAACTTCAAAGTCCTCAGCAACTATGCCCAGAACCTTGAACGTATGTACCGGTTTGATGAAGCGCTGGAGATGGATCGGCGGGCAATGAAGGCCAGCCCTGGAAGCCCCGAGCCGCGCTTGGGCGCTTCCATCAACCTGTTCTTCCGGGGGGAAATGAAAGAAGCCTGGGACCTTTATGAAGCGCGTTTCGATCCACGCCGCAAAATTACCCAGAACCTTCAGTACACGCACCAAATCCCGGCCTGGAAAGGTCAAAGCCTTGCAGGGAAAACATTGTTTGTGACGGCTGAGCAGGGGATCGGTGACGAAATCATGTTTGGCAATTATTTGCCGTTCCTATACGACGAAGCCGAAAAATTGGTTATCGGCTGTGACACTCGTTTGGTGTCGCTTTATCAACGCCGTTTTCCGAATGCGGTGGTTGGCGGATATAACGGCGTTGTTCGCCATGGTTACCGGTACCGCTACTTCCCTGAGATAGAGCAGCTTATTGCCAAGGGTGAGCTTCATGTCGATTATTCTGTACCGGTTGCAAGTTGTGCCCAATTTGCATGGCTGAAGACAGAGGATATCAAACCGCATCCGGAAGGCTTCCTGAAGGCAGACCCCAAGCTTTCCAAGAAGTTTGCCAAGCGGCTTCAGGAGATCAGTGACAAGCCTAAAGTGGCACTCGCGTGGCGGAGCGGCAACGTGGAGGGCCTTCGGGCCGCCGGGTATGCGTCTATTGAAGATATGGGGCCGCTCTTCGCCGCCTTGAAGGATAAGGTGGACTTTATCAACGTACAGTATGGTGATTGTCAGGCTGAACTTGATAAAGTCCGGGAGATGTTCGGTGTCGAAATCCACAATTTTGAAGATGTCGACCTGAAGAAAGATATCGAGGCCAATATCGCGATCATGCAAAACTGTGACTTGGCTGTGGCAGGTGCCAGTGCGCCTTGTACATTTGCCATGGCGGCAGGTGTTTCGACGATCATGATTAACCCAATCCGCCCCTGGTGGAGTTTCGGCAGTAAGGATCACGCCCCCTTCGCGCGAGATGGGGCTTTTGTCGACGCGGACCTGAAGCCAGGGGAATGGGGTAAAACACTCGAAGCCGTTACGGAAATGGCTAAAGAAAAGCTGGGGCTCTGATGTATGCCGGTAGCGCCCTTCTTCATCGCCGAAGTCTCCAGTAACCACGCCCGGGACCAGGACCGTTGCCGGGCCTTCATTCAGAAGGCTGCTGAGGTGGGCTGCGATGCCGTCAAGTTCCAGCTTTTTCGTATCGATGAACTTTTCGCCCCGGAAATACTTGCGAAAAGTGAAGATCACCGCCGCCGCAAGGACTGGGAACTGCCTGTCAGTTTTCTGCCTGCCTTGAAGTCTGCGTGCGTCGAAAGCGGTATACAGTTTTCCTGCACGCCTTTCTATTTGGATGCGGTGGGCGAATTAGAACCCTATGTGGATTTCTATAAAATCGCCTCCTACGAGTTGCCGTGGGATGACCTGATCGCCGCCTGTGCGCGCACGGGCAAGCCTCTGGTATTGTCCACGGGGATGGCGACGCTTGAGGAAATCCGCCATGCCGTTACCGTGTTCCGGGCAAATGGCGGCAAAGACCTGACGCTTCTCCACTGTGTGTCGGGGTACCCTGTAAAGGCTGAGGACTGCAATCTGGCGGCAATTAAAACCATCCATGATGTAACGGGCGTACCTGTCGGTTGGTCGGACCATAGCCGTGACCCCGCTGTTGTCAGCCGGGCGACGTCTCATTGGGGCGCGCCGATGGTTGAGTTTCACCTCGACCTGGAAGGCGAGGGCGCGGAATATGCCGCGGGCCATTGTTGGTTGCCGGACGAAATCGCAGCAGTGATTGCGGATGGACGTCGTGGCCTTCTGGCTGATGGTACTGGCGTCAAGGCACCCACCCCGGCGGAGATTGACGACAGGCCATGGCGCGCTGATCCTTCGGACGGTTTGCGGCCGACGCTGGCTGTGAGGAAGCAATGGCAAACAAAGTAATCGCTGTTGTTGGCGCCCGGCTTAATTCAAGTCGGCTGCCGCGCAAGCATTTGTTGCCGCTCGCGGGCGAGCCTTTAATCGCCCATATTTTCCACCGGTTGGCCGCTGTTCCTGGCCTTGATAAGGCGGTCCTCGCCACTACGGCGGATTCCTATAATCAGGATTTGGTCTCATGGGCGGCGGCGGCGGATGTCGCCTGCTATGCCCATGAGGGTGACGTCAATGACCTCATGGGCCGTGTCGATGCCGTTGTGCGCAGGGAAGAAGCGGACATGGTGCTCTATGTCTGTGGGGACAGCCCGCTGATTGAGCCTGTGACCCTGCAAGGACTTATCAATACATTGAAGCAAGATGAAAGCGCCGATCTGGTTCAGTTGGCGGCGCATGAGAATGATGGTGTTCCCATTCATTGCGGTTTCGACCTTTATCGCCGGTCTTTCTGGGACCAGATGATGATGGCCGCGACCGAGCCTTTTGAGCGAGAGCATGTTGGTGCTGTCAGCCGTCATTCCGGCAAAGTGAAACCCAGGTCGATCGCCTTCTTTCAGGATGACCCTGCCTATGCCCGGATAGGGCACCGTATCTCAGTGGATACGGGGCAGGACTACAAGTTCATGAAGCAAATCTATGCTGATTGGTACAGTCAGCATGACCAGAAGGAGCCCGTCGACCTCCTGTGGGTGATAGACCGTTTGCTCAGCGAGCCGGAGCTGCGCGCCATAAATGCCGACGTCCATCAGCGCCGGCCGGAGGAAGTGCCGCCGCATGTAACCCTGCTGACAGAGGCGGGGCCAGATATTGGTCTTGGCCATCTGGTGCGAACCTGCGTGGCGGCGTCGTCCCTGCAAACCTATCTCGGGGCCAAGGTTCATGTCGTGGTGCGGGGCACGCCAGTCGATTTCGAAGATTTATCCCTTCTGCCCCATTCGTGGGTGGAAGACTTTTCAGGTGAAGAAGGGCGGCTTGGCGAAAGCGATTCGGTCATCCTCGACCTGAAAGCGGTTGATGCGGATTGTGAGACGCTCCTGCGAAACCTGCCCGCATCCACCGTGAAGGTCGGGATCGATTTCCCTCTGGATCATGCAGGGCTCGTCGACCTGTGCTGGATGCCGTCCATCCATGTCCCTGAAGCCGTCCAGAAGCATTTCGGGGATAAGCTGGCTTATGGACCCGATTGTTTTCTCCTTCGGCCGACGCCGAAACCATACCGGGCAAAGCACGAAGGCAAATCCGTGCTGGTGCTGACTGGTGGGTCCGACCCGGCGCACTTGTCGGAAACACTGCCGGCTAAACTTCTTGCCGCTATTCCACAGGATGTCCGGATCGATTGGGTTCAGGGGCCTTATGCTGATCCGCCGGTTTTGCCAGGGGAAGGCGTGCCCCTTACGCGCTGGCGTACGCTAAAGGCGCCGGATAACCTGAATGAATTGCTCGCCGGATATGATGCCGTCCTGTGTGTTTATGGCGTCAGTTTTTACGAATGCCAGCAGGCTGGTGTTCCGACGGTTGTGTTTGACGCCATTGGGGCAGCAAAGCCGGATGAATGGAAGGTTGTCTCCGATATGTTCCCGTCCCTGGCGGTGCAAGATGTTGAGGCTGCGGTAGACAGGACCGTTTCCTTGCTTGTTGAGGATAATTCCCGGCATGATCTGACTTTAGCGGACCGCCTGAAGCAAGCCCCTGAGCATTTTGCCCGGAAGGTCGCGGCGCTTATTGCGGAAAGAGGAAAGCAAGATGCCTGATCATAAAGATTGGAATGATGCTGCCTACGGGCGTCATGCGGGCCTCGTGGTATCCAGCCGGGATGGGGCCGACGTGATCGCGTGCGAAACCTGCGGGTTTAAGCATATCGTTCCGCTACCGGACCAAACCAAGCTCAAGGAATTCTATGAGCAGGCTTTCTACCAGTCGGAAAAGCCTGATTATCTGAACCGCAACCAGGAAGATCTGGATTGGCGGACATTGGAGTTTACGGACCGGTTCCTGGAAACCGAGGCTGTCTTGCCTGAAGGCGCTGCACGTCGTGTGCTGGATATCGGCTGTGGCCCAGGGGACTTTCTTGCCGCCGGGAAAGCGCGGGGCTGGGACTGTGTGGGGGTCGAGCCTTCACCTGTCGCGGCTGATTTTGCCCGGGGGCGCGGCCTTGAAATCATCACGGCAGCTTTCGACCGGGATGTTGCGGCTTCCCTTGGCCAGTTTTCCTTCGTCCATATGAGCGAAGTGCTGGAACATATTCCGAACCCGTCGGAACTGCTATCTCTTGCGACAGAGCTTCTGATCCCGGGTGGGGTGATGTGTGTCTCCGTCCCTAATGATTTCAACCCGCTGCAAAAGGCCTTTTGTGCTGAAAGCGGGGCTGATGATTGGTGGGTCGTGCCTGAACATCACCTGAATTATTTTGATTTTCAAAGCCTTGAGGGGCTGATCCGGCAATCAGGGCTTCTGCCTTTTGCACGGTCGACCAACTTCCCGATGGAGGCTTTCCTGCTGATGGGCCAGGATTATACCAAGGCGCCGGACTTGGGGCGTCAGTTGCACGGTCAGCGTAAGAATTTTGACATGACGCTTGGACGCCACGAGCCAGAGGCGCGCCGTGCCCTTTATAAGGCACTGGCTTCGGCAGGGCTTGGCAGGCTTGCGATAATCCTTGCGAAAAAAGGCTAAGCTCTTGGCATAAAAGGTGCTTATTATGCGGGAGCCGGTGTGCCTGACCATGACGGGTCAGGCTACACGGCCAGGTGATGGGAGATAATGCCGATGAGTCGAAAGTATGTGGTAGTTCAGGCCAGTTCGCGGTCATGGCAGGGGGGGCAAGATCTCTGCATGAACCACGTGGATGGTGTGCCTGCTGTCGTGGCCACAGCACGACGGTTTCTGGAGGCGGACCCTTCGACCAATATCATCATTGCCGCCCCTGCCTTTGATGATGGCGGGCCATTTTCAACCCTGTTTTCCGATTTACCGGCGGAGCGTATCTCGCTTGTTTTTGCGGCGGATGACAGCCCGCTGAGGCGCCTGGTCATTGCAACCGAGGCCCTGAATGAAGAAGACCATATCGTCCGTGTGGACGGCCTTCATTTCGCAGTATTGACCGACGCTGTTCTCGAAATGTTGGCGGCAGCTTCTGCTGAGAAGTGGGATTGCGCCAAGTTCCCCGATGATTTCCCGCCCCAGTTGGGAGCCGACATATACAAGATTGGGGCCTTGCGGCGGCTCTTGGCGACAGCACCGGATGGCGCGTTTCAGGTCCATCCCAAATACGCCATGTTCGCCGACCCTGAGCATTTCACATGCAGGCACTTCCCAGCGCCGGATGTCTCGGATGATTACCTCCGCCAAGCCCGGGCCCAGGCCGAAACCGTATATTTCATTCCGCGCATGGATGTTACCGATAAGGCCTTGGAAGTCGGCAATCAGTTGACCTGGCATTATCAGGAAGCGCTGAAATATTTACCTGGCAGCGGCCGGGTGCTCGACATCGCCTGCGGTGACGGATACGGCAGCCGCCTGATGGCCGAAAACGGTTATGAGGTCGTGGGTGGGGACCTGGACCCTGAGATCGTTGTCACGGCGCAAGGCCGGTCCAAGGGCATGAAGAACGCGCCTGACTTTCGCGTCCTCGATGTGACCAAGCTTGCCCTTGAAGATGCCAGCTTCGATGCTGTGGTCAGCATGGAAACGGTCGAGCATGTGGATGATCAGGCGTATCTCGCAGAAATATGCCGGGTCCTGAAGCCGGGCGGCACATTCATCCTGTCGACGCCGCAGAATTCCCTTGGCCATATTCCGGTGAATGCGGAACATGTCCGTGAATATAGCCTCAAGCAAATTCAGGAATTATGTCAAACGCGCTTTGACGTCGTGCAGACGATTGGTATTAAGCAGGGACGGGTGGTTATCCCCGACAGTCCTCTCGGCACGAACACTCTTCTCGTGTGTAAAAAGAAATGAAAGACACGTAACAATGACTGATCTGGAACAGCGGGCGCGGGACATCCGGGCAGGCGCCGTCAAAGCGGTCCATGCCGCGCGCTCCGGCCACCCCGGTGGCAGCCTGTCGATCGCCGATATGCTGGCCGTCCTCTATTTCGATGAAATGAATGTCGACCCCGCCAAGCCGGACGCGCCAGGGCGTGACCGCTTCGTGCTGTCGAAAGGCCATGCTTGCCCGGCGCTTTATATAGCGCTGGCGATGAAAGGCTTCTTCCCGATGGAAGAGGCGCTGAAGCTCAGGAAACTTGAAGGCTTCATGGAAGGTCACCCGGATGTCCGTATCCCTGGTGTTGACGCACCGTCCGGCTCGCTCGGCATGGGCTTGAGCCAGGGCCTCGGCATGGCCATCGGCGCCAAGCTGCAGGGGCTGGATTTCCGCACCTATGTCATCGTCGGAGACGGCGACATGCAGGAAGGCAATAGCTGGGAAGCCATCATGTCCGCGGGCTTCAAGAAGATGGACAATCTCGTCGCTATCTATGACGCCAACAAACTGCAGGGCGATGCCCCGGTTGAGACCCAGTTGGACCTCGGCGATGTCGCGGCCAAGGTGGCGCCGTTCGGCTGGCATGTCATTGAGCTCGATGGTCACGATATCGGGGCACTGAAGGCGGCACTGGCGGAAGCCCGCGCGACCAAGGGAAAGCCCACGTTCATCGTCGCCGATACGGTCAAGGGCAAGGGTGTCAGCTTCATGGAGAATGTTCTTTACTGGCACGGCAGTGTCACCATGAGCGACGAAGAACTCGCCAATGCCTTGTCTGAGCTGGAGGACGCTTGATGACCGATCTTGAGTTTTGGCCCATGGGGGCAGAGGTTTCGGTACGTGACGCCTTCGGCCGCGTGCTGGTTCATATGGCTGATGAGCGCAAGGACTGGGTGCTTCTGGACGCTGACGTTGCGGGCGGCACGGGCGCCAAGCCCTTGGTGGCTGCGCACCCTGACAGGGTCGTCCAGTTCGGGATCGCCGAACAGAATATGATGGCGGCCGCAGGCGGCATGGCGGACACCGGGCTTATCCCCGTGGTTTCCACCTTCGCGGCTTTTGGCACCATGCGCGCGCACGAACAGTTCCGTACGGCCATTGCCTACCCGAACCGCAACGTAAAACTCTGCTGTTCCCACATCGGCCTCGATGTCGGGCCGGACGGGGCCACGGCCCAGATGCTGGAGGACCTGGCAACCATGCGGGCCGTGCCGGGTGTGACCGTTATCAGCCCGGCTGACGCCAATGAATTCATGCAGGCCTTTGAGGCGATCCTCGATCATGACGGCCCGGTCTATATGCGTATCGGCCGTAGTCCGACGCCGGTGGTGACCGATAGCGCGGCACCGTTCAGGATCGGCAAAGCCAAGCGCCTCAGGGAAGGCAGCGATGTCACTGTCGTTGCGACCGGGGTGATGGTGGCCCGTGCGCTGAAGGCTGCTGAGGCGCTGGCGGCTGAAAATATTTCCGTCCGCGTCGTCAATATGGCGTCGATCAAACCCATCGATACCGATGAGCTGGTTGCCGCCGCGCGGGAAACCAAAGGGATCGTCACCGCCGAGGACCATAACGTCATCGGTGGCCTTGGCGGCGCTGTCGCCGAATGTCTGGCAGCCCACCATCCGGCGCGTGTGCGCTTCGTGGGTGTGCAGGACCGGTTCGGGAAATCGGGCGAACACACGAACTTGCCCGCGGCTCTCGGGATCGCGGCGGATGATGTGGCCGCTGCTTGCCGCGCACTTCTGAAGGATTAATCCCATGGAACTTAAGGATAAGGTTGCGCTGGTAACGGGCGGCAGCCGGGGTATTGGCCGTGCCGTTGTTGAAGCGTTCGTTCGCGAAGGCGCCAAGGTTTATTTTACCTACGCCAGCAATGATGCAGCCGCCGTTGAAACCTGCCAGGCCGCAGGCCTTGCATCTGACCGGGCGATCCGGGCGGACGTTAGAGACCGGGCGTCGGTGAAAAAGGCGCTTGAAGCTGTCGGTCAGGCCGAAGGACGGATCGATGTGCTCGTCAATAACGCGGGCATCAACAAGCCGACGGATTTCGATGCCATAACCGATGAAGACTGGGACGACATCATGGCGGTCAACCTGAAGGGGCCGTTCGTGGTCACCCAGGAAGCCTTGCCCTTCTTGCGCAAGTCACCCGCTGGCAGTGTTATCCAGATGGGATCGGTCTCGGGCCAGTATGGCGGGCCGCGCACAGCGCATTATGCTGCGTCGAAGGCTGGTCTGATTTCACTGTCCCAGGTGATTGCGCGCTTCCTGGCACCTGACAATATCCGCAGCAATACGCTGGCGGCAGGGCTTGTGGCCTCTGAGATGGCGGCGGGCGCGATGAGTAACCCGGCGGTAAAAGCCGCAGCGGAAAGCGTGCTTCTGAAGCGCATGGGAACAACAGCTGAGATTGCCGAAGCCGCCGTTTTCCTGGCGAGCGACCGGTCCAGCTATGTCACCGGCCAGACGCTCAATGTCAACGGTGGACTATATTTCTAATTCAAGGGGTATCGAAGTGGTACAAGCGTTCGGATTTTTTCAACCCACCCAGGTTTTTGTCGAAGAAGGGGCCGCGGGCCGCTTGGCCGACCTTTGCAAGCTGTACGGCTCTAAGCCTCTGGTCGTCTATTCGGCTGATCTGGAAGCTTTCGCCAATCCGGTGATCGCGGACCTCGAAGTTGCTGGCCTGTCGCCCGTCCGTTTTGCCCAGAAGGACCCTGAGCCGACGTGTGATTTTATCGATGCCGCCACGGCCGAGTTGAAGGCTGAAGCCCCGGACTGTGTTGTTGGCATCGGCGGCGGCAGTGCCGTGGACCTTGCCAAAGCTTTCGCCATTTCGCTGACGCAGGAAGCCGGGATCTGGATGTATGCCAACCTATCGAACCGGCCGCCGCTTCCCCTGAAAGCGCCGGTTCTGCCGGTTATCGCAGTTCCGACAACGTCGGGGACGGGCTCGGAAGTCACGCCCTATGCTGTCCTGACCAAGACGGATACCAAGCAGAAAGGCACGGTTCAGGAACCTGCAATTTTCCCGAAAGTGGCGTTGGTTGACCCGGTCTTCACCGCTGGGATGCCGCCCGCCTTGACCGCTTCAACCGGCATGGACGCATTCGCCCATGCGCTTGAAGCCACCATCAACGTGTCCAAAGTCGCGCCGATGGCCGAGCTATTCGGCATCCAGGCCATGAAGCTGATCCTTGAGTGGCTGCCGGTCGCCTATGAGGACGGCAAGAACCTGGAAGCGCGGCAACAGATGGCCTTTGCGGCCAGCCTTGCCGGGATGGCGATTTCGCACCGTGGCACCACGACGGCGCATGCGATTGCGGAACCGCTCGGCGCGCTGACCCATATTCCGCACGGTCTTGGTGTTGCCATCAGCACGGTGCCGGTGCTCCGGCATTCGCTCCCGGCGGCTTCTGCGTCGCTCGCGCGTCTGTGGCGGGACGTCATGGGCGGTGAGGCGCTCGCGACTGAAGAAGCGGAAGCGATGGCCTTTGTCGACGCCCTGGAAGCCCTGATGACCCGCGTTGGACTAAACAAAACCGTGCGGGACATTCTGGGGGATGAGAAGTGCGAAGGTCTCAGGGACTTGCTGGTCCAGAATATTCTGGAATTCAAGTTCCGCCCGCTCAAGCAGCATCCGGTGGAGTTTGACAAAGCTGCCCTGGAGACAATTACCGCCGACATTATCGGCTAAGGAGCATCAGGGCTCGACAATGCCCTTGATATAGCCTTCCGTGCGCGCCGCGCTCTGCTCATAGCCCTTGCCGACATCGGCGAGGGCGAAGCGGTGTGTGATCAGCTTCTCGACCGGGAAAATACCTTCGCCGAGCGCCCACATTGCCCGTTCCAGGTCATGCCGTTTATCGAGCGACTGGTTCGGATATGCCGGGATCAGCACTGGCGCACGGTTCTGCAAATAGTTGCCGATCATCAGCGGCATGTCGTTCGAATAGGCGGCGGCCAGCACAAGCTTCGCCCGTACTTTGGCCTGGCAAACGCTGGCGGCGAGCTGAAGGCTGCTGGCGGTACCGGCATATTCCACCGCCACCTGAACGCCGACATTACCCGTCAGTGCCATGATCTCTTTCCAGGCGTCGGTTTTCTTGCCGTTGATCACGGCTGTCGCGCCGAAGGATGAGGCCATGGCCAGACGGTCATCGTGGTGGCCGACGACAATAAGCTGCGCGAGTGGCACGCGGGCGAGGGCGGCAATGAGCAGCAGGCTCATATAGCCGTCGCCGACCACGAGAACCGTATCGCCATAGTCAGGCTGGGTCTGGCGGATGATATTCATCGTTGCCATCAAGGGTTCCCCGATCGCGAGCGAAAGGTCTCCCTTGTAGGCGTCCGGCACCTTGACCAGCATGGTATCTTTTTCAAGAAAATAGTCCGCGAAGCCGCAACCGCTGTAGGTCAGGCCCGTAACCTTGTCGCCTTCCTTGAAAGCCGTGACGTCCGGACCGACGGCTTCAACCGTTCCGACCACTTCATGGCCAAGGTCGGCCGGAAAGTCGGTATAGCGGAAGGAAACGCCCGCGGTGCCGATGACCGAGCCGTCAAAAACCGGCGCTTCTGACGAGCAGATGCCGCAGGCACGCACTTTGATCAAGACGTCATTGCCCGTAGGTGTGGGGACTTCGGCGTCGATGATTTCGAAACGGCGGGGGGCGACCAGTTTGGCGGCTTTCATCAGCGTCATGTTTGTTACCCCTTGAGCGTTTTGGCGATTTTCGCGCAAACGCTGTCGGTGTCGAGGCCATATTGACGGTAGATATAATCCCGCGTGCCATGCTCGATAAACTGTTTCGGGAACCCGAACCGTTGAACGGCAGGGGCGGTGCCTTCAAGGGCGTTGCAGGCTTCAAGAACCGCGGCGCCGATGCCGCCCGGCAGGACGTTCTCTTCCAGCGTCACCACATGGCCGTACTGGGGCAGAAGCGCAACGATTGCCTCGTTCAAGTCCGACACTTCGGTCAGGCAGATATGATCTGCTTTGATGCCGTGGTCTTTCTCAAGCGCGGCTTGCGCCAGTTGGCCATAGCGGTTCTGCATCCCGACCGACAGGATCAGCGTGTCAGCCGACGGGGTGAAGCCCGCAAGCTTACGGTCGATTACGACGTCGCCATCCGGGTCGTCGATAATGCCGCCATAGGGGAACAGGACCAGCGTCGGATGTGCGAGGTTGGCGACTTCCGTCTTCACGCACTCGGCAAGGTCTGCCTGGGTCGCGGGGTAGACGATGCGCAGGTTCGGGACCGCACGCAGGTAGGAAAGGTCGAGCATGGCGTGGTGCGTGACATGGTCGAGCCCGGTATGGCCCGAGCGCGCCGCAACCATCATGACCGGCAGGTCGGAAATGCACAGGTCATGGACGATCTGGTCATAGGTGAGCTGCAGGAAGGTCGCTTCGAAACAAACGATGGGTTTGACGCCGCGAAGCGCGAGGCCGCCGCCGAAGGTAACAGCGTGCTGTTCGGCCATGCCGACATCAAGGACCCGCTCCGGATATTTACGAGAAAGGCCATAGATGCCGGTATTTTGCAGCGTGGCGGGGGTGACGACAAAGACGTCTTTGTCCTCTTCCAGAACCTCATGCATGGTTTCGGCGAAGACAGCGGCGTGCGATTTGGACTTCGGCCCTTCGGTGTTCTCCAGCGTGCCGGTATCGAACGGGAAGTTCCAGTGGATGCGCACCGGGCTCTTCTCGGCCATAGTTTCAAGACCTTTGCCCTTCACGGTTTTGACATGGAGGACGGTGGGGCCTTCAAGCGTGTCTTTGATCTCATTCAGCTTGGCAATAAGGGCGCCGATATCATGGCCGTCAATGGGGCCTTCATAGCGCAGGCCCAGTTCCTTGAAGATGTTGGCCGCGTTGGGATCGCGAGTGATTTTCTTGAAATGCTCGTGCCAGCCACCGAAGTTCTCATCGAGCGCCATCTCATTGTCATTCAGGACATAGAGGAGGCGGCCCTTGTCGACGGCCAGGTGGTTCAGGGCTTCCTGGTTCGAGCCTTCAACGAAGGAGCCATCGCCGATGACGGCAACGCTGATGTTGGATTTGCCCTGAAGCTCGAAAGCTTTCGCCGCCCCCAGCGCAAGCGAAAGCGCGGCACCGGCGTGGCTGGACGTCACAGCCTCATAAGGGCTTTCAGGACGGAAAGCATAGCCCGGGGCACCGCCGTTCACGCGGATTTCCCGCAGGAGCGGCAGGCGTTCTGTCAGCATTTTCTGCACGTAAACCTGGTGGCCGATATCCCATACCAGCGAATCTTCCGGGAAATCGAAAACATGGTAGAGCGCCGTTGTCAGCTCGATCACGCCGAGGTTGACGCCGATATGCCCGCCGGTTTTGGAAATGATCTCGATCAGTTCCTGCCTCAACTCGGCACAAAAGTCGGGCAAGGTGTCTGCCCCGATCGATTTGACGTAGGCAGGATCCATGATTTCGCGGACTAGGCGGTAATTTTTATACATTTAACCCTCGGTTACCGATGTGGTGCAAAAATTGCTTATCGTATAAGCAAGTCATGTGCCATGTAGGCGTGTTTGCTGGTTAGAAGGAACATACAAACTTCGGTACGAATGTACAGTGTCGTGGGAAGATTGTTTAGGGTAATGGTGTGATGCCGGACAGCGATAGGTAAATTTATGAAAACATTGTTGATTATCGGGGCTGGGATGGAGCAGGCGGAGGCCTATAAGCTTGCCAAGTCGAAGGGGCTGACCGTGGTCGGCACGGACATGGACCCCGAGGCCCCGGCGTTCGAATTTGCCGATGTGCGCCTGATCGCCAGCACCCGCGATGTGGATGAAACATGCGCTGTGGTCGGTGCTTTTGCCAAGACCCATAAAATCGATGGCGTCATGACCATCGCGAACGATGTTCCCTATACAGTTGCCAAGGTGGCTGAGATGCTCGGCGTACCAGGAGCTCCCTCAGAAGCAGTCGCGCGGCTGACCAACAAGGCGGAGATGAAACGCGCCTTCCAGGCCGCAGGTGTGGCGACACCCGCATTTTGCGAAATCAGGACGCTTGCCGAGCTTGAGGCCGAGGCCGGTAAGCGGTCCTTCCCGATGATCTTGAAGCCATCGGACGGACGCGGTGCCAAGGGCGTGCTCTATCTCGAAGCGGAAATGGACCTGGCTTGGGCCTTTGATCATGCCATGTCGGCGTGCGGTAGCGGCCTTCTTTTGTTGGAGGCCTATTATGGTGGTCCGCAGCTGTCGGTCGAAGGCATGTTCATTGGTGGCCGCTATCATGCGGTTGCTTTTGCTGACCGGAATTATTCGAACCTGCCGCTTACCAAGCCTTATATCGTCGAAGATGGCGGGACGCTGCCGTCCCGCTTTGGCGGAGATATGCAGGAAAAAATCCGCGCCGTTATCGAAGCCGGCGCCAAGGCCATGGGGCTTCATTGGGGTGTGGTCAAAGCGGACATCGTGCTGGATGATGCCGGTGAACCGGCGATTATCGAACTGGCGGGACGCTTGTCAGGCAATTATCTCGCCACACACCATATTCCCTTCGCTTACGGCGTGGACCTTGTGGGTGCCGTGATGGATCTCTGCCTGGGGGACGAGGTTGCCCCCGAACGGTTGGTTCCGAAACGCATGGCCTATTTGGGGGTGCGCTATTTCTTCCCGCCAGCAGGGCGCGTAGTCGCAGTTTCAGGCGGTGACGAAGTCGCGGCGCTGCCTTATGTGCATGAACTGATGATTTACCGTAAGGCTGGGGATATGCAGCCCCGGATCGAAAGTCACGGGGCACGAGCCGGTACCGTTATGGCCGAAGGCGCGAGCTATGAAGAAGCGACAGAGCGGGCGGAAGCCTGTGCTGCAATGATTAAGTTTGTTGTAGAAACTCAGAAATAGACCGCTAAGATCGGCCGCAATGACCAAACCCGCACTTTATACGGCTTTTCATCTCAATCTGGCTTTCTCCTCGATAGAGGAGGAGGACAGGCCCATCGTTATTGAGCGCTGTTATTGGCCACTGTTGCACCTGGCGGAGCAGGGCTTTCCCATCGGCATTGAAATGACGGGCTATACCCTGAGGGCGATTGGCGACCATTCGCCAGCTTGGGTCGGCCGGTTCAGGGAGCTGTTGCAGGAAGGGGCCGCGGAACTGATCGCCAGCGGCTATACACAGATGATTGCCCCGCTTGTGCCACCTGAGGTCACCCGCAGGAACCTAGCTTACGGCCTTGCTGACTATGAACGCATCTTAGGCGTACGGCCGGAAATCGCGCTTCTGAATGAGCAAGCCTATGCCCCCGGGCTCGTGCCGATTTATCATGAAATGGGCTTTAAGGCGCTGATGATGGATTGGGCAGAACCCGCGAGCCATCACCGGGAATGGCCCGCCGAATGGTCGCTGTCACCGCAGCGGATCGAAGGGGCGGATGGCACAGTCATGCCGGTGGTCTGGTCCGATGCCATGTCGTTCCAGAAGTTCCAGCGCTATGCTCATGGCGAAATCGACCCGGAAGATTATGTTGAGTTTCTGTCCGGTCAGCTGGGAGGCGGGGCCACCGCAATGCCGATCTATACCAGCGACGCGGAAATATTCGACTTCAGGCCTGGCCGGTTTGAAAGCGAAGCCGCGCAGGCGGGAACCATTTCGGAATTCGACCGGATTGCGCTTTTGCTCACGGCGCTCAAGAAAAGCGATGATGTAGAGCTATGCCTGCCGTCATCGGTGATCCCATTGGTGGATCAGGACGGGCCGCTTCTTCATCTGGAAAGTGCCGCCGTGCCGGTGCCCGTGAAGAAGCAGCGGAAATATAACCTCGTCCGCTGGGGGGTGACGGGACGCGACGACCTCAGCCTCAATACCAATTGCTGGCGCCGCTATGAAGCGCTTATGGCGCGTGGTGTGCAGGATGAAGAGACCTGGCGCAGCTTATGCCGCGCCTGGGCCAGCGACCTCAGGACCCATATAACCGAGAAAAGGTGGCGCAAGGCCATGGAGGCGGCCCCCACCCTGGAGGCTGCGGCCGAAGTCGATGCCACTGAAGCGCCGCTTCCGGATGACATTAAGGTCACGATTACGAAGCGCTATCTGAGCATCGAAACGCCGACCCAACATCTGATGCTCAAGCTGTTCCGGGGGCTGGCGGTCCAGTCTTTCGGGTATGGCCCGGTCAAGCAACAGGTTCATGGGTCCCCTGGGCCTGAAGGCGTGGTTGGCACGCTGGCGCACGGTTTCTTCAAGGATATTCTGTATGGCGCCGACTTCTATAGCGGCCATCTGGTCTTTGAACCGCATAACAGCCATAAGGTCACTGACCTCGCGCACTGTGTGCCTGAATGGCGCTGGCTTCCAGGCCCACGGGCTGTTGAGGTTACGGCTTCTGTACCCAGTGCCAAAGGTCCGCTCGAGAAAAAGGTCCGCTTTTATGTGGATGAGAGCCGGCTTGAAGTCCTGTATGCATCCCTGTGGGATTGCCCCGTGGATGGGGTGCTGCGCCTTGGCCACATTACGCTCAATCCGCAGACTTTCGACAAGAACAGCCTGTATATGAGCTGCCATAATGGCGGAGAACTTCCTGAGAAACATACCCTGTTTAAGAATGGCAAGCTGGTGGTGTTCGATCATGGCCGCCATGTCTCACGGCTTGTGACCGCACAGACTGCCCAGGGTATGACGGGGGGGTATCTTGAACTTGGTGACGATCGCCATTTTGTCCGCCTCGAAATGGCGCGTACAGATGCGGCCGGTCTCGGTATGGTTACCTGCCAGGAGGTTGACGATCTCTATTTCATACGGGCTTCTGTGAGCCTCAGGGAAGTGGATGAGACATCGGTCAGGCCATCGCTGGGCGCTGCCTCGGTCTTTGGCGCGCCTGTTGTTCGCTATGGAATAAGGATTGGTCGCCACGACTAACACACTATAAAATATGAAGAAGTTCTTTGAACGGTGTGTGGGCGATGATAGGCTGAGCGCAATCTTGTTGCGTGAGGCCCATGGGGAAGGAAAACCCGATGACGATTTCAAGCTTTGACTGCTCAGACACGGATCTGACCGGTAAGTCCATTTTGATTACCGGCGGGACCGGGTCGTTCGGCAAAATGATGTTGAAGCACATTCTGGCCAATCATAAACCCCGCAAGGTTATTGTCTTCGCCCGTGGCGAATATAATCATTATCTGCTCCAGAATATGCTGACTGAGGAGCAGCTCCAACTGGTCCGTTTCTTCATCGGCGACGTTCGGGACCAGGACCGGTTGGTTATGGCGATGCGCGGTGTTGACATCGTAATCCATGCGGCTGCTCAAAAGCAGGTGCCTCTCGCCGAATATAACCCGTTTGAATGTATCCGTACCAATGTGATCGGGGCTGAGAATATCGTACAGGCCTCCATCCGGGCGGGCGTGAAACAGGTTATCGCGCTCTCGACTGATAAAGCCGTCAACCCGATCAACCTGTATGGCGCCAGCAAACTGGCGTCCGATAAGATTTTCGTGGCGGCCAACGCGCTTGCGTCAGGAACAGGTACACGCTTTGCCGTGGTGCGCTATGGCAATGTCCTTGGCTCGCGTGGCAGCGTTATCCCCTTTTTCCGCAAGCTTCTGAAGGAAGGGTCTGACTTCCTTCCTGTTACGGACCCCAGGATGACCCGTTTCTGGATCACGCTGGAACAGGCGGTCGCCTTTACCATGTCATGTTTGCCGGCGATGCGGGGCGGTGAAATTTTCGTACCTAAGATTCCGTCCATGCGCATCGTCGATCTGGTCGAAGCGATGGCGCCGGGGATCGAGGCGCGCCATGTCGGTATTCGTCCCGGTGAAAAGCTTCATGAAATCATGATTACCGAGCATAGCGCTCCGCGTACTTTCGATATGGACGACCGGTTTGTTATCGATCCGGATTGGAGCTTCTGGGATCGGGAACCTCATTCATCCGATGGGTACCCGGCGATGCCCGAAGGCTTCGAATATACCAGCGACAAAAACGATAGCTGGATGTCGGTGGCGGATTTGCAGGCTGTTCTGAAAAATATTCCGGAAGCTGGGGATTAGAACAGATGACCGATGCCTTCCTGCCTTATGGCCGGCATCAGATTGATGAAGATGACATCGCCGCCGTGGTTGATGTGCTGCGACATGGCGTGCTCACCTGCGGCCCCAAGGTCGAGGCATTCGAAAAAGCATTTGCAGAAAAAATAGGTGTGCCGGAAGCGGTCGTTTGCTCGAACGGCACGACTGCGTTGCATCTGGCGGCGATCGTCGCGGGCCTTGGCCCCGGGGACAAGGCCATTGTTCCGGCAATCACGTTTTTAGCAACCGCCAACGCCGTTCGTATGACCGGGGCTGACGTGGTGTTCGCTGATGTCGATCCGAATACCGGTTTGATGACGCCAGAGACCATGCAGGCCGCGATTGCCAAAGGTGGCAATGCGGTAAAAGCCGTGATGCCCGTGCATATGAACGGTCAAATGGGCGATATGGAAGCGTTGCGCTCTCTTACGGAAGAGCGGGAGTTACAGCTCATCAGTGATTGCTGCCACGCGCTGGGGGCCAAATACAATGGTGGCGGCGTGCCAGGAGATGGCCGGTTTGAGGACCTGGGCTGTTTCTCGCTTCACCCTGTGAAATCTATCGCGATGGGCGAGGGCGGCATGGTTACCACCCGGGATTCCGGGGTTGCGGCACGGCTCAGGCTTTTGCGCGGGCAGGGTATGGAACGTGGCCAAAATGGCTGGGCACGGCCTGAGCTGGCGTTTGATCAGAATGGGGACCCCAACCCCTGGTATTATGAAATGCAGGAACTGGCCTATAATTACCGGGCGACGGACTTGCAGTGCGCGCTTGGTTTAAGCCAGCTTGGCAAGCTTGACCGTTTTGTTTCGCGGCGGGTAGAAATTGCCGGTCTGTATGACGAGCTGCTCGCGCCGCTGGCGCCACGCCTGAAGCCAGTGCCCAGGTCGTCCTTCGGCCAGTCTGCCTGGCATCTTTATCCGGTGCTGATCGATTTTGAGGCTGTGGGCCAGGACCGTGCCGCTGTTATGAAGGCCCTTGTGGAGTACGGCGTCGGTACCCAGGTCCATTATGAACCGGTCGCCTGGCAGCCCTATTATCGGGGCCTGTATGGCGACATGCCGCTTCCGGGGGCAGCGCACTATTATGCGCGGGTTCTCAGCCTGCCGATCTTTCCGGCCATGTCGGATGAGGACGTGAAGCGGGTTGCTGACGCGCTGGACGCCGTCCTGAAAAGCTAAGCGAATAATCGGAAATGTCTAGAAAAGGCGGGGACGCTGGGCTGAAGCTGCCGCCCGCGGTGCCAGCACCTCATGGAGGATGCTGGCCGCGGGCTTAGCCGAAACGTCATGATGGATATCGGTCATCAACCGTGGGACCTTAGCCCCGGAACAGCGACAGGATCGCTTGCGGCGACTGGTTGGCGATCGAGAGCGCCTGAACACCAAGCTGCTGCTTAACTTGCAGGGCTTGCAGGTTGGCGCTTTCCTTGGCCATGTCGGCGTCAACAAGGTTACCGATACCAACTTGGATCACGTCAGCCAGTTTGCTGGTGAAGGTGCTCGTCTGTTCAAGCGAGGTGGAGCCGGAACCAAGTTTGGTCAGAACTGCGTTCAGGTTATTGATCGCGGAGCCCAGGGTGGTCACAGCAGCAGCAGCAGCCGTTTGCGTGGAAATATCCTGGGTGGCGGTGATCGGGATCGCGGTGCTGCCCAGCGACAGGTTCTCGTGGGAAACCGTCAGGGTCTGCGTCGCGTCGGAGTTGGTGATGGCGACGATTGCATCGGTGCCGTTGTCGATTAGGTTGGTGCCGTTGAAGGAGGCGTTTTGCACGATCGAGGTGATCTGGTCACGCAGGGCGGTAAAGTCCTGGGACAGAGCAGTACGGCTCGTGGTGTCGAGGCCTTGGTCGGCTGCGGCAACAGCTTTTTCTTTCATCGACAGCAGGAGGTCGGAAATCGCGCTGGCTGCTGCAAGGGCAACATCAACGGTCGACTTGCCGCGGTCGAGCGACTGTTTAACAGCATTGAGGCCTTTAAGGTCGCCACGCAGTTTCTGGGCGATCGAAAAGACGGCAGCATTGTCCTTGGCGGACGCAATCTTGAGACCGGTGTTAATGTGGGTCTGGGTCTTTTCCAGATCCTTGCTGGTCAGGTTCAGGTTGCGAAGCGCATTCAGCGCGCTGGCGTTTACGTTAATTGAGAAGGCCATTTAACCTCTCCTCTTCATGACGTTTCTGTTGGCCGCACTAAGCGGTTTGTCATGAATTATGCAACGGGTGTGCCAGTTTTTATTTTTATATAAGATATTGAAATATATAGAAAAATAATATCGCGCTAGTAGCGGTGGGAGAAAAAGGCAATTCCTGCCTTGCCGGGTTCCGGGTTTGACAGGGTAGAAGATTCATCCCTCCGCAGGCAAAAAGTGTCACATTGTGGGGCATCGGAAAGATAACAGGGCATGTGTGGAGTGGGTATGGCCAACAGGAAGAACCCGGTTTGGCGAGGGCCGCTCTGAGTGCCTTGGTACTGTCAATGAGGTTTTGGGGGTGGCGTGTCGCAGGAAGGCGCGCGCTTTTTCTTGCGTTTTTCGCTGCGTTTGGCGGGAGCTGCGCTGGCGCCCAAGGTAAGTGGGGCAAGACACGCCGGGAGGAACACCGGGGTCTGGATCGTCATGCCATGTACCTGTCCCACCCGAGGGACGGCCGCGCCAACGCGAGGTGGGGGCGAGGCCAGGAGGCGGGTCAATTGCTGCTGGAACAAAGCTTCAGTGGCTTGAAGCTGTGTGGCAGCGCCTGTTTGGATAGCAATTGGCCCAGCTGCAAGCTGGGCCGGGGCGATAAGCATTAGATGACCTGGTTAAGACTAAGAGATGTCGGCCGGGCGGTGCTTGAGCGCTGCATCGCCGCATTCTTGCCATATGCCATCACCGGCTGGTTCTGCCGGGTCACTTCTTCGCCGACGCTCTTGATCAGGCCTTCGGCAACCGATTTGAGCCTGAGGACAATACGCGCATGGTCACGCAGCGCTTCCCTCAGTTCATCGGTTACGTCACGCAGATATTTGCGTTCGGGTGAATCTTCAGGCCCGAGCAGGTGGCTGTTGACCTGCACCAGGCCCAGGCTGTTGCGGTATTCCGCCATCAGCCGGCTTTTTTCTCCATGAAGCTTTTGTGCTTCCCGCGGGCGCCTGCTTTTCAGAAGCGCGGTTTCCCGTTCGATCAGTTCCGTGAGTGCAACCGTCAGGCGCACCAGCTTTTCAACATTGCCGGTGAGGACGGGCTTCAGCGGTTCGGGGCGCTGGGGTAGGGGATCAAGCGGCATATTACTCCTCCTGCATCTTGAGGATTTCGCGGTAAACTTGGTCGGCAATGCCGATGCCGCCTTTTTTGGCGATCGCTTTACCCATTTGCTGGACCATCATGGAGCGGAAGACATCTTCACCGTTGCCGCCGCCCATCATGCTGTCCGTCTTGACGGTTTCGAACATGGGGGACAGCATCTGCGACAGGAAGACGGCTTCGAACTGCTCAGCGGCCTCATGTGCTTTGCGCTTGTTCGCGGAAAGCCTGGGGTTGTCGATCCCGTTCTTGGCCTGAGCGGCCTGGGCGTCCAGGATCTGGACGTTGGCGGCACTGGCGTTATTTGAGATGAGGCTCGACATTACATCACCTGAATTTCAGCTTGCATCGCGCCGGCGGCTTTGATCGCCTGCAGGATGGAAATCATGTCACGCGGGCCGACGCCAAGGGCATTGAGGCCATCGACAAGTTGCTGCAGCGTCACGGCATTGGGCAGGACGGCCAGGCGGTGGTCGCTCTGGGTGTCCACGGAGATGCTGGAGCGCGGCACAGTCTTGGTCTTGCCGCCCTGGGCAAAGGCGCCAGGCTGGGAAACCTGCGGGGTTTCCGAGATGCTGATGGTCAGGTTGCCCTGGGCAATCGCGACCTTGTTGATCCGGACCTCGGCGCCCATGACGATGATGCCGGTCCGTTCGTCAATGATGACACGGGCTTTCTGGTCGGGCTGCACCATCAGTTGCTCGATGTTGGTCAGGATATCGACGAGCGGCATGTCATAGCCGACGGGGCGGTCGAGTTCGATCGTCGCCGGGTCAAGCGCGCGGGCCAGATTGCCCTTGAGCTTTTTGTTGATTGCTTCGGCAACACGGTGCGCCGTGGTCAGGTCAGGGTTGTTGAGCGACAGCCGAACCGAGGTGAGGTCGGTCAGCTCAAACGGAATTTCGCGTTCGACGATACCACCGTTGGCGATACGGCCGTTGGTGGGGACGCCCTGGACGACCGAGGCTGCCTGTCCCTGGGCACTGAAGCCGGCAACGGCCACCGCGCCTTGGGCCACGGCATAAACTTCGCCGTCGGCACCCATCAGGGGCGTGGCGATCAGGGTGCCGCCCTTGAGGTCGTTGGCATCACCCATGGAGCTGACGGAAACGTCGATATGGGTACCCTGGCGCGAGAAGGCCGGCAAATTTGCGGTGACCATGACCGCGGCAACATTTTCCGGGCGCATGGTTTCGCCCTTGGAGTTTACGCCGAGACGTTCCAGCATCGCGGTCAGGCTTTGTTGGGTATAAGGCGTATTCCGGAGGGTATCACCGGTGCCATTGAGGCCGACGACAAGGCCGTAACCAATCAGCTGGTTTTCCCTAACGCCTTCAATTGTCACGATATCTTTGATCCGGGATGCGGCGCTGGCGGGCGCGTGCGTCCACAATACAGCGGCTGCGGTGAGCACCATTACTGTGATCTTGGAGCGAAGAAAGCGTGACATATTCTGTATCCCTGCTTGCATTGGGGCCGGCCCTTTTTTGCCGGTCCACGCTGGTTTCGCCTCATAATATGCGAAGATCGTGCCAATTATTATTTTGCCCTGTGGGATGAGGTGCCGTGAAAAACAGGCTGGCGCGCTTACGCGCTGGGCAGTACAGTCTGCCACCATGGAACCGGTGAGGGCTTGCCCGCGGCGTACGTTAGGAATAAGTTGTTGGTATGAAAATTAGCGGTCCCGGACGCGTCTCCTCAAAGACGGTCAAAAAAACCTCACGCAAAAGCAGCGCCAGTGGATCTTCATTCGCAGGCGAACTCAGCGGCGCGTCCTCGGCATCTGCCCCGGCGAGTGTAGCCGGAGCGTCGCCCATTGCGTCTGTCGATGCGCTCCTTGCCTTGCAGGAAGTGCCGGATGCGACGACCGGCCGGTCTAAAGGCCTGAAGCGCGCCGAGGAGATGCTCGATGCTCTTGACGAGATCAGGAAGGGTATCCTTTTGGGGGCCGTCCCCGTGCACCGGTTGCGTAGTCTTGCCGACATGGCAAGGAATCGCCGTGGCAAGACAGGTGATTCTCGCCTAGACAGTATTTTGGCCGATATCGAACTGAGGGCCGAAGTCGAGCTGGCAAAGCTTGGTGCGTAAATTCAATTAGTTAGCTTTCGTCTGCCGCCATCACAAAAACGTCTTTTTCTGAAAACCTAATACTTCTTGTGCTCATGCTAGGAAGTCATTATATAAGCGCGTGCCTTCGAGGGGGTGTTTTGAGGTGAAGGCCTATGGTTGCTTTTTGTTAGGGAGTGACAATGACCAATACTATGACGAAGCCCGCCAAGGAAATTACATTGCCTGATGGGTATCTGCCGTCACCTGACGAAGATTTCATGAACCCGCTTCAGTTGGAATATTTCCGTCGTAAACTGATTAATTGGAAAGAAGATATCCTGAGGGAATCTGCCGAAACCCTTCAGAATCTCCAAGAAGACAATCTACGGGAACCCGATATTGCGGACCGTGCTTCTTCCGAGACCGATTGGTCCGTGGAGTTGCGGACACGGGATCGTCAACGGAAGCTGGTAGCCAAAATCGATTCAGCGCTTCGCCGCATTGAAACGGGTGAGTATGGCTACTGTGAAGTTACCGGTGAGCCGATTAGCCTGCGCCGTCTGGATGCTCGCCCGATTGCGACCATGACGATCGAAGCTCAGGAAGCGCACGAACGTGCCGAAAAGGTGCACCGGGAAGACTAAGCATCGAGTTTAGAGATAGATACGACAGTGAGGGAGCTTCGGCTCCCTTTTCTTTTGTCAGGGCTGCGGCGTATTTTTGCCGGTGCGGATGCGTTCCATGATGCGCTGCATATGGGGGGGAGTGTCTCTTTCGTCGGCAGGCTGAAGGTGCCCGCGGCTTCCTGCCAGGCAGCGTGGGCCCCGGCCAAATAGCCAAGATAGGCAGCGATGAGCCAGGCAACCGGATACTCTGTGCCGATCTCCTGCGGCCAATACACAAACCAGAGGAGGGCATCGAGGAAGTTTGTCAGGCTGCCGATCAGGAACTTCACAACCAGGTCGAAACCGATATGGTCGAACCAGTGTTCGAGCTGGCCGAGGTTGTAGAGAAGATTTATGAAGTCGGTGAGTTCGACAAAAAGGTAGGTGAAAACGGCCATGCAGCCATAAAAACCACCGCCGAAACGCATCCATTTGGCATGGACTTTATTGACGCTCTTGTGTTTTTTCTTGGGCCGCTTCTTCAGGGCCTTGAGCCAAGCTTTGAGGGCGATGTCGCCGTCGCCTGGGGTGTGGGCCTCCGCCGCGAGCGACCAGCGCACCAGGAAATAGGTCAAGACCGCAAGTGGCATACCCATCAGAAATACGGCTTTGAAAAATGCCCAGATCACGGCGTTGTCCCCACTTCCGCTGCACCATAGGAGAGGGTTTTACCACAAGCTAAGCTGTCGGACTATCCGTCTGAAGATTAGGACAAAAAAAGGGCCGGTCGCACATGGCGCCGGCCTTTGAAGAGTTGGCTTTATTTCGGTAAGTGTTCCTAAATCTGCAGAAGGCTCCTCCTATTAGGCTATTGGTTAGAAAGGAAAGATGACGTCAAACAGTTGGGTCCCATAACGCGGCTGCTGGACGTCGGTTAGTTGGCCTTTCCCGCCATAAGAGATGCGGGCTTCGGCAATCTGTGTGTGTTCGATGGTGTTGTTGCTGGAAATATCCTGAGGGCGCACGATGCCTGCGATCAGCAGTTCGCGCTTCTCAAAGTTCACGCGGACTTCCTGGCGGCCCTGGATAACCAGGTTGCCGTTCGGCAGCACGTCGGTGACGATGGCGGCCACAGTCAGGTTGATCGCTTCCGACCGGTCAACTGCGCCCGTTCCGGCATAGGACGAGGATGAACCCGCGCTCAGAAGCGAAGACGGATCATAGGCGTTGGCCCCGGCTTCGGCGGCATTGGTGGCTGTACCTGAGCCAGAATCTGCGTTTGCGCCGGCGCTGTGGCCATAGAGGCCATATTTCAGCGCCTGTTCGGCACCGGCCGCGTTGGCGATGTTCGCGCCTTCAGCGGTTGTCCGGGTGCGAGAGGTCGAATTGCCGATCTTGGCATTGTCGGCGATATTGATGTGCACGGTCAGGATGTCGCCGACGTTCGAGGCACGCTGGTCCTTGAAGAAGGCACGGGCACCGGTCCGCCACAGGGAGTTGGGCTGGTATTTGTCCGGCTTGTTCTCGGGCATCGGCAAGCTGATCGACCGCTGCGTGGCCGGGGCCTTGATGTCTTTAATCGGAGTCATCTCGGGGGCTTTGCCGATGTTGGAAATCCGGTCCGCGGCGCCACACGCAGCCAGTGACATCAGCATCACGGCTAATCCGGCTTTTTTCATAGTGGTGACAAACATGGCTCTTCTCCTGCCTAAATCCGGGTTTATCCGGCGCCTTTTACCTGGCGGCGAGGTTTAAGGTGTTGCTGCTGATCACTTCAGCGAGACCTGGCTTGATAACGCGGGCGTCGACCGTCTGTTTCGACTTGGTGTTCATGACCCTGATGGTGTCGCCTGTGCCGCCATTTTCGAGGGCGCGGCCGTTGGTCGAGAGCACCATGGCACCGGAGCGGATCATCATGGTGATGATGCTGCCTTTGCCGATGATTATCGGAACAGTGATGTCGTTGGTCGAGATCAACTTGCCTGGGCGTTCAGGGCGGCGGACCGTTTGGCCAACCAGGTCGCTCATGTTGAGTACCGTACGGCTGTTGATGCGGGCCGCGGCCATCTTGCCCCAGGTGAGGTCAGATTTACGGATCACTTCACCCGGGCTGACGATGCGGGTGAACATGGGAACATCCCGCATTTCCTCAAGCGTACCACCGATATTCAGCCGGGTCGTCTGGCCATTGCCGGTCGGGATCAGGGCAACTGCCGAGAAACGGTCCTTGCGCTGGCTCAGGGTAAAGCTTTCGAAGCTGATATCCTTGAGGCTGGCGCCCTCGGGCAGGTACAGACCGCTTTTGCGGCCGAACAGCCGAACCTCGACATCCGAAGGTGCCCCTTGTGCTTCAGCGGCATCCAGGACGGACGGAATGAGGTCGTCGATCGAGAACGGGACACCGTCGCGCGTTACCGTGATGCGCTTCAGAAGCGTCGGACGCTTCCAGTCCAGCTTGTATTCCTTGGCGATGCGGTCCAGCTCGAAAGCGGACAGCTGATCGCTTTTACCCGGGGCAGGGGCTTCCATGACAACCGTGTCACCGTTTGCGCCGACATCGTTGAACAGGTCGCTGAGCCGAACCATGGCGTCTTCTACCACTATCTGGTCCTTCAGCGTCGCTGCGTGGGCGGCAGTTGCCGCCGACAGAACGGTGCCAACAAGGGCGGTGAGGCGGATTGCCTTCAGGCTCGCTTCATATGCCTTTGTGATGACCGGCATCATTGCCTCCTATTAGCGCAGGTTATTGGCAGCTTGGAGCATTTCGTCCGAGGTCTGGATAACCTTGGAGTTCAGCTCGTAGGCGCGTTGCGCTGCAATCATTGCGGTGATTTCGCTGACAGCATTGACGTTGGACTGCTCAAGGTAGCCCTGCTGGACGGTGCCGTAACCCTGGGTCCCGGCCTGGCCGATGTTCGGGGCGCCGGATGCCTGGCTTTCCAGGTACATGTTGCCGCCGATGGCTTCGAGGCCGGTTTCGTTCGGGAACATGACGAGATCCAACTGGCCGACCTGGGTCGGGTTCGTGGTCCCCTGAAGCTTGTAGGAGACATAGCCCTGATTGTTGATCTGGACGTCCACGGCGTTGTTCGGGATGTTGATGGCCGGCTGAACCGGATAACCTTCCGGCGTCACAAGCTGGCCGTTCTGGTCAATCTGGAACGAGCCTGCGCGGGTGTAGGCATCCTGACCGTCCGGCATCTGGACACGGAAGAAGCCGCGGCCGTTGATTGCCAGGTCATACTGGTTGCCGGTATTCGACAGGCTGCCTTGATCGGAGATGCGGTACACGCCTGCGGCCCGCACACCGACACCAACCTGGATACCGCTCGGGACCGTGGTGCCTGCGTCCGACGAGGTCGAGCCTACACGTTCGATGTTCTGGTAGAGCAGGTCCTGGAATTCAGCGCGCGAACGCTTGAAGCCCGTGGTGTTCATGTTGGCGATGTTGTTCGAGATTACCTCGATATTGAGCTGCTGGGCCATCATGCCCGTTGCTGCGGTGCTAAGAGATCTCATTGTCCTATCCTTTCCTCATTCCTGGTGGTCAGGCCGGCTATTGCACTCGGGCAAGCCGGTCGAGGCTATCCCTACGCATGTTTTCGTAAGACGAGCTGCTTTTCGAAGCGCGTTCATAGGCGCGCATGACGTCGATCATTTCGACCATGGATTCGATGGCATTGACGTTCGAGCCCTCGATAGCCTTGGGCTGAAGCTTGATGCCTTTCTTCTGGTCTGCGGGGATCGGCGACTGGTTGGTCTCGTAAAGCGAAGACCCACGTCGTTTCATGTTCTGCTCATTGGCAAAAGCTACGAGAGCGAGCTTGCCGCGCTCACCATTCTTTGTGGAGATGGTGCCGTCAGGCGCGATGAAATAGTCGCTATCATCATCCTGGAAGCGGATCGGCTTGCCACTGTCGTCCAGTACTTTTTCGCCGGACAAGAGGGCCAATTCATTGTCGGTATCGACCTTCATGCGCCCGTTACGGGTGTAATAGGTCTTGCCGTCCTTGCCTTGCACGCTCAGGTAACCGCGGCCATGGATGAAGACGTCGAGAGGGTTGTTGGTCGGGATCAGCGTACCGGCTTCGAGGTTACGCATAACGCCTCGGTCGATCACGGAAGCGATCTTGCCGCCACCCGTGGCTGTCGACCCGGGAACGTCGATCAGATAGGTTTGGAAAATTACCTTTTCCTTATTGAAGGCGGTCGTCGACATGTTCGCAATGTTGTGTGCGACGACATCCATGCGCCTCTGAAGCGCTGCTCTGTGTGCCAACCCGACAAAAAGTGCGGTGTCCATTGTTTTTCTCCTGCATTTAGCAGATGCTGCTTATTACGCAGACTTTGCTTTGCCAGAGACTAAGCATGTTCCATGCCAGAAGGTTATCTATATGAAAAATAATGGAAAAATTCTGAATGGTGGCTTAGTGCGGGGATGGATAGGCGAACTGTGCCGGAGGCTTTTGCCGGATGGCGGCAGAATTATCCCACCCCGTGAGGATGCTTTCTTGTGTGTTCTTTCACCGCTTGTTAACTATAGATAAATAAAGATAAAGTCGTAAGACTCTAAAGTGAGAGACAATCAGGCTTATCAGGCAGCGGTTAGGCGACGATGCGGCCGCGCCCTATGCCTAATTCATTTTGGAAGGTAGCGGGTTTTTTATGGCCGAAGATATTGATGACACCCTGGGCGAAGCTGAACTGGTCGAAGGGCTTGAGCGCAAGCGCTTCGCCGGTAAGAAGATGCTTATTCTGGTTGGCGCGGCGCTAATCCTTATTGCTGCGGCCGTTGGTGTTGCCAGCATGTTCGGTGGTGGTGACGGCGAACACGAGCAGACGGCCGACAATGCGATGGACAAGATGGCCGAACAGGCCGCGACCAAGCGCGATGAAGCCAAGCTTGAAAAAGATAAGCCGGTCGAAGAGCTCAAAACCCTGTTTGTTGATGTCCCTGATCAGCTTTACAACCTGAACACCGGCGGTGAAGGCAAAAGCTTTCTCCGGGTGAAGGTCAAGCTTGAGGTGGACCGCGAAAGCTATAAGGAAGAGCTCAAGGTCAAAATGCCCCGCATTTTGGATGAATTTAACGTTTATATGCGTGAATTGAGACCGGAGGACCTGGATGGGGCCGCCGGCATTATCCGCCTGAAGGAAGAGCTGCTGATGCGGATCAACCAGGCGGTGGCGCCCACCCGCGTGAAGGATGTCCTGTTCCAGGAGTTTCTCGTCCAGGGCCAGGGCTAACGGGCGCCTAGGAGTATAGTATGGCAGACGATGAAGAAATTGACGACGAAGCCGTAGCCGCCGAATGGGCTGCGATGGCTGGCGCCGACGAGGAAGAGACCGACCAGGATGCCATGGCTGCGGAATGGGAGGCTATGGCCGGCGGTGACGGTGGCGCCGAGGACGACGACGACGGCGGTCCGTCCCCCGGTCGTGTGCTCGACCAGGACGAGATCGACAGCCTGCTTGGTTTCGATGGGGATGCCGATGCCGGTGAGATGACAGGCATTCATGCCCTCATTAACAGTGCGCTTGTCTCCTATGAACGCCTGCCGATGCTGGATATCATCTTCGACCGCATGGTCCGGATGATGTCGACATCGCTCCGCAATTTCACGTCCGACAATATCGAAGTCTCGCTCGACAATATCACCTCGGTCCGCTTCGGGGATTATCTGAACTCGATCCCGCTGCCGGCGATGCTGGCGGTGTTCCGCGCCGAGGAATGGGACAACTATGGTCTGATGACCATCGACAGTAGCCTAATCTATTCGATCGTGGACGTGCTCCTCGGTGGCCGTCGCGGCACCGCCGCGATGCGGATCGAAGGCCGTCCTTATACAACGATCGAACAGACGCTGGTCGAACGGATGATCTCCGTCGTCCTTAAAGATATGTGCGGTGCGTTTGAACCCTTGAGCCCGGTCAACTTCACCTTCGACCGGCTGGAGACCAACCCGCGTTTCGCCACCATCGCACGGCCGCCTAACGCTGCGGTGCTCGTCAAGCTCCGCGTCGATATGGAAGACAGGGGCGGGCGCCTTGAGGTTCTGTTCCCCTATGCCACGCTCGAGCCTGTCCGTGAGCTGCTGCTCCAGCGCTTCATGGGTGAGAAATTCGGCCGTGACACCATCTGGGAAACCCACCTGGCGACCGAGCTTTGGCGCGCGGACGTCGACCTGATGGCGATCATGGATGAAACCACCATGACGCTCAGGGAAGTGATGGACCTTCAGGTCGGGCAGACGGTGCTTTTCAACAAAACGCCGAAAGATGAAGTTGTGCTGAAGTGTGGCGACGTTCCTATGGTGAGCGGTGCCATTGGCCGGGCGGGGCAGTATGTCGCCGTTCAGGTCCGGCAAACGGCTGAACGCTTGCAGCAGTCAGGGGAAGAATGATGACAGTAAGCCCACTTTCCGGCGTCATTGTTGACGGCATTCTCGCGGTCCTGCTTGTGGCGGTGATCGTTGTCTCCCTGATCGTCTACCGCCGCCTGGGGACCATCAAGTCGGGGCAGGCTGAACTCCGCCAGCTGGTGGACAGCCTTAATATGGCCGTTCTGGATGCCCAGCGCAGTGTGGCTAACCTCAAGCATTCCGCCGTTGAAGTGGAGGAACGCCTCAAAGCGGAAACGCAAAAGGCCAAGGCAATCTCCGATGAGCTCAGCATGATTACCGAAGCTGGCAACAATCTTGCAGACAGGATTGAGAAGGGGTTGACCGGCGATCGCGGCAGCTCTCAAGGGGCTGAAAAAGGCTCGGATGCCAAGCCTGCGCAGAAACAGCAGCAGGAACTTTTGGCCGCACTGAGGGAAGCGCGTTAAGCATATGACTGCAAAGGAAAGCCAGGAAATGAAAGGCTCGTCACTGAGCAAGGTAAGACTGTTTCCCTTGATGATGGGCGTGGCTTTCATTGCTCTTACGCTTCGTGGCGTCAGCCTTTACACCGGTATTGCCCTTATCGTGCAGCCCGCGCAGGCGGAAGATAGCGCCGCTGCGCAGCAGGGTGAAACCGACAAGGCTGCTGCTGAAAACAAGGGCGATGCTGCGCAGGATAAACAGCAGACCTCGGAACCCGTGAAACCGCCTTTGGTTGTGGGGCTGCCCAGTTCCCAGGAAATGCAGCTGATAACCCAGCTGCGGCAGCGCCGGGAAGAACTGGACAAACGCGCGCAGAAGCTGGACCTCCAGCAGGAGCTTCTGGCAGGCACCGAAAAGCGGATCAATGACAAGATCGATCAGCTCAAAAAGCTGGAAGAGCGCATCAAGGCGCACCTGAAGCTGTTTGAGAAACGGGAAGAAGAGAAGCTGGCGCAGATTGTCAAAGTCTATGAGACGATGAAGCCCAAGGAGGCGGCGCCGCGGTTCGAAGCCTTGCCGATCGGCACGCAGGTCGAACTGGCAACCCGGATGAACTCACGCAAGATTGCGGCGATCATGGGGGCCATGACGCCGAGCAAGGCGTCTGAGTTGACCCTGAAGCTGGCGACAATGGCGCAACCGCCGAGCATCGAAGAAATCCAGAAGGAAGAAAAGACCGCAGGCGGGAGCACCGGCCGCGGCAAGTAAGAATGGGGCCGGTGCTGGCAGGCGCCGGGTGGTGGCAGAATAAGTGGGGCTGAGCCCCTTAGGAGCGCGGAATGGTAAAGCAGGCAGCCGCAATGAGTTTGGCAGATCGGGCGACGATGCTGCGGAAGGACCGGGGGGACAGTGTCGCCATCGACGACATTACTCACGTGGTCGGGAGCCTAGTGAAAGGCACCACGCACGACGAAGACCTCGCCCAGATCGCCAGCGAGCTGAGGGAACTTCTGTCCTATATCGGCGCTGCTAAAAGCGAATTGGTCGGAATGCAGCCTAAGTCGCTGTCGAACCGAGACATTCCCGATGCCCATGACCAGCTTGAAGCCATCGTCAAATCGACCGAGGACGCTGCGGGCACGATCATGGATTCTGCCGAAACAGTAGAGGCGATTGCCGAATCTGTAGACGAAGAACTCGCGGCTCAGCTTAATGACGTTGCGACCAATCTTTTCCAGGCTTCCAGCTTTCAGGACCTGACGGGCCAGCGGATCACCAAGGTCGCTGGCACGCTTGCGCACCTGGAGGAGCGCCTGAACGCGCTTGCCGATGCCATTGGCGATGAGTATATCCGGCCGGCGGAAGACGATGTTGCGCGTGACGCGGAAGGCATTGTTCAGGACGAACATGACCTTTTGCATGGCCCGCAGCTTGAAGGTGAGGGCAACAGTCAGGCTGAAATTGACGCCATTTTGGCAAGCTTCGATTGACGGAGCGGTCGCGCCAGGTGATTTGGGCTGCATGTATATAGAAGATCAACAGACCAAACGGCTTTTTGGCAGCGACCCCACCATGGGGCTGTTCGTGGCCCTTTATCTCATCCTTCTGGCATTCTTTATCGTTCTGGCGGCCATGTCGGAACAGGCTGAAGTTCGGTCATCCGCAGCCCTGGAAAGCGTCAACAGCACCTTCCAGAAAGGCGGACACCAGAAGATGCCGGAGATCAACCCGGCCGCTAAAGATGCCGCGCAGGATACGGTTCTGTCCGGCATTCAACGTGAATTCATGTCGGAGATGAATATCAAGGGTCGCTTCTCGCGTGCGGGAGGCAATGTGTTCGAAGTCCAGTTTCCGCAGGAATATTTGTTCCAGAAAGGCTCCTTCCAGGTTCGTTCCGACATGGGGCCGTTTCTGGACCAGCTCATCCGGATCCTCAGGGAAGCCCCGGCCGGCAACCGCCAGGAAGTCGTGTTCCTGTTCGGAAGCGGTAATGGGGCTGTCCGGCGTGAGATTACCCGGTCCCAGGAGGTGGCAATCCGCAGGGCGGGGTCGCTTGCCCGTTACCTGCGAGACCAAGGCTTGCCTTCCGGTACGTTTTCCGCCGGGTTCACCGCTATCCCGCGGTCCGATATTGTGGCCGTGTTCCGCAACACGCTGCGCCGGGATGAAATACTGGATCTGGGCCGGGATGCCGTGACCCTGGATGGTCCGGTCTCGGACGCAACTCAAGAAACGTCGGGGGAGTAGGGCTATGGCCGATAAAAACACTCCCTTCCGGCAACAAGAAGCCGCGCCTGCGAACTGGATGCTGACATTCGCGGACCTTCTGTCCCTGCTTCTGACGTTCTTTGTCCTGATGTTTTCCATGAGCGCAATCCAGTTCGATAACTGGAAGGCCATGGTGCGCACCATGTCGGATGAGTTCAACCCGGCCCGGGTCGCTGTCGACACCAAGCCGCATGATGGGCAGGATTCGCTGCTTGTTCAGAAGGCGCCAGGGCTGAACCTGAGCTACCTGACGGTTCTGATCCGCCGCGCGCTTGACAAGAACCCGCTTCTGAAACAGGCGATCGTGCACCGTGTGCGGGACAATGTGGTGATCAGTATTCCTGCAAACCTTTTGTTCGGGGATAAAAACGCGACCCCCACGACCGACGGCGTGAAGGCGCTTAGGCAATTGGCGGGGTCTTTCGTGCAGGTGAAGAACCGGATCATGGTGGCGGGCTATACGGACCCGAACCCGGTAAAGAACGGTTTGTTCCGCTCCAACTGGGAGCTTTCGCTCACGCGCGCCCGGCTGGTTGCGGGTATCATGGCGGATGCGGGCTATGTGCAGCCTGTCAATGTTCTCGGCTATGCTGATACGCGGTTTGCTGAACTGAGCCCTAAACTTGGTCAGGTTCGGCGATATCAGCTGGCGGAACGTATTGATATTATTATAATAAACGAAAAGCGGGAACGAGGACCCTATGACCTTTTCTGATCGGCGCACCATGGCTGGCATTATGGCCGCAGCTCTTATCTGGGCTGCGCCGTCTGCTGTTGTCGCCCAGAATGCCAATGTCCTCCGTGTCCAAGGCGCTCAGCAGCCGACGTATGTCCGCCTGATATTGGACCTGCCTGCTGGTGTGCCTTATCAGGTCAGCCATCAGGGAACCGATCTGTCGGTGACGATTGCCGGCAGTTTCGAGGTCGACTTCAGCGCCCTCAATGCCGTTTCCTTGAAGCAGGTGTCGTCGCCCAGGGCGCGGCGCGCCGGCGGTGAAACGATTCTCAGCTTCAATGTGCCGGCAGATGCCGGGCCCAGTGCTTTCCGCTCCGGCGGCTATCTGGTGCTCGATGTTTATTCCGGGAATAGTGCACCGGCCATCGCGCGGCGCCAGGCGGCAGCCTCAGGTGCTACTACGCAGCCGCAGACCCCCGCGAGCACGTCCTCGGCTGCACAGGAAACGACAACCGCTAAACCACAAGGACCGGAACAAGCAGCCGATACAGGTGGGAAAGCCCCAGACTCTAAAGTCCCTGAACCTACTGCTGGGACTGAGACGCAGGCGGCTGAAAGCACAGGGCCCAGTGCACAGGAAAACACGGAACAGAAAGCGCCAGAGGGGAATGCCTCTCAGACCGCTCAACCGGCGGCAAAAGCCCCGGCAGTGTCTCTGGACCCGGTTGCGCCGCCCCCTGATCAGAATGGCGGTAACCTTGCGCGTCTTGAAGACCATTCCCTCGTGACCCGCGGGGGGACAACGGATATTGCACCGTTCAAGAAAGACGTCATTCCAGACCGCCTGCAGGTAACAGGCAGCCTTCCCGAGAATTCGGCGGCCGCGAATGTCATGTCAGCCAGCGTGAAAACCATAGACAGCGGCATCAGCCTGACCTTCGCCTGGCCTGAGGAGGTTGCCGCGGCTGCCTTCAAGCGGGGCGGTTATCTGTGGGTCGTGTTCGACCAGCCCTATAAGTTTGACGCCAAATCCTTGCTTCAGGCCGGGAAGACGGTCACCGAGCGCATTCGGTCCATTGATGTTGAAGCGAACCCCGACGCCCTTGTCCTGCGTATGGCTATTCGCGCCGGGCAGAATGCTGTGGTCGAGCGCCAGGAAAAAAGCTGGATTCTCAGCCTGAAAGATACGCCGGCCAAGCCGCGTTTCCCGCTGGCGCCCGAGCGTCAGGGGGCCGATTCCCAAGGCCAGCAGATCTATATTCCCGCGACCGATATCGGCCGCAAGATCACG
The DNA here is from genome assembly GCF_023006325.1 of Kordiimonas marina. Classification (GTDB taxonomy): domain Bacteria; phylum Pseudomonadota; class Alphaproteobacteria; order Sphingomonadales; family Kordiimonadaceae; genus Kordiimonas; species Kordiimonas marina. The sequence goes on from NZ_JAINDF010000006.1 coordinate 242,526, forward strand.
GTCGAAGACCCGGCGATCGGCGACAATATGATTATTCTGCCCATGCTTCATGAAGGCAGGGGCATGGCTATGACCTACAATTATGCCGCCGTCAATATCCTGGAAACGTCGCAAGGTATTGCGATCATTCCGCTTTCGGACCTTGTCAATGTGGAGCGTTTCCCGAAGGGGGTTGCGATCCGGCTGTCCGGGAACAATGTTCTGTCGGCATCTCACCTGCCGTCCGGTGCAGGCCCGGGGGACCGGCGAGGCGGTAAATTCCACCGCCTTATCGATTTCGCGGCTTGGCGGCTTGGCCCGAAGTGGGAATACCGCAAAAGCAAGGACAAGCTCTTCTACGAACTGTCGTTGCAACCTGCGAACCGCCGAAATGGTGTGCGCTGGAAAATCGCCCGCTTCTACCTGGCGTTTGGCCGGGCGGCTGAATGCCTTGGGATGCTGGACCGTATGTTGTCTGAAGACCCGCTTTTGGCCCAGAACACCGATTATCTGGCTGTGCGCGGTGTCGCCAATTTCAAAATGGGGCGGCTTAAGGAAGCGGCGAAGGATCTCGGGTCGAAGGAGCTGGAGGCCGAACAGGATGCTGACCTTTGGCGCACCCAGGTCGCAGAGGCCATGGGTCATTATAAAGAAGCGCTCGACCATTACCGCCGCGGCAAAGACATCATGGGAACCTATGATGATTCCGACAGGGCTGACATCCAGTTGGCTGTTGTCCGTTCCGCTTTGGCAACGGGTGACCTGGAAATGGCCCAAAGGGAACTTGAGCTTCTAAACGGCCTGAAGCTGACGGATGCCCAGATGTCGGAATCGGTTTATCAGTCCGCCCGTATTGCCGAACGGCAGGGGCAGGTCGACAAAGCGCTTCAGCAGTTTGATGACCTGTCGAATGCGCCGCAGCACTGGATCGCCGCACGGGCACGGTATTCCCGTATCTTGATCGGTCTCAAGAAAGGGGACCTGAGCCCTGTGGATGCCATCGACCAGCTGGAGCGCCTGCGCTATTCCTGGCGGGGTGACCGGTTCGAGGTGCAGCTGATCGATAAGCTTTCCGAGCTTTATTTCCAGACCAAGCAGTATGCCAAGGGGCTGGAAATCCTGCGACAGGCTGTGTCCTACTTCCCGGAACTCTCGTCCGAGCGCAAGTTCACCCTGCGGATGGGCAATGTCTTCCGGGATCTGTATTTGGGCCATGACGCGGATGATATGACGCCGATTGCGGCCATCAGTCTCTTCTATAAGTTCCGTGAACTCACGCCGCTTGGCGCCGATGGTGACCTGATGATCCGCAGGCTTGCGGACAGGCTGGTGTCTGTCGACCTGCTCGACCGGGCGGCTGAACTGCTTCAATATCAGGTGAAGGTCCGGACCGAAGGGGCCGCGCGTGCGCAGATCGCTGCGAAGCTCGCCAAGATCTATATCCTTGATAAAAAACCGGAAAGTGCGCTTGAGATTATCCGCGCCACGCGTGAGCCGAGGTTGCCGGAGGATATCAACGCCAACCGCCGCTGGGTGGAGGCTCGTGCCCTGACCGAGCTTGGCCGGTATGAAGAAGCCGAAGTCATGCTTGAGAATGACCGGAGTGCCGGGGCGGAAGTGTTGCGCGCCGACATCTATTGGGGTGCCAAGAACTGGGCCAAATTCGCGGATACGGCGCGTCACCTTCTGGGCGACGGCTGGCGCCACAATGAATCGCTGACGTCGCTCCAGCGCCTGAATTTGATCCGCCTCACGATTGCGCTTACCTTCATGGAAGACCGGGCAGGGCTTGTTGAGCTCCGGCGCCGGTATGGCAACCAGATGAGCAGCGGTGATTTCGCCAATGCCTTCGACCTTCTGACCAACGATCAGAAGCTTTCCGGCCGCCAGCTGGGCAAGATCGCGAGCCAGATCGCCAGTGTCGAAAAGCTGCAATCCTTCATGCGGGATTACCGGAAGGATTTCAGCGGCAGGTAATTCTTTTCCGCGCGAACGGCTATTCGGGGGAGAATGCGATGAAGATCTCAGAAGATGCTGACCTAAGGGGCGGCTGTACCTGCGGGGCAGTGCGCTACCGTATCATGCGGAAACCCATGTTTGTTCATTGCTGTCACTGTCGCTGGTGCCAGCGGGAAACCGGGACGGCCTTCGCCCTGAATGCCCTTGTGGAAACGAGCGAGCTTTCGGTTCTTGAGGGCAACCCAAAAACTGTTCTGACCCCTTCAAACAGCGGCAAGGGCCAGAAAATCGTCCGCTGCCCTGATTGTGAGATAGCGCTTTGGAGCCATTATTCCGGGGCGGGGGACAAGCTGGCGTTCGTGCGTGTCGGGACACTTGATAACCCGGACCAGTTGCCGCCCGATATCCATATTTTCACGGCTTCCAAGCAGCCGTGGGTGGTCCTGCCACCGGACATGCCAGCGGTTGAGGAATATTATTCAGCCCGAACCTATTGGCCCGCTGAAAGCCTCGAACGCCGGAAAGCCCTGGCCGGGAAGGACTGATCGTCTTTTGCGTTAGGCCTTGGCTGGGCTTGGTTGATCGTCCATGAGCGCATAGGCCCGTGTCGGGAAAGTCCCGACGCCCTCAAACTTGATCGGGGCGGCAAAGAAGCGGAAGCCCTGGTCGGGGAGCGCATTCAGGTTGGTCATATGCTCGACAATCGGAATCTCTGCGCCCAGAAGGGTGGTGTGGACCGGCCGTTTACGGCCGCGCGTGTCGTCAATATTATGGCTGTCTATCCCGACAAGCGCTGCGCCGACATCCCGCAGGTATTGAGCCGCATCAGCGCTCAGGAACGGGTGGCCTTCATAATAGGCAGAGGAGCCGAAGTAACGGCACCAGCCGGTTTCAATCAACACAGCCTTGCCTTTGACATCCCTACCTTTGACGGCGGAAAGTTCCACAGACGCCCAGGGCGAGGCCGATGGCGCCCTGATCACGATTCCGGGAAGGTTGACGGTGGCCGCCAGGGAAAGAGCGGCCAAATCCTTGCCGTCTTTATAGCGGTGGAAGGGGGAATCGATATAGGTGCCGCTATTGCCGATCAACTGAATGTCATCGATCTGGAACTCGGCGCCGTCTTCATAATGCTGGCGGCTGTCTTCGCGCGATAAATGGCTGCAGACATGGATTTCGGGCAGGCCTTTGTAGGTCTGGAGGCCGTCTTTCATGGTCTGGCTCAGGTCGATGATATGCATGATCTATCCCCGAATGAGTGACATGTGGAGCGTGTATGATGACAACCCTCTCACCAAGTCGTGACGCTTATATTATTTTCCTTTTTTGGGGGGATGGGCAACCATGCTTGTACGGACAGCGTGGGATTGGCAGTGCCACTTCAAACGTTCCGTCCGGATTAGGAGGAGAAACTCATATGAAAATGAATCGCTTTGCAAAAGCCGCCGTTGCCGTTGCTGGTACGGCTCTTGTTATTGGTACGGCCACTGCTGCCGCCTCGGCTGCGGACGACATGAAGGCCAAAAAGGAAAAATGCTATGGCGTTGCCGCCAAGGGCATGAATGACTGTGCCAGCGCCAACCACAGCTGCGCAGGTCAAAGCACTCAGGATGCTCATCCTGAGGAATGGGTCTATGTCCCGGCCGGTCTGTGCGACCGTCTCGCAGGCGGTGTATCCGAAAGCAAGAAAAAGGGCGGCTGATAAGGCCAGGCCTTAAAGGAGGGCGGAACGATGACCTCACCTTTACCGCTTTCACCCTCCGGCAGCAGAACCCCGGTTGGTGTGGGGCTCAAGAGCCAGCATTATCAAGATGTGCTGCAAACGAGCCCCGCGCTGACCTTCTTTGAGGTTCATGCCGAGAATTACATGGTGCCCGGGGGGGCGCACCGTCGTTATCTCGATGCTATTTCAGACAAATATGCCCTGTCGCTTCACGGCGTCGGTATGTCGCTCGGCTCGGCGGAGGGGCTGGATGAAGCCCATGTCCGCCGCTTCCGTGCCCTGGTCGAAGACTATAGGCCCTGGCTGATTTCCGAGCATCTGGCCTGGTCCCGGCGGGGGGACACCTACCTGAATGACCTTTTGCCGCTGCCGCTCAATGCGGAAAGCCTGGAGATTGTCACCCGGAACGTGTCGCACCTGCAGGATGCCATTGGCCGTCGGGTGCTGGTGGAAAACCCGTCCGCCTACTTGTCCTTTGAAACCACCGATATCCCGGAAGTGGAGTTCCTTTCAGCCCTCGCGGACCGCACGGGCTGCGGCCTGCTTCTGGATGTGAATAATGTTTTCGTCTCGGCCACCAATATGGGCTGGGATGCGGCGGCGTACCTGGATGCAGTCCCCACGGCTGCGGTCGGCGAAATCCATCTGGCGGGCCATGCGCTCAAGGACATTGATGGTGTTCCCTTGCGTATTGATGACCATGGCAGCCGTGTCGCCGAGGACGTGTGGGAGCTTTACAGGCATACGATTGCCCGGCTTGGCGCCCGGCCGACCTTGATTGAATGGGACACGAATGTGCCGTCCCTTGCCACGCTGGTTTCCGAAGCGGGGATTGCCGAAGGGATCATGCGGCAGGAAGCGGTCGCGCGGGAGGTGGACCGTGTCTGACCTCGCCCGCCTGCAACAGGCCTTTACCGATGCGGTCCTGAGCCCTGAAGAAACGCTTGAGGGGTTGGCTGGCATGATCGAAGGCGGCCCGCTCAGCCCGGTCCAGCGACTTAATGTTTACCGCAACAATTATCGTCTCGGCCTCACGGACGGTGTTGCGGAGATATTTCCACTGGTGTCGGCTTTTGTCGGCAGCCAGTTCCTGAAGGGCGCGCTTCGGCGTTATATCTTAGCGGAACCGCCGGCTGAGCCCATGCTGCACCGCTATGGCGCCGGTTTTGCCGCCTTCCTGGACGATTTCGAACCGGCGTCGGGTGTCCCCTATATCGCGGACCTCGCCCGGATCGAGTGGGCTGTGCATGAACTTCAGAATGCTTTGGAAGAGCCTCTCTTGCCGCCCGAGGATGCAGAAGGTGCCATGCGGGCAGGATGGGCTCGGCTGTCTTCCAATATGCGTCTCGTCGTCAGCGCTTACCCTGTCGTCAATCTATGGATGGTGGGGCGCGGGCAATTGCCGCCTGAAGCGGTCCGCCTTGAAGACGGTGCCCAGACGGCGGCGGTCGTGCTGACGGGCAGGCAGGTTCGGATTTTGCCGCTTGAAGGCGGTTTGGCCAAGCTTGCCCGCTGTCTTCATGCCGGGGACCAGCCTGTGCCGGAAGACCTTTATGCTTATGCGGCGGGTTTGGCTGAAAGAAGCTTGTTGTCTAAACGGGATGGGGAGAGTTGAGGGTGTTTATGGCCAAGATACAGGCGGCCCAGGCTTTCCTGCAGGAGAAATTTCAGGCTGAAGACTTTATGCTTTTGTGGCTTCGCATGTGGATAGCCCATGTCTTTTTCGTGTCGGGGCGGCTCAAGACAGGGGGCAGCTTGCTGACCCCGACCGACATGGCCATCACGCTGTTCCAGGATGAATATCGCCTGCCGCTTATCTCGCCTGAGGTGGCCGCTTATATGTCGGTCTATGCCGAAACCTTCCTGCCGATCCTTTTGATGCTTGGGCTGTTCGCCCGCGTTGGCGCGGCGGGCCTTCTCGGCATGGCCCTGGTTATCCAGTTTCTGGTCTATCCGGGCCATTTTTCCGAGCATCTGACATGGATGGCTGCGCTTCTCGCCATTCTGGTCCTTGGGGCAGGGCGGGTATCGCTCGATCACCTGATCCAGCGCTTCAGTCGCCGTACCTGACGGTGGAGTGCTTGAAACCGCGCCGGGTTGTTTCAGCCCGGCTTTTTGTTTTATTTGCGAGAATTTTCCGCTAAGAGTGAGGCCAATAAAGGCGTGACAGCCTCATGCCTCACCACAAAAAGGACAAGCCATGGACGATATCGACCGTAAGATCCTAGGTCTCTTGCAGAAGGACGCCACCCTCAGTACGGCGGAGATCGCCGAGGCGGTCGGTCTGTCCACCACGCCGTGCTGGCGCCGTATCCAGATCCTGGAGCAGGAAGGTTATATCACCCGCCGTGTCGCCCTGGTTGACCGGAACAAGGTCAATGTCCCACTCGATGTTTTTGTCGCTGTCCGCACCAACGAACATAACTGGGATTGGCTGGATGAATTCGCCCGCCTCATCTGTGAGTTCCCCGAAGTGGTTGAGCTCTACCGGATGAGTGGCGAAATCGATTATCTGATGCGCGTTGTGGTGCCGGACATGGCCGCCTATGACGCTTTCTACAAGAAGCTGATCTCCAAGGTGCAACTGTCGGACGTCAGCTCCTCCTTCGCCATGGAACGGATCAAATACACAACGGCCCTGCCGCTTGACTATGCGCTTGAAGAAACGCGCGGACGGCGCCGGAGGTCTTAAGTCATGGATGTTTCAGCCGCTGCCTCGGTACCCAAGAGTGAAATCTATCTCGCCGATTACCGCCCGCCCGCTTTTGCCATTGATCATGTCCAGCTGACCTTCCGTCTTTTTGATGATTTTGCCGAAGTCGAAGCCGTCTCCGACGTGCGCCGGCAGGAAAAGGGCACGGCCCCGCTCATGCTTGATGGCGGTCCTTATATGGACCTGGTTTCCGTGGCGGTCGATGGCGAGGCCCTCACGGGGAATGCCTATACACTTGGCTCAGACAGCCTGACGCTTCATGACGTGCCGGACCAGTTCAGCCTGCGGATTGTCACCCGGCTGAAACCTCAGGAAAATACACGCCTTGAAGGGCTGTATCATTCCGGAGGCAACTTCTGCACCCAGTGTGAGGCGGAAGGCTTCCGTCACATCACATATTTTGTCGACAGGCCCGATAACCTTGCGCGCTATAGCGTCCGGATCGAGGCGAATAAGGCCCGTTGTCCGGTCCTGCTGTCGAACGGCAACCCGGGGGATGCCGGGGATCTGAATGAGAGGCGCCATTTTGCGGAATGGCATGACCCGTTCCCGAAACCCAGCTATCTGTTTGCGTTGGTCGCAGGCAAGCTCGGAGTGCTGAGTGACAGCTTCACGACCGAAAGCGGTCGCGATGTTGCCCTCAATATCTATGCCGCGCCGGCGGACCTGGATAAGTGCGGGTACGCCATGCAGTCGCTCAAACGCTCGATGAAATGGGACGAAGAAGCGTTCGGGCGTGAGTATGACCTCGATGTCTATAACATCGTCGCGGTGGGTGACTTCAATATGGGGGCCATGGAAAACAAGGGCCTCAATATCTTCAATTCCAAATATGTGCTGGCGAGCCCGGACACCGCGACCGATACGGATTTCGACCGCATCGAAGGCATCATCGGGCACGAATATTTCCACAACTGGTCGGGCAACCGGGTTACCTGCCGGGACTGGTTCCAACTGAGCCTCAAGGAAGGTCTCACCGTCTTCCGGGACCAGCAATTCTCGTCGGACATGACGTCCCGCGCGGTGAAGCGTCTGGATGATGTGCGGCTGTTGCGGATGCTCCAGTTCCCTGAGGATGCAGGTCCGCTCGCTCACCCGGTTCGCCCTGAAAAATATATTGAGATCAATAACTTCTACACGGTCACGGTCTATAATAAAGGTGCTGAGGTCATCCGGATGATGCACCGTCTCCTGGGGGCGGATGGTTTCCGTGCCGGGACCGACCTTTATTTCGACCGGCATGACGGACAGGCTGTTACCTGCGAAGATTTCGTCAAGGCGATGGAAGATGCCAATGGGGCTGATCTCGGTCAGTTCCGCCTGTGGTATTCCCAGGCTGGTACGCCCAAGCTGACGGTTGAGCGCATGCGGGACGGAAACCAGGTTACCCTGACCATTACACAGTCGTGCCCGCCCACACCGGGGCAGGCCGAAAAACTGCCATTCCATATGCCCTTTATGGTGGGCTGGGTTGGTGCCGATGGCGCCGAAATCCGCCCGACAATCGCGGCTGATGGTACCTGGCATGAAGACGGCTGCCTCCTGGACCTCAGACAAGAGCGGCAGCAATTTGTTTTTGAGGGCGTCCCGGAAGGGGCTGTGCCCAGCCTTCTCAGGGACTTTTCCTGCCCGGTGCTGATGACGAGCGACCTGACGGAAGCTGAGTTCGCTTTCCTCTCGGGCGCGGACACGGATGCTTTCGCCCGCTGGGAAGCGACGCAAACGCTTGTGTCCAATCTTCTCGTCCGGGTGGTTGAAGGGGATGAGCCTCTGACCTCGCTTCCGTCTCACCTTACGGATGCGTACGGCGCCGTCCTGACGGATGAAAACACAGACCCGGCGCTGATTGCCGAGCTTTTGATGCTGCCGAGCGAGATTGACGTCGGTCAGAAGCTTAAGGTTCTGGAGGCTGAAAAGCTGCACAAGGCAAGGGAAACGGTTCTTCATTTGCTGGTGAAGGCCCACGGCGGCGTGATGCGCAGCCGCTATGAGGCGCTGGCAAGCGACGGCTTCTTCCAGGATCAGGATGCAAAAGCCGCGCGCAAGCTTAGGAATGTGCTTCTCGGGTATCTGGCGCTTGGGGAAGACGGTGAAGCCCTGGTGAAGACGCATTATGACGGCGCCGATAATATGACCGACCAGATGGCTGCGCTTTCTCTTGTGACGGATAGCGACTTTGCTTGCCGGAAAGTAGTGCTGGATGATTTCTACGCGCAGTGGAAAGACAATACGCTGGTCATCGACAAATGGTTTGCCGTTCAGGCGAACAGCAAGCGTGAAGATACGGTTGAAGTGGTGCGGGCGCTCACGAACCATGAAGCCTTCACCATCAAGAACCCCAACCGCCTCCGTTCCCTGGTGTCTTCCTTCTCGATGCTCAACCAGGTTCGCTTCCATAGCGAAGACGGGGCAGGGTACCGCTTCCTGGCTGACATGATCGAAGCTGTTGATGCCATCAACCCACAGATGGCGGCTAAGCTGGTGGCGCCTCTTGGCCGTTGGCGCAGGCTTGAGGGCAGAGCCCGTGATATGATGCAGGAATCCCTCAGGAAAATCGCAGGGAACGCCGCTACCAGCGACGATGTCAGGGAATTGGTTGAAAAATCCCTGACTTAAGTTTAGTACGATTCGCGCAAAATTGTGGGAAACGTAAAACTGTCAACCGGGGATGCGACAAATAATCGCAGCGCCGCAAGGCAGTAGGTTAAGACAAGCTTAACCACCTTAGTTGATGATTTTACATAATAAAATGATAAGGGCGGCACTTGAGGCTGCGGGTAATCTCAACTTGAACGTGAGTGAAAATACAACGGACTAGAGATAGCCCGGAATGCAGCTTATACTGCTCATAGCCAATCACCAGAGAGAGAGTAGCATGACCACGAGTCCTGAAACAAATGTCAAGAACCCGGATCCCATCGATGTACATGTTGGGCAACGGGTCCGTGCTCGCCGCAAGATGTTGGGTCTTTCGCAAACCCAGCTCGGCAAAGAACTGGGCGTAACGTTCCAGCAGGTACAGAAATATGAACGCGGTACCAACCGCATCGGTTCTAGCCGTCTTTTCAAGATGTCTACAACCTTAGATGTTCCTGTGGCCTATTTCTTCGAAGGCGCTGAAACCAAGCTGCCGGGCTACAACGAAAGCGTTGAAGCCCTCGGCGAGGATGCTTTCGACAAGCAGGAAACCCAAGAGCTGGTTGAGGCTTACTATCGTATCGCCGACCCGCGTATCCGCAAGAAAGTTCTGGGCCTTGCCCGGCTTCTCTCCAGCGGTGTTGACGAATACGGCATGTAATTTACCCCATACCATTTCGCTAAAAGGAAAGCGCGCCCCTTAGCCAAGGGCGCGCTTTTTCTTTGGGATGATACCTGGCCAATGGGGGCTTAGCGCTTGTCGGCCGTTTCCTTTTTCGATTTCCGGCGTTTGCGTTCGCGCCGGACCACATAGGCGATACCCGGGGCGAGCAGGAACAGCCCAGCGGGCGCGGGCACGCTGGCAACGATATTGATGATCGCGGTATCCAGGCTGGTCAGGATGACATCCCCCGGTAGGAAGACGGTGCCGCCGCTCAGGAGGTCGACCAGACGGCCGTCGCTGCCGAGAAGGCTGCCATCAAACCGGACATGCAGGGTGACATTATAGAGGCCGCCCTGGGTGAAGGACGTGCCGTCGCCGGTATGGATCAGCAGGTTTTCCCCTGTGCCGAGAACCTGGTCCCCCAACATCCACGTCAGTTGAAACTGCGACAGGTCTGTCAGGTTACACACGGCTTCGATTGCGAAGGTGCTGCCGCAGCCATTGAGGGTGAAGTCTTCCCCAAGGGCGATCGGGTCGTAGACCCCTGCCTCTGCCACAATTTCCGGTGCTGGCGTTGGCGCCGGAGTTGGAGCAGGCGTTGGCGCCGGCGTCGGTGCCGGGGTAGGGGCTGGCGTTGGCGCCGGTGTTGGCGCCGGTGTCGGAGCTGGTGTTGGCGTCGCCGTCGGTTCCGGTGTCGGTGCGGGCGTCGGGGTCGCCGTTGGCTCCGGCGTAGGTGCCGGTGTCGGGGTTGCGGTCGGCGCGGGCGTCGGCGCAGGCGTTGGCGTTGCTGTCGGGGCCGGTGTCGGGGCGGGCGTCGGCGCAGATGTCGGTGTCGCACTCGGGCCGCCGATATCAGGTGTTCCGTCACTGGGGCTCGGCACCGCAACCGGCGTGCTGGTTGGGGTCGATGTCGAAGGTGACGGCGCCGGCGCAGAGGTCGGAGACGGTGAAGGACTGGAGGAGCTCGACGATGAGCTGGAACCGCTGCTCGAGGCCGGGGTGTTGGTCGTGGGCGTCGGTGTTGCTGCAGCCGCCTCGGAGGTTGGCAGGCCGTTGGCGGCATCGGCAAAGGTTTCAACCGGGTCGATGATCGGTGTATCGAGGCCGAGGATTTTCTCCGCGGTCATGTTCTGCCCGGCAGCCGGTGTGACTTTGTCGATGAATTTGGCGACATCCTGCGCCATCTGCTGCTCGACGTTGGTGTCCGGCTCGGGATAGATGATGACGGCGGTGACATAGGTGTCCTGGCCGCCAAGCTGACGGAAGTCGAGGCGCAGCGTGCCATCAACCACTTCGGCGCGTGTAACCAGCATATGGCCCGTCGCAGGGGCACCGCCACCACCACCGCCACTTTGCAGGAAGGAATGCGTCCCAGCCTCGGCAAAGGCCGAGATAAAGGAGCGGATCGTGGCAACACCGGTTCCACCGGTCATGCTGCTGGTCTGACTGCCGCGCTTCAGGGAGGCGGGGACCAGGGGCATGAGCCCTTCATGGCTTGTGTCCGCGTGTCCCGAAGCCGCAAGGCGCAGCGGCAGGGTCCTGAGAAGCGGCGTAGCGTCCGAAGTGGTATTGTCCGATGTCGCGTCTTTTTCGCGCTGTTCTTCCGGGCTGTCGGACAAACGGCCCGGGCCGCCGGTCGCCAGCTTCATAACCGGGACAAGGTCATCGGTCGCGCGGGTGTCAACCATGTTGACCTTGCCGCCGTTTCGTTTGACGTCAACACCAAAGGGATAAAGCGGCGATTTACCGTTCGGGCGCGGCGCGGTCAGGATAACCACGCGGTACCGGCCGTTCTTGAGGCCGGTCGCAACGAATTGTTCGATGTTGTGAACACCGTTCGACAGGATCGACGGCCCATCCTGGGCGGCTTCATCGTCCATATTCTTGCCGACGAGCATCTTGCTCTTGGAGCCGACGCGGATGAATTTGTCGTAAGGCTTCTTGTCTTCGGGGCCAAGGTCCCAGCCGATCGCGCCTTTTTTCAGTTCGAAGCCGGAATCGAGTACGAACGGGGACATAAAGGCGGTCCAGTGCGTCCGGGCACCGGCTTCGATGATCAGGTTTGCAGCGTCGGAGATGGTGCCGAGGTCATAATCGCCCGCGCGCTTGCCGATGGCGTCGAGAAGTGCATCCATCCGCGCCTTAAGCTGTTTGTCGTCGCCCAAAGCCTGGTTGAGATAGGACTGGACGACCTGGAAGCCCCATTCGTCAACCGCCAGTGCACCTTCAACCGCTTCTTCGAGCGAAACAGACGGGAAGGTTTCAATGCGGGCCTCAACAGGCTTGCGGATCAGTTCGGCACTGCGGGTGCCGGTGAGATAATAATCCACAGGGGACGTCTTGTCCGGTTTGCTGCCCTGGTCTTCGCTGGATTCTGCGCTTTGCAGTGCCGGGCGGATGATCTTCAGGCGCCGGATACCGGGGATTTCCACCGGCGGCGGCGTGGTCATGCGGTAGGTGGCGGGCGGCGGCAAAACGCCGGAGCCGATCACGGGCGGCAAAGTATCGTCGAGCACAGCAAGCTTGTTGTCTTGCTGACGACCGTAAAGGCCATAAATAAGTGTCCCCGTTGCCACGGCCGTGCCGGTCAGCAGCGTGGAGATGATCAAGGATTTATTGCTCGACAGCATCAGGTGCTTCCATATTCACGCAAGGTCCACGGCAAATCATTATTACCATACCATAATATGGCAACTACCGCTTGCTCGCCAATCCCCCAAAAGCGCCTTTTTCATAGCCATATACTGCCTGTTGCTCTAATACAAGCGTTGCCGAGGCCCATGGGGGTCACCCAATCGTCTATTTATTATAATCCGGGATGTTTGAACGAGATGTTAACTGGCCAGCCGTTTGACGATATTCGTACTGTTATCAGTGATTTATCAGGACCTGATGAGCAAAGTGTAACGGCGATACGGGCACAGGCGAATGCTAAACCATTTGCAGAGGCTCGCGGTCTTCTGGATCTGACCGCCTGGCTTGGAGCCTGGCAAGGCACGGAGCAGCCTGTCCTGAAGGACATACACATCTGTCTTCTTGTCTCTAGTTACAGCCACGTCGCCGAAGGACCGGCGATGGCGGCGGATTATGTCGATATGGCGGCCAAGGGCAGGGCGCCTGTCAATTTGCTGTGCGTTGACCGGGGTATCGGGTTGCGCGTTATTGATATGGCGCCGTCCGTGCCTCATGCGCTTGATGGCCGTTGGTCGGATGCTGACTGCGTTGCGGCCATTGCCTTCGGGATGGAAGCTGCAGCAGCCGGTGGCGACCTGCTGGGTCTCAGTGATTTTGCGCCCGGCAATGAAGCGCCGGCCGCGGCCCTGATTGCTTACTGCCTGGCAGGCAGCCTGGAAGGGGGCAATGACCTGTTGACGGATGAGGAGCCTGTGTTCGTCGCCGCCCGCACCATGCTTTCAAGCATCGACCTGCCCCCCAACCAGCCGCTTGCTGCCCTGCGCCTTCTGGGCGGGCGGGAAATCGCCGGGATGGTCGGGGCGATGATTGCCGCGCGCAGTGCCGGCCTGCCTGTCCTCACAGATGGATGGGCCGCCCTTGGGGCAATTGCGGTTCTGGAGGCCTTGTCGAAAGAGGCTGCGGCCCATGTCCGGGTTGCCGGTGTCGCAGACACGGCACAAGCACGCCTGATGGCCCAGATGAAACGGACCCCGCTCATCGGGGTTCCCGTGGGTGTGGGACCAGGCTGCGCGGTGGCCGCTGGCTTGCCGGTCCTTGCGGCCGCTGCGGCCCTGCCGGGTGTGCCCGAACGACGCCGCTAAGCCATTAGCTGTATTTTTGAGGGCCAGCTAGTCCATGCTTTATGGAAGGCACGGTTTTGGCTTGTCAAAGCAAGGGGTTGCAAGCGGGAACGCAGAAGTCTAGTGTTGGCGGCATTGGGGGCGGTTCTGGCATCACAAGGGAAGTGGCCAACGCCAAATGGTGCGAATTTTTCGTCATTATGTGTCACCGCTGAAGCTGACGCTGGCAGCTGTTGATTCATTTCTTGTTTTCGGTGCCGTCAATCTTGCCGAACACATTCGCTATGGCTTGATCGATATTCAGGGGCCGTCCGGCTATATTGTCTGGATTGCACGCCTGCTTGTCCCGATTATTTTCATGCCGGTTCTTCTTGGAGTTGGCGGCTACCAGCCGGATGCCATGCGGGACCTGCGTGTTTTTGCCGTGCGGATTGCCGTGGCGATCGTGATTTCCGGCACCGTCCTGTCGGCCTTGATGTTCCTGTTTCCCAGCCTGCCGCTTTGGCGTTCGATCCTGGTGCTGACCATGACCCTCACCGGCCTTGGTCTGGTAGCCAGCCACTATCTGTTTATCCTGACAGGTAGCGATCAGCTCCTAAGCCGTAGGGTTATTATTCTTGGGGCCGGGCATAAGGCCAGGGACCTGCTGGACTATGCCGACACGGCCCGCGAGGCTGGCTTGAATGTGGTCGATGTGGTTGCCCTTCCAGGTGAAGAAACACTTGTGAAAAGTGCCGTAATCCTAGAAAATTTAAACAATTTTGATGCGTTCGCTTTTCAGCAGGGCGCGGAAATGGTTCTGGTTTCCGCAGATGGCGACCATCCTGATTTGCCGCTCGAAGCCCTGATCGCGTGTAAGCTGGGCGGGATTGAGGTCAAGGAACGCAGGGCCTTTTATGAACAGGTTCGCGGCTATGTGTCGCTTGAATCGGTTAAGGCCGAATGGATCATCTTTTCCGAGGGCTTCAAGGGCGGGAACGGTATCGAGCGTGCAGCCAAGCGCTTCCTGGATATCCTTGTCGGAATTATTTCCCTGATCCTGTCGCTGCCGATCATGCTGGTCACCGCCCTCGCGATTAAGCTGACAAGCCGGGGCCCGGTTTTTTACCGGCAGGAGCGCGTCGGTCTGCATGGCCAGGTTTTCCGCTTGTTCAAGTTTCGCAGTATGCGCGTAGATGCCGAAAAAGAGGGGCAGCCGCAATGGGCGCAGCATAAAGACCCGCGGGTCACCAAGGTGGGGGCCTTCATCCGGCGTACCCGGATCGACGAGTTGCCACAGATATTGAATGTCCTTTCAGGGAACATGAGTTTCGTGGGGCCTCGGCCCGAGCGACCCTATTTTGTCGAGCAGTTGGAAAAGGAAATCCCTTTTTACCGGGAACGTCATTGTTTGAAGCCGGGCATTACCGGTTGGGCGCAAATTCAATATCCCTACGGGGCCTCGGTAGATGACGCACGCCGCAAGCTGGAATACGACCTATATTATATAAAAAACTACTCCCTGTTCCTGGATTTGCTGATTATCCTGCAAACAGCCAGGGTCATTCTTTTCCCGATCGGAGTACGCTAACGCCATGACGGCACAGTCAAAAAAATCAGGTTCCCGGCTGCGGCATACCGGGCGCGCGGCCCTTGTGGCGATGCTCTTGGCCTCAGCGGCCGGTATCGGCGGGCAAGGGGCCGTCTATGCGCAGGCAGGTGACAAGGCCAAGGTCGAAGCGCTGATGAAAAGCCGCCAGTTTGATGAGGTGATCAAACTGCTGACCAAGATGCAGGCGAGCGGGAAGGCGGATACCGACAGTTATATGCTGCTTGCGCGGGCTTACCTTGAAACCGGCGCGGGGATCGCGGCCGAGGCCTCCATCGAGCGCGCCCGCCGCCTTGGTGCCGACTATGCCCAGACCGTGGTGCCGTTTGCCAAAGCCCTTCTCCTGCAAGGCAAATATGCCGATGCCCTGGCCGCCCTCAGGGGGGTCAGTATTCCACAATCCTTCCAGCGCGAGGCCATGATCGTCACGGGGGACGCCAATTTCGCCCAGCATAAGTTTGATGCGGCGCGCGAAAGTTATGAGAAGGTCGTTAAAGGCTATGGCCCCGATTTTCAGGCTTTTCTGGGCCTTGCGCGTCTGGAACTTCGTGCCGGGAATCTCGAGGCTGCCAAAGCGGAGGCTGAAAAGGCCTATAAGCAGAACCCTGATAACACCATGGTGCAATATACCCGTGGCCTGATCGCGCGCTACCAGGGGGATATCAAGGACGCGGAGAAATATTTCCAGGATGCGCTGAGGCTCTACCCGGACAATATTCTGGTCAACCTGGAACTGGCAGCGATCCGGATCAACGAAGGCAAGCTCAAGGATGCGGAAAAGTATCTTGATGCTGTCTATGCCGTGTCGGCGAACCACCCCATGGCGCTGTATCTTTCCGGCACGATCCTGGCGAGCGAAGGGAAATACGAGCAGGCTGACGCCTTGCTCGTGCGTGCCCGTAATGTGACGGAACGCTATCTGCCGGCCATGTATGTCCGCGGCCTGGTCGCTTATCAGTTGGGCAAATATGCGATTGCCGAACGCTTTTTGAAGACGGTCATCGAAGCGCGGCCCGCGGATCGCCCGGCAAGGCTTGCGCTCGCGGCCACATATATGCGTGAGACACGGGCGCAGGAAGCCTATGATCTCCTGAAGCCGATGCTCAAGGCAACCAAGGAAAAAGACGCTGGGGTGATTGCTGTGGCGGCGGCTGCGGCCATCGCATCCGGGCATAAGGATGAAGGCGCCGCGCTTTACGCGAAGCTTTCGAGCGATGAAGCGAAAAGTCAGGACCAAGTCCTGAAAGGTCTTGCGGCCAAACTGGCGCTTGCCGACTTTGCGGAAGGCGATACCTCGGGCGCCATTGCGGCCCTGTCAGCTGTGACGGCAGGCAAGGACAAGGACCTGCGTGATCTTGGTATTCTGGGCGGGATGCAGCTCAGAACCGGGGACTATGAAGGTGCTGGTGTCACCATTGGCACCATTCTCAAGGAGGCCCCGGACCGGGCCCTCGGCTACAATATGCGCGGAACGCTGCAGTATAAGCGTCACCAGTATCTGGAGGCGGTTCGCTCCTTCTCGGAAGCGCTTGACCGCAACAGCGACTATTATACAGCGCTCCGGAACAGGGGGCTCGCGCTTCTCCAGCTCAAAAAATATGACGCGGCCGAAAAGGACCTCCGCCGCCTGTTGACGCTGAAGCCGGACGATGTCCGGTCGAAGGCGACGTTGGGCCGCGTGCTTTTGCGGGCGGGAAAATATGATGAGGCGAGCGGGTTCTTCCGTGCCGCGGTGGAGGCTCTGCCCAAGGTCGTTGACGTAAGGGCCGATTATGCAGACGCGCTTGCCGGTGCCGGACATACGACCCAGGCGATTAACCAAGCGCGGGAAACCGTGGTTCAGGGGGAAAACAGGCCGGACCTGTTGAAGCGCATGGGCGTTTTGTTCCTGAAGCTCAAGCAGCCCAGGCTCGCCGTGCAGCCGCTTTCCCGCTATGTCGCCTTTAATCCGGACGATGGGGAAGCCCATCTTCTGCAAGGACGGGCGCTGCTCGCAACGGGGCTTTATACCGGCGCCCGTACGTCGTTCCTGCGGGCGATGAAGGCTGACAAGGATCAACTGCCGCAGGCCGAGGGCAACTGGTATCTGTTTGCCGCCGCGGCGCGTGGGCATCATTTTGACGATGCGCGCACCCTGTTGCCGACGCTGGATCAAGCGGCACGCCCCGCCGATATCCGTGCTGGTGTTGTTGGCCAGTATCTGATGGAAGCAGGCAACGTGCAGGCTGCGGTCGAAGCTTATCGCACCGCCATGAAGACCGACGCATCCGAAGACACGGTGACGGGGCTTGCCAAAGCCCAAGCTTCGGCGGGGGATAGGGCAGGGGCGATCGCAACCCTCAGGTCCTACCTGAAGGACCACGACAGCGCACGCCAGGCGCATATGGAACTGGGCCTGCAGCTTGAAGCCGTCGGCAAACCCGATGAGGCCGCGAAAGAATATGAAGCCATTCTACAGGCCGGGGTGGCCGATGCGCAGGTTATGGCACGGCTTGCCAAGGCCTATCTGCGGCTTGGTAACAATACCAGCATTCCGCTCGCGGAACGGGCCTATCTGATCCTTCCGGAAGATCCGTCGATCCTGGATACATACGGCTGGGTTCTGTTGCAGGCGCAACACAATACCCAGAAGGCCGTGAAAATATTGGGGCAGGCGATCCGTAGGGCACCCTCGAACGCCACGTACCGCTATCACCTCGGTATGGCTTACCTGGCGCAAGGGCGGAGCAAGGACGCGGCCGAGATGTTTGACCAGGCGCTGCGGCTCAACCCGACGTTCCCGGAAGCAGCTGACGCAAAACGCCAGCTCGGCCAGTTGCGATAGTGCGGGACGGAAGCCTCAGGTCATGAAGATACTGGTTTTCTCCACTCTGTTCCCGAACCCGGAGGAACCGACACTCGGCATTTTCGTCGAAACCCGGCTGCGGCATTTGATCAAGGATACCGGCATCGAAGCGGTGGTCATCGCGCCCGTGCCCTGGTTTCCATTTCGTCACCGCCTGTTCGGGCGCTATGGCCGCTTCGCCAGGGTGCCCAGGATGGAAACGCAGAACGGCCTGACCATCCATCATCCCCGCTTTCTGGTTATCCCCAAGGTTGGAATGCGCCTGACGCCCGGGTTTCTCTTCAAGGCCGCGAAGCGGTGCCTTGCGGGCTTGATGGCCAAGGGGGAAAGGTTCGACCTGATCGACGCCCATTATCTCTATCCGGATGGTGTCGCGGCGGCGCGGCTTTCGGAGGCTGTCGGTATCCCGTTCGTGATGACGGCACGCGGCAGTGACGTAACCCAGATCGGCCGGATGCCGGCCCCGCGTCAGGAGATCCTGGCATCGACCAAGCGGGCAGGTCATGTGGTGACGGTGTCACGTTCCCTTAAGGAAGAGCTCACGTCCATGGGGGTCGCCCCTGAAAAGATTACCGTGCTCAGGAACGGGGTTGATACGGCAAAGTTTCATGAGACGGGACGAGATGAGGCCCGCAAGACCTGGGGCTTTGACGGGAGGGTCCTGCTGTTCGTAGGCTGGCTGATCGACCGCAAGCGGGTCGATGTTCTTCTCGATGTCGCGGCCCGAATTCCGGATATATCAGTGGTTATCGCAGGCGATGGCCCCTTGAAGGCCATGCTGGTGAAGAGGGCTGCGGCCTTGGGGCTTGAGGGGCGAATTCACTTCCTCGGGCAGGTGATGCCCGCTGACATGCCCCGGGTGATGAGCGGGGCGGATGTGTTGATGCTGCCGTCCGAACGCGAAGGCTGGGCCAATGTGCTTCTGGAAGCCATGGCGTGTGGTACGCCTGTGGTCAGCCGTGCCGTGGGCGGTGCGCCTGATTTGGTCACTGTCCCGAAAGCCGGGCGGCTGGTTGCGAAGGCCCCCCATGAAGATGGGGAAGTGGACGCCTTCGAAGCGGCCTTACGTGACCTGCTGGATAAATATCCGGCCCGCGATAAAGTCCGTGCCTATGCCGAAGGCTTCGGATGGGCCGAGACATCGGCGGGGCAGGTCTGTATTTTCGAAGAAGTCATCGCTGCTTACAAGGCGGCGGGGCAGGCTGAAGGCAAGGGGTAAAGGGCATGGATACCATCTATTTCGTCATCTTCTGCCTGGCTGTGGCGTTCGTCATTTTCTGGAGCCTCAGAAACGACGATCTTGCCGATTTCGATGATACGGCGATAAAGGATAAGAAATTCACACTCTCCAAAGGAGGGAAAGCGAAGGATTCGAACAACAAAGGCGATTGATTTTCAGTCCCAGTACTTTATTTGTTCGATGTTGATTTATCGGGCTTTTTCTTGCCATAGTGCAAGAAATGCGGGCCTTGTTGGCAGACAGGCCTGGCTAAGTTTTAGGTGGGAGATTGACGTGACGTCAGTTGGCAAGTCCTTGAGGACAATGCTGCTTTTGGTTTTTGCAGCAGTTATGGTGTCCGGCTGTGCCTGGATGAAAAGCTATCCGCAGTTGCCGTCGGCGCCTTTCGTGCCGCCGGATGAAGGGCCTGGACCCAATTATCTGATCGGTCCCGGCGACGGGCTTAGCATCTTCGTATGGCGCAACCCGGAACTGTCGGTTCAGGTGACGGTCCGGCCGGATGGTCGGTTGTCGATGCCGCTTATTGACGACTTGTCGGCGACCGGCAAGACGCCGAGCCAGCTTGCGCGCGATATCGAAGAAAAGCTGAATGTTTACATTCAAAGCCCGATCGTGACCGTCGTTGTGCAGAATTTTATCGGCCCGTTCTCACAGCAGGTGCGGGTCGTCGGGGAAGCCACCAACCCGCAGGCCATCCCGTACCGGGCCAATATGACCCTTCTGGATGTGATGATCCAGGTTGGCGGACTGACGCAGTTTGCCGCAGGCGACCGGGCGACGCTGATCCGGTTTGAAGATGGCAAGCAGAAGGAGTATCGGGTTCATATTGAATCGCTTCTGAAGGATGGCGATATCAAAGCCAACGTGAAGATACTGCCGGGCGATGTGCTGATTATACCAGAGAGCATTCTGTAGTATGATTAGACGCGTACGTTATGAGTAAGCGTTTTGGAGACGAGTAATGGCTGACGGCCAGCTTGGATTGCATGAAGTTTTTCAGCAGATCAAAGCTTTCGCCTACGGGATTTGGCGGAAGAAATGGTATATGCTGATTACAAGCTGGGTCATTTGCCTGGCGGGCTGGTCGCTCGTCGCGATGATGCCTTACCGCTATGAGGCGTCAGCCCAGGTTTTTGTCGATACCGAAACGCTCCTGCCGCAGATTGCCCGCAACCTGGGTGTGAATGTCGACCTGATGCGTCAGGTCGATATCATGCAGCGTACGCTGACGATGCGCCCGAACCTTGAGAAGGTCATCCGGCTGTCGGGTGATCTGGAGCATCTGGCCGCATCGCCCAAGGATATGGATGCGATGGTGGCCGAGCTCCAGCGTAATATCCGCGTCATTCAGTTGAGCGGCGGCATGTTCCGTATCCAGTTCGCGATCAATGACAGCCGCTTGAGCGACCGGGCCCGGGCCACCGTGGCGAGGTCGGTTGTCAGCAATCTCGTGTCTTTCTTCCTGGAGCGCAACACCACGGAAAATACCGCGAATTCGGAAAATGCCTCTGAATTCCTCGATCAACAGATCAAGGACTATAAAGGCCGCCTGGAAGCCGCGGAACGCGCACAAGCCAAGTTCGAGCAGGAGAATATCGAGTATTTGGGCGGCGAGGGGTCGTTCCTGTCCCGGCTCGACAGTGCCCGCGCCGACCTTCGCAAGACCAACCAGAAGATTGCCGAAATGGATGTGGCGCTCAAATCGCTGCAGGATCAGATCAAGAACGTCCCGCCGACCATCCGTGAGGCTCGGTCCGCCCGCTCAGGTGGCTCGGCTGGTGACCGCGACCCGCTTGAGGAACGCATTTCGGACCTGGAGAAGAAGCTCGATAAGCTCAAGACGCTCGGCTACAAGGACAAGCACCCTGATGTGGTCAACGTCAGCCGCCAGATCGAGAATCTCAAGGCCGAACTGAAGAAGAAGCAGGATAAGGTCGAAGAGGAACTGCAGTCGTCTGCCGAAACCGGCAAAAAGTCGAGCCTGACGACCGAGACACCAAACCGTCTCTATGAGCAGATGATGCTGCAGATCATCCAGACGACGACTGACCTCAAATCGATGCAGCAACGGGCGACCGAACAGAAGAAACTCATTACCGAGATGGAGGAAAAGGCCAAGCGCGTGCCTGAAATCCAGGCTGCTGAAAGCCAGCTGAAACGCGACTATAAAACCATCAAGCAGCAATATAACGAGCTTGTTCAACAGCAGCAGAACCTGGAGATCAGGAAGTCTGTGGAAGGGGCTGGCCAGTCTGTAGCGCTGCGAGTGGTCGAGCCGCCATCGGTCCCGAAAAAGCCGTCCGGCCCGAACCGCCTGCTGTTCATGACAGCCACCCTGTTCGGGGGGCTGTTGGGCGGCATCGGTGTTGCGCTCGTGCTGTCGCAGTTGCGGCCAGTTGTTATAACGGTTGACCAGCTGCGCGCTCATTTCGACCTGCCTGTGCTAGGCAACGTTACGCGGACTTTGTCCGAGGAGGAAAACCGCCAACGCAGTTATGATCTGCTTGGTTTTGCCGGAGCAACAGCCGGCCTGTTTTTAACCTTCATCATCTTTATCGCCCTCGATGTGTTCGTGGGCCCCAGCGTCAGCTGATGACGATGAATAGTGGAATGTCATGGACCTGATTGAACGCGCCGCCATGAAGGCGAAACAGAAGGAAAAGGAAGCCCGCTCGCTGGTCGAACGGGCTGCCGAAAAGGCTGCGTCCGGCGCCAAGCCTGTGGGTGGGATCGGAACACCGAAACCGGCCGGTGACGCGCCGCGGTCCGACCCGTCCTCGCTGAACCCTGGGGCAGGCGCGGACAGCGGTGTGGGTGGAAAGACGGCACCCCGCGGCATTGGTGACCCGACAGCCCCGCGTCAGCCCCGTCCGGCGCCGAAGGAGCAAGACGAAGCTATTGTTGGGTTTGAGGCCAAAACCGGGACGCTCGCGATTGGGGAGCCGGGGGCTATTGCGGCGACCGAGCAACCAGGCCCCGTTGCGGCCAAGCGGCCCAAGGGTGGGGGCAAGCCACGCCGGGAAGAAGAGATCGACCTCGTTGCCCTTCGGGACGCTGGGTATATCACCCCGGATATGCCGCCAAACCTGATGTCGGAGGAATTCCGGATTATTAAGCGGTCGCTGCTTCTGACGGCTTTTGCTAAGGGCGATAAGAAGACCAAGAACAGTAATATCGTGCTGGTTACCAGTTCGAACCCGGGTGAGGGCAAGACCTTCTGCACCATCAATCTGGCGCTCTCCATCGCGACGGAGCAGGACGTTACTGTGCTTCTGGTCGACGCCGACTTCTCCAAGCCGGAAGTTCTGAACCGTCTTGGGGTCGCCGGTGGCCGCGGCCTGATGGATGTTGTGGCCGATTCCGAGCTCGACCTGGGTGATTGCCTGGTCAGGACCAATATCCCGAACCTTGTCCTGCTGCCAGCAGGTCGTCAGCACAACCTGACCACCGAGCTTCTGGCCAGTGAGCGCATGGAACATATCGTCAATGAGCTTTCGACACGCTACCCGGACCGGATCGTCATTTTCGATTCACCTCCCGTGCTGGCAAGTTCGGCTGCTTCGGTGCTGGCGCTTTATATGGGGCAGACCGTGTTCGTGATTGAGGCGGAGAAAACCACCGAGCCTCAGATCAAGGAAAGCCTGACGATGATCAGCTCGTGCGAGAATATCAACTTGATCCTCAACAAGACCCGCTACAGCGGCAGCAACAAGAAATTCGCGTCCTATTATGGCTATGGCGGCCGCTAGGGATTAAATCGGGTGGCATCAGGCAAGCCAATATTCGGTCTAATAAGGGGAGGGCTGGCCGCGGGGCTCGCGCTGAGTTCGCACGCGGCCTGGGCACAGCATATCTGGGTTGAACCGCGCGCCGAGGCCAAGCTGGCGCTGACGGATAATGCCACCTTGGTGGATACAGGCCGGATATCCGATGCGGTTCTCGATATTTCACCCGGTATCAATATGCGCATTGAAGGCCGCAAGACCAAAGGCGCGATCGATTATTCCTACGATTACCTCTATTTCATGTCGGACAAATCCACCGACCAGCGCCACCATCTGTTCGGGCTGATTGATGCCGAGGTCTGGGAAGATCACCTGACGGTCAATGGCCGCGCGAGCGTGCAGGAAATGTTCATCGACCGAGGGGCGGGGCTGTCCAATACCATCGCCAACAGAAGCGCCAACAGGCGCACGGTCCAGAACTATACCACCGATGCCATCCTCAAGGGCGGCTTCAGGGATTTTGCTGATTGGCGACTGAGCTACCGGTTCGGTCTCATGCTGAGCCCCGCCGATAATCTGAATGATCCGACACTGACGGCTCATTTTTCGGATTCTGAGACCCACGAATTCGTGGGGTCGATCGGCTCGGGCGATCGGTTCAACAATCTGGAATGGACCATTTCTGCCAACCGGTCGACCGTGATCCGCAGCCTGGCAGTGGCCAACTATCTCAATGAAAGTGTCAAAGGGGAGTTCTGGTACAAGTTCAACCGGCATTTCGCCATCGTCGGGTCGCTTGGCTATACCAAGAATAATTTTCAGACCAGCGCACTTGCCGCAAATGGCCGCGCCTGGGAAGTTGGGGCACGCTGGACACCGGGCCAGAAGCTTGATCTGACGGTGAGGCGGGGCAAGGAAGGCAAGCGCAGTACCTGGTATGTCCGGCTCCAGCATTTTTTCTCTGCCCGGATCAATGTCACCGCCACCTACACGGATACCCTGTCCGCCATGTCTCTGGTAATGAACGATAGCCTGCAGGGTTATAAATTCGACCAGTCAGGGGGCATTGTGGACCCGTCGGGCATTACGGTGGACAATAGCACGCCAAACTTTTCGCTCTCTGACGTGGATTTCCGACGCCGGTTCGCAAACGTCGTGCTGACATGGCAGAAACGTCGGTCTCAGATTTATTTCAGTGCGAATAATGAATGGCGCACGTACGATAATGCAACAGGTACAGCAAAAACCTGGGGGATTTCCGGTGGACTGAAGCATAATATCGATGAGAATTCGAAACTTTCGGGCACACTAAGCTATCGACGGAGTAGATTTGAGAATTCAGTTCGGGTAGACAATTACATAGTTGGGGGTCTTGACTGGTCGAGGACTTTGTCGCGCTATTTTAAACTGTCGGTATCTGTGAACCACAGCGAAAGGTTGTCAAACACGGCTGGCGGCAATTTGCGCGAAAATACTTTGACCATGTATCTCAGAGGGACTTATTAGAGCGGCATGTACGAAAGCTTTTACAATTTACAGGGACGGCCTTTCCAACTGACGCCGGACCCGCGCTTTTATTTTAGCTCCCGCACTCATAAGAAGGCGATGGCCTACCTGACCTATGGCCTGAACCAGGGCGAAGGTTTCATTATCGTAACCGGTGACATTGGTACGGGTAAGACGACCTTGGTGCGTCACCTGTTCGACACGCTGGATCGCAACGAATTTATCGCAGCCATGATCGTCAGCACCCAGTTGAGCGCGGAGGACCTTTTGCGCAGTGTGGTCGCAGCGTTCGGGCTGGATGCCCAGGCCGATGACAAAGGCCAGTTGCTTGCACGGTTGGAGCGTCACCTCAGGGAACAATTCCGCATGGGGCGGCGCGCGCTTCTTGTGGTGGACGAAGCGCAGAACCTGTCGAACGCGGCCTTGGAAGAGATGCGGATGCTTTCTAACTTCCAGGAAGGCGACAAAGCCCTTCTGCAAAGCTTCCTCGTCGGCCAACCGGAATTCCGGGAGCGTATCTTCACAGCCCCCGAGCTTGAGCAACTGCGCCAGCGGGTGATCGCCACCCACCATCTGGAACCGATGGATAAGGAAGAACTGGCGGGCTATATCGAACACCGCCTGAAGCTTGTGGGCTGGGATAATGACCCGTGTTTTACTGCAGATGCTGTGGAAGCCATCTACAGGCATACCGCAGGTGTGCCGCGGCGCTTGAATACGCTGTGTTCGCGTGTCCTGCTCTTCGGGGCGCTTGAGGAAGTTCACACCATCGATGGGGATACCATCGAAAGCGTGGTGGCCGATATGGCCAGCGATACCCGGCAGGTTACGCCGACGTCCTCCGCCCGTCTGACCCCTCCGCCCGTCAGCCCACGGAATGATGGGACGGTGCCGCTTGAAGCCAAGACGGACAAAAATGCCAAGGAAATGCAGGACCGGATCAACCAGCTCGAAACCATGATGAAGTCGCAGGACGAGACCTTGAAACGCCTGACGGAGCTGATGACCAATCTCGCGGGTGGCGGCAAGAAGGATGACAGCTGAAGGCCTGAGCTCAGCCCCTTTTATTGCGCCAGTGGAGGCGTCGGTCTCTTATGACGGCCGTCATGCCTTCACGGTCGATGTCGAAGAATGGTTCCAGGTCGGGGCGTTCGAAACCACATTGAAGCGGGAAGACTGGCCTGCGCTCGAAAGCCGGGTCGAACGCCAGACCTATGCCATTCTGGCGCTGCTTGAAGAAACCGGTGTGAAGGCGACCTTCTTTTGCCTGGGCTGGGTGGCTGAACGTAAGCCGCTGCTCATTCATGCGCTTCATGAAGCGGGTCATGAGGTGGCCTGCCACGGCAGGGACCACCGCCGTTTGTTCACCATGGACCGCAAAACTTTCGAGCGTGACCTGACGGTTGCCAAGGCGCAGCTTGAAGATGCGATCGGCGCACCTGTGCGGGGTTACCGCGCGCCCAGTTTTTCGCTGACGCCGGATATCTGGTGGGTGTATGACGCGCTGGCTGCTGCGGGCTTTATCTACTCGTCCAGCCTTTATCCTTTGAAAACAGATCATTACGGGATGCCTGCGGCGCCGCGCCAGCCCTTTTGGCCGGTGGCGGATCGGTCCGTCCTAGAAGTGCCGATGACGGTTTGCCATGTGTTTGGCCGCTCATTGCCGGCGTCTGGCGGCGGGTATTTCCGTCTGCTGCCGTATGCCCTCGGTCGTTGGCTTCTGGCGAAAGGCAGTAAGCAGGCGGGCAGCCCGGCAGTTTTCTATATGCACCCGTGGGAGATGGACCCGGACCAGCCGTTTGTCGCCGATGCCCCGTGGCTATCGCGTTTCCGGCACTATACCGGCCAGCGCGCGCTTGAGGGCAAACTCCGGCGCTTGCACAAGGATTTCCGCTGGGGACGCATGGATGAAACCATCGTAGCGCCGGTTTTGAAGGCGGAAGGGCGGGTGCTGTGAGCCTGACGGTCCGACAGATGGAAGCCACGGATGTGGCCGCGTGGGATAGCTTCGTTGCAGGCCATCCTGATGGCACCTTCTGTCACCGTGCCGGTTGGAAGCAGGTACAGGAAGTGGGCGCGGGGCAGGAAAGTCCGTTCCTGCTTGCGGAAGACGAAGGCGGGCGTCTTGTCGGGGTCATGCCGCTCACGTTCCGCAACAGCCTGCTGTTCGGGCGCGCGGCCATGTCCAGCATGTTCGGGGTTTATGGTGGCGCCTTGGCGGAAACCGGCGCGGCTTACCAGGCTTTGGAAGACGAAGCCTGGAAGCGGGCGCAAGCCTGGGGCGCGGACGTGCTCGAGTGCCGGACGGTCAAGGCGCGCCATGCCGAAATGGAGGGCTGGCAGGTGCCGGCCCCGAAGGCGGCTACTTTCCGAAAAACCTTGGCGGATGATGAGGATGGACTTCTCAAGGCGATCCCGCGCAAGCAGCGGGCGGTGGTTAGAAAGGCGCTTGAAGGCGGTCTCAGTTCGGACTGGAGCGGGGACTTGGACACCTTCTATGCGCTTTATGCCCGCAGCGTTCATGCGCTTGGGACGCCGGTATTCCCTAAGAAAATATTCGAAGTGATGGCCGATGTTTTCGCGCCCAATCTCGATATTCAGGTCGTTCGGGACCAGGCTGGCAGGGCGGTGGCGAGCCTGATGAGCTTTTATGATGCTGATACCGTGCTGCCTTATTATGCGGGGTCAGGCCCGGGTGCGCGCGAGGCGAAAGCCCATGACTATATGTATTTCGACCTGATGAAACGGGCGCGTGAACGCGGTAAGACAGTGTTCGATTTCGGGCGCAGCAAAATCGGCAGCGGTCCTTATTTCTTCAAGAAAAACTGGGGCTTAGAGCCGACGCCGCTTGAGTATGAATACCGCGTGGCGGCGGGCGCCCAGGTTCCGGACCTGTCCCCGACCAGCGGCAAATATGCGCTGATGGTCAAGGTATGGAAACGGCTACCTTTATGGCTTGCCAACCGGCTCGGCCCGCCGGTCGCGCGGCACCTGGGATAGGGGGTAACACTATGGCCCGTATCCTTTTTCTCGCGCACCGCATCCCGTATCCACCCAACAAGGGTGACAAGATCCGATCATGGCATTTTTTCGAGCATCTGGCCCAGCAGCATGACGTGCATCTGGGCTTTTATGTCGATGACAAACGCGACCTGCAACACATTCCGTTCCTTGAGAATATGTCAGCAAGCCTATGTTTTGAAACGGTAAGTCCTTTCCGACAAAAGCTGCGCGGGCTGGTTTTGGGGTTGCTGCAACAGTTGCCCTTCACGCTTGCCGCTTATCCGCAAAAGCGGTTAAAGGCTTATGCGAAAAGGCTTATTGAGAATGACGAGGTCGACCTGGTCTTTTTGTTCTCAGCAGCGACAGCGCCGCTGGTTATGGAAAAAGACCGTATTTTCAAAGGGCTACCGGTCGTTGCTGACCTGGTGGATATGGATTCGGCCAAGTGGTCCGCCTATGCTGCACGCTCCCGCTGGCCTTTTAGCGCGCTATACCGCAGAGAAGCGCGGCTTTTGCGGGCTTTTGAGGCCGAAATCGCTGGTGTTGCAGATGCAACAGTTTTCGTCACCGACGCGGAAGCCAGGCTGTTCCGGCAGGAGACCGACAGCAAGGGCCGGGTCGAAGCCGTGCCGAACGGGGTCGACCTCAAAATGTTCGACCCGGATCGTTTCAGTGCCGGACCGAAAAATGCTGCCGAAGAACCGGTGGTCATTTTCACCGGTGCGATGGACTATCGGCCCAATGTCGAGGCGGCTGTGTGGTTTTGCCGGCATGTCTGGCCGCAGGTACGGCGCGCGATACCCGGCGCGCGGTTCAAAATCGCCGGGGCGCCGGTCGCCCCACGTGTGACGGAGGAGGCCGCGAAGGCGGACGGCGTTGAGGTGCTGGGCTATGTCGAGGATATGGCGGCGGAGATTGCCGCGGCTGACATCGCGGTTGCGCCGCTCCTGACCGCGCGGGGCCTGCAGAACAAGGTGCTGGAAGGCATGGCGATGGCAAAGCCGGTGATCGCGAGCCCGGCCGCGCTTGAAGGTATCGAGGCGGCCCCGGATGAAGACATCATGCTGGCGGACGGCCCGGGGGACTTTGCCTCAAGGCTGACCATGCTGCTGCATGACAGCGACAGGCGTACCGCGCTCGGTGCAAACGCCCGGCGCTTTGTCGAGGCCCATCATGCCTGGAAACCGGCGCTGGCCAAGTTCGACCGGCTGATCGCGGATGTGCTGGAGCGCAAGGGATGACGGGCGCGCCCCATGCCCGCCTCCAGTTGATGCCGGTGGCCTTATGGCTTTCCGGTCTTCTCCTGATCGGGCTGGCCTGGTGGCCGGATGCGCAGAACCTTGCTTGGCTCGTATGGACCAGGGACACCTATAACTACGGCCTTTGGGTGCCGGTGATCAGCCTGTGGCTTATCTGGCGTGACAGGGACAGGCTTCAGGGCCAAGCCTTAACGCCGTGGCTCGGCGGCGCGCCGGTGATGGCGGGCGCGGCCATCCTGTGGCTGGCGGGAAGCTTTTTCGATGCTGGCCTCCTGCGTCATCTGGCGCTGATCACGGCGTTGCAGGGGCTGACGCTGGTGGCGTTTGGGCCGGTGGTCTACCGCCGTGTCCTGTTCCCGATGCTGTTCCTCTATCTGATGGTGCCGTTTGGCGAGGGGATGATACCACCCCTTCAGCAATTAACCGCGGACGGCACGATCCGTCTGCTCCGCCTGGTGGGCATCCCCGCCCAGTCGGACGGTGTGCTGATCACCTTGCCGAGCGGGGTTTACGAGGTCGCCCGCGCCTGTGCCGGGGTCCAGTTCCTGTTCACCAGCCTGGTGATGAGCGTGCTGATGGCCTTCCTGGCGTTCCGGCGCTGGCGCAAACGCGCGGCCATGGTGCTTGCAGGCGTCCTGGTGCCGATTTTGGCCAATATTCTGCGGGTTTTCAGCATCCTGGTGATCTCGGAACTGACAAGCCAGCAGTTTGCCAAAAGCATCGACCATATCGTGTACGGATGGGTGTTCCTGTCCTTCATCCTCCTGATCCTGATCGCCCTCGCTTACCGTTATGCCGATAACGCGGAAGACGAGGCAGAGGCGGACCCCGGTGAGGTGGCGGCGCCGACACGGCAGGCTATGGCCTGGATCGCGGTCCTCATCCTTCTGCCGCTGGGTGCGCGGCTTTTGCTGCCCCCGGTCGAGGCTTCGACTGTTTGCCCGCTGCCGGACAAACCCCTGCCGGCCTGCGAAGGGTGCGGCTACCGTTTGCTGGATGCCAGCCACACATATGGCTGGCCGCTTTATGCTGGGACGGACAAGGAAGGCAAGGCCCTGTACCGGCATGCAGGCATCCGGCTTCAGCTTTACCGCGCGCTCTATAGCCCGGAACGGCCCGGTCACCGGCTCAGCGGGCTTGAAAACCGGCTGGGGAGTGATGGCTGGGCGCCGCTGCCGGGCCGGGGTGGTACCACGGTGACCGTGGGGGCTTACAAAGCCCGGGAAATCGTCCTGTGGCGCGGCGCGGCGCGGCGGCTTGTGTGGCAACTTCAGTTTGTCGGCGGTCATGCTGTCACATCACTGTGGCAAGCCAAGCTGTGGGGCGGGTTTGCCAGGCTGCGCCATGGGGCTGCCCGTGCGGCGGTCCTCAGCGTCTCAACCGAGATATCCGGTACGGAAAACGCGGCGCGCGCCGAGATCCGGAATTTTCTATCGACTTTTCCCCCTGAAACGATTTTATGGGATGGGGGCATAAACGCGGATAAGGATATTTTATGTGCGGCATCAGCGGGATAATGACGGCAGACGGTGCGGGGGTCGACCAGTCGGCCCTCAGGCGGATGACCGACCGGATCGCCCACCGCGGCCCTGATGGCGAAGGCTTTTTCTGGGGCGCGGGCGTTGCCCTTGGCCACCGCAGGCTCGTCATTCTGGATGAAAGCGGCGGTGTGCAGCCCATGTATGGCGCCGACGACCAGGTCGTGATTAGCTACAATGGCGAAATCTATAATTTCCAGACGCTTCGGCGCGAGCTGGAACTGCTGGGCCATACGTTCAAGACCGACCATTCCGACACCGAAACCCTGCTTCATGCCTATCTGGAATGGGGCAGGGACTGCGTGCACCGGCTGCGGGGCATGTTTGCCTTCGCTATCTGGGACAACAGAACCGGTGAGCTGATGCTGGCGCGCGACCGCCTCGGCATCAAACCGCTTTACTATGGCACGCTGCCGGATGGCACCTTCCTGTTCGCGTCGGAGCTGAAGGCGCTCCTCACCCATCCGGGCCTGCCGCGCAAGCTGCGGCTTGATGCGCTGGAGGACTATCTCGCGCTTGGCTATGTCCCGGACCCCAAAACCATCATCGACGGGGTGGAGAAGCTGGCGCCGGGTCATACGCTGGTGCGCCGGAAAGGCCAGCGCCACGCGGTGCCTGAACGCTATTGGGCACCCGATGTCACCACGCCGCACGCAAAGGAAAACGATGCAAGCGAGTTTCTGGAGCGGCTTGAAGAAGCCGTGAAGATGCGCATGGTCGCTGACGTACCTTTGGGGGCATTCCTGTCCGGCGGGCTGGATTCCAGCACCGTTGTCGGCCTGATGAGCC
The DNA here is from genome assembly GCF_023006325.1 of Kordiimonas marina. GTDB lineage: Bacteria > Pseudomonadota > Alphaproteobacteria > Sphingomonadales > Kordiimonadaceae > Kordiimonas > Kordiimonas marina. Next base: position 273,449 of record NZ_JAINDF010000006.1, read on the forward strand.
GCAACAGCGCGGAGCCGGTGGAAACCTGTGCGATCGGGTCGGAGGACCCGGCCTATGACGAAAGCGGTTTCGCCCAGCTTGCTGCCGATCATTTCCATACCCACCACCGGCTGCGCCTGTCGTCACCCGAAGACGGCTTTTTGCTGAAATGCATGGCGGACGTCTATGACGAGCCATTCGCGGACCTGTCGGCCTTGCCGACATACCGGGTGTGTGCGCTGGCGCGGGAAAAGGTGAAGGTGGCGCTGTCAGGCGATGGCGGCGATGAACTGTTCGCGGGCTACAGACGCTACCGCTTCCATATGGCGGAGGAAGGGCTGCGCTCGATGCTGCCGCTGGGCCTCAGGCGCCCGCTTTTTGGCACACTGGCCCGGCTTTACCCCAAAATGGACTGGGCGCCCCAGTTCCTGCGCGCCAAATCCACCTTCGATGCGCTCGCCCGGTCCTCGGTTGAGGCCTATTTCCAAAGCGTCAGCAAAACGCCGGACCGTGACCGTGTGCGCCTGCAGTCAGCCAAAATGAAGATGCGGCTCGCGGGTTATCATCCCCATGACCGCTTCAAGGAAATCGCGGATGAGGTCAAGGGCGCCCACGCGCTTTCGGTCGTGCAATATATCGATTTCATGACCTATCTGCCCGGCGATATCCTGACCAAGGTGGACAGGGCCAGCATGGCTCATTCGCTGGAGGTCCGCGTGCCGGTGCTGGACCACAAGTTCGTCGAATGGGGGCTCAGGTTCGACCCCGATGCCCGCATCCATGACGGTGAGGGCAAGGCGATCTTCAAGAACGCCGTGCGGGGCTTTCTGCCGGACGAGATTATCGACAGGCCCAAGCGGGGCTTTGACGTGCCGGCGGTGAACTGGCTCCGCCACGAACTGGTGCCTGAGCTGGAAAAGCTCACGAACAGTGAACGGCTGCTGGATTCAGGGCTGATCGACCGCCGGGGGCTCCGCCGCATGGTCGATGAACATGTGAAGGGAGAAAGGGACCATCATACGACCTTATGGTCCCTTCTGATGCTCGACGGGTCGCTGGAACAGCTTGACTTGGATACCGCGGCCTAAGCCAAAGGGCCGGCCGCGGCAGGATTTGGGTCAATATCAGGTTTTAACGATTGTCGAGCGCGTAGCCGGCGGAGCGGACGGTGCGGATGAAATCCTTGCCGCCATGTTCGTTGATCGCCTTGCGCAGACGGCGGATATGAACGTCCACCGTGCGCGGTTCGACATAGACGTCATGGCCCCACACCGAATCCAGCAGTTGCTCGCGCGAGAAGACGCGGCCCGGATTTTCCATGAAGTGACGCAGGAGCCGGTATTCGGTCGGCCCCAGATGCACGGGCTGATCGCCGCGCGTCACCCGGTGGGAGACATTGTCGAGCTTGATATCCTCGAACACCAGTTCATGGCCTGCAAGGGCAGGGCGGACGCGGCGGAGCACCGCCTGGATACGGGCCAGCAGTTCCTTCGGCGAGAAGGGCTTGACGATATAATCGTCGGCACCGGTCTCCAGGCCGCGGATACGGTCAGGCTCGTCCGCGCGGGCGGTGAGCATGATGATCGGCACATTGGCCGTGGTGTCCTTGCGGCGCAGCTGGCGGCAGATTTCAAGGCCGGAAAGGTTCGGCAGCATCCAGTCCAGCAGGATGACGTCGGGGCATTCCTGGCTGGCGTGGTAAAGACCTTCCTCGCCGTCGGCGATCGCTTCAACCTGATAGCCTGCGCGTTCAAGATTGTAGCGCACCAGCTCGGTGATGTTCTCGTCGTCCTCGATGAGAAGAATACGTGTTTTCAAGACTGTGTCCCTCCGGGCTTAGTCGTCGGACTCATCCAACACGGTGGTGCTGGTTTCGTCGTTTTTCGGACGCGCGTCCTCAAGCAGGGTGCCGGTGATGGCATAATAGACCTGCTCGGCTACATTCGTCGCCTGATCGCCGATCCGTTCCAGGTTCTTGGCGATCATCAGATAGTGGGTCAGCGCATTGATCTGATCCGGCGCTTCCATCATGCGGGCCAGGATCTGCCGGTAAGCGGCATTATGCATATTGTCGAGGTTCTCATCGCGCTCCCACACGTCCATGGCCGCGTTGGCGTCATTGTGAACGTATGAGTCCATCACCTCTCGGATCATGACGCGGGCTTCGGCGGCCATGCGGTCCAGCGTGGCCGGCATGGGGACCGGGTCGCTTTCGGCGATCGCGAGGGTGCGCTTGGCGATATTCTTGGCATAGTCGCCCATGCGTTCGATGAGGCTGGTCATCTTGAGCGCGGCAACGACAACCCGCAGGTCATCGGCCACCGGGGCGCGGAGGGCGAAGAGCGTGATGGCGGCGCGCTCAGCCTGGAGCTCCATCTGGTCCAGGGTCTGGTCGGCCACGCGGACTTTATGCGCTTTTTCGACGTTGGTTTCCCTCAAGGCTTCCATAGCGGCGACCAGTTGGTCTTCTGCCATACCGCCCATGCGGCTCACAATGGTCCGCAGGTCCTTGAGGTCGTCGTCGTATGCACGCATGGTATGCTCTGTCATTCTGGTACCTTTCTTAGCCAAACGCCCCGTAATCTTACTGCGGGTGCGTTCCCGCTTCGGTGCTGTATGAAACTCGGGTCGCTTCCTACCGGCCGCGGTTCGCCGTTTTCATAAATTGACGATAAACACTCCCATACCGATCATCAAGAGCAGTCGGTGGTATCCCCCTATGAAGAAGGATGTTTCTGGAAGCGGCGGCCTTCACGGCACGCGGCAGTCTAGGATCGGTGAGGCCATATAGGGCAGGGCAGCGGCGGAGGCTTGGAACATCCGGGCGCCCAGAAACGGTAGTGCCGAGTGCTTGTTCATTATACCTGTCTCCGCCCTTATGGCCTCACCAAAAGGTGTAAGAGTTCAAGCAGGGCCTGTTGAGGCTCTGGTTGGTTGCGTATCCCAATATAGAGGCATTGTTACAAAGTGATGACGGGCGGGAACGTGGCTTATGACGCTTCCGTGACGGGCTGAGCTTGGCCGACTTTGCCGGGAATCGGCAGGCGGAAGCTGAAAGACGTGCCTTTGCCGAGCTGGCTCTTGATTTCCATCTGGCTGCCGTGGCGCAGGAGGATGTGTTTGACGATCGCGAGGCCGAGGCCGGTGCCGCCCATCTTGCGAGAACGCGCGGTGTCGACCCGGTAGAAGCGTTCGGTCAGGCGCGCCAGGTGCTCGGGGGCGATTCCCGGTCCTTCGTCGCGGATGGTGATCGTCACATGGCGGCCACCGTAATGCGGTGTGGCGGTGACATGGACGGTGGTGCCTCTTTCGGCATATTTGGCGGCGTTCGACAGCAGGTTGAGAAGGACCTGGGTGATCTGGTCGGCGTCGGCCACGACCATTTTGACATCGGGCGCCGTCTGTTGGTCGAACTTGATTCCGCGTTCGCTGGCCTGGGGCAGCACGGTATTGATGCTGCTGGCGATCAGTTGCGGAAGGTCGATGGTCGAAGTCGGCGCGACATGGCGCGACATTTCAATGCGCGACAGGGACAGAAGGTCGTCGATCAGCCGGACCATGCGCTCGGCTTCCTTCTGCATGATGCCGAGGAAGCGTTGCTGGGCCTCCTGGTCGTCCATCGCCGGGCCCTGCAGGGTTTCAATGAAGCCGATAAGGGACGTAAGCGGTGTGCGCAGTTCGTGGCTGGCGTTGGCGACAAAGTCGGCGCGCATCTGTTCGGTCTTCAGGAGGCTGGTGACCTCATAGAAGAAGACCATCGCCTGGGCGCCGATGGTGCCGTCGTCACTGGCCGGGACGGGGGCGACCGTCACGTCGAAGCTGCGTTCGTTGCTGGAGGTATAGCGGATGGTGCCGAACTCGACCTGCTTGCCGCTGATGACGGCGTCGAGCGCGTTGACGAAATTCGACTGGCGCAGATAAAGCACGACATCGTTATTGAGGATGTCGCTGCCGAGAAGGTCGAGGGCGGCCTGGTTGGCGAAGGCGATTCTCTGCTGGTCGTCGATCAGGAGTACGGGCGAGGGCAGGCGGTTGAGCGTGTTGGCGCGCACGGTCATCGCACCCTGCTTGGTGGTGCGGCGCTGTTCGCGCACGGTTTCCCGCATGAGTCTCAGGGATTCCATCCGGCGTTTGATCCGGAGCTGGATCAGGAGCGTCCAGGCGGTGGCGAAGACGATGATGGCGCCGAGAAGGCTGACCTGGCCGAAATACCAAAGAATTACGAGCGCAAGCGTGATCATCATGATGATCGACCGCTCGTTCAAAAGGCGCCGGTACTCTTTAAGGGATACACTCATTCCATCGCCAGTTTATCGCAATACGCCATGCATGCGGGAGGGGGGATTTCGCCCAAAATAGTCGGACCGGATTTAAGAGAATATATATTGCAGTTTCGTGACAAGGGAAAAATTAGCCTTTTCTGCCGTTTAAACCGTGCGTCATAATGACTTTTTTCTCGTCAGGACTTGAAGAATAGCCTAGACCGGGCCAAATTGCGGCTGTTAAAGTTGCCTTAATTGGGGGTCGGCTATGATCATAAGGCAAATGGTCGGATGTGGAGACCGGGACTGACATGAACGAGCCGAACGAAAAAGACAGCGTTTTTCTTGAAAAGCGACGCCAACTACTGAAGTTGGGGGCGGCCGGTGTGCCTATGCTCCTGACGATGAAAGCGTCGGCGGCCCAGCCGCTGCATTCCGCACTGGATTGCGCGATCACCATCCCGTCGGGCATGTGCATCATGGTCGGCAGTGACGGTGCGGCCTGGATTTCGACCCGCTATAATTATGACGGCAGCAAGCTCACGAACGGCAAGGTCAAGCAGTTCAAGAGTGCGTCGGAATATGTCCTGCCTGCGGGCTCTGTGCCTGCGCGCTACCGCCCCGACGGCAATTGCCCAACCGACCCGTGCAGCAGCAGCGGCGGCAGCAGTGGTGATGACGATGAAGGCGGCCATTGGGGACACCATAGCCAACAGGAAAGCGGCTTTGCGGCGCTTTTCGACCGCCTGACCCTGACGCGGACCGCTCAGGCCGACGATACGCTTTATGCGTCCGACTGGGGGCATAGCGGAGGTGAAGGCGACGACAGTGATGACGGCAGCAGCGGATGTCCTACCTCCGGCGGTGACGACGATGACAATCATGACAGCTATTCCAGCAACCACTGGGGAAGCAGCGACGATAATCATGACGATGACGAGGGCGGCAGCAGCGGCAGTAACGATACGTCCAGCTGCGACTACAAGATCTATTGTTTCGACAGCTCAACCCAGTTCCAGCCGGGCACCTTCATTGACGCCAACGGCAACTGGAACCTGAGCGGCGACCTGGGCCTCTACACCATCGTCGCGGCGAAATACGGGGAATATTACGGCACCTACAATAACTTCCCCGGCGTGTCGTGTATGCTGTCGATCATGACTTACCTGAATAACCAGTAAAGCCCGCGGCCATGGCGGCGGGGCCGAACAGAAAAACATGGCGCTGGCGGGCAAATCCCCGCCATTACCGGTGCCATGTGCTGGGTGATGTGACCTTCGTCTATAACCACCTGTCCGGCGATACCCACATGCTCAACCTGGTCTCCATCGCGCTCCTGAACCTTATGGCGGAGCGGACCTTCACGCTGGACGAGCTTGCGGCGGCGTTTCCTGCCCATATGGATGTGTCTGCGGATGAATGCCCGCCCGGCGTGGTGTGGCGCCTGTTTGACGAGCTGGACGAGGTTGGCCTTGTCGAGCGGTCGGGCGGGGCCTGACCGGTGCGGCGGCTGGAGGACTATGGCAGGCGGGCCGTGCGCCAGGCGCTTAGGCGCGGGACGCTGGTTCTGCACCTTGGCCCCTTCGCCATGCAGCTGAAGGCCGACAGCCGGGCGCTCCTGGCGTTTCTCCTGTCCATGTATGGGGCCTGCCATGCCACGCTGGAAGCGGGCGTGCTGGCTGACTTTTCGCTCCATGTGCGGGCGCCTAATATGATCAGGCGCTTTGTCCGCCGTCAGATCACGCCGGACCCCGGCTTTTATTTCCCGACCGTGCCGCTGCCGCGCCCGATGGCGCCCTTGGCGCTTGAGATGGGGATGAACCTGGCGGTCGCGCTCCAGTGCTTCCGCTTCGCCATCTATCACGCCGGGGTAGTGGCGGACGAGCGGGGCGCCATTGCCATCTCCGCTTTCTCAGGCGGTGGAAAAAGCACGCTGACCGCGGCGTTGATGGAAGAAGGCTTCCGCCTGCTGTCCGACGAATTCGCGATCATGGGGCTGGATGAGCCCGGGCTTTACCCTTACCCGCGCCCGGTTTCGCTCAAAAACGCGTCGGTGGAAATCGTCCGGGCCTTCGCGGGCGCGGAGGAAATGAGCACGACGCTGACCGGCACCCCAAAGGGCGACATCGGCTACCGCCGCGCGCGGCCGCACGAACTTGAAATGATGCACGAACCGGCGATGCCGAAGCTTTTGCTGTTTCCGCAGTTCAGCCTGGATGCCGAACCGCGCGCCGAAAAGGTGGAACCGGGCGACGCCGTCATGCGTTTCATCGCGGGCTCCCCCAATTATCACGCACTGGGCGAAGCCGCCTTCGGCAGCCTTATGGCCTTTGCCGACAGTGTCGCGGCCTATGACCTGCATTATGGCAACACGGCGGACAGCATCGCGCTCGTCAAGGACCTGTGGCGGGAGCATGGATCATGAGCCGGTCGTTCCTGCAAATCGCCGTCGGTCTCGCGCCCTTGCCCACAGGGGAAAGGTTGGTGCGCTTTATCGGCTGGGGACGGCGCGCCCATATCCTCGGACAGCTCGCCACCGTGTGGGAGGAGCGGGCTGACGGCAAGCTCGCCGAAATTCTCGCCAACGCCCGCATCTGGGCCGGGCATGACAGGCGGATGCTGAGCTATGAAATGAACAGGATTACCCGCGCCCTGATGGGGACGGATATCTACCCCGTGCTTCTCAAGGGCGGGGCCTATGTCGCCAAGGCGCTGACGGCGGGCGAAGGCAGGCGGGTCAGCGATATCGACATCCTGGTGAAGGAAGACGAACTCGACCGGGTCGAAGCATCGCTCAAGGATGCAGGCTGGGTGGCCGATGAAGGCACCAGCGGTGACTATGACCAGCAATATTACCGGGCCTGGATGCATGAACTGCCGCCGCTCCGCCACAAAAGCCGGCGCACGGTGGTGGATGTGCACCACCGGCTGACCCCGCGCACCGCGCGGCTGAAGGTCGATCATGAAGCTATGTTCGCGGCGGCGCGGCCGACGGCGGATAGTGCGCTCAAGGTCTTCAACCCCACCGACCGTTTCATCCATGCCGCGATCCATATTTGTGCGGATGGCGCGTTCGAGACGCCGGAACGCAGCCTGATCGAGCTCTTTTACCTGTTTGCCGACCTGAGCGAGGCGGAGGCCGAAGGCCTGCGCGCGCGGGCGGCTGAGGTTGGGGCCTTATGGCCGGTCGATCATGCGCTGTGGGCGATAAGCTGGTTCTTCGCCAACAAGCGCGCCCGGTCGCTTTGCAGGGAAGGGATGTTTGCGAAAGCCTTCGCCGCCCCCGTACGCTGGGCTATCCGCGCCAAGGTGGCGGGTGGCCTCAGGGCCAAGGCGGCCATGCTGCTCCTCTACCCGCGCAGCCATCTTCTCAGGATGCCGATCGGAATGCTGACGGTGCATCTGTTCAGGAAAGCGGTGCGGTCCCTCAGCGGGTCACAAGCGAACTGATGTCGCCAAGGTGGCTGATCAGATGGTCGGCCCCCAGCTCAGCCGCGGGAACCGTGGAATAGCCGAAATCGACGGCGATACAGGGCACTTTGGCATCACGCGCGGCGTTTACGTCCGTCGCACTGTCGCCCACCATCAAGAGAGGGCCGTCGCCCGCCACCATGGCGGCGGTTTCCAGGATATGGCGGCCATCGGGCTTGCGGAAAGCGAAGCTGTCCCCGCCTGCAATGGCGTCGAAACGGCCCCGGATATCCAGCTCTTCCAGCAGCTGTTCGGTCAGCCCGATCGGCTTGTTGGTGCAGAGGGCAACGCCGAAGCCACGGTCCCTCAGATCTGCGAGCAACGCCTCGGCGCCGGGGAACAGGTCGGTGCCATCGGCGATATGCTCGCCATAGTAAGCCAGGAACACCGGCAGAAGGTCATCGACGGAATGCCCGTCCATGCCGCCTGTGGCCTCAAGCCCCAGCTCAATGAGCTTGCGGGCACCAAGGCCAACCATATGGCGGACCTGGTCGAGCGTCACGGACGCGCGCCCGACACTTGCCAGGACATGGTTGGTGGCGCCATAGAGGTCCGGGGCGGAATCGACGAGGGTGCCGTCTAGGTCGAAAATGATTTTCTGGGCGGTGAAGGCGGTCATGGAACGCGGTACTCACATTTATCATGCCAGCGACAAAAAGCCTGTGGGCTTGTCTCCAGCTTTTAAGCTATAAAATAGATGGTCTGACGCTACAGGTTAGAAATGGTGGCAAGCAAGGCTTTTCAAGGGCTGCTATAGCCAAAATATTCGCGGGACCGGGCCGAAAAACCTTGCTTTGCAGTCAGGGCCTAGATTATTAGTGTGTTCTTAAATTGCTTAAAAGTGCAGTTTATTGAAATTTTGTTACATGTGAAAACGATGTAGAGCTGAGGTTTGGTGATGAGTGACTGGCGCCCCGATAGCTGGAGAAAACGGCCCATAGTTCAGGTGCCCGAGTATCCGGACGCCGCTGCGGTGAAAGAGGTAGAGGCAGAACTTGCCAGCTATCCGCCGCTGGTATTTGCCGGCGAGGCCCGCAATCTGAAAAGAGAGCTCGCCCAGGTGGCGGAAGGTAAGGCCTTCCTGCTGCAAGGGGGCGACTGCGCCGAAAGCTTTGCAGAATTTCATCCGAACAATATCCGCGATACCTTCCGTGTGATCCTGCAAATGGCGGTGGTGCTGACCTTCGCGGCCAGCTGCCCGGTGGTCAAGGTCGGCCGTCTGGCGGGCCAGTTTGCCAAGCCGCGGTCGTCGAACACCGAAACCATCGATGATGTGACGCTGCCGAGCTACCGTGGCGATATCATCAATGGCCCGGCGTTCGATGCTGAATCCCGTGTGCCGGACCCGGCGCGCATGTTGAAGGCTTTCAGCCAGTCGGCTGCCACGCTCAACCTCCTGCGCGCCTTCGCACAGGGCGGCTATGCCAACCTATTGTCCGTCCATCGCTGGAACCTGGATTTCGTCAGCCAAAGCGCGGCGGGCGAACGCTACCAGGAACTGGCGGACCGGATCGGTGAGGCGCTCGCCTTTATGGAAGCCTGCGGTATCAACCCTAGCAATGTTCAACAGCTGCAGGGCACGGATTTCTATACGTCGCACGAGGCACTGCTGCTCGGCTACGAACAAGCACTGACCCGCGTCGACAGCACGTCGGGGGACTGGTACGACACCTCCGCCCACATGCTGTGGGTTGGGGACCGCACGCGCCAGCCTGAAGGCGCCCATGTTGAATTCCTGCGCGGCATCGGCAACCCGGTTGCCTGCAAGGTCGGGCCGACCACCGAGGTCGATGACCTGATGCGGCTGATCGATATCCTCAACCCGGATAACGAAGCCGGTCGGCTGACGCTGATCACCCGCTTTGGCGCCGACAAGGTTGAGGAGCATCTGCCCAAGTTCCTGCGCAAGGTTCGGGAAGAAGGCCGCAAGGTCGTCTGGTCGTGTGACCCGATGCACGGCAACACCAAATCGTCCGCAGGCGGGCTCAAGACCCGGCCGTTCGACCGGGTGCTCAAGGAAGTCAAGCAGGTGTTCGCCTGCCACAAGGCCGAAGGCACCTACGCGGGCGGCATCCACCTGGAGCTCACAGGCCAGAATGTCACTGAATGTATTGGCGGCGCAGTCGCGATCACGGAAGAGGGGCTTTCCAGCCGCTATCACACCCACTGTGATCCGCGCCTCAACGCAAGCCAGTCGATCGAACTGGCCTTCCAACTGGCGGAAGCCCTGAAGGAAGAACGCGAAGCCCTCGGCGCCTCCGCTGCCGCTTAAAAGGCACAGGATGGGAAAAGAATTTCAGGCGGCTTCCGGGCCGCCTTTTCTTTAGCTTGTTTGGGGCCTTAAGGCAGGGTAAAAGCGCGGCATGACCGAAAGACTTTCCATATATATGGCACAGCTGAACCCGACGGTGGGGGCAGTGAAAGCCAATGCAGAAGCAATCGCGGCGGCGTATGCCGATGCGGTGCTCGCGGGTGCTGATCTCGTGCTCACGCCTGAGCTGTCGATCGCCGGCTACCCGCCGGAGGATCTGGTCCTGAAGCCCTTCTTTGTGCGCACGGTCGCGCAGGCGGTGGAAGGCCTCGCGGAAATTACCTCGGGCGAGGGCGCGCCGGGGCTGGTCGTCGGCGGGCCGTGGGCCGAAGGCGACAAGCTTTATAATGCCGTGTTCCTCTTGGCGGGCGGCAAGGTTGCGGCTATCCGCTATAAGCATGAGCTGCCGAACTATGGCGTCTTCGACGAGAAGCGCGTGTTCGATTCCGGGCCGCTGATCGAACCGGTTGAATTCCGCGGCATCAAGCTCGGTATCATGATCTGCGAAGATATGTGGTTCCCGGCCGTCAGCAACCATCTGGCGGACCGCGGCGCTGAAATCCTGCTCGTGCCCACCTGCAGCCCCTATGAGGCGCGCAAGCATGACGAACGCAAATGGCAGGCGGGCCAGCGCGTCAAGGATACCGGCTTGCCGCTTGCTTTCTGTAATCAGGTTGGCGGGCAGGACGAACTGGTGTTCGATGGCGCCAGCTTCGCCATGTCGGCCGATGGCCATATCGGTGTTCAGATGGACGCCTGGGCGGAAGCCGGGCTGCTGACCGAATGGTCGCGGAGCGCTGACGGCTGGTTTGTCTGCACGACCGTATTTGAAGGCCATGAGCCGGACGGCCTTGAAGGCATGTACCAGGCGATGATGCTGGGTCTCCGTGACTATATCACCAAGAACCGCTTCCCCGGTGTGATCCTCGGCCTGTCCGGCGGGATCGACAGCGCGCTGTCGGCCGCCGTCGCCGTCGATGCCCTGGGCGCGGACAAAGTTCACTGTGTGATGATGCCGTCCGTCTATACCTCCGGCGAAAGCCTCGAGGACGCCGAGGCGTGCGCGCGCATGCTTGGGGTTCATTATGACATCGTCAGCATCAAGGACGGCGTTGAGGCATTCGGTGCCATGCTTGGACCGCTTTTCGAAGGCACGGCGCCGGACACGACGGAAGAAAACATCCAGTCACGCCTGCGCGGTGTGCTGTTGATGGCGCTTTCGAACAAGTTCGGCAAAATGGTGCTGACGACCGGCAACAAGTCCGAGGTGTCGGTGGGCTACGCCACGCTCTATGGTGACATGTGCGGCGGCTATAGTGTGCTGAAGGACGTCTATAAAACCGACGTGTTCGCGCTGTCGCGCTGGCGGAATGACAATCTGCCGCGGGGTGCCCAGGGGCCTGAGGGCACGGTGATGCCGGACCGCATCATCACCAAGCCGCCGAGCGCCGAGCTGCGCGCCGACCAGAAAGACGAAGACAGCCTGCCGCCCTATGACGATCTGGACGATATGCTGCGCTGTCTGGTCGATGAGGAAATGTCGGTTGCCGACATTGTCGCGCGCGGGCATGACGCATCAACGGTTGCACGCATCGAACACCTGCTGTACATCGCCGAATACAAACGGCGGCAGGCGTCGCCCGGTGTGAAAATCACCCGCAAGAATTTCGGCCGCGACCGGCGGTACCCAATTACCAACGGGTTCCGCTCCGCGCGCAAGGACGGCTAGGCCGCCCACCCACTTAACTGACTGGATAGGTAATATGACTGTCAAGGTTCGCTTCGCTCCGTCGCCCACCGGTAAACTGCATCTGGGCAATATCCGCGCTGCCCTCGTAAACTGGATGTATGCGCGACAGCAGGGCGGCACCTTCTTCCTCCGGATCGACGATACCGACCGTGAGCGGTCGACCGAGGAAAATGTCGACGACATCAAGAAGGACCTGACCTGGCTTGGCCTTAATTGGGATGAGACCTTCCGTCAGAGCGACCGTTTCGCCCGCTATGACGGTGTGGTCGACAAGCTGAAGGCCGATGGCCGCCTGTACGCCTGCTATGAAACCGCCGAAGAGCTGGAGATGAAACGCAAGATCCAGCTCGGCCGTGGCAAGCCGCCGGTTTATGACCGTGCGGGCCTTTCGCTTACCGATGATGAGAAGGCCGCATATGAGGCCGAGGGCCGCAAGCCGCACTGGCGCTTCAAGCTCAACCTGCCGGGCCGGGTGGACTGGACCGACCTGATCCGCGGTGACGTTTCCATCGACCTCGAATCACTTTCCGACCCGATTCTGATTCGCGAAGATGGCTCCTATCTCTATACGCTGCCGAGCGTGGTGGACGATGTCGATTACGGCATCACCCATATCGTGCGCGGTGAGGACCATGTGACCAACTCCGCGGTTCAGGTGGAGATTTTCGAAGCCCTCGGTGCCCGCGCGCCCGAGATGGCGCACTTCGCGCTCCTGACCGGTAAGGGCGGTGAAGGCCTTTCGAAGCGCTACGGCGCCATGTCGATCGGTGAATACCGCGACGAAGCCGGACTTGAGCCCATGTCTGTGGTTTCGCTGCTCGCGCGTGTTGGCACCAGCGAGCCGATTGAGGCATTCGCCGACGTCCAGCCGCTCATCGATGCGTTCGATTTCGGCAAGTTCGGCCGCTCGACCGCCAAGCTCGATACGGCAGAGCTTGAGCACCTGAACGCGAAAATCCTGCATATGACGCCGTTTGAAAAGGTCGCCGACCGTCTCGAGGGTGTCGACGAAGCCATGTGGGAAACGCTCAAGCCGAACCTTGAGAAGCTGCATGACATCCGTGAATGGCTCGCCATCATCAACGGCCCGGTTGAGCCGGTCATCGAAGACGCGGCCCATATGGCCAAGTGCCATGACCTGCTGCCCGCGGGTGACATCACCGCCGACACCTGGAAGGCCTGGACCGATGTGATCAAGGCTGAGACCGGTGTGAAGGGCCGCGGCCTCTTTATGCCGCTCCGCCAGGCGCTCACGGGGCAGGACCATGGCCCGGACATGTCGGCTTTGCTGCCGCTTCTCGGCCGCGACAAGGTGCTTGCCCGGCTGATGGGCAAAAGCGCCTGATTTGGAGGGGCTGATGACCGAGATCCAGCTCTACAACACGCTCGCGCGCGCCAAACAGGCGTTTGAGCCGATCGACCCCGCCAACGTACGCATGTATGTCTGCGGGCCGACGGTCTATAACTATGCCCATATCGGCAACGCGCGTCCTGTTGTGGTGTTCGACATGTTGTTCCGGCTTCTCCGTCATGTTTATGGTGCGGAGCACGTCACCTACGCCCGCAACATCACCGACATCGACGACAAGATCATGAAGGCGGCGGCGGACGAGGGCGTCAGCATCAAGGCGATCAGCGCCCGCTATGCCAAGGCCTATCAGGACGATATGGCCGCCCTTGGGGCTTTGGACCCGACGATCCAGCCGAAGGCGACCGAGCATCTGTCCGAGATGATCAAGATGATGCAGTCGCTGATCCAGAAGGGCCACGCCTATGTCGCTGAAGGGCATGTGATGTTCAACGTGCCCTCGATGGAGACTTATGGCCGCCTGTCCGGACATTCGCGCGATGAGCTGATCGCGGGGGCCCGCGTCGATGTCGCGCCCTATAAGAAGGACCCGGCCGATTTCGTGCTGTGGAAGCCGTCGACCGAGGACCAGCCGGGCTGGATGAGCCCGTGGGGCCGTGGCCGCCCGGGCTGGCACCTTGAATGCTCCTGCATGATCGAGAAGCACCTGGGCGAGACCATCGACATCCACGGCGGCGGGCAGGATCTGATCTTCCCGCACCATGAGAATGAGATCGCGCAGAGCGAATGCAGCCACGGCGCCCAGTTCGTGCGCTACTGGATGCATAACGGCTATCTGACCGTGGACGGCGAGAAAATGTCCAAGTCGCTCGGCAACTTCCACACCGTGCATGACCTGATCAAGGATCATCCGGGGGAAGCGCTGCGCATGAGCTTGCTCACCGCGCATTACCGCCAGCCGGTGGACTTTTCGCTCGACGGTGTCGCTGAGCAGAAGCGCAGGCTGGACCGCTGGTACCGCCTGACGGACGGTGTCGAGGCTACTGCGGAAGTGCCGCAGACAGTGATTGAAGCCCTCGCGGATGATCTCAACACCCCGCGGGCTATTTCGGCGCTCGATGCGCTCGCCACCAAGGAAACGGCCGCTGAGCTGAAAGCCGGCGCCCAGTTCATGGGCTTCCTGAACCAGGACGCGAACGCCTGGTTCCAGGGCGGCGCGACCGATGAGCTGGAAGCCGCCGAGATCGAAGCGATGATAACCGCCCGCAAGAATGCGCGGGCGAACAAGGATTTCGCCGAATCCGACCGTATCCGCGATGCTTTGCTCGCGAAGGGGATCGTGCTTGAAGACGGTCCAAACGGGACGACTTGGCGCCGTAAGGACTGAGGAATGACTGAAACCAACCTTCAACCCGCTATCATTCTCGTGCGGCCGCAGCTTGGCGAAAATATCGGCAAGGCGGCGCGGGCGATGCTGAACTTCGGCCTGACCGAGATGCGGCTTGTCGCCCCGCGGGACGGCTGGCCCAACCCGGCGGCAGGCCCTACCGCGTCCGGCGCCGATCAGATCCTTGATGATGCGCAGGTATTCGAGACGGTCGCTGACGCGATTGCCGACTGTACCCATGTTTATGCCGCCACCGTGCGGGACCGCGATATGCCGAAACCGGTGGTGACGCCGCGGGAAGCCGCAGGCCAGATGCATGAGATCATCAGGGCCGGGTCGCGCCCCGCTATCCTGTTCGGGCCGGAACGCGCCGGGCTTACCAATGACGATGTTTCGCTGGCCGATACGGTGCTCACCGTGCCGGTGAATCCGGGGTTCGGTAGCCTGAACCTTGCCCAGGCGGTCATTCTGGCGGCGTATGAATATTACCAGCACGGTAATGAAACCCCTGCCTACCAGCCGTCCCACCCGGAAGGCGCCGCGAACAAGCAGGAACTTCTGGGCCTGGTGGAGCATATCGAAACGGAGCTTGGCAAACGCGGTTTCTTCCGCAGCGAAGACCGCCGCGAAACCCAGGTCAGGATGATCCGTAACCTGATCCAGAATGCGCACTTCTCCTCACAGGAAGTGCAGACATTGCGCGGTATCGTCAAATCGCTGACCCTGGAACCCTTTGAGCGCTAGGCCTTTCCGCTCTTTCCGCTCTTGCCGTTCATCTGCTGTACAGCGTCTTTCGTTTTTAATCGCACCCGGTTAGAGTGTGGCTGACTTCACCGTGAGAGGGAGAGGAAGACCGAATGTCATTTCTGGGCATGATCGCGATTGTCGCCACCCTGTTTCAGGGTGGGGTTGATGCCACGGGGACGGCTATCGCCCGTCCGCTCGGTGAAGCGCATGAGGACCCGTCGACAGGTAACTACTATCAGATATTCCAGTTTTACGGCCCTAAACCCTACACGTGGGCCCATGCCAAACATATGGTGCACGGCTATATCTATGAAGGCCGGGTAGGGCAGCTTGCTTCGGTCAAGACGCTGGAAACCCATTATTTCCTGCTGCTCCAGTTCCCGGAAATGCGCAAGCACAAAACCTGGATCGGCCTCAGTGCCCAGTGTAATGAGCAAGCCGACCTGGAATGGCTCGACGGCACGAAGCTGGAGGATACCAATTTCCGGGCCTGGGCCGCGGATGCGCAGCGGAAGATCAGCCGGACCTGCCGTGACCACCGCTTGAGTGGCAATATCTACCCGATCTATTACATGCCGGACGCATTTGGCGTGCGCTGGGAAATGGGCCAGTCAAACACCGACATCGAATATATGGTGGTCGAATTCCCGAAATCTGAGGACCCGAAAGCCGCCGGCCAAAAATCCGACAGTAAAGACAAGCCGGAGGGGGCTAAGGATTCAGGCACGAAAAAACCGGCAGACGACAAAGGGCCATCTGCCGGTCGGTAACGGGACCGTTTCTTATCCCTGCATCAGCTTCGCGGCCATCGGGGCGAAATAGCTGAGTACGCCATCAGCCCCCGCGCGTTTGAAGGCGAGAAGCGACTCCATCATCACACCGTTCTGGTCCAGCCAGCCGTTCTGGGCGGCGGCCATCAGCATCGCATACTCACCGGAGACCTGATAGGCATAGGTCGGCACGCCGAAGCGGTCCTTTACCTCACGGATGACATCCAGATAGGGCATCCCCGGCTTGACCATGACGCTGTCGGCGCCTTCATTAATATCCAGTTCGACTTCGCGCAGGGCTTCCAGCCGGTTGGCCGGGTCCATCTGGTAGGTTTTCTTGTCCCCCTTCAGCACACCGGTGCTGCCAACCGCGTCCCGGAACGGGCCATAGAAGCTGGAGGCATATTTGGCGCTGTAGGCCATGACCTGGACATGGTCGAACCCGGCGCGGTCCAGCTCTTCCCGGATCGCCCCGATGCGGCCGTCCATCATGTCGGACGGGGCGATGATGTCGGCGCCGGCTTCAGCCTGCACGACAGCCTGCTGCACCAGGATGCCGACGGTTTCGTCATTGAGGACCTTGCCGTCTTCCACAAGGCCGTCCTGGCCATGGCTGGTGTAGGGGTCGAGCGCCACATCGGCCAGAAGGCCGATTTCCGGCACAGCGTCCTTGATGGCGCGCATGGCGGTGTTCATCAGGTTATCGCCGTTGAGCGCTTCGTCACCACGGTCGGACCGAAGCTCAGCCGGGGTATAGGGGAAGAGGGCAAGGCAGGGGATGCCAAGGGACTTTGCCTGCCGGGCCGCTTCAACCGCCTGGTCCACCGAAAGCCGTTCCACGCCGGGCATGGATTTGACTTCTTCCCGGATACCTTCGCCTTCACGCACGAAAATCGGCCAGATCAGATCGTCCGGCGTGACGAGATTTTCACGGACCAGACGGCGCGACCAATCGGTGGCGCGGGTACGGCGCATACGGGTGTTCGGGAAAGACGCGTTGGACATGGCAGTTCCTAACTTGTGAAACTTACAGCCGGCGGATGCCGGGTTTATGGAAAAACTTATGCGGGCGAGTGCAGCATAAGACAGGCAGGAAAGCTACAAAAAGGCAAGGGGGCCTGTCACGCTTTGTGATAATTTTGCGTGCAATTTTGATCGAATTTTAGCATTAACAAAGCATTAGGACTTGTCGCACACAGTGTCATGCACAAGATTCGACGAAAAATCGTCCTAAATTCAGGCAGGTTTAATATGAGCAGCTACGATTTTAACGACCCGAAGTTCCTATTCCTGGACATATTGTCCCTGGTGGAACGTCTGCACCGGCGCCTTCTTGATGTTCTCAAGAACCATCTTGAGCATATCGGCAAGAACGACCTGAACCCGGTTCAAGCGCTTCTTCTGCATAACGTGGCGGACCATGAAATGACCGCGGGCGAGCTGAAGACCCGGGGCTATTACCAGGGGTCCAACGTCTCCTATAACCTCAAGAAACTGGTGGAAATGGGCTATCTGCGCCATGAACGCTCGGATTATGATCGCCGTGCCGTCCGTATTTCGCTGACCGACAAGGGCTACGAAATCCGTGACGTGATCGACGGCCTTTATGAGCGCCAGCTTGAGGAACTGCTGCAGGATGACCTTATCTCGCACGACGAGCTGAAGCACCTGCGCAAGAACCTCAGGAACCTGGAACGCTACTGGTCCGACAAACTTCATTTCGGTCTTTGACTTTAGGCAAGAACCTGCTCATCGGTTTTTCCTATATCTGTGTGCGACAATTTCGACGCTGGACTGCAACACCAGCATTGCGTTAAAGGAATCCCACCGCTAAAATCCGGTGGTAAGCAGCAGACGGATACCGTGATGGATTACGAAAAGATTTTTGCCGACGCGATTGGGGCCATTCGCGAAGAAGGCCGTTATCGGGTCTTTGCAGATATTTCGCGGGAGCGGGGCAACTTCCCCCGAGCGCTTCGGCATGACGCAGGCGATAACGCCCGGTCGATCACGGTCTGGTGCTCCAATGATTATCTCGGTATGGGCCAGCACCCGAAGGTGCTTGAAGCCATGCACAAGGCGCTGGATGAAACCGGCGCTGGGGCAGGCGGAACCCGCAATATCGCTGGGAATAACCACTATCACGTCCTCTTGGAACAGGAACTTGCCGACCTGCATGGCAAGGAAGCTGCGCTCCTGTTTACGTCGGGCTACATTTCCAACGAAGCCACGCTGTCGACCGTTGCCAAGGTTCTGCCGGGCTGCATCATCTTCTCCGATGAGATGAACCATGCCTCGATGATCCAGGGCATCCGCAACAGCGGCGCGCAGAAACATATTTTCCGTCATAACGATCTCGAGCACCTGGAAGAGCTTCTTAAAGCTGCTGACCCGGATGCGCCGAAGATCATCGCCTTTGAGTCGGTTTATTCGATGGACGGCGATATCGCGCCGATCGCCAAGATTTGCGATCTGGCCGACAAATATGGCGCCATGACCTATCTGGACGAAGTTCATGCGGTTGGCCTGTACGGCCGTCGTGGCGGCGGCGTGTCCGACCGCGACGAGGTTGCTGAGCGTCTGACCATCATTGAAGGCACGCTCGGCAAGGCGTTTGGGGTTATGGGCGGTTATATCGCCTCCTCGAAAACGCTGGTCGATGTGATCCGCAGCTATGCGTCCGGCTTTATCTTCACCACCGCGCTGAGCCCGGTTCTCGCGGCTGGTGCCCTGGCCAGCATTCGTCACCTGAAGCAAAGTGGCGCGGAACGCTCGCTGCACCAGGAGCGGGCGGCTGCGCTCAAAGCGCGCCTGAAGGCGGCAAACCTGCCGGTGATGGACTCGGAAAGCCATATCGTGCCGGTCTTTATCGGGGACCCGATCCTGTGCAAGGATGTTTCCGACCTGCTGCTCAACGAATATGGCATCTATGTCCAGCCGATCAATTTCCCGACGGTGCCGCGCGGCACGGAGCGCCTGCGCTTCACGCCAGGTCCGCTGCATGACGACACCGCCATGGATGCGCTGGTTGAGGCCCTCAGCGATGTCTGGCAGCGCCTGAACCTCAAGCGGGCTGTGGGCTGTTAAGAAACCCAGAAAGGGCGCTCATGCCTGAGACTGGTGAAGTTCTCATAGAAATTACGCAGATGGGCAATTCGGTCCGGGTGTGTGCTGTGTGCACACGGACCGGGACGGAGGTCTCTATCGTCGGGGACCCCCGGGCCAGCAGGCGAGAGCTTGAGATGCTGGCTATGCGCAAATTGCAGTATGTGATGAACCGGGACGAAAAGAAGCCGGTGGTGGAAAACAAAAAAGGGCTGATCGTTTGATCAGCCCTTTTTTGTTGGCGATGGGGTGGCAATTATCGTTTTTTGCCGAGGCCGATTTTCTTTGCGAATTCTGAACGGCGGGCAGCATAGCTTGGCGCCACCATCGGATAATCGGCCGGAAGCCCCCATTTGGCCCGATATTCCTCGGGGCTCAGGTCATAGCGCGAGCGCAGATAGCGCTTGAGCATCTTGAGCTTTTTCCCGTCTTCGAGGCAAATGATATAGTCATTGGTGTAGGATTTTTTTATGGGAACAGCAGGAGTCTGCTGGTTCGCAGTCGTTTGTTGATCGGTGCCCAAGTTGGTCAGCGTTGAATATACGGTCTTGATGACGTCAGGAAGATCGCCGGATGATACCGTATTGTTGCTGACATAAGCGGTGACAATATCAGCCGCTAACCCGAGCATGGAATCAACAATAGTAGTATTATCGCCTGACATTAATTCTATGCTCCGATTTTAATGATACGTTCGGTCCGGTTATTTGCAGCATTTCAATGACAAATTCAACAGCAAATAGTAGTCGTGCCCAATTTTAATCCTTAATAAACTGTTAATAAATGCATGTTGCAAGTAATCGGCAGTCTTTTCTGTGTCATTACTCAAAACAGTTCGGAATGCGATTCCGTGTCTTGGGTTCGGGAGATGAGTGTGCTATCCAGACGCCACAGAACCGGCGGCTTCCAGCTCTTTCCGATGCTCCTGGCGTTGCCGAGGTAAGACCCATCATCGTTTAGTAAAAAAGGCCATCGCCATGACCGCAGAAACCATCGCCGTTGCCAGCGATCACGCAGGGTACGATTTAAAAGAATTTATCAAAGAAGAGCTCGAAAACCGGGGCTTTGAGGTGCTTGACCTGGGCACGCATGGCCGGGAGTCGGTCGACTATCCTGACTATGGCGCCGCCATGGGCGAAGCCATCGCCAGCGGCAAGGTGGGGCGCGGTGTTGTCGTCTGCGGTTCGGGTATCGGAATCTCGATTGCGGCCAACCGCAACCCGGCGGTGCGCGCAGCTCTCTGCCAGGACGGCCTGATGGCGCGTCTTTCCCGCCTGCATAACGACGCCAACGTTTTGGCCCTTGGTGCGCGTCTTATTGGTATTGAGACAGCTAAGGATTGCCTCGACAATTTCCTGGATACCGATTTTGAGGGCGGCCGCCATCAAAGGCGGGTCGACAAACTCGGTACTTCCAATTAAACCAGCTTTCAGTTCGCTTCCATCATCCATAGTGCGCAGGGGTTATTGCCAATGACCACATTTACCCAACCGGGCTTTTTTACCGCCAGCCTTGCCGAAACCGATCCTGAGCTGAAAACCGCCATCGACGGCGAGCTCAAGCGTCAGCAGGGGCAGATCGAGCTGATCGCGTCTGAAAACATCGTCAGCCGCGCCGTGCTTGAAGCACAGGGCTCGGTTCTGACCAACAAATATGCCGAAGGCTATCCGGGCCGCCGTTATTATCAGGGCTGCCACCATGTCGATATCGCCGAGAACCTGGCGATCGACCGGGCCAAGCAGCTGTTCAATGCAGGTTTCGTCAACGTGCAGCCGCATTCGGGCGCCCAGGCCAACGGCGCTGTTATGCTGGCGCTCACCAAGCCGGGCGATACCATCATGGGCATGTCGCTCGATGCTGGCGGTCACCTGACCCACGGGGCCGCGCCTGCCATGTCCGGCAAATGGTACAATGCGGTCCAGTATGGCGTTCGCCGTGAAGACGCGCTCATCGACTATGATGAAGTTGCTGCTATGGCGAAGGAGCACAAGCCGGTCCTCATCATCGCTGGTGGCTCGGCCTATCCGCGCTTTATCGATTTCGCCCGCTTCCGTGAAATCGCAGACAGCGTCGGTGCCTATTTCATGGTCGATATGGCCCACTTCGCCGGCCTCGTGGCCGGTGGCCAGCATCCGAACCCGCTTGAGTATGCCGACGTTGTCACCACGACGACGCACAAAACCCTGCGCGGTCCGCGTGGCGGCATGATCCTGACCAACCGTGAGGATGTGTCGAAAAAGATCAACTCGGCCGTATTCCCCGGCCTCCAGGGTGGTCCGCTTGAGCATGTGGTCGCCGCCAAGGCTGTCGCCTTCGGCGAAGCGCTGAAGCCGGAATTCAAAGGCTATGCCGCGCAGGTGGTCAAGAACGCCAAGGTTCTGGCTGATCGCCTCAAGGAAAAAGGCTTTGATATCGTCTCCGGCGGCACCGACACCCACGTGGTGCTGGTTGACCTGCGTCCGAAAGGCCTGACCGGTAAGGCGGCCGACGAAGCGCTGGAGCGCTCGCACATGACCTGTAACAAGAACGGTGTGCCGTTCGATCCTGAGAAGCCGATGATTACCTCGGGTATCCGCCTGGGGACGCCTGCGGGCACCACGCGCGGCTTCGCGGAAGCTGAGTTCACCCTGATCGCCGACATGATCACCGAAGTGCTCGACGGCCTGGCTGCGAACCCGGAAAATAACGAGGCTGCTGAAGCCAGCGTCCGGGCAAAAGTCGCTGATCTCTGTGAACGCTTCCCCATCTATAGTGATTTGGGCTAAGCTAGCCCCAACTGCTGGGGGTGGGCGTGCGCGGCCACCCTCCAGACTTAGTACATCAGGGGGCTATGTAAGGGGGCATTATGCGCTGTCCGTTTTGCCAGAACGACGACACACAGGTTAAAGATTCACGGCCAACCGAAGATAAGTCGGCGATCCGGCGTCGGCGTTTCTGCCCGGCGTGCGGGGCCCGCTTTACCACATTTGAACGCGTACAGCTGCGTGAGCTGACGGTGGTCAAAAAGTCCGGGCGGCGGGTGCCGTTCGAACGCGAGAAGCTTGAACGCTCGCTCGATATCGCGCTCAGGAAACGGGCGGTCGAACCCGACCGGGTCGAACGTATGATCAACGGTATCGTCAGGCGCCTTGAATCGATGGGTGAAAGCGATATCGATTCCGATCACATCGGCAAACTGGTGATGGAGGGTCTCGAAAGCCTCGACCAGGTAGCCTATGTCCGCTATGCCTCGGTCTACCGTAACTTCCGTGAAGCATCAGACTTTGAAAAATTCCTCGGCAAAATGGGCGGTACGGAAGACGATTTCCATGACGAGGAGTATCGCGAGGAGTCCTGAGTGACCGATACCGCGAAGCTCGACCAGCGTTTCATGCGTCACGCCCTGTCCCTGGCGGGGCGGGGCCTTGGCCGCACGGCACCCAACCCTGCGGTTGGCTGCGTCATTGTCAAAAATGGTGTCATTATTGCGCGCGGGCATACCATGCCCGGCGGTCGCCCCCATGCCGAGCGTGTCGCGCTCGACCAGGCGGGGGAGGCGGCACGCGGCGCCACGGCCTATGTCTCCCTTGAACCCTGTTCCCATACCGGCAAAACCGGCCCGTGCGCGGATGCGCTGATAGATGCAGGCATTGCCCGTGTGGTTGTCGCGGTCGGCGATCCGGACCCCCGGGTGTCGGGGGACGGCATCGCCAAGCTCAAGGCTGCGGGCATCGATGTTACCGAAGGTGTTGAAGAAGCGGCCGCGGACGCGCTCAATGCCGGCTTTTTCCTGAAAGTGACGGAAGGGCGTCCGCTCTTTACCCTCAAGATGGCAACCTCGGCCGATGGCCGTATCGCGCTCGCGTCGGGGGAAAGCAAATGGATCACTGGGGCTGAAGCCCGCCAGGCCGGGCATATGCTGCGGGCGACACATGACGCCATCCTCATCGGCGCAGGAACCGTGCTGGCGGACAATCCGGCGCTCGATTGCCGGATCGCCGGCCTTGAGGACCGCTCTCCTGTGCGTGTGATCCTGGATGGCCGTTTGCGGACGCCGGTTCATAGCAAACTTGTCGCCACCGCAGGCGATATCCCGACCTGGATCGTGACGGATAAGGCCCATGCGGACCGGTTCGACCAATATGAAGACTGGGGCGTTGACGTCATCGCGCTGGATGACCCGCATGACATACAGGCGGTCGCGCAAGCGCTGGGGGACCGGGGGCTGACACGAGTGCTGATCGAAGGCGGCGGGCAGGTTCATGCCTCCTTTCTGAAGGCGGGGCTGGTCGACCGGGTCGCCCATTTCATCGCGCCCAAGCTGATCGGCGGCGACGGTGTCGCGGCGATTGCGTCTTTGGACCTTGCCAGCCTTGGGGCAGCGCCCCATCTTAAACTCAAACATATTCGGCGGCTCGGGCCGGATATCCTTGCATCCTATGAGAAGGCGGAGTAACTGAGGCCCATGTTTACAGGGATAGTCACAGATGTAGGCCGCGTGCGCGCGGTGGAAGGCGATGCGGACAAGCGTGTCACCATTGAGACCGCCTATGATATGGGCCGTGTTGAAATCGGTGCATCGATCGCCTGTGAAGGCGTGTGCCTGACGGTTGTCGACAAGGGCGATGGCTGGTTCGCCGCCGATGTCTCCGCTGAAACCCTGAAGGTCACCAACCTGGGCGACTGGAAGGTTGGCAGCCTCGTCAACCTCGAGCGTTCCTTGAAGCTTGGGGACGAAATGGGCGGTCATATCGTCACCGGTCATGTGGACTGTGTCGGTACCATTGCCCGGTTCGAGACCTTGGGTGAATCCATTGTGATGGATGTGGCCGTTCCCGCGTCCCTTGGCACCTTCGTGGCCCAGAAGGGCAGTGTTGCGGTCAATGGTGCGTCGCTCACCGTCAACAGCGTGGCGGACGAGGGTGATATCACCCGCTTTTCCATCAATCTCATTCCTCATACCCAGGCTGTCACCAGCTTCCGTGCGAGCAAGGAAGGCGACCGGGTGAATGTGGAGTTTGACATTCTGGCGCGTTATGTCGCGCGCCTGCAGATAAAAGGCTAACGGTCGTGCCCCAAGAGTTTCTTTCGCCAATCGAAGACGTCATTGAAGACGCCCGCAACGGTAAAATGTTCATCCTGGTCGATGATGAAGACCGGGAGAATGAAGGTGACCTGATCATCCCGGCGCAGATGGCAACGCCGGATGTGGTGAATTTCATGGCCAAATATGGCCGTGGCCTCATCTGTCTGCCAATGACGGGCGAACGGGTTGCTCAGCTTGGTCTGCCGCTGATGAGCACTAATAACCAGGCCCGCCACCAGACGGCCTTCACCGTTTCCATCGAAGCGAAAACCGGGGTGACCACCGGCATTTCCGCGGCGGACCGGGCCCGTACCATTGCTGTTGCCATCGATGCCAGCAAGGGCAAGGACGATCTTGCGACCCCGGGGCATGTGTTCCCGCTGGTCGCGCGCGACGGCGGTGTGCTGGTGCGCGCGGGCCATACCGAGGCCTCGGTCGATATTTCGCGGCTGGCCGGGCTGAACCCGTCGGCTGTTATCTGTGAAATCATGAATGAAGACGGCACCATGGCGCGGCTCAATGACCTTGTGCCTTTTGCCAAGGAGCATGGCCTCAAGATCGCGACCATCCGGGACCTCATCGCTTACCGGCTCAAGTATGACAATCTCATCTCCCGCGTGACCGAGACCAAGCTCAAGCGCCGCAGTGGCCATGAGTGGAACGTCATCGTCTATACCGCGGACGCCGACCGGCGTGAGACCGTTGCGCTGGTGCTGGGGGATATAAAAGCCGAGGTGCCGACGCCCGTGCGGATGCATTCGCTCAATCCGTTTGAGGACCTTCTGGATATGGACCATCCGCGCACGGGCCAGCTTGGCCGTGCGATGGCGGCGATTGAGGCTGAAGGCCACGGTGTCGTCGTGCTGTTTCCGGGCCTTATCGGGATGCGGCCGTCCGAAGCCGTGCGCCCGCGTGACCCCGGTCATGAGAAAGGCCAGGGCGCCCTTAAGGATTATGGCATCGGCGCGCAGATTTTGCGTGATCTCGGTGTCGGTCACATGATTCTCTATTCGAATACGCCAAGCCATATTGTTGGCCTTGAAGGCTACGGCCTCGATGTCGTAGAACAGCGCGAAATTCCGGATGCCTGATCTCAGGCACGTGTAACGTAAGGATTAGTCAGATGGCACAGCCTCATCTTTTGCTTGTTGAAGCGCGTTTTTATGGTGATTTGGCCGACGAACTGGCCCTCGGGGCTATCGAGGCAATTGAGGAGGCCGGTGCAACCTGTGACCGTGTCGCCGTGCCTGGTGCACTGGAAATTCCGGGGGCGATCAAGTTTGCCCATATCGGCCCCCGCGTGAAATATGACGGCTATGTCGCGCTTGGCTGTGTCATTCGCGGCGAGACGACGCACTATGATTATGTCTGCGGTGAAAGCGCCCGCGGACTGCAGCAACTGACGCTCAACAATAATCTGTCCATCGGCAACGGTATCCTGACCGTTGAGGACTGGGACCAGGCTTGGGCGCGGGCGAAACGCAGTGAAAAGAACAAAGGCGCGGGGGCAGCGGAAGCAGCGCTTGCCATGATCGCGCTCAAGGAAAAGTTTGGAGTAGAATAATGGCGCGTGAGCCCAGAAAAATGAAAAATGGCGGTCCGCGCAGTGCGGCCAGGCTCGCGGCGGTTCAGGCGCTTTATCAGCTTGAAATGTCCGACGATCCTAAGCCCACGCTGGTGATCGAGGAATATATCCGCCATCGTCTGGGTGCCGAAATCGAAGGCGACCAGTATGTGGAGGCTGATGCCGACCTGTTCGCCGATATCACCGAAGGCGGCTGGGGCCGACGGGCTGAGTGGGACGAGGCGATCACACCGTGCCTGAGCACCGATTGGTCGCTCGACCGGTTGGAGGCCATCATCCGCGCGATTTTCCGGGCAGGCGCCTATGAACTTGCGGCGCGGCCGGATGTGCCGACTGCGGTTATCATCAACGAATATGTCGATGTCGCGCACGGCTTTTATGAAAGAAGCGAAGCCGCTTTCGTAAACGGCGTGCTCGATAAATTGGCCAAATCCCTGCGCGCCTGAGATTGAGGGCGTTGCGGGGCCGAGAAGGCAATGGCAGGCGGACATAAGGCACATGACGAGACCCTTGGCGAATTCGGCCTGATAGACCGGTATTTCGCGCCGCTCGCCGGCCCCGAAGGGCTTGGCCTCAAGGATGATGCCGCCTGTCTTACCCCCACAGCGGGTACAGATCTCGTTATTTCCAAAGATATGCTTCTGGAAGGCGTGCACTTCCTTGGTGATGACCCGGCGGACAGCCTGGGCCATAAGGCGCTCGCGGTTAATCTGTCCGACCTTGCCGCCAAGGGCGCGGTCCCGCGTCATTATTTCCTCGGCCTTGCTCTGCCTAAAGGGACGCCAGCGGACTGGTGTGCCGCCTTTGCTGCGGGCCTCAAGTCCCTGCAGGAGACAAGCGGTATTGTCCTGCAGGGCGGGGATACAACGGCGAGCCGCTCGGGCATTGTGATCAGTGTCACCGCCGTGGGGGAGGTGCCTTCGGGGGCCATAATCCGGCGCTCAGGCGCGCAAGTTGGCGATGATGTCTATGTCACCGGCACATTGGGGGACGGGGCGCTCGGGCTTTTGAGCCTTCAAGGCAAGATCGCCGCCGATGAATATCTGACCGACCGCTACCGGCGGCCGACGCCGAGGAGCGCCCTTGGGGTGGCGCTTCGCGGTCTTGCCCACAGCGCGGCGGATATCTCCGATGGGCTTATCGCCGACCTGGGCCATATTTGTGAGGCTTCAGGCCTGGGGGCCCAGCTCGAACAAGCTTTGCTGCCGGTCTCGGCCCAGGCCCAGGCGGCCGTGGCGGAAAACCCGGCCGTTAAACCGCTGATCTGGTCGGGCGGGGACGATTATGAGCTGGTGTTTACGGCGCCCCCGGCTATGCGGGCGGAAATCGCCGCACGTGCACGCGCGCAGGGCGTAGCCGTCACCCGCATTGGGCAGATAGAGGCAAAAAAGGGTGTGCGTCTGGTTGATCCGGGCGGACAGCTGGTGCAGATTGGCCGGGAAGGCTATCAACATTTCTAACCGACAGGGATAGGACGCTTATGTCGCAGGACAATGCAAGTCTGGAATCTGAAAGCGGCTCAGGCAAGATGCTGCTTGTGCTGGGCCTTTTGGGCGGTCTCGCCGTCGGGGGTGGCCTTGGCTATTTCTATTCCAAGCAGTTTGGCAGCCACGAAGGCGCCACAACGACCTCTGAGGCGAAACCGGCGAAGGCTGAAGGCAAGCTTCTGAGCGTGCCTTTCGACCGGTTGGCGGTGCCGATTTACATGCACGCCAACGGATCGTCGCGGTTCGTGGGCAATTATTTCGTCGATATCAAGGTCGAAACCCACGGCGAAGAGAACCAGATCAAGATCAGGAAGGCGCAGCCTCAACTCCAGCAGGCCTTCCTCTCCGCCATCAGCAAAAATGACATGATGCGCGACGATGCCCCGCTTGAGATCGACGTCGACAAAGCCGGGGATATCCTCAAGAAGAAAGCCGATGAGGTGCTCGGCCCCGGTGTTGCCGAACGGGTCCTGATCATGAGTGCGCTGCGGGTTTCGCAGTAACGGTATATCTCTGGAAAGCGCTGAAAGAAGGGCTGGCGACCTCCCGTTGGGGGCCGCCTGTTTCCGTTCGCCCGCATTACTGCCCTTGCAAGAGTTGCGATTGCTCCATAAGGTTGAACGTGGCCGACCTGTGTTGGGAGTATACCAGGGGTTTCGCCTATAATAGCGGGCAGGGTGGTCAGTTGGGGAGTATTGCCGCCCGTAAGCCCAAGGTCTTGGGTCTGATTATAGGGAGGGTTTATCCCATGCAAGTTATGTACGCCGCCATTGCCTGCGGCGTTATCGCTGTTCTTTACGGCATCATCACGCGTCAATCCATTCTGTCTGCCAGTGCAGGCAATGAGAAAATGCAAGAAATCGCCGAAGCCATCCAGGCTGGTGCACGCGCTTACCTTAATCGTCAGTACCGCACCATTGCGATGGTGGGGGTTGTTGTCGCCATCCTTCTGTTCTTCCTGATCACGAAGCTGGCGGCTTTGGGCTTTGTCATCGGTGCTGTGCTGTCTGGCGCTGCCGGCTATATCGGGATGCTGATCTCGGTCAAAGCCAACGTGCGCACGACCGAAGCGGCCCGCACCGGGCTTCAGGAAGGTCTGACGCTGTCGTTCCGTTCGGGTGCTGTAACCGGCATGCTGGTTGCCGGTCTCGCGCTTTTGGCGGTCTCCGGCTATTATACCGTGCTCACGGGTCCGATGGGCTATGCCCCCAATGACCGCACGGTGATCGACGCGCTGGTGTCGCTCGGGTTCGGGGCGTCGCTGATTTCCATCTTTGCCCGTCTGGGCGGCGGTATCTTCACCAAAGGTGCCGACGTGGGGGCCGACCTCGTTGGGAAGGTTGAGGCTGGTATCCCGGAAGATGATCCGCGTAACCCGGCGGTGATCGCCGATAACGTGGGCGACAACGTCGGTGACTGCGCCGGTATGGCGGCTGACCTTTTCGAGACCTATGTGGTCACGATGGGGGCGACCATGGTGCTGTCCGCGCTGTTCATCAAAGCCGGTGTGGCCGATATCATGTCGCTGCCGCTGATCATCGGCGGGACCTGTATTCTGACCTCGATCATCGGCACCTTCTTCGTCAAGCTTGGTAAGTCGCAGTCGATCATGGGCGCGCTTTACAAGGGCTTCATCGTGACGGCTGTCCTGTCGGCCATCGTGATGTGGTTCGCCATGAGCTGGGCGCTGGGTGGCGATATGGAGAAAGTCTTCACCACGGGCACGACGTCCTTCTCGGGCCGCGATCTCTATTATTGCGGGCTTGTCGGGCTGGCTGTGACCGGTCTCATCATCTGGATCACCGAATATTATACCGGCACCGAATTCCGCCCTGTGCGGTCGATTGCCAAGGCATCGGTGACAGGTCATGGCACCAACGTGATCCAGGGTCTTGCTGTGTCGCTTGAATCCACGGCGCTGCCGACGATTGTTATCTGTGCCGGTATCATCGCCGCCTTCAAGCTGGCCGGTCTTCTGGGGCTGGGCTTCGCGGCAACGGCAATGCTGGCGCTCGCCGGTATGGTCGTGGCGCTCGATGCCTATGGTCCGGTAACCGACAACGCGGGCGGGATCGCCGAAATGGCGGGCCTTGACGATGATGTCCGTGCCCGTACCGACGCGCTTGATGCGGTTGGCAACACCACCAAAGCGGTGACCAAGGGCTATGCCATCGGCTCGGCCGGTCTGGCGGCGCTTGTGCTGTTCGGGGCCTATACCACCGACCTGAAGACCTACTTCGCGTCGGTAACGGTCGATTTCAGCCTGTCGAACCCGTATGTGGTTGTCGGGCTGTTAATGGGGGCGCTGTTGCCGTATCTGTTCGGTGCCATGGCTATGACGGCCGTTGGCCGGGCAGGGGGCGCTGTGGTTGAGGAAGTCCGGGCGCAGTTCCGTGACAACCCGGGGATCATGGAAGGGACGACAAAGCCGGATTATGCCCGGTCGGTCGACCTTCTGACCAAAACCGCGATCAAGGAAATGGTGATTCCGAGTCTGCTGCCGGTGGCGGCGCCGGTTGTCATCTATTTCGTGATCCACGCGATTGCCGGCCAGGCAGCGGCTTTTGCCGCCCTTGGTGCCCTGCTTCTGGGCGTGATCGTCGGTGGTCTTTTCGTCGCGCTGTCGATGACGGCGGGCGGTGGTGCCTGGGATAACGCCAAGAAATATATCGAGGACGGTAATTATGGCGGCAAGGGCTCGGAAGCCCACAAAGCTGCCGTCACCGGCGATACGGTTGGCGATCCTTACAAGGATACCGCTGGCCCGGCGGTGAACCCGATGATCAAGATCAGCAACATCGTTGCGCTCTTGCTTCTGGCGATCCTGGCCCACGCGGGCTAAAGCGGGTCTGTCCTGGAAACACAAAACCCCGGCCAAGGCCGGGGTTTTTCTTTGTAACGCGTATGAGCCGGTTGCTTAACCGTTCGGGCCCGGCGTGTCGGAGGAGCCCACAGGCGCCTGGCCGGAGAAGCGGCCGATGCTGCCGAAAATCTGCTGGAAGAAGTTGAGCGACCGGCCGTAGGTCGGCGTCTTGTCCTTGACCGGGTTGATATGGCGCATGGTCGAAATATCGTAGTTTTCCACGTCGGAGACGACGCCTTTGTCGTTGAAGGCCACGGCGAGAACGCGGTGGTCTTTCGGGTCCGGCCAGAAGACCGGGCGTACCCGCACGATGGTGGAAACATAATACCAGGTTTTGTCCGAGAAGGTGGAGGTGACCGTCGGGGTCCCCAGCGTAGCCTTCACGGACTGTCTGTTGTCCACGCCCGGCTGGATCGCATTCGCAAGCTCGGGGTCGAAAACATAACCACGTACCATCCTGGCGTTGCCGCAGGCCGACAGACTAGCCCCTAAAACGAGGCATAGCCCAAGCGCGCGGGCAGTTTTCAAGGATTTGGCAGGCGTTTTCGTCATGCTCTCAACTTTCCATATTCTTGTGTCTTGGGACACATTCCACCCGTTTAATAGCCCCAGCCGTTGCATGGTGCAAGGCTCCGTGATAGAGCGACCGACAATAGCTTGCAAGCCCTGTGCACATAAGCGGGCATATCTTGCAGGCGATACAGGCTGATTAAGGCAATTTGAAGGAGGGCTCATGTTTGGGCGCTGGCTGAAAAATCGTCAGGAAAAGAAACTGGCTTACCGTCTGTATCAGAAGCTTGCGACCCAATCGCGGGAGCCAATCTTCTATACAAGGCTGGGCGTGCCGGACACTTTCGACGGCCGTTTCGATATGGTCCTCCTGCATCTGTTTCTGGTGCAGAGCCGTCTGGAAGACTTCGGGACGGAGACACGCACCCTCAGGCGCAAGGTTCAGGAAGCCATGGTGGCGGACCTCGACCGGGCCCTCCGCGAGGTTGGGGTCGGTGACATGAGCGTCGGCAAGGAGATGAAAAAGGTCGGGTCGGCCTGGTTCGGTCGCCTGAATGCCTATGGCGCAGCGGTTGAGGACGATGCGGAAGAGGGCGCCTTGAAAGTTGCCCTCAAGCGTAATCTTTACCGTGAAGACGCCGATGATGCCCTTCTGGACGCCATGACAGAATATGTCGAGACGACGCGCGCCAAGCTGGCAGGCTATGGCCTGGAGGCCTTTCTGGCTGTATCATTCGACTTTCCCACCCCTGATGGCGGCGAGGCCGCCCAAGTTCAAGGACAGGGCTGATGACCAAGACATATACCCTTGCTTTCAAGCTGCCGGTGGAAGAGCTGGACCGGGAGCATCGTCATTACGTGGTTGAAGCCACGGAGGCTGAGCGCGCCCAATTGGTTGAGCGTTTCGACATCGTGGCCCTCAATAGCCTGTCCGCGGAGGTCGATGCCTGGGATGGTGGAGACGAAAGGTTCCATCTGAAAGGGCATTTGAAGGCGGATCTGGTTCAGCGCTGCATCACGACCCTTGCGGATGTGCCGGAGAAAATAGACTCATCTTTCGAACTGATGCTCGTGGATGCCGCTACGGCCGACAGGATGGACGCCGAAGAAGCATATCTCGATCCCGCCGTTCCTGATTATGATGCGATCGAAGGCAATGAAATCGGGCTTGGGGAAATTGTCGCGCAGACGCTGGCAATCTCGATGAACCCTTATCCCCGGGCCGAAGGCGCTGAGCTTGAAGCCTCATCGGGCGGCAAGGTTTCGGTCAATGAGCCCGAGCTCAAGCGGCCAAATCCATTTGCGGTCTTGGAAAAATTGCGTGACGAATCTTGAAGTAGGCGCCAAAATCGCTATGGTCCCGGTGTGGGGGAGCTACCGACCGTAATAGCGGCAAGGTAGCTGGCGGATGATAATAAGCGTCTCGACGCGCAAGAATGGACAAAAAATTCGTGGCCAAGAATATTACCATCGCAGTCGATGCAATGGGCGGCGACCACGCACCAGGCATGGTCATAGATGGCATCGCGCAGGCACGTACCCTTTTCCCGGATACACAGTTTCATATATACGGTGACGAAGCCGCGGTTCTGCCGCTGCTCGACAAATATCCCGAGCTAAAGGCGGCCAGCCAGGTCTTTCATACCGATGAACGGGTGAAGGCGGACGACAAGCCCTCCCAGGCGCTTCGGCGCGGGCGGCAATCCTCAATGGGGTTGACGATCCAGGCGGTCAAGGACGGCACCGCCGATGTGGCGCTCTCAGCCGGGAATACCGGTGCCTTAATGGCGCTCTCGAAATTCATCCTGCGCACGATGCCGGGGATCGACCGGCCGGCCCTGATCTCACCCTTGCCGACCCTTCGGGGCGAAAGCGTGATGCTGGATCTGGGCGCCAACATTGAATGTGACGCCAAGAACCTTGTTCAGTTTGCCATCATGGGCGCCGCTTATGTGCGGACCGTTCTGGGCCTCAGCCGGCCGACTGTGGCGCTTCTCAATGTCGGAGTCGAAGAGCTGAAGGGCAAAGACACCATCAAGGCGGCGGCGGACACATTGAAGGCGTCCGCGCACCTGCCGATGGACTTTGTCGGCTTCGTGGAGGGCAATGACATTGCCCGCGGCGAGGTTGATGTGGTTGTCACCGACGGTTTCACCGGCAATATCGCCTTGAAGACCGCAGAAGGCACCGCACGTCTGGTGGCTGAGCTTCTCGGGCGGGCGTTCCGCTCATCCTTCATGACCAAGCTCGGCTATCTGATGGCGCGTCATGGCCTGCGCTCCTTCCGGGACCATATGGACCCGAACAATCATAATGGCGGGGTTTTCCTTGGTCTTAACGGCCTTGTGATGAAAAGCCATGGTGGCGCCAATGCCCATGGGTTCGCGTCTGCGGTGACGTCTGCGATCGATATGGCGCAGAACGATCTGATTCGCCTTATCGCCGAGGATTTGCAGGGGATTGCGGAGGTCGAAGAGACCGCTGGCGTGGCCTGAAACCCCGGTTATCCCGGTCGAATCTGTCCCAAAGAGTCAAAAATCGCATATAAACCCTTCTAAATACTGACTTATCGTACGTTGGTGCGTTGACTCTCCCGCTGCCTTAGATTAGCTTTTTAAGGTTGCAGGAGCATGCCTATCGTCCATGAGGGGGCCAATATGAGCACAAAGACACTGACACGAGCAGACCTGACGGAAGCGGTTTATGAAGAAGTCGGCCTGTCGCGCAATGAGTCCGCCGACCTTGTGGAATCCGTTCTGAGCGAGATTTCCGACTGCCTGGTTGGCGGTGAAAATGTCAAAATTTCCTCTTTTGGCAGCTTCCTTGTCCGCGATAAA
Organism: Kordiimonas marina; assembly: GCF_023006325.1. Lineage (GTDB taxonomy): Bacteria > Pseudomonadota > Alphaproteobacteria > Sphingomonadales > Kordiimonadaceae > Kordiimonas > Kordiimonas marina. The sequence continues at coordinate 306,887 of NZ_JAINDF010000006.1, forward strand.
AACGGCCGTATGGGCCGGAACCCGAAGACCGGCGAAGAAGTGCCGATCGACCCGCGCCGTGTGCTGGTCTTCCGCCCGAGCCAGGTCATGAAGGACCGCATCAACAGTTGACCTCAGGGAGTATTGAGGTGCCCAATCCTGCCGAGAGCGAGGGAAGGCTGCGCGGCGGCAAGGGACGCGAAGCGTTCCGGACTATTTCCGAAGTTGCCGACGAGCTTGACCTGCCGCAGCACGTGCTGCGTTTCTGGGAAAGTAAATTTTCCCAAATCCGCCCGCTGAAGCGCGGCGGGAACCGGCGGTATTATCGTCCTGATGATGTTCAGCTCCTGATGGCGATCAAACAGCTTCTCCATGCCGATGGCTATACCATCCGCGGGGTGCAAAATCTCTTCAAGGCGCAAGGGCTCAAGGCCACCATCGCGCAGGCGCTGCGCCTGGAAGGGGAAGAGGGTGATGTCGCGGAAGCACAAAGTGTCGATGAGCAGCCCTCAAGCCATGAGATGGCCCCGCAGGTGACTGAAGGGGCAGACGAGGGCGCGGATACGGATGCACTCAGGGCTGTGCTTGCCAAGCTCAGGAAAATCCGTGCCCGGCTCGACTAGGCCGGCCTTTCCCATCCTCCACTTTCAATAAAATGATCAGCGCGACGGTGTAATCCGGTAGGCGCAACGGCGGCCGCCTTTCAGGACATGTTCTGTCCGTTCAACGGTGGCATCCTCGCCGATGAGATTCTGGAAAAGCATCAGTTCCTGTTTGCACAGGCCGCTGCAGGCCTTGGCGGCCTCACAGATCGGGCAATGATTTTCGAGAAGGAGGAGGCTGCCGTCATCCGATTCCTGAACTTCGGCCATATAGCCGTCATGCACGCGTTCCGCCGCCAGTTTTTCCAGCCGGGCTTTCAGGCCATGCGCATCTTTCATGGCATTTCCGTAGCGGGCTTCTTGTTTCTGGGTGCGGTGGGCGATCAGCGTGTCGAGCGCATCCTGGCCCATCACGGTGCGAATGCTGTCGATCAGGTCGAGTGACAGGTCGCGGTGGGCGTCCTGGAAATAGACGTCGGACTTTTCCGTCAGTTGCCAATGCTTGGGCGGCCGTCCGCGGCCCGGGCTTGGTGTGGCACAGCAGGTGACCATGCCTTCATCCTGCATCTGATACAGATGCTGGCGGACCGCCATCGGTGTGAGGTCCAGTGTTTCAGCAAGCTCACATGCCTGGGCATGGCCGCGTCGCTTCAGCTCGGTCAGGATAGTTTCTCGGGTGCTCATAACTGCCTTTCTGTTGTCGAATTTATTTCTAAAGAAATATATTGAAAAAATCAACAGGCGGGATTATACGCTAATTTATAAACATATTCCTTTACAAATAAAGGAGGCAGCGATGATCCCTGATCTGCAATGGATTGAATATGCTAAAATCCGGTCCGGGTTACGACACGAGAAAGAAGAACAATGCAAAAAGCAACCATCCGAGCCGTGCGAGCGGCCGAAGAAGAAGGACGAGCCTGGCTTAGGTTGGGCGATGCTGCGGCGCTCACGGATACGGGCCGCGCTGTTTTTAAGATAAAAGGCCACCAGATCGCGGTTTTTGAGACCCCCGCCGGTCTTTATGCCATCAACAACCGCTGTCCGCATGAGGGCTACCCGCTCGTCGAGGGCTCCCTCAAGGGCGATTGCATCCTGGCCTGCAACTGGCATGGCTGGACCTTCGACCTTAAGGACGGACACACCCTTCAGGGCCGCGACCCGGTCAAGACCTATCCGGTCGAACGGCGGGACGGTGCCCTGTGGGTGGACCTGGCGCCTGAACCCGCGGGCACGCTCAAGGCCCGCGCCTACGCTGAGCTCGATGAAGCCATGCGGGAGCATGATTATGAGCGTCTCGCCCGCGCCCTCTGCCGTCTTGATAAGGCAGGGGAGGCTTATGAAAGCGTTGCCGTTAAGGTTATTAACGATAGCCTTGGCCAGCTTGAACGCGGCCTGACCCACGCCCAGGCGGGGCTTGCCGATTGGACGGCCCTGGCGGGCGACGATCCTGACCTGCGCTTGGTGGCGTTCCTCGAAGCGCTCGGTCATTTATCCTGGGACGGCTTGATGAGCCGTGAGGCGCCGGTCTGCGATGCCGTGGCACCTTATAGCGCTGATGACCTGAAGGCGGCTATCGAGGACATGGACCAGGATTCCGCGCTTGCGCTCGTGCGCGGGGCTTTCCGTACGGGCAAGGGCTTTGCTGACCTCAAGCCCGTGTTCCTAGGGGTGATTTTTAGCCATTATGCCGGTTTCGGCCATCCGGCTATCTATATCATGAAGATCGAGGAACTGATCGCTCGGCTCGGTCCGGGGGTGGAGGAAACCCTGGCGCTCCAGACGGCGCGCTATATGTGCCAGGCTGCGCGCGAGGACCTGATCCCTGAGTTCCGTCCGTTCGGTGACTATCTCACCGCCAAGCCGGGGGATGAACCCGTCCCGTCGGCTGCGCGGTTCAGCGGCCAGTCCGTGCGGTCGGCCCTCGCCATGGCGTCGTCGTCACTTGCACGCCCCCTGGAGCTGTGGGAGCATTTGCTGGCTGCCGGGGCGCTCAACATGCTCAGGTTTGACATCACCCGGCAGGATAGGGTGGAACAACCGATCGCCCAGAATATCGGTTGGCTGGATTTCACCCATACGCTCACCTTCGCGGAGGCTGTCCGCTTTCACGCCAGGGAAAACCCGGCTTATTGGCGCTCGGGCCTGTTGCAGATGGCCTGCTTCGTTGGTCGGAACGCGGCTTTCCTTGGGGGCGATGACTGGGGCGAATGGCGGGTGGCGGACCGGGGGCATTTCTTCGCCATACAGAAGGCCGCGCTCTTCAACATGGATGAGGGCGACTATATCTTCGGCGTTCACCGGCTGAAGATGGTGCGCGCGGGGGAGGCGCTATGCGCCGTGGTCGGCGAGGATACGGCCAGCCTGATCGCCGCGGCGCTCAACCGCTACCTGGGCTCACCGCTCCGGAAACGCCATCCGGCACGGGCGGCTTTCCAGGCCCGCCAAACGGTTCTGAAAGAAGGCTGAATTTTTCCAAAAACATCTATTGCAGTGCCCCATGGTGCTGGCTATAGTGCGCGCCACCCAAGCCCCCTTTGAGGCATTCCTGTCGGGGAGTAGCTCAGCCTGGTAGAGCACTACGCTGGGGGTGTAGGGGTCGCAGGTTCGAATCCTGTCTCCCCGACCATAAAAGACCGTCGCAGCTTAGGCTGTGGCGGTTTTTTGTTGGGGCCACCGCTGGGCTTACCCGAGTCCCCAGATTTCTTTTCTTGCGAATTTGCTGCACTGCAGTAAAGTTGCCGCCGAAAGGCTGGGTGGGCCAGAAGGTCAATAAGGCCAGAAGGCTAATAGGGAAGGACGCACGCGTGAGCGATATACTCCTCAACATGCTGCCGCTGATCGGCGCGGGTCTTGTCGCCGGTTTTCTGGCTGGTCTTCTGGGTATTGGCGGTGGGATCGTTACCATCCCCGCGCTGTTCATCGTGCTCGGCAAGGTCGGTGTCCCGCATGAATGGCGGATGCATGTTGCCATCGCCACATCGCTGACCATCATTATCGCCACAAATTCCTCCAGCGTCTGGGCCCATAACCGCAAGGGTGGGGTCGCCTGGTCTGTGGTGAAGGACTGGTGGTGGGCTGTCGCCCTCGGGGCGTTCGCCGGCAGTTTCTTCGCCAAGGGGCTGAAAACCGCCGAACTGGTCTATTTTTTCGCGACCCTCGCAGGCTTTGTTGCCCTCAAGATGCTGCTGCCGTTCGACCGCTGGAAACTGGGGGATGAATTGCCGTCCGGACCGTTCCGCTACCTGAACCCTGGCCTTATCGGCTTCTTCTCAGCCGTGATGGGCATCGGCGGCGGCAGTTTCTCCGTGCCTTACATGACGCTCTATAACGTGCCGATCCACCGCGCGGTGGGCACGTCGGCGCTGATGGGGCTGGTGATCAGCGTCACCGCAGGCCTTGGCTACCTGATCGGCGGCTACGGTATCGCGGGAATGCCCGCCGGGATGGCTGGCTTCATCCACCTGCCGTCGGCCCTTGTGGTGGCGGCGGCTGCCGTCATCATGGCGCCCCTGGGTGCCAAGGTCGCGCACAAACTGCCGAAAAAGGCGCTCAGCACCACCTTTGGCATCTTTCTGGTGATCGCCACAATTCGGCTTCTGAGCGACGTCTAAGCCATTGCATCTGCGCGGCGCTTTCACTAGGGTCGCGGCCAAATAATTGGTAACCTAGAGACAATAAGAGGGAAGGTACCGATGTCCGAGAGTAAGTTGAAACTGGCGGCCGAATTTGCCCCGGCGAGCGACGAAAAGTGGCGCGCGCTGGTCGAAAAAACGCTGGCCGGCAAGGATTTTGACCGCGCCATGCGCGCGCGGTCCTATGACGGCATCCCCATTGAGGCGCTTTACACCCCTGAAAATGCCCGCATTGAGCCGCAATCCAGCGTGCGCGATGACGGCTGGGACATGATGACCGCGCACTGGGAAGCGGACCCCGAGGCTGCGAACAAGGCGGTGCTGACTGCGCTTGAACGCGGCGCGACCTCCTTCGCGCTCCGCATGGAAGCAGGCGCGTGCCCTGGTATACGGGCTGAGGATCTTGGCGCTGCGCTTGACGGTGTTTATCTCAATATGGCGCGGACCGCGCTGTTGCCGGGCGAGGCCTTCTCGGCCTCGGCCAAAGCCTTCATGGCACTTGCGAAAGCGGCGGGCCATAAGCCGGGCGAGGTTGCAGCTTCTCTGGGCGCAGACCCCATCGGCACGCTCGCGCAGACCGGCCGGTTGTTGACCACGGCTGAGGCGGCCACCACAGAGGCCGCTGAGATCGCCGCGGGCGTGGCAGGCGCGGGCTACAGCCGTGTCCAGACCTTCACGGCTTCCGGCACCATGTATCACACCGCAGGCGCCACTGAAGCGCAGGAGCTGGGCTTGATGCTGGCGACGGGTGTGGCGTATTTGCGGGCAATGGATGCCGCCGGGCTTGACGTCGATACGGCCGCGAAACAAATCCAGCTGACGCTGGCGGCCGATGCCGACATCTATTTCACCACGGCGAAGTTCCGCGCGGCGCGCCGCCTGTGGGGCAGGGTGCTCGCGGCATCGGGGGCGAAGGCGGATACCATGTCACCGGTGACGGCTGTCAGCTCGCTCCGGATGCTGACCATCAAGGACCCGTGGGTGAATGTCCTGCGGGGGACCGCCGCCTGTTTCTCTGCCGGTGTTGGTGGGGCGGACAGCATCTGTATTTTGCCGCACGACACGCTCCTTGGCTTGCCGTCGCTTTCGGCCGACCGGGTAGCCCGCAATATCCAGGTGATCCTACAGGAAGAAAGCAATATCGCCCGCGTGGCTGACCCGGCCGCAGGGGCTTATGCTTTTGAAACAATCACATCCGAACTTTGTGATAAGGCATGGGAATATTTCCAGAAAATTGAATCCGCAGGTGGCGTTCTCGCCGCTCTGCGCTCGGGCACTATCGCATCCGACCTTGCCGCCGCATGGGACGCTCGCCGCACCAATATCGCCAAGCGCAAGGATGCCGTGACCGGCGTTTCCGAGTTCCCGGATATCCATGAAAAACCGCTCAAGGATGTGGGTGAACCACCTGCCTGGCTGACCGATGTCGCGGAGGTGGGCGACACGCTCACGCCGCTGCCGTTCCACCGCACGGCGGAGGAATTTGAGGCCCTGCGGCTCAGAAGTGATGAGATCCTTGAGGCGACCGGCAAGCGTCCGCAAATCTTCCTCGCGAACCTTGGGGCTGTCGCCCAGCACACGGCGCGGGCGACCTTCGCCAAGAACTTCTTCGAAGCAGGCGGGATTGAAGCCATCGCCACGCCGGGCTTTTCGGATGCGGCCGAAGCGGCTGCTGCCTTCAAGGAAAGCGGTGCTCATGCCGCCGTGATCTGCGGCACGGATGGCCAGTATGAAACCCTCGGCCTTGAGGTAGCGAAAGCCCTGAAGGCAGCGGGCTGTGGCCTTCTGTATCTGGCAGGCAAACCCGCTGACATGGCGCCGTTCGCGGCAGCCGGGGTCGATAACACCATCTATATGGGCGCGGATGTGCTGCAAACGCTCGCTGACGCCCTCCACACGCTGGGAGACGCATCATGAGCCGCATCCCCGATTTCACCAAAGTCGCCTTTGAAACCGACACGGCCGCCACGATCCCGCACGGGGACGCCTGGCAGACGCCGGAAGGCATTAACGTCAAGCCCGCGTATGGCGCGGCTGACACCGAAGGCCTCGACTTCCTCGATACGCGCCCGGGTATCCCGCCTTTCCTGCGTGGGCCGTACCCCACCATGTATGTGACCCGTCCCTGGACGGTCCGTCAGTATGCCGGTTTCTCGACCGCTGAGGACAGCAATGCCTTTTACCGCCGCAACCTCGCGGCTGGGCAGAAGGGCCTGTCCGTCGCCTTCGATCTGGCCACCCACCGGGGCTATGACAGTGATCATCCGCGCGTGGTCGGCGATGTCGGCATGGCGGGTGTGGCGATTGACAGCATCTATGACATGCGGACGCTGTTCAGCGGTATCCCGCTCGATCAGATGTCCGTCTCCATGACCATGAACGGCGCTGTGCTGCCGATCCTCGCGCTTTATATCGTCGCGGCGGAGGAGCAGGGCGTGAGCCCGGACAAGCTGGCGGGCACCATTCAGAATGACATTCTGAAGGAATTCATGGTCCGCAATACCTATATCTTCCCGCCTGCGCCGTCGATGAGGATCATTTCGGATATTTTCGCCTACACGTCGCAGAATATGCCGAAATTCAACAGCATTTCGATTTCCGGCTATCACATGCAGGAAGCCGGCGCGACCGCGGACCTGGAGCTGGCCTATACGCTGGCGGACGGGGTTGAATATCTCCGCGCGGGCGTTGCCGCCGGGTTGGATGTGGATGCGTTTGCGCCGCGCCTCAGCTTCTTCTGGGCGATCGGCATGAACTATTTCATGGAAGTCGCCAAGATGCGGGCGGCGCGGATGCTGTGGGCCAAGCTGGTCAAACAGTTTGACCCCAAATCGGACAAGTCTCTGTCGCTGAGGACGCACTGCCAGACGTCTGGCTGGTCGCTGACCGCGCAGGATGTCTATAATAACGTCAGCCGTACCTGCATTGAGGCGCTGGCGGCAGCCCACGGCCATACCCAAAGCCTGCACACCAACGCGCTTGATGAGGCGCTGGCGCTGCCGACCGACTTCTCGGCACGGATTGCGCGCAACACCCAGTTGTTCATCCAGCAGGAAACCGGCACCAGCCGCGTGATCGACCCGTGGGGCGGCAGCTATTATGTTGAGCGCCTGACCGCAGACCTGGCCGAACGTGCGTGGCAGCATATCGAGGAGGTCGAACGCGAAGGTGGCATGGCTAAGGCTATTGAAGCCGGTATTCCCAAGCTTCGGATCGAGGACGCCGCAGCGCGCACGCAAGCGCGGATCGACAGTGGCCGCCAGACTGTCGTGGGCGTCAACAAATACCGCCTGGACGGGACCGAGGAGGTCGATGTCCTCAAGGTTGATAACTCCGCCGTGCGGGCCGCGCAGCTTGATAAGCTCATGCGTCTGAAGGCCGAACGCGATGGCGATAAGGTCACGGAAACCCTGAATGCCTTGACGGCGGCAGCCGAACGGGGCGAGGGTAACCTGCTGGCGCTGGCGGTTGATGCCGCGCGGGCGATGGCGACTGTCGGTGAAATCACCACGGCGCTGGAGAAAGTATACGGGCGCCACAAGGCGGAGATCAGGGCTGTGACCGGCGTTTACAAATCGGAAGTGGGCAAGAACAACCCGGCGGTCAAACGGGTTCACGCCCTTGTCGACGCGTTCGAGGCGCATGACGGCCGCCGTCCGCGTATCCTTGTTGCCAAGATGGGGCAGGACGGGCATGACCGTGGCCAGAAGGTGATTGCCTCCGCGTTCGCCGACCTCGGCTTCGATGTCGATATCGGCCCGCTGTTCCAGACCCCGGCTGAGGCCGCGCGTCAGGCGGTGGAAAACGATGTTCACATCATTGGGGCTTCGTCCCTGGCGGCTGGGCACCTGACTTTGGTGCCGGAACTCAAGGCTGAACTCGCCAAGCTGGGCCGGTCGGACATCATGATCGTCGCCGGTGGTGTTATCCCGCCGCAGGATTATGATGCGCTTTATAAGGCTGGCGCCGAAGCCATCTTCCCGCCGGGCACCGTGATTGCGGATGCGGCGGCTGAGCTGATCGAAAAGCTCAATGCGCGGCTTGGCTACGACCAGGCGGCGGAATAGGGGGCTTATGAGCGCGGTTAGGCAACCGACCATAGACGAGCTTTATGACGGCGTGCGCGCGGGTAACCGCGCGCTCATCGGCCGCGCTATTACCCTGATTGAAAGCCGCAACGCCGCGCACCAGGAAAAGGCACAGGCGCTCCTGCACAAATTGTTGCCCCATGCCGGGAACGCCCAGCGTGTCGGTATCTCCGGCGTGCCGGGGGTGGGGAAATCCACCTTCATCGAAAGCCTCGGTTGCTGGCTGACCGGCGAAGGCCATAAGGTCGCGGTGCTGGCGGTGGACCCGTCAAGCGGGCGTACCGGCGGCTCCATTCTGGGTGACAAAACCCGGATGGAGAAACTGTCCGCCGACCATAATGCTTTCATCCGACCGAGCCCGTCCGCCGGTGTTCTCGGCGGTGTTGCGCGGGCAACACGCGAAACCATGGTGGTGGTCGAGGCTGCGGGCTTTGATGTCGTGCTCGTCGAGACGGTTGGCACTGGCCAGTCCGAGACTATGGTCGCCGATATGGTCGACTTTTTCCTCGTCCTGATGCTGCCGGGCGCGGGCGATGAGCTTCAGGGCATCAAGAAGGGCATTCTGGAACTGGCCGACATGGTGGCGGTCAACAAGGCCGACATATTCGAAGCCAAGCTCAAGCAGGCGGTGCGCGAATATAAGTCCGCGCTCCATATCCTGACGGACGCGAGCCCGAGCTGGCACCCGCCGGTCATCACCTGCGCGGGGCTGAGGGGCACAGGCGTCCCCGAGCTGTGGGCCGAGATCGAAAAGCACAAACGCATCATGGGCGAGAGCGGTGAGCGGGAGGAACGTCGGCGTGACCAGCGTATCTCCTGGTTGAGGAACCAGATTGCCGACCGGCTTTTGACCAGTTTCTATGCTGATGAGGCGGTTAGTGCCGCGTTTGAAGGCATGTTGGGGGATGTGGAGGATGGCAGGAAAACGGTCTCGTCCGCTGTGAATCAGCTGCTGGCGCTCTACCACCCTGAAAAGGGCTAGCCCGCGAGCCTTTGGGCTTCCTCAGCCAGCAGTTTGACCGCGCCGATAAAGTCTTCCTGCGGCAGTGCTGCGATCTTTTCACCCACCATCACTTCCATGGCGCAGACACCATCGCCTTCATAGGCCCAGAAGCGGTTGGCGATCCAGATACCGGTCTTTTCCGCAACGATGTCCCGCGCCTGCTCAGCCACTGAGGCGTTCACGGGCAGCATGACATGGAACATGTTCACCTGCGGCGGATTGGGGGAGACGCTGACACCTTCGATAGCCTCAACAGCTTGTCCAAGCCGTTTTGCAACTTCGATGAAGCCGGGCATCTGCGCGAGCCTTTTGTCGAGAAGGCGCAAGGTGTCGGCAATATAATAGCTTGCGTCGACGAGCGTGCCGCCAAGCCGCTTGCGCCAGATTTTGGCTTCCTCGATGAAATCCTCATCGCCGATCAACGCCGCGCCAACGGGCGCGCCGATGTCCTTGTAGAAGGAGACATAGATGGATGAAAAGCCGTCGACGATTTCGGCGTAGGACCGGTTGTCATAATAGGGACGGGTGGACCAGACACGCGCGCCATCCATATGGAGCGGCAGGCCGAGGTCCGCCGCACGCGCCTTGAGCGCACTGAGATCGTCCCACGTAGGCAGCAAGCCGCCGCTCTGGCGCTCTGGTACCTCGACGAAGGCGCAGGCGGCATCACCGTCCAGCATGTCCGCGGACATGGGTTCGCGCCACTTACCTACAACCTTGGCCGCAAGGCCATGCGCGGCGCTGTAGCCATCTTCTTCATGGAGCAGGAGGTGCGATGTCGGGTGGAAGATAACCGTGTTGTTGCCGGAGCGTTCCGCGTAAATCCGGCCGGCAATGCCTTGTGCCATTGTCCCGGTCGGGCACCATAGGGCGGCGGGCTTGCCGAACATCTTGGCGACTTTTTCTTCCAGCATATCGGGCGTGGGGGCGGCACCGCTCTGGAACTGTGCCTGAAGGGCGGCCAGATGCTCAGCGGGGCTGTCGTTCAGGTGATAGGGATAGCCAAGGTTAACCTTGCAGCTTGCCTTCAGCGATGCCCCGGTTTCCTTGATGCTGACCATCCCATATTCCCCTTAATCGGCTGTTTTAGACCGGGCCGGCCTTGGTGGCGGCCCGCTCAATGCCCGCCCAATCGTAGAAGTTGACGATCTCGCCTGTGCTTTGGTGCTCGGGGCTCGCAAGCTCCACGAACAGCGGCGCGATCTGCTCCGGTGTCGGCAGGGTCATCGGGTCTTCGCCCGGCACGGCCTTCGCGCGCATCATGGTGCGGATCGGGCCCGGGTTGATCATGTTGACCTTGATCGGGGTGATCTCGCATTCATCGGCGTAGGTCAGGGCCATGGCTTCAAGAGCGGCCTTGGTGGTGGCATAACCGCCCCAGTAAGCCCGGGGCTTGCGCGCGACGCTGGAGGTCACGAATACCACACGGCCCGCGTCCGAAAGCTTCAAAAGCGGGTCCATGGACCGGATCAGCCGCCAGTTGGCGGTGACATTGACAGCCATCAGCTCTTCCCAGTCCTTGACCGAGATATGGCCGAGCGGGCTCATGGTGCCGAGAACCGCGGCGTTACCGATCAGGATATCCAGTTTTCCAAACCGTTCGAAGATGGCGCCGCCCAGGCGGTCGATGGCATCGCCTTCGGTCAGGTCCATCGGCACCAGGGTGCATTCACGGCCCTTGGCGCGGATTTCATCGTCAAGCTCTTCCAGCGCGCCCTGGCTGCGGGCCTTGGCAATGGCGATCACGTCGGCACCGGCGTCAGCCAGCGCGAGGGCGACAGCGCGGCCAATACCCCGGGATGCACCAGTGACAAGCGCTCGGCGGCCTTCAAGCGGTTTGGTCATTGGGTCAGGCTCCTGTGGAGGCAATCAGGTTAAGCTGGCTGTCATCCTTGTCGGTTTCCGACTGGTCAGTCAGGAAGGTCGGATAGTCGCCGGTGAAGCAGGCGTCACAGAATGCCGGGCACTTTTTGTCACGGCCTTCCGGATGATTGACAGCGCGGTAGAGGCCGTCGATCGACAGGAAGGAAAGCGTGTCTGCGCCGATATATTCCCGCATGGCTTCAACGTCCATGCGCGCGGCGAGAAGCTGTTTCCTCGACGGCGTGTCGACACCGTAGAAACAGCTGTGTGCCGTGGGCGGCGACGCGATCCGCATATGCACTTCGGTCGCGCCCGCTTCGCGCATCATGTTGACGATCTTGAGGGACGTGGTGCCGCGCACGATGCTGTCATCCACGAGGATGATGCGCTTGCCTTCAATATGCCAGCGGTTGGCATTGTGCTTCAGCTTGACGCCGAAGTGACGGATCTGGTCGCTCGGCTCGATGAAGGTCCGGCCGACATAATGGTTTCGGATGATGCCGAGCTCGAACGGAATGCCGGACTCCTGGGCATAGCCGATCGCCGCGGGCGTGCCGCTATCCGGCACCGGGATCACCAGGTCGGCGTCGACCCCATTTTCACGGGCCAGTTCCGCACCGATGCGCTTGCGGACTTCATAGACGCTCATATGGTCCATGTAGCTGTCAGGGCGCGCGAAATAGACATGCTCGAAAATGCACGGGCGCGGGCGCTCTTCCGGGAAGGGGTGGTGGCTCACGATACCTTCTTCGGTAATGACGACCATTTCGCCCGGTTCGATGTCACGCACATAGGTTGCGCCGATGATGTCGAGCGCACAGGTTTCCGAGCACAGGATCCAGGCCTTGTCGAGCTGGCCGAGGACAAGCGGGCGAACCCCCAAGGGGTCACGGACGCCGATCAGGCCTTCCTTGGTCAGCGACACCAGCGAATAGGCGCCTTCGATCTGGCGGAGGGCATCGATGAAGCGGTCCAGGAGCGTGCGGAAGCGGCTGGTGGCAATGAGGTGGATGATCACCTCGGAATCCGACGTCGACTGGAAGATAGAACCACGCTGCACCAGCGATTTCCTGAGGTGGGCCGCGTTGGTGATATTGCCATTGTGCGCAACGGCAAAGCCGCCCGATGCGAATTCAGCAAAGAGCGGCTGGCAGTTGCGGAGTTCGGTTCCTCCGGTCGTCGAATAGCGCGTATGACCGATGGCGGTATAACCCGGCAGGCTGTCGATGACATCCTGGCTGGTGAAATTGTCGGCGACATGGCCGAGCACGCGTTTGGTGTGGAAGTTTTCACCGTCGAAGGCCGTGATGCCGGCGGCTTCCTGGCCGCGGTGCTGCAGGGCGTGCAGACCGAGCGCGCAGTGCGCGGTGGCGTCCGGGGTGCCGTAAATGCCGAAGACGCCGCATTCTTCCTTGAGCTTGTCGTCATCGAACGGATTGGTGGTAAGCTGGGGCGCTGGTTGCTTTGCCATGAAGTCAGTCCTGTCCTAACGTGGCTTACTTTGAGCCTTTTGGGCTCTCTTCGGGGGCGGCCGCTCTTATGGCTCCATCCTGCCCGAGGTGGTTGCCCGCTCCATATATCGCCTCATACCCGCGCTGCCTAGGGCCAAAACAAATTTTACCGAAATATTACTTCGGCGGGTCCTTCTTGTCCTTGGTCGTGTCGGTCTTTTCTTTGTCCAGCTCGTCGACCAGCTCATTGAGCTGATCGCGTTGCTTTTCCTTGTATTTCGCGGCCTGTTCTTCAAGCTTTTCAGTGATGAACTGGCTGGGGACGCTGTCTGCGGCGCGCTTCAGATAGTCGCTGCCGACCTTGGTCGGGTCCTTGCCGAGCGCTTCGGCGGCCAGGCCTTCCAGCATTTCCGCGCTCCAGGCGACAAGCGGGCGCAGGCGCGCTTCCTTCATCCATACTGGTTGGTCCTCAGGGCCGAACAGCTTGGAGAAGCCAAGATAAAGCGTGGCGACGATGACCATCCCGCGCAGAAGCCCGAACAGCGCACCGAGTGAGCGGTCCAGAAGCCCGACAGGGCTGTGCTTGACCATGCCGCCGACCATCTCAGCAATGCGCTTGAGGATGAAGAGCGTGACGAAGAAAAGCACGGCAAGCGTGATCAGGTCAGCCAGTTCCGGCGGGGAGATATATTGCCTGCCATACGGCTTGAGGACTTCAAGCCCGAAGACAGTGGCCATCAGGGCGCCGGCCCAGGCGGCAAAGGAAAGGGCGACTGTGGCGAAGCCACGTCCGAAGGCGAACAGGGTGGAAAGCCCGATAATCGCGAGCACACCAGCGTCAAAAGCGGTCAGGGTCGATACATCCATGGCTCAACTATACTCCCGCATTATGGTGCCGTCATCCAAACTGTTCGATTGATTGATGGATGCTGAAACAAGTTCAGCATGACAGCGTAAGTATTTCATAGCTTTCATTATTTCTGTAGCATCACCCTGAACTTGTTTCATGGTCCATGTTGCACAGAAGCCGTTATGCCGCCCACTCACGCCACACCTTCAGGGAAGAAGTGGGCCACCAGGTCCGTCACACGGACGAGGCCTTGCTGCTCGATACCCTTGATGGTGCTTTTCTTGGCTGATTTTTTGCCGGAGGGCATCAGCGCCTTGGCGAAGCCGAGCTTGGCCGATTCCTTGAGGCGGGCTTCGGTTTGTGACACACCGCGCACATCGCCCGACAGGCTGATCTCACCGAAAACGACGGTTTCTTCCGGGACCGGCACCTGGGCGAGGCTGGAAATGAGCGCCGAGGCAACCGCAAGGTCGGCTGCGGGCTCGGATATCTTGAGGCCACCGGCCACGTTCAGGTAAACATCACAGCCCGCGAGGCCAAGGCCCGCCCGTGCGTCCAGAACCGCCAGCACCATGGCGAGGCGTCCGCTGTCCCAGCCGACGACGGCGCGGCGCGGATTGGCGGCACTTGAGCGCGCGACCAGTGCCTGCACTTCCACCAGAACGGGGCGGGAGCCCTCAATGCCCGCGAAGACGGCGGAGCCGGGTTCCCGGCTGTTATGATCGGCGAGGAACAGTTCGGACGGGTTATTCACTTCCTGAAGGCCGAGGCCGGTCATCTCGAATACGCCGATCTCATCAGTGCCGCCGAAGCGGTTCTTGACTGCGCGCAGGATACGGAACTGGTGGCCGCGGTCGCCTTCGAAATAAAGCACGGTGTCGACCATATGTTCGAGCACGCGGGGGCCTGCGATCTGGCCGTCCTTGGTGACATGGCCGACCAGGAACACCACGGTGCCACGGCGTTTGGCATAGGTGATCAGCTCATGCCCGCACACACGTACCTGGCTGACCGTGCCGGGGGCCGATTCCACATGGTCCGCGAACAGGGTCTGGATACTGTCGATGACCACGGCGCGCGGCGGTTTGCCTTCGTCGAGCGTGGTAAGGATATCGCGCAAACTGGTTTCGCAGCCGAGCTTCAGGGGGGCACCGGCAAGGCCAAGGCGCGCGGCGCGCATCTGGACCTGGGCGGTTGCTTCCTCGCCGGAGATATAGATGCAGTCTTCCCCCCTTAGTGACAGGGCGCCCATGGCCTGGAGGAGCAGGGTGGATTTGCCGATGCCGGGGTCGCCGCCGATCAGGATCGCGCTGCCGGGAACAAGCCCGCCGCCGAGCGCGCGGTCGAATTCACCGATGCCGGTCAGCGTGCGTGGCTCTTCCTTGATCGGGGTGTCGAGGGAGACAAGTTGGGTCGCGCGGCCCTTCTTGGCGCTCAGGCCCTTGGGGGCGCCGGAGACGGCAGCCGCTTCCTCAACGATGCTGTTCCAGTCGCCGCAGTCTTCACACTTGCCCTGCCAGCGCCGGTAGACGGCACCGCAATTCGAACAGGCGAATGTTTTCTGCGCCTTCGCCATCAGAGCTTCAACACTTCCATCTGGATCGGTCCTTGCGCACGGCCGTGGATGAACTGGTCGACATACTCATTGCCCGAATGGTCGATCTCGTCCTTGGCACCTTCCCAGATGATCTCACCGTGATAGAGCATGGCGATACGGTCGGCGATCTTGCGGGCGCTGGCCATGTCGTGGGTGATCGAAAGCGTGGTGGCGCCAAGGTCCTTCACGCATTCGACGATCAGGTCATTGATGACGTCTGCCATGATCGGGTCGAGGCCCGTGGTCGGTTCGTCGAAGAAGATGATTTCCGGCTCTGTCGCGATCGCGCGGGCAAGGCCGACGCGCTTCTGCATCCCGCCCGAAAGCTCGGCAGGGGACAGATCACCCACATCCGGCGTCAGGCCGACGCGGCGCAGTTTTTCGAGCGCGATCTCATGCGCTTCCTTCTTGCTCATGCCTTTGCCCTGGATCAGGCCGAAGGCGACATTCTCCCAGACAGGCAGGCTGTCGAACAGCGCCGCGCCCTGGAACAGCATGCCGAATTTGCTGAGGACTTGCTTGCGGTCGCTTCGGCCCATGGTGGTGACTTCCTCACCATTCACCTTGATCGAACCCTTGTCGGCCTTCAGAAGCCCGAGGATGCATTTCAGCATCACCGACTTACCGGTGCCGGAGCCGCCGATAATGACCATGGATTCGCCGTGCTGGACCGTAAGGTCTATGCCCTGCAGCACCTTCTTCGGGCCGAAACCCTTGTGAACGCCAGTCAATTCGATCATCGGGACACTCATCAGTCAGCTCCAAACACGATTACGGTGATGATGAGGTTGGACATCAGGATGGCGATGAAGGCCGAGACCACGGCATTGGTGGTTGCCTTGCCCACCCCTTGCGCGCCGCCGCGGCTGTTGTAGCCGTGGTAGCTGCCCATGAGGGCGACGAAAAAGCCGAACACCGCGGCTTTGACCAGCGAGGAGATAACGTCCGATTGCTCCAGGAAGTCACTGGTGACCTGAAGGTAGGTGGCTTCATTGAGGCCGAGCTTGCCTGTGCCGATGATATAGCCGCCGAGCACGCCGATGATGTTGGCGATAATCACCAGCATCGGCAGCGTAAGCACCGCCGCGATCAGGCGCGGGGCGATCAGATATTTGAACGGGTCGGTCGAAAGCGTGACGAGCGCGTCGATCTGTTCGGTCACCCGCATGGTGCCAAGTTCGGCTGCCATGGCGGATGACACCCGGCCCGCGACCATCAGGCCGCCAAGCACGGGGCCAAGCTCGCGGACGATGGCGATGACAACGACGCCCGGCACAACGGATTCGGCATTGAAGCGGCTGCCACCCACGTAAATCTGCTGGGCGAGCGCAGCACCCGTGAAGAGCGCGGTCATGCCCACGACAGGCAGGCTGTTATAGCCGATCAGCCACATTTGCTGGGCAATCAGACGCCAGTAAATGGGCGGTCGCACGATATGGCTGATGGCTTCAGCGGCAAAAGCCGACAGCCGTCCGATTTCAGCAAGGGCGGAGAGAAAGACCCGGCCGATGATAGCAAGGGGGTTGGTCACTGAGCGTCCTAGATGTTGCCTTTATGTTCTTGCGGCTTAGCTATAGCCTGTATCGCCTTCCGATAAAAACAAAAAGTGGCAACTTCAAGCCCGGAAGTCGGAAATAACCTCTGATCGTCGGCTTACTTGCCTTTGAAGACGGCCGGACGTTTCTGCACGAAGGCCATGACGCCTTCGATACTGTCTTCCGTGCGGCTTGCGAGGCGCTGGACCATGGCTTCGGCCTGCAGCTGTTCGGAATAGCTGTTGTCGGCGCTGTCGCGCATCAGGGCGCGGATGCCGGCATAGGCCTTGGTGGGGCCTGCGGCCATCTTACGGCCGAGCGCTGTGGCGACCTCCAGAAGGCTGTCGTCTTCGATGACGTCATAGACGAGGCCCCAGTCGAGCGCTTTGTCGGCGGAAAGCTTTTCCCCCAGCATCATCATGGCGCGTGCCCGCGAGGTACCAATAAGCCGCGGCAGAAGGAAGGTGGAGCCGGCGTCCGGCACCAGGCCGATATTGACGAAGGCCTGCAGGAAATAGGCGGACTTGCCAGCAAGCACGATATCGGCCGAGATAGCGAGGCTCATACCCGCGCCCGCCGCAACCCCGTTGACGGCGCTGATGACCGGGATTTCAAGGGCGGCAAGTTCCAGCAGGAAAGGGTGGTAGCTGTCGATGAGGTTGGCGCCTGCGTCGCGCGTGTCGGCAGCTGCCATGCTCTCGCTGAGGTCGGCACCCGCGCAGAAACCGCGGCCGGCCCCGGTGATCAGAAGGGCGCGGACGCCGCTGTAGGGGCCGCCGATCTGCCGGAGAGCATCCCGGAGCTCCGCCTTCATCTGCGCATTGAGGGCGTTGAGGCGGTCCGGACAGTTGAGCGTCAGGACCGCAAGGCCGTCATCGATATCAAGGGTGATGGTTTTAAAGTCTGCCACGTCTGCCTCCCCGCATTTGGCGTTCCCTCATGATCTAGGGCGCGGGGGCAGGCGTGGCAACTGCTCTTGTGTCAGCTGGCTTTTTTGTCGTCGCTGGTGTCGCGCAGAAGAAAGGCCGGGACATGCGGGCCCATGCCGACAAACGGCTCCTTGGGCATGTCGTCCGGCGCGAACTGCAAGTTGCCTTTTTCGTCGGTAGCCGCCGCCGGCCGACGACGATTGTCGCTGCGGGAACGGCTTTCGCGGGGTTCTCGCGCGTTTCTGCGACCACGAGGGCTGCTTTCCTTGGGCTTCTCGTCCTTGACCTCAGGTTTGGCAGGGGCATCAGCCTTGGCAGGGGCATCAGCCTTGACAGGGACGTCGTCGGCTTTTGCTGGGGTGTCTGCCTTGGCAGTTTTCCTGGTGTCGTCGCTTTTGGCGGGTTTAGGGCTTTTGGCGCTTTTCGCGCTGCCTGCCGCTTTGCTGCCTTCAAGTGCGAAGTCTTTTGCTTCAACCAGCTTGTTGCCGATCAGCTTTTCGATGGCGGCGACATAGCGGTCGTCTTCGCGGGACTTGGTGGCGATGGTGAAGGATTTACCCTTGCGGCCTGCGCGGCCTGTCCGGCCGATCCGGTGGACATAGTCTTCCGCGTGGCTCGGGACATCGAAGTTGAAAACGTGGCTGACATCCGGCACGTCAAGGCCGCGGGCAGCCACGTCGGAAGCGCACAGAAGCTGAATTTCATTGTTTTTGAACTGGGCCAGAACTTTCAGCCGCTCGCTTTGTTCCATGTCTCCATGGAGCTGGCCGACGCTGAAACCGTGGCGCTCAAGCGACTGGTACACTTCCTTCACATCGCGTTTGCGGTTGCAGAAGATGATGCCGTTCTTGACTTCTTCGGTGCGGAGAAGCTGGCGCAGGGCGGCGCGCTTTTCACGCGGGCCGACGGTGACAAGCGCTTGTTCGATCGTGAGCGCGGCGGATGACGCCTTGGCCACTTCGATCTTGCGTGGATCATTGAGGAACTGCTGGGTCAGGCGCTGAATGGGCGGCGGCATGGTGGCCGAGAAGAACAGCGTCTGGTGCGCTTTGGTGATGCGTTCGCAGATTTTTTCCACATCCGGGATAAAGCCCATGTCGAGCATCCGGTCGGCTTCGTCAACCACCAGGATATCGATCCCGGTCAGGAGAAGCTTACCGCGTTCGAAATGGTCCAGGAGACGGCCCGGCGTGGCGATCAGCACATCGACACCACGGTCGAGCAGCTTTTCCTGGTCGCCAAAGTTCACGCCGCCGATCAAAAGCGCCATGGTGAGCTTGTGGTTCTTGCCGTATTTCTCGAAACTCTCGGCAACCTGGGCCGCGAGTTCGCGCGTCGGCTCAAGGATCAGCGAGCGCGGCATACGGGCTCGGGCCCGGCCTTCGGACAGAATGTCGATAAGCGGCAAGGTGAAGGACGCGGTCTTGCCCGTACCGGTCTGGGCGATGCCGAGCACATCCCGACCCATCAGCACCTGCGGAATGGCTTGCGCTTGAATGGGGGTCGGTTCAGTGTAACCGGCGTCTGCGACTGCGGTCAGGGTGGGCTCACTAAGCCCAAGGCGTTCAAAACCCATGCGTTCCTACCAATTGATATACAACAATTTTGCGCGCAGCATATGGGGCACACCGCTAATGTCAATCGATGAAGGGGTAAAAGATGGCGAAAAAGCCAACAATCGTGTGCGTACCGGCACTTTTATGTGACAGTCGGCTGTATCAGGGCGTGAAAACGTCCCTGCAGGATGACTTCGACGTGGTCCTTGCGGACACGGTGCAGGACAGCTGCGTTGACGCCATGGCACGCAGGCTTCTCGCCGTGGCCCCGGACCGTTTCGTGCTCGCGGGCAATTCGCTGGGCGGCTATGTCGCCTTGCAGGTGATGCTGCTCGCGCCCGAGCGGGTGAGTCACCTGATGCTGATGGGTACCAATGCCCACGCTGACAGCCATGAAGCGCGGCAACGGCGCGAACAGGCGATCCGCCTTGCGGAAGGCGGCAAGTTCATGAGCTTTGTCGACGGCTATGTCGAAGGGGCGCTCAGCCCGCATGGCTCGAAAGCCGCGGCGCCGGTCCTGGAGGCGATGGCGCGGGCGTTAGGCCCCAAGGTGCTGATCAGCCAGCAGCGGGCGATTATGGGGCGGCCTGACATGATGCGGCATCTGAAGGATTTCCATGTGCCTGCGACAGTGCTCTATGGCGAGGCGGACCATTTGTCGCCGCTTGCCGCCCATGAAGACATGGCGGAAGGCCTGCCCAACGCGGAACTGGAAATCCTGCCGGAATGTGGCCACCTGATTCCGCTTGAACAGCCGGAGGCGGTGGCTATCTCCCTGAGACGGCTGATGGCGCGTTAGATATCGAGCGCGTCGATATCGACGCTGTTGCTGCGGATGAAGTCGAAGCGTTTCTCAGGTTTCTTGCCCATCAGGTCGTCCACCAACTGGTTGACGTCTGCACGCTCGGCATATTCTTCGGGCAGGGTGACACGCAACAGGGTACGGCGCGCGGGCGCCATGGTGGTCTCCTTGAGCTGCCCCGGCGGCATTTCGCCAAGACCCTTGAAGCGGCTGATTTCCACCTTGCCTTTGCCGGCAAAGTCGGTGGCCATCAGTTCATCCTTGTGGGCGTCGTCCCGGGCATAGGCAACCTTGCCGCCCTTGGCGATGCGGTAAAGAGGCGGCATGGCGAGATAAAGCCTGCCGTCCCGCACCATGCCCGGCATTTCCTGGAAGAAGAAGGTCATCAGAAGCGTGGCAATGTGGGCGCCGTCCACGTCAGCATCGGTCATGATGATGACTTTCTCGTAGCGGAGAGCCTCCCGGTCGTACCCGTCCCGGGTGCCGCACCCGAGGGCCTGGATCAGGTCCCGGATTTCCTGGTTGGCGGCAATCTTGTCGCGCGTGGCGGACGCGACGTTGAGGATTTTACCGCGGATCGGCAGCACGGCCTGGGTTTTGCGGTCCCGTGCCTGCTTGGCGGAACCGCCGGCCGAATCGCCCTCTACAATATAAATTTCGGTGCCTTCCGAGCTGTCGCTCGAACAGTCGGTCAGCTTGCCAGGCAGGCGCAGTTTGCGCTTGCCGACGGCGGTCGCGCGTTTGATTTCCTTTTCCTGGCGGCGCTTGAGGCGCTCATCCAGGCGTTCCAGCGCCCAGGTCAGCAAGCCACCCGCCCGCTCCGGATGGTCGGCGAGCCAATGATCGAACGCGTCGCGGACGGCGTTTTCAGTCAGGCGCGTGGCGTCTGAGGTCGAAAGCTTGTCCTTGGTCTGGCCCTGGAACTGCGGGTCGCGGATGAAGACCGACAGCATGGTGCAGGATGAGCCGCAGACATCGTCAGACGTCAACTGGGACGCCTTCTTGTTGCCCGTGAGGTCGCCGTAAGCCTTGAGGCCGCGCAGGATCGCGCTCCGGAACCCAATCTCGTGCGTGCCGCCCTGTGGTGTCGGGATGGTGTTACAGTAGCTTTCACAGAAGCCGTCGCCGAACTCGGGCCAATGGATCGCCCACTCGACCTGGCCGGCCTCATCCGGGAATTTCACGAAGCCCGAGAAGGGCTTTTCGGTCACACAGGTCCGATTCTTGGTGGTATCGACCAGAAAGTCCGAAAGGCCACCCGGGAAGTGGAGGGTGGCATCGGTCGGGGTCTTGTCGTCGCCTGTGATCAGGCTTGGGGCGCATTTGAAACGAATTTCGACGCCGCGGAACAGATAGGCCTTCGAGCGCGCCATCTTGTAAAGACGGGCAGGCTTCAGGCGCGCTTTCTCCCCGAAGATCTGAGGGTCGGGCAGGAAGCTTATGCTGGTGCCGCGACGGTTCTGGACGGGGCCGAGGTCTTCCAGTTTGCTCATGACCTGGCCGCGGGAAAAGGCTTGGCGCCACAGGTTACGGTCCTTGGCGACTTCGACCGTCATCCATTCGCTGAGCGCGTTGACGACTGAAATACCGACGCCGTGCAAGCCGCCTGACGTGGCGTAGGCATCCGAGTTGAACTTGCCGCCCGAGTGCAGGGTCGACAGGATCACTTCCAGCGCGGACTTGCCGGGATATTTAGGGTGCGGGTCAACCGGGATGCCGCGGCCGTTATCGTTGACGGATACCGAGCCGTCCTCATGGAGCGATACAACGATCCGGCTGGCGTGGCCCGCGACTGCTTCGTCCATGGAGTTGTCGAGAATTTCTGCGACAAGGTGGTGGAGCGCGCGTTCGTCAGTACCGCCGATATACATGCCCGGGCGTTGGCGTACGGGCTCCAGGCCTTCAAGGACTTCAATGTCCTTGGCTGAATAATCGGTTTTAGTTTGCTGTACTGCGAACAGATCGTTCATTGCCTCACCCGGTAAAACTGCTGATAGAACAGGGGGTAAACTAGAGCTCTGCCCCCGTCAAGAATGTCAATATATAGTGACAGTTCACGAAACCTAAAGAAAATATAGTATGGCGGCCATGGAAAAAAGCGTATAGTAGACACAGCCCGAAAGATAAATTTAACAGTGTTGCGGTAGCTTCAAGGGTGCCCCTTTCCGATGGCGGAGGCCGGATATGTCGTCAATCAGTCCGATGAGAATGGTTCGTAAATTTTCCAAGAAGCGCAGGAATGAACGCCTGAGCGATACGCTGGCGGTCGGTGACCGGTATGAGCAGGCTGATCGCACGCTCTCCATTTGGGTGGTGGAGCGGATCACCAAGCTTGGCTCCAGCCAGTATCCGCTGGTGAGTCTCGCCCGTGAAGATCATCCCGATCTTAAAAAGACCGTATCGGTCGCTGTGCTGGAGGAAGGTGAAGATTTCCGTCCGGCGGGAGAGGTCACGCCGCCCATGGTGAAGGGTGCGTCTGGGGAGCCTCAGGCCCCGGCAGCATAAGGCTTCGCTCAAGAAGCAGCGATCAGATTGAAAAAGGAAGCGCTATGCCGTGCGGTGTGGCGCTTTTTTATTATGGTGATGGGGAAGGGGACGCCTGCGGGGTCAATCGAACAGCTTGTCGATGTCTTCCTGGGTCTGGGCGCTGTCTTCGACCTGTTCCGGCTCGATAATGGCGACGGCGCGGTCCAGTTGGGCATGGATGACCTTGTTGAGGTCCATCAGCATCGCCTGGATTTGCTCCACACGCCCCCGGATCAGCATCTGGGCTTCTGGCGACATGCCGCGTTCGGCGATATTGACGGCGCCGAGCCCCTTGAGGGTGGAGATGATCAGCTTATCGAGGTCACGGCAGATTTTGTCGAAGGGTGCCCGGATGGCCTTCGGGGCCATCTGGTAAGCTTCGATTGCCAGTGCCTTGCCCTGGAAACCGCTGTCCTCGAAATGCTGAATGTAGGTTTTGGGGTGCCAGTCGGCGGCATCTTCCAATAGCTCCGGCATATCAGGGACCATTTCGAGAAGCATGACGATCTCGTTGAAGTGGTTCAGATAGTCGGTTGCCAGAAAGCTGTCGGGATTGATGTTGGCTTCAGCGAGCCTGGGTTGAAGCGCCGACTGCTTTGCTGTGTACTGGATTTGCATAGAGATAATAGTCCCGTCTCAGCATCATTTAGCCCGCCCCCATACCGGCAGCCTATAACCCAGCCGTTGTTAAATGGTAAAGAGCTTGGAAAGAATTTAAAAAAAGAGGCCCCGCAAATGCGCGGAGCCTCCCTTCATGCGTTTATGTCTGCAGCTTATGCGCTGTAATACATTTCGAACTCGACCGGATGCGGGGCCAGTTCGACGCGGTACACTTCTTCCATCTTCAGTTCGATGTAAGCGCTGATCTGGTCATCGGTGAAGACGTCGCCCTTCTTGAGGAACTCACGGTCTTCGTTGAGCGAGGCCAGAGCTTCGCGGAGTGAACCAGCAACGGTCGGAACACCGAGGAGCTCTTCTGCCGGCAGGGCATAGAGGTCTTTGTCCATGGCGTCGCCCGGGTGGATCTTGTTCTCGATACCGTCAAGGCCAGCCATCAGCATGGCGGCGAAGGCCAGGTACGGGTTGGCGGTCGCATCCGGGAAGCGGACTTCAACGCGCTTGCCTTTCGGGCTCGACACGTACGGGATACGGCAGGAAGCCGAACGGTTGCGGCTGGAGTAGGCCAGCAGAACCGGTGCCTCAAAACCCGGGGTCAGACGCTTGTAGCTGTTGGTCGACGGGTTGGTGAAGGCGTTGATCGCCTTGGCGTGCTTGATGATACCGCCGATATAGTAGAGGGCGGTCTCGGACAGGTCAGCATAGCCCGAACCGGCGAACAGCGGCTTGCCGTCTTTCCAGATCGACTGGTGGGTGTGCATGCCCGAGCCGTTGTCTTCGGCAACCGGCTTCGGCATGAAGGTCGCGGTTTTGCCATAAGCATGGGCAACCTGGTGGACGGCGTACTTGTAAAGCTGTACGCGGTCAGCCGTGTGGGTCAGGGTCGAGAAGAGCATGCCCAGTTCGTGCTGGGACGCCGCCACTTCGTGGTGGTGCTTGTCCATGGCAACGCCCATTTCGGTGGCGGCCTTGACCATCTCGCCGCGGAGGTCGACACAGCTGTCAACCGGCGCAACCGGGAAGTAGCCGCCCTTGACGGCCGGGCGGTGACCGATGTTGCCGCCTTCGAAGTTGCGGTCGGAGTTGTACGGGCCTTCGACGTCGTCGATCTGGTACATGGCGCCGCGGTAGCCGGTGGAGAATTTCACGTCGTCAAAGACAAAGAATTCGGGTTCCGGGCCGAAGTAGGCGGTGTCACCGATGCCGGAGAATTTCACATATTCTTCAGCTTTCTTGGCAGTCGAGCGCGGGTCACGGTCGTAAGGCTGGCCGTTGGCCGGTTCGACGACGTCACAGAACACCACAAGGGTCGGGTCAGCGGTGAAGGGGTCGATCGTCACGGCGTTGAGGTCCGGCTTGAGGATCATGTCGGATTCGTTGATGGCTTTCCAGCCGGCGATCGAAGAACCGTCAAACATGAAGCCGTCGGTCAGCATGTCTTCATCAACCGCAGCGGCGCACATGGTGAGGTGCTGCCATTTACCTTTGGGGTCGGTGAAGCGCAGGTCGATCCAATCGGATTTGGTTTCTTTTACGAGGGCAAGAAACTCATCGACACTGAGATTGGTGTATTTGGACATGGGTATTTTCCTCTAACAAACTTTGTTGCGAATTTGAGTGTGCTTCCGGCGTGGACTAGATGGCGTCGTCGCCCGTTTCGCCGGTGCGGATTCGGATGGCCTCTTCAACCGAACTGACGAAGATCTTGCCGTCGCCGATGCGGCCCGTATGGGCGGCATTCTTGATTGCTTCCACGGCGCGTTCCGCCTGGGAATCAACCACGACAACCTCAACCTTCACCTTGGGCACAAAATCGACCACATATTCTGCGCCGCGGTAGAGCTCGGTATGGCCCTTTTGCCGACCGAACCCTTTTGCTTCTGTAACTGTAATCCCTGAAATGCCGACGTCATGAAGGGCTTCCTTCACTTCATCAAGCTTGAAGGGTTTGACGATAGCTTCGATCTTCTTCATATCCTGGTACCACTTTTTTAATTATGCCCGTATGTTAGCAGGGACCGTGCCAAGAGCGTGGGTGCGTGAAAAACGGCAGTTTATGGCGATTCCGTTACACGCTGCTGACCGGCGTGCCTTTTCTTTAATCGTAAAATTGATTAAATTTTGTGCAGATGCCTTCGGGCTGCACAGGCGGGCAGGCGAAAAGCCCAGGGCTGCGCAGATGGAAAATCGGGACTTTTTTGATAAAAAATAAAGCCCGAGGAAAAAACCGGCCAGTTCGGTCTTGACGAAAGCCGGGCGTTGCGCATAAACAGTCGCACCTCAGAGATGGCGGGTGTAGCTCAGTTGGTTAGAGCACCAGTTTGTGGCACTGGGGGTCGCCGGTTCGAAGCCGGTCACTCGCCCCACTCTGAAGTTTTTTTAAGAAGCCCCTTTCGGGGCTTTTTTCTTTTGGTACACTGCGCCGAGTCACGCCCGAGTCTCATAGGGGGAGCTTCGACCGGTGCCGTCTGAATTTTCAAAGAATATTCTTCTTACGCCTGCCGAATCGCGTCAGGCGGATGCCCTGGCCATGGAAGCGGGGGCCGAGGGTCTTGCCTTGATGGAAGCAGCCGGTGCTGCCGTCGCGGAAATCACGGCCGACTATATCGGCACGCCCCTGGAAGCCGGGGGGGAAATCGTCGTCCTGTGCGGCCCTGGCAATAATGGCGGTGACGGCTTCGTGGCCGCACGCCACCTGGATGATTGGGGCTATCCGGTCCGTTTGATGCTGGCGGGTGAAATTGGCGCCCTCAAAGGCGATGCCGCTGAAATGGCGCGCCGCTGGCCCGGTCAGATCGAGCCGATGAACCCCAAGGGCCTCGGTCATGCAGTTGCGATCATCGATGCCCTGTTCGGGACGGGACTCGCCCGGCCGCTCGAAGGCGACTTCGCCGCGATGATCGACGCCGCCAATGCCCATGATGCGTTCAAGGTGGCGGTAGATGTGCCGAGCGGGCTGGATGCCGCGACGGGCAACACCACAGGCCTCTGTTTTGCTGCAGATACAACAGTTACCTTTTTCCGGCGCAAGGTCGGGCAGGCCGTTGCCCCGGGACGCTTCCTGTGTGGCGGGCTTGAGCATGTCCATGTCGCCGATATCGGTATCCGGGATGCGGTGCTTTCCGAGATCAAGCCGCAGACATATCTGAACGACCCCGGCTTATGGGGTGACAGTTTCGCCTTCCCGGGACCTGCGGCCCATAAATATCTTCGTGGTCATCTGCTGGTGCTCGGTGGTCGGGAGCCGACGCTGGGCGCGTCCCGTCTTGCCAGCATGGCCGGCCTGCGGGTCGGCGCGGGGCTCGTGACCCTGGCGGCACCTTCGGAAACATATGCCATTCAGGCGACGGCACTGACCGATATCATGGTCCGGCGGTTCGATTCCGCGTTCGGTTTCATGGGGCTTCTGGCGGATAACCGCATCAACAGCGTGCTGATCGGCCCCGGTGCCGGGGTTGGTGAAAAGACGGCTGAGATCGTGCAGGATGTCGGCAGGCGCGGCCGCCAGATGGTGCTGGATGCCGACGCGCTGACAAGCCTTGTCGGTCGTCTCGACCTGCTGACGAGCGTCAAGAAGAGCGAAATCGTGCTGACCCCGCATGAGGGCGAGTTTGCCCGGCTGTTCCCGTCCTGCAACCCGCGGGAGGATCGGGTCAAGGCTGCCCGGGATGCCGCAAGGCTCGCCGGTAGCGTGATCGTGCTCAAGGGCGCGTCGACTGTGGTGGCCGCGCCTGACGGCCGGGCGTCGATCGCCGCCAATGCGCCGTCCTGGTTGTCGGTTGCCGGCACAGGGGATGTCCTCGGCGGGATGATCGCCGGATTGATGGCGCAGGGGATGCCCGCATTTGAGGCTGCATCCGCGGGCGTATGGCTGCATGGCGAAGCCGGGACAGAGGCGGGCAGGGGGCTTGTGGCGTCCGACTTGCTGAGCTGTATCCCGTCCATTCTGCCGTAGGGTCATTCGTCCCCTTTGGGCGGCTGAACCGGTCTGGGCTATTCCAGGCGAAAAACAGTTTCGGCGAGCGGTGGATTTAGTGCCGGTTTTTCGCTGATTCTGATACGAAAATACTTGTACTCCGCATCACGGCTGTTATAAGCGCGTCAAATTGCCCTTCGTGAGGGGACGATGTCCCTTTCGTTTGGCTTTTGCAAAAGCTCTGACCGTACGATTTTGCGGTCAGCGGAATTAGCCGTTGGTAAGCGGGCGTGGCGAAATTGGTAGACGCGCCAGATTTAGGTTCTGGTGTCTTCGGACGTGGGGGTTCAAGTCCCTTCGCCCGCACCAAAGGGCCCCGGTCTTTCCCTTTAGGGGAGGCCTGTGGGGGTAAACATTAGAAGAGAGTTGGTAGACCATGCAGATCGAAGAACTGCTCAACGAAGGCCTGGTTCGGGAATATAAAGTTGTCGTCGCTGCAAATGAGCTGGACGATCGCCTGAACCGCATCCTCGAAGATTTCCGTGCAAATGCCAAAATCAAGGGCTTCCGCCCCGGTAAAGCGCCGCTGTCGCTCCTGAAGCGTA
Organism: Kordiimonas marina; assembly: GCF_023006325.1. GTDB lineage: Bacteria > Pseudomonadota > Alphaproteobacteria > Sphingomonadales > Kordiimonadaceae > Kordiimonas > Kordiimonas marina. The sequence goes on from NZ_JAINDF010000006.1 coordinate 334,442, forward strand.
TGCACGGCGAGCGCGCCATGGGCCAGGTTCTCAATGAAACCATGCAGGAAACCTCCGCGAAGCTTTTTGAAGAAAAAGGCGTTCGCCCGGCACTGCGCCCGGAGGTTGACCTCGGTGACTATAAAGAAGGCAAAGACCTGGAATATACCCTGAAGGTCGAAATCCTGCCGGAAATCAATGTTGACGATTTCAAAGCTCCGGCGCTTGAGCGTTGGATTGCTGAAGTTGCCGATGCCGACATCGACACCGTGCTTGAGCGTGTTGCCGGCCAGCAGAAAACCTTCAAGAAAGCCGCCAAGACCGTGAAAGCGGGCGAAGGCGATGCCGTTCTGATCGATTATGTCGGCCGTGTTGACGGCGTCGAATTCGACGGCGGCAAGGGCGAAGAATTCCAGCTGGAGCTGGGCTCCAACACCTTCATCCCGGGCTTTGAAGATCAGCTCGTTGGCGCCAAGGCTGGCGACGAGAAGCTGGTGAAAGTAACCTTCCCGGCAGAATATCACGCTGAGAACCTGGCCGGTAAAGAAGCCGAGTTCACCGTGACCGTGAAGGAAGTTCAGAAGCCGGCTGAAGCCGAAGTGAACGACGAAATGGCCAAGAACATGGGCTTCGACGACCTCGCCGGTCTCCGTGAAGCCATCAAGGGCCAGCTTGAAGGTGACAACCAGGGCCTGACGCGCGCTCACATGAAGCGCGGCCTTCTGGACGCCCTGGCCGACCAGTATGACTTTGCTGTTCCGCAAGGCATGGTCGACATGGAATTCAAGCAGATCTGGGAACAGATCAAGCATGATGCCGTCATCTCCGGTGAAGCCACGTCCGAAGACTTCGAAGGCAAGGATGAGCCGGAAGACAAGGAAGAGGCCGCTGAATTCCGCGCCATTGCAGAGCGCCGCGTTCGCCTTGGCCTGCTGCTTTCCGAAATCGGTGTGAAGAACGAAGTCCAGGTTAGCCAGGAAGAAGTCAACCGCCGCATTATCGAGGAAGCCCGTCGCTATCCGGGTCAGGAAGCTCAGGTCTTCCAATACTTCCAGCAGAATGAAGAAGCCCGTGCCCAGCTGCGCGCGCCGATCTTCGAAGAGAAGGTTGTCGACTTCGTTATCGAGCAAGCCGATCTCACCGACAAGACGGTAAGCCGTGAAGAGCTTGAGGCCGCTGTCCGCGCGATCGACGAGGAAGACGCCAACCCGAAGAAGAAGGCTCCGGCCAAGAAAGCTGCTGCCAAGAAGCCGGCTGCCAAGAAAGCTGCGGCCAAGAAGCCGGCGGCGGAAAAGGCTGCTGAGGGCGAGGCTAAAAAGCCGGCTGCCAAGAAGGCTCCGGCGAAGAAGGCTCCGGCCAAAAAAGCTGCGCCGAAGAAGAAAGCTGACGCCAAATAAGCCTGGCGTTTACAGGAATTGAGAAAGGGGCCTGCTGGCCCCTTTTTTTGTCCTGCCCTTTAAAGCCTGCGAAAGACGCATATTTATCAGGGTAGTGGCGGCAATTCTCTTGCCGGGCGTTGCTTCACTTTGCTACAGCTTGCCCTATGAGATGACATGCCGCGCCGAGCGGTCATCGATCTCTCGTATTAACATACAAGGCCTGTCCGTTGGGCCTGCTGACTGGAGTGCCAGATGAAAGATATCATGGAAACTTATGCGAGCACGCTGGTGCCGATGGTCGTGGAACAGACGAACCGGGGCGAACGCTCCTACGATATCTATTCCCGCCTTCTCAAGGAACGCATCATTTTCCTGACGGGCGAGGTCAACGACTATGTTTCCAGTCTGATTGTTGCACAGCTCCTGTTCCTGGAAGCCGAGAACCCGACGAAGGACATCTCTTTCTACATCAACTCGCCGGGCGGGATCGTATCCTCCGGTCTCGCGATGTATGACACCATGCAGTATATCCGCCCGAAAGTGGCGACCATCTGCATCGGTCAGGCATGTTCCATGGGGTCGCTGCTTCTGGCAGCCGGTGAGCCGGGGATGCGTTATGCCCTCCCGAACGCCCGTATCATGATCCACCAGCCGTCCGGCGGTGCCCGTGGTCAGGCCGCGGATATCGAAATTCAGGCGCGTGAGATTTTAAAGCTTCGTCAACGCTTGAATGATATCTATGTGAAACATACGGGCCAGAAGCTGGAGACCATTGAAACCGCGATGGATCGTGACAATTTCATGAGTGCCGAGGAAGCGAAGGACTTCGGTCTGATCGACCAAGTCTATACCTCGCGCGAAGGAAGCGATAGCTAATCACGTTGCCCGGGGCTGCCCCGGGCCACAACCAAGGGCCTGAGGTCCGAAATTTTTTGTTGTATGCTTCTTTTCAACCGGTCTACGATGGAAAAGAAGCAAGTGTAGGAAGCGGTGACGAACTTGAGTAACAGTGATTCAAAAAACACGCTCTATTGCTCCTTCTGCGGCAAAAGCCAGCATGAGGTTCGCAAGCTTATTGCGGGCCCGACTGTCTTTATCTGCGATGAGTGTGTTGAGCTCTGTAACGACATCATCAAGGAAGAGAGCAAAAGCGCGCTCGCCAAAGGTGGCGACGGCGTGCCGTCCCCGCAGGAAATCCTTGAGGTTCTCAATGATTATGTGATCGGCCAAGGCTCTGCCAAGAAGGTCTTGTCGGTTGCGGTCCATAACCATTACAAGCGCCTGAACCACGCCAGCACCGGCACCTCGGATGTTGAGCTGGCCAAATCGAACATTCTGCTCGTCGGCCCGACCGGTTGCGGTAAGACGCTGCTTGCGCAGACGCTTGCCCGTATTCTGGACGTCCCCTTTACCATGGCTGACGCCACCACGCTGACCGAAGCCGGTTACGTGGGCGAGGACGTGGAAAACATTATCCTGAAGCTGCTGCAGGCTGCTGACTATAATGTCGAACGCGCCCAGCGCGGCATCGTTTATATCGATGAGGTCGACAAGATCAGCCGCAAGGCGGACAACCCCTCGATTACGCGTGACGTGTCGGGTGAGGGCGTCCAGCAGGCGCTTCTGAAAATCATGGAAGGCACCGTTGCCAGCGTCCCGCCCCAGGGTGGCCGCAAGCATCCGCAGCAGGAATTCCTGCAGGTGGACACCACCAACATCCTGTTTATCTGCGGTGGTGCGTTCGCGGGGCTCGACAAAGTTATCGCTGATCGCCTGCAAGGTAAGTCGATCGGCTTTGGCGCCAAGGTTACGTCCCCGGACGACCGCGGCATTGGCCAGCTGTTCAAGGAAACCGAACCGGAAGATCTTCTGAAGTTCGGCCTGATCCCTGAATTTGTCGGCCGCCTGCCGGTGATCGCAACGCTCGAAGATCTGGATGAGGATGCCCTTATCCGGATTTTGACCGAGCCGAAGAACGCGCTTCTGAAGCAGTATCAGTGTCTGTTCGATATGGAGAACGTCAAGCTGACCTTCTCCGAGGATGCGCTGATGGCCGTTGCCAAGAAGGCGATTGAACGCAAAACCGGTGCCCGGGGCCTGCGCTCGATCATGGAAGACACGCTTCTCGATACCATGTTCGAATTGCCCAGCCTGGAAGGCGTTGAAGAGATCGTCATCAACGCTGAAGTGGTGGATGGCAAGGCGACTCCCCTGCATATCTACGCTGACCGGCGTGAGGAAGCAGGCAAGCCCGCCTGATAAGCACAGTTTCATGATGTTCTGGGGGTTGAAACAGATGTTTCAGCCCCCAATTTCTTTTGTATGTGGCGTAAATTTCGCACTTAAGCCTGAAATTTCGTCTTTTCCTTTCGTATCGGGAGGGGATTGGCGTAAAATCGCTGCACAAGAATCATAAAACCTCGTTGTGAAAGTCAGTGCCATGTCCTCAAAACCCGAAGAAACCACGAATGCTGTTGTCCTGCCGGTTCTGCCGCTGAGGGATATTGTTGTATTCCCGCACATGATTGTGCCGCTCTTCGTTGGCCGCGATAAGTCGGTTCGCGCCCTTGAGGAGGTGATGGCCAAGGATAAGCAGATCCTGCTCGTCGCCCAGAAGGAAGCGGGTGAGGATGATCCCGATACCAAGGATGTTTTCGAAATCGGTACCGTTGCGTCGGTTCTGCAGCTCCTGAAGCTGCCGGACGGCACGGTCAAGGTATTGGTGGAAGGCTTCAGCCGCGCCAAGATTGAGGAATTCGTCCGGTCGGATGATTATTTTGAAGCGCGCGCCAGTGAGCTTGATAATGACATTGCCGATGAGGCCGAGGTTGAGGCGCTGGCCCGCTCGGTTGTTGCGCAGTTCGACCAGTATGTGAAGCTCAACAAGAAAATCCCGGCTGAGGTGCTGGTCACCGTCAGCCAGATTGACGATCCGTCGAAGCTGGCGGATACGGTGGCGTCTCATCTTGCGCTCAAGATCGATGACAAGCAGGAATTGCTGGCCTGTGTTTCCGTCACGGACCGGCTGGAGCGTATCTTCGGCCTGATGGAAGGCGAGATCGGCGTTCTGCAGGTCGAGAAGAAGATTCGCGGCCGGGTCAAGCGCCAGATGGAGAAGACCCAGCGCGAATATTATCTCAATGAACAGCTGAAGGCGATCCAGAAGGAACTGGGTGAGGGCGATGAAGGCCGCGAAGAAACCCAGGAACTTGAGGAAAAGATCGCCAAGACCAAGCTGACCAAGGAAGCCAAGGAAAAATGCATGGCTGAGCTGAAGAAGCTCAAGTCCATGAGTCCGATGTCGGCCGAAGCTACCGTTGTCCGCAACTATCTTGACTGGATGCTTTCGGTGCCCTGGGGCAAGCGGAGCCGGGTCAAGAAAGACATCAAGCTCGCGCAGAAGGTCTTGGACACGGATCATTACGGTCTAGAAAAGGTCAAAGAACGCATCATCGAATATTTGGCCGTGCAGCAGCGCACGCGGACCCTCAAGGGCCCGATCCTGTGCCTCGTCGGCCCGCCGGGTGTTGGTAAAACCTCGCTTGGTAAGTCTGTCGCCAAGGCAACGGGGCGTGAGTTCGTGCGCTTTTCCCTGGGCGGCGTGCGGGACGAAGCTGAAATCCGCGGTCACCGCCGGACCTATATCGGCTCCATGCCTGGCAAGGTCATGCAGTCGATGAAAAAGGCCGGGACCTCGAACCCGCTGTTCCTCCTCGATGAGATCGACAAGATGGGCCAGGATTTCCGCGGTGATCCGGCGTCCGCCCTCCTGGAGGTGCTGGACCCGGAACAGAACGCCAAGTTCAATGACCACTATCTGGAGGTCGATTATGACCTTTCGGATGTGATGTTCGTGACGACCGCAAACTCGCTCAACATGCCACGGCCGCTTCTGGACCGTATGGAGATCATTCATCTCTCCGGTTACACCGAAGATGAAAAGGTTGAGATCGCCAAGCGTCACCTGATTCCTAAGCAGATCAAGAATCACGGTCTGAAGAAAAAGGAATGGGCGATTTCCGACGGCGCGCTCAAGGACCTCGTCCGCTACTACACGCGGGAGGCCGGCGTCCGGAACCTGGAACGTGAAATTGCACGCCTGACCCGGAAAGCGGTGAAGGAAATCGTTGAAGGCTCGAAAGAGAAGATCAGCGTGACCTCTCGCAACCTTTCCCATTATGCCGGGGTACGGAAGTATCATTACGGCATGGCTGAGGAAACCGACCAGGTTGGTCTCACCACCGGTTTGGCCTGGACCGAGGTTGGCGGTGAACTTCTGGCTATCGAAGCTGTGACTGTTCCCGGCAAGGGCCTGATCAAGCAGACCGGTAAGCTTGGTGAAGTGATGAAAGAATCGATTCAGGCGGCGCGGTCTTATGTTCAGTCGCGGTCGATCGAATACGGTATTCATCCGCGTTTCTTTGATAAAAAGGACATCCACATTCACGTGCCGGAGGGTGCGACTCCGAAAGATGGCCCGTCAGCGGGTGTTGCCATGTGCACATCGATCGTTTCGGTGCTGACCAATAACCCGGTTCGCAAGGATATTGCCATGACCGGTGAGGTTACGCTGCGCGGTCGGGTTTTGCCTATCGGCGGCCTCAAGGAGAAGCTCCTGGCGGCGCTTCGTGGCGGAATCAAGAAGGTCCTGATCCCGAAAGAGAACGAGAAAGACCTTGTTGAAATTCCGGATAATGTGAAGAAGGGCCTTGAAATCGTTGCGGTTTCTACCGTCGATGAGGTGCTTTCACATGCCCTGGTTGAGAAGCTCGAACCGATCGAGTGGACGGAGGAAGATGCCCTCGCGGAAATGGCCTCAGACGCCCCTGTTGAGGACCTCGAACACACGACTCATTGAGTGGCTTGATCCGAATTCGGGAAATTTCAAGCAAAAAAAAGCGAAAAGCCGCAGGTTTCTGCGGTTTTTTGCTTTGACAAGCCGAATTTTCCGCGCATACACTGCAACCGCATTTCGGAACCATCATAACGAAATCAACTCTTCAACTCAGAGGGGGATACCTTGAATAAGAACGATCTGATCGCAAAGGTAGCTGAAGTAGCTGACCTGTCCAAAGCTGATGCTGGTAAAGCTGTAGACGGCGTTTTTGACGCCATCAGCGGTGCGCTTGCTTCTGGTGATGAAGTACGCCTTGTCGGCTTCGGTACGTTTGCTGTTGCTCAGCGCGCAGCCACCAAAGGCCGCAACCCGCGTACCGGTGAAGAAATCGACATTCCGGCTTCTAAGCAGCCGAAATTCAAGGCCGGCAAAGGCCTGAAAGACGCAGTTAACGGTTAATCCGTTACTCGCCGATTTAGGGAAATGGCCACAGGCGGTGCCTGTGGCCATTTTTCTTTGTCTGGCCTTTGGCACCAGGGCAGGGGGCGTCAGATCAGGAAGCGCTGATTTCGTGACGTTTTTTTGAAAAATAGGGGTTGCGCGCCGCCCGATTTGGCCCTAAAAGCGCGTCCACCACATGGATACATGTGGGCGATTAGCTCAGTTGGTAGAGCATCTCGTTTACACCGAGAGGGTCGGCAGTTCGAGCCTGTCATCGCCCACCATTCACCCCGCAAGGGGACCCGCCGTGGCACGGGCGATTAGCTCAGTTGGTAGAGCATCTCGTTTACACCGAGAGGGTCGGCAGTTCGAGCCTGTCATCGCCCACCACGTGCCGGCACTTCTTCCTCCCTATATAATCAGGCTGATTTGGCATGACGTCACGGCGTGCGCCGTGGTATGCGCTCAAGGCATCTTCTTTCGTTTGAAGCGGCTTAGGGAACAGCATGACTGAAAAACCGTCTTCCGATCACACGGCGGCCCAGGATAAGGCCGACAAGGCCCATGATGCCGCCGAAGAGAGCGGGGGCATCGTCATTGAGGCCAGTTGGGCCCCGAAGGACCCGCGGGACCGTCTGTATGATTCGACGGCCACCAGCCGGGAAAAAACCGTCTCTCTGGTCCGCATCTTCGCGTCCTTCCATCCGGTCCTGAACAGTATCGTTTTGACCAACGATATGGTGCGCCGTTTGGGGGCTAAAAAAAGCCTGCTGATTCTGACTATTCTCGTCCTTGTGGGGGCGGGTCTCTGGTGGCGTCTAACCTAGGTATATCAAGGCGTCCCGGGGGCTCGGTCCGCCCGGCTTTATTTTATCCAAAAAGACTGTTGACAGGGCAGGGGGCAGAACGTAAACAGCACCCCGCAAGCGATGCGCGGGTGTAGCTCAGTTGGTTAGAGTATCGGCCTGTCACGCCGAGGGTCGCGGGTTCGAGTCCCGTCACTCGCGCCAGCTTG
>NZ_JAINDF010000007.1 GCF_023006325.1 Kordiimonas marina
TATCCAACCAAAAGGCCAAACATCAAGCTCAAGAATTCACTGACATACGTATCATCTACGTATATCGAACATCGTTTCCGACGTTCGTCGAGATCCAGACAACGGTCACCAGACCACCGTCCACATCTCCCTTCCATTCTACTATGTCAAAGAGCAAAAGAATGCCTAACTGGAAGAACCAGTCTTTCAAGACCCCTATCTTGTCAGGCTGTTTGCCGGACCGGACTTTCGTCAGCGTGCGGCAGGGCGATCTGTATATGGTGGGTTACCCCGCCATGTCAAGGGCCATTTTCAGGACCCTCAGATCGTGACAACGTTGCGGCATTCCTGTCGGACTAGCGAGCCTCGGAGGCCCCGTCCGTCAGAGCAGCGCGCCCCGTCGGTGAAGCGGTTTCTAGTGGGGAGGGCCTTCAAACGCAAGCGCTTTTTTCGTTGTTTTTCACTTTTTTGACAGCCCCCGGCGCAAAGCCGCAGAAACCCTCACTCTTGGCCTGCCCCGACAATTTGGCGGCACCAAAACGGCGTTAACGATACGGCAGACATATTGCCCTATATATATAAAGACTGTATTTCTATTGAAAAGCAGACCCCGGCCGGGAATCGGACCGGGAATCGGAATATGGACTCGAGCCTACAGGGAAGGACGACATGGCGGACTGGCGTAAGATTCGTGAACGGTTTTTAGCGGGTAAGACATGGACCGTGACCGGCAAACGGCTTTTCGACGTCATTCGCTCAAGTGAGTCGCCTGTCGGCTTCATCGCCATGGCCGGGATCGGCCTGCTGGTTGTCCTTCTCCTTAATATGGGCCCCGATGAAAATGCTGGCGACGCGGATGCGGATGATACCGTCTCCGTGGCACAGGCATCCGGCACACCGACGGCAGAGACCGCTGTAGATGAGTCCGCCGCAGCCGACGATGGCGATACGGCCGGCGAGCTGCCCGACGATGCCGCAATCGGCGACACGCCAGACACCCGTACCGAGACCTTCCGGCTTCAGCGGCGCGAAACCCTGAGCGGTCTCCTCAAGCGTGCCCATATCGATACAGGCAATGCCGCCGAGGCGATTGCCGAGCTCCGGACGGTGACCAACCTGCGCCGCCTGCGCCCGGGCCAGCAGTTGCACCTCACCCGTGCCGCCGGCGCCCCGAACAAGATCGAGCACCTGAGCCTGAGGGACAGCTTTGCCGCCACGGCAGAAGTAAAGGCCGACGGGGACGGTTATAAAGCCGACCGCGTCACAATCCCGACCATGACCCTGACCCGGCTGGTCGAGGGCACGATCGACGACAATCTTTACGTCTCCGCGAAAAAAGCCGGGCTGCCCGACAAGGTGATTGTCGAGCTGATCCGGTTGATGAGCTTCGATGTCGACTTCGAGCGCGACATAAGGGACGGCGACCGGTTCCAGGTCTATTTCGAGCGGACCTATGCCCCCACCCTGCATGAGACAAAAGATGGCCGCATCCTGCAGATCAAACTGGCGCTAAAGCGCGGCGATTACGAAGCCACCTATTTCAAGACGGCGGACGGTCGGGGCGACTATTATGATGCCGACGGCAAAAGCGCCCGGCGCGCGCTGATGAAAACACCGCTCGACGTCACCGTTGTCACCTCAAGCTACGGCCGCAGGCGCCACCCGGTGCTCGGCTACACCCGGATGCATAAAGGGGTAGACTTCCGCGCGTCCATCGGCACGCCTGTGATGGCAGCGGGTGACGGCGTGGTTGAACGCGCGAGCCGCTGGGGCAGTTACGGCAACTATCTGCGCATCCGCCACAACGGCACCTATTCGACCGCCTATGGCCACCTGAGCCGCTATGCCAAGGGTATCCACCGCGGTGCCCACGTCCGCCAGGGCCAGATCATCGCCTATTCGGGCGCGACGGGGCGCGTCAACGGCCCGCACCTGCATTATGAAGTGCTGATCCACGGCAAGCAGACCAACCCGATGACCCTGAAGCTGCCGAGCGGCAAAAGCCTGACCGGCAAGACCCTGACCGCCTACAAGGCGTCCCGGGACCATATGCTCGCCGATATCTCCCATATAGAATGGAGCAACAGGGCGTTGTTGGCCCAGGCTCAAGCAGAGACCAAGGCTACCCCCCTGTCACAGGACGGCAGCATCATGCCGACGGCAACAACATCGCGCGATACAGGTCTTGACGGCCGCGACACCAGCGCTAGGCTGAGCGTCGAACCGTAGGCTACTGATAGCAGGGCACCCTGATGTCCCCGGCTGTCACCGCCCGACACGAGGGGAACCCATGTCCAGATTTTCTTCTGCAAAACAACCGCTTTGCCTCATGGCCCTGGCTGCAGGCTCAATGCTGACGCTGGGAGCTGCCAGCACAGCCGTCCGTGCCGATCAGCCGACCGACCTGCAGGCCTTCCGCTCCTGCGCCGCCATCAAGGCCGACAGCGACCGCCTGGCCTGTTACGACAAGGCGGCTGCCGCCTTTGACTTTGACGGCACCAAGAAGCGCCTGAACGAAGCCACGAAGCTGAAAGCCGAAGCTGACCGCCTGCGCGCCGAAGCTGAGGCCCGCAAGGCCGAGACGACGCGCCTGAAGGCCGAAGCTCAGGCCAGAAAGGCCGAAGCTGACCGTCTGAAGGCTGAAGCTGATGCCCGCAAAGCGGAAGCCGACCGCGCGGAAGCTGCCGAAAAGGCCCGCATGGCCGCGCTCGAGCGCCAGAAGGCCGAACAGGCGAAGTCCCAAGTCGAAGATTTCGGCAAACCCGCGAAAGAGGACAAGGCCCTCGCGCATATTGAATCGACCATCAGCCACCTGACGAAACCACGGCCAGGCAGCGCCCACGGCGTGACCATCCAGCTGGAAAACGGCCAGACTTGGTACCAGACGGACAATAAGCGCACAGGCACGATACGGGCGGGCATGGCGGTAAGAATCGTCAAGGGGCCCTTCGGCGGCTTCATGCTGACGATCAAAAAGACCAACCGGTCCTTCTATGTGAAACGGATCGGATAGCCCGCCGCATACCCTGCTGAATACCGACCTGGAAAGGGAGCCTTCACGGCTCCCTTTTTTATTGTGACGGGGCCCTCAGCAATCCTTCCGGGTGAGAGGAAAAAGGTGTGTCATTTCGTGCAGCTACCGACCTTTTGCATAAACTTTAAGGCCTCAACGAAAAGCGCTATATCCAAGCTAAAGTGACATCATAACAATACTTTATCACCTGAAACTATATCTGTGGCGTAAAAGACACACCATTAGTTTAAACCGAAAGCTCATACGCCCCAAAGATTAAACTTTTCTGTCAAGGCCGGACAGAATCTGGCTAGACCTTATGAGCGGTTTAAAATTTCCGCAAATTCCGAGTGCTTGGAAAGCAATAAATAGAAGAGGAAACGCAGAGTGTCTAAGGAACTCATGAAATTGCGTCGCACCGCCCTTCTGGGTAGTGCCGCAACCCTCCTCGCCAGCTTCGCGCTGGGTGCAGGGGCTTCTGGTGCATATGCACAGGACCAGGCTGCCGCTAAAAAAGCGGACAGCAAAACGATGGAAGTGGAAGAGGTTGTCGTAACCGGTTCGCGTATTGTCCGGAAAGACCTGGACAGCACGAGCCCGCTGGCCGTAACCACCTCCGCTGACGTGAAACTGTCCGGTTTCACCAAAGTAGAAGACATGATGAACAGCCTGCCGCAGATCGAAGCTGCGCAGACGTCCTTCATCTCCAACGGCGCAACCGGTACCGCTACCCTCGACCTTCGTGGTATGGGCCCGCAGCGTACCCTGGTTCTCGTCAACGGCCGCCGTCTGCAGCCGGGCGGTCTGAGCCAGGCGCCTGACATCAACCAGATTCCGGCCGCTCTTGTTGAGCGTGCAGAAGTTATCACCGGTGGTGCTTCGGCTACCTACGGTGCTGACGCTGTGGCCGGTGTTGTTAACTTCGTTATGAAGCAGGATTTCCAGGGTATTGAAATCACTGCCGGCATCGACGGTTACCAGCACAACAACCGTAACTCCTACATCCAGGGTCTGATGGATGCTCGTGGCTTCTCCTATCCGAAGGGCTCGAACGGCATCGGCGGCACCACCTACAGTGTCGACCTGACCATGGGCGGCGACTTCGCCGACGGTAAAGGCCATGCAACCGCTTACGCTACCTGGCGTAAAGTTGATCCGTTCCTCGAAGGTGAGCGCGACTACAGCTCGTGTGCACTGAGCAGCTCGGGTACGTCGTGTGGTGGTTCGGCTAACGCCATCATCCCGAACATGTACATCGGTTCGCTCCTGTCGGACGGTTCCATCAACTGGGATACCGCTCAGTGGCTGTCGCTTGACTCGAACAGCAACTTCATCCCGTCGCCGTCCAGCAACCGTTACAACTACGCTCCGGTCAACCACTTCATGCGTCCGGATGAGCGTTGGACCCTCGGTACTTTCGTAAACTACGAAATCAACGATACGTTCAAGCCGTACATGGAAGCCATGTTCATGCGCGACCGTACGGAAGCCCAGATCGCTGAATCCGGTACCTTCTTCGCTGAGCAGTACAACATCTCGTACGATTCGCCGCTGATTAACGATGCCCAGCGCCAGTATCTGACCGACAACTTCGGTCTGCATTCCGGCGACCAGTTCGGCACTTACATCGGTAAGCGTAACGTCGAAGGTGGCCCGCGTTCGAACCTGATCAACCACGATGCAATGCGTATCGTTGTTGGTACCAAAGGTAACCTGAGCGACACCTGGACCTACGATGCATCGTTCATGTACGGCTCGACCACCTTTACGTCGGCTTACATCAACGACTTCTATGCTCCGAACATCACTGCTGCTCTGGCCAACGGCACCTACCACGTCTTCACCTACAACGGTGTGACCTCGGCAGAAGCCGACGCCCTGACCGGTACCGCTGTTCTCGAAGGTATCACCAAAGAATATGTCGCCAACGGTTACGTAACCGGCGATCTTGGTGTTTCCCTCCCGAGCGCAGAAGACCCGATCCAGGTCGTTCTGGGTGCTGAATACCGCAAAGAGGTATTCGAATCCCGCTCCGACACCGTGTATGAAAAAGGCCAGCTTCTTGGCCAGGGTGGCCCGACCGCGTCGGTTGCCGGTTCGTACAACGTGAAAGAAATCTTCGGTGAAGCCGTTGTTCCGCTGGTTCAGGATGCTGAATTCGCTCAGAACCTGACCCTCGAACTCGCTGGCCGTTATTCGGACTACAACACTTCTGGCAGCACGGAGACCTACAAGGTAGCCATGTCCTGGAAGCCGGTTGACCGTATCGAATTCAAAGCCAGCTACAACCGCGCTGTTCGTGCACCGAACGTAAACGAACTGTATTCGCCGCAGTACCAGGGCCTTTGGGGTGGTGACGACCCGTGTGCGGGTAGCTCGCCGACCCTGACCCAAGCTCAGTGTGCGAACACCGGCGTAACCGCTGCTCAGTACGGCAACATCTCTGCTTCGCCGGCTAGCCAGTACAACTCCATCTACGGTGGTAACCCGGACCTGAAGCCGGAAGTCGCAGACTCCTGGACCGTTGGTGCCGTGGTTAACCCGATTGATGCCCTGACCGTTCGTGTCGACCTGTGGGACATCAAGATGACGGATGCCATCTCCACGATCTCGCAACAGGTTGCTATCCAGCAGTGTGGCGAAACTGGTCTCGCTCAGTTCTGTGACCTGATCCATCGTGGTAACGCTGGTACGCTGTGGCTCGGTTACTCGGGTTATGTAACCGCAACCAACATCAACACCGGTGGTCAGCACCTTCGCGGTCTCGATGTCGCAGCCGATTACTCGACCGAGCTCGGCAGCGGTACCCTGAACGCCAAGCTTTCCGGCACCTACATGTTCAAGAAAGAGGTCGATCCGGTTGGCGGCCTTACGGGTGACCAGTATGATTGCGTAAGCGATTACACCACCAACAGCTGCTTCCCGCAGCCGAAGTGGCGTCACACCATGACCGTTTCCTACCAGTCCGACTCCTTCTGGAGCGTTACCGGTAAATGGCGTTACTTCGGTCGCGTCGGCGGTAAAGGTGACGGCAGCATCGATGACCATATCGCTGCTCAGTCCTACTTCGACCTGAAAGCTGCTTTCGACGTAACCCCGAACGTTGGCCTGCTCGTTGGTGTGAACAACATCTTCGACAAAGAGCCGCCGCTCGTAGGTGGTTCGTTCTCCACGAACGCAAACACCTTCGCTGGTTACTACGACACGCTTGGCCGCTACCTGCACGCCAGCGTGACCGTAAGCTTCTAATCCTTCGGGACCAGAAGCCTTACAAGGCAATGATTGGAAGCGGCGGGATTTTCCCGCCGCTTCTTCTTTTGGGGTAATGCCCCTTCCTATACCCGCCCATCCGATAGCTCTCCGGGCTAGGCGCTCCGTTCAACATTTGCTATTGCTAGCGGGGTAGACCGCTAACCATGACAAAGGCCGCCGTGAGCTTATCCCCGCAGCATCAGACGCTCTTCCGCGACAGCCAGATGGCGCAGCGGCAAGCCCGGTTCAAAGAAGCGGAAGATGGCTATCGCCGGCTTCTGGCAGAAGGTGCCCCGCGCGAACCGGTGCTTCAGGCCCTCACCCAGCTATATTTTCAAACCAACAGACCGGATGACGCGGCCCAGTGCCTGCGTGACCTGATAAAGGCCACGCCCGGCCAGCTGGCTTATTATGATCACCTGATCCAGCTTCATGAGCGTATGGGGCAGGTAAAAGAGGCCGCCGGGGTCTATAAAGCACTTCTGGCGCGCGCGCCAACGCTGGCCAACAGCTGGTTCAACCTGGCGCGCCTACAGAAGCAGATGCGCCAGTATGACGAGGCCCTCGCCTCCTACGCCGAAGCGCTCCGCCGCGGGATCGACGGGCCGGAGGAAGTGCATCTCAATCGCGGTGTCATCTATGCCGATTGCCTGATGCAGCCGGATTGGGCGGAGAAGGAACTCGCTCAGGCGCTTGCCCTGAACCCGCGCTATGAGCCGGCGCTTCTCAACCTTGCCAACCTGCAGGAAGAAAGGGGGGCGAAGGAGGAAGCGCTCGCCACCTACGGGAAGCTTCTTGGGGCCGCGCCAGGCCATGCCGAGGCGCTGGCGCGCTATGCTAACCTGCGCGGCGTGCCGTCGCCCGAAGACCCGCTGGTGTACAGGCTCAAGAAAGCGGCAGACAATCCCTCGACCGACCTGCCCGGCAAGACAAGCCTCCGATTCGCGCTCGGCAAGGTGCTGGACGGCTGCGGCGCCTATGATGCCGCGTTCGATCAATATGGCCAGGCAAACCAGCTGAGCCGGCAGGCAGGTGCCTCCTATGACCGGCAGGCCCAGGAACGGCTGACGGACGCGCTTATCACTACATTCTCAGCCGATTGGTTTGAGGGGCTCACCCCTGTCTCGGACGCGTCACCTGTATTCATCTGCGGCATGTTCCGCTCGGGCTCGACCCTCCTGGAGCAGGTGCTGGCCGCCCATGACGCCATCACCGCAGGCGGCGAACTCGATTTTTGGGCTGACACCGTCCGCACCGAGCTTTCGCCCTTCCCCGCAACCGTCCTTCATATGGCGGAGGCGGACCGGAAAATGCTGGCGGACCGCTATGAGGCCCTGATCGAACGCCTGTACCCTGGCGCACGGCTCGTGACCGACAAGCGCCCGGACAATTTCCTTTATGTCGGGCTGATCAAAAGCCTGTTCCCGCGCGCCCGCATCATCCACACAAGGCGCAACGTGCTGGACAATTGCCTTTCGGTCTATTTCCTCCACCTCGGGGCAAGCATGGGCTACGCCACCGACCTTCTGGATACCGGCCATTACTGGCGGGAGCAGGAAAGGCTGATGGATCACTGGAAAAGCCTATTCGAGGACACCATCACCAGCTTCGACTATGACGCCTTCGTCAAAGCCCCCGAATCAGAACTGCGACCGCTTCTCGGCTTCCTCGGGCTTGATTGGGATGACAAGTGCCTGAGCTTTCACACGCTTCAGAATGTGGTCAAAACCGCCAGCTACTGGCAGGTACGCCAGCCGCTTTACAAGTCCTCCTCAGGCCGCTGGCACAATTACGAGCGCCATCTGGGACCTCTCCGCAAAATACTGGGTGTCGAGGGGGACTGACACCACCCTCACGACGGTACGAAGTCGAACGCGACCGTTATGCGGTGCTCATCCGACATGAACGGAATCGTCCCGTGCCACATGTAGGAGGGAAAGAGCGCCAGCTTGCCAACTTCCGGCCGGACGATTCGCTGGGGCGGCAGGTCCAGCCCCATTTCCACTGGCGGTGCGCCAAACTGGATATGCCCTTCCGTTCCCTTCCCCGCCTGTACTTCAGCCGGCAACGCCACATAGAGGGCGGAGCTGAACCAACCTTCGGGGTGGAAATGGTTGGTATGGAACCCTTGTGATGCCAGCCGGACCGACCAGGCGCCCTTGAAAGAAAAGCCGTCTGTGCGGCGCCCCCAGAAAGGATGGTCCGAATCGTCCGGGAAATCATCCAGCACCCGTTCGATCGCCTCCCCGATCTGAACCTTCAGCGCCCGCAATATAGGGTTCTTGAGCCGGAACAGGAAACCGTTGGTCTGCGTGCCACCCCGCAAGGTCTGATCAAGCGGATGTGCCTGCATCTGGTGCAGCATTTCCAGCTCCGCCTTGACCCTGGCGAAAAAACTTTCGGCATCGGCATAGTCCGCAGGTGGCAGAACCTCCACCGGCCGCACCATGCGCTCATAATCCAACAGCCAATCGGTGCGCGGATCCCCCATCAATTGCCAGGCGGTCCCCCGGAAGGCCCAGGCACGCTGGTCATAGGGGTCCCGTTCTATCGCGAAGGCACACAAGGCATCCGCCCGCTCCGGCGCGCCTGATTTGATGAGATGCTCAGCGAACATCAGCCGGGGCTGAACACCCTCGGCATCCGCCTTCAGGATCGTCTCGAACCCTGCTGTTGCCTCATCTGTGTGGCCGAGCGCGGAATGCGCCACCGCCTCGGCAAGCAAAAGCCGCGGCGCGGGGCCGCACGGGCCACGAGCCTTATCAAGCTCCGTCAGCACTTCCTCGAACCGGGCCTGATGCCCCAGAAGGTCGACATAAGCACCCCACAGGTTCGGATCGTCCGGCTTTTCGCTGATCGCCTGCCTGATCGCCGACAGGTGATCGCCCTCGGCACCTGTTTCCCAGCGGAACTTCGCCCGCGCATATTGAGTGTCCGGGTCATAACGGAACCGCGTGACCGCTTCTTCATGGACAGCCTGCGCTTTTTCGAGCGCGCGGGCCTCATAATAACATTCGCCCAGGTTCTGATAGAGACCCGGCACATGCATTCCGGCGGCTCGGGCCTTTTCAAACGCCGTCGCCGCGGCTTCAAATTCCCCCGCAGCGCGCAACAGGTCACCATAGGCATTCCAGAGCCGGGCATTCTTCGGGTCGAGCCTCAGCCCTTCCCGGTACGCATCCTGCGCTTTGGCTTCACTGCCCGCCTGACGTTCGGCAGTACCGAGAAGTTCCCACGCCACAGGCATGGTGGGGGCAAGGTCGGCCAGGCGCCGCGCCACCGTAAGCGCCTCCGCCCCTTGACCCGCAGCCGTCAGCGCCAATGACAGATTGTACCAGCCGTTGACGAACGACGAGTCAACCTTCACCGCCTTCCGGTACAGGCTGATCGCCTCATCCAGGCGGCCAAGCCCCATCAGCATGTTGGCATAGTTGCCCAGGACCGCCGGTTGAAGCGGTGCACTTTCCAGGCTTTGGCGGAAGTATTTTTCAGCTTCGGCGAACTGGTTCTGCCCCCGCGCCTTCATCGCCAGCATATGCAGTGCATCGGGCTGGCGCGGATGGGACATAAGGATTTGCCGGCACAGGGATTCGGCTTCCTGGGCACGACCAGCGCGCAAAAAGGACATCGCCTGTTGAAGCTTTGCCGCCAAAGATGCCGTCATGGATTCAGTCACTCCTTAGCGCCCCGTCACAAAACCTAACTTGTGTTTAGCGGATGGAAAGAGACCGGTCCAGTATCAATGACAGGCACCGGAATCTTCATGTTGCCGCTACGTCATCTTGATTTTGCAATCGATTACGTTTTATTTGGACAATATTATCTTATACTTTGGTTTAGTTACATTTGTGCAACAGATACGAGTAATATTAATGTTTTGTTAATCTTAGTCTTTACTCCCAACTTCATGATCTTGCACGCTTGCCCGACTAGCTAGGGGACTACACCTGTCTGGGCTGACAGGTTCACCTAAAACTCTTGGGAGGAGTGTATAAATGACTAGCACAGAGCTATTGAAGCGCCGGCTGGCAGCCGGGACCGCTTCAATGCTGGTTGCAACTATGAGCATCATAGCTGCACCTGCATGGGCACAAGATGCCCCCACTACCGACAACCAGGCCAAACCCGTCGAATGTGGCGACGGTGAAGTCCTTAATACGAAGGGGAAGTGCGAATCTGACCGTTCGGTTGAGGAAGTTGTCGTCACCGGGTCTCACCTGCGGCGGAACGCCATGACCGCGCCGTCACCTCTGACGGTCGTCGGCCAGCAGGACATCAAGCTGTCGGGGAAAGTCAACCTCGGCGACTTCCTGGCGCAAACGCCTGCCCTGCAGGAAAGCTTCCAGTCGGGAGATTCCACCGGGTCCCAGATCGGCCTTGGCGGCCTGAACTTCCTGAACCTGCGCGGTTTGGGCAGTGACAGGACCCTGGTGCTGGTTGATGGCCGCCGCCATGTCGGCCTGTCGGCAGGCGACACCCGCGTGGACATCAACACCATCCCCTCGGCCCTGGTCGAACGGGTGGAAGTGGTTACGGGCGGTGCCTCGGCGCTTTATGGCTCGGACGCTGTCTCCGGCGTGGTCAACTTCATTATGAAGCATGACTATGAAGGCTATCAGGTAGACGGCTATTTCGGGAAAGGCCAAAGCGGCATTGATACCTCCCGCAAAATCACCGCCCTCGCGGGCTGGAATTTTGGCGGGGACCGCGGCAACGCGACGCTGGCGGTTGAATGGCGCAAAGAAGATGGCGTGGACGAAAGCCAGTTCGACTGGCTCGGCAACTTCAGCAATGTCAGGGTCGACCGCGATGTTGACGCCAATGGCGACGGTATCGCCGACCCGGACGGCATCTACAATATCGTTCCCTTCCGGGATGCCCGCTCCTTGCAGGTTTCCGACGGCGGCGTGCTGCAGGATCTCTTCTTCGGCTATATGCCCTACCGCCTGAACTTCGACACGGTTGGTGGTGCCACCCGGCTGAGGTGCCCGAGCGGCCGTATCAGCACATCAGGCAACACCTGTGACGGTGGGAATGGCTTCCCGACCGAGCGGTTCGTCACATCGCTGACGCCGGACTATGAAGCCATCAACGTCAACGGCTCGTTCGATTACAAGCTGACCGACAATCACACGTTCTTCGTCGATGCCAAATATGCGCACAGCAAGTCCTACTATCAGTTCCAGCCAAACTTCGACTTCCTGTATATCGGGGATCAGGCCCTGGAAGATAATGGCATCATCGGTGTGGATATCGGCCTCGATAACCCGTTCCTGCCACAAGCCGCGAAGGACTATATCAACACGATCGGCGATGCCACTGGCTATCCGATCGCAGCGATGGTCCGCTTCAACTTCGAGTTCGGCGCCCGCCCACAGACCGACTACCGGGACACGTACCGGATTGTTGGTGGCCTGCGCGGCAATGTTACCAACAACTGGACCTATGAAGTTTCCGTCAACTACGGCAAGTCCACCGATAACCGCATCGATGGCGGCGTCCGGAAAGAGGACGATTGGTTTGAACGGATCGATGTCACCACGGATGCAAACGGCAACCCGGTTTGCCGGAGCGGGCGCCCCGACTGTGATCCGATCAACGTCTTTGGCCCGAATGCCATCACGCAGGCGCAAGTTGACAGCCTAGTTGTCGAGCTGAACAACAATGATGAGATCAGCCAACTGGTGATTGGCGGTTCGGTGAACGGTGACCTTTTCGACATGCCGGCAGGGGCTGTTCAGGCCGCGTTCGGGGTTGAGTATCGGGAAGACCGTTCTGTGTCCAACCCGGATCCGCTGCCGACGACGATGAACCTGTTCGCCAACGAACTGAAGGGCGTGAATGGGCAGATCAACGTCAAGGAAATCTACGGTGAAATGTCCTTCCCGCTTCTTGAGGACAAGGCCTTCGCCAAGGACCTGTCGGTCGACCTGGCCGGTCGTCTGTCTGACTATTCGACGGCAGGCAGCAACTTCACCTACAAGGCGGGCCTGAACTGGACCCTCAGTGAAGATATCCGTTTCCGTGCCACCTACGGCCGCGCGGTACGGGCCCCGAACATCGGTGAAGTCTTCCAGCCCGAATCACAAACTTTCGGTTCGATTTCGGACCCCTGTTCGTACGACAACCTGGATAACGACGCCACTGTCGCTGCCAACCGTCGTGCCAACTGTGCTGCCCTCGGCCTTGATGTCGGTACCTTCTTCGACCCGACCCAGGCGGCTTCCAAGCCCGGCTACCTCCGCGGCAACCCGGATGTCGGTCCGGAAACGGCAGACACCATTACCATCGGTACGGTTCTGACCCCGCGTTTCCTCAAAGGCTTCAGCCTCAGCGCCGACTATTGGAACATCAAGATCAAGGATGCCATCCGCACCCTGTCGGCTTCGGAAACAGCACAGAAATGTGTCGACGGACCGGATCTCGACCCGCTGTTCTGTGACCGCATCACCCGTGATCCTTCGTCGGGCCTGATTACCAGCTTCATTCTGCAGCCGGTGAACGTACAGGCGATTGAAACCGATGGTATCGACATTGAAGCACGCTACGGCTTTAACGTGGACAGCATCATGAAGGACAAGCCGGGCCGTATCGACCTGCGCCTGGTCGGCACCTACACGTTCCACCAGCGGTTCTTCAACTTCCAGAACGACCCGACCGATTTTGAAGAATGGGCCGGTGTTGTGGGGACACCGCACTGGGCTTCCCAGCTTTTCCTCAGCTACACCACCGAAAAGCTACATGTTCAGTGGAAAACCCGCTGGCTGGACCCGATGCTGAACGCACGCCAGGACATTCTGGCTGCCGAGCCTGAAAGGTACAAGCCGGGCTATGAAAAGTCGGGGCACTATTTCAAGCATGACCTTTCGGTCGAATATAAGCTGACTGAAATGCTGACCCTGCGCCTTGGTGTGAACAACGTCTTCGACAAGAAGCCGCCGATCATGCACCGGACAAGCACGGCCCGGACCCGGTATGACCTCTATGGCCGCTACTATTGGGGTGGCCTGAACGTCAAGTTCTAGGCAACCGATACCTGAAAAAAGAAAGCCGGGGCACTACTGCCCCGGCTTTTTCATTTCAATAAAGGTCCGTCACTTTAGGCTGCGGCCGCCTTATCGTGCGCGACCACAAGGCTGAGAGCACCATCACCGGCCGTGACCTCAACCGTATCGCCGGTCTTGACCTCGCCTCTGAGGATCAGCTCTGCCAGCGGGTCCTGCAGATATTTCTGCACTGTCCGCTTGAGGGGCCGTGCGCCATAAACCGGGTCGTAGCCGGCTTCAGCCAGCCAGTCCCGGGCGCTGGCATCCAGTGCAACGCTGACCTTGCGGTCGGCAAGCAGCTTCTGCAGCCGGGCGACCTGGATATCCACGATCCCGGCCATATGCTTGCGCGCCAGGCGGTGGAACAGGATCACCTCATCCAGACGGTTCAGGAACTCAGGCCGGAACGCGCCTTTGACCACATCCATAACCTGGTCATAGACATTCTCGACCGGCTCATCGTCCTTGAGGTCCGCGATCAGGTGCGAGCCCAGGTTCGACGTCAGGATGATCAGCGTGTTGGTGAAGTCCACCGTGCGGCCCTGGCCATCAGTCAGGCGGCCGTCATCCAGCACCTGCAGAAGCACGTTGAAGACATCCGGATGCGCTTTCTCGACCTCATCGAACAGCACGACCTGATAAGGCCGACGCCGTACGGCTTCGGTGAGCACACCACCTTCTTCGTAGCCGACATAGCCCGGAGGCGCGCCGATCAGACGCGAGACCGCGTGCTTCTCCATGAACTCGGACATGTCGATTCGGACCATCGCCGTGTCGTCATTGAAGAGGAACGAGGCCAGCGCTTTCGTGAGCTCGGTCTTGCCGACCCCGGTCGGACCGAGGAACAGGAAGCTGCCCATCGGCCGGTTCGGGTCCTGCAGGCCCGCGCGGGCACGGCGAACGGAGGCCGAAACCGCTTCCAAAGCTTCGCGCTGGCCGATCACCCGTTTACCGAGCTCATCTTCCATGCGCAGGAGCTTGTCACGCTCGCCTTCCAGCATCTTGTCGACCGGCACACCAGTCCAGCGCGAGACGACGCCCGCGATATCCTGGTCGGTGACTTCCTCACGCAGCAGCTGTTCCTTGCCTTCCTTGGCAGCTTCTTCCAGACGCTGCTCAAGCTGCGGGATCGTACCGTGTTGAAGCTCGCCCGCGGCGGCATAGTCACCGCGGCGCTGCGCCTGCTCGAGCTGGATACGGGCCTGGTCAAGCTGCTCCTTGAGCTGCTGTTCCCCAGCCATCTTGTCCTTCTCGGCCTGCCAGCGGGCTGTCAGTTCAGCCGACCGCTGTTCGAGGTCCGCAAGTTCTTTTTCAAGCTCTTCCAGACGGGATTTGGAGCCTTCATCCTTCTCCTTGTTGAGCGCTTCACGCTCGATCTTGAGCTGGATGATGCGGCGGTCGAGCTCGTCGATCTCCACCGGCTTCGATTCGGTTTCCATACGCAGGCGCGAGGCGGCCTCGTCCATCAGGTCGATCGCCTTGTCCGGCAGGAACCGGTCGGTGATATAGCGGTTCGAAAGTGTTGCAGCGGCAACAAGCGCACCGTCCGTGATGCGGACACCGTGGTGCAGCTCATACTTTTCCTTCAACCCGCGCAGGATCGAGATCGTATCCTCGACCGTCGGCTCGCCCACGAACACAGGCTGGAAGCGGCGCTCGAGGGCAGCGTCCTTTTCCACATACTTGCGGTATTCGCTGAGCGTGGTGGCACCGATACAGTGCAGCTCACCGCGGGCAAGCGCAGGCTTCAGAAGGTTCGAAGCATCCATGGCGCCATCGGTTTTCCCGGCGCCCACCAGCGTGTGCATCTCATCGATGAACAGGACGATATCGCCCTCACCGGCCGCAACTTCCTGCAGCACGCCTTTGAGGCGTTCCTCAAACTCACCGCGGTATTTGGCGCCAGCGATCAGCGAGCCCATATCGAGTGCCATGATCTTCTTGTTCTTCAGGCTGTCCGGCACGTCGCCATTGGCAATGCGGAGCGCGAGGCCCTCGGCGATTGCGGTCTTACCGACACCAGGCTCCCCGATCAGGACCGGGTTGTTCTTGGTCCGGCGCGACAGTACCTGCACGGTGCGGCGGATTTCCTCATCCCGGCCAATCACCGGGTCGAGCTTGCCGTCACGCGCGCGCTGGGTCAGGTCCTGCGCGAACCGCTTCAGGGCGTCATAGGCGTCTTCGGCCGACTGGGTGTCCGCCGTGCGGCCCTTGCGAATGTCATTAATCGCCTTGTTGAGGGCGTCTGCCGTCAGCCCGGCCTTCGCCAGGATCTTGGCGCTTTCGGCCTTGGCGGTCAGAAGAAGCGCAAGCAGCAGCCGTTCGGCGGTGACATATTTGTCCCCTGCCTTTTCGGCGACTTCCTCAGCCTTTGCAAACAGCTGCGCGGTAACCGGGTCCATATGAAGCTGGCCCGCGCCCGAGCCTTCAACCTTCGGCAGTTTACCGAGGGCTTCCTCAACCAGCTTGAGGGCGTCTTCAGGACGGCCGCCAGCGGCGCGAATAAGGTTCGCGGCCAGGCCTTCACGGTCGTCCAGCAATACTTTCAGGATATGTTCAGGCGTAAAACGCTGATGCCCTTCCCGAAGGGCAAGACCTTGCGCAGATTGGATAAAACCGCGCGTACGGTCGGTATATTGTTCAATATTCATGTGTCTTTAACCCCATGACAGTTTCCGCCCTTCTTCGAAGCGACGGAGATTTACACAAGTACAAGCGGACACCCCGCACTCGGGCATATCCGCCCTATAGATGTAGGAAGCCTATCAAAATGCTCAAGGGGTCGGCCTGATGAAAGTCAAGCCAGTGACACTTTTTCCGCGAAAAAGAAAAGCCGCCCCAAAGGACGGCTTTTGCTGATGTCTTCTCGAACCGAGCCAGCGTTTATGCGGCCTCATCCCCTTGGGGAGCTGCCACGACGGCCTGAGCGGTCTCCGCAGCGACTTTTTCATCCTTGCGCGGCCTGCCACGGCGCGGGGCAACGGCCCGGCGGCGGGGCTTTTCTTCGCCCTCGGGCGCTACCGTGCCTTGCAGGTCCAGTTCAGGATGAACTTCCGTCGGCTGTTCCTGTTCGGCTATGTTGACCTTGGGCTGGTCCTCAGCGCCATTCCGGCCGCCATTCCGGCGACCACCGCGGCTGCGGCGACCCCGCTGGTTGTTGCCTTCAGCCTGCTGCTCATCGGCCCCCTCGTCGCCATCATACGCGTCCGAGTCATAGGCACCGTTCGACTTGTTTTGGCTTTCGTCCTGGTCGGACACGTAATCGCCCGGCCCCCGCATATCATTGACGACACGCTGATAATGATCGGCGAACTGATAATAATATTCGGCAAGAACGCGATCCCCGGCCTGTTTGGCTTCGCGGGCCTGGTTCTTGTATTTTTCCAGAAGCTGCTTCGGATTGCCGCGCACCCGGTTTTCAGACCGGGCATTCCCTGGATTGCCGCCCTTATTGCTACCGCCCTTGCGGGACGATGGACGGGCACGCTGTTTGCGCGCGTTTTGTGCTTGTTTCATGCGGAATCAATACCAACAATGTTGAGAAGTCATAAAATGGCAGTCCACGACTGCCAGTCTTCCGAGATCGGTTACCGATTTTTTTCGGAAATTACGTTTCCGGGCCGCTGCTGCGAGTATAACGCGCCTGTGGCGACGCCCGTGAACACAGTCACCCTAGCGTCTTCAAATCCGCATTCCAAGAACGAATTTGGCTTTTATGGTGTTTTTTTGCCGCTAACCACGCGGTTAATACCCCCAAGATCCGGGGTTATGACGATATCCACATAGCCAGAGGCTGCCAATATCGCCGCGACATCGTCCGCTTGCCCGATCCCGACTTCGACCGCCAGCAAGCCGCCACCGGCAAGATAGGCTGGGGCTTCTGCCGCGATCAGCTTATAAGGCGCAAGGCCGTCCGGACCGCCGTCGAGGGCACTCATCGGTTCATAGTCCCGCACATCAGCCATAAGCCCCCCGATGTCGGCGGAGGGGATATAGGGCGGGTTCGAGACGATAACGTCAAATCCGCCTTCCGGGGCCTGAACATCTGAAAACCAGTCACTGGTTTTAAAGACGGCCCGCCCGGCAAGACCCAGCTGGTCGGCATTTTCAGCGGCGAGCATGACAGCCCCGGGCATCAGGTCCACCCCCAGCCCATGCGCCTGCGGATATTCACTGAGGATACTGAGGAGGATGCAGCCGGTACCGGTACCGAGATCGAGGATATGGCGGGGTGCCTGCGCATATTTGGTGACAACCTCGACCAATGTTTCGGTGTCAGGGCGCGGGATCAGCGTCTCGGGCGAGACCTTGAACTCAAGGCTCCAGAACTCCTGGCTGCCGGTAAGGTACGCAACCGGCTCGCCCTTTTCCCGCCGGACAAGCAGGGCCTCAAACGCCTCGGCTTCATCCGCCTCAAGCGCACGCCCCTGTTCTGTATAAAGCCTGAGGCGCGGCAGCTTCAGCACGTGGGAAAGCAGGATTTCCGCGTCGAGCCGCGCCGTGACAATCCCCGCGGCGGCAAGCCGGTCGGTTGCCGCCTTAAGGACAGATGCGATTGCCTGCTCGGTCAAAAGCCCGCTTCCATGGCGGACAGCTTCATGGCCTGATCTTCGGCGATAAGAGCGTCGACAACTTCTGAAAGGCCTTCGCCCGCCAGGATCTGGTCCAGCTTATGAAGCGTGAGGCCGATGCGGTGATCGGTCACCCGCCCTTGCGGGAAGTTATAGGTACGGATGCGCTCCGACCGGTCGCCCGAGCCGACCTGCGATTTGCGGTCCTCGGCGCGCGCATTTGCCGCTTTTTCCCGCTCCAGGTCATAGAGCCGCGCGCGCAGGATTTTCATCGCCTTGTCGCGGTTCTTGTGCTGGGACTTTTCGCTCTGCGTCACCACGATGCCGGTGGGCAGGTGGGTGATGCGCACAGCCGAATCGGTGGTGTTGACGTGCTGGCCACCCGCGCCGGATGACCGCATGGTATCAATACGGATATCGGCGTCCTTGATCTCGATATCCACGTCTTCGGCTTCCGGCAGCACCGCCACCGTGGCGGCACTGGTATGAATGCGGCCGCCGGATTCGGTCACCGGCACACGCTGGACGCGGTGGACACCGCTTTCGAATTTCAGCTTGGCGAACACGCCCTTGCCGTGGACGTTGGCCATGACTTCCTTGAAGCCGCCAACTTCCGCGGGCGAAGCGGAGATCATCTCCATCTTCCAGCCCTGCGTTTCGGCATAGCGCTCGTACATGCGGTACAGATCACCGGCGAAAAGTGCGGCTTCATCACCGCCCGTGCCGGCACGAATTTCCAGGATGGCGGAGCGTTCGTCGGCGGCATCCTTGGGCAGAAGCTGGATCGAAAGCGCATGTTCGGCCGCAGGCAGTTTTTCCTTCAGCTCCTTCAGCTCCTCGACTGCCAGTTCCCGCATGTCGGCGTCACCGCCAGGGCCTGCCATTTCTTCGAGGTCTTCCTTCTCGGAGCGCATGGCCAGGACACTGTTCACGGCCTCAACCACCGGGCCCAAGTCGGCATATTCCCGGCTCAGCTTCACGAATTCCTCGTTCGAAAACTGATCCGGCGTGCCGAGCGCATGGCCCAAGTAATCGTAGCGCTCCAGAAGCTGGTTGAGCCGTTCGTCTGAAATGACTGCCATCGTCCCTGCCCCTTACGCTTTGACCGCCGCAACAAGCGCGTCAAACGCGACCGACGATTGCTCGCCGCTATCGAGGTCCTTCAGCATGGCGGTGCCCGCCGCGACATCATCATCCCCGATGATGATGGCATAGCGGGCGTTCGCCTTGGCCGCGCGGGTCAGGCGCTTGCCCAGGTTGCCGCTGCGGTCAGCGGTCACCACATGGCCCGCGGTGCGCAGGTCATCCGCGACCGTGAAGGCCTTCAGCGTGCCCGCTTCACCCATCGGCACCAGAACAATAGATCGTTCCGCATCCGTTACGATATTCGACAGCATGGCCAGGCGCTCGATACCGCCAGCCCAGCCAATCCCGGCCACCTTGGGGCCACCCAGCTTTTCGATGAGCCCGTCATAGCGGCCACCAGCAAGCACGGTGCCCTGGGCGCCAAGCTCGGTGGTGATGAATTCGAAAGCGGTGTGGGTGTAATAGTCGAGCCCACGCACCAGCCGCTCATTATGCTCATAGGGCACACCGACAGCATCAAGGCCTTTGCATACAGTCTCAAAAAACTGGCGCGAATGGTCGTTCAGATGCTCGGACAGCAAGGGGGCATTCGCGACCAGCAGCTTGTCGCCCTCATCCTTGCTATCGAGGATCCGGAGCGGGTTGGTGGTCAGGCGGCGCACACTGTCTTCCGACAGTTTGTCCTTAAAGCCTTCGAAATAGCTCACGAGCGCATCGCGGTACGCCATGCGGCTTTCGATATCGCCCAGCGTATTGAGGTTGAGGACAACCTTGTCCCCCAGCCCAAGCGCCTTGAGGAGCGACCAGGCCAGCGCGATCATGTCGACATCGAACTCCGGCGTTTCCGGCCCCAGTAGCTCAGCGTTGATCTGGTGGAACTGGCGGTAGCGGCCTTTTTGCGGGCGCTCATAGCGGAACACCGGGCCCCAGCTCATCAGGCGGCACGGCAGATGCTGCTGCAGGCCGTTGGAGATGAAGGCGCGGCAGACGCCGGCGGTGAACTCCGGGCGGAGGGTAATCTCCTCGCCGCCGCGGTCCTCGAACGTGTACATTTCCTTCGAGACCACATCGGACGCTTCGCCGAGCGGACGTTTGAACACCTCGGTAAACTCGAAAATCGGCGTTGCCATTTCCTCGAAGCCATAGGTGGTTGCGACCTTACGGAAGGTCTCGACCACGGCGGTCATCGAACGGGCTTCATCGCCAAAAATATCGCGCGTGCCCCGCGCTGGTTGCAGTTTGGACACGGGAAATTCCTTTAATTGTATCTAATGTGCGTGAGCGTGGGCCGGAGCCGCATCGGCAGCCTCAGCAGCTTCAGCTGCTTTCTGGGCTTCCAGTTCGGCGGCCTTTTTCTCGACCAGCTCAACGATATGGTCGACGAGCTTGTCGTCGGTGATTTTGTGGTCGGTCATCCCGGAGAGATAGACCATATGGTTGCCGTTGCCGCCACCGGTGAGGCCGATGTCGGTTTCACGCGCTTCGCCGGGGCCGTTCACGACACAGCCGATGATCGACAGGCTCATGGGCGTGTGGATGTGGCTCAGGCGTTCTTCAAGCGTCTCCACGGTCTTGATGACCGGGAAGGCCTGGCGCGCGCAGGACGGGCAGGAAACGATGCGGACGCCGCGGTGGCGGAGGCCCAGCGATTTCAGGATCTCAAAACCAACCTTGACTTCCTCGACCGGCTCAGCCGACAGCGACACGCGGATGGTGTCGCCAATCCCGGCCCACAGGAGCGAGCCGATACCGATCGACGATTTCACGGTGCCGCCACGCAGGCCGCCCGCTTCGGTGATGCCGAGATGGAGCGGATAGTCGCAGGCTTCCGCAAGGCCGTGGTAGGCCGCGACCGCCAGGAACACGTCTGACGCCTTCACGCTGATCTTGAAATCGAAAAAGTCATTGTCTTCGAGGATACGGGCGTGTTCGAGCGCGCTTTCAACCAGCGCTTCCGGGCACGGCTCACCGTATTTTTCCAGCAGGTGCTTTTCCAAAGATCCGGCATTGACGCCGATCCGCATCGAGCAGCCGTTGGCCTTGGCCGCGCGCACCACTTCCTTCACCCGCTCGGACGAGCCGATGTTACCGGGGTTGATGCGCAGGCACGCAGCCCCGGCATCCGCGGCTTCAAGCGCGCGCTTATAATGGAAGTGAATGTCAGCGACGATCGGCACACCGGCTTCGCGGCAAATCTCCGGCATCGCGGCGGTGGAGGCTTCGTCCGGGCAGGAAACCCGCACGATATCTGCCCCGGCTTCGACGGCGGCATGGATTTGCTGGAGCGTCGCCTTCGCATCGGACGTCAGCGTGTTGGTCATGGTCTGCACGGCAATCGGCGCATCCCCGCCCACGGGAACGTTGCCCACCATCACTTGGCGGGATTTGCGTCGGATCACGTCTCTCCAGGGGCGAATGCTCATGCCTGCACCATACCTTCAACAGTTACGGTTGGCGTTATACATGAGGAACCCCCTCGCCGAAAGCAAGGATTTTGGGATTTTGCCTCACTTGCCCAAACAAAAAGCCCCGCCAGAGGCAGGGCTTTGTGCAAGGTCTGGAAAACCGGAAGGTCAGCGTGAGCCGGTAACGTCCGCATCCGCCGGGCGGACCGACGAAAGCTGCTTGCTGGCGCTAAGCTTCAGGTCGGAGATAATTTGCCCCCGGTCGCCCAGGACATGCGCGGGCATCCCGCCAACCGCGACCATCAGGCCGCCAGCGTTGCTGGTGGACAGATAAAGCTGGCCATCATGCTGCGGGCTGTAGCTTTGGCCTTCACGCAGAACACCGGACCACAGTTCGCTGCCGTCTGCATTCACCAGCCGCACCCAGGAATCTTCACGCGCTTCCAGTTTTACATCGCCTTCGGTGCTGGTGGCACTCCGGCTCGGGGCAGACGCATGCGCCGCAGGCAGGAAAAGCGAGCGGGCTTCTTCATAAACTCGCTTCTGGTTTTGGCTCTCGCTGTCAGCACTGGCCTGAGTCGCATCGGCGACCTGGACGGCCGCAGGGGCCTCCGCTTGATCTTTCTGAACGCCGGCCTGATCTTTGGCCTGAACTTCGGCGGGCTTCCGGGCATCCACCGTCAGGGTCGCGGCAACTGCTGTCGCCGGTGCAGATGACGCCGGAACCTCGGCGGTGTCCGCCTTCATGTCCGGCAACTGCGCCTTGACGGCGGCAAGCTGGGCTTTTTCTTCCGCGACTGTATCGATCGGCGCGGTCACCGTGGCCGACGTGGCAAAGCCAAGCGACGCCAGATTGCCGCCCACCAGGAACCAGCACAGCGACACACCCACAAGCCCCGCCACCGGCGAAAGCCAGCCCGGCAGACCCTTGCGCGGCGGTTCGACCGCGGCGTTGATCAAATCCATTTTGGGTTCAGAATCGGTGACCAGCCCGCTCTCTTCCTTGAAAGCCGCGACAATTTCTTCGCAGTCAAGGCCGAGCATCTTGGCATAGGCACGCACAAAACCGATAGAGAAGGCAGGCGCGGGCAAGCGGTCAAAGCGCCCTGCGTCAATATCCTTCAGGAAAGTACTCCGGACACAGATTTCCTTGGCAACCGATTGAATGCTGAGCCCCTTCGCTTCCCGCGCGGTTCTCAGCAACTCTGCAACTGACACTGTATCATTATCCATAGTCATACCGTCCCCTGCCTGATCTTCGCCTGAACAAGCAGTAACCGACGCCCCTAGGCATCAGGTCCCCATCATGGGCCGTTTTATGGGAATTTCCCCGGCCTCTCGAGCACCACAAGTTATCGAAGGAGCTACCCCGCGTTACCCAATCGCACTTGCGGAAGTGGCTCATATTTTTTGTTACAGTGTCGATTGAGCCACACATAAGTCAAAAAACATTTAATAAGCCGAGTCAAATAGAAATAATTTTTAAGGTTAAATAACCGCACTTTCCGACAAGCTATTATAGCTTAACGGCAAACATCAAACCTTGATGTTGTGATCGCGGGCGAAACTGATGAATGAGTCGCGAATCGAATGGTCCGAAGAATCCAGGTGAGCTTCGAGGAAATTGCTCAATTTATGAAGCTCGACCGTGCGCACCATCCGCTTTACCGGGCCAATGGAGGTCGGCGAAATACTGAAGCGCCGGAGGCCCAGCGCCATCAGCGCCATCGCCTCAACCGGACGGCCACCCATTTCACCGCACAGGGTGACGGGAACATCCGCCTGATGGCAGGCCTGGACGATCGAGCGCAGGAAGCGCAGGACCGGCGGCGCCAAAAGGTCATACCGGTCCGCCAGGCGCGGGTTTGACCGGTCGCACGCAAAGAAGAACTGCATCAGATCATTGGTGCCGATCGACAGGAAGTCCACTTCCTTGAGCAGCAGGTCCATCTGCCAGCTCAAGGAAGGCACCTCGAGCATACAGCCGACCTTGATCGCCTTGGGCGGTGTCCGGCCATGCAGGGTCAGGCGGTCGACTTCCTTCTGGAGGATCTTCTTGCAGCGCTTCAGTTCCGCGACCTCGGCGATCATCGGGAACATGACATGCAGGCTGCGGCCCGCGGCGGCATACAGAAGCGCGCGCAGCTGATAGCGGAGCAGCGCCGGACGGTCGAGCGCGATCCTGATCGCGCGCCAGCCCATCGCCGGGTTTTCCTCATCCTCACGCGGCAGGAACGGTACCTGTTTGTCGCCGCCGATGTCGAGCGTCCGGAACACCACCGGCCGGTCCCCTGCGGCATCAAGCGCGGCGGCATAGATTTTGGTCTGCTCCTCCACCTTCGGCAGCGCTGGCGACACCATGAACTGGAACTCGGTCCGGAACAGGCCGATCCCGTCGGCGTTGGTGCTGTCGAGGCTTGGCAGGTCAACAAGCAGACCGGCGTTCATGAACAGGGAAATTTCCTCACCGTCCAGGGTTACCGCAGGCAGGTCCCGCTCGGCGGCATACAGCGCCAGGCGCTTTTCCTGCAGCTCGACCGTGGCCCGGTAGGTTTCGATGACGTCTTCGGCCGGGCGCACATAGGCGTGACCGGTCGTGCTGTCGACAATGACCTGTTCACCCGGCTTGACGTGGGTCAGCAGCCCGGACACACGCCCCAGCACGGGGATACCCATGGCGCGGGCGATAATGGTGACGTGCGCGGTGGTGGAGCCGTCCTCAAGCACGATACCCTTCAGGTAGCCCTGGTCATAATCCATCAACTCGGCCGGACCGATCGCGCGCGCAATCAGGATCGAATCTTCCGTCAGCTTGATTTTATGGTTTTCCCGGTCACCCTGGATGATGCGGATAAGCCGGGTCGCCAGGTCTTCGAAGTCCGCGATGCGTTCCCTGAGATAGGGATCGCGGATCTTGAACATGCGGGCGCGGTTTTCCTGCTGCACCCGGTCGACCGCGGCTTCGGCGGTCAGGCCCGAGCGCACGGCATCGCGCATCTTTTCCTGCCAGCCCCGGTCATAGGCGAACATGCGGTAGGTCTCCAGAACCTCGCGGTGTTCCCCGCCATGGGCGAGATCAGGATGCTCAAGCATCTGCTCCAGCTGGCTGCGCATTTCAGTAAGCGCGTCTTCAAGGAGCGATTGTTCCGCCTCAATGTCATCCGCGACGGTGCGGGAAATCTTGACCTGCGGCTGGCGGAACACGGCAACACCGGCGCCGACACCACCCGCGAGCGGCATGCCGTCCAGCGTGATCGGCTCACCCGTTGCCGTCGATTCTTCCGTCAGTTCATCCGGGGCGACCAGTTCACCCGAGCCGACCAGTTCCGCAATCACCATCGAAATGGTCTGCAGGACCTCGACTTCTTCAGGCGAATAGCGCCGGGGTGCCACGTTCTGAACGACAAGAACGCCCGCCACCTGTCCCATCCGGAGGATCGGGACCGCGAGGAAGCTATGGTAAACTTCCTCCCCCGTTTCCGGACGATAGACGAATCGCGGATGCTGCGGGGCTTCGGAAAGATTGAGCGGGAGGCCGCGTTCGGCAACAAGGCCGACAAGGCCCTGGCCGGGCAGGAAGCGGGTCGTGTGGACAGCTTCTTCCTTCAGGCCTTCGGTGGCGAAAAGTTCCAGAATACCGCCTGCACGGGTCAGGTAGATGGAGCAAACTTCGGCGACCATGTTCTGGGCAATCACCCGCACCACGCGGTTGAGACGGTCCTGCGCGCGACCGCCGGAGGCCATCACGCTATGTAGACGTCTCAACAACAGCCGTGGCTGGCTGACATGGTCAGGCACAAAAATCCCCTCTTCTCGCCCACCGGGAATGGCGGGCAACTGTCACCTCAGTTTGCGTCGAATCCACAGGCTTCGGCCACATGATGGGCCGCCTGTTCGACGAGCTCCTGGATAATATAGGCCGTCGGTTCAACTTTTTTAACCATGCCGACACTTTGTCCCGCCATGACGGAGCCGGATTCGACATCCCCGTCGACAACGGCCCGGCGGAGAGCCCCGCCCCAGAAATGTTCGATCTGCATCTGACCGTCTTCCTGGTTCAGCTCACCGGCATGGAAACGCGCGACAACATCGCGCTGGGTTTCCATGAACTGTTCAGTGCCTTCATTCTTGAGCGCGCGCACCGGGATGACCGGGAAACGCGGGTCGATCTGAACGCTGGCGACCGCGTCACGGGCGCTGGCGCGGATGAAGGCCTTCTTGAATTTCTCGTGCGCGACGCATTCCTCGGCCACCACGAAACGGGTACCAAGCTGGGCGCCCGACGCCCCCATTTCAAGGTAGGCGGCGATGGCATCACCGCGGCCGATACCACCGGCCACGAACACCGGTACATCCCGGATAACCGGCAGGATTTCCTGCGCGAGCACACTGGTCGATACCGGGCCGATATGGCCGCCGGCTTCCATACCTTCGATCACGATAGCGTCTGCGCCCGTACGCACCAGCTTCTTGGCAAGCGCCGCGGTGGGGGCAAAACACATGAGCTTGGCGCCGAACGCCTTGACGGCGGCAATCGCGTCACCGGAGGGCAGGCCACCCGCCAGCACCACATGGCTCACCTGCTTCTCGCGGCAGACCTCAATCAGGTCCATGAGCCCGGGGTGCAGGGTGATCAGGTTGACGCCGAAAGGCTTGTCGGTGAGCGCGCGGGTCGCGTCGATTTCCGCCGCCAGGAGATCCGGGGTCATGCCGCCACAGGCGACAACGCCAAACCCACCGGCATTCGAAATGGCCGAAACCAGGTTCCGTTCCGACACCCACGTCATGGCACCGCCGAGGATAGCATAGTCACTGCCTAAAAACTCGGTACCGCGCCGCCACAATTCGTGGAGCCGTTCCAAACCCTGCTCGTTCATCTATAAAGCCCCCACTGTCACCAAATATCAGGTGCCGTTCTTATGCACCAACTGGCGCGTCAAGGCCATAGGCCGTGTGCAGTGCCCGCACTGCCAGTTCGGTATATTCCGCATCGATGATCACGCTGACCTTGATCTCCGAGGTGGAAATAACCTGGATGTTGATGCCCTTGTCCGCAAGCGTGTCAAACATGGTACGGGCAACACCGGCATGGCTGCGCATCCCGACACCGACGACCGAAACCTTGACCACATCGCCGTTGTAGACGATGTCGCGGAAACGCAGCTCTTCCTTGTTCGCTTCCAGAATCTTGACCGCACGCAGCAGGTCATCCTCCGGCACCGTGAAGGTGACATCGGTCGAATGGCCGTCCTCGGACGCCGACTGAACGATCATGTCGACGTTGATATTTTCGTCCGCAAGCGGCGCAAACAGGTGCGACACCTGGCCCGGGCGGTCTTCAAGGCCGACGACGGTAATTTTTGCTTCACCGCGGGAATATGCGATCCCGCTGACGACTTCCTGTTCCACGATCTCATCCTCACCAACAACCAGCGTGCCCGGCTTGTCCTCGAAGGAGGAAAGCACCTGCGTGCGAACGCCATATTTCATCGCGAGCGCCACGGAGCGCGTCTGCAATACCTTAGCACCGAGGGACGCCATCTCCAGCATCTCCTCATAGGTGATCTTGTCCAGTTTCCGCGCCCGGGGCACGATCCGCGGGTCGGTCGTATAAACCCCGTCCACGTCGGTATAAATATCACAGCGCTCAGCCTTCAGGGCAGCCGCCAGCGCCACCGCGGTCGTGTCCGACCCGCCACGGCCCAGCGTGGTGATGCGGTTGTCGTCCGCGATACCCTGGAAGCCCGCGACCACAGCCACACGGCCACCGGCCAGGCAAGCATCCAGCGCGTCTGTGCCGATTTCCTCAATCCGGGCGGCGCCGTGCACATCATTGGTGCGCATCGGCAGCTGCCAGCCAAGGAAGGAGCGCGCAGGCACGCCAATTTCCTGCAGGCAGATCGCGAGAAGCCCCGCCGTCACCTGCTCACCCGAGGCAACGACAGCATCATATTCGCGCGCGTCATGCAGCGGGGCGGCGTCACGGCAATAGCCGACAAGCTGGTTGGTGACACCCGCCATCGCGGAAACCACGACAACGATTTCGTCACCCTCGTTCGCCGCCTGAGCCACCCGGCGTGCGACATTCCGTATACGGTCCATGTCACCCACGGAGGTGCCGCCAAATTTCTTAACTATGCGTGCCATTTACACATCCTGGCCATCTGTACATCCTGGCCGTCAAAAATGACGCAAGCTTCTGCCCTAGTCCTTGCCCTGGAGCCCAAGCCTGCGTATTGAAGAACAGCGCGATATTGTTTACTGGCTGCCGAAGGCCCACGCAAGCGCCTAGAAGGCCAAAACACGCGCAAAAAGCTTGATCGGGACAAAAGAAATGCTGAACGAGACCGAAAAAACCGCCTCCGGCGCCACCGTCGACGAAGATGAAGTCGCCTTCTTCGCCCGCATCGCCGACAGTTGGTGGGACCCGTATGGCCCGTTCAAGCCGCTGCATCAGCTCAATCCCACGCGCCTTATGTATATCCGCCAGGAAGTCGTCCGCCATTTTGGGCTCGATGACCATGGCCTCAAGCCCTTCACCGGTCTCCGGCTTCTGGATATCGGCTGCGGGGGTGGCCTGATCTCGGAACCGATGGCCCGCCTGGGCGCCACCACGGTCAGCGTCGACGCGTCCGAAAAGAACGTCAAGGTCGCCAGCCTGCACGCCGAACAGTCCGGCCTTGAGATGGATTACCGCAACACCACCGCCGAAGCGCTGGCCGAGGCGGGCGAGAAATTCGACGTGATCATCAATATGGAAGTGGTGGAACATGTCGCGGATGTGGACGTGTATCTGGACGCCTGCCGGCGCCTCCTGAAGGACGACGGCATCATGCTGATCAGCACCATCAGCCGCACCTCGAAGGCCTATCTGTTCGCGATCGTCGGCGCCGAGCATGTGCTGCGCTGGCTGCCGGTCGGCGCGCACGACTGGAACAAGTTCCTGAAACCGGATGAGCTTTCTGCTGCTCTCGTCCGTGCGGGCTTCAAGGCAGGCGATGCCACCGGCTTCGTCTTCAATCCGTTCAGCCGGAAATGGCGACTTTCCGCCACCGACACGGCAGTCAATTACGCCATGACCGCGACGGGTAAATAAACCCGCGACAGCCCCTCCTTCAAAGACTAGATGAAAATCGCTTACGCGTCGGTTGAACGGTTGCCCGGCAACGGCAGGATATCGATACCCTCTTCGATAAGCGCCTGGGTTTCCTCGGTCGTGCTTTCACCGTAGATGCCGCGCTCATCGGCTTCGCCATAGTGGATCTTGCGGGCTTCCTCGGCGAAATTGGCACCGACATAGTCGCAGTTCTTTTCCACATGCTCGCGCATCTGGTTGACGATTTCACGGGCCTGCGCCGCCAGTTCGGCCAACCGGCCATCGCCTTCAGCATGAACCATATTCTGCATCTGGGCCGGCCTTGCCTCAGGCTGGGTGTTGCCCTTGGCGGCAACATTCGGGGCCATCGGCGCCTTGACGATCTCGGCCGAGCCGCAATAGGGGCATTCGACCACACCCGCCGCACACTGTTCCTCAAACGCGGACGAGGACCGGAACCAGGCTTCGAAGCGGTGGTTATCAGGGCACTTTAGGTCAAAGACAATCATGACGACTACAGACTTTCGAGCGTAAACGCACGGGTGTGGGTTAAGGAGGGTATGGTTTGCCGCGCTTTCGCCACGAGGTCAAGGTCGATGTTGGCAAAGGTAACGCCGGGCCCAGTAACATTCCCGGTGCCGCCATCGGCCAGAATCTCACCCCACGGGCTGACCACAAGGCTGTGGCCATAGGTTTCGCGCCCCGTGGCATGAAGCCCGCCCTGCGCCGCCGCCAGCACGAAAGACCCGGTCTCGATCGCCCGCGCGCGCAATAGCGTATGCCAGTGCGCCTCCCCCGTCTGTTTGGTGAAAGCCGCCGGGACCAGCAGGATATTGGCCCCCGCCGTCGCCAGCGCCCGGTAAAGATACGGGAAACGCAGGTCATAACAAACGCTGAGGCCCAGCGTGCCGAACGGAGTACTGAGCGTCACCGCGGTATCGCCCGCGTCATAGAGCGCGGACTCGCGGTAAGCTTCACCGTTCGCCAGCGTCACATCGAACAGATGGATTTTGTCATAGCGCGCGGCGATGTCACCGTCCGGCGCGATCACGAAGGCCCGGTTGGCGAGCCGGTCTTCCGCCACCTTGATGATCAGCGAGCCGATATGGAGCCACACCTTCAGCTCTTTGGCGAGCGCCCGGAATGCCTTGAGGCCGGGGTCGTCGCCCTCGGCGAAGGTTTTCTCCAGCACCGCTTTCCGGTTCATTTCCATCAAGTGCGTGGTTTCTGGCGTGCTGATAAAGGTCGCGCCGCCCGCCGCCGCCTCACGGATATAGCCGCTCACCACGGCGATATTATCCGCCATGATGTTGGAGGAGGTCAGCGAAATGAGCGCGGCCTTGAACATGGCTCAGCCTGCCAGAAGCGGCTTCAGACCACCCTTGCGGTCAAGCGCGTAGAGGTCATCGCAGCCGCCAATATGTTTGCCGCCAATCCAGATCTGCGGCACGGTATTGCGGCCCGCGCGTTCGCGCATCTCTGCCCGCGCCTTCGGGTTCATATCGACGACGATTTCACGGAAAGCCGCCCCACGCTCCTGTAAGAGCGCCTTGGCGCGGAAGCAGTAGGGGCAGTAATTCGAACTGTAAATCACAACATCAGCCACGGTCGGCTCCTTCATTTCTTTGCCTATTATGTAGGCGAGGACGGGCAAAAAGAAAAGAGCCCCTCAGCCCACAGGCTGTGCGACACGGGCAAAAACCAGCACACCGACGGACAGCGCCCCCGCCCGTTTGAGCACCCGCGCACAGGCCGATGTCGTCGCCCCGGTCGTCATCACGTCATCGATGAGCAGGACATGGCGGCCCTTCAGGCTTTCCTTGCCCTTCTCGGTGACGGCAAAAGCCCCGGCCATGTTGGCGGACCGTGCCTTGCGGCCCAGCGGCCCCTGGCTGGGTGTGGCCTTGCGCCGGACCAGGCTGAAACGGTCTACCTGCAGCCCCGCCTGCCGTCCAACGGCCTCCGCCAGCAACAGCGACTGGTTGAAGCGCCGCTTCAATAACCGGCGCGGATGGAGCGGCACCGGCAGGATGAGATCGACTGCGTCCCTGCCTGCGACCGCAGACGCCATCATGCGTGCGAGCACCGGCACCGCCGCCCCCTCGCCGCCGTGCTTGAGCGTGAGCACGAGCTTCTTGCCGAGATCGTCATAAAGCACGGCCGCGCGCGCCCAATCGAACCCGGGCGGGTTGGCATAGCAGGCGCCGCACAGCATACCGTCCTCCGCCTCGCCCGCGTGCTCGAACGGCAGGCCGCAGCCTTCACAAAAAGGCTGGGCAATCGGGCTGAGTGCTGGCCAGCATGTCGCGCACAGGTGACCATGGTCGTGGATTCGCTCCCCGCACGCAGCACAGCGCGGCGGCAGCAGAAAGTCCACCACAGCGCCTGCAAACCTGCTTACCGATGTTCGCCCGTCATGCATGGCCTGAGCCTACCAGCGGCCACCCTGCACGGCCAGCCGAAAGCTATTGCCGAGGGGGGAACGCTCCTGTATGGAAGCGGCCATGACCGATACGACCGATGCCATGATCCTGTTCGACGCAGCCGCCCACGCGAAGGCGGTGGCCCGCGGCCATGCGCTCGGCACGGAGGGTGAATTCCTGCGCGCCGAAGTCGCCGCCCGGCTTGAGGACAGGCTGCTGGACATCAACCGCAGCTTCGAAGCCGCGGCTGACCTCGGCGGCAATTTCGCGCCCCACAGCAGCGTGAAGGCCGCCGCCGTCGCGGTGACCGAACCGGTGCTGGACATGGAAGCCGGGTCCCATGACCTGATCGTCTCCAACCTGTGCCTTCACTGGGTCAACGACCTACCGGGTCTTCTGGTGCAGGCCAACCGCGCCCTCCGGCCGGACGGACTGTTCCTGGCCGCGCTGTTCGGCGGCGAGACGCTTCACGAACTACGCCACGCGCTGATTGCTGCCGAAGCCGAAATTACCGGCGGCGCCAACGCCCGTATCAGCCCGTTTGCCGATGTGCGGGACCTCGGCGCCCTGCTCCAGCGCGCGGGCTTCGCCCTGCCAGTCGCCGACATGGACACCATCACGGTGACCTACGCGCATCCACTCAAGCTGATGCAGGACCTGCGCGCGATGGGGGAGACCAACGCGCTGATGGACCGCAGCCGCAAATCCTTGCGCCGCGATGTGCTGATGCGGGCGTGCGAGATTTACATGGCTGAGTTCGCGGGCGATGACGGCCGTATCCCCGCCACCTTCCAGGTGCTCTATATGACCGGCTGGCACCCGCACGAAAGCCAGCAGAAACCCGCCAAACGCGGCAGCGCGACCATGAGCCTCGCTGACGCCCTCAAGCCTGGCACGCCCAAGAAGCCCTAGGGCCGTATGACCCTGAGGCGCGGCCATCGGTCACGCCATCCCTTGTCCACGAATCGGGATTCGAAAACACCCGGGTCGCACGCGAGAATCGCCTGACTGGGCCGGAGGACATGTTCCATCAGGTCGTCGAGACCGAAGGGGGCGACCACATCGAGACCACCCTGCCCGTTCAGGCGAACCGCAACCGCTGTCGCGGTTTCCGGCCAGCGGCTGAGGGCGTCAGAAAGGCCGCTATAGGGCGGGTCGCCCGCACGGTCATGCATCCGCGCCTGGTTCCTGACCTGCCAGGGTGCCAGCAGAATATTGGCGAGCGCGGCTTCATAGGCCTGCTCATCTGCTATCGGATCAGCCGCACCGGCATCAAAATAGACCACATCGACATCGCTTTCGGCTGCAACGGGCTGCGGGTCGTAAAGGCTGTCCCACACCCGATTGCGGATGAAGCCCGCGGCAATATAGGCGTGCGCGGGGCCATGGTCACGCACGGCTTCAAGCGCGCGCACGGCATCGGGGTCAGTGAGGATGAAAGATATCAGCGCAGCCGCGCTCAAAAGAAATCCCGGAGCATGGCGACGAGCGGCTCATCGGCGGGCGGCATGGGATAATCACCCAGGTCTGTAATCCGGACCCACTTGGTACGCTGGCCTTCAAGGCCCTGCACCAACCCTTCCCACTTGCGGCACAGGTAGAGCGGCATCAGGAGATGGAATGTCTCGTACGAATGGGACGCAAAGGCAAACGGCGCCAGGCACGCGGCAGTGATGTCGATCCCCAGCTCTTCCTTGCATTCACGGATGAGCGCGGCCTCGGGGATTTCGCCTGCCTCGACCTTGCCGCCCGGGAACTCCCACAGGCCAGCCATGGACTTGCCTTCCGGCCGTTCGGCGATCAGCACGCGGCCTTCGATATCGATGAGCGCAATCGCGGCGACAAGAACGGTCTTGAGGCAGGCATCCACTTTCACATTGGGTTCTGGGCAATCCATCATGGCGCCAAGGGGTAGCGGCAGTTTTAAGCAAATTCAAGCTTTAACAACTTGTTTAGCTTTGCCGCCGAGGCTGAGACTGAACAGGGCTATAAGTGTCCGCGACAGGACGCTTAAGCATAGAGAGCATGGAACCGAGCGCAGGGCAGCGTGGATAAAAGAGGCGTGAAGAAATGATCTTGGAATTGAGTAGCAGAACCATAAGCCGATTGGCCTTGGAATGGCGGTCTCTCTTCAACGACCGTTCCGGCGCGACAGCCATAGAATACGGCTTGATCATCGCGTTGATCGCCATCGGACTCATCTCCACCGTCGGCGGTCTCGGCGACCTGGTGAACCAGATGTATGGCATGATCTCAGGACGCACGAATGAAGTCGTGGCGGCCATGCCGAACAACTGATTCTCTTCGGCGGTCAGAACGTAAGAAGCCTGGGGCCGCGTACGGCCCCATCAAGGCTTATACGGCGGCTTCGCGAAGCCCTGCATCGTGCTGGACGGCCCGGCGGCGTTCCCGCTTTTCGGTCGTCGTTGCCCGGTCCGCGATGATCCGGCGCGCCCGCAACACTTCCCGCTGCATATATTTCAACTCAGCCAGCTTTTCATCGCTGTCGTCGCTATAGCGGTTAAGCGCGTCCTTCAATGCGTCTTCAAGTTCATTGAGGAACTTGAGCTGCAGATCGAGGTTGATATTCGGCATGGTCTCTCTCCGGCACTTTTTAACAGTGGGTTACCCCCACCGGAGATTATTCAAGTCCTGTGCCAGATATTTTTTCCTTAAATATCAATAAATTACGCAATGAATAACAAAAAAGGGGAAGGCAGAAGCTTCCCCTTTCTCCCTTATCTGGGAAATTTCCGCCTAGCTGCGATAGTCGGCATTGATGCGGATATAGTCGTAGGTCAGGTCACAGGTCCAGACGGTGGCCCGGCCCTCGCCAACGCCCACATCCACGCGCAGATCGATCATCTGGCCCTTCATATGCTCGGTGGCCTTTTCCTCGCTGTAGGAAGGCAGCACAGCCCCTTTGGCAGCCACCGGCTGGCCACCGATCCAGATTTGCAGCTTGTCGCGCTCAGCCTTCTCGCCAGCCTTGCCAACCGCCATCACCAGACGGCCCCAGTTGGCGTCCTCGCCCGCAATCGCGGTTTTAACCAGCGGGCTGTTGGCAACCGACATAGCAATACGGTGTGCGGCCTTGTCACTTTCCGCCCCCTCGATGGTAACGGTGACGAACTTAGTCGCGCCCTCACCGTCCCGGACGATCAGGTGGGCGAGCTCGGTCAGCACCTCCCGGAACTTGACCTTGAAATCATCGAGCCGCGGATCATTGGGGTCTCCGATCGGATCATGCCCCATGCCCGTGCCGGTCGCGACCGCGAACACGCTATCGTTCGTCGAGGTATCGCCGTCGACCGTGATGCTGTTGAAGCTGACATCGACACTGTCGCGCAGCAGTTTCTGCAGGCAGCCATAGGTGAGCGCCGCATTGGTAAAGACAAAGCCGAGCATGGTGGCCATATCGGGGGCGATCATGCCCGAGCCTTTGGCGATGCCGGAGATAACCACCGTCTTGCCGTCGATATGGGTGACCCGGCAGGCGCCTTTGGGGTAGGTATCGGTGGTCATGATCGCGTTGGCGGCATCCCGCCACAGGGCGCCGGACAGCCCGGCATGGATACGCGCCAGCGGTTTTTCGAACAGGTCGCCATTGAGCGGCACACCGATCACGCCGGTGGACGCCAGGAGAACCTCGATCGGCTCGCAGCCGACAACCTTGGCAGCCGCATCCGCCGCCTTGACCGCCGCTTTCATGCCGCGCTCACCGGTAAAGGCATTGGCGTTACCGGCATTGACGACAATCGCCCGCGCCTTGCCGCCGGTTTCCTCGAGGGCGCTTTTCGACCAGTCCACCGGGGCGGCCGGTGCCTTGGTGCGGGTGAAGGTTCCGGCGGAGACCGAGCCTTCAGCCATCACCGCCATCAGGAGATCCGGGCGTTCGCGTTTTCGGAACCCCGCATAAACCGCACCCATTTCGACACCCGGGACGGGCAGGAGATTGGGGAAACCTGCAGGAGCAAGCGGAGACACTTTAATTTCAACCATCGGACATCTACCTGATTTATATATTTGTGGCGGCCATATTGCCGTGAAGTGGGGCCCGCATCAAGAAATGCCCGCATATTTCGCCCTCATTCCGGACCGAATTATTCATGAAGTCTCTGTTAATTTACGGGTAGCTTCCCGTCACGGCTGTTGACAGACGGGTGACCTGTACTTATCTGTGCCTGAACCTTGCGCGCTCCAGCCGTGGTGCGCCGCATAATAATGTATATGTACATCTTGCCCGTTGGGATCATGGAACGCCTGGTCCGTCGGACTGATGGAAAAGGGCAGGGCCAGATAAATATGCTGGGATTTAATACACTCGCCAAGAAGATCTTCGGATCCGCCAACGAACGCTATCTGACGAAGCTGAAGCCAAAAGTGGCGGCTATCAATGCGCTCGAACCCGAATTCGAAAAGCTGAGCGACGACGCCCTCAAGGCCAAGACCCAGGAATT
This sequence comes from Kordiimonas marina, assembly GCF_023006325.1. Taxonomy (GTDB): domain Bacteria; phylum Pseudomonadota; class Alphaproteobacteria; order Sphingomonadales; family Kordiimonadaceae; genus Kordiimonas; species Kordiimonas marina. The sequence continues at coordinate 35,332 of NZ_JAINDF010000007.1, forward strand.
CCGGGACAGGCTTGCCGAAGGCGCCAAGCTTGACGACCTGCTTGTTGAAGCCTTCGCGACCGTCCGCGAAGCGTCCAAGCGGACGCTGGGGATGCGTCACTATGACGTCCAGCTTATCGGCGGCATGGTCCTCAATGACAGCTCGATCGCCGAGATGAAGACAGGTGAAGGTAAAACGCTTGTCGCAACCCTCGCCGTTTATCTGAACGCGCTGCCGGGCAAAGGCGTCCATGTCGTCACCGTGAACGACTATCTCGCCAGCCGCGACGCCGAATGGATGAGCCAGGTTTACAGCTTCCTCGGCCTGACCACCGGCATCATCGTCCCCGGCAAGACGGACGAGGAACGCCGCGAGGCCTATGCCTGCGATATTACCTACGCCACTAACAACGAACTCGGCTTCGATTACCTGCGCGACAACAGCAGCAAATACAGCTCGGACGAAATGGTCCAGCGGCCGTTCAACTATGCCATCATCGATGAGGTCGATTCGATTCTCGTGGATGAAGCCCGGACCCCGCTCATCATTTCCGGCCCGACCGAAGACAAATCCGAACTTTATATCTCCCTCGACGCCATCATCGCCCAGCTCGCGGAAGAAGATTACGAAAAGGACGAGAAGCAGAAGACCGTCTCGCTGACCGAGGACGGCACCGAGCATGTCGAACAGCTTCTCCAGGAAGCCGGCCTTATGAAATCCGGCAACCTGTACGACTATGAGAATACCGCGATCGTGCACCATGTGGACCAGGCCCTGAAGGCCCACACCATGTTCACGCGCGATATCGACTATATCGTCAAGGACAACCGGGTCATCATCATCGATGAATTTACCGGCCGGATGATGGAAGGCCGCCGCTATTCCGGCGGGCTGCACCAGGCGCTTGAAGCCAAGGAAGGCGTGGAAATCCAGCCGGAAAACCAGACGCTGGCGTCCATCACCTTCCAGAATTATTTCCGCATGTATCCGAAACTTGCGGGCATGACCGGTACGGCGCTCACCGAAGCCGAGGAATTCGGCGATATCTACAGCCTCGGCGTGGTCGAAATCCCGACCAACCTGCCGATCGCCCGTATCGACGAACATGACGAATTCTATCGGACGGCCAAGGAAAAATTCGACGCCATCCTCGTCGAGATCGAAGAAGCCGCCAAGAAGGGCCAGCCGGTCCTCGTCGGTACCGTCTCGATCGAAAAATCCGAAGTGCTGTCCGAGTTTCTCAAGAAGAAGAAGATCAAGCACCAGGTGCTGAACGCCCGCCACCACGAGCAGGAAGCCTATATCGTGGCGCAGGCCGGCCGTCTTGGCGCTGTCACCATCGCCACCAACATGGCGGGCCGTGGGACCGACATCCAGCTCGGCGGTAACGTCGAGATGCGGATCGAGGCAGAATGCGCGGGCATCGAGGACGAAGCCAAGCGCGCTGAAATGATCGAGCGCATCAAGGCCGAGGTCAAGGTCGAAAAGCAGAAGGTTATCGACGCGGGCGGCCTGTATATCATGGCGACCGAACGCCACGAAAGCCGCCGTATTGACAACCAGCTCCGGGGCCGTTCCGGCCGTCAGGGTGACCCGGGCCGGTCGAAATTCTTCCTGTCGCTTCAGGATGACCTGATGCGCATCTTCGGGCCTGAGCGCATGGACAGCATGCTTGTCCGCCTCGGCATCGAAGAAGGCGAAGCCATCATCCACCCCTGGATCAACAAGGCCATCGAAAAGGCCCAGCAGAAGGTGGAAGCGCGCAACTATGATATCCGGAAAAACCTGGTCAAGTTCGACGATGTCATGAACGACCAGCGCCGGGTTATCTACGAACAGCGCCGCGAAATCATGGATTCGGACAATGTCCATGAAACCATCGCCGACATGCGTGCCGACGTGGCTGCCCATATCATCGAGACCCGCATTCCGCCGAAATCCTACCCTGAACAGTGGGATATCGAAGGCCTCGGCGAGGATATCCGTCGCGTCTTCGGCATCGACCTGCCGGTCCAGGAATGGGCTGACGAAGAAGGCGTGGACGATACCGGCTTTCTTGAGCGGCTGGAAGAAAGCGTCAATGCCCTCGCGGAGGAAAAACGCCTGCGCTATGGCCCCGACTTCTGGGATCACATCGAGAAGAACTTCCTTCTGCAGGTGGTGGACCAGGAATGGAAGGATCACCTCCAGTATCTGGACCATCTGCGCCAGAGCGTGGGTCTCAGGGCTTACGGCCAGCGCGACCCGCTCAATGAATATAAAACCGAGGCTTTTTCGCTCTTCGAAGCGATGCTGTACCACACGCGCGAAAGCATTGTGCAGCTCCTGAGCCGCGTTGAGCTCCAGACCGAGATCGATCCGGATGACCTGGCACCGAAAGCGCCGGATGCGATCATTGAGCAGCATATCGACCCGACGACCGGCGAGAACGAAGCCGGGATCGACCCGAACGACACCTCAAGCTGGGGCAATGTTCCGAGGAATGCGCCCTGCCCGTGTGGGTCTGGCAAGAAATACAAGCATTGCCACGGCGACATGGCCTCATCCCAGCATGGCGCCCTGTTGGCGGCACAGGCCACCAACCCCTTCTCGGGCGTCGGCCGCAATGACCCGTGCCCGTGCGGCTCCGGCAAGAAATTCAAACATTGCCACGGGGCCCTTTGAGGCCCTCCCCCGCAGATGACCGGGCCGGAACGGGTACAGAAAGCACTTGATGACGCCGGGCTAAAGGCCCGGGTCGAAAAGATGCCGGATAGTACCCGCACGGCGGCTGAAGCCGCTTCAGCCGTCGGCTGCACCCTCGGCCAGATCGCCAAATCCCTGATCTTCCGCGCGAAGGCCACAGACGCGCCCATCCTCGCCATCGTCTCGGGCGATAACCGGCTCGATACCAAAAAACTGGAAGCCCTGATCGGGGAGCCCGTGGGCAAGGCCGATGCCGATTTCGTCCGCGCCCGCACGGGCTACGCCATCGGCGGTATACCGCCCCTCGGCCACAGTGAAAAGCTCCGCGTTTTCTTCGATGAGGACCTGTTCCGGTTCGCGGAAATCTGGGCCGCCGCCGGGCATCCGCACTGTGTCTTCAAAACCGACCCCACGGCCTTGATGGCCGCAGCAGGCGCCGTCCGCGCCAACCTGAAAAGCTGACCGGCGGCCCCACCAAAATAAAGCATGGCGAAAATGCGTCCGCCCGCTGAATAGGATATTAACGGGCCTATCAGGCTTGTGTAACGTGCCCCTCCATAAGGTGTAATCACCAACGACAGCAAAGCGACGGAGGAGGACAGTTATGAGCACCAACACAGCGATAAGAAGCACCATCACCGGGCTTGCCCTCGCCCTTGGCGGCCTTGGCAGCCAGGCAGCAACCGCAGACGTGGTCGTCGCGGCCCGGCCTATCCCCTATGACGGCCCTGCTTTCCGCGCCCAGCATCCGATCCGGGTCTATGTCGCGGTCGACACCGATACGCGCCGCGGTGAAGATATCCACTTCGACCGGATCGCGCTCGATACCCTGACCCGCCAGTTGCCGCCCTATGTGCGGCTGGTTGACAGGCCCTATAAATCCGACCTGATGATTGTCGCCGACCAGACAGACTATGACCTGGACTTCCGTGTCACGGACCGGGACCGGTTGGTTGAGCCTTACAACAGGCGCGCCCACTATGTCCGCGGCCGCTGCCACCGCTTCGACCAGGCTTATTACACCCGGACCCATGAAGAAGGCCGTGCCATGGCCCATTACAATCTGGAAATCCGGATGCGCCATTTCGGCCGCGATATCGACCAGGTCCGGCTTGGCACCAACCATGGCTACAGCTATGCCACGCACCTCAAGGCCACAACCAATTGCGGCTTTATCGAAACCAGCCACGCCCCAAACGAAAGGGTGCGGGACCTCCTGTCGAAAGGCGGCCAACGGTACCGTGTCGCTGTTGCCCATCAAATCCGGGAGGCTGCCGCCCGTGATCTCGGTAATATGCTGGCCGGGAAGGTCCGCCAGCTGAGCGACCAATATTATGACGGGCTCGCCGGTGCTGTCCGCTACCAGGTCGAGCTGCGTCCGGGCCGGTACTGGCGCTACCAGAACCGTCCAGGCTGGGTTGTCCGCTGGCAACATGCCGACCGCGATGACTGGTACGACCGCTGGGAAGACCGGCATCATCGCCGTCACCGCTAATTCGCTAACCGGTGCCTGCCCATCCTCGCGGGCGGGACACCGGCCCCACCAGCCTCCCCAAGGATAAGCTGGCCCTCAAGCGCCCGGCGCGGCATGGCCCACCGGGCGTCTTTTTGTCGGAGATACGCCTAGAGCGCGTGCACCGCCAGCTTCCAGGCACCGAGGATGCCTGCCCGCTGGCCAAGGGCGGGCGGCACGACATAGGTCTCGAAATCTGCGGCCGTTTGCAGGTGCGGCAGATAGCCCGCAAGCTTTTCCTTAAGCGCCGTGCGGACCCGCGGAAACAGATGGTCCTGCTGCATCACCCCACCGCCGAGGATGATCCGCTCGGGCGACAGGATAAGTGACAGGGTCGCGCACAGGGTGGCGAGATAGTCGGCTTCTATTCCCCACGCGGGATGCTCAGGCGGCAGCAATTGGCCAGGCGTCCCCCACCGGGCCGCAAGGGCGGGACCCGCTGCAAGGCCTTCCAGGCAGGCCCCACCGTGGAAGCGGCAGCTCCCGTCGAAAGCCATATCCTCCGTGTGCCGGGGGACGAGCATATGGCCAAGTTCCGGGTGCATGGCCCCGTGGACAATGTGCCCCCCTGCCATCACGCTGCCGCCGATGCCGGTGCCGATGGTGACATAGGCGATATCCCTAAGGCCCTTGCCGGCGCCAAGCGCCGCCTCGCCCAATAGCGCGCAATTCACGTCCGTGTCGAACAGGACAGGACAGTCGAGCGCATCGATGAGGGGGCGTGCCACAGACGTGCCGCTCCAGCCCGGTTTTGGCGTCGCGGTGATATGCCCCCAGGTCGGAGACTCTTTATTGAGGTCCACAGGGCCGAAACACCCAACCCCAAGCGCCGTGAGCGGCCGTGTGGCCGCGTGGTCCCGGAAGAACCCGGCAACCGCCCCCAGCGTCCTGTCTGGCGCTTCGGTCGGGAACGTCGCTTCCTCAAGGACAGAACCATCCTCGGTGCATAAGGCGCAAACAAACTTGGTGCCGCCGCCTTCGACCGCACCGAACAGCTTAGGCTCACTCACGGCCATACTGGTCTTCAAGGCGTTCGATGTCCGATTCGCGGAGCTCATCCCCCACCTGCACCTCGATGAAGACGAGCATGTCGTCACCGACATTGGCGATCCGGTGCACGGCTTCCTGCGGGATATAGACGGCATCCTTGGCACCTAGGCGGGAGACTTGGCCGTCCACGGTTACCTCCGCGGTGCCCTGCACGATCACCCAATGCTCGGCCCGGTGTTCATGCTTCTGGAGGGACAGGGTATGCCCGGGCGCGACTTCGATCTGCTTGACCGCATAGCCGTCCCCCGCCGCCGTAACCGCCCAGCTGCCCCAGGGGCGCTTGTCGCTGTCACCTGCATGATACTCATTTACCTGTGTCATGGCGTCTGTTCCCGTGTTCCTAATGCTTACTGTACCGGCCGGACGAGGATGGCCCTGAAATCATTGACGTTGGTGCGCGTGGGGCCGGTGACGACCAGGTCACCCAGCGCCTTAAAGAAGGCGTAGCTGCGATTTTCCTTCAGATGATCCTCGGCGCTCAGCCCCATCTCATCGGCTCGGGCGAGTGTGCTGGGGCTGACGTAAGCGCCCGCCGCATCCTCACTGCCGTCGATACCATCGGTGTCGCACGCGAGCGCGTGGATACCCTCAGCGCCCTTCAAGGCACAGGCGAGACCGAGGGCATATTCCATGTTGCGGCCGCCGCAGCCGTCCGGGTTGCGGACTTCCACGGTGGTTTCCCCGCCCGACAGGATCAGCGTCGGCAGGCCACTGGCCTGCGCCTCCAGCGCCATGCGGGCGTGGGCACGGCCGAGGTCTGCCGCCATGCCTTCAAGGTCCGGCCCCAGGTCGATGACCCGGAGGCCTTGACGCTCGGCCCGGTTGCGGGCGGCGGCGAGCGCATCACCCGCGGACGCGACCAGGTCGGTGTGCCAACCCGCCCGCGCATGCTTGACCGTTTCATTGGCAGGATCAGCAAGGATTTCGAGAACCGGCGAGCCTTCGGGCGCGCCGTATTTGGCGATGATAGCGCTGGCATCCTTAAGCGTTGTGCCGTCGGCAATCGTCGGGCCGGAGCCAACATCGGCGAGACTATCACCGGGCACGTCGGAGATGACATAGGTCACCACTTCGGCGTCGCCCGCGGCCTGAGCCAAGCGCCCGCCCTTGATGGCCGAGACATGCTTGCGTACGCAGTTGATCTCACTGATCGTGGCACCCGAATGCAGCAGATGCTTCATCAGCGCCTGCTTTTCCGCAAAGCTGAAACCCGGCGCAGGCAGCGACAGCACGGAGGAACCACCGCCTGAGGCCAGGAAAATCAGCCTGTCTTCGGCCTTTAGCGTGCCCGCGAGCGCGAGCATCCGGCGCGCGGCCTGCTGGCTCATGTCATCGGGGACCGGGTGCGCGGCCTCCAGCACCTCAATGCCGTGGATCAGGCCGGGTACACCGTGACCGTAGCGCGTGACCACAAGGCCAGAAATGTCGCCGGTCACCGTATCGGCAACCGTGGCAGCCATCGCGGCTGCGGCTTTGCCTGCCCCAAGGACAAGCGTTTTGCCTGCAGGCGCCAGCGTCCGCAGGTGCGACGGCAGGCAGGTCGCCGCCTGAACCCGGCACACGGCGGTGTCGAACAGTTCCATGAGCAGGATGCGGGCGTTATGGTCGTCTAAGGGCGCCATGACGGATTACCCTACGGTTTTCGCAAGAGCGGTGAACCAGTCACCGATCCAGACGATGGTGGCGAGGATCGCGAGGAAGGCGCCCGCAAGCACGGCTGTGCTGCGCCACTGCACCGCCCCCGGATGGATATCCCCGAACGGCACCGTAACCTTGCGGCGGTCAAGCGCGACACTCACGAGGATGGCGACCACGAGCGTGACCGCAAGCCCGATGGCGTTCCACCAGAACCAGAAGACCTCCGGCGCCTCAAGCCACAGATAGAAGTTGAAGCCGACCCCGGCGAGAAGCCCAACATTGGCGCCGCGCGCGCTGACATTCTTGAACAGGATGCCGAGGAGGAATACCCCGAGGATCGGGCCATAGAACATGGAGCCGACCTTGTTGATCGCCTCAATCACCGTGTCAGCGATGCTGCCGCCGAAGAAGGAGAAGACGAGGATGAGCGCGGACCAGGCCAGCGCCGAGAAGCGCGACCAGAACACATATTGTTTTTCGCTGAGCTCACCGCCCGCCAGCTTGGCGATATCCTCGATCGTCACGGCGGACAGCGAGTTGATGACCGAACTGAGCGACGACATGGCGGACGCCAGGATCGCCACCACCAGAAGGCCGATCACCCCGTGCGGCAGGTAGGTGACGATGAAGGTGGGGATCATGCGGTCCGGCTGCTTGATGAAGTCGGCGAGTGGCAGGTCCGGTGCCTGGGTCGCCAGCGTGCCGATGATCAACCCCATCACGCAGTAAAGCAGCACCATCGGGAAACGCAGCAGGCCGTTGGCCAGCAGGATCTGGCTGACGGTCGTCTTGTTCTTGGCCGACAGGATACGCTGGGCCTGGGTCTGGTCGCAGCCATAGTAGGAGGCATAAAGCACGAACCCGCCGAACAGCATGGGCAGGAAACCGAACTCATCGCCCTTGAAGCCGAAAGAATCGAAGCGCACGGCGGTAAGGCGTGAGGTATCCAGGTGGGTGAGGAAATTATCGACGCCGCCGAGGGCATGGAGGCCGTATGCCGCACACAGGAAAATGCCGAGGAAGATGATGATCATCTGGGCTGCATCGGCATAAACCACCGCCTTCATGCCACCCTGCAGCGAATAGACCGCCGTGACCACACCGACGATGCTGACCGCGACCCAGAAGGGCATGCCCATCATGCTTTCGAGGATGAGGGCGACGGCATAGATGGTGATGCCGGTCCCGAACGCCCGGCTGACCTGGAACACCACGCTGATCAGGAAGCGGGTATATTTGTCGAATCGTTCCTCAAGAAATTCATAGATGCTGACGAACCCGGCGCTATAAAGCCGCGGCATCACGATGGTCATGAGCGCGATCATCGCCAGCGGCACCGCTAGCTCGTAAGACAGCCAGATCATGCCGCCGCCTTCGCGCACACCGACGAACGCCGGGGCGGAGATGAAGCTGATGGCCGAAAGCTGGGTCGCCATGGTCGACAGCGCCAGCGGGAACCAGCCCATGCTGCGACCGCCGAGGAAATAGTCGGCGCGGCTCGCCTGCTCGCGGTACAGGTAGCCAAGACCGAGAAGGGCGATCAGATAGCCCGCGACCAGCATATAGTCGAACATATTCATGGGTCAGCTTCCCCCTACCCTGTTTTCCGCTCCCCGGATGAGGGGCAGAGTACTCTTGCCTTATTGGGCCTGATCAGCACCCGTGCGGCCAGCCCAGTGGAGCCACATGGCCGCGGTCCAGGTGAAGTCCCCGCCGCCGGTGCCGCGCCCGGTCACCGGACAGAAGGCCTCATAGAAGCCAGTCTTTTCGATCAGGGCGCCCGTGTCCAGCCGGACGCGCTCGGCCCAGTCATTCAGGCCTTCGTTCGCGAGCCCGGTGGCGACCAGGAAATTCACCACGGCCCAGCACGGCCCGCGCCAGTACCGGATGGGGTCGAACTCCTTATGGTCAGGGTCGAGGCTCGGCACCATATAGCTGATCTTGCGCCCGATACGCTCCAGATGACCGATCAGCAAGGATCGTTGCGAAGTCGAAACGACACCAGCATAGAAGCCTAGGAAGGACGCACTGGTGATCATACCGCTCGATTTGCCGGTGATCATATCGCGCGAGCAATAGGCCCCGACCTCATCATTCCACAGCCAGGCAACGCCTTTTTCGGCGTTGGCGATCCGGGCGCGGAGCTTTTCGGCGTCGGCATCATGGCCGAGCGCTTCGGCGAGCGCGAGCAGGTCACGGTTCGCGCGGATGAGGATCATGGTCATGCTGACATCGACCACGCGGAACGGGCCTTCGGTGGCGATCTTCTTATGGTCCCAGCCGCAATCCCGACCATATTGGACCATGGCGAGATAACGGTCATAATCCAGCTTGGTCGGCCGCATGCTGGCGTCCAGGTGGCTGGTGTCCCGCCGTACGTAAGGCTCAACGCCGGAGATATCGACGGCCGCGGCAGGCTCGTCCCATTCGGGGGAATTATCGCGCCCGCTTTCCCACGGGTGGACGGAGACCACGAGGCCTTTATTGTCCGGGTCGCGGACGTCTTCAAACCAGTCGTGCCAGGCGGCCAGCTTCGGGTAAAGCGCTGCGGCACGGGCTTTCTCATCTTCCGTGACGGCGCTTTCATAAAGCCAGCGGACCACGCTTGCGGCCACAGGCGGCTGGGTGATGCCCGAGGTAGCGATCTTCTTGTTCGTGCCCCACACCCCAGGGCCGGGGAAATAGCCTTCATCATCGCGCCAGAAGACGATATGGGCCATGAAGCCGTCATCCCACTGGGCGGAGAAAAGCGTTTCGATTTCTGTCCAGGCGCGGTCGCGGTCAAAGGTCGCGAAACCGAGCGCCGTGAAGGCCGAGTCCCAGTTCCACTGGAACGGATAGACCTGGCCGTTCGGTACGGTATAGCCGCCCCGGTCGTTGGCCTGGAGAATGTCTTGGGCTGCGCGGTCAAGGATGGATCGGTCGGTCATAGGGCACCAAAACTGAAAATTACAACATTACGCGATGCCCGCAGGCATCGATGATACGGGGGGACGGGGACGCAGCCACCGGCTTTGTCCCCGCCCCAGGGGAGGGATTAGAATTTATAGGTCATGCGGACAAAGACCCGGCGCGGCAGGATCGGACGGCCGACGAAATAATCGCCTGCGTTCGCCTGGCCGGAGCCCTGACGGGGTGACCCTTCGGTAATGCCTTCGCTGTTGAACAGATTGAAGATGCTGAGGCCGATACGGGCGGTCTGCGTGCCTGTCACATGGAAGGTGTAGCCAGCATCAAGCCGCGCGATGGTGTAGGCGTTCAGCTTCACCGTGTTCGAATCGTTGGCATAGTTGTCACCGACATAGGTGGCATAGAAGGAGCCGTCGAGCGTGCCGTCGTCATAATAGAGACCTGCGTTCGCCATGACCTTCGGCTGACGGCGCATTTCGTTGCCGATGTAAGCGTCGTTGCCTTCGAACTTGGTGAACTTGTGGTTCTGCAGCGTAACGTTACCGCTGACCTGCAACGCACTGGTGATATTGTAGGACGCCGTACCCTCAAGCCCGAAGGTGCGGGTCGACTGGACGAAGACCTGCTCGGTCACACCGCCCTGGCCGTCGTTCACGAAGTCCACGTTCCGGCGGTTGCTGAGCTTAGCCCAGAAGCCGTCAACCGTGGCGGCGAACCGGTCATCCCGATATTTCAGGCCGACTTCAGCCTGGGAGATGATCTCGCCCTTATAGGATGCCGGTTGGCCGAACTCGTTGAAGCTGACACTGCGGATCTGCGGGAAGAAGTATCCCCGCGCGCCGTTGGCATAAAGGCTCAGGTTATCGCTCATGCGGTACAGGGCACCGACGGAGACAGCCCACTCGGTGGTTTCCACCCGGCCACGGGTATAGGCACCGTTGCCGTAGGCCACATACTGAAGGTCATGGGCGAGGCTCGGGTCGCTGTTCGCGAGGTAGGTCGAGGACCCTTCCTTGGCGATGTCACCGATCATCTTTTCAACACGTACACCAACGTCGAAGACCCAGCGGTCATTCTCGAACTGGTCGGCCAGGTATCCCGCGTAACGGGTCGCCTTGTTGGAGCTGTTGCCGTAGCCCGCGCCAGCGTTCAGCAGACCGTTCTGGGACACGGTCAGGTCATTGCCCTGATTGTCGGTCACGACCACATTCACCATGTCAGGTCGGCTTTGGAACTGGCCCAGATAGGTGGTCAGCACATCCTGGTCGTCGGCCTTGGCCCGGGCGAAGAAGCCGCCCAGCGTGAAGCTATGGTTGAAATTGTCGGTGGAGACATCCTTGGTGAGGTTCACTTCCGCCGTGAAGTCAGTCGCCGGGCGGTTCCGGTCCAGAAGGCGGTTGGCGAACAGGAGGTCATTGCTTCCAAGTGCCTGACCTGATGTCGCATCGGTGAAGGATGCGCTGGCATAGCCGTCATAGCCACGAGCGGCCAGGAAGCCAGCCTGGGTTTCCGGCAGGTTCACGACACCGTCGCCATCGAGGAACAGGTTGAACTCGTGGCTGTAGCGCGCATATTTCATCTTCGCGTTCAAGCCCCAGCCATTGTCCATATGCTTATCCAGCACAGCCGAGAAGGAGCCGCCGCGCGTCAGCACGCCGTTCGAGATCGGGGTGCGGTAGACACCGTTCGGGGTCTGGTACGACAGGCCGGAAGCCGCGTCCGTCTGCAGCGTCATGATGGTGTTGCCGTCATTGCCGGTCGGCCGCGCACGGGTGGTGCCGTCAAGCGGGAACGGCAGGAAGAACTGCACGCTATCGTCAACCCACTGGCCATAAAGCGTGACCGAGCCGGAGCCGTCCGCGAAGTCATGCTTGATGTTGCCGCGGAGCTGGAAACCTTCGGTCGGCAGCCCGGTCTTCAAGGGGCCTTCATCGTAGCGGTAATAGCCGGAAATGGCGTAATAGGTGTTGGAGTTCTGGCCGCCGAGCGGGCCGGACGCCGCAAAGTCACCACGGAAGCGGCCGCCTTCGGCCCATTCCAGCTGCATCGTGCCTTCGGGGGTGTCGGTCCCGGTCTTGGAGATATAGTTGATGATCCCGGCGACCGAGCCTGCACCGAACAGGTTGGACACACCGCCGCGCACGAATTCGAGGCGCTCGATCCCCAGGTCGTTCTTGTAATAAACGTCGAAGGCCGAGCTGTTGAGGCCGAAGGTGCTGAAGACCGGAATGCCGTCATACTCAAGCGGGGTGAAGCTATACTGGCCACCCGACGGCAGGCCCTTGATGAAGACGTTCGCGGCCACTTCACCGCCGCCGCCTTCGGCCTTGATGGCCGGAATGGTGCGGAGAATATCCGCCTGGCTGCTGGCCGACAGCCGCGCGATTTTGGCTTCACCCATCTGCGAAACCGACATCGGTGTCGCAAGGTTGGCGCGCGCCCGGCTGGTACCGGTGACGACGATCTCGTCGATCGTCTTGTCGGCGACAGCCTGTTTTTTCTGAGTGGGGGCAGCATCTTCGGCCCAGGCGCCCGCGCTCATGGCCACGCTGGAAAGCGCAAGCACCGCACAGGACTGCAATAAGACCTTTTTATAGTTCGTCATGTCATGTTCCTTCCCTAAGTAAGAGGCCACAAGCAGGCGTCATGGACCTCTCGGAGCAGCCTCCGGCGCGGGGGACGAAAATGAATGACAGGCGGACCGAACGGTCGCGCCTAATTCCCCTCCCAGGCCTTAGGCCAACGCGGTACCGCTTGAATGTGGTGCCGCTTAAGTGCAGCAGGTCTCCGGCTTGGCTCCGGCAGCCCCAATAGGTGGCTGTCGCGGATGGTCCCCGATAGGACGTCCCCTGATGAGCAGGCTTGAAGACGCGCTGTAATCCCTTCCCTTTATTCCGCCCGCGACCGATGGCCTGCGGGGGAATGACGATGGTATAATCCATTAAAACTTAATTTACAACCCATTATGGGTTATAAAATGGGTAATGATATTTGATTCAAGGAATGATACAGTGCCGCAAACCTTGTCCCATGCGGCAAATTGCCTTTTAGTGCACTGATATGTATGGGATTTTTGTCATGGTTTGCGATTGTTCCATCGTTCCGGGGCTGATGTTTCGCCCACCCTTACCCCAAAGAAGCCCGTGAAAGAGCCCATGCCGACGACCCGAAATTTGCGAACACCACCGCCTTTCTTCGCCGACAATGACGTCCAGATCCCGTCGGAACGGGAGATGTCCATCCTGGGCCTCACCCTGCTCCATGGCGGCCTGACCCAGCCGGAGATCATCCGGGCATCCGGCCTGCCGCAGCAGACAGTTTCACGACTCGTCAAAGGGCTGATCGAGCGCGGGATGCTGCGGGAGGAACAGCGCGTCTCCAAAGGTCGCCGCGGCCAGCCCAGCATGTTCGTCGCCGCCGAGCCCGGCTTCGCTTATTCGTTCGGCGTCGCCATGATGACGGACGCGCTTTCCGTGGTGCTGATGGATTTCGCCGGCAATGTCCTGTTTGAAGAACTGACAGCGATGCCGAGCATGGCGCAGCGCGTCGTGTTGGAAGAACTGGATGTGCTGTTCGAGAAAGCCCTCGCCGCCTGCCGGGTCGACCGCAAGAAGGTGCTGGGCGTCGGGGTCGGCATCTCAGGCTATAATTTCGGCAAGGGCGCGCGCTTCAACACGCCGCGCCAGCTGGACGAATGGGCGCTTATCGAAATCGACGACGTGCTCAACAGCCATCTGGGCCTGCCGGTCTGGGTGGAGAACGACGGCAACGCCGCCGCGATCGGCGAAAGCCTGCTCGGCGTCGGCCGCACCTACCAGAATTTCGCCTATCTCTTCATCGCGACCGGCATCGGTGGCGGCATCATTACCAACCACCAGCTCCTGCGGGGCTGCAACGGCAACGCGGGTGAGATCGGCCTCATCCTGCCCAGCCAGATCTACCCGCACCCGAACCTTGAAATCCTGCGCCAGATCGTCACCCGCCACGGCATCGAGGTCGACAGCGTGACCGACATGCTGGAACGCTTCGATGTCACCTGGCCCGGTGTTGACGACTGGATTTCCCGCACCCGGGACAGCATGTCGCTGATCGTCTCGGCGCTGGCGGCGATCCTGGACCCGGAGGCCATCGTCCTCGGCGGCCGCATCCCGAAGGAGCTGGCGCGCAAGGTCATCCCGCACGTCGAGGTGTACGACCATTACCGCCGCGCGGAACCCCGGCCGCTCCCGCGGATCGTGCTGGGGGAAAGCCCGGGTGATGCCTGCGCGATCGGCGCGTCCATGCTGCCGTTCAAGCGCTTCTTCTTCTCGGGCATCTAAACACCCCGTCCAAAAAGAAACCGCCGGGAAAATACCCGGCGGTCCTGATCAGATATTTTGGGTGGCCTTAGTTGAAGGCGTCATCCCACGAGCCGCGCGTCGCCGCCTTCGAATATTCGGTGGCGCGGTTTTCGAAGAAGTTGGTGTGTTCGACCGCGTTGAGCATGCTGTCGAGCCACGGCAGCGGGTTCTTGTCCGCGTCATAGGCTTCTTCAAGGCCGAGCTGAAGCAGGCGCCGGTTGGCGATATAACGGATATATTGCTTCACTTCCGCAGCGGTCAGCCCCTCGATCGGCCCCATGCCGAAGGCGAGGTCGATGAAGGCGTCTTCATGCTCGACAATCGTCAAGCAGGCGTTGGTGATCTGGGATTTAAGCTCGTCATCCCACAGTTCCGGGTTCTCGCTCATCAGCGTCTTGAAGAGCTTGATGATCGATTCGCAGTGGAGCGACTCGTCCCGGACCGACCAGCTGATGATCTGCCCCATGCCCTTCATCTTGTTGAAGCGCGGGAAGTTGAGCAGCATGGCGAAGCTGGCGAACAGCTGCAGCCCCTCGGTGAAGGCACCAAACACCGCCAGCGTCAGCGCGACCGACTTCAGGTCGTCCGAGCCGAACTGCTGCATATAGTCGTATTTGTCCTTCATCTCCTTATAGCGGAGGAAGGCGGAATATTCGGCCTCAGGCATCCCAAGCGTGTCGAGAAGGTGGCTATAGGCGGCGATATGGATGGTCTCCATGTTGGAGAAAGCCGCCAGCATCATCTGTACCTCGGTGGGTTTGAACACCTTGGTATAATGCTTCATATAGCAGTTGTTCACCTCGATATCGCTCTGGGTGAAGAAGCGGAAAATCTGGGTCAGCAGGTTCTTTTCCGATTCGGTCAGCTTCTTGGCCCAGTCGCGCACGTCCTCGGCCAGCGGCACTTCTTCCGGCAGCCAGTGAACCTGCTGTTGGATAAGCCAAGCCTCGTATGCCCACGGATAGCGGAACGGCTTGTAAACATGGCGTTCTTCCAGAAGTCCGGACGGACCGTTTTCTTCCACGTCAGTCATTCTGACCCTGTCTCCCACTCTTGACGATGTGATCTGTTGCCCTCCCTCCCGGTGTGCGTCCGGAAGGGCGCTCACTATACCCCCTCAATTTGTGGAGAGCTACGCCCTTATACACAATATGTAGAGGTTTTTGCCTTGACAGGGAGCAAGCGCCCGGATTCTCTGGCCTAGGCCTGAACGGGGCAAAACCGCCCTCAGACAGCACTGCCATACCCGGCCGCTTCCTCCAAAAACGCCAGGAAGGCCTGCACCTCTGGCGCCTCGGCCCGGTCCGCCCGCAGGATCGCCCAGATGGCCTGATCGGGGGCTGCACTATAACCGTCCAAAACGGTCACAAGCGCGCCCTCCCGCACAAGATCGGCCACATCGAACCAGGACTTGAGCGCGAGACCAGCCCCATGAACGGCAGCATCGCGGATGAAAGCACCGTCATTGACCTCAATGGGGCCTGACACGGTTATAGTTTCGCGCGCGCCGCCAGCCTCGAAACACCAGTCGGCCCGACCCGCGGGCACCAGGCAATCATGATCACGCAGCTCGGCAGGAACAGACGGGATACTGCGCGCGTCCAGATAATCGGGTGATGCCACCACGACCTTGTGGTTGCCGGCCAGCTTGCGCACCACACCCTCCTTGCCCGATGGCTGGGCGATCCGAACCACGAGATCAAGCCCTTCGGCATACAGGTCCAGCGGCTGGTCGGAGAATTGGAACACAAGGCGGATGAGCGGGTAGCGGCTAGTAAAAGCGCTGAGCGCGGGCGCGAGCACCGACCGCCCGAACATATGCGGCGCGCTTACCCGCACCGTGCCAGTTAACGCACCTTCGTCCCGGTGGAACTGACCGAGGGTGGCGTCCCAATCCTTCAGCATCTGCCGGGCGGTGTTCGCGAGCGCTTCGCCTTCCGGGGTCACGCGCGTGCTGCGGCTCGTGCGCTCGGCAAGCTTAAGTGAAAGCGCATGTTCGAGCGCCGCCAACCGCCGGCTCGCCACCGCAGGCGGCAGGTCGAGCGCACGGGCAGCAGCCGTCAGGTTGCCGGTTTCCGCCAGCCGCACCAGCAGCGCTATATCCCTGAAATCAATACCTTTTCTCATCCGTTCCACTTTCCGCATCACGGGCATTGCCAAAAAAGGCACAGACATTCGCCGTGCCCTCTCCTTACTAACATAGGGCAAAGACCCCCACTTTCACCAGAAAGGACAGCAGGATGACAACCCTCAAAAGCGACCTCGGCGTCACAGCTGAATTCGACCGTTTCACCACCCTCTTTGACCGGCTCGTCACCGAAGCCCGGTTGTGGATCGAGGCCGCCCCGCCCGCACGGCTGGAATGGACCCCGCCCACCGACGGCGGCATCCATTTCGGCTCGCGCCTCAGGCACGCCAGCATCAAGACGCTCTATGTCCATATGGCCATCGCAGACCGGTTCTGGATTGGCACCCTCAAGGACTGTACGGACGGCGCCACCCTGCAGCTGCCGACCGACATGAATGCCTTTCAGGCGGCGCTCAGCGGTGATTTCATCGCCAACTGCGCCGCGCTCCATGATGAATGCATGGCGCTCCTCGCGGCCTTCAGCCCGGCGCAGCTTCAGAGGCGCATCACCTTCGCGGGCGACAACACCGAATGGAGCGTGATGGGCTTCCTGTGGGCCACCTGGGGACACAGGAGCTATCACCTCGGCAACCTGGATATGCTCGTGCGCATGCTGGCGGGCAAAGCGCCCGACTATTTCGCCTTTACCCCGAAACAGATGGCCTGAGGAAACGCTTCATGATTATCGCAACCGTTCAGTTCGAGCTTGCCGAACCGCTGAGCCCGGAAGCCGCGGAGACGCTGTTTCACGCCAACTCCCGCCTCTATGAAGGGCGGCAGGACCTCCTGCGCAAATCCTATATCCGGTCGCTCGACGGCCGCACGGTCGGCGCCGTCTATTTCTGGCGCTCGCTCGAAGATGCGACCAACTTCTACAGCGATACCTGGCATGCCCATGTGCGCCGGAAATACGGTGTCGCCCCGACGATCCGCTTTTTCCAGTCCCTCCTTGTCGTGAATAATGAAGCGCTGGCCCCGGCCGAACCCGAAAGGATGAACCCATGACCTTCCTCACCCTCCTTCTCAGCATCAAGATCACCGTCACCGCGCTCATG
This sequence comes from Kordiimonas marina, assembly GCF_023006325.1. Taxonomy (GTDB): domain Bacteria; phylum Pseudomonadota; class Alphaproteobacteria; order Sphingomonadales; family Kordiimonadaceae; genus Kordiimonas; species Kordiimonas marina. The sequence continues at coordinate 52,631 of NZ_JAINDF010000007.1, forward strand.
GTCGCCGTGCCCTTCCTGTTCCTGCCCGCGGAAAAGCTGGCGGCGACCATGGGTATCAGCGGTCAGGTCACTGCAATTTTCAGACTGTACGGTATCGCCATCACCGCGCTTCTCGTCGGCTACGGCGCAGGCATTCCAGTGGCGGAAAGCGGGGTCTTCCCCTGGGGCGTGGCACTGATGGGCCTTGTCTCGAACGCAGGAGCCGCAGCGGTCCTGTTTGTAACAGGCCGTACGGGGCGGCCGCGCATACTGGCGTCGTTTTTCGCCGCCGTCGCCCTCGCGCTTGTCACAGCCATGACCAAGCCGGACATGGCGCTAGCACCGGTCCTGTAACGCGTCCGGGTATCGCCAAGTATTATAAAGCGGCGGCAGGGCTCGGCAGGCAACCGGTGCTGACGGCGGCACCGCCGGTGCGGTTGAGGCGGGCGCGAAGGGACCGGCTCAGGCGGTCGAACGCCAGGATGAGCACGGCGGTCACCAGAATATAGGCCATCACCTGGCGGTAGAAGAACAGCTGCTGGGCCTCATAAAGCGCCTGGCCGATCCCGCCCGCACCGATAAGGCCGAGAACCGTGGCCATGCGCAGGTTCCATTCCAGCCGGAACAGGAAGTGGGTCGCCACCGGCTTCAGGGACTGCGGCAGGACAGCATAAAGGCCGACCATCAGCCGCGACGCCCCGGTGGAGGCAATCGCACGGCCCGGCGCTTCCGGCACATGATCGAGCGTATCGGCGAACAGGCGGCCGAAGGTCCCGAACGTATGGAGGCCAAGCGCCCAAGCCCCGGCCACAGGCCCGATACCGGCGACCGCCACGATCACCAGGCCCCACACCACCTCGGGGATGGTGCGCAACAGCTCCAAAATCCGGCGCGTAAGAAAAACCAGCCACGCGGGCGACACCCGGCGCGACGCGCCAAGCCCGGCGATCAGGCCGATGATGGCAGCACCGAGGGTGCCTGCAACCGCCATCCAGAGCGTCTCAAGCACCAGGCGCGGCAGGTCCTGGAGCGCATCCGTGGGCAGGCTTGGCGGCAGCATGTCCCCCAGCACATGGAAGGCATGGCCGAGCGCGAAAAATTCGGGGCGGCACCACCAGGCGGCCATCAGCCCGAAGGGGATAAGGCCGACCAGTGCCCGTGGGTGGTTGCGGGCCCAATCGGCGAGGCGGTCGAGCGCCGCGATCAGCAGCACCAGCATCAGGATTTGCGTGGTCGCGCGCTGGAAATCGAACCCGGCCAATGAGCCGACAAGTTCGGTGCCGATACCGCCGCCGCCGACCGCGCCGACGATGACGGAGGAGCGGAGCGCGCATTCGAAGGCGAAGGCGCCATAATTGAACAGGTCGGCGCGCGTAAGCGGCAGAAGGCCATAAAGCGCGACCTGAAGCCGGGATGCGCCGGTCGCCGCCAGTGCCTCAACCGGGCCACGCGGCGCGGTCTCCAACAGGTCGGCGAAGACCTTCGACATCGCCGCAGTGTAATAGAGAACGAGCGCCACCAGCCCGGCACCGGGGCCGAGCCCGAAAGCGATCACGCACAGGATGGCGAGCGTGAGATCCGGCACCGCGCGGAAGACCGACAGGCCGTGGATCAGAAGCCCGGCGCCGCGTATGCGCATACTGACGGCAAGCGCCAGCGGCAGGCTGAACAGCGTCGCCAGCGTCATGGCGCCAAAAACAAGGCCGAGCGTCTCCAGAAACGCGGGCACAAGAGCGGCCAGGTAGGACGGCTTGAGGTCCGGCGGGAAAAAGGAGGCCAGCAGGGTCAGCGTTTCCGACATCGGGGCCGCCTTTACGCGCTTTGACCCGCGGTCACGAGCCGGGGCCTTTCGGTCACCGTGCCGCCCGCGACCTCGACGATGCGGTCGCAGAAGCGTTCCGCCAGCTCCGGCTGGTGCAGCGAGGTGATCAGCGCCATCCCCCGCGCCCGGGCGAGGCTGGTCAGAAGCGCCAGCACATCTTCCGCCGTTTCGGGGTCGAGCGAGGCGACCGGCTCATCAGCCAGCAGAAGCGCGGGCGCCTGGATAAGCGCGCGGGCGATCGAGACCCGTTGCCGCTCCCCGCCCGAAAGCGCGCTGGTACGGTTCATCAGCTTGTCGGCGATGCCGACGGCCTCAAGCGCGGCCCTGGCTTCGGCCAGTTCCTCGTCTTTCGACCACAGGAGAAACCGCAGCGCATGAACATTCGTCCAGCGGCCGAGCGCCCCGGCCATGACATTCTTGTCAACACGCAGGCTGTCCACCAGATCGTGGCTTTGGGTGATGAGCCCGATGCGCGTCCGCAATGCCCGAAGGTCGGCTTCCGAAAGCGCCGAAGGTTCCTGCCCCGCAACCGTCAGGCGGCCCGCCCGCACCGGCAGCAAGGTGCCGATGGTGCGGAGGAGCGTGGTTTTCCCCGCCCCCGACGCCCCGACAAGCGCGATGCATTCGCCCGCACGGACCTCAAGCGAGACCCTACTCAGGACAGGGTCGGCCGCGTCCGAAGGCGCGACCGAAACGTCTTCAAGACAGAGGAGCGGCGCGTCCGCACCGGCGGCACCGTCCCGCTCGCTCATGTCAGGCGTGTGTGTCATTCGAGCCCCAGCGCCTTGGCTGTTTTGGCGACACCCTGGTAGGAGGCATCGCTCGCGCGCTCGAACTTGGTGCCGCGCAGGATCTTGAGGACGGCATCGTCCAGGCCCGGTTTCAGGCTGAGGAACGCCGCCGCGAAAGCTTCCCGGACGTCCGGCTTCAGGTCTTTACGCGCGGCCCAGACATAGTCAGCGAACGGCTGGCTTTTGAGGAAGACCTTCACGCGGTCTTTCCCGATCTTGCCGCCGTTCACGAGCGCATGGAACACAGACTCATCGATCGCGCCCGCGGCACAGATGCCCGCCGCCACGGCCTGCGCAGTCGCCGGGTGGCTGCCGGTGTAGCGGAAGCCCTTGAAGTCGGTTTTGGGATTGAGGCCCGCGTCATGCAGGATCAGTTCCGGTATCAGGTGGCCACTGGTCGAGTTGATATCCCCGAAGCAGAAGGTCTTGCCCTTGAGGTCAGCGAGCTTGGTGATGCCGCTCCCCACACCGGTGATGAACAGCGAATGGAACTGGCGGTCAATATCCCGCTGCACCAGGGGCACGGCACCATAGCGCGCGTGCGCCTTCACGTAGGTGAGGCCGCCGAGGTAGGCGATATCGAGCGAGCCGTTCCCGAGCGCCTCAACGGTGGCGTTATAGTTGGTCGGAATGATGAGCTTGACCGGGCGGCCCAGCTTTTCGCTGAGATATTTCTGCAGCGGCGCCTTCTCCTCGATCGAGACCTGCGTCGCGCCCGCGTCGGGGATCATCCCAACACGGAGAGGCTCTTCGGCACGGGCGGCCTGCGCGGCCATGGGGGTTACATATGCCATCATGAGGGCGCCAAGCGCGCCGGCAAGCCGGATAATCTGGGACAAAGTCAGCTCCTTTTAGGTTGTGCGCGTTCTCCATACCCGATGTTCCGGCCACTTGGAAGGGCCAGCTTCAAAGCGCTGAAAATGAAACGCCCGGCGGTCCTATCATCGGGCCGCCGGGCGAAATACTTGGGTGGGCATCCCCGCCTTACTGGCAGGCGAGGCATTCCTCATAATCGGTACTTGCTGGCGCCGCCGCGAGTTCAAGCTGCACCTCGACAGGCGCAGTCCGCTGGGTCGACCCGGTCGCCACCACCTCGGCCCGCTTGATCGATTTCGAGCGGCAGTAATAGAGGCTCTTGAGGCCCTTCTTCCAGGCCTGATAGTGGATCTGGTGCAGGTCACGCTTGTGCACGTTCGCCGGCAGGAAGATGTTCACCGACTGCGCCTGGCTGATATAGCACGCGCGGTCGGCGGCCAGTTCGACCACCCAGCGCTGGTCCAGCTCGAACGCGGTCTTGAACACGGCTTTTTCGTCTTCGGTCAGGAAGTCCAGATGCTGGACCGAGCCCTCGTTCACCGTGATCGAGGTCCAGACCTCATCGGTGTTCTGGCCTTTTTCCTCCAGAAGCCGGGTCAGCGCGCGGCTGTGGACGATGAAGTTGCCCGACAGCGTCTTCTGGTTATAGCTGTTGGCGGCAATCGGCTCGATCCCCGGGCTCGCACCGCCACAGATGGTGGAGATGGACGCGGTCGGCGCAATCGCCGATTTGTTGGAGAAACGCTCCATGATGCCATAGTCGGCGGCGTCCGGACACGGCCCGCGCTCATACGCCAGCGCTTCGGAGGCACGGTCCGCTTCCGCCTTGATGTGGCTGAAAATCTTCTTGTTCCAGGCTTTGGCCATGGCGCTTTCGAACGGGATCATATTGTCCTGCAGGAAGCTGTGGAAGCCCATGACGCCGAGACCGACCGAACGCTCGCGCATGGCCGAATAACGGGCCTTCTTCATCTCGTCCGGTGCGCGGTCGATAAAGTCCTGCAGCACGTTGTCGAGGAAGCGCATCACGTCGGGGATGAATTCCTTATTGTCCTTCCACTCCATGTATTTCTCAAGGTTGAGACTGGAGAGGCAGCACACGGCGGTACGCTCGTTGCCCAGGTGGTCAAGGCCGGTCGGCAGCGTGATTTCCGCGCACAGGTTCGAGGTCTTGACCGTCAGGCCCGCAAGCTTGTGATGCTCCGGCATCTGGCGGTTCACGGTGTCGGAATAAATGATATAGGGCTCACCGGTTTCAACCCGGGCGGTGAGGAGACGGATCCAAAGCCCGCGCGCCGAAACCGTACGCACCACATGCTGGTCCTTCGGGCTCAGAAGCGCCCATTCCTCATCATTTTCAACCGCACGCATGAAGGCGTCGGAGACGAGAATACCATGGTGCAGGTTCGGCGTCTTGCGGTTCGGGTCACCGCCGGTCGGGCGGCGGAGCTCGATGAATTCTTCGATTTCCGGGTGGTTGATCGGCAGGTAGATGGCGGCCGAACCACGGCGGAGCGAGCCTTGGGAAATGGCGAGCGTCAGGCTGTCCATCACCCGGACGAACGGAATGATGCCGCTGGTCTTGCCAACACCGCCGACGGTTTCGCCGATCGAACGCAGGTTGCCCCAGTAGGAACCGATACCGCCGCCCTTGGAGGCGAGCCAGACGTTTTCGGTCCACAGGCCGACAATGCTTTCAAGCTTGTCCTGGGCTTCGTTGAGGAAGCAGCTGATGGGCAGGCCGCGGTTGGTGCCACCGTTCGACAGGACGGGGGTCGCGGGCATGAACCACAGGTTTGAGATATAGTTATACAGGCGCTGCGAATGAGCTTTGTCGTCACCATAATAGGACGCTACCCGTGCGAACAGGTCCTGATAGGACTCGCCCGGCATCAAATAGCGGTCTTCGAGTGTCGCCTTGCCGAATTCCGTCAAGAGCGCGTCCCGGCTGCGGTCAATTTCAACCGCGCCGCCGTGTTCGAAATGAGTGACTTCAAACATGGTGCCCATATCTCCCTAACCAGCCTTATCCTTGTGGCGCTGACTCCTTCTTCGTTTCGGGAAACACCAACCGAGGAATATCGGAGTGTGCCCGAGAAAAGAACAAAAGTCGAACGCTTCAACTTTTTCGTTTGTTTTCAGGTACTTGCCAGAACGACCGCCCGACATCCCCCGTACGAGTCGTCCTTCAATCGGCAAGGTCTAAAAGATAGGCCCGAGCGGCCGGGGTCGTCAAGATAAAGTGTAAACTTGTTGGTTCGCCTACAATATCTAGTGACGCGACGCCGCGTGCACCCGCCCGAATTCTGCCCGTTGAGGGAGATAGCGGGGGCTAAAGGCCCATAATTCAATGATTCGCACGACCGCATCGCCACAAGGCCTTGTGGCGTCCTGAGCGGTCCGTGCTGGGACATATTTAACCGCTTTTTTATGACCGCTCGGTGACAGGGCTTTGATGTGATATCTACCTTCTTTCGTCATCCGCCGGCTTGACCGGCGGATCCAGGAACATCACCCTATCCACATGCAATATTACACCTACATCATGGCAAGTGCCCGCAAGGGTACCCTCTATATCGGCATGACAAATGATTTGGTTCGCCGGGTGTGGGAACATAAGAGCCATGTCTTTAAAGGCTTTACGGAGCGATATGACGTGACCCGCCTCGTATGGTTTGAGGTACACGCAACAGCAGAAATGGCCATAAGCCGTGAAAAGCGTCTGAAAAAATGGAACCGAGATTGGAAAATCGCGTTAATCGAGGAGGAAAACCCGGACTGGGCCGACCTCTATGATCGGATATGCGGCTGAAGGCCAGTCGTTCTCATATCGTCACCCGCCGACTTGACCGGCAGGTCTAGGATCGTTCTTCTGAACCGGAAATACCCCGCTCTAATCTAGATTCGCCGGTCAAGCCGGCGAATGACGATTAGAGAAAAAGCAGGATCAGAGCGTCTTGTCGCCCATGGCGAGGAATTTGTCGCGGCGGAGCATCTTCAGCCGCGCGCCGTCCATGCCGGCCATGTCCCTGAGTGCGCCTTCGAGGCCATCACCCAGCATGTTCATCGCGCGCTCCGGGTCCCGGTGGGCACCGCCGAGCGGCTCGGACACGATGCTGTCGATCACGCCAAGTTTCAAAAGGTCCTGCGCCGTGATCTTGAGCGCGGTGGCTGCTTCGGTCGCCTTGTCGCCGGTGCGCCACAGGATCGAGGCACAGCCTTCCGGCGAGATCACCGAATAAATGGCATGTTCCATCATCAGCACCCGGTTGGCGGCCGCGATGGCGACAGCGCCGCCCGACCCGCCTTCACCAACGATACAGGTGACAACCGGCACTTCCGCCGCAAGGCAGGCATCGGTCGACCGCGCGATGGCTTCGGCCTGGCCGCGTTCCTCAGCGCCAATACCGGGGTAAGCACCAGACGTGTCCACAAGCGTCAGCACCGGCAGGCCGAAACGGTCCGCCATCTCGACGAGGCGGATGGCTTTGCGGTAGCCTTCGGGCCGCGCCATGCCGAAATTGTGGCGGATACGGCTTTCGGTGTCCGAGCCCTTTTCGTGGCCCATGACCACGCAGGCTTCACCGCGGAAACGGGCAAGGCCGCCCATCAGCGCTTCATCTTCGCCGAAGCAGCGGTCACCCGCCAGCGGCGTGAAATCTTCAAACAAGTGGCCGACGATATCCTTGAAGTGCGGGCGTTCCGGATGGCGGGCGACCTGCATCTTCTGCGCGGGCGTCAGCCCCGCGTAGGTTTCCTTGAGGAGTTTGCCGAGCTTGCCTTCGAGCTGGCCGACTTCTGCCGATATATCGACATCGCCAGACCCGCCGCGGTGGAAACTTCTGAGCTCCCGGATCTTGCCTTCAAGTTCGGCGATCGGTTTCTCAAACTCAAGAAATGTCATCATATTCGGCGCTTCCGTCTTGTTCGGCTTGTCTTGCATAACGGTGAGTTAAACACGTTTCTGCAACGGGCGCAAAATCCTTGAAGTCGCCCCCGCTGTCAAGGCTTTGTGTTATCGCCCCTGCCGCTACGGTTTCCTTAGGTTTCGCTGAGGGGGTGCTTGGTCAGCACCAGGCTCTTCAACCGTTCCTCCAGCACATGGGTGTAAATCTGCGTCGTCGAAATGTCAGCATGGCCCAGCATCTGCTGGACCGCGCGCAAGTCCGCCCCGTGGGCCAGAAGGTGGGTCGCAAACGCGTGGCGGAGCTTGTGCGGGCTGAGCGCTGACGGCATGACACCTGCCGCCACCGCCAGGTCTTTCATCAACTGCCCGACGCGCCTGCGGGTCAGGAAGCCTTCCTTGCCGCTTGACGGGAACAGATATTTGCTCGGGCTCCCATCGGATGCATCTAACGACTGGATATAAGCCATCAGCGCTTGCCGCGCCTTGGTGCCGAGGGGCACCATCCGTTCACGCCCGCCCTTGCCGGTGACCATGATCAGCGCGGTATCGGGCCCGACCGCGCGGCGCGGCAGCGTGACAAGCTCGCTCACGCGCAGGCCCGTGGCATAGAGCGTTTCCATCAAGGCATGGAGGCGCAGGTCGGCGACCTTGCCGCTTTCGGCCTGCTCGGCTGCGGTATCGAGAAGCCGGTCGACATCCGCCTCACTGAGCACCTTGGGCAGCGGCTGGCCGATGCGCGGGCTTTCGATATTCTTGGCCGGGTTGTCGGTGCGGATGCCCTCCGAATAGAGGAACAGGTAAAACTGCCGGAGCGCGGACAGGCGGCGCGCCACTGTGCCCGGCTTCATGCCACGGGCGTGCAGGTCCGCAAGATAGGCGCGGATATCCTCAGCCGTGGCGCTTTCAAGCTTGGCATTACTGGTTTCACGAAAATCATCCAGATCACGCCTGTAGGCCATGAGGCTGTTTTTGGCGCGGCCCTTCTCAGCCGCCAGCATCTCCAGGAACCCATCGATGAGCGCGGCATCCGCCATGGCGCTTAAAGCCCCTCTAAAGCCGCCCTAAAGGCCCCAGGCCACCAGCATTTCAGTGGCCAGCGCCCGGGCTTCCTTCTCGAACCCGGCCGACCGCAGCGTCGCGATCAGCGAGCCTGCAAGCGCGGGCGACACCGCCGACGGACCCCCGTCGGAGATGAGCTTGAGCGCGGTCTCCAGCACCTGCGGCTTGTTGCCTTCGGCCCCGGCGACCAGAAGCCGGCGCCAGATGGCGGCGGACGGTGCCGTATGTTCGGTATGGACGTCCCCGGCCTCAAGCCAGCTCCAGGCGGTATCCGGCACCGTGTAGCCGAGCGCATCGAGGATGGTGAACATCAGGCTCGCGCGGCCAAAGCGGGTCGGCTCATTCCCTTGTGCCAGCCACCAGCTGTGCAGGCGGTCGAGCGTGATGGGCGGCAGGGAGCTATCCCCCGTCGCCACCAGCATCAGCGGCCAGGTATTGATAAGCGCATCACCCAGTTGGCCTTCGGCATCCTGGGGCGTGGCGCGCATCAGGCGGAACCAGCCGCCCTTTTCCGGGTTGGCACGATCGAGCATCGCCGCACGCGCAAGCGCGGGCGCCGCCGCGCCGTCATCGGGGGACGCGATCATATCGGCCGTCAGCCGGTAGAGGCCCGGCGCTTCGGCGAGCACCCGTTCAACCCGGACGGCCCGGTCCCATGCTTTCTTGAGCGCCGCAACACGGTCCGGGGCATTCGCCGCGGTCGCCGCCGTGTGGGCCAACACAACATCGGTGATGAACTGGTCGCCTTCGGTCTCACCCGTAAGCTCGGCCCGGTCGGCATCGGTGGGTTGGAAGGCGCGCGCGAAATCGGCAAAGGCCTGGCCACCGACCCAGCCCTTCTGAAGCGCCAGCGACATCAGGTCGGCCTTGGCGCCCTGGTCGACGCCCGGCAGCGCCAGCGTGCCATGCACCGCCAGCGGGTTGACATCCTCAAGCGACAGCGCCGCGACCTTGACCTTGGCAAGCCGGGCCATCGCCATTTCCAGAAGGTCGACGCGCAGGGGCTCACCCAGCGCGGACGCGGGCGGCAGCACCGTGCCCTTCGGCTGTTCGGCCTCAACCAGGATACGGTCCATAAGCTGGTAAAAGGATTTCGGGACCTTGGTGACTTCCTCCAGGATACCGAGCTGGAAATCGACGCCGGTGCGGTCGCCGTTCGCGGCATGACAGAAGGCGGCCATGCGCACCCAGTAAGGGTTGCTGTCGGTCGCGCGGACGGCTTCAGCGCGGGAGCAGGCATCCGGCAACCGGCCTTCGAGGAGGTCGGCATTGGTGATGTGCCGGGCAAGCGCAGTCCAGTCCCGGCCCTTCGGCAATGCATCGATCAGCGCGACATAGCCATCGACATCGCCAAGCTGTTCGAGAAGGTCGAGCCGGGTGGCGATGAAGCTGGTGATGTCCGCATCATTTTGCGGCGCGGGCAACGCCATCGGCGAGCGCACGAGCCGGTCTGCGATCTGACGCGATTCAGGTGACGCGGCGGCCTTCACGACCGCCTTGAGCGCGGTTTCAACCTGGGAACGGCTATAGCCCTGCCAGAAAGTCGCCGGATACCCGACAACTGTTGCAGCTGCAACAGGCTGGGTACCGTCTGCGACAGTCCCGGACAGCACCGAAACGCCGGACGGGTCGAGCGTGGAGAGCGAGCCTTCAACGAGCGGTTCGTCGCTGATCGGGGTACCGGTTTCCGTCTCCGCCTGGGCGGGGGCTACGGCCTGATCCTGCACAGGGGGCTGGCCGGTTTGCTGACCTGCCTGCTGATCCGCGGTTTGGGCTTGTCCCGCAGCCGCCATATCCGGCGTGGCCGCGGAAGCCGGCGCGGGCGGAACCTTGACGCTGCCGGGGGCCACAAAAGGTTTCGGCAGGATGCTCTTGGGCGCCCCGATCGCCGGGCCTTCCTGGCGTTTGGGTTTCGGGGTGCCGCCGAGGAAATAGGTTTCTTTCGGCTTGTCCGGATCCTGCACCGCGGGCGTTTGCACGACCGGCTTTTGCGGCTCCGCGGGTTTGGGTGTCTGGTCCTGCGCGGACACAGCCATCGGCACCATCAGCGACAGCGCGGCAACCGACGCAAACAGCCGGGCGCGCGTCCTCAGACGCCGGGACAGAAGATGCCCGCTATCAGGACGGGAAACGGTCATTGCTCAGGGTCTTGGTGACTTCCGCGGACGGCGCCGGAATGTCCCAGGTCATCAGGAAGATACCGCCACCCACGATCACAAGCGCGCCGAGTGCCAGCAGAAATTTTGTCAGTTTCGACATGAACAATCCTTATTTTCCAAGACGCCCGCGATACCCTCTGCGGGCCCCTGCCTGCCCGTGTTATAGGATGCACACATTCCCAAGTCCAGCCCAAGAACCCGTCGCGAACCATCACAGAAGGGTTCACCGGCCCCACACCCCGCAGGCACGATAAGGTCCGCAGCGTTACCCGCTTTTGGGGCGGAATTATGGAACGGAAGCAACTGTTTCAGATAAAAGCGTTGGCAGCGCCAAAGCGCCCGTATAAACAGGCATCTATGTCGCGAAACGCAAAACAGCCCGATGAAGACGATAGCATGGCCCCGGCACTTGCCTGGACTGGCCGTACCATCGTGCTTGTCGGCCTGATGGGCGCGGGTAAAACCACGGTCGGACGGCGGCTTGCCCGCAGGCTCGGCCTCCCCTTCGTCGACAGCGACCATGAGATCGAAAAGGCCGCCGGCATGTCTGTGGCCGAGATTTTCGAGAATTTCGGCGAAGCGGAATTCCGCTCGGGCGAGCGCCGGGTGATCGCCCGGCTTCTGGACGGCAAGCCCAAGGTGGTGGCTACCGGCGGCGGCGCTTTCGTCAATGATGAAACCCGCACGCTGATCAAGGATGAGGGCCTGTCCATCTGGCTGGAGGCCAATATCGACGTGCTGGTCGAACGCACCAGCAGGCGTGATACCCGCCCGCTTCTGAAGCAGGGCGACCCGCGTGCGATCCTGACCCGGCTGAAGGCCGAGCGCGAACCCTTCTATGCCCAGGCCGACCTCAAGGTTGCCTCCGGCGCCGGGCCGCATGAGAATGTCGTGACCGCGATCATCGACACGCTCAGGGCCGAGCAGCAGCAAGGGACCGTCCATGGCTGACCCGCAAAAGCCCGCCACCGTGCATGTGCCGCTCGGCGACCGGTCCTACGATATCCTGATCGGCGAAGGCCTGCTGGCGAGCCTGGGCGACCTCGTCCGCCCGGTGATCCAGCACCCGCGTGTCGCCGTCGTCACCGATGAGAATGTCGCCCCGCTGTATCTGGACGCGGCCATAGCGTCGCTTGAGGCTGCAGGCATCACGGCCGACAGCGTCATCCTGCCCGCCGGCGAAGCCACCAAAAGCTGGGACCGTTTCGGTGAGTTAACGAATAGCCTGCTCGCCCTCAATATCGAGCGCAAGGATGCGCTCATCGCCCTCGGCGGCGGTGTCATCGGCGACATTACCGGCTTCGCGGCTGCCGTTCTCAGGCGCGGGATGGATTTCATCCAGGTGCCGACCAGCCTGCTGGCGCAGGTGGACAGTTCCGTGGGCGGCAAGACCGGCATCAACACGGCGTATGGCAAGAACCTCGTCGGCGCCTTCCACCAGCCGAAGCGGGTGATCATCGACCTCGCCTTCCTGGACACCCTGCCCGCGCGCGAGCTGCAGGCCGGCTATGCCGAAGTGGTGAAATACGGCCTGATCGACGACCCGGCCTTCTTCGCTTGGCTGGAAGAGAACGGTGCGCGCCTCAGGACCGGCGACCGCGCGGCCCAGGCTTATGCCATCCAGAAAAGCTGCGAAGCCAAGGCCCGCATCGTCGCTGAAGATGAATTTGAGAGCGGCAAACGCGCACTCCTCAACCTCGGCCACACGTTCGGCCACGCGCTCGAAGCCGAATGCGGGTATGACGGCACGCTGTTGCACGGCGAAGGCGTGGCAATCGGCATGGCGATGGCGCTCGACCTTTCCGCCCGGCTCGGCCTTGCGCCCGCAAGCGACCTTGAGCGCTATCTCGCCCATTTGGCCACGGTAAACATGCGCGGCCGCGCGAGCCAGATCGACAAGCCCCTTGATGCCGACACGCTCCTTGCCCATATGGCGCAGGACAAGAAGGTCGACGCCGGCGAGATCGTTTTCGTCCTCGGCCCCATTGGCGGCGCACGGACGGTGAAAGGCGTGGACCTTGATCTTGTGCGCGCGGTTCTGCATGATTCCCTCGCCGGTTAAAAGCGCGGCGAGATAGGAGCTTATTGTCATGGACGCGGTACATGCGGGCGAAAGCCTGTTCGACACCGAATTCTGGGTGACCTCAGGGATCATCTTCATCCTCCTTTGCCTGTCCGGCTTGTTCTCCGGCTCGGAAACCGCGCTGACGGCTTCGTCACGGGCACGCATCCACCATATGGCGAAGGCGGGCGACAAGCGGGCCGAGCGGGTTTCCCGCCTGACCGATGAACCCGAACGGCTGATCGGCGCCATCCTTCTTGGCAACAACCTCGTCAACATCCTGGCATCAGCCATGGCGACCAGCCTGTTCCTCCATATCCTGGGGGACAGCGGCGTTTATATCGCCACCGCCGTGATGACGGGGCTGGTGCTGATTTTCTCGGAAGTGCTGCCCAAGTCCTACGCGATCGCCAACCCGGACCGGACCGCGCTTTCGGTCGCTGGGTTCATCCGCATCATCGTGTTCCTGTTCGCGCCTGTGGTGGCCCTGGTGCAGTCGATCGTCCGGCTGACTTTGCGGATTTTCGGTATCGATATCTCGAACGTGCAATCGGTCCTGAGCGCACATGATGAGCTTCGGGGCACCATCGAGCTGCACCGCGCCGAAGGCGGCCTCGTCAAGGAAGACACAAGGATGCTGGGCAGCATCCTCGACCTCGACGACGTCACCATCGAAGACGTGATGATCCACCGCAAGAACATGCAGGCGGTCGATGTGAACGCCCCGGCCGATGACATCATCACCACCGTGGTCAGAAGCCCCTTCACCCGGCTGCCGGTTTATGACGGCGACCCGGAAAACATCGTCGGCGTGCTGCATGCCAAGGACGTGCTGCGCGCGTTCCGCCGGGCGGGCGGCCAGGTGCAGCGCTTCAATGTGCGCCGGATCATGATCAAGCCCTGGTTCGTGCCGGAGACAACCAGCCTCAAGGAACAGCTGAACGCCTTTCTGGACCGCAAGATCCACTTCGCATTGGTGGTGGATGAATATGGTGCCATCCAGGGGCTGGTGACGCTGGAGGATATTCTGGAGGAAATCGTTGGCGATATTGCCGACGAGCATGACTTCGAGGTCCCCGGTGTCCAGCCGCAGCCGGACGGCAGCGTGCAGGTGGAAGGCACGGTCACGATCCGGGACCTCAACCGTATGTTCGACTGGCACCTGCCGGACGATGAGGCCACCACCATCGCGGGGCTGGTGATCCATGAAGCCGAGACCATCCCGATTGTCGGCAAGAGCTACACCTTCCACGGCTTCCGCTTCGAGGTGACCGCACGCAGGCGCAACCAGATCACGGGCCTGAGGGTCAAAAAACTGCCGAAACCCGGCAAGGCCTGACCTATCCGGCCTTCGCGGCGAAAAACCTGCGCCTCAAATTTGCCCCTATTGGCTGTCCAGATACCAGCTTGGGTGTTGGCGGCGATTATCGTCGGCACCCTTCCATTTCGCTTAGTAGGGGGAGATTTACTATGCTGCGATCTGGCCTTTTTGCCTTGTCTCTTGTTTTAGTCTCATTCACGTCCGCCCATGCCGATGAGGCAGGCACCCGCCTGATGGCCCAGATGAAGGAAGCCATGGGCGGTGCCGCGCTCGATGCGCCAAAGGGGTTCCATGAAACCGGGGCTCTCGGCCAGGGCGACCATGCCGCCACGTATGAAACCTGGGGTGACCTTCATGCGCTCAGGAGCGTTAGCCAAATGACACGCGGCGGTGCCACCTTCACCCACGGCTTCGACGGCAAGCAAGCCTGGATGATGGGCCCCGACGGCAAGGTGCGCACCGACACCTCGCCCGCAGGCATCGCCAGCGCCAAGCTGACCGCTTATCTCACCGTTGGCGGCTATTTCTATCCGGGCCGCTTCCCGGCCGACTTCGCCTATCAGGGCAAGAAGGACGCGAACGGCGAAACTTATGACGTCGTCACCATCACGCCGGAAGGCTGCGACCCTGTCGACTTCTGGCTCGATGCCAAAGACCATAAGCTGCAGCGGATGACAGGCACCGACCAGGGCCAGGCTTTCGTTGGCGAGGTCAAACGCTACAAGCTCATGGACAAAGTCTGGGTTGGTGTGGACATCACTCAGTCAGTCGGCGGGCATGAGACGCGGCTTCATCTGGCATCCTACAAATTCGCCGATGTCCCGGCGGACAAGTTCGCGCCGCCCGCTTCCAAGTAATCTGGACGGCACAGGCTCATAAACGACAAAGGCGGGCATCGTGGCCCGCCTTTTCTCATTCAGTTGAAGGCTGATCCCTCGCTTACACGAGGCCTTTTTCCATCGCCGCGGACAAGCGGCGGGCAAAGGCGGCAGGATCTTCGAGCGGGTCGCCTTCAAGGATTTTGGCCTGGTCGAGGATCAGCCACACATCGTCCGAGAGCGCATCAACCGCGCCCTTGTCGCCTGCCTTGTCGGCCAGCTTGCGGATAAGCGCGTGGGACGGGTTGATCTCCAGCACCTTGGCGGTGACGGCGTCGATCTGGTTATGGGCCTTGAGGATGCGCTCAAGATGCATGTCCATACCGCTGTCATCCGCGACGAGACAGGCGGCGGTTTCGGTCAGGCGGTCGGACGGGCGCACGTCCTTGATCTTGTCCCCCAGCACCTGCTTCATCATGGTGATGAGCGTGGTCATCGCGCCTTCGGTGGCCTTGTCCTTCTTGTCGGCATCCTTGTCTTCGCCGGCGATATCCTTGAGGTCGCTGGCGCCGCGGGTGATCGACTTGAACGGCTTGCCGTCAAAGTCCGTCACCATCTGGAGCCAGAAATCATCGACCGCGTCAGAGAGCAGCAGCACTTCGATACCCTTGGCCTTGAAGCCTTCAAGCTGCGGGCTGCGCGCGACCGACTTTTCATCCGGCCCGGTGACATAATAGATGGCGGACTGCTTGTCCTTCATGCGCGCGACATAGTCAGCCAGGCTGGTCCAGCCGTCGGTACCGGTGGAGCGGAAGCGCGCCAGCTTCAGCAGCTGTTCGCGGCGCTCGAAATCCTCATAGAGGCCTTCCTTGAGGACGGCGCCAAACTGGCCCCAAAGCGCGAGGAATTTTTCCTCGTCCTTGTCCGCGAGCTTTTCGAACTCGGCCAGCACTTTCTTGGTGATCGCCTTCGACATGCGCTGGAGCGTCGGGTTGTTCTGCAGCATTTCGCGGCTGATGTTGAGCGGCAGGTCCTGGCTGTCGACCACGCCGCGCACGAAGCGGAGCCAGCCGGGCAGCAGGTCTTCGCTGTCTTCGGTGATGAAGACGCGTTTGACATACAGCTTCACCTTGCCTTTGCGGGCGGGGTCGAACAGGTCCATCGGCTGCTGGGTCGGCACGAACAGGAGTACGGTATATTCCTGCATGCCCTCGGCCTTATAGTGCAGCGTGAGCGCCGGCTCATCGAAGGCGTGGCCGACGTGATGGTAGAATTCCTTATACTGATCATCGGTGATCTCGGACTTGGGACGGGTCCAGATGGCTGAGCCTTCGTTGACGACCTGGGGCTCCTCAGCGCCCTTGTCCTTGTCATCGCCTCCGACGGCGGCCAGCGTGATCGGCACAGCGATATGGTCGCTGTAGGTGGTAACGACTTTCCTGAGGCGGAACTGGTCGAGATATTCGTCGGCATCGTCCTTGAGATGCAGGCAGATTTCAGTGCCGCGGCCATCTTTCTGGGCCGGGCTGATTTCATAGGTGCCTTCGCCGCCGCTTTCCCAGGCCCAGGCTTCACTTTCCCCGGCCCGTTTCGTGGTGACCACCACTTTGTCCGCGACCATGAAGACCGAGTAGAAACCGATGCCGAACTGGCCGATGAGCTGCATGTCTTTTTTGCTGTCGCCGGTCAGCTGGTCCATGAATTTGGCGGTGCCGGAGCGGGCGATGGTGCCCAGGTGGCTGATCAGGTCATCCCGGTTCATGCCGATGCCGTTATCGGCCACCGTGATGGTCTTGGCCTTTTTGTCGGCGGTTATGGTGATGCCGAAGTCGGTGCCGTCTTCCATCAGCGCGGTGTTGGATTGCGCTTCATAGCGGAGCTTATCGCACGCATCCGAGGCGTTCGAAATCAGCTCCCGCAGGAAAATCTCGCGTTCGGAATAAACCGAATGCACCATCATGTGAAGGAGGCGCGATACTTCAGCCTCAAACCCCATTTTCTCCGTTTTTACGTCAGCCATTGGTCCCTCTTGTACTTGATACCTGCACCTGTGCTGTTTGGGCGCGCACGGCTGTGCCCGCCCAAAAATTGCTGTCCTGAATTTAGGAAGTTAAACCGCCGGTTCAAGAGCCGCTTTTCGCCGCGTCCGTCTTGGCTTCCAGAAAATCCTTGCGCGAGCGGGTCAAAAGCTCACCCGTGCGGTCCGACAGACGGTAAAGCCAGCCGGTGGTCCGCGCATTGATGTCAGCGGCTTCCTTGGCGCCGTCCACAGGCGCGCCCTTGAGCTCCCCGGCCTTGCCTTCTTCCCGCGCCTTGGCGTCAAAACTAGCCGCAACCTGCGCCCAGGTGCCGCCGTCCATGCTGTAAAGCGTCAGCGTGAGCGTGAGCCCGTCATGGGTGGTGGCAACCACCTTGCCCTTGGGGTCCATCAGCGGGTTCGCAATCTTGCGGACATCGGTGACGGACAGGTAGGCGAGCGCGCGGGACGGTTCCCGAAGCTCCCACACCGGGGCGGTTTTCTCGCCCTTCTTGAGGCCTTCAAGCGTGAAGTCTTCCGAGCCCAGCGGCCGCGTCAGCGTGGCATCACCAATTTTCAGCTGGGCGAAACGGCTTTCGTCGAGGTCAAGCACGCGGGTGTCAAGCCACCAGACCGGGTCGGCCTTGGCGTCCGCCAGCCCCGTGACCAGCCAGGCGCGGGTGTCCTTCTCCTGGTAGATATAGGTGAGCGAGCGGCCGTCAGCACCATCCTTGCGCGTGCCCATGTCGAACTGGGCCAGCGTCTTACCGTCCTTGCCCTTGAGCGTGATGGCAAGCGCTTTCTTGCCCAGGCCGATGCGGTCGAAATGGTCCTTATTGTCGGTTTTCGGGTCGCGCCGTTTAGACAGCGCCATCCCACGCAGGACACCGACAAGCTTCGTCATGTCAGCGGGGTAATTGTCCCGCTCGGTGACTACCCAGCCGTCCTTCCCCTGCTTGATCACCGCCGCTTTATCGCCTGCCTTCAGGTCAAGCTCGGTCGCGTCATTGATATGCTTGTCGAGGGCCGCGAACGTATGTTCACCGCGCGCGCCCTGGTCCAGCGTCGGGTCTTCGCCGAAGAGAACCCAGATCGCGGCCAGAACAGCGAAAAGGGTGAGATATCCGAGAATGTTGGTCAGTCTTTCAGACATGCCTTGCTCTTACCTTGGTCCTGACTTTGCCCCGCTGCCGGGCGGCACACAGGCTTACGCCTGATGCCGCCTGCGACGGCGCCTGAGCTGTACCCTAACGAGGGCGAAAATAACAATAAGGAATGGCACCAGCGCGATATTGATTACCGCCAGCACCGAGCCGAGATGCTCGATCTCGCGCCTCAGGCTGTGCTTGACCGCCCGAAGCTGCTTCCGCGTTTCCAGAAGCTGGGTCCGGAACGACGCCATTTCCTGTTCCTGGTCAGGCGACAGCACGCTGGTGTCCCCCGGCTTTTGCGATTCCAGGTTCTTGAGCCTGTCCTCGGTCTCATTCAGGCGTTTCTGCAGCGTCTGTTCCTGGGCGAGATATTTGGTCTCCGCGTCCTGACGGATACGCTCAACCACCTCAAACGGCCGCTTGGAAATGCCGCGGCCACGCAGGCCAATGAGCGCGTCCGAGCCGGTCATATTATCGACAAGGCCGAGGATGAAGCTGCCGTTACCGGCAATCGGCACGACAATGCGCTGACCCAGAAGGTTCTGGAGCTGCACCCAGAAGCGGTCATCGAACAGGTCGGTATCGGCCGTGACGACAAGATTAATGTTGCCACTGGCGACCGCCGGGTCCTTCTGTGGCATCCCTTCCTTGGCGACCCGCGCCGGGAAAGCGGTCTTGGCGGGGCCGGAAACCCGTGCCGACAGCACGTAGGATTTCCCGCTCGGCTTCATGCCGCGCAGCAGCATATCCGGGTCCGGCATGCCGACCGCGCGCTTGGCATCATACAGCATCGACGCCGTACTGGTGCGGACCAGCGGCTGGAACTTGGTGGTCGCGCCCTTGATGGGCTCAAGCACCCCGCTTGTGGCCATGTTCAGGTTGCTCACCGCGCCGGTGACCACGTCATCCTGCGCGAGGAAATCCTTGATGACCGACAGCCAGAAGACATAGTCCTTCACCTGGTCGGAGCTGTAGCCGCCCATCTGGACCCGCTGGGCCAGGGAGGCATCGCCCACCACTTTGCCTTCGGGCATATCGACGCCCCAGGCCTTCAGGAGCGGGCCGAGCGAAGACGCGTTCGGCGTGGTCGCGCGCGGGTTCGCCGCTTCGGAATGCGGGTCAAGGAACACCAGCGCCCGACCGCCCTTCAGCACATATTGGTCGATCTGATAAAGCTGGTCGTCGCTTAACTGCGGCGGCTGCACGACCATCAGGACATCGGTGTCCTTCGGCAGCGCCTTGAAGTCCGGCTGCAGCATCTGGACATCATAGGATTCCTTCAGCTGCTGATAGATGACATAGGGCTGGGACTGCCCCTGCATCGCCGCCTGCGGGCCGCCTTCGCCATACTGCATCGGCAAGGTGGTCAGCAGCGCCAGCTTCTTGCGGCCCGTGTGGTCGAGCCCGGCAATCAGCTTGACGATGTCATATTCGAGGAATTTTTCCCGGTCCTGCGCGAAGAAGGCGATATCGCCCTCGCCGTCGGTGGTGTTGGTCGCCTTGAGGCCGAGGTAAAGCGTGGAGCCATCCCCGAGCGGCACGCCCTTCAGCCCCGCCGCCACGGCATCATCCTCGGCTTCCGAGAAAGGTTCGGGGTCGATGACCGACAGCCGCACCTTGTCCGGGTTCGCCGAGACGAACGAGCGGAGCAGATCCTCCACCCGCTTGCCGTAGCTGAGGAGCTGCGGGTAAGCGGCCGCGAGCGAACGCGAGAAATAGAATTTGAGCGTGACCGGCTCGTCCAGATTGCCGAGCATCTTTTCCGTCCCCGGCGACAGGGTATAAAGCCCTTCTTCCGTGAGGTCGAGCTGGGTGCCGCGCATATAACGGTCGATCAACACCGTCAGCGACAGGAACAACATGACCGCGAGGACGATCTGCACGCCCGGTCGGGCCATGAATTTGGTCGTGGGGTTAGACATCAGCCTGCCTCCCTCTTGCTTTCAATCACCAGGGCATTGATCCAGAGCCACAAGGCGATGACCGCGGCGAAATAGACCACGTCCGCCAGGGAGACGACACCTTTCTGGAGATTGTTGAAGTGGGTAAGGAAGGACAAGTTGGCGATGGTCAGCACAATCTGATGCCCGGCCCAGCCTGAGAAGGCATCCAGCACCATCGGCAGGCCCGAGACCAGGAACAGGAAGCACACGGCAACCGACAGGATGAAGGCCACCACCTGGTTCTTGGTCGTCGCCGACAGGGCGGCACCGATGGCGAGATAAGCCGACGCCAGAAGGAGCGAACCGACATAGCCGGTGATGATCACGCCATTGTCGGGCGAGCCGAGCCAGTTGACCGTGATCCAGATTGGGGCGGTGAGTAGGAGCGCCACGCCCGCGAACGCCACGGCGGCCAGATATTTGCCGATCACGGTGGCACCCAGGGGGATCGGCAGCGTGAGCAACAGCTCAAACGTGCCGCTCCGGCGTTCCTCGGCCCACAGCCGCATGGCGATGGCGGGCATCAGGAACAGGTAAAGCCATGGCTGGTAGGCGAAGAAGGAGACGAGGTCCGCCTGCTCGCGCTGGTAAAAATGGCCGACATAGAAGGTGAACATCCCCTGCATGATCAGGTAAATCACCAGGAAGACATAGGCGACGGGGGTGGAGAAATAGCTCGCGAATTCGCGGGCGAATACGGTACGGACCACGCTCATCTTGACCCTCCTTCCGTCACTTGCCGGAACACGTCGTCCAGCCTGCCAGGGTCGACCGAGAACTGGCTGACCTGCCAATTGCTGACGGCAGCGATATCCCCGATGGAATCGGCGATGTCCATATTGTCGCGCGGGATGACGGTCAGACGCATATGGTCCCCTTCGCTTGCCGCCTCGACACCGGCGACCATCTTGATGCGCTTGATGGCGGACGCGGCCTTCTCGGCGGTTTCCTGCGGCACCAGCATGGTAACGGCGTTGCGGTATTTCGACCGTGCCTTCAAGTCCGACGGTGTGCCGTCCGCGACGATACGGCCACGGTTGATGATGACCGCGCGGTGGCAGAGCGCGTCGACTTCTTCCAGAATATGGGTGGAAATGATGATAGCGCGGCCAACCGACATGGCTTCGATCAGGCGTCTGACTTCATGCTTCTGGTTCGGGTCCAGCCCGTCCGTCGGTTCATCGAGGATCAGCACATCCGGCGCGTGCAATATGGCACCCGCGAGCCCGACCCTGCGGCGGTAGCCTTTGGACAGGGTTTCGATCCGCTGGTCCATCACGCTGCCGAGATGAACGGCAGCAGCCGCGCTTTCAACCACATCCAGCTGCTCGGCCTTGGCGATACCGTGGCTGGCGGCAACGAACATCAGGAAATCCCGGACGTCCATTTCGCCATAAAGCGGCGCACCTTCGGGCAGATAGCCGATACGCCTGCGCGCGGCGACATTGCCCGTGGTCACCACGTCACCGCACACGCGGGCAACCCCGGCGGTGGGTGCCAGGAACCCGGTCAGCATTTTCATCGTCGTGGTTTTACCGGCACCGTTCGGGCCCAGAAACCCGAGCACTTCGCCTTTCTTCACAGAAAGCGAAATACCGTCCACTGCGCGGAACTCACCGAAATGCTTGCTAAGCGCCTCAGCTTCCAGAAGCACATCCATACGAATTTTCCCCCGAGGTCGTGCCTGTCATTGTTTTATACTGATCCCGTTTGATAGAACCTGCGCCGCATGAAGGCAAGGACCGATCCTTATGCCGCGCCTGAGTGACCGAGCTTGGCCTTCAGGCAATGCCCGTCATATAGATCGAGCATCCTGGAACGCCACCCGGCGATAAGGTCGTCCGGCTCCAGAAGCTCGAACGGGGACGCAATCCGCGCCCACATGAAATTCCCCATCAGGGCATAGTCGGCCCAGGCCGGGGCATTGCCCGACAGGAACGGCTGCGCCTTCAGGGCCGCCCGGATCGGCGATAGCGTCTTGCGGAAAGCCGTCACTGCCTGCTCCCGTCCGGCCTGCAGGTCCTCCAGCGTCGCGCCCAGGCGCTGTTCCCGGCTTTCGCGGAAATAGGCCGCATTCCCGGCATCCTGAAGGCCGACAATATCGGCGATAATCATCGGAAAGATGGGGTTGAGGACCGTCCGGTCCAGATAGGCGTTGAGCACCCGCGCCTGCCCCTCGGCAATGGCACCACCAAACAGCGGTTTTTCAGGGTAGGTGTGGTCGAGATAAAGCGCGATGTCGAAACTGTCTTTAACCCAGGTATCGCCGTCCCTCAGGACCGGCACAGTCTTGGAATTTGCCGGTTCAAGCGGCTCCTTTTCCAAAAACCTGAGCGGAACACCTTCGAAATCGAGCCCCTTATGGAGAAGACACAGGCGAACGCGCCATGTGTAAGGGCTGTAACGCACGTCGCGGTCCGCGCCGCACAATTCGAAAAGCTGCCGCATAAATATCTCCCTTGCCGTCATATTGCTCAGACAAAGCCTGCCCTGTGGGTGCCTGGCTGTCGAGCCTCAATTGGTGAAAGCGGGACCAGAAAACGGTCCGGGATATCGGCCCCAGATAGAAACTGGCCCGGCTGAGGGACAGTGCGAAGATGAGGGGGCTAGGGGTTCAGCGCTTCGCAGAGCAGCCGGGCCAGTCGAGGCCAACGGTCTTACCCTCTGCCCGCATTAAGGCGGACTAGGGGCTCAAATGCGGCAAGAAAGTGGCAACTTTTACGCGCACCCCTTACAACGGAAAACCCGGCCAAAAAGGCCGGGTCCCCTTGAAAATGCTTGGAAAATCAGGCTATCAACTTGCTGTGATCAACGGATCATCACATCGCCGGAACCACGAACACGCGAATTCATGTGGCCAGGTTTGCCGTGAACGGTCACGTCACCGGAGCCGGCAATACTGACGTCTGCCTTTTCGCTCGCGTACACGCTGACATCACCCGACCCACGCACGGAAACATCGGCTTCCTTGCACTGGAATTTGGTGGCCTTGATGTCACCAGAACCGGCCAGGTCAACATCAATACGGTCACAGGTACCGTCGAGGTCGACATCACCCGAGCCCGCCAGGTCCAGCTCGAACTTGCCGATCTGGCCGTTGTGGAAGGCCACGTCGCCCGAGCCCTTGAGGTCCAGGTCGAACGCGTCACCCTTGGCGCCGTCCACCATCAGGTCGCCCGAGCCATAAAGCCCCGCGGCCTTAAGGGACGGTACGGTGATCGTCACCTTCATCACCTTGATATGGTGCCAGCTGCCGCGCTCCATGCCGATTTCAAGCTTGCCGCCCGAAACCTTGGTATAGAGCTTGTCGATGATGTCGCTGTCGGCTTCCACCTTCACCGACTGGGCCTTGCCCACAACGATATTCACATCCATCGAGCCCTTGAGCTTGACGGCATCGAACGCCGGGACATCGCGGGTCTGCTCGGCCGTGTCTTTGGCGGAAGCCGCCAGGCTGGTGCCAAGGAGAGCCGTGGCAATCACGGCGCTGGAAATCAGTTTTTTCATGGATCTATCCTCTGCTGTTTATTGTTCCGGGATGTCGGAAAGTCATACGGGGGCCGCACGCCGCCTTAGCGGATGCGGATCGACCCCAGGCCACCGGTATCCTTGCGGACATCTTTTGGGTGGCCGTAAACGGTAATTTTGCCAATTCCGCTTACATCGGCATCGACGCTGTCGCTAGCATGAACGCTGGCCGAACCAACACCCTTCACCGCGACGTCAACATCTTTGCAGGTCATGTCTTCGGCATCCACTTTGCCGGCACCCTTGATGTCCAGGTCGAACTTGTCGCAGCTGCCCTCAATCGTCAGGTTGGCTGCACCACGGATATCAACACTAAGATCGCCACCCTTGAAGCCGTCCATGGTGCCATCAACCGCGCCCAGCACTTCAAAGCCCTTCAGGCTTTCCATGTTGATGGTTACGGTCACCTCGTCGTCCTGCAGGTGGATATTGTGCTTGTCCTCATCGGTCATATCGATCACGAGCGTGTCGCCCTCGACATAAGTTTTGACCTTGTCCTGATAATCGTCCTCGGTCGCGACATCGACCGATTGCGACTTACCGACGCTGAGCTTGAGCTCAATACCGCCCTTGACGCGGATATTGTGGAAAGGGGCTACGTCCCGGGTCTGGTGTACCTTGTCACCATGGTCATGGCCGAAGGCCAGGGTCGGAACGGAATGAAAAGCTGCCAGGCCGACAACAGTCAGGCCAATAGCAAACACACCCATCTTGCGGGTTGCAATAGTCTTCATGGAATAATCCTCGCTTTGTCTGTCGTGTGCCGTCCAGTGTCTTTTTGCACATATTTCGGCCTGATATATATGGCACCGACCATGCTGCTCGTCAACTGGACTCAGCATCCGAAATGCGCGGAAGCCCCGTGAACCTTGCCAAATGAGCGCTTTTTTAGCACAATAGTCATGAAGAGGAGTGCATGGACGAAATATCATCTATCCATCAGTTGCAGGCGACGCCGTCCTCCAAATGGGCGGGCCGGTCGGCAGATCAGCGCGTTTATTTCATCCGGCCCGAGCTTGCCCAAATCCTCAATGTCTATGGCCGCATGGTCGCCGCCGGAAAGTGGTGTGACTATGCCATCGACCACCTGCCCAAAATGGCTGTTTTCTCTATCTTCCGGCGCGCGAGCGAGATGCCGCTTTACCGCATCGTCAAGGAACCGTCACACGCTGGCGCCCAAGGCGCCTGGCGGATCATGGGGATGGACGGGCAGGTGCTGAAGCGCGGCAAACAGCTGGACCAGCTTCTGCGCTATTTCGACCGCCAGCTTCTGAAGGCGGTGGACTGAGCCAACCTCAGCCCCACACCACACACAGATAAACCCCGGCAAACAGCACTAAAACGGCAATACCGGTGAAGCTCCAGACCTTCATCAGCTTGCTTGGCTGCATGTCCTTGGGGATATCCCCGCCGAACACCGCGCGGTGGTTAAAGCAGGCCAGAAGGGGGGCGGTCAGGAAGGCGATTGAGGTCACGAGGTCGATGAAGGCCCGGAAGCTGGACAGGAACTGGGTGAGCAGAAGCATCGCCGCGATCAGCATCCCGACCATGACGAGGCGGTAGCCCCGCGTGCGGTCAAGCCCCGCGGGCTCATACGGCTTGTCCTGAAGCGCCAGCCCCGCAGACACCAACACCCGCGTCACACCGTCGACCACAGCGAGGACGGTGGTGAACATCACCGAAATCGCCGCACCGCCGAGCACCGGGGCCGCCCAGGCACCGAGCGTGCTGTCATAAAGCTTGATGATTTGGGCGGCGAAGCCGGGTGCGGTGTCGGCAGGCGCTATCCCGCCTGCATGCAGCACGCCCGCGCCCAGAAGCACGAAACAGATTGCCAGGATCGCCGTGCCCATATAGCCGATGTCAAAATCGGTCAGCACCTGGCCGATATGGCGCTTGCCGGGTGCGGCATGGCCTTCCGCCATTTTGGCCACGGTCCAGAGCGACGTCATCACCGAGGCTTCAAGCGCTGACGGCATCCAGCCCGCGAGCGCGACCACAAACATCATGGTTTTGGCATCCACCTTGGGCGCGGTTGCCGGATAAAAGGACCAATCCACATGCGGCAGCGCCATCGCGGTCGCCAAAAGCGTGCAGAAAGTGATCAGCCCGACGAAAATCTTGTTCAAGCGGTCCAGCCAGACATAGTGGCCAAGGATGAGGATCAGCGCCGCCACCAGCATCACACCGGCTGTCAGCGTCAGGATACCAAGGCCGATACCGAACACAGTCTTGACGATACCTGCCGTTACCAGTGACACCGCGGCGATGGCGAAACCGTCCGCGAACAGCAGCACGAGAAACAGGAACAGAAGCGCCGTCCGCCCTTGGTTCTTATAGCCGTCCACCAGGCTTTTGCCGGTCGCGGCGGCATAGTGCGAGCCAAAGCGGAACGCCGGATATTTGAAAAAGTTGGCGAGGATAACCACCGACAGAAGGCCGATACCGAACACGGCGCCCGCGCGGGTCGACTGTACGAAGTGCGATGTCCCAACCGCAGCGCCCGCGAACAAAAGCCCCGGCCCGAAAAAGCGCCAGAAGCCCTTCCCGTCATTCTCTTTCATACGGTTTCTTCCCTATTCCCTGTCCCTTTGCCCGGCACGCTAGCACCCCCATGCGCGGCGGTCGAGCAGACTTTCGTGCAGGCTTGACCGCGCAGTGATTGCATGACACAAGGCGCGCGGGCCATGGACCGCCCGCCCCCCGCAGCCTGATGGCATGGTGAAGGTCCCTTGATGATTTTTCGTTCGTCTTATCAACCGAAACGGTGAAGGACGGCAACGCGGGACCCCGAACCAAACGATCACCTTTCGTGGAAAGACGACCCCATGACTAATCCCTCAGATATGGCAAAAGCACGGGCCAAGCGGTTGCGTGCGTATCTTACCGGCGCGGGCTTACCCGTCAGCCACAGCCAAAGCCTGGAAGCCATCGCCCATGAAGACGGCTTTCGGGACTGGAACACGCTGTCGGCGCACCTGCGGCAAGCAGCTTCCCCCGAGGAAAAGCCCGCCAAAAGCGATATCTCAGAAAACGGCTGCCCCTTCACGCTCGGCAGCCGGGCCGCCGGGTTTTATTACAACACCCCCTTCACCGGGCAGGTCCGCGGTATTGAAATGACCGCGCGCGACGGCGTGTGGCGGATCACGCTGCAGTTCAACAAGCGCCTGAAGGTCACGATGGGCGACCATCTCGACATGGCCAGACAGCGCGTGCGCCTGACGGTCGACCGCCTGGGTAGGTCGGTCAATCTGGCGGGCAAGGCCGATGGCCATGCCCAGATCGCTCCAGCCTGACAGGGTACGTCAAGGACAGTGGCTTAAGCGCCGCTGTCCTTCCGCCGCGCACGGATCGCCGCCACCGCCTGCTTGATCGAGGGCTTGAAGATCACGCTGGGCGGCCGGACACCATGCACCAGCAGATCATGCCGGACAGCCGACCGCGCGCCACTGATGGCGAGCTGGATACCCTGCCCCTTGATGCGCGCCGCCATCGCCGCGATGGTGTTGGCCGCGGTGGCATCGAGGAACGGCACCGCCGACAGGTCCAGCACCAGCGCCTTACCGGGGTCGTTGATGCGGTCAAGGACCGCGCCCACCATCGACGCCGCACCGAAGAAGAAGGCCCCGCTGATCCGGTAGATCACCACGTCATTTTCGGACGAATAGGCAGCGTTATAGGGCTGGCGGTCTTCCGCGGGTGCATCCGCCGCGTCCTCTTCCACCACCGGCATGTGCATCTCAATCTCGGTCGACCGTGACATGCGGTGGATGAAGACGAGGGCTGCGATGCTGAAGCCCACAAGGATCGCTTCGGTAAGGTCCCGGAATACCGTAAGACCGAAGGTCGCGAAAAAGGCCAGCGCCTCCCCCTTCGAGGCCCGCATCAGGATTGCAATCGCATGGCGTTCGATCATGTTCCAGGCGACAACCGCCAGCACGGCGGCAAGCGCCGCCAGCGGGATATAGGCCGCAAGCGGCGCCGCCACGAGGATGAAGACCGCAAGCGTGATCGAATGCACAATGCCGGAGATCGGCCCGTGGGCGCCCGCGCGCACGTTGGTCGCCGTCCGGGCAATGGTGCCGGTGACACACAGCCCGCCGAACAGCGCCGAAGCGATATTGGCCGCCCCCTGCGCCACCAGTTCGCAGTTGGAGCGGTGACGCCTGCCGCTCATGCCGTCCGCCACCACGGCGGAGAGCAGTGATTCGATCGCCCCCAGAAGCGCGAAGGCAATGGCATCAGGCAGCACGGCTTGCGCCTTGGCCAGCGTGAAAGTCGGCAGGTGCGGCATCGGCAGGCTCGAGGGGATACCGCCGAACTTGCTGCCGATGGTCTGGATATCGAGCGAAAAACCCGCCGTCAGCGCCGCGGCGACACCGACCGCGATCAGCATCCCCGGCAGGCGCGGCTGCCAGCGCTTGAGCCCAAGGATGATCAGGACAGACAGCGCCGCAACCGCTGTGGCGGCCCCGTCAAAGGTCGGCAGGGCGTGCCACAGGACCGGCAGTTTCTTCAGGATAGGTCCAGGCTCCGCCCCCGTAATCTGGAGGCCGAGGAGCGAGGAAACCTGACTCGCGAAAATGATAACCGCGATCCCGGCGGTGAAGCCCACCGTCACCGGGTACGGGATGAATTTGATATAGGTGCCGAGCTGTAAGAAGCCGATCGCCAGCAGGAAAACCCCCGCCATCAGCGTGGTGAGCAAGAGCCCGTCGATCCCGTGGCGCGCGCCGGTGGCCGCCACCAGGATAATGAAAGCGCCCGCGGGTCCACCGATCTGGAACCGGCTGCCGCCAAGCGCGGACACCAGCACCCCGCCGAAGATGGCGGCATAAAGCCCGCGTTCAGGTGCCACGCCGGAGGCGATCGCGATCGCCATCGACAGCGGCAGCGCGACAATCGCCACCGTGAGGCCCGAGATGATATCGGCACGCAGATGGGAAAGCCCGTAGCCTTCCCGGAAGACGGTGATGAGTTTGGGCAGGAATAGGTCGAAATACGCCCCGGCCCGTGACCGGGAAACAGTCTGATTATCCATGGTGCGACAGCCTTACACGGCGGCGCCACAGGTACCTGTCAGCGACTGCCGCCTTTACTCCGATTGTTGGCCTTTTTGGGCGTCGGATGGTACGCCCGGCTCCTTCAGCCGCACGCCGCGGCCTCCTGACAGGCTTTGGCCATGATCGCCGATCAGATCGACACCGGCGGCGTCCAGCGCGGTCACCACCTTCATCAGCGTATCGACCACGCCGCGTACATGGCCCTGGCTTGCTTCCATGCGTTGGATGGTCGGCACCGAAACGCCGGCTTTCTCCGCCAAGGTTTTCTGGTCCATGCCCAGAAGGGCACGTGCGGCCCGTAGTTGTGCAGCTGTGATCATGTTTATAGACCTGTCAGATCCATCGATTATCGATGATAATACATTTATAATGATATTTCAAACATCACTATTACGGTTTAATCCGATTTCTCCGGTCAAGGTGACCTGTCCGGAAACGGATCGGTGTTGCAAGCGGCGTCACCTCGGCCTCGCCTTCGCCGAGATAATCGCCATCCAGTTGGAGCGGCACATCCGCCGCCCCAAGCCAAAGAGTAGTGCCAAGCTCAAGCGCCAGGGGCTCCGCGCGCCGGTCAAGGCGGCCAAGCGCCAGCATAAGCTGGTCGAGGATACGGGCGAAAAGCCCACGGCCCGTCATCATCAGGCAGGCGAGGCCCGGCTCGCCGACCGCGGTACGTCGGGTCAGAATGAACGGCCCGGCATAGCGCTGGATATTGGCGGCGATGAGCCAGCGGCAGGTGCCTTCACCGCCTGCGTCCTTCTTCCCCCTGGCCGTGCGCCAGGCGATATCCGGCCCTTTGTGGGTTGCGAACAGTGTCCTGAACGTGGCGGGCACGAAGGCAAGGCGGCCAATCACCGCCTTCAGCTTGGGCGACACCCGGCTCAGCACTGCGGCATCAAAGCCCGCGCCCAGCCAGCAGAAGCCGAGGTGGCTCTCACCACCCAGCGTCACCGAAAACGGGTAAAGGTCGATCACATTCTTGGCCATCAGCGCATGGACGACATGGCGGCTGGAGCGGCGCCCATGTGGCAGATAGCCCAACTCCCGCGCGAGCACATTAGCCGTTCCGCCGGGGATGATTCCAACCGGCAGCTTGTGGTCCTTCAGCCCCGTCGCCACTTCGCGGATGGTGCCGTCCCCGCCCGCGGCGATGATCAGGTCCGCCTTGTCGCCTTCGGCCAGGTCACGGGCGATCTCGGTCGCGTGGCCCGGCGCCTGGGTGTCGAGGATTTCGACCGGATAACCGGCACGGCTCAGCCTTTTCGCCACCTTGGCGATAAAAGGGCCGTTCTGCCGCCCGGCGTTCGGGTTGCGGATGATGGCGATACGGTCGGTCATGTCAGGCGGTCACGGTTATTTTCTTGCCCCGCCGGAGGTAGCCTCCGGCTTCTGTCCCCAGTCATTCGGTCCGGCCTTTATAGCCGGGCTTTGCCCTGTAACCAACGGCTAAGTCGTCGCGCCCTGCTGTCATGCCACCTACTTTTTTATCGGGCGGAGCAAACTGGGCGTTGCACAAACACCCGCGAGCGGGCAAACATGCCGCCCATGCATACGACACCCGTTATCCTGCTGGTCACCGCCTTCCTGTGCGTCCTCATGCTGCGGCCCAAGGCTGCCGGCCACCCTTTCTGGCGCGCGATGGCAACGCCGCTTGCCTCGATCATCGGCTCAGGCTTTCTTGTGGTCGGGCCGCTGCTCGCGCACCTGATGGGCTCCTACGCCCTCATCGCCATGGCTGCCCTTTGCGGCGCGGGATATCTATTCGGGTCGGCGATCCGCAGCAATATCCGGCTGTTTGAGCCGCTGATGACCGGCGGCCAGCTTTCCAGCACGCTCAAATGGTTCGAGCGCGGCAGCAATTATGCACTCGCGGTCGCCTATGTGATCTCGGTCACCTATTACCTGAACCTGTTTGGCGCTTTTCTCCTCAAGTCCGCCGATGTGGTGGACCCCTTCTACAGCCGTCTGGCGGCAAGCGCCGTGCTGATGCTGATCGGCACTGTCGGCCTGTTCCGCGGCCTGGGCGGGCTGGAACGCATGGAAGTGGTGTCCGTCAGCCTCAAACTGGCGGTGATCGGCGGGCTGGTGGCCGGGCTGACCGTCATCAATGTCGGGGCCGCAGGGTCCATCACCGACGCGTGGCCCAAGGCGCACTGGGACGGCATGGAAACCTTCCGGGTCGGGCTCGGCCTTATTCTCCTGGTGCAGGGGTTCGAGACCTCCCGTTACCTCGGCGTCCGCTATGACCGGGACACGCGCATCCGTTCCATGCGCTATGCCCAGCTTTTGTCGACGGTGATTTACGTCAGCTTCATTGGCCTTGCGCTTTATTATCTCTCGCCGGGGAATGGTGAGCTGACCGTGGGCAGCGAAACCGCGATCATCGACCAACTGATGCCGCTTTCCACCGCGGTGATGCCGCTTCTGAGCCTCGCGGCGCTGGCATCACAATTCTCCGCGGCCGTGGCCGACACCGGTGGCGGGGGCGGGTTGATGAGCGAGCTTTCGGGTGGCAGCCTCAAGGCCAACTGGGGCTATACGCTTCTGTGTGCCTGTGCGCTCTTCATCACATGGCAGGCGGATATCTATGAGATCATCGCCTACGCCTCCCGCGCTTTCGCCGCCTATTATATGTTACAGGCCGGGCTTGCCACCATGTTGACCTGGCGCGCGGGCGAACGCACCCGCGCCGGCTTCCACGCCGCCGCCTGCCTCCTCGGCGCCGCCATCCTCCTGTTCGGCCTGCCCGCCGAAACGGCATAAATATGCGATGAGGGGACCGCAGGCGTGAGCAGTGAAAAAGAACTGTTAGAGATAGTGGGCCGCAACTGGGCTGATGATGCGCGCAAATACTCTGAGTTCTACGACTTGCTCCGCTCATATCTGGAAGATAGCGACACCCCTGATCAAACAATCTTCGAGACGCTGGCTAAGCGCGTGGCCATTGCCTACCACGACCAAAAGATTGGGTATGAGCAAGGGGATTCGATCATGAATTACCTTTGGCTCGAGTGTCTTTCAGAGATGACGAAGGGCCACCTTGAGGACATACCCCCAGTGTTGATGGAAATGTATGAAGCATTCGACGCTGGCGAGTTCTACCGAACAGATGACCAATCTGACGATCCCGTCAAAGAACATACAGACCCGGCCATAGCTCGTTTCGTTGAAGGCCTTGAGGTGGCTTCCAAACGATAAATCAGCGATTTTAGAGGGGGAAGGATGGTGCTGCTGGGGAGATTTGAACTCCCGGCCTCTCCCTTACCAAGGGAGTGCTCTACCCCTGAGCTACAGCAGCCTGCACCGGATTGTGGACACACGTTTGCGCCGCACGCCGGGGCTATTGCCACAGCGCCGGGACGGATGCAAGTCAAAAGAGTCAGAAATTATGACCGCCGGATCCACCATATCCGGCGCAAGTCCATTTCCCCCTTGAAAAAGCCGCCGTTTTTGCGGCATCTATCAGCCATGACCGAAACCAAAAAAAATACGGCGCCACAAAAAAACGCTGACGAGAAACTCAAGTCGGACGACAAACAGGCGCGTCTGGCCGAAGCGCTGCGCGCCAACCTGCGCCGCCGCAAGGCCCAAGCCCGCGACCGGCGCGATACCGGCAGCAAATAAAGCTGCGCCCCCGGCTGCGCGGCCCCATACTGCATAGCCACTATATCTGGTAGAAAGCGGCTTGTGGACCCGGGCGGATTGCCTTACAAATCGCCCTATTCAGGGAAGCGCGCGCCGGTTCGCAACCACCGGCAGAAACACACGCGAAACGCAAAAGAGGGGAGCCCACAACCATGGCCATCATGTCCGATAAATGGATTCGCACAATGTCACAGGAACATGGCATGATCGAACCCTTCGTCGACGGCCAGGTACGTGAAGGCAATATCTCCTACGGCCTGTCCTCCTATGGCTATGACGCGCGCGTGGCGCCTGAGTTCAAGATTTTCACCAATGTGGATTCGGCCGTTGTCGACCCTAAGGATTTTTCGCCGAAAAGCTTCGTCGACCGCAACACCGACGTCTGCATCATTCCGCCCAACAGCTTCGCGCTCGCGCGCACCGTGGAATATTTCCGCGTGCCCAAGGACGTGCTGGTCATCTGCCTCGGCAAATCCACCTACGCCCGCTGCGGCATCATCGTGAACGTGACCCCGCTGGAGCCGGGCTGGGAAGGCCACGTGACGCTGGAATTTTCCAACACCACGCCGCTGCCCGCGAAGATTTACGCCAACGAAGGCGCGTGCCAGTTCCTGTTCCTGCAAGGCAACGAACCGTGCGAAACCGCCTATTCCGACCGCAGCGGCAAATACCAGGGCCAGACCGGCGTCACGCTTCCGAAGCTCTGATTGGGCCGAAGCGCTGATCGGTCTGACAACCGCTCCATTGGTACCATCACAATTGGGGCCAGCCTTTGCCGCCAAGCTGCCTTGATTCGGTGTGAAACAGGCATCAACATCCAACCGCCCCTTTAAAGGCGGTCAAAATAGAAAACGGCCAGAGAAGAAAACAGACCGAATGGAAAAACTGCTGATCCAGGGCGGCAAGGCCCTTCATGGCACGGTGCCGATTTCGGGCGCGAAGAACTCCGCGCTCAAGCTGATGTGCGCGTCGCTTCTGAGCCCGGAACCGCTGACGCTGAATAACCTGCCACGGCTTGCCGATATCACCACGCTGATCGACCTCCTCAACCACATGGGGGTCACCGTCACCATTGCGGGCAGCAAGGGCGGCACCAAGGTGACCGGCCGCAGCCTGACCTTCGATGCCGGCACTATTTCCGACACCGTCGCGCCCTATGACATCGTGCGCAAGATGCGCGCCTCGATCCTCGTGCTCGGCCCCTTGGTGGCGCGCGCGGGCGAAGCGATCGTGAGCTTGCCCGGCGGCTGCGCCATCGGCAACCGGCCGATCGATTTGCACCTGAAGG
This sequence comes from Kordiimonas marina, assembly GCF_023006325.1. Taxonomy (GTDB): domain Bacteria; phylum Pseudomonadota; class Alphaproteobacteria; order Sphingomonadales; family Kordiimonadaceae; genus Kordiimonas; species Kordiimonas marina. The sequence continues at coordinate 86,000 of NZ_JAINDF010000007.1, forward strand.
CGCTCGCCGCCCTTGGTGCCGATATCGATATCGAGCAGGGCTATGTCCGCGCGAGTGCGCCGCAGGGCTTAACCGGCGGCAAGATCCGCTTCCCGTTCGTTTCCGTCGGCGCGACCGAAAACGCGCTGATGGCAGCCACCCTCGCCAAGGGCACCACCGTCATCGAGAACGCCGCGCGTGAGCCGGAAATCGCCGACCTCGCCGCCTGCCTGACCGCCATGGGCGCCAAGATCGAGGGCGCGGGCCACGAAACCATCACGGTTGAAGGCGTCGACCAGCTTCACGGTGCCACCCACACGGTGATGCCGGACCGGGTCGAAGCCGGGTCCTACGGCGTCGCGGCCTTGATGACCCGCGGCAACCTGCTCCTTGAAGGCGCCCGCGCCGAAGACATGCAGGCCACCCTGGATGCGCTCACCGAAGCCGGCGGTATCGTCGAGATCGAAGAAGACGGCGTGCGGGTCAAATCCAACGGTCATATCAAGGGCTTCAACCTGGTGACCCAGCCGTTCCCCGGCTTCGCCACCGACATGCAGGCCCAGTTCATGGCGCTCGCCTGCGTGGCCGAAGGCGCCAGCGTGATCACCGAAGCCATCTTCGAGAACCGCTTCATGCATGTGCCGGAACTGTGCCGCCTGGGCGCGGATATTACCGTCACCGGCTCCAGTGCCACCATCCGCGGGGTCAGCGCGCTCAAGGGTGCGCCGGTGATGGCGACCGACCTTAGGGCCAGCATGGGGCTCGCGCTCGCAGGGCTTGTCGCGACGGGGGAAACCTCGGTCAACCGGCTCTATCATCTGGACCGTGGCTATGAGCGGCTGGAAGAAAAATTGCGCCAAGTTGGCGCGGTGGTTGATCGCGTGCCCGCCTAGGGTCAGGCCCTGCAAATATGATTTATTCAGCAGGAGAGATTTTGGGGACGGGACAGGAAGGAGCCCGCAGGAATATCGGGGCTATTTCAAGGGGGCCTGACGCCTCCCGGCGTCAAAAGGTCCCTGCCCTCCGGGTCAGTCTATGAAAGCGCAGGCCAGCGGCGACAGTCTCATAAAGGGGGCCCACCCTTGATGTCGCCTGTCTTCTTGCCCTGCGCTTTCCTAGACTGACTGAATGAAACCATGTTTACAGGGCCTGACCCTACGCCTACATTGCGATGCGAATCGTAGTGGAATGATGGCTTTATGACTGAAACACTGAAACTCATGGCCCAAACGGCCGACGACCTTACCGTCCTATCCTCGCTTCTGCAGGATGCGGCTGTGCGCGTGGGGGATATCGCCTGGCTGCCGCTCGAGCGGCGCTTTGCGCTGGTCGGCAACCGGTTCCGCTGGGAGAAAAAGCGGCGCTTCTTCCGCCCGAAAGGCGAACGCGTCCGTACCGGTCTTACGCTCACGGGGGTTCTGAGCGCGGAGACCAATGGGCTGAACCTCCAGAATAAGGGGGACGTGCTGGATCTTCTGTCCGTCACAGCAGAAGCAGCCGGCGACGATTTTGTCATCCTGTTCGCGTTCGCAGGCGGGGCCACCATCCGCCTGACAGCCGAATGTATCGAAGCATCGCTCAGCGACCTGGGGGAAGCGTGGGAAGCGCTCTCACGTCCTGAGCATGACTGACCACCGTTTGTTTGGAGCCCCTCACCATGGAGCTGAGTGAAAAACTTGTCCTGGCGCTGCCCAAGGGCCGGATCCTTGAAGAAGTGATGCCGCTTGTCCGCGCCGCCGGGATCGAACCCGAAGCTGCGTTCGACGACCCCAAGTCCCGCGCGCTGGAGTTCGACACCAACATTCCCGGCCTCAGCATCATCCGCGTGCGCGCGTTCGATGCCGCCACTTTCGTCGCCTTCGGCGCCGCGCATCTGGGTGTGGTGGGCAACGACGTGCTGCAGGAATTCGGCTATGCCGACCTTTACTCCCCGCTCGATCTCGACATCGGCCACTGCCGCCTGTCGCTGGCGATGCCGGTGGATGAGGCAACCGAGGACCCGAAGGAATGGTCCCACATCCGCGTGGCGACAAAGTACCCGAACATGACCCGGCGCTATTATGCCGAGCGTGGCATCCAGGCCGAATGCATCAAGCTGAACGGCGCGATGGAACTGGCGCCCAAGCTGGGGCTCAGCCGCCGCATCGTCGACCTTGTCTCCACTGGTGGCACGCTGAAGGCCAACGGCCTCAAGGAAGTGGAAGTGCTGACACACATCAGCTCCCGCCTTGTGGTCAACCGTCCGGCGTTCAAGACGCGCCCGCGTGAGATCAGCTACTGGATCGACCGTTTCCGGGAGGCAACAAATGGCTGAGCGCCTGAATAGCCGCGCGGCTGATTTCGAAGCCGCCTTTACCGCCCTTCTGAGCGCCAAGCGCGAAACCACGCCGGACGTACGCGAAGCCGTCCGCCATATCCTCGCTGACGTCCAAGCAGACGGCGACGACGCCCTCTACCGCCTGACCGAACGTTTCGACCGTTTCGATGCCCGCACCCGCGGCCTGAAAATCGGCGACGCTGAAGTCGACGCGGCTGTGGCCTCGGTGGATGCCGACACCATGCACGCGCTCAGCATCGCGGCGGACCGGATCCGCGCTTTCCACGCACGCCAGTTGCCCGCGGATATCGACTATAAGGACGACACCGGCACCCGGCTCGGCCAGGTTTGGAAGCCAGTGGAAGCCGCCGGGCTTTATGTCCCGGGCGGCACCGCAAGCTACCCGTCGAGCGTGCTGATGAACGCGATCCCCGCGGCGGTTGCCGGGGTGGACCGCGTGGTCATGGTGGTGCCGACGCCCGATGACGTTCTCAACCCGCTGGTGCTGGCCGCAGCCCGCCTTGGCGGCGTGACCGAGATTTACCGCATCGGCGGCGCGCAGGCTGTGGGCGCGCTGGCATACGGCACCGAAACGATTGCGCCGGTCGACAAGATCGTCGGCCCCGGCAACGCCTATGTCGCGGAAGCCAAGCGTCAGGTGTTCGGCCAGGTCGGCATCGACACCATCGCCGGACCGAGCGAAATCCTCGTGGTCGCCGACGACCAGAACGACCCGCGCTGGATTGCCGCTGACCTCCTGTCGCAGGCCGAGCATGACACTGCGGCCCAAAGCATCCTGATCACCGACAACGCCAGCTTCGCCGACAAGGTCGAGGCCGCGGTCGAGGAACACCTGAAAACGCTGCCGCGCAAGGATATCGCAGGCACCAGCTGGGCTGACTTCGGCGCCATCATCGTCGTCGATACGCTCAAGCACGCGCTGCCGCTGATCAACCGGCTGGCGCCTGAACACCTTGAGCTCGCGACCGAAAACCCGGAAGAGCTTATGGCGGGCGTGAAGAACGCCGGCGCCATCTTCCTCGGCCGTCACACCCCGGAAGCCATCGGTGATTATGTCGCAGGTCCCAACCACGTGCTGCCAACCGCACGGGCCGCGCGCTTCTCCGGCGGGCTCAGCGTCTATGACTTCATGAAGCGCACCACGTTTGTGGGCTGCACGGCGGACAGCCTTGCCGACATCGGCCCCGCTGCGATCCGACTCGCGGAAGAGGAAGGCCTCGGCGCCCACGCGCTTTCTGTCGCCATCCGGCTCGCGGACAGGTAAAAGGGGTTGCATGTCTGATCAGAAACTCGTCGATGTGCAGCTTGATCAATCCACCATCGTGCGCTGGAGCGCCGATGTGGAGCATGAGCGCCGCATTGCGATTTATGATCTGCTGGAAGAAAACAGCTTCGAGCTTCTGAAGTCATCCGACGAAAGCTACAGCGGCCCCTACAAGCTGCACCTGGGCGTCCAGGAAGGCCGGCTGGTGTTCGACGTCACCAACGTTGGCAACCATCCGCTGATGAGCTTCCGCCTGGCGATGACACCCTTCCGCCGCATCATCCGCGACTATTTCGCCATCTGCGACAGCTATTATGAGGCGATCAAGACCGCGAGCCCGTCACAGATCGAGGCCATCGATATGGGCCGCCGCGGCCTTCATAACGAAGGCAGCATGCTGTTGATGGAACGGCTGGACGGCAAAATCAAAATCGATACCCAAACCGCCAGACGGCTGTTCACGCTTGTCTGTGTCCTGCACCTTAAAGAAGGCCGAGGCCCCCGATGACCCCGACCCAATCCCCTATGCCGCGCAGCATCCTGTTTGTCTGCAACCAGAATGCGGTCAGAAGCCCGATGGCCGAAGCCCTGGCGAAACGCCACACCAAAGGCCGCATTTTCGTGGAATCGGTCGGGCTGATCGCAGGCGCGCTCGATCCCTTCTCGGTCGCCGCCATGGCCGAGGAGAAGATCGATATCTCCAACCATGAGGCCAAGACCCTGCAGGATGTTGACCTGCATGCCTTCGACCTGATCATCACGCTGACGCCGGAGTCCCATGCCCATATCGTCCGTCTGATTGGCGATAGCCGCCCGCCGGTGGAATATTGGCCGACCCCGGACCCGTCCGACGCTGAAGGCAACCGAAGCCAGATCATGGACAGCTACCGGCTGGTCCGCGACCACCTGGAAGTCAGGATCGCCGACCGTTTTACCTTCCCCTAACGCCTTTTCTTCGCCGCCGCGCACGACGATTTAGTTGCATGAGCACCACAATTGGCCCCGGATAGGCGTCCCAGAGTCACAAATCTGGCGCAGGATGCGCCAAAATTGTTGCATTTCTGCCGCAACGCCGTCATGTATGAGCGCGGCCAAGCGCCCACATGAAAGAAAGCCATACCAAGGAGACAAAATGGCTAAAGAAGAAGTTTTGGAAATGCGCGGCACAGTCACCGAACTGTTGCCGAACGCCATGTTCCGAGTGAAACTTGAAAACGGCCACGAGATCCTCGGCCATACCGCCGGCAAAATGCGCAAAAACCGCATTCGGGTTCTGGCGGGTGACGACGTACTGGTTGAACTGACCCCGTACGACCTGACCAAAGGCCGCATTACCTACCGTTTCAAATAAGACGCCGGGTGGGTTGATGGCTTTGCGCCCTACAGATACACCCGCCGTGTCCCTCGGTTCCCCGTCCATCCCCCGTTTTGTGCTCGCCTCCGCTTCGCCGCGGCGCCGGGACCTGCTAGCCCAGATCGGTATTACCCCGGACCTGATAGCACCGGCGGACCTGGACGAAACACCTGACCCCCGCGAAAAACCGAAGCCCCACGCCGAACGGCTCGCGCGCGAAAAAGCCGCTGCGGTCGCCCGTGAGCACGAAGACGCGCTGACCCTTGCCGCCGATACGGTCGTCGCCTGTGGCCACCGGATTCTCCCGAAGGCCGAGGATGAGGCAACCGCCCGCGCGTGCCTGAAGCTCCTGTCAGGCCGCCGCCACCGGGTGATCACCGGGATTTCGCTGGTCTTGCCGAATGGTCGCCAGCTGACCAAGTCGGTCACCACCACAGTCGCCTTCAAGGCCTTGTCCGCCGCCGACATCGACCGCTATATCGCAAGCGGCGACTGGCACGGCAAAGCCGGGGGCTATGCGATCCAGGGATTGGCTGCCACGTTCGTGCGCTTTATCTCCGGCTCCTACAGCAATGTCGTCGGCCTGCCGCTTTTTGAGGTCGGCGGCTGGCTTGAAACCCACCTCAAAGACGGAAACGCCCCTCAATGACCGGCACCATGCTTATCGAACCCGGCATCGGCCAGTGGCGCAGCGCCGTCCTGGGCGACGATGAACTGCCGGTGACGCTTACTTTCCATGAAGACATCGCGCTCAGCGCTGCAGGCGCCCTTTTCGATGCCCGCGTTACCCGCGTCGATGCCCATCTCGACATCGCCTTCCTCGACCTGGGGGATGACCGCGACGGCATGCTGAGCCTCAGGCGCGCCAAGCTTATCGCGGGCGGGCGTGCCGAGACGATCAGCGACTGCGTGACCGAAGGCCAGATGCTGCGCGTGCAGGTGGTCGCCGAACCGTCCGCGCTGGATGACAAGGCGCTGCCGGTCACGCCGCGTCCCCGCCTGACCGGGCGGTATGTGGTCGCCGAAGCCGGGGGCGCGCGCCTGAGTTTCAGCAAGGACCTGGGCCCCAAAACGGTCAAGACACTGACCCCGATGCTGACCGGGGCCGCCAGCCGCGCGGCGCTGATCGTCCGCAGCCGCGCCGGGGAAGTGCCCGCCGAGGCCGTCGCGGTTGAGGCCGACTGGCTCACCGGTATCCTGGGCGCAAAATGCGCGGACAAGCCCGGGCTGGTGCATGCCTTCAGCCCGCTTGAGCAGGCCCTCCTCGCCGTCGGCCAGGGCACGGAAAGCCTTCTGATCGAAGGCGCGGATGCGCTGGCGCAGACAAAAGCCATGGCAGAGACCCGCTGGCCGGACCTCAGCGGCCTTGCCGAGCTTTACAAAGACACCACACCGATGTTCGAAGCCTTCGGGGTTGAAGAAGCGATCGAGGAAGCCCTGGGCGACCGGATCGAGCTGCCGTCCGGCGGCTGGCTTTCGGTCCATGAAACCCCGGCCGTGACCGCCATCGACGTCAATATGGGCGGGGCGCTCAAGGGCCGAAGCGCGGGCGAGGCCAAGCTGGTCGTCAACCTGGAGGCCGCGCTTGCGATCGCTTATCACCTGCGCTTCCAGGATATCGGCGGGCTGGTCGTCGTCGACTTTATCGACATGGCCGCCAAAGGGGCCGCGAAGGACCTTATGGACGTGCTTTCCGGCGCGCTCAAGGAAGATCATGTGCCGGTCCAGCATACCGGCCTTTCCATGTTCGGGCTGATGGAGCTTAACCGCAAACGCAGCGGCTTGTCGCTCAGGCAGCGGATGCTGCGCCAGCACAAGGCGACCGACCGTCCCGCGGCTGTAGCGCTGAAGCTGATCCGCGATGGCGTCCGCCTCGGCCGCACCGCCAGCCCCGGCAACCTGACCGTGACCGCCCCCAAGCCCGTGCTGACCTGGCTTGAACGCCATACGGACCTGCTGGATGCCCTCAAGGCCCAGACGAGCCGTGCCGTCACCCTGGCCGAAGGCACGCCAGCCGACATCCATCTCGGCTGAGCATCGAATACGGAGAGCCGCCCCATGACCGATCGTAAAAAGACCGAGCAGCCCACAGCCACCAGCACAGTGCCCGTCGGCAAATGCCCCGAATGCGGCAAGCCTGCCGTCACGGCCTACCGGCCCTTCTGTTCCAAACGCTGCGCCGACGTGGACCTCGGCCGCTGGTTCAATGAAAGCTATGTGTTGCCGGGCGATAGCGAAATCCCCGACGCGGACGGGGACGATTCCCTGCCCGGCGGGCGCTGACGCTCCCTGCCTGCGGCCGCCGGTCACCCGGATGCGTTGCGAAGCATTCTCAATTTTCGCTTGCGGAACCACCCCTGCCTGAGGGAAGATAGCGCCGTCGATTGGGGCGACAGCAACATCTGAAGGGGCCGTTTTGCAAGACGCTGACCGGCTTATCGACCTTTGGCACACCCTGCCGCGGCAGAATGGGGAATCCTTGCCCCGCCGCAGCAGCTTGTCGATTGCCGCCATCGCGCCCATCCTCAGCCACTGCTGGCAGATGCGCTGGCGCAATGGGACCGACTTCACCATAAAGCTGATGGGCGAAAAGCTGATCGAGACCTGGGGCCGCGACCTCAGCGGCAAAAACCTGTTTACCGCCTTGCCCCAGCCTTACTGCGACACGCTCAACCGCATGGTCGCCCCGCTTTTTGCAAAGCCCTGTGCGCTCATCGTCACCCGGCACCTGAAGAAGGGCAAAGGCGGCCTTTATGAGTTTTCCAATCTGTCCTTGCCGATGCTGGACACCGACGGCGATGCCTGCGTGGTGTTCGGCATGAGCCAGGTCACCCAGCTCGCCCCCGAACGCCCCTATTCCGGCAAGCTTTCCTTCGTAGGCGGCGAGATTAAAAGCGCCCGCTTTCTCGACCTCGGCTTCGGCGTCGCCGAGGCGGATTTCCTCAAGACTACCGCCTGACTGTCGCCCGAAACACGGCCTGCCGCACTTGGCCGCGGATCATCGCCCGCCCGCAGTCAAAAAATTGAAATCAGCGCTGGACACCCACGGGAATATTGGCTAAAAGCCCCTTCGCTGACTGACGGTGGCAGCGCCTATTGCCGCCGATATTCCGATTATGCCCGGGTAGCTCAGTTGGTAGAGCAGCGGATTGAAAATCCGCGTGTCGGTGGTTCGAATCCGCCCCCGGGCACCATTAAAAAAGCCACTCCTTCGGGGGTGGCTTTTTTAATGGCTCCTGCGGGGATCGGCGAGAACCGCTGTTCGTATGCGGAGCAGAGCGTAGCAGACGTGAAGGGCTTAAGCCCGGAACGTCAATCCGCCCACCCCCGACCGCAAACCCTCGTATGACCCCCATGTGAAATTATTTGATGACAGCAGCGCCCGGCTCCGCCAGAAATGGCTGCCTATGGACCTGTCTTTCCGGGGAAGATGAATGCAGCTCGACAGTTACCTCACCCATATCGGCTTCACGGGCAAACCCGGGACAGACCTTGCGACCCTGCGCCAAATTCACCGGCTGCACGCGGAGACCATCCCCTACGAGAACCTCGACGTGCTGGCCCGTGTGCCGCTCGGCACGGATGTGGGCGCGGCCTATGACAAGATCGTCGGGCACAAGCGCGGCGGCTGGTGCTATGAGATGAACGGCCTTCTGGGCTGGGCGCTCAGCAGCATCGGCTTTGCTGTCACCCCGGTCGCCGCGGGTGTGGACCGCGCCAGCCGCGGGGACAGCTCGGTCGGCGGGCACCTGGCGCTTCTCATCGACCTGGACGGCCAGCGTTACCTGGCCGACGTCGGCTTCGGTGACGGCCTCATGGAGCCCGCGCCCCTCAAGGAAGGCCCTTTCACGCAAGGCCAATGGACCTTCCGGCTGGAGAAGCTGGACGGCGCATGGTGGCGGTTCCACAATCACCCGGAAGGGGCTGCGCCATCGTTTGACTTCACCGAGGAGACCGCGAGCCCCGCGCTTATGGCGGAGAAATGCCAGTTCCAGCAGACCTCGCCCCTGTCCCCCTTCGTTGAGAATGCCGTATGCCAGCGGCATTTTCCCGACCGGCTGGAGGTCATGCGCGGCCGGGTCCTCAAAACCGTCCGGGCTGGCGATGTCGCGAGCCGCCGCATCGCCGATATCGACGACTACCGCCAAACGCTCATGACCCTGTTCGGCATTGAGGTCGACGCCCTGGAGCCCATCTGGCAGAAAATCCTCAAGCGCGACGCCGAGCTTTTCCCTGAAGACCAGTAACACCTTGCTATAGCGGTACAATCCCGCATGACGGGGTTACGCCGCCTCGAAGCGAGCTCTCATCACCCCCGAAAAACGTTGGAAACCGCGGCGTTTTTCTATATGAGACGCCCTTTCGATGAGTGGCCCATAGAGGATGGTGGCGGGAAAGGCCTGCTTAAGGCCCATCCTTCTAAATACAAGGTAAGGCATGTCTTCTGTATCCCGACTTCGCGCCGAATGGTTCGGCAATATCCGCAGCGACCTTCTCGCCGGTATGGTGGTGGCGCTGGCGCTGATCCCGGAGGCGATCGCCTTCTCGATCATCGCGGGGGTCGACCCCAAGGTCGGGCTTTATGCCTCCTTCTGTATCGCCATGACCATCGCCATCGTCGGCGGACGGCCGGGTATGATTTCGGCGGCCACGGGTGCCATGGCGCTCGTCATGGTCACGCTGGTGAAAGACCACGGCCTGAATTACCTGTTCGCCACCACGATATTGACCGGCTTTATCCAGATCGGCGCAGGCGCGCTGAGGCTCGGGTCCCTCCTCCGCTTCGTCTCCCGCTCGGTGGTGACCGGGTTCGTGAACGCGCTGGCGATCCTCATCTTCATGGCGCAGCTGCCGCAGTTCGTCGGCGCGGGGCCGATGATGTATGCGATGGTCGCGGCCGGGCTTGGCATCATTTACCTGTTGCCGCGGCTGACCCGCGCGGTGCCGTCGCCGCTCATCGCCATCATCATCCTGACCATCGTCAGCATCAGCTTCGGGCTGGATTTGCGCACGGTCGGCGATATGGGCGAGCTGCCGCACGACCTGCCGAACTTCCTGTTCCCGGATGTACCGCTCACGTGGGAGACGCTGACCATCATCGCGCCCTATGCCTTCACGCTGGCGGCCGTCGGCCTCCTTGAGACGCTAATGACCTCGGTGATCGTCGATGACCTCACAGATACGAACAGCCAGAAGAACCGCGAATGCGCGGGCCAGGGTGTGGCCAATATCGTCGCCGGCATGTTCGGCGGCATGGCGGGCTGCGCCATGATCGGCCAGTCGGTCATCAACGTGAAATCCGGCGGGCGCGGACGCCTGTCCACCTTCTTCGCCGGGCTGTTCCTCCTGTTCCTTATCCTCGTGCTCGATGACTGGGTGCGGCAGATCCCGATGGCGGCGCTGGTCTCCGTCATGATCATGGTCTCGATCGGCACCTTCAGCTGGGCCTCGGTCAAGAACCTGCGGACGCACCCGAAAAGCTCCAGCCTGGTGATGATTGTCACCGTCATTGTCGTGGTGCTGACCCACGACCTGGCGAAGGGCGTGTTTGTCGGTGTGCTGATGAGCGCGCTGTTCTTCGCCCGCAAGGTCGCGCACCTGCAGGCCGTGACGTCCGAGGCGGGCGCGGACGGCAACAGCCGCACCTATCATGTGCACGGCCAGGTCTTCTTCGCGTCGGCGCCGCAGTTCGTGGCCGCCTTCGATTTCAAGGAGGTGATCGGGCGCGTCACCATCGACCTGACCCATGCCCATTTCTGGGATTTGTCAGCGGTCGGTGCGCTCGATAAGGTGGTGATGAAGTTCCGGCGCGAAGGCACGGAGGTCGAGCTTCTCGGCCTCAATGAAGCCAGCGCCACCATCGTCGACCGCCTGGGGGAACACAATAAACCCGACGCCGTCGACATGGCGCCGGGGCACTAGGGGTAAGGGAAGATCATGGGCAATATCATCGCATGTGTGGACGGCTCGGCTTATGCCGACAGCGTCTGCGACCTGGCTGCATGGGCGGCTTCGCGCACGGACGGGACCGTCTCGCTTCTGCATGTGGCGGCACCGCACACGGACACCGCCATCAAGGGTGACCTCAGCGGCCAGATCGGCCTCGGCGCCAAAAGCGAGCTTCTGGCGGAGCTGACCGAAGCCGAAGCCGAGCATGGCCGTCAGGAGCAGAAAAAGGGGCAGGAAATCCTCGACCGCGCCGAGGAACGCTTCCATGCGAAAAGCGACGCATCGGTGACGCGCATCCACCGCCGCGGTGACTTTTTCGAAAATGTCGCCGAACTGGAATCCAGCGCCGACCTCATCATCCTCGGCAAACAGGGCGAGGACAGCGTGGGTGCGGCGGACCATCTGGGCGCCGAACTGGCTGAGCTGATGCGCACCCCGCACCAGCCGATCCTGCTGGCCGCGCGCGAAAGCACGCCGATGGGGCGCATCCTGATCGCCTTCGATGGCGGCAAGGCCTGCATGCGCGCCGTGGACTATGCCGCAAAGAGCCCGCTTTTGAAGGGCCTTGATTGCCACCTCGTCACCGTGGGCACCAAGGCGGAAGCGGCGATGAAAACCGCCGCAGAGACGCTGGCATCAGCGGGGCTGAGTGTGCGCACCGAGGTGCTGACCGGGTCTTCCGTGCCGGGTGCGGTGCAGGCCTATGCCGACGCCCGCGCCACCGACCTGCTCGTGATCGGGGCGTCGAGCCATTCGAAAATCCATCACCTGATCTGGGGCAGCACCACCGAGGCCCTCATCCTGCATGCCGATGGCCCGGTGCTGCTGTTCGGCGCCTGAGCGACTTCAATCGCCGAAGATTTGCTTCTGCCATTTGGCGACCTTCAGCGGGTAGCGTTCGGGCATCAGGCGGATGAGGCGGTCGAGGAACTTGGCCTGGCCGGTGATGACGATGCGGCTTTTCCCGCGCGCGACACCGTTCAGTATCACCGCCGCGGCTTCGTCCGCCGTGGTTTTGAACAGCTTCTCGTTATAAACCTTCATCCGCGCTTCGGCCTGGGCGCGTTCCTCCGGCGTCATGGATTTGTTATCGTCCATCGCCGCCGTGGCGATATTGGTCTTGATGCCACCCGGATGGACGACACAGACCTTCACCGGCAGCTCGCCCAAGAGCATCTCGATCCGCACCGTTTCGGTGAAACCGCGCACGGCGAACTTTGACGTGCAGTAAGCCGTCATGCCGCCCTGCGCCATCAGGCCATTGAGGCTGGAGATATTGACCACCTGGCCATCGCCGCTTTCAATCAGGTGCGGCAGGAACACGCGCGTGCCATGGATGACGCCCCAGAGGTTGATGCGGAACACATCTTCCATCTGGCCATCTTCCAGATCGAGCAGCACGCCACCGCCCCGGGCGATGCCGGCATTGTTATAGATCTGGTGGACGATGCCGAAATGGTCTTTCACATGGGCGGCATAGGCGCGCCAGGCTTCCAGGTCACCAACATCCAGATGTTTGGTGTCCACCTCGGCGCCCTTCGCGCGCACCATGTCCGCGGTTTCGGCGAGCGTAGTGTCATTGACGTCGGAAAGCGCAAGGCGCGCACCCCGATCCGCGAGGCCGAGGGCGAGTGCGCGGCCGATGCCGCTGCCCGCACCGGTGATGGCGGCAACTTTACCTTGGAATGTCGCTTTCATACGGCCCCCACATGGTCGGCGAACAGGGATACGAGCTCAGGGTTCACACTGTCCGCGAGGTCATGGCCCATGCCCTTGATGCTGATATGGCGGCTGCCCTTGATGGCGGCCGCGGTGGCTTTGCCGCCGCTTGCGTTCACCATCGGGTCGCGGTCGCCATGGATGACGAGCGTCGGCACGCTGATGCGCTGCACCTCGGCCGTGCGGTCGCCCGACTTGAGGATGGCGGCCAGCTGGCGGCCGATGCCGATATGCGGGTTGGCACCGCCCCGGTCCCAGGCTTCGCCCATATAGGCGGCGCAGCGTTCCTCATTGATCGCGTGGCCGCGGCCGCCGATGATGCGCATGGTCTCGATATAGCGCCGGATCGCTTCCTCGCGCGTCGCGGGCGGGCCCGCCATCATGCGCAGCAGCATACGGAACGACGGCTGGCCGACGCTCCTCGCCCCCGTGGTCGAGAAGATCGAGGTCAGCGTCTTCACGCGTCCAGGCGCGCGCGCCGCCAGCGTCTGGCCGATCATGCCGCCCATCGACATGCCGGCCACATGCACGGACTTGAGGCCCAGATGGTCGAGAAGCCCGGCGGCGTCCCCGGCCATGTCGCCGAGGTCGTAGTTCGCCGGGTTCATCTTGCGGGTCAGCATCTGCATCTTGGTGGGCGGTGCCGCATGGTGGCGCGACGAGCGGCCGACATCGCGGTTATCGTAGGTGATGACCTGGAAGCCGCGGGCCATGAGGTCCTCGACCATCGGCCGCGGCCAGGAATGCAGCTGCAGCGTGAGCCCGGCGATCAGAAGCACCGGCTCGCCCTCGCCTTCGACCTTGTAGCAAAGCTTGATGCCGTTCTTGAGGGTGCAGAAGTGTTCGTCGCTCATGCGGTCGCCTTCTCTTTCTTGGGCTCATGCGTCGGGGCGGGCGAGAGATGAAGCGCGGGGTCGATCACCGGCCCATGCTTCACCATATGCGCGTCGGCGATATAGCTGAAGGTCATTTCCCAGGGTTCGCGGTCGCCCTGGCGCGGCATCCAGCGGATCGCGCGCTTGACGTAACCGGCGCCGAAGTCCATGAGCGGACGGGTTTCGATCTCGCCTTCCGGGCGTTCGGGCACGCACACGGCCATGCCGCGGTCGTCCATTTCCTTGAGGAGACGGCAGAAATACTGGCACAGGAGGCCGATCTTGAGCGTCCAGGAGGAGTTGGTATAGCCGACCGCGAAACAGAAGTTGGGCACGCCGTCGAGCATCATGCCCTTGAACACCAGTTTCTGGGGCGGCAGCACACGCTTGTGGTCAACCCTCAGCTCAATACCGCCGAACAGCTTCATGTTAAGCCCGGTTGCGGTGACGATGATATCCGCGGGGATTTCCTCACCTGATTCCATCAGCACGCCGGTCTCGGTGAAGCGGTCGATCTGGCCTGTGACGATGGAGGCGCGGCCTGCCGACAGCTCCTTGAAAAAGTCACCGTCCGGCACGGCGCATAGGCGTTGGTCCCACGGGCCGTAAGGCGGCTTGAAATGGACATCGACAGGGTAGCCTTCCGGCAGTTCCTTGACGTTCATCTTGCGGATCCAGTTGCGCGCGGCGTTGGGGAATTTCTGGCAGAAAAGCCAGACCCAGCGCTGACGCCGGACGTTTTTCCAGCGCGTGAGGGCGTAGGCGGTTTTCGCGGGCAGCCAGCGCTTGAGCCAGTTGCCGATCTTGTCCTCGGATGGCATCGGCAGCACATAGGTGGGCGTGCGCTGGATTTGCGTAACATGCGCGGCCGTCGGTGTCATCGCGGGCACCAGCGTCACGGCGGTGGCGCCACTGCCGATCACGGCGATGCGCTTGCCGGTATAATCGAGATCCTCCGGCCAGTGCTGCGGGTGGATGATCTGGCCCTTAAAGTCTTCCTCGCCTTTGAACTCGGGCCGGAAACCTTCGTCATAATCATAATAGCCGGTCGCGCCAAACAGCCACCGGCATTTGATGGTGACATCAGCATCGATATCACTGCGGTGGAGGGTAACGGTCCAGAGCGCTTCCTCGCTGTCCCAGTTCGCGCCCGTGACCTTGTGGTGGAAACGGATCTTTTTCTCGAGATCATACTCTTCCACGGTTTCGCGCAGGTAGGACATGATCTCATCCGCCCCGGCGATCGCCTTGTCGCTTCGCCAGGGTTTGAAATCATAGCCGAAGGTGAACAGGTCCGAATCCGAGCGGATGCCGGGATAACGGAACAGGTCCCACGTCCCGCCGATCTCACCACGGCCTTCAACGATCGCCCAGGTTTTTTCCGGCAGGTCGGTCGTCAGGTAGCAACCGCAGCCGATCCCGGAGATGCCTGCGCCGACGATCAGAACGTCGAGCGGCTCTTCCCCCGAAAATGAGTGAATAGCATTCATGTCACATTCCTTCCCATCTGTGAGCATGACGCAGAAGGGTCAAGGATAGAAGGTGCAATATGCATATTTCATTGCTATATTTGCATCAATATGACCCAAATCTCACCACGCATCCGCGAATTGCTCCGCGCCGGGGCTGAACGGTCGCTCCAGTCCTCGCAGGAGTGGCTGAGCGCCATCGACATCGCGACCATGGAAGCCATCGGCGGCATGGGCGACCCGGTCGCCATGGCGCGAATGCGCCGCGCCAACCGCCTGAACGTCATCCATTGGGCCACCGCCACTATCCGCGCGCCGGGGGAACCTATGGCCCCGAACCTGACGTCTGAGATATTGCAGACCGCGCGCGATCAGGTGCGCCAGGGGTCACCCGAGGCACTTCAGAAAGCGTTTCGGGCCGGGCAGAATGTCGGCTGGACCCAGTGGATGGAGATCGCCTTCGAGCTCACCGATGATCCTGCGGAATTGAAGGAGCTTCTCGACGTTTCAGCTCGCTCAATCGCGCAGTTTATCGAGGTGACCGTCGACGCCCTCCTCAAGCAGATGGAGCGCGAGCGCGCCGAACTGTCCCGCGGGTCGCCCACCGAACGGCGGGAGCTGGTGAGCGCCATCCTGAACCGGCAACCGATGGATCTGCAGGCCACCAGCCGCAAGCTCGGCTACCGGCTCGACCAGGCGCACCAGGCCGTCATCATCTGGAGCGAGGACCCGGAACCCGACGCCGCTGCGCTCGACGGCATGGCCGAAACCCTGAAAGCCCGCATGGGCGACCTGCCAACCCTGACGATTGTGGAAAACCGGGCGGCGCTGTGGCTGTGGCTGCCGCGTGCCTTGGCGGCTGAAGACGTGGAGCCCCTGTGCCCGCCGTCGTTGCGCATCGCCCTCGGCCCGCGCGCGGAAGGCGTTGGCGGTTTCGGGCGCAGCCATCAGGGCGCACGGCTGGCCCAGCGCATCCTCTCCGGCGCGGCGCATGAGCGGCGGGTGGCAAGCTATGCCATGGTCAAGCTGGTGTCGGTGCTGACCCAGGACAAGAACAGCCTGCAGGCCTTTACCGCTGATACGCTGGGCAAGCTGGCCGAAGCCCCGGTGGCACTTCGGGAATCGCTGCTAACCTTCCTGTCGCTCGGCTGCAACAGCTCCCACACCGCCGAGAAGCTCGGCATTCACCGCAACACGCTCCTCAGGCACATCGCCCGCGCGGAAGACCTGCTGCCGCGCCCCTTAGATGACAGCTCCCGCCTCACGGTCGCCGTCGCGCTCGAAGCGCTCCGCTGGCAGGTATAACCGGACCTCAAATGAAAAACCCGCCAAAGTCGGCGGGCTTTCCTTTTCTCAAACCATTGGCTCCGATGGTCAGGCGGCACGGATTTTCGCGAGAAACTCGCTGACCTTCTGGCTCATCACTTCGGACTGTTCGGACAGGTCCCCGGCCGACGCCAGCACCTGCGCCGCAGCCGCCCCGGTCGTCTGCGCCGCTTCGCTGACCCCCTGGATATTGGAGGTCACATCATCGGTGCCAGCCGCCGTCTGCTGAACGGTGGAGGCGATCTCATTGGTTGCGGCCCCCTGCTCCTCAACCGCCGCGGCAATCATGCTCGACACCTCGCTCATCGACGAGATGGTCTTGTTGATGCCCTGGATCGACTGGACCGCGCGTTCCGCCTCGGCCTGAATGTCCGAGACCTGACGGCTGATGTCCTCGGTCGCCTTCGCGGTCTGCTGCGCGAGCGCCTTCACCTCGGTCGCGACAACCGCGAAGCCCTTGCCGGCTTCGCCCGCGCGCGCAGCCTCGATCGTGGCATTGAGCGCCAGCAGGTTGGTCTGGTCCGCGATCTCATTGATGAGCGCGACCACATTGCCGATCTTGACTGCGGATTCTGCCAGGCCCTTCATGCCGTGGTCGGCCCGCTGGCCCTCATCGACCGCGGACTGCGCCATGCTGGTGCTGCTGCTGACCTGACGGCTGATCTCCTGGATCGAGGCGGACAGTTCCTCCGCACTGGTCGCGACCGACTGAACGTGCGCGGCCGTCTGTTGTGCTGCAGCGGCAACAGTTGCGGATTGCTGGCCTGTTTCCTCTGCAGTCGACGACATGGAGCTTGCCGTCTCCCGCAGTTCGGTGCTCGCTGACGCCAGCGTGGCCAACATGCCGGAGACGGCGCTGTCGAACTCCCCGATCAGGCCTTCGATATAGACCTGACGCTTGCGTTCGGCTTCACGCTGGGCTTCCTTCTCCTTCTCCTTGGCGAGGCGTTCCTCCTCCTCGGCGATCTGGCGCAGGCGGTCTTCCTCCTGACGCTGCTTCTCCTGCTCCTCCAGCCGGCGGTTTTCAATCAGCTTCTGTTTGAAGACTTCCAGCCCTTCAGCCATGGTGCCGATCTCATCGGCCCGGTTGCGGCCGTTGATCTCAATATCCAACTTATCGCTTGCAAGGCTTTCGATATCACCGGTGAGCGCCAAAACAGGCCGGGAGATACCGCGGCCGATGGCATAGGCCGCACCACTACCGAAGAGAATGCTTGCGATGGAGATAAGGATGGTCAGGAGCACTGCCGTCCCCATGGCCGCCTGCATTCTCGGCCCGAGCGTGTCCTGCTCCCGCTTGATCGAGAGCTTCATCTGTTCGAGCGCGTCGGAGACCTGCGGTCCGATCACATCCATCTTGCCCTGGACGAGCGCATTGCGGCTATCGAGCACCGACTTTGCCTTCTGGAACGAGGCGTCATAGTCGGCGCGCATATCCTCCAGCCCTTTTACCAGGGCTTTGTGGCTTTCGCTTTTACGCGCCGCCATGAGCTTTTCCAGATGCGTCTTGGCCGAGGCGGCATAATCACGCGCATGGCGGTAATTGGCCTCCGCGCCTGACATCAGATATTTGTTGGCGTGAAACCGCATCATCGTGGTGTGGTGAAGCGCGGCGCTCGCCGGCATCAGGGTGCCGACATCATTGGCTGACGCTGCCTGCTGCTCCAACCCCACCAACTGGCTTTCGAGCTTGGGGCCAAGAACATCCAGTTTATTGGCGACCAGGTCGTCTTTCTGACGTTGATAGCTAACAACCTTGTCGAAACTGGCCAGATAATCCGCCAGCCCCGAATCGGTTTTGTCGACAACCGCCTTTTTCTTCGGATCATCAATCATAGCGCGCAATTCCTTGCTCATTTCAACCGTCACGTTGGACCGGTCCTGGGCATGGTTGAGCGCTTCATCCGAGGAGGTGAGCAGGAAGTCTTTCGTCGCGATACGGGTGGAGAGCAGGTTCGCCTGAATACGGGCCGCCTGGTTGGCTTGCCGCGCGATCTTGCGGTATTCGACGAAACTGTTTTTGCCCGATGTGAGATTATAGCCCGCAACAAGGGCCACCAGCACCAGAAGCGCCAGCACAACGCCAAACCCGCCGAATATCTTGGTTGATATCTTCAGCCTGTCGAGAAAGGACATAAGTCACCTCTTCCGTTAGCGCAGGGATAGATGCACGGCCTACACGGTACTCAACAGAAAAAACACGGCATAAGAGTGTGCGTGCAATTCTAAGCCCCCCGCTTCCATTGCACATAAATTTTATAATAATTATAAATACTTAACTATCTTTTAAAATTCATGACAAGACTTGCCACAAGTCTTTAGGCCATACGTTTAGGCGCCCGCACCCAACCCTCACGGGTACGGGACAGTGTACAGCCTGTCACGCAGGGATTGGCGTTCTGAAGGACGTGGGCCGCTTAGCGGACGAAGACCCTATAACCCCACGCGGGCAGCGTCAGCTTATCCCCCGCCTTGAGCGTCACCGCCTTGCCGCTGAAGAGCTCCCTATACTGCCCTTCATACAGCGTTTCCTTGAAACTGACCGTCTGGGGTGCCTTCGAGAAGTTGATCACGGCGAACACCTTGTCCCTGGCGTTCTGGCGCACGAAGCTCAGCACCTTTTTGGGCGCGTCGTTCGGCACCTTGATCATGGTGGCGCCCCAATGGCCGTTCCAGAGCGCGGTGTTGCGCTTCTTGAGCGCGAACAGGGTTTTATAAAGCGCTTCCTGCGGGCTTTTCTTCCATTTGATCGGGTCTTTTTCGAAGAAGGCGAGCCGGTGGTCGAGCCCCGCTTCCTGGCCGTTATAGATCATGGGGAAACCCTGGCCGACGACCGACAGCACCGTGGCGGCACCCAGCGCAGGCCCGAAATTCTCCCGCGTGGTGCCTTCCCAGGCGTTGACGTCATGGTTGCTGGTATAGACCATGCGGTAGGCGTCCTTGGGGTAGGCGCTTTCGTTCCAGCTGTAATAGACAAACAGCGCGCCGAGGTCGGCCTTGCCCTGGGCGATTTCATGGACAGCCTTCCACCAGCTCCAGGCGTAGGTCATGTCGAACGCGCGGGCGTGCAGGTCACGGGATTCCCATTCCGCCAGCATGAAGACCGGCTTGATGGCGTCCAGCTCCGCGCGGACATTGTTCCAGAAATCGACCGGCACGAACCCGGCGACATCACAGCGGTAGCCGTCGATATCGGCTTCCTGCACCCAATATTTCATCGCGCGGGTCATATATTCCCGGAGCGCGGGTTTGGAATAATTGAGGTCGATGATATCGCTCCAGTCCCACCAGGGCGTGGGGTGGAAATCGCCCTTATAGTCACGCTCATACCAGTCCGGGTGCTTGGTGCGCATGGGGTTATCCCACGCCGTATGGTTGGCGACCCAGTCGAGGATCACATGCATCCCGAGCTTGTGGGCGGTGGCGACAAAATGCTTGAGGTCGGCGAGCGTGCCAAACTCCGGGTTCACGGCGAAATAGTCCTTCACCGAATAGGGACTGCCAAGCGTGCCTTTGCGGTTCTGGACCCCGATCGGGTTGACCGGCATCAGCCAGATGATATCGATGCCGAGGTCCTTCAGGCGCTTAAGCTGTTTCTCCGCGGCCCGGAAGGTGCCCTCGGGCGTGAACTGGCGCGTGTTCAGCTCATAGATCACCGCGTTCTTGGACCAGTCCGGGTGCTGGATCTTGATATAGGGCTGGGGCTGGTAGCGTGCC
Organism: Kordiimonas marina; assembly: GCF_023006325.1. Classification (GTDB taxonomy): domain Bacteria; phylum Pseudomonadota; class Alphaproteobacteria; order Sphingomonadales; family Kordiimonadaceae; genus Kordiimonas; species Kordiimonas marina. The sequence goes on from NZ_JAINDF010000007.1 coordinate 105,990, forward strand.
GGAACCGAGGGCTCCGCCGTTACGGAGGGGGCCGCCGCGAAGGCGACCAATAGGATAGCGGCCGCGCGCACCAGAGCAGAACATCCAAACTTCATAGCATCTTCCCCAGACCTTGTTTGATAGCCAATGCAAATATACAGCAAAATCAGTGCAAAAATATTGCAAATTTTCATACACGCGACAGGCAGCGCGTGAGGGGAGGTCAAAAAGTCGCGCTTTCGCCCTGAAAGACGGACTTGCAAAGCCGATTTTTTGGGTTTAAAGCCATTTTTGCCTGACAGCATATGGCTGTCCTCAGGCACCGGCGGAACGGGGCTGTAGCTCAGATGGGAGAGCGCGTCGTTCGCAATGACGAGGTCAGGGGTTCGATCCCCCTCAGCTCCACCACCGCCCTCTTTCCTTTATTACACCTTCGCTATTCGGCTCATCGTCCGTGCCCATGGCTTTCGACCATGGACACCCAGCAGTGTCCATTGCTTCGATATAGGCAATATTTACCTATTTCACCTATCGGCAGTTTCGGCAAATTTTGCCTATGCGGCAATATATGCCGCTTCTGGCCCGCATCAGGCGGTTCAGCCCTGTTACCTAAAAATTTAATAAAATATGAAGAGTCCCAACGAGTCGCTGAGCCGATTCTTCAAAATACCAGCTATTCCGCGGCTTTTGGCACACTGCCTGCATATCCCTCTGGTGGACGAAAAGCGTCAGTACAGAATGTCCTGCCCTTTCGCCCCGATACTTAACCCCTTTGAGGCATTAGAAGAATGTTCTCGGTTAACACCAACGCTGGCGCCCTGAGCGCGCTGCAGAACCTGTCGGGCACCAATAAAGTGCTCAACACCACGCAGACCCGGATCAACACCGGTCTGAAAGTGTCCTCTGCGCGCGACAATGCGGCCGCTTATTCCATCGCCCAGAAGATGCGCGGCGACATCGCAGGCCTTAATGCCGCGAAGTCATCACTTGACCGCGCCACATCCGAGACAGATGTCGCGCTCGCTGGCGCCCAAGCTGTTTCCGACCTTCTCATCGCCATGAAAGAAAAGGCTGTTGCGGCGAAGGATGCTGGCCTCGATGTCAACAGCCGCACCGCGCTCAATGATGACTTCCAGCAGCTCAAGGCACAGATTACTTCGATCGTCCAGAACGCCAGCTTCAACGGCAAGAACCTGCTGACCGGCGATAGCCTTAGCGCCATCACCACAGCGGACGGCAGCAGCGCCAACACCATCAGCACCACCGTCACTTCGCTGACGCTCAGCTCGCTCGCGCTCGATACCGCTAGTGTTTCAACAGTCGGCGGCACGTCATATACCGTTACACCCGCATATACGCCGAACACATCGGCGTACCCCTTCGACACCTGGCTTGCAGGCAATACCGGCGCAGATGCTGCATTCACTCAGGCGTTCCAGCGCGAAGGCTGGATTTCGGGCGGGCAAACAGCTTCTGGTCTCGTGGATGGCACCACCAAACCAAGTGACGTCAACCCGGCGCTCACCCAGTGGTTTGTTGACGATGCCACATGGACCTTTAAGAGCCCCTATATTTCAGTCGGCACCGTTTCCGGTGTCGGTGGATATGCCGTCGTCGGCGGAACCTTTGCCTCTGGCGGCAGCTCCGGCGCTGATGCTGCCGTCTCTGCTATCGACGCCGCCATCAGCACCGTGAACTCCGTGCTCTCGAAGCTGGGCTCGACCTCCAACCGGCTCGACACCCAAAAGGGATTCGCCGGCAAGCTTTCTGACGCGCTGACCACCGGCGTCGGCAACCTGGTGGATGCGGACATGGCCAAGGAAAGCGCCAACCTGCAATCCTACCAGACCAAGCAACAACTCGGTCTTCAAGCCCTCAGTATCGCCAACCAAGCCCCGCAGAGTATCCTGTCGCTGTTCCGTTAGGGCCATGCGCCCCCGAAGGACAGGCCGTAGCCACCCGCTGCGGCCTTTGTCATTTGCATCCATCCCGCCCGGTGCTATGGATAGCCGCGAACGCAGGCCGTATCTGAGGAAAATGCACGCTATGACCGAAAGCCCGATCAAGCTCACCGAATATAGCCACGGCGCCGGGTGCGGCTGCAAAATCTCGCCCAAGGTGCTGGACACCATCCTGACCAGCGCGCTCTCGATCGCGCCGGACCCGCACCTCTTGGTCGGCAATGCGAGCCGGGATGACGCCGCCGCCTATGACATCGGGGGTGGTCAGGCGATCCTCAGTACCACCGACTTTTTCATGCCGATCGCCGATGACCCGTTCGACTTCGGCCGTATCGCCGCCACCAACGCCATCAGCGACATTTACGCCATGGGCGGCAGGCCCCTGATGGCGATCGCCATCCTCGGCTGGCCGGTCAATACCCTGCCCGCCGATGTGGCAGCGCGGGTGATCGATGGCGGCCGCAGCGTCTGCCGCGATGCCGGTATCCCGCTCGCCGGGGGCCACAGCATCGACGCGCCGGAGCCGATCTTCGGCCTCGCCGTCACGGGCCAGGTGGAAACCAAGCACCTGAAACAGAACAACACGGCGGAAGCAGGCACGGCGCTTTACCTGACCAAACCGCTCGGCGTCGGCATCCTCACCACCGCGCAGAAGCAGAAGAAGCTTAGACCTGAGCATGAAACGCTGGCGCGTGACACCATGTGCAAACTCAACAGCATCGGCGCCACCCTCGCGCCGCTCAGTTGCGTGACCGCGATGACCGACGTCACCGGTTTCGGCCTGATGGGCCACCTGATCGAGATGTGCGAAGGCAGCGGCGTGCGCGCGGTGATCGACTATGACGCCGTCCCGACCCTTGGCCCGGTGAAGGACTATCTGGCCGCAGGCTGCGTGCCCGGCGGCACCGGCCGCAATTTCGAAAGCTATGGCGACAAGGCCGGACCGATGAGCGACGAACAGCGGCTGATCCTGTGTGACCCGCAAACCAGTGGCGGCCTGCTGATCGCCGCCCACAGCGACGGCCTGGGGGACATGCTGGCCGCGTTCGAGGCCGCCGGGATGACGCTGGAGCCGATCGGTGAGCTGATCCCGGCAGGTGACGGCCCCCTGGTGACGGTGCGCTGAGCCCATGGCTGAGAACCGCCCCAATACCGACGACTATAAGCGCCTGTTCCTCGAAGACGTGCCGATGATGGACATGCGCGCGCCGGTGGAATTCAGCCACGGCGCCTTCCCCACGGCCACCAGCCTGCCGCTGATGACCGACAAGGAACGCGAAACCGTCGGCATCACCTACAAGGAAAAAGGCCAGGACGCCGCGATCGAGATGGGGCACAGCCTGGTCCACGGCGACATCAAGGAAGCCCGCGTTGCCGCCTGGAAGGCCTTCGCCGAGGCGCACCCCGAGGGCTATCTCTACTGTTTCCGCGGCGGGCTCAGGTCGCAGATTTCCCAAGGCTGGCTCAAAGAAGCTGGGGTGCCTTACCCGCTCGTCAAGGGTGGCTACAAGGCCATGCGCCGCTTCCTGATCGAGACGACCGAGCGCATCGCGGCCAATGAGGAGTTCATCATCGTCGGCGGCCGCACCGGCACCGGCAAAACCGTGGTCATCAATGCCATCGAAAAATCAGTCGACCTCGAAGGCCTCGCCAACCACCGGGGCTCCAGCTTCGGGCGCCGGATCGGCGACCAGCCGACGCCGATCAATTTCGAGAATGCGCTCGCGATCCAGCTTCTGAAGGTCAGCGAACGTCTGAAGGGACCGATCTTCCTCGAAGATGAAAGCAACCGTATCGGTGGGCTCGGCCTGCCGCTCCCCATCGCGGAGCGCATGAGCGAATGGCCGCTCGCCCTCATCGAAGAACCGATGGAAGCCCGCATCGACAATATCCACCGCGACTATGTCACCGGCCTTCTGGCCGAGCATGAAACCGCCTACGGCGACAAGGGCTTCGAAAGCTTCGACGAGTTCCTGACAAGCGCGCTTTACCGCGTACGCAAAAGGCTCGGCGGCGCGCGCTACGCGGACATCAACACGCTTCTGCGCACCGCGCTCGACATCCATCGGGAGAGTGGCAACACCGATGCCCACCGTGCCTGGATCGAGGCCCTGCTGACCCAATATTACGACCCGATGTATGATTACCAGCTGTCGCAAAAGACCCAGAGGATTCTGTTCAAAGGCACCGGCGCCGAGCTGATCGCCTGGCAAAAAGCCACCTATGGCTGACAACCGCCTGCCTGCCACGGACGATTATTTCCGTTTGAGACAGGACACGCGTCTATGGCACTCTGCACCGAAGATGTAACGAAGCCCCGCCTGAAGGGGCCTGCGACACGGGATACAAGGAAACGCATCATGAAACAGCTGGCGACCTGGCTTCTCATCCTTTTCATGGCCCCCGCGGCGATGGCGAGCGCGCCGACTCTGGAACAGATCCTCGATGCCAATGCCCACGCCAGCGGTGACAAGAACGCCCTCGCCAACCGCCAGACGGTGGAAATGAAGCTGGTCATCAAGGAACCGACCTTTGTCGGCACAGCCCATTACCGGGCCACCCGGGACGGCCGGATGCGCATCGACATTTATTCCGGCGTCAAGCGGGTCTTCACGGAAGCTTTTGACGGGCATCACGGCTGGCAGCAACGCGGTGAGGATACCGAAGTCACCGACATGAGCCCGGCGGGTGAAGCCGCTGTGCGCCGCGGCGTGATCGGCAACATGGTGCTTCTCAGGGACCGGCCCAAACTCGGCTACCGCTTAAGCCTGGCTGGCATGACCAGCATCGGTGGCACCCGCTATTATCTGGTCGACAGTATCGCCCCGGACGGATTTGCCGAACGCTTGTATATCAACACGGAAACCTTCCTCACCGAACGCAGCCGCGAAGCCAGTGCGCTGCACCCGGATGCCAACCCGGCCATTAAATATTATGAGAAGGTGCAAGAGGGCTATGCCCGTGTCCAGGGCATCATGGTGGCGGCCAGAAGCATCAAATTCGACCTGAAAACCGGCACCGCGGTGCAGACAGCAGACGTCAAGGAATGCCGCTTCAATGCGCCCTTCAAGAGGTCTGTCTTCATGCGCCCGCCGCCGGGCCATAACCCGGCGCCTTAAGGGCGCGCCGTTTCTCAGTAGTGCGGCGGCCGGTCCACCGGTACGCCGTCCTCGCCTTCTTCAAGCTCCGCCACCCGGTCCCCCAGAAGGCCGAGCGCTTTCTGAAGCCGGTCGATTTCCTTCCACTGGCGGCTGGCGATATCGCTGAGGCTTTCGATCGCTTCCTCCTGGAATGCAAAGCGCACTTCAAGGTCATCCAACCGTGCCGCCAGGTCTTGCTTGTCCGTCACTATCATGCCCTTTCTGATCCCGGGGAACGGCGGGATTGCCGACACCTCCGCCCCCATGGCTTCCATGTAGGGGAAAAGGCGGCAGGATGAAAGCCCTTCCGCGCGGGCTGTCCGTCATTTCGGCTGGACAGGCAAGGGACACAGCCCTACCTGTTGAGGGATACGACCATGACCCGGACCCGATACCCATGACCGACACCAGCTTCACCTCCCGCGTTGCCACCCTGGATGACCTTGACCTCATCAAGGCCGTGATGGACAATGCGATCAAACAGTTGCAGGCCGATTTCCTCAGCCCCGAGCAGGTGGAAGCCTCGGCCGAACTGATGGGCCTGGATACCCAGCTTATCGAGGACGGCACCTATTTCCTGATCCTTGCCGAAAATGGCGACCTGGCGGGCTGCGGTGGTTGGAGCCGGCGCGCCACGCTTTATGGCGGCAACCACACCAAGGGCCGCGACGCCCGGCTTTTGAACCCTGAGACCGACCCCGCCCGCGTGCGCGCCATGTACACGAACCCGGCCTATACCCGCCGCGGCGTCGGCCGGAAAATCATGGACCTGTGCGAAGGCGCCGCAGCAAGCGAAGGCTTCCAGTCTTATGAGCTGATGGCCACGCTCGCCGGGGTGCCGCTTTACCGCGTGTGCGGCTACGCCCCGGTCGAAGAGGTTGCGGTCGAAACCTCGAACGGCGTCAAGGTGCCGCTGGTGCGGATGCAGAAGCATAAGGCCCCGTGATGCTGATCCGGCCCGCTACCCATGATGACCTGCCGGGTATTCTTGAGGTCTATAATGACGTCGTCACGTCTTCGACCGCTGTCTATAGCCGGGACCCAAGCGACCTTGCCGAACGGACACGCTGGTTCGAGGCGCGTGTAGCCCTCGGCTACCCGGTTCTGGTCGCCGAGAGCGAGGGCAGGATTGCAGGCTTTTCAAGCTTTGGCGACTTCCGGCCTTGGTGGGGCTTCCGCCACACGGTAGAACACAGTGTCTATGTCGCGGACGGCTTCCAGGGCCAGGGCGTGGGACGGAGGCTTGTCGAAGCCCTGTTCGCCCCCGCTGAAGCCCTGGGCAAACATGTCATGATCGCCGGGATCGATGCATCCAACGTGGGATCGGTCCGGTTTCATGAAAAACTGGGGTTTGAAACCGTGGGACACCTCCGGGAAGTTGGTCACAAGTTCGGTCACTGGCTCGACCTTGTTTTCATGCAGCGCTTCGTCGATGCCCCCGGCGCGGAACGGGAAGACTGAAGGGGTCAACCCCCGCGTGCGAGTCAAGCGCGATCATCACCCTGATTTTTGACAAAAAACCGATTCATGACCCTCCCTGAAACCCGCAGAAGCCCTGGGGTTACGGGCCAAAAATGGCCGAAATCCGCCGCAAAAATTTGATCACAAAAAAAAGGTTGCAATCGGGGTAAAATGCGCGCATTTGCGCCTTCAGACGTAAGAGCGCACGTGCCACGACAAACCGTCATAGGGTTCGGACCGTACGGGTAACGACGCAAATCGTCCTTTGTTGATTGGCTGACTTCGGGAAGGGGTCGGCAGGATTGATTGAGGGGTTTGCCGGATGGTCCGCATGAGTAAAGTGCAGCGTGCGCTGCATCACATTTCATCCACCCAGATTGACATGGCAGAAAAGCATTTTCTGCCGCCCGAGATATTTGACTATTTCTCGGCCGTGCTGGAGCTGAGCCATAGCCCCGCGCATTCCTGAAACAGGATGCGCTGAGGCCGGGGAACCCCCGGCACCAATCTGGGCCCTGCAAACCGTGAAAGCGCAGGGCATTGTCCTTATCCTCCATTTGCAAGGACCACGACGATGAAGATTTTGGAGGCTTTTCAAGGCACTGATGTATCCCGCGCCGATGCGCTGGAAGGTCTGAAGTTTTATGGCAGCGCCGCCCGTGCGATCGACGGCGAAGACAGCAACGATGCCGTCCATATGCTGTTCCCCGAGAAGCTCGAGGCGGCGGCACATGAGTTCCTGACCGGCTTCCGGGGCGCGAGCCTCTATGCCGTCAAGGCCAACCCGCATCCGGCCGTGCTCAAGCTTTTGTGGCGCGCGGGCGTGCGCCGGTTTGATGTGGCATCACTGCGCGAGGTGGAATTGGTGTCCGACCTGCTGCCGGGCGCCGAGCTTTATTTCATGCATCCGGTCAAAAGCCGCCAGGCGATCCGCTTCGCTTACGGCCGCGGTGTGCGCGCTTTCTCCTTCGACAGCATGGATGAGCTCAACAAGATCGAGGCCGAAACCGGTGGCGCGTCCGACATCAGCCTGTTCCTGCGCCTTCAGGTCGAAGGCGGCGGGGCGGCTTATGCGCTCGGCGGAAAATTCGGCGCGACGCTGATGGAAGCGCCGCTTCTGCTCTCGCGCGCCCGTCGCATGGCGCAGAAAATCGGCGTCTGCTTCCATGTCGGCTCGCAGTGCATGCAGCCTGGGGCCTACCGCGAAGCGCTCGTGAAAGTATCCGCCATGCTGCAGGGTGCTGGCATCAGTCTCGATGTCATCGATGTCGGCGGTGGCTTCCCCGTACCCTACCCGGGCATGGAACCACCCGCGATGCAGGTCTATTTTGATGCCATTCATACGGCACTTGATGACTGCGGTTTCGCGGACACCGAAACCCTGTGCGAACCTGGCCGCGCGCTTGTCGCCAAAGCCGGGGCCGTTGCCGTGCGCGTGGAAATGCGCCGGGGCGATGACCTCTATCTCAATGACGGCACGTATGGCGCGCTCTTCGACGCCGGGGTGCCCGGCTGGCAGTTCCCGATGGCGGTCCATACCGCCGACGGGCGCAAGCTGGCGCTCGGCCAGACCGGGTTCCGCTTCTTCGGCCCGACCTGCGACAGCTGCGACAAGATGGAAGGCCCCTTCTTCCTGCCCGACGATATCGAGGAAGGCGACTGGATCGTCATCCAGCATCTGGGCGCGTATGGCTTCACCATGCAGACCCGGTTCAACGGCTTCTATTCCGAAGACTTGGTGGCGGTTGAGGACATCGCGGCCAGCAATGGAACAGTTATGTTTCCGGTCCCGATAGCAGTTTAACGCTTCCTTAGGGACAGAGAGGCAAAATCGGACACGGGCGGTGGAGACGATCTCTACCGCCCATTTTGCCGAACCAATTGCCAAACGCCCAGAATTCAGTAGTCTTGAAGCGATTGGCGGGGAAAAACAGGGGCTGTCGTGCAGACCATCACAGACCTTTGGCATCCGACCGTGCTGCTGTTTCTGGCGACGTTGTTTCTGCCGGTTGCGCTTTTCAGCAAACGTCACAGCCTGCGGCGGATCGACCAGGGCTATAACGCCATTATCCTCGGCAATGCCATCATCGCCGTGGCCGCTTTTCTCGATTATTTCGAAGAAATACCGGTCGGTCATGCCCTGGCTTTTCAACTGATCGGCAGCAAGTTCGACGGCATTGTCCTTCCCTACCTTTATGCCCCCGGCGTCATGCTGACCGCGTACGGTATCTATAAATGGCTGCCCGCCGTCCATCAGGTGAGCCATGAGATCGAGCGTCGCAAAACCGCCGAAGCCGAGTTGCGCACCCTGCTTGAAGAAGTCAACCTGCTCGCCCGCCAGGCCGAGGAAGCGAACCGGTCGAAAAGCGAATTTCTCGCCACCATGAGCCACGAACTGCGGACGCCGCTCAATGCCGTCATCGGCTTTACCGAAATGCTGCAGGCGGACATGTATACCGAGCCCGAAAAGCGAAATGAGTTCCTCGGCATTGTCGCGGACAGCGGCCGACACCTTCTGAATATCATCAATGACATTCTGGACCTGTCCCGGCTGGAAGCTGGCAAGATCGCCATCAATGCCGCACCGTTCCAATTGTGCCAACTGATGCAGGAGTGCGTTTCCTACACGGAACCGAGAATCCTGGAAAAGGGGCTCGGCATCGGGCTTGACTGTGATGTCGACGGGATGGTCTCGGACCGCAGGCTTCTCAAACAGATTCTCCTCAACCTGCTCTCGAACGCGGTCAAATTCACACCGAACGGCGGACATGTCGGTCTCACCGCCACGGGCACGGACAAAAATGTCGTCATCAAAGTCACCGACAGCGGCATCGGCATGACAGCGGAGGAAATCCGCCGCGCGATGGAACCCTTCGTCCAGATCGACAATTCGCTCGCGCGCGCCCATGAAGGCACCGGGCTTGGTCTGCCGCTGGTTGAACGCTTCACCACGCTTCTGGAAGGCCGGATGGAAATCTTTTCCGAAAAAGGTCAGGGCACGACCATCACCCTGACCATCCCGCGCACAGTCAGCACAGAAGCAGAAACACCCGGCGCCCTGATCTGAGAGCCTTCTAGGGCTCAGAAATCCGGTGCAACCTCAAAGGTGAGGCGGGCCCCTGTCACCGGGTGGGTGAGAACAAGCTCGGTGGCATGAAGCTGCAGCCGGGGCGCCATCGCCACCTGCTCGGGCGTGGCATAAAGCGTATCGCCAAGAATGGGGTGTCCTAGGCTTTGCATATGGACCCTCAGCTGGTGCGACCGCCCGGTGATGGGATGGAGCGACACACGGGTGCGGTCACCCAGGCGGTCCAGCACCCGGTAGCGTGTCACCGCCTTCTTGCCGGTCTCATGGTCGACAATATGCTTGGGCCGGTTGGGCCAGTCGACAATCAGCGGCAGGTCGATCTCACCCTCGTCCGTCTCGAGGTCACCGCCGACCACAGCGATATAGGTCTTCTCGGTCTGGCGTTCCTCGAACTGGCGGCTGATATGGCGGTGCGCCTCCATATTAAGCGCCATCACCATGATGCCGGAGGTCTCCATATCCAGCCGGTGAACGACCGTCGCGGTGCGGTGGTCCTTCTGCGTACGCCAGGCCAGGCTGTCCCGTTTCGCGCGCCCCCGCCCCGGCACGGACAACAGGCCGCTCGGCTTATTGAGCACGATCAGGTCATCGTCCTTATAGACGATATCCAGGAACGGCTCCTTGGGCGGATTATAGACAAGCTCGGTCATCGGCGGCGCGTCGCTTTCCTTATAAGACAGATGCTGCGCACATATCGGCGTTCGGCGCGCCAATGTCAAATGTCCTGCGCCGATTGCGCCCAGGGTAAAGTGTGATAGGGTGCGCGCGCATTCGCTTCATTCCTTCAAGGATAGTTCCATGACCGACGCCAAATCCCCCTTCATTGCCATTATCGGCGCCGGTCCCGCAGGCCTGATGGCGGCAGAAGCGCTCGCCGAAGCGGGATACACGCCGGTCCTCTATGACGCCATGCCGACACCCGCCCGCAAATTCCTGATGGCGGGCAAGTCCGGGCTCAATATCACCCACAGGGAAGCACTGGAGCCGTTCCTCAGCCGCTATGGTGACGCGGAAGAAAAAATCGCGCCCGCCGTCCTCGCCTTCACCCCCAAAGCCATCCGCGACTGGGCCGCAGGGCTGGGCACCGAAACCTTCGTCGGCAGCTCGGGCCGGGTGTTCCCAACCGTCTTCAAGGCGTCCCCGCTTCTGCGCGCCTGGCTTAAGCGGCTGGACACGCTCGGCGTGACGCTGATGACCCGCCACCGCTTCACCGGCTGGGACACGGACGGCGCGCTTGTGTTCGAGACCCCGGAAGGCCGGAAGACCGTGAAGGCCGACGCCACGCTGCTCGCGCTCGGCGGTGCCAGCTGGCCGCGCCTCGGCGCCGACGGCAGCTGGACCGAAGCGCTGGCGGCAAAAGGCGTCGACATCGCCCCCTTCCGGCCCGCCAATTGCGGCTTTGATGTCGCCTGGTCCGCATATTTCAAGGATCATTTCGAAGGCGAACCGGTTAAGGGCGCGGTGCTCCACGCCGGGGAACACAGCCTGAAGGGCGACTTTGTCATCACCCGGAACGGCATTGAAGGCAGCGCGGTTTATGCGCTTTCCGCCCCCCTGCGCGACCGGATCGAAGCCGACGGCCAGGCGGTCCTCACGCTTGACCTCCTGCCCGACCGCTCAGCCGAAATGCTGACCACGCAGCTGTTGAAGCCGCGCGGCAAACGCTCGCTCGCCACGCACCTCAAGAAGGCCGTGCATATCAGCGGCGTGAAGGCCGGGCTGTTGCGCGAATGCCTGCCGAAGGATGTGATGACGGACCCGATCCGCCTGGCCGCCGCCCTCAAGGCTGTGCCGGTCACGCTGACCGCGCCGCGCCCGGTTGAGGAGGCGATCAGCATCGCGGGCGGCATCCGCTTCGATGCGCTCGACGATCATCTGATGCTGCAAGCCATGCCCGGCACCTTTGCCGCCGGGGAGATGGTCGACTGGGAAGCACCGACCGGCGGCTATCTCCTGACCGCCTGTCTCGCTGAAGGGCGGCAAGCCGCGCGCGGCATTCTCAAATGGTTGCAGAGCCAGCACAACAACGCGCCTACGCCATAAAACCGCCATTGACGCCACGCACAAGAGGTTTAACAGTGATCCCGGCAACAAGCAGCCGAGGGAGACCCGATGTGAAATCCGTGACGCGATGGATATATGGCAGCTTGGTCAGTGCAGGTCTCAGTGCCGGCATGGCCATGAGTGTTCAAGCCGACCCTGTAACCGAAGACCCGGCAACCATCGACCGCGCCAACCCGCCCGGCATGATCGAACTGACTGTGCCGTCCCACGGCGCCCAGATGAACGGCCATCTCTATACCGCGAACGGCCCTGGCCCACACCCGACCGTGGTGATGCTGCACGGCTTTCCCGGCAATGAGAAAAACCTCGATCTCGCCCAGGCCCTCAGGCGCGCCGGGTTCAACACGCTCTATTTCCATTATCGCGGCGCCTGGGGCAGCGGCGGTAAATACAGCCTGCGCCATGTGCTTGAGGACGCGAACACGGCCGTCGCCTATGTCCGGGAAAAAGGCAAGGCCGGGCTCGACCGGATCGACCCCACCAGGATCAGCGTCGTCGGCCACAGCCTCGGCGGTTATGCCGCGCTGATGACCGGCGCGACCGACAAAGCCATCACCTGCACGGTCGCCATTGCCCCGGGGGATATCGTGCCCCTGGTCGCCACCGTTAAAAGCAAGGATGTGGTGGCAACGAATACCAACGAACCGGTGCCCGGGCTCGACGGCTATTCCTTCGGTGACCTGATCCGCGAAGCCCGGTCCGACACCGACTTTTTCGCGCTTGTCCCCAAAATGACCGGCTTCAAAGGGCGGCCGCTGATGATCATTTCCGGCGACAAGGACACTGTGGTACCCCTCAGCGTTCAGAAAGCCTCGGTGGATGCGGCAAAAGCCGCAGGCGCCAAGCCTTTCAAACGGCTTATCATGGATGCCGACCATGGTTTTTCCTGGCGCCGCATCGCCCTTGCCCGCGCTGTGGTGACCTGGATGGACGGCCATTGCCGCTGATTTAGTATTTTGTTTGGAACAAACCTATGACATCGATGTTTGCCCGCCTGACCCGCTTCCTGAGCCACAGTCTGGCACTTATCCTTTTTGCCTCGATTGCCCACGCGGCCACCCCGGCAGCAACCAACGACCCGGTCGCCGCGCTGCGGGCTGTGATGGCCTCACGGCTGGCCCTGATGCCTGCCGTCGCCGCTTATAAGTGGAACCATCACCTACCGGTGGAGGACATGACCCGGGAATCCGACCTCCTCGACAAGATGATCGCCACCGCCGAGAAAAACGGTTTCGATCATGATTATGCCATCACCATGATCAGCGCGCAGATCGAAGCCGGTAAGGCGATCCAGGACCGGCTGATCGACGGCTGGCGCTTCAACCAGGCAGGCACGCTTGAGAACGAACGCGACCTGAAGGCCGACCTCAGGCCCAAGATTACCAAGCTGACCGAGAAGTTCCTCATGGCGGTGAAAGCCGCCCGCCCGGCGCTGGCTTCCTGCAAGGCGCAGGAAGAATTGCGCGACCCGCCTGACGGGTTGGAGGATGATATCATGGCCTGGCGCATCGCGGCCGACGGCATTATCGACAGCACACCCTGCCGGTAAATACAGGATACAGAAAAGGGGCCCGATGGCCCCTTTTTCATGTCTCCCTCAGATGACTTCAGGCCTCATAGCCGAACGGGTCGTCGATGCTGTGGCTCGGCTCTGTGAACCATTTGGGGCCCTTGTCGGTCATGTAGAAATGATCCTCCAGCCGCACGCCGAATTCACCATAGATGCAGATCATCGGCTCGTTCGAGAAACACATGCCGGCCGCAAGCGGCGTGTCGACGCTTTTCACCAGATAGGGCCATTCATGGATATCGAGGCCGATGCCGTGCCCGGTGCGGTGCGGCAGGCCCGGAACGGCATAGCCGGGGCCGTAGCCTTCGCTTTCCAGATAGCTGCGCGCGGCGATATCGACATCGCCACAGCGTCTGCCCACGGCCGCGGCCTCAAACGCGGCCGCCTGCGCCGCTTTCTCATGGTTCCACACAGCGCGCTGCCGGGCGGACGGCGTGCCGTAAACATAGGTGCGGGTGATATCGGAGTTATAGCCCTGAAGCTGGCACCCGGTGTCGATGAGCACCATGTCGCCGTCCTGCAGGAGCTGGGGATTCTTCACCCCGTGCGGATAGGCCGTGGCCTCGCCGAACAGCACGATACAGAAATAGGAGCCGCCGGGCGCCCCGACAGCCTTGTGGGCTTCATGAATGAAGGCTGTGACTTCGGTGGTGCTGATACCGATCCGGAGGATACGCGCCGCCGCTTTATGGACCTCAAGCGTCATATCCTTGGCGCGCTGCATCAGCGCCAGTTCAGCGGCTGACTTGACCATGCGGCAGCCTGCGGTGACCGGCGTCGCGCTTGAAAAGCGAACGCCGGGGTTCGCGGTGGCGAGGCCGCCTGTCAGGAAATAGGGCGAGGCTTCATCAAGCCCGACACGGCCGTCCGTGATGCCCATGGCCTTCATCATGTCGCCGAACAGGGCATAGGGGTTTTCATGTTCCTGCCAGCCGTGAACCTCGCCTTCGATCAGCCAATAATCCTTGAGCGTGCTGATCTCGAACGCCGGGGCGATATAATGGACGGCACCTTCCGCGGGGATGACCGCGCCGACCATGCGCTCACTGGCGTGCCAGCGGGTACCGGTGAAATAATAGAGGTTGGTGCCGGCATTGACATAGATAGCCGACAGGCCCTCGGCGCGCATCAGGGCCTGCGCCTTTCTGATCCGGGCCTCAAACTCCACGCGGCCGATCGGCGCGATATCGCCGGTCATATCCTTGAGTGCCGCCAGTTCATGCTCCGGCGTGGAGCCGCCTACGCCAATGGTCATCTTGTGCCTCGTCCATTACTCAAATCAGGGTGTGCGGGGAGCCTATCACGCCCCGAACAGGGGACAAGGGTGTTGTGCGTAAGGACACAAAGAAGGTAGGCGGCCAAACCCTGCGGCCCCATGGAAACAGTTCTTGAGGCATAAGGCCCCGGTCAGTTGGAGGGCGCTTGATCCTCACCGCTCTCGAGCGGGATTTCGATCTCGGTTTCACCGGCTTCCAGCATATAGACGGTGGCGATCATCGCCAGCTTGCCCATGTCTTCGGTGATGTTGCCGACATCGCGGGCGTGCATATAGCCGCTGAGGAGCGACGCCGCCTGGGCGTGGGTCATTTTCACTTCGGCGAGGATGGCGGCCACAACCGGATAGTCCGCCTCCGGCACGTCGAACGTGCCATGGAGAAAGCGTTCGCCATCCTTGAGAACCGTCACACTGAGCTGATGAGCCATGAGGCCCCCTTCCGTCATACTGAATACCGGCTTTTCCGACAGGCGCCCCCCTTTGTCAAGGCAAGCGCCCATTTAAGGATTCTTAAGGCTTTTTCACCATACTCGCAGGCTTGTTATTTGCCGATAATCGCGCACACGCTTTATAAAATGCTGTCCTGATGCGCATGGTATGGTGACCTTCATGAGAAAATTTCTGCTCCCCTTGTTGTTTGCCCCCCTCGCCGTTGGCGTTGTCAGCCTTTCTGTCGCCCATGCCGATGCCATGTCGGACTGGACCAAGGCGGTTTCCAAACTTGTTGCCGCCAAGCAGGGCTATCCGCGCGCGGCCATCGCCCGCCAGCTTGAAGGCCGGGCCAAGGTACGGCTGACCGTCGCCGCCGACGGTACCATCAGCAATTATGAGATTATCGAACCCACGGGTAAGGGGCCGCTCGATCATGCGATCCCGAAACTGATCGGCCGCATCAACCCGCTGCCGAAACTGCCGGGCGGCAAGGCCGAGATGACCTTTATCCTGCCGCTGGCCTGGAGCCTGGATTAACCCAGCGCCTTTAGCGGGCTTTCCTCAGAAATCGAAAATCAGGCCGGCGTAGAAGCGGCGGCCCAGCACATCGAAATATTCCGGCATGGTATCGGCGACCGAGCCGTAGAAAATGCGCGGCGCCTTGCGGTCGAACAGGTTGCGGACCCCGGCATAAAGCGTCGCCCCGTCCCGGATCTCCCAGCGCGCCGACACATCATGGTACCAGATGGCCGGGATTTGAGCGTCCTTCAGGTCCTTGAACTGGTTGCTGCTGACCGACGCCCCGCGGTAGCGGATATCCCAATCCAGCGTCACATCCCCGCGCGTGAAACTGCTGCTGACCTGGAACCTGTTGCGCGGATATTTGGCTTCGCCGAGCGCGTCATAGACGGCCCCATCCGCGCTATACTGGAAATCCACCTGGGCGTTGCGCGTATAGCGGCCGGTCAGGGTGAAATAATCGAGGGGGAAATGGCGGGCGATGCTGCGGAAATCGAGCGAATATTGCAGGTCGACATCGACCCCCTCAATGGCGAAACGCCCGGAGTTGATCAGGCTGCTGGACACCGTCGTCAGTTCCCCCGTCCCCGAATCCCGCTGGATATAGGGCTCCCCCGTCGCCGGGTTGTTGCCGCAGTAGGGGTCCGAAAGACCGGCGCTGCCATAACAGCTGTTCAGGATCGTGCTTTCGCCCAGGTTGACGATGAAATTCTTCACCCGGATGCGGAAGGCATCGACCGAGAACCGCAAGGCCCCCGGGAAGTTCCGCCAGAACTGGCCGGTATCGACCGTGAAGCCGACCGTCAGGTTGGAAGCGTCTTCCGCTTTCAAATCCGGGTTGCCATAGCGCTGGACCCCAACACCAACCGCCCTTTCAACAACCCCGTCCGGGACGCCGAGCGGGCCGTCGCTCGCGCAATTTGCCGCCACCACATCGGACGCCGGGTTGGTGCAAGGGTCGGTAACCGGATAATAGGAGTTCGGCCCGCCGGCATAGAGCTCGGCGATATCCGGGGCGCGCTTGCCCTTCTGGTAGGAGGCCCGGAACATGACACCGGGCGTCGGTTCCCAATAGCTGCTGACATGCCAGATGGAGGTGGCCCCCACCGAGGAATAGTCCGACAGCCGCACGCCTGAGGATACGGTCAGTTCCTTCGCGAAGCGCACATCCTTCAGGATCGGCAGCGTGATATCGGTGAAGGCCTCCACAACGTGGAACTTGCCGTTCGAGCCTGGGAAGGTGAATGTCCCGGCCACCGGCCGTTTTATCAGCCCAGGGTCAGGCGTATCCGCCAGGCTTTCGCTGCGATATTCCAGCCCGACAGACACCGTGGAATCCCCCAAGGGGCCAAGCGTGAAAGGCCCCGATGCCACTGCGGACAATATATGCTCATCGGTATGGATCGACCGCTCGGCATCCTGCGCCCGGTAAAAGGCCGCCTGTTGCGGCGTGATCTTGTTCTCCCCGAACGGATTGATCAGACTGCACAGCGGAAAACTGGCACAGAGCGCCGGGTCCAGCGCGATCTTGTAATTCGCCAGATCCATCAGGCCGTCCCGCACTTCATGGACAGAATTCCGGCCATATTGATAGTAAGCGTCATAGCTCCAGTTGCCGGAGAAGGAGCCCTGAAGCCCCATCATCACCCGGTAGCTGCGCCGCTGGATATGC
Organism: Kordiimonas marina; assembly: GCF_023006325.1. GTDB lineage: Bacteria > Pseudomonadota > Alphaproteobacteria > Sphingomonadales > Kordiimonadaceae > Kordiimonas > Kordiimonas marina. The sequence continues at coordinate 123,152 of NZ_JAINDF010000007.1, forward strand.
GTGCGCCTGGGGCCAAGTTCAACCGCCCGGCGTTCGACAAGAACCCCCGAAGCATCGGTGATGTTGTTATCGGCCAGATACTGCCGGATGACATCGGGCACGAAGGGGTTATCGAGCGGGACGGACACGAAGCCGCTTTGGTTCACCAGCCCGGTCCCGATCGTGAACGGCAGCGGCGCAAGCTGCGAAACAATCTCGGTATCGGCGAAGGATGTTTCCAGGATGAGCCGCCGGTCCGGCGTTATCTCATATTTGACGCTGAGGGTGCCGAAGATCCGGTCGATCGGCGTGACCAGCGTCGAATCCTTGGCATATTGGTAGCGTTGTTGCTTGTGCCCCGTATAGGGCTCCAGGCCGTGGCCGTCCTTGGTGAAATAGAAAAAATTTCCGGCATCGATGAGCGAGCCGTCGGCCCGGACAAAAGCGTCAAACCCACCCCGCGGCACCACGTTGCTGCGGGCGAAACCGCGGGTGAAGACGCCCTGGCCGTAAGGCTGCGGCACACCATTGAGGGCATAGCCGCTGGGGTCGGAGGTGACCTGCCGGTCGCTGAGGAACAGCCCGCCCTGACGGTCGATCGACATGCTCGCCATCACGTTGCCGCGGCCGCCGGCGAATTCGGTGCCATAGGTCAGCGTGCCCAGAAATTCGTTATGGTCACCCCGATCCGTCAGCCCGCCCTGCATCGAGATGCTGGTGCCGTCATACTTGTCGCGCATGACGAAATTGATGACACCGGCGAGCGCATCGCCGCCGTAGGAGGTGGCCGCCCCGCCCGTCAGCACTTCGACCCGGTCGATAAGCGACGCCGACACGGTGTTGAGGTCGACGCCATAAAGCGACAGGCTGCCACCGAAGGACGGCGTGTAGCGGCGGCCATTCACCAGCACCAGCGTCCGCTGGGTACCGAGACCGCGCAGGTCCGCAAGGTTGAAGCCCGCAGGCGTACCATAAAAGGCGGTGTTGGACGCCGTGATATCCGACAGCACAGACGGCATCTGAAACAGTTCATCAGCCACATTGACCGTGCCGCTGAAATGCAGCTTCTGGCCGTCGAGCGACGTGCTGGGGATGAATTTGGAATAAGGCGGGTTGGCTGTCCGGGTCGCCACGATCAGAAGCTCGTCGATCGGCGCGCCGACATCGGCGGTATAGGCGGGCGGGGCATCCGTCCCCGGCGCCGCATCGGCATCAGCGGTTTCAACCGTATCGGTTTTGGGTGCGGGCACGATGGTCAGGATGTTGCCGCCGACGTCCCTGATCCTGAGGCCGGTGCCAGCCAGAAGCCGTTCCAGCACTTCATGGACCGGATAGACGCCCTTGATTTCGGGCGCCGTACGGCCCGCCACGAGGCGGCTGTCAAACACGAGGCCGAGGCCGGTCAGCTCGGAATAGCGCAACAAGGCATCGGAAAGTGGGCAGGGCGGCAGGTCAAACTGCTGGCGCGCGGTGGCATAGCGAGAGACAGCCGCCTGCGCCGATGCGCTGAGGGCCGTTCCTAACACTGCTGCCGCTAACATCCGTCTGATGCTACGCCTCACCTGTCCGCCTTTCTTCTCTCCCGAAGGCTGCGTCTGATCCGTTTTAGCGATTTTGCTGTGCGTAAAGCAAGATCACACCATCGGACCGGCGAACGGCCATCAGCGAGAAGGCGGATTCGAGCGCATCAACCACGGCACCTTGATCGTTCACGGAGAAGGTTCCGGTCACAGGCAGGGTCCGCAGGTCGGAATCGGCAATCTCAAGCGGCGCTTTGAAATAACGGTTCAGGTCCTCCACCACATCGGCCAGCGGCGTCTGCTTGTAGCGGGCCTTGCCCTTGCGCCAGGCGAAAGCCCGGTCGGGGTCGAACGTCGCGACAGTGGCAGAATGGGTGGCGGCGGTATAGACGGCCTGCTCACCCGGGCGCAGAAGCGCCAGCTCCTGCGGCCGTGTGTTGTTGTTGTTTTCCTGCCGCTGGCTGACGGACACCAGCCCCGACAGCACGCTGATCAGGTTGGAGGAGGCCCCCATGCGCACGCTGAATTTGGTGCCAAGGTCCTGCACCTTGGTATCGCCCGCATAAACCAGGAAGGGATGCTTTTCGTCATGCTTGACCGAGAAGAAAGCTTCCCCGCGCTCGAGGGTTATCTCCCGGCGGCTGTCATTCACCATCACCGAAACCTTGGTATCGGTATTGAGCTGCATGACGCTGCCATCGGCGAGATAGACCGTGGTGCGCTGACCTTTCTGGGTTTCATACTGCGCCGGTTTGGGCACCTGCATCCAAAGCGTGGCACCGATAACCGCGACAGCCGCGAACCCGGCTGCGATGGCGGAAATGCCCATGAAACGGCGACGCCTTTTGTGGGCGTCGGTCGCGGCTTCAAGGTCACGGACCATTTCTTCCTCAAGCGCCTGTTCGCCAACGGCATCGAGGCTGTCGACCATATCCCACAGGCTGTCGGCCGAGCTTGCGTTCGCCTCATCCTCGTCACGCCAGCGGTCATACGCTGCCGTCTCCTCAACGGTCATGGTGCCGGACAGCATCCGCGCGACCCATCGGGTCGAGTGCGTATCCTTATCCTGATGTCCATTCATCGCCATCATGGTTCCAAGCCTTACTTCTCTCACCCTTTGCCCCGGCGGCCCCGCCGCGGCATCGGTAGAACTGTTGATGCTGATGTCCGTACAAGGCGCCCCCTCAGTCGCCGCAGTGCGTCCATCATATATTTTTCGACGGTGCTCTCAGACACCGACATTTCAACCGCTATGTCCCCGTAGGTCTTTCCCTCGAAGCGGTTCTTGATAAAGGCGGCCCGTGGCTTTTCCGGCAGCTGCCGGATCGCATCCACGAGCGCGTGAGCGTCCTGTTTCTGGCGCATCGCCTCTTCTGGTGTCGGCCCGTCCGCCACGATTTCCGACACCACATCGGCCACCGCGTCGTCCGCCGTCGTCACCTGGCGCTGCAACACCCGGCTCTGGCGTTTCAGCTCATTGATCGCCAGGTTGGCCGCTGTCTTGAACAGCAGCGCCTGCGGGTTCTCCACCCATTCGGTGCGCGCATACCGGTAGATGCGGATGTAAACATCCTGCGCCACATCGGCAGCGTCGGAGCTGTTGCCAAGCCTTTTGGCCAGCCAGTTGAGCAGGAGACTGTGGTGAGACTTGATCGCCTTTTCGACCTGCCGCACATTGGCCCGGTATTCCGGCTCCGGCAGCAGGCTGACATCACCATCTTCGTGGCTCTCATGCGTCAGGCCGTCAGCCTTGCCCGCAATCAGCCTGATATGTGGTGCTTGTCGAAACAAACAGATCCCTATCCGTTATCCTTACCCATCCCTCACCTGCACGGATTGCAGATAAAGGGCCCTACCCTTTGGTGATATGTCCGCACGGGCGAACACAGCAACAAAAAAAACATGAGGGACCGTGCGGGCAGGATTGTCTTAAGGTCGGAAACACACTTTGTGGTTTCTCTCATGTTTTTACCTTGGCAGCGGAGCGGGTTTTTACTTACTCCGGCTGCTTTTTTGTCTGAAAAGCCCAAATAATCCTTACATAAAGAAAAAGATTTTGCAAAATAAGCAAGATAATTGCTTTATTTTTCTATCCTTTCACCCAGTTGCAAATAAGCAACATTTCTTCCTAAACTTTGTTTTTTCCACATCCTATGCTTTAAACCATCATCCATGAACCCGGATTCTAAGCATTAAGTTATAAACCTTCGGATTAAGATCAGAGACTCGCCCCCACCGGCCAAACCCCTGGCCACCCCCCTGGCCAACCCCTGGCGCCGACCCTGGGCACGACTCATTCAGGGACCGCGCTTCTTTTGCCTTCCCCCGCCCCGCTGACGTATGCTGCTATGGATAAACGTCAGCCACCATACCGGACACTGTCAATGACCCTGAAAGCGCTATGAGAAGGCCCCCCCTGAAACACCGCCCGCTGACCGGCCTGATCCTCGCCGGCGGCAGAAGCAGCCGCATGGGCCATGACAAGGCGCTCCTGAGCTTTGAAGGCGAAACACTGCTCGCCCGCGCCGAACGGCTTTTGAAGGCAGTGGGTGCCGAACGGGTCGTCATCCTGGGCCGCCCGGACCACCCGTCAGGGGCCGTGGACAGCACCCCCTTCGCCGGACCGGCCGCCGCGGTGGCAGACTGGCTGCAAACACATCCCGACGCCGGGCAGGTGGTGGTTATCCCGGTCGACATGCCGGGGCTTAGAGCTGAGACCCTTACCCCACTGATTGCCGAGGGGGCCGCGGTCTATGCGGGCTTCCCCCTGCCCTTCACCGCCTTCGCCGCGGACAAGCCCCTGGGCTCCGTCGTCCGGGTCAGGGACCTTCTCTCCGCCCTTCAGGTGAAAACGGTCCCGGTGCCGCCCGGGCGGGCGGATGATTTCATCAATATCAACACCCCGGATGATCTTGCGGCGCTTGCGGAGGCCGGGGTGGCTCAGTCGGAAGAATAGGGCTGTTCCGGTGCCCAGGCGTCATGGCCGAGGCGCGGCTTCTTTTCGGCGGGGACCTTGAAGGTTTCCGCTTTCGCATCCTTCGACGAAATCAGGAAGGTGTTGACGATCGACTCATAGCGGCCGTTTTTCTTGATGGTATCGAGCGCCTTTTGCCAGGCGGCGATTTCCGTATCCGCCACATTGGGGGAGAAGGCGACATAACCTTCGTCGATCGACAGCACCACGGGCGTGCGCACCAGAATCCGGGACAGGACCGGATCATTCATGAACCAGGGGTAGCGGCTTTCCGGGATCAGGGAAACCCGGCGATAGCCCAGAAGGTGCACGCACGAATCGTTGCTGTTGGCGAGGAAGATATTGGTGAAGCCCTTGTCCCGCAGGTTCTGTTCCAGGTTGTTGCCGCGGAGAACGCAGATCGACGGCACCTTCTTGGCGTCCTCGATCGAGCGCACGCCGGTCGGCGCGTCGATATGCTCATAAAAATAGGTCGGGAACACGCTGATCGGGCCGACCCATTTGAAGCGGCCGATCCTGTCACGGTTCTTGATGATGTTGAAAAGCGCGAAGTTTTTCTCACGCCCGACCAGGAACAGCCCCCGGCTTAAGGGCACCTCCTCGATCCGGCTGACGGCACCGCGCGCCTGCATCATCGCCATCACCACCTCGACATAGAAAGCCCGGCGGCCGGTATGCGGTTTTCCGCGCAGCATGCCGCCCGAACTGATGTAGGTGGAGTTGTTCAGGGAATGGGTCAGAAACTTGACCTCGGCCCGTGCAGCACCCCCTGCCGCCAAAACAAGCGACAGTAAAGCCAGGACCAGGGACCGTCTCTGCATGCCATCCTCCCCAGGGACTTCCTCTGGCTCCAGTCTACGAAACAAAAGTTTACAAACATTCACCACACCTGTGCGGCAGTGCAACAGTTGGCGGAAATCGTACAGAATCCCTCGATTCCACTGGACTCCGGCCAAAGCTGATTTATTGTTAATTTTGCAAGGGTGGTGGCAGGGGTTGCCGCTCACTGGACTTGCGGACTGCGACTGCTCTGACTTGGTTTGAACTGGTAACAACACCCGTGACCATTCATGACTTCGCTACTTAAGGGAGCCCTACAATGGCAAACGGTACCGTAAAATGGTTCAACACCACCAAAGGCTATGGTTTCATCAAGCCGGAAGAAGGCGGCGATGACATCTTCGTGCACATCTCGGCTCTTCAGCGCGCTGGTCTCGAAACCCTGGCTGATAACCAGGAAGTTACCTACGAACTCGTAGAAGACCGCCGTGGCCGCATGTCGGCTGGTAACATCGCGCTGCGCTAAGCTGCTGCGCGCCGGGTAGTAACCCTGGCCTTTCAGACGCAGTAGGGGCGGTTTTCCGCCCCTATATTTTTGGCTGGGACATTTCCTGGCCGTCCGCAAACCACCCCGAAACCCCGTCTCCAGTATGCCACGGACACAGCGACCTTGCCTTAAGGCCCTGGCCTCCGTTACATAAGATCCACCAATAAAGAGCCGGAAACCGGCAATATAATGGGGAACAATCATGTCTAAATTCACGCTTGGCATCGCGGCAGCCGCCCTGATGGCCATGACGGGCCAGCCTCTGGCGCCCGCAGCACAGGCTGCAGACCATGCCGCCGCCGCGCACAAGGAAAGCTACGACATCAAGGCGCAGCGCGCCAAGATCGCCCGCATCGACATGCCGGTCGACACCAGCTTCCTGAGCGCCGAACAAAAAGCCGTCGTTAACAAGCTTATCCAGGCGTCGAACCTGATGTCGGAGATCTACCTGCGCCAGCGCAGCGCGGAAAACCCGAAAATCCGGGAAGAGATCGCCAATTCCAATCGGCCGGACAAGAAAATCCTGCTCGACATGTTCGACCTGCATTTCGGCCCGTGGGACACCATCGACGGCGGTCACCCCTTCTTCGGCACCAAGCGTGAGCCGGTCGGCGCGGGCTTCTACCCCGAGGACATGACCAAAGCCGAGTTTGAACACTGGATCAAGGCGCACCCTGAAGACAAGGAGGCTTTCACCAGCCTCTATACCGTGATCCGCCGCGACGGCGACAAGCTGGTCGCCATCCCCTATCACATCTATTACCGCCAGTGGCTGGAGCCCGCGGCCAAGCTTCTGAAGGAAGCCGCCGCCATCACCAAGAACCCGAGCCTGAAGACGTTCCTGTCCGAGCGCGCCGATGCCTTCCTGACCGACGATTATTTCAAGTCGGAACTGGCCTGGATGGACCTGAAGGACACGCCGATCGAAGTCGCCATCGGCCCGTATGAGGTCTATACCGACGGCCTCTATGGCTATAAGGCCGCGTTCGAATCCTTCGTCACCATCAAGAACCCGGAAGAAAGCGCCGCCGTCGCCCGCTACAAAAAGTATCTGCGCGACATGGAAGGCAACCTGCCGGTGCCGGATACTTACAAGAACTTCAAGCGCGGGTTCGCAAGCCCCATCGCCGTGACCTACCAGGTCCATGGTGGCGGCGATAACGTGCCGGGCGTGCAGACCATCGCCTTCAACCTGCCGAACGACGAACGCGTGCGCGAAGCCAAGGGTGCCAAGAAGGTGCTTCTGAACAACGTGCTCGACGCCAAGTTCAAGCTGATCCTGTCGCCGATGGCCTCGCACATCCTGGTGCCCGCGCAGATGAAATATCTGAAGGCCAAATATATGGGCCTCGAGACCCTGTTCCACGAGCTGAGCCACAGCCTGGGCCCGGGCACCATCATGAAGAACGGCGTCAAGACCACGGTCAACGCCGAACTGAAGGAACTGGCGAGCGGCCTTGAAGAAGGCAAAGCCGACGTCATGGGCGCCTATAACATCCTGTTCCTGATGAAAAAGGGCGAGCTGCCGATGGCCGAGCGCGACAATCTGCTCGCCACCTATTTCACCGGCCTGTTCCGCTCCATCCGCTTCGGCATCGATGAAGCGCACGGCCAGGGGGCGGCGTTCCAGCTCAGCTACTTCAAGGAGCATGGCGCCTATTCGGTCGACCCGAAAACCGGCCTCTATAAGGTCAATTTCGACAAGATGGAAAAAGCCATTACCGACCTGGTGCATGACATTGTTATCCTGCAGGGCAATGGTGATTATGACGGCGTGAAAGCCTTCCTCGCCAAATATGCCCACCTGGATGCGTCCGAGCGCGCCGCGATTGCGCGCACCGGCAAAATCCCGGTCGATATCCAGCCGGTCTATCCTGAGAAGCTTTAAGAAAGCCGGCCATAGACACACGAAGGGCGCCCCAACCGGCGCCCTTTTCATTCCCCAGGCCAGGCCTAAACTGGAAACGGCGTCAGATCGAACCTTTCAAGGTCGACATAGCTGAGGTCATTGATGCGGGAGAAGCGCTTAGCCGCCAGATCCTCCGCATGGCCAAGTTCATCACGGGGCGTCCAATGCACGGTGCCAATGACGGCGCCGGGGTCGCCCGCACGGGTCCTGAGCGGCAGATACAGCACTTCATATTGTGCCATCTCGTTGCGGTTGCCCTGGATGATCCGGTCGCTGAAGCCGCCTTTTTCCCCGGCGAGGATGGGCGCGAAAAACTGCTGATACATCGGCTTGGCCGCCTGTTCGTAAAAGCCGTACATATTGGTGCCGCCAAGGTTATGGCCCAGCTTTTCATCAATAATGGTGGCGGACAGAACCACCGTCAGGTCTTCCGGACCCCGGCTTTCCGCCAGGAAGGTCCAGCGCAGGAAGGACACCAGTTCAGCAGGCTTCAGCTCGGCCCGGGACGGCAGCGCGCCACCGAGCTCATTCCGCTTCTGTTGCCAGAAGGCGATGATATCCCGGAACTGCGGGATCGTTTGAAGCCGCTCTGCCCCAATGTCATCCGTCACACATTTCTCCCACGCCATTGCACAACATGATCGCCGCTCACTGGCTGAAAATCAACCTGCCGCATCCCCTCCTCGGTTACCATCAAAGCCCCCGCCCCCGCACCCTGACAAGCAGGAACAACCGGTCGATCTGCTCACCGTCTTCAGACAGCGGGATATAGAGGATATTGACCTGCAAATGGTTCTTCTTGCTCGAAAGCGCCTTCGCAATCGCCACGATCGGCCGCCTGCGGTCGATGCAGGTCTGGCCGGAGATGAAAATCCGCTGCGCCACTTCGGGCGCCGGATGTTCCCGCACGCTCTTGCCGGTCATCTCGCCGTAGAAGCTGGCGACTTCGGTGCCAATGAGCTGGACAACAATGTCCTTGAGGGTCCCGTCTTCACCATATAGGGCGCGGTGAATACAGATATCCGGCAGGAAAGCCTTCAGCTTGGCCGGGTCGACATCGGCGCGCTTCGGCAAACGTTTGCCTTCGGTGCGGGCCTCGAAATAGCTGAGAAGGGTATCAATTTCCCGGTCGTCCCGGCGCAGGTCTTCCGCATCGAAAATGCTGAAGTCTGGCAAATCCAGACCCGCCCGGCCGGGTTCGGCGCTCAGGCGATTGAAAGGCGACAGGGTCATAAGCGGGCCATCCTTTCCATGGCCCTTAACTATACCACCAGATCAGCCCCCTGTCGCCCGGAAGCGACCGTGAGCAATCATTTCAACTATGCGGTTTATCGCGCCGATTGACCGCCTCGACGGATTTTTCATTGACCCGGCCCCGGGAGGCGCTGACCATACAAAAAGGCGGCACCGCTCACTCAGCCTGCGGAATAAGGCTTTAGACAATAGAAAACGGCGCCGGGGCTTGGTATCCGGCGCCGTTTCCATTCACAGGGTATCTGAGAGTGTCCCCCGTAGGTGCCCGGGAGCCATCCGGGGCAGAAAAAGAGGGACATGTCTCCCCCATCGAAGACACGCCCCAAATTTGCCGATCACCAGTCGACTGGCATCAGAGTGCCACGGGGTCCGTTCCCTGCCTACCTAGAAAAAATTTAGGTAAATGGGTCAGGTTCCGATTATGGGCCCCAGCTTGCCGATCGGGTCTTCAAGGCTTTTGGGTGGTTCGGTGAACCAGTGCGGCCCAGCTTCGGTCAGGTGGATACAGTCCTCCAGCCGCACGCCGAAGTCTCCGAAGATATAAATCCCCGGTTCGTCCGAGAAGCACATGCCGGGCTGAAGCTTGGTTTTTTCACCGTGGACGAAATTGACGCTTTCATGCCCATCCATGCCGATGCCGTGGCCGGTGCGGTGGCTGAGGCCCGGCGTCTTGTAGCCGGGGCCGTAGCCGAGGCTTTCATAATACGCCCGGACCGCGTCATCCACCTTGCCCGCTTCCGTGCCCAGTTGCGCGGTCTCAAACGCAACCTGCTGGCCGCGGTGAACCGTGTTCCAGACATCGCACTGGTGCTTGGTGGGCGCACCAAAGACGAAGGTGCGTGAAATGTCGGACTGGTAACCATGAACCGCGCAGCCGCAATCCATCAGCACGATGTCGCCTTCCTTCAGCACCTGCGGCTTGTGGCTGCCGTGCGGGTAAGCACTGGCTTCCCCAAGCAGGATCAGCGTCCAGATATCCTGGCCGCCCAAGGCACCCTGAGCATCCCGCATCAGGGCCGCGATATCATGGTTGGTCATGCCCGCTTCCAGCTTACCCCAGACATGGGCATAGGCCGTCAGCGTCACATCGCTCGCCGTACGCATGAGATCCAGCTCAGCCGCTGATTTGAACATGCGGCAGCCGAGCGTGACCGGGTCGGCGGAGACGATCTCGAAATTCGGCGCCACCTTCTTGAGCCCGTCGACGACGAAATAGCGCACCGTATGCTCAAGGCCGATCTTGCCGCCCTTGAGCCCCCGGTCCTTCAGGATACCGGCGACACGGTCGAACGGGTTTTCATGTTCGTTCCAGGTGCGGACATCGTCGCCGAACGTCATGCTTTCGCGGACACTCGGTTCCTCGAAGAAGGGTGTGACCACGCCGATCTCGCCCACGCGCGGGATGACCACCGCCGTCAGCCGTTCGCTCCGCCACCAGCTGATGCCGGTGAAATAGAGCATGGCCGAGCCGGGCTCGAGGAGGATGGCGTCGATGCCCTTCTCCGCCATCAGCCTCTGTGCCTTGGCGACGCGGGCCAGCCGTTCTTCCCGGCTGATCGGCTTGGCGTCCCCGGTGATGGGCTTCAGCGCAGGCTCTGATGCGCTGGCGCCGCGGCTGGGGGCAGCCATGAAGGCAGCCCCTGCCGCAGTCGCCCCTGCAAGCTTCAGGAAATCGCGTTTGCTGACGCTCATTCCTGCACCTCCTTACCGGGACCTTTATAGATGGTGCCGTCCTTCATGATGAAGGCGACATGCTCGGTGCGGGTGATGTCTTTAAGCGGGTCACCCTTCACCGCCACCATGTCGGCATAATAACCTTCACGGATCGCGCCCAGCTCATTCTCATGCTTCAGAAGCTTGGCGGAATTGACCGTGGCCGCCTGCAGGGCCTGCATCGGGGTCATGCCGTATTCGACCATGATCTTGAACTGCTTGGCGTTCATCCCGTGCGGGTAGACACCGGCGTCCGAGCCGAACACCATGGTCACCCCGGCCTTGACCGCGCGGCGGAAATTGTCGCGCTGGTCCTGGGCGATGGAACGGTCCTTGGCGAGGTTTTCTTCCGGAATGCCGCGTTCCTTGCCGGTGGCCTGGGTATAGTCGGTGTTATAGATATCCATCGAGAAGACGGCGCCGTATTTCTTGGCGAGCGCGTCAGCTTCATCGTCGGCGAGGCTGGCGTGTTCGATCGAATCGATGCCGGCGACAATGGCGGCTTTGATGCCGTCCGCGCCGTGCGCGTGGGCAGCAACCGTATAGCCGCGGCGGTGCGCTTCATCGACGATCGCCTTCATTTCCTCAAGCGTATATTGCTGCTCGCCCACGGCGTCGCCCTTCGAGAAAACGCCACCGGTCGCGCAGACCTTGATGAGGTCGGCGCCATATTTAAAATGCTCACGCACCAGACGGCGCGCCGCCCACGGGCCGTCGGCCACGCCTTCACCGCGATAGTGCATTTCGGGCGGATAGACATTGTTATCGCAGTGGCCGCCGGTGATGCCCATGGCCGGGCCGGAGGCGAAGACGCGCGGGCCGATCACGTCGCCCGCATTAATGCCGTCACGGATCGCGACGGAAGCATAATCGGTATCGCCGACATCCCGCACCGTGGTGAAGCCAGCCATCAGCTCACGCTTGGCGTTCCGGACCCCGATCACGGTCGCGCGCGGGATGGACTCGCTCAGCTCATCCACATAGGACCCTTCAGCATTGGCGGTCAGGTGCACATGCATGTCCATGAAGCCGGGCATGATGGTCATGCCCTTCAGGTTGACGACCTCGGCATCCTGGGGGGCTTCAAGCCGCCCCTGTTTGCCGACCGCGACGATACGGTGGTCGCGCACGATGATCGCGGGCTTCTCGATCCGCTTGCCGGCGACCGTGTCGATCATGGCGTCGGCGGTGATGTAAATGTCGCCCGCGAATGCCGTGGCGGTCAGGGCCGTGATGGCGGCCGCTGTCGCAGCCAGTTTTGAAATGAAACGCATGGGGCTCCCCGCTCCTGTAAACTTTCTCCAGAAGCGAGAAGGTAGGGCGAAAGGCCCCTTCTGTCCATCCGGACCAGCTTAACCCGTCAGGTCGTGGATGCCGCCTGCGTGCGCGACAACGCGGATTTCGGCCACCTCACCCGGCATCGCCAGTTCGCTGACGCCCACGGCGGTCCAGGCCGGATAAGGCGCGCGGATGAATTCATCCTTCACCCGGCCGAACTCCGGCAGTTGCGCCTTCAAATTTGTGTGATAGCTGACGATCTCGACCACATCATCGAGGCTGGCGCCGGAAGCCCGGAGGATTTCCCCGATCTTGTGCCAGGCGTTACGGTAGGCGGCGGCATAGTCGCCGTGCTCGGGCACGACCGCGACGCCGGAGACATAGATGCGCCCGTCCACCTTCACCGCAGGGGCATAATGCCATTCCTTGTAGCTGTCCTTCCATGCTTTGGGCACCACGGTCTGGGCGCGGTCCCGGGCGCTTTCGGCCAGGGCTGAGGTGGAGATGAGGGTCGCTGCCATAAGGCCGGTCAGAATCTTTTTCATGAGTTTCTCCCGTTAGGACTTATGGCCCCAAGCCTGCCGGGGCGCAGGAAAGCCTACAACCGCGCTGCGGCGGGCCGTGCCAAAAGCGCGACGGACGCGCCGCCCATAAAAAAGGCGGCCCCGAAGGACCGCCCGCTGTGTCTTGATGGGGATGCGCCTCAGCCGCGCGCGGCCATCGCCTTTTCAAAATCGATCCGTGCCTGCCGGAACTGGCCGAGCGCCTTTTCGACATAGGTCAGCACCTCGTCGACATAGCCGTCGGTCGAGGCCGACCAGACCCGGTTGATGTAGCGCTCCCCCGCCGCGAAGCTCGACATGATGTCGGCAAAGGTTTTGAGGTCGAACAGATGCTTCATGCTGTCGCGGGCGTCGGCGAACCGGTCCAGGTCATCCCTGAGCAGCCGGTCGATCTCGAAGCGCATCTCATAGGTCGGCACCTTGTCCTTGCGGCCTTCAAGCTCCTCCAGGTTATGCAGGATATTGCCGAGGCTTTCCTCCAGGTCCTTGCGGTGCCCGGCGAGCCGTTCGTCCGAGCGTGCATGGAGGCTTTCCTGGTATTTGACCAGAATGATGCCGACGACCCCGGCCAGCACCACCGGCACGAAGGTAAACCAGTCGATCTTGAGGGGGTCGAGCGACGCGAGGAAAGCACCGGCGAGAAACGCGGCGACCACCAGGAATTTGGCAAGCTTGTTCATCATGATTCTTCCCTCCCTTTAAAGTGACGACCAGATGGCATGGACCGCGAAGCCGACACCCACCAGTGCCTCACCGACGATCAGCCCCGCCGCAATCGGAATGCCTTTGTTTTCCGACCAGCCCCGGCCCATCTTGCGGTCCGTGATTTCGCGCGCGAGCGTGCCGAGCGAATAGGTCAGCACCACATTGAACGGCAGGTAGAAGCCGAGCCCGACAGTGATGCCGAGCCCGCCCTGAAGCGCGGACAGGAGCGCGCCCAGAAGTGCGCCTGCGACATATTTCTGCGTCGGCACATCGCCGCCCATGATGCCGCTGACCATCGAGGCCAGCGCCTGGCCCTGCGGCGCGGGCAGCTGGTCGGAGCCAAGGCCGTAAGCCTTATCGAGCACGAAGACGAGGATGATCACCACGATCGGGCCGAGCCACGCGCCCATGAACTGGCCGAGCTGCTGCCGCCTCGGCGTCGCACCGACCAGATAGCCGGTCTTGAGGTCGAGCATCAGGTCGGTCGCCTGGCTCATCGCCACACAGGTAGCCGCACCCACGGTGATGGCGGCGACAATGGCCGGAGCCTTGTCCATGCCGCCGAAGCTTTGGGTGATGATGATCAGGAGCGTGACAGCGATCAGCGTCATGCCCGAAAGCGGCGACCAGTTGGTGCGGCCGATGGCTTCCGAGAGGATGATCCCCGCCATCCAGATCCACAGCGTGCCGAGGACAGCCATCATCAGCCCGCGCACCAGCCCGACCTCGCTGGCCGAAGTGATCGCCATGACAGTGAGCAGCACAGCCGCGCCCGCGATGGCGATATAGAGCAGCTTGATCGGCATTTCGTCGCTGAGCCCGGTGCTTTGCACCTTGGCCGACTGCTGCATCGAGCCGATGGCCGAACGGATGAGCGGCAGCGCGAACAGCACGCCGACCACCGCCCCGCCGATCAGCATCCCGATACCCACGGGCCGGAACAGCATCAGCCTGAGCGCGCCGGGGTCGCTGACCATATGGCCGCCCACCACCGGGAACAGGTCGGTGGCTGACAGCATGGGCGCGAGGAACCAGTAGCAGACATAACCGCCGATGATGAAGGCGACACCGCCGCGCCCGGCGATATAGCCGACCCCGATGGTCATCAGGGACAGATACCAGATACCGTTGAGGTAGGGGGGCAGCCCGAGCCTTGAGAACAGGTCGTAATATTCCGTGCCCGACGACAGGCTGAGCATATGCACAAGGCCGGAGATGAGCATGGCAATCAGCAGAAGCTTGGCTTTTTCAATGCCCGCGCCGGGGGACTTGAGGATCGTCGCCACAGCAACCCCGCCCGGGTAGGTGAGGCGCTCGAAATCGATCATCTGCTTCCTCAAAGGAATGATGAAGGCGATGCCGAGCACCGCGCCCGCGATGGCGCCGAAGGTCAGCACCACCGGGTTGAAGGCGTGGCTGTAGCCGAGGATGAAAATGGCGGGGACGGAGAACATCATGCCCGAGGACGCGCCGTTGACCGCGCTCGCCACCGTCTGCACCACGTTGTTTTCAACGATGGACCTTCGCCTGAGGATACCGCGCAGGATGCCGAAACCGAGGATGGCGGCGAGCTCCGACCCCTCGATCGAGAAACCGAGTTTCAAAGCCGCGAAACCGATGGAAATGGCGATCAGGATACCGAGGATCCAGCCGACGATCAGCGCATACCAGGTCAGTTCAGGATAGGCGCCGCGCGTGAGCGGCCCCCCGAGGCTTTCGGCTTGAGTTGCCGTTTGTTCGGACACTTTCTTCTCCCCCAGAAAATAGTCTTCAACAGTATCTTTTTTGCGTGACGAAACCCCAGCGTCAAAGCCAGTGTCACAGCCAGTGTCACACCCTGGGGCGCTACCCCTGAAGCATTTGCTTGCCAGCGCCCGGGAACTGGCCTAGCAGTAGCACAATATCGCCGTGAGTGCGACGTATAGAAAACCATTAGGCAGCGCCCCAATGACCGAGAAGAACACCACCATCAGCCCGACGTGGCTCCGGGAACGGCTGAAGCGTCACTTCAGCGAACTGGCGCGTCTTGCACTGCCGGCGGTGATGATGCGTATCGGCATTCTCGGCCTCAGCATGACGGACACGGCGCTGGTCGGCCACTATGCCACCAAGCATCTGGCGTGGCTCAACCTCGCCAACCAGTCGGTCATCATGTTCGCGCTGGTGGTCGGGCTCGGGCTTCTGGGCGGTATCACCGTTTATGTCGCCGCCGCGATGGGCGCCGATGACATGCGCGCGGCCGGTAAGGTCTGGCGCCGCACGCTGCCCTTCACGCTGGTGGTCGGGCTGTTCCTGCTCGCGATCGCCTGGCCCGCGGATTACTGGCTGACGCTTCTGGGGCAGACGCCTGAAAAGGCGGCGGCGAGCGGGCGGCTGATCCGCATCCTCGCGCTCGGCCTGCCCGGCCATATGCTGTTCGTCTGCTGCACCATGTTCCTTGAAGGCATCAAGCGCGCCGACGTCGGCTTCTACCTGATGCTGGTGGCCAACCTCGTCAATATCGTGCTCGACTATGTGCTGATCTTCGGCGTCGGCCCGTTCCCGGAAATGGGCGCCGCGGGCTCGGCCTGGGCGTCGACCGGCGTGCGCTGGTTCATGGCGTTCGCGGCCCTCGCCTATGTCTGGTGGGCGCCGAGCATGAAGCCGTACGGCGTGCGCGAACCCCACGGCCAGCATTGGCGGGAATGGGCGGACCAGCGCCAGATGGGCTATGCCTCCGCCGTATCGCTCGCCGCCGAAGTGCTGGCTTTCTCCGCGCTGGCGATTTTCGCGGGCTGGCTTGGCACCATACCGCTTGCCGCCCACGGCGTGGTCTATCAGGTGCTGGGCGTACCCTTGATGATCTCGATCGGTATCGGGGTCGCGACCAGCGTGCGCGTCGGCATCGCCTTCTCCCGCGAAGACAAGGCGGACACCGCGCTGGCCGGGCTTTCGGGCATCTTCCTCAATTTCATGATCACCGGCGCCTTCGCCGTGCTGATTTACCTCTATACCGCACCGCTTCTGGGCATCTTCACCAAGGACCTGCGCGTGGTCGACCTGCTGCTGCCGTTCGCCATCGTCTACACCATCGGCATGGTGTTCGATGCCTCGCAGATGGTGGTCTCCATGGCGCTTCGGGGCCTCAAGGAAACCTGGTGGCCGACCGCCTTGCAGGCGATCGCCTTCACCTTTGTCATGCTGCCCGCCTGTTACTGGCTGGCCTTCCCCATGGGCCACGGCCTCAGGGGGCTGATGGAAGGCATGACCATCGGCGTGATCGTGTCATGGGTTCTGCAGGTGGCGCGTTTCCGCCATCTGGCGCACCGGATGGCCTGAACCGGCGGCAGGATAAATGCGTTTAGCTAATTGTGGCGGTAAGATATTATTCATGCCTTAGTTTTACCTTTTATTCTATGTTTGATGCGTGTGAGCAATCGTTACGCCGCCGGACCGGGCGGCCCACGTTGACCAAGTGATGGGGGACTGACCTTGGGCAGAGTTGGAAATTTTGGCAGACGTTTCGCTGTGCTGGTCCTGTTACCGGCAACCCTTCCCTTCAGCGCCAGCCTTGGCGGCACCGCCCATGCCCAAAGCCTGACCGACCGTTTTTCCAGCACGCTGGAAGTGGTTCAGGAAGGCCTTGATGTGCTGTGGCCGGACGAACTCAAAAAGCGCGGTGTCCAGGCGCGCCTTGGGGTCGGCCTTGGTTGGCTGCCGGAATATGTCGGATCAAGCGACCTTCAGTTCCGCGCGCTCCCCATCGTCGATATCCGCTACAAGGATATCTGGCGCCTGAACGGCACCACCTTCACCTATAATGTCTATAAGAAAAACCACTGGGAAATCGGCCCGCTCCTCAACCTGCATTTCGGGCGCAAGCAGTCCAAAGACAGGGTCCTCCACGGCATGGGAGACATTCCACCGACCCTGCAGGTGGGCGCCTTCGCCCGCTACAGCACGTCCTCCATGCTGGCCTTTCTGGACATACGCCAGTCGCTCGGTGCCGGACAGGGCTTCACGGTGAATGCCACCGTCGGCCACGGCATCATGAAGATCGGTGATTTCGCCGCGGGCTTCGGCATCAAGGCCAAATGGTATTCCAAACAGGCGATGCAGACCAATTTCGGAGTCACCGCCGAACAGGCCGCCAATTCCGAGGTCGGCCTCAGCATCTTCCATCCGCGTGCGGGCTTCTCAGAAGTGTCTGGCAACCTCTTGGGTGTCTACCGGGTCAATGACTATACCCGCCTGTTCGGGCTCGTTTCGGTGGGCAAGCTGGTGGGTGACGCCGGGAACAGCCCTTTGACCGGCGGCGAAGGCGGATTTGGCTCAAACACCATCACCACCGTCGGCGGTGCTGTCGTCTGGCAGTTCTGACAAACCTCAGATCCAGCTGCTGATTTCTTCGAGCGGCTTCTTGTCGATCACCGGCACCTGCACGCCCGCCGCCGGATAGCCGGTGACGATCAGCATGATCGGACGCTCATTCTTCGGCCGCTCACAAATCTCATTCAGGAAGCCCATGGGCGACGGCGTGTGCGTCAGCGTGGCAAGCCCGGCCTGGTGCAGGGCGGTCAGAAGGAAACCGCAGGCGATGCCGACGCTTTCATGGACATAATAATTGTGCTTGTGCTCGCCCGTCTCTTCATCGATGCCGTAGGACTGGCGGAACACGGCGATCAGGTAGGGGGCCTTCTCCAGGAACGGCTTGTGGGCATCGGTGCCGAAGGGCTCCAGGTCCTTGAGCCACTGGTCGGACGCACGCCCGGCGTAGAACTCCCGCTCCTCGGCTTCTGCGGCGACGCGCAGGCGAGACTTTACAGCAGGGTCGGTGATCACGGCGAAATGCCAGGGCTGTTTGTTGGCGCCCGACGGCGCACGCCCTGCGGTCAGGATCGCATTTTCGATCACGTCCCGCGGAACCGGTGCGTCGGAAAAGTCGCGGATCGTGCGGCGTTTTTTCATGTCCTCAAAAAAAGCGGCCGACCGTTCGATCATCTCATCCGCGCTTCTATGAACAAACCCGTCCAGCGGTTTAAACTGTGCGATGGTCATCACCCTCTCCCTTTTCGTCCCCCATTGGCAGGCCCTGCCTAAGGCGCAAGCATCTGGTCAAAAGCCGCCAAAGCATGTTTTATAGGCTGAAAGCCGGGCCCATGTCCTACAAGAACATGCACCCTGCCTGACACCATAAACCAAGGTCCTCCATGTACCGCGCCATCCTCATCCTGCTCATGACCTTCACGCTCCCGCATTTAAGCGCGCGCGCAGCGGATGTGGATATTCCGGCCATCCTTGCAGCTCATAAGGTTTCAAATGAAACGATCTATGTCAATGCGGCACAGGCGCCGGTCATGCCGGAAGCGCTCGGAACGGAGATGCACCGGCTCGGCTACGCCGGGCGGTTGACGCTGACACTGACGGCGCTCCGCCTGGTGGATAAGGGACTTATCGACCCGAAAAGGCCGATCGCCAAATATCTGCCGGACCTGTTGCCCGATGACCCGTTCACGGTCGCGGTGACGCTGCGCCATATCCTCAGCGATACGTCTGGCTTCGCGGTGCCGCCTGGGCCTTACCTGCACGCAGGCGTGAAAAGCGCGCCGCTCAAGAACTTCCTGATCCCCGAACGCACGCCCGGCCAGGCCGCGAGCGACGACCCGGTCGCCTGGGCGCTCCTCGTCCACCTGATGGAAACGGTCAGCGGCAAGAAGATCGGTGCGCTGGTGCAGGATGAAGTACTGGCCCCACTCGGCCTGCCCGCCGACGCGCTCAAAATCCCCGCGGTCGACACGGGCGCGGGCGCGACCGGCTATTTCGGCACCATTTACGGCCAATATGCCCGCGTAGGGCTAATCGCAAGGATGGCGCGGCTTCTCATCGTCAATGAAGACCACGCAGGCGCGCCTTACCTGAAGGCCGCCAGCTACCGTGCCCTCACCGCCCAGCCCTTCTTCCGCCTGCATCCGCTCGCGCCCGAACATATGCTCGGCACCGTCAAGCTTTATGCCGGTAAACAGGCGTGGCTTGCGGTTGGCGGTACCTGCGTGAAGGCGCCCTATATCATGGCCTTCCCATCGGCCCACGCCGCCTTCGTGCATTTCCCGTCCGCCGACGCCTGCCCGCACGCGGCCTTCCAGAAAGCGGTGCTTGAAGCCGCGCAGAAGAGCTTCCCGCCGGTCGATAGTTCAGACCGCGAAGCCGCCATGGCCAAGTACCGCCACCCGGCCACCCCGACCGGCCGCTATGTCGGCGCCGACCGCATCAGCGCCTGGACCCGTGACCGCATCGGCACGCTCGCCGCGGACGTGGCCTATCTCGGCAAAACCGAGGACGGCCTCGCGCTCGCCCGCCCCGGCCGAACGACGGAAGCCTTCAAAACCGTCGGGCCCTATTATTATCAGTCCGAGACCGGCGCCCCGCTCATCTTCAGCCCCTACAAGCAAGGCGGCTATATGCTCACCGGCGGTCGGCTTTACCGCCATGTCGGCAAGCTCGGCGACCCGCGCTATCTGGTCACGCCACTGCCGTGGCTCCTCATCACCCTCGCCACCAGCATCCTGCATCTGTTCAACCGCACTGACCGTGCCTGGCGCTTCATGGCCGCGCTCGGCTTCATCGGTAGCGGGCTTATCGCCTACGGGCTTTACGGGGAATGGACGCTGTGGCCGCAGTATGTTTACGGCAGTGACGCCGTCTGGCGGGTCACACTCTGGCGCACCGGGCTCAATATCGGCTTGATGTTCGTGATGACCATGCCGCTTTATGCCGCCAGCTTCAGGCGGCGCGGGCTGTTCCCGGAACGCGGGCTCGGCGCCATCCTCGCCGGGCCGCATCTCCTGGCGCTCAGCGTCTCCGCCATCTGGCTTTTATTCATCCTGACCGCCTGGGGACTGGCGGGCACTTTCACAGGGCCTTGAGGCTCGGCGTTATCCATCGGAACACCCTCTTGATTTCTTAATTTCACCTCATTAGGGTCGCGGCCATGACATGTTTTGGTGCGCATAAGCGAATGTGGGTTCGAATGATTGACCCGGCTTCTACGGAACGCCGGGCTCATGCCGTTCATTCCCACACCCTGACGCTTGAAGGAGCTGCGCACCATGGCACAGCAATTTGACCTGTCGAACAGATTCGACATTCTCACCGACCATCTCGACGATGCGGTTGAACGTATCCTCGCCCCTTTCACCGACCGGGCGGTAACGCCTGAGGCGGTCCGCACCCATAGCCACGCCGACGGCACGCTTCTCGTGACCGTGATCGTCAACCGATTGGCGGAGGCCGAGGCCCGTGCTATCCAATTGGGGCTCAAGCACGAGCCCTTCATCCATGAAGCCCGGCTTGAGCATTATATCGCCTGACAATCAGGGACCTGCGCCGATGAGCGACTATAGCCTGACCACCGAGACGATCCGCCAGCATCTGGATACGCTGGCGGAACAAGACGCCCATATGGCGGCGGCGCTTGAGCTGGTCGGCTACCCGGCCGCGCGCGAACGCGGGTGCGATTTCGCCACGTTTTTGCGCGTGATCGTCGGCCAGCAGCTTTCGGTCAAGGCCGCGGCGACCATTTCCGGGCGGGTCGAAGCGCTGATGGACGGCAATCCGACGCCGGACGCGGTGATGCGGATTGATGACGAGTCTTTACGCGCCGCCGGCCTCAGCCGCCAGAAAATCTCCTACGTGCGCTCGCTGTGCGACACGGTGGGGGATGGCACGCTCGATATCGCCGCGCTGCCGGGCATGGACGACGCTGAGGTCATAAAGGCCATCACTGCGGTAAAAGGTCTCGGTGTCTGGAGCGCGCACATGTTTATGATGTTTTCGCTCGGCAGACCTGATATCTGGCCCGTAGGCGACCTGGCGGTCCGGGTCGGCATCGGCCGCATCGTCGGGCTCGAGGACCGGCCGGGCGAAAAGGAAGCGGAAGCGCTGGGTGAGCGCTGGCGGCCGTACCGCAGTTCGGTTGCGCTGCTGTCTTGGCATTATTATTCCAATGCGCCACTATGAGATTAAGTGAGAGATCCCATCAAAGGAGACTGTGATGAGTCAATATAAGAAACTTTCCGACAAGCTGTGGGTCTCCCCGCAGATCGACAAGTCCGACATCGACGCCGCCGCGAAAGCCGGCATCAAGCTGATCATCAAGAACCGCCCCGAAGGCGAAGAGATGATCCAGCCCAAGGTCGAAGACCTGCAGGCCTATGCCGCCGAGCATGGCATCAAGTGGGAATCGATCCCGATCGCCGGTGGCCAGGTGACCATGGATGCGGTCGAAGCCATGGCGCACGCGCTTGAGCACGCCGAAGGCCCGGTGCTGGCCTACTGCCGGTCGGGCACCCGTTCCTGCACGCTGTGGGCGCTCGCCAATGCACTCAAGGACGAGATGCACACCGACGACATCCTCAAGACCGCCAAGGACGCGGGCTATGACCTCGGCCATATGATGCAAACGCTGGAACAGGTCCGCTCCCTAGGGAAATAATTGGGGGGAAATAAGGCCCGCCAAAGCCTTCAGAACGCAAACGGCGCGCCCACATCGGGCAGCGCCGTTTTATTATCTACCGATCGTTCGGTTATTAATGGTGCCGCACGCTACGCCCAGCCTTATGCAAAGCCGAAGCACATGAGAACGAAGGCATATTCCTCCGCCACCTCATGGAAGCGCTCATAGCGGCCAGACTTGCCGCCGTGGCCCGCGCCCATGTTGATCTTCATCACCAGCATATTGTCGTCGGCCTTAACCGCGCGCAGTTTCGCGGTCCATTTCGCCGGTTCCCAATAGGTCACACGCGGGTCATTGAGCCCGCCTGTCACCATCATCGGCGGGTAGGCCTTGGCTTCGATATTGCTGTAGGGGCAATAGCTTTTGATGGTCGCGAACGCGTCCGCGCTTTCGAGCGGGTTGCCCCATTCCGGCCATTCGATCGGCGTCAGCGGCAGGTCGGCATCGAGCATGGTGTTGAGTACATCGACAAACGGCACATGCAGCACCGCGCCCTTGAATAATTCCGGCGCCTGGTTGACGACCGCGCCCATCAGCTCACCGCCCGCGCTGCCACCGGAGATGCTGATCCCGCCCTCAGCGGCATAGCCTTCCGCTTCCAGATAGCGTGCGACATCGACGAAATCGTTGAAGGTGTTGGTGCGGTGCTCGAGCTTGCCAGCCTCATACCAGCCGTAGCCCAGCTCGTCGCCACCGCGGATATGGGCGATGGCGTAGGCGAAGCCCCGGTCCATCAGGCTCAGCCGCGAGACCGAGAAAGACGGGCTCATGCCCAGGCCGTAAGCGCCGTACCCATACAGGTGCAAGGGCGCGCCAGTGTCCTTCTGCCAGTCCTTCTTATAGACGAGGCTCACCGGCACCTGCACGCCGTCGCGCGCGGTCACCATCAGCCGCTCGGACGCATACTGGCTCTTGTCATAGCCGGACGGGATTTCCAGCTCCTTGCGGACCACCAGCTTCTGGCCCTTCAGGTCATAATCGAAAACGGTCGGCGGCGTGACGAGGCTCGAATAGCCGAGCCGCAGGTGATCTTGGCTGAACTCCGTATTGGTGCCGAGCCCGACCTCATAGACAGGCTCCGGGAACTCGATATAACGGTCCGGGCCGTCAAGCCGCAGGAGCTTGACCTGATCGAGCCCATCCACGCGTTCCTCGACCGCGAGGAAGCCGTCGAACGCCTGCATCCCGTGCAGATAGTGACGGTCGTCACCGTGCAGGATGGCGGCCCATTCTTCCTCGCCTTCGCTTTCGAACGGCACCATATAGATGCTGAAATTCTGCCGCGCGCGGTTGGAGCGGACATAAAAGCTGTGCTCGCCCTCATCGACCGTATAGTCATGGCCGGTGCGGCGTGGCGCGAGGAGGTAGGGCTCCTCATTGGGCGCGTCCAGCTCGAGAATCCAGTTTTCCGCCGTCACATGGTCGGCCGAGCGGATGACCAGATGGCGCTTGCGGCTGGTCTCGCCGATATGGACGAAGAAGCTGGTGTCCGCCTCCTCATAAACATCATGGTCGGCCTTCGCGCCCAGCGCATGGTAGCGCACCAGATAAGGCCGCCATTCCTTGGAGACATGGACATAGAAGAAACCGCCTGAGTCCGCGGTCCACACCACCTCACCCGAGGCTTCCTCGACCGTGTCGGCCAAGAGCTCACCGGTTTCCAGGTTGCGTACCTTGACGGTAAAGCGCTCCGAGCCGTTCACGTCCGCCGAAAAGGCCATCAGCTTGCCGTCGGGGCTGACCTCCAGGGCGCCGAGCTTGAAAAACTCCAGTCCTTCGGCTTCCTTGTTTTCATCGAGCAGCACGTCCCAGCCGCCTTCGCGGAACGGGTTGCGGCCGCGCGAACGCCGGTACCAGGTGCGGTACTGCGCGCCCTTCTGGAACGCCCAGCGGTATTCATAAGCCCCGTCCTGCCACGGCACGCTTTCATCGTCTTCCTTCACCCGGCCTTTGATCTCCTCGAAAATCGTGTCAATCACCGGCTTTTTTGAGTTCATTACGGATTCGAAATAAGCGTTTTCTTGCCTGAGGTAACCGAGGATTTCCTCGTCCGTCACCTCCGGGTAGCCCGGGTCCTTCAGCCAGAAGTAGGGGTCGCTGACCGTCTCGCCATGATGCGATACCTCATGGGGCTTCTTGGTGGCGACGGGCGGCTGCGGGGTGGCGGGGGCCTTGAGCATATTCGGAATCCTGAAAACGATGTTTGGTTGCCCTACAGGTAGGCGTGGCACTCCCCAATGTAAAGCCTACAAATCACCGTGACTTCCCTTGCAAAAGGCCCGCGCGGGTGCGACATAGGACGCAAATCATAATAGTACCAAAGGGAGACAAAACCGTGGCCCCACATGCTGACCGCTTGAAAGCTTTACGCGCCGAACTCAAGTCCCGTGACCTTGCCGGCTTCATCATTCCGCTCACTGACGAGCATATGAGCGAATATGTCGGCGCCTATGCCCAGCGCCTGGCGTGGGTGACCAATTTCACCGGGTCGGCCGGCAATGGCGTGGTGCTTCTGGACAAGGCCGCCGTGTTTGTCGATGGCCGCTATACCGTGCAGGTGGCCGAGCAGGTGGACGACGCGCTGTTTGAGCGTCACCACTTCATGGAATATCCGCTCCTCAAATGGATCACCGACCATGCGCCGAAGGGCAGCAAGGTCGGCTATGACCCCGAGCTCGCCACCGTCGCCTGGGAAGAAACCGCCCGCGCCGCGTTCGACGCCGCAGGCATCGGCCTTGTCGCGGTTGAGGGTAACCCGATCGACGCGGTCTGGACCGAGCAGCCGGAGGAGCCCCTCGCGCCCGCGGCCGTGCAGACGGATGAGTATGCCGGGCAGTCGGTGCAGGAAAAGCGCGCCGCCATCGCCGCCGAGCTCAAGGAAAAAGGCGCGGACGCCGCCGTTGTCACCATGCTCGACAGCGTCGCCTGGGCCTTCAACATCCGCGGCACCGACGTTGACAACACGCCGGTCACCCATGCCTTCGCGCTGCTGGGCGCGGACGAGCAGGCGACCCTGTTCATCAATAGCGCCAAGGTGACGGACGAAGTGCGCACCCACCTCGGGAACCATGTCCGCGTTGAGCCGCGTGAGGCTTTCTATGACACGCTGGCAGGCCTGGGCGCGGAGGGCAAAACCGTCCTCGTCGACCGCGCCACCAACAACGCCAAAGTGTTCAAGACCCTTCGGGATGCCGGTGCCAAGCTGGTGGAAGGGGCGGACCCCTGCATCATCCGTAAGGCTGTCAAGAACACCACCGAGCAACAGGGCAGCCGCGACGCCCACATCCGCGACGGCGCCGCCATCAGCGAATTCCTGTGCTGGCTTTCTTCGGAAGCGCCCAAGGGCACGGTCGATGAGCTCAAGGCCGTCGACACACTGTGGCAGTTCCGCCAGAAGCGCGCCATGCTGAAGGACACCAGCTTCGACACCATCTCGGGCGCCGGGCCGCACGCCGCGCTGCCGCACTACCGCGTTACGGAAGAAAGCAACCGGCCGCTGAAGATGGATGAAATCTATCTCGTCGACAGCGGCGGCCAGTATCTGGACGGCACCACGGACATCACCCGCACCATCATCGTCGGCACGCCGTCGGCTGAAATGAAGGACCGCTTCACCCGCGTCCTCAAGGGCCATATCGGCCTTTCAACCACGCGCTTCCCCAAGGGCACGCCGGGCATGGCGCTCGACACCATCGCGCGTGCGCCGCTCTGGCAGGCCGGGCTCGATTACGACCACGGCACCGGCCACGGCGTCGGCGCCTACCTCGCCGTCCACGAAGGCCCGCAGCGCATCGCCAAGGGCGCGTCCGACGTGCCGCTTCAGGAAGGCATGATCCTGTCGAACGAGCCGGGCTACTATAAGGCAGGCGCGTACGGCATCCGTATCGAGAACCTGGTGCTGGTCAAGAAAGTGCCGGGCGAACATGAGCGCGAGATGTTCGAGTTCGAAAACCTCACCTGGGCGCCGATCGACCGCAACCTGATCGATGTCGATCTGATGACCGACGCCGAGCTTGACTGGCTGAACGCCTACCATGCCGAGGTGCTCGCCAAGGTCGGCCCGCTGGTCGACGATATCACCAAGCCGTGGCTCGAAGCCGCCACCGCCCCGCTCACCCGCGCGGCCTAAGCCAAACTTCTCAGATATGAAAAAAGGGCGCGGGGAAATGATCCCTGCGCCCTTTTCTTCTAATCACCCGAAATTCAAAATCGTCAGAAAACGAAATCGCTGGCCCCGATGTCGGCGAGGGCGACGCCTTCCAGAAGGATAGTGTCGCCGCCCGCCACCGCGATCAGCACGTCACTGCCGGACTGGCTGATGGTGAGGTCGGCAAACGTAAGGCCGGTGGCCGAAAGGTCGAGCATATCGGTGCCGTCTTCAAAGTCGGCGACCCGGTCATGGCCCCAGTCGGTGCTGAAGACGAAGCTGTCAGCACCGCTGCCGCCCCGTAAGCTATCATCGCCCAGGCCGCCATCGAGCGTATCGGCCCCGGCGCCGCCGAACAACCGGTCCGCGCCGTCACCGCCTGAAAGGCTGTCATCGCCGAGCCCGCCATAGAGGCTGTCATCGCCCGCGCCGCCGTCCAGCGTATCGTTGGATTGGCTTGCGTCACCTCCACCGCCATAAAGCGTGTCGTTGCCGCCCTGGCCCATCACCAGATCGTTGCCCAAACCGCCGCCGAGCGTATCCGCGCCGCCGCCGCCATAGACGACATCGGCGCCATTGCCCGCCCAAGCGGCATTGGCACCGTCCTCCGCCTGGTTGCCGGTTTCCGAAAGCGAGATCAGCCCGTCCTCATTGTCATCGTTCCAGCTTCCGCCCACCAGCGTATCGTTACCGTCACCGCCACCCAATGTATCGGCGCCGGGGGTTGCCCCCGTCTCCGCGCCGCCGATGATCATGTCACGCCCCATGCCGCCCCGCAGGATATCGCGGCCCGCGCCGCCATCGAGCGTGTCTGTGGAAGCGCCGCCCATAACGGTGTCGTTCCCGGTGCCCCCCATCAGGTGCGACGCGCCGATCCCTGCTTCCGCGATATAGTCATTTCCGGCGCCACCATCGAGGATATTGCCGCCCTCTCCGCCGCTGTAGTTCCCATAGTGGCTGTCATAGTCGGTGGCCCCTAAAACCGTATCGTCGCCATCCCCGCCATGGAGCGTGCTATTGCCGCCGCTCATCAGCGTGTCATTGCCGCTGCGCCCATAGAGCAGGTCCCCCATGCCGCTGAGGGAATCGGCGGCGGCACCCCCGCTCAGCATTTTGTAGGCGGCGTCCCGGTCATCGATATAAAGGGCTTGGGTCGGGTTGAAGACAAAGTCACCCGCGCTCAGGTCCGCGGCGGTGGCCCCGCTCAGGACCAGCGTGGTATCGCTCGCGTCCGCGGACTGCTGGCCAGCGCCTTCCGCCAGCGTGATCACCGTGTCGGTGCCGACCTGGGTTAGCACGAGATCACCGAAGCTGATGGCCAGCAGGCTCATGTCGATCTTGTCGCTGCCGACCTCGAAATCGCCGATGGTATCGCTGCCCCAGAAGGTGTCGAAAACGAAGGTGTCGCTGCCGTCGCCGCCAATCAGATGATCATCGCCCGTGCCGCCCTGAAGGGTGTCGTCGCCCGCGCCGCCGTCAAGGTCATTGTTGCCATAATAATCCGTCAGCTCATCGTTGCCGTCGCCGCCCAGAAGGCTATCTTTACCCTCTGCCCCGATCAGCACGTCGTCGCCATTGCCGCCATCGAGCGTGTCATCGCCTTTGCCGCCCGATAGATGGTCATTGCCATTTTCACCGAGGAGGACGTCATTGCCGTCGGCGCTGCCGGCATTGCCGTCATTCCCGGCGAGCACATCGTCGCCGTTGCCGCCTTCAAGGCTGTCATTCCCGGCGTCACCATAGAGAAGATCATTGCCGCCCAGGCCGGTGAGCGTGTCATCGCCCGCACCGCCTGAAATCGTATCGTTGTTGCTGGTACCCTCGAGCGTGTCGTTCTGGTCTGTGCCTTCAAGCGCCAATGGCGCCGCTGACAGATATGTCATGTCGGACCCTTTTATTTTTGTGCCGCCCGGCCCTGCCGGGGGGCTTTGTATAATTGTCAACGCGCCGCCTGAGGCTTGCCTTCCCTGAAAAAGGGTCGCGGCAAGCCGGGCCGGGCGTCAAATGGCTACTCATGAAAATATTGAAAGCGTATCGGGCTGGGGCACCCGGTCAAGCGCATCGATGGTTTACAGCCCGTCATGGGCGGCGCAAGCGGAGCTTTTCCAGACATGAAAAGAGGGCGCGGGGGGATGATCCCTGCGCCCTTTTTTTCGTCACCCGACGTTTGCGAAGCAGGCGTTTACACCACCTGACCGGCGGGTCCAGGAACACCCCGCCTCCCTGTCATGCTGAACTTGTTTCAGCATCCATGCAATGCTTGCACCCGCTTCGCCTGTCGCCATGTTCCCTAGACCCTGTTTGCGAAGCTGGCCTTGGCCAAACAAGTTCAGGGTGACGGCGAGGACGGAAAAGGTTCGTCACCTGAATTCCTTGAACTTGTGCCGTAGTTGTTCTTCTTGTTTGACGAACCAATTATCGAACGCAAGTTTTTGAAGCGTGCGCATTTCCAGCTCTTTCCGCAACAGGCCCAAATACAGTTCCGGTACGTACCTGCTAAGTCGATAGTGAGCGGCAATGTTATGGTTATATATGGTCCGATACATAACGACCACCGTAAGAGCACCAATCACCAACGCGGCATAAGGCATGCCCTTTTCATAGTTCAGAGCGATCACCAACCCAGACATGCCCAACATCATGCTCAGGGCACGCGCAACCAAGGCCTTCGCCAACTTGCGCTCAACATCCTCCAACTGAAATTCATCTGCCATTTTCATGTGAGCTCCTGCCCTCACCCCTTGCTGTAGGCCTGCTCGCCCATGATGTAGGTGTGGGCGATGGTGCGGTCGTCGCCGAGCATGGCGAGGACGAACAGGGTTTCCTCGATGTTCTTGCAGGTCTTCAGTCGCCGGGCGAGCAGGGGCGTCGGCGCGAGGTCCAGCACCAGGAAATCGGCTTCCTTGCCGGGCTCGAAATTGCCTACATGCTCGCCCATGTTGAGCGCGCGGGCGCCGCCGAGGGTGGCGAGATAGAAGGCCTTGAAGGCATCCAGCTTGTGGCCCTTGAGGTGGCAGACCTTATAGGCTTCGTCCATGGTCTCCAAGATCGAGAAGCTGGTGCCCGCGCCGACATCGGTGCCGAGGCCGACCTTCACGCCGTATTTCTCGGCCTCCTTCAGGCTGAACAGGCCGCTGCCGAGGAACAGGTTGGAGGTCGGGCAGAAGGCGATGGCCGCGTCGGCCTCCGCCATGCGTTGATATTCGGGGCCATCCAGATGGATGCAGTGGGCGAACACCGAACGGTCGGTCAGGAGGCCAAAGCGGGCGTAAACGTCCAGATAGCCGTCCGCGTCCGGGTACAGCTCCTTCACCCAGGCGATCTCATCGGCATTTTCGGAAAGATGCGTGTGCATCAAGACGTCCGGATACTCCTCAAGGATTTTCCCGGCGCGGGTCAGTTGGTCATCCGAACACGCCGGGGCGAAACGCGGGGTGACGGCATAGGTCAGCCGCCCCTTACCGTGCCACGCTTCAATGAGCGCGCGGCTGTCGGCGTCGCCACTTTCGGCGGTGTCGCGCACGGCGTCCGGCACGTTCCTATCCATCAGCGCTTTCCCGGCGGCGATGCGCATGTCGCGCTTGTGGGCGGCGGCGAACAAAGCGTCGGTCGCGCCCTTGTGCACCGTGCCGTAGACGAGCGCGGTGGTGGTGCCGTTCCGCATCAGCTCATCAAGGAAAAATTCCGCGCACTCGGCCGCGTGCGCCGGGTCCGCGAACTTGGCTTCCTCGGGGAAGGTATAGCGGTTGAGCCAGTCCAGAAGCTTCTCGCCGTAGGACGCGATCATATCGAGCTGCGGGTAATGGATGTGGGTATCGACAAACCCCGGCACGATCAGCCCGCCGGTGTGGTCCGTCACCTCGGCATCCGCAGGCAGCGTGGGCGCGAGGTCGGCATAGGCGCCCGCCTTTTGCACATGACCGTCCTCGACGATCAGGAGACCGTCGACCTCATACTGATGGCTCGCCTCCGCGCCCACAAGGGCCGGGTCCTCGGTAAGATGAAACAGCGCACCGCGGTAAGCTTTGACCGACACATTCAATCCTTCGGTTTGACTCTCCGGGGGCCTTCCGGTCCCCCTCGGAACATTCGCAAAAGCCGCACCGAAACCGGTCACGCGATTGCATGAAACCGTATCAGATTTTCGGGGCGGAAGGGCAGGGAAATTCTCGCGAAGACTTTAATCCTGACCATTTGGTCAGCATGTGGACCAACTGTTGCGGCTGCAACAGTTTTTGAGGGGGGATGCAACAGTTTCAGGCAGGCCGTGCAACAGGTCGGGTCAACCCTGGGTTCTGTTGCTCAGCGAGCGGACATCGACCGCGACCATGATCTTGTTGATCGTCCCCGCATCATCATAAAGCGGCAGGTAAAGCGCGACGCCTTCCATATGCTTGCGGTTGGGCGCGAACGCAGGCGTCAGGGTCAGCTGCGGTTCGTTGGTTTCCAGCACCAGCCCGGCCATATGATAGATGCGCTGAATGGCCTTCGGGTTCCGCATATCAGCGATATCCTTGCCGGAAATCTCGCCATAATGCTCGACCACGAAAGTGCCGATCAGCCGGACGATCAGCTGGAAAGCGTCCTCCGTCGGCACCACATCCATCAGCACCGTATGGTCGATGAAGCGCGCCAGGTCCGGCGGGTTGATGTCCGCGCGGGCCGGCAGGCGGCCGTCCTTCTGCAGGGCATGCCAATAATCATGGAAAAAATCGGCGACGGCATTTTTACCGGCTATATCGTCCCCGGTATAGACAGCGAAGTCGCCGAAAACCGTTTCGTCATGGTCCAGGACCTTGTCGTCAAGACTGAACACGTACACCCCTCATTACCCCACGCGCAGGTCCATCCCCGCCTGGCGCTTCCCCTCTGTTATAGCATACGGATGCGCTACCACTAGTGGAAATTCTGTTCCCTATTCAAACCGCAAAATGATACTGAGCCCGGCCATGAAATAGAGAAGCGGGGTGGAAAGCGTGGCCAGAAGCGGCGGCACGATGCCCATGCTGCCCATCGCAACCATATAGTTTTCCACGACGAAATAGCTGAAACCAATGGCCATGCCGAGCACGACACGGGCGATGCCCGAGCCCATCCTGGGCGGCCCGAACGCCACGAACGCGCCGAGGAGCGGCATGATCAGGGTTGCAAGCGCGCGGGTGAAGCGGTGGAGGAGCGCGGTGTCGAGCTCGAAGGTTTTCACCCCCACGGCCTTGAGCGCCCGGATCGCCCGGTAGAGCGGGCCGATGCGTTCCTGGTCCGGCTTGTCGATATGGGAATAGATGCGTTCGAGCGGCACATTGAGCCGGTGCACTTCCTGCGCCGCCGCAGTCATCTGGCCGTCGGTCAGGTCGAAATGGCGGACGCCATAAAAGGTCCAGTCCGGCCCGCCGGTTTCATTGACCGCGAAGTCGGCGGAAATGCTTTGGGTCAACAGCCCCCGGGCATCGCGCCGGTAGAGTGAGACGGTATCGAGAAGCGCATGGTTGCCCGCGCGCGTGGCCGAGCGTGCCTCCAGCACAAGCCCCTTGTCTTCGATCCAGACATCCTGGCGGCCTTCAGGCGGCGTCATCGCCGAGACGCTATAATCGTTGGATTGCCAGTAGGCGAGCTTGGCCGAAACGTCCACGACGACAAAATCATGAAACAGGATATGGACGATGACGATAAAGCCAGCGGCCAGGTACATCGGTGCCATGATCTGGCCCGGGGCAAGACCCGCGGCGCGCATGACAATCACCTCGCTATGCTGGTTGAGCCCGGCCAGCGTGAACAGCGTCGCCATCAAGGCCGCAAACGGCATGAACTGGCTGATCAGCTCAGGCGCCCGCCACTGGACATACTGGATAAGCGAGGCTGCGGTCGCGCCCTTGGCAGCCAAAAGCTCATCCGTCTTGTTCATCAGGTCGATCGCCTGCAACAGCACCACCAGCAGAAACAGCATGGCGAGATAGCGGGTGAGGAACAGCCGCACCACATAGGCCGCGAGCTCTTTCGACGGCAGCATCACCCGCCGCATGTGCCGGAGCCGCATCATGCCGACTGCCCTTCAGGCTTGCGCCGGAAAAGTTTGGTCACCCGGCCGATAGTGCCAGCCCAAACGATTTCGGCATAGGCCACGGCGTTGAAGCCCGGTTTCTCGGCCACGCCATAAAAGAGCGCGAGCGCGAAGACTGAGAAAACACCGAACAGCGGATACATGCTGGCCCAGGGCGACAGCTCCCCCGAACTCACGGCCCCTACGGCCCAAATCTCCAGCAGCTTGTGATAGAGCACAATCACGAAAATGCCGAGCGCCGGGCCCGCGCCCGAAGGCTGGCGCCGGTTGGTCACCCCAAAGGCAACCGCGAGGAACGGCAGCGCCAGAAACGTCAGCGTATGGATAAGCCGGTAATGGAAGTTGGCCCGGTATTCCCGGTAGCTGTGGCTGGTCTTGTCCTGGGCATTTTTGAGGATGGAGATCAGCTCCCCAAAGGTCGCTTCATGTTTCTCAGCACCGCGGGCCCGGAAGGCCGTCGCCTTCGGCAGCGGAATGACGATGTCCTGCAACTCGAAGTTCAAGACGCCGGGATGGTCGACGCCTGCGCGCACCACCATCTGGCGGCCGTGTTCGAGCCTCAGGACCATGCTGTCCGGGTCAGGCCCGCGCATGAACTTGCCCTTCTCGGCAGTGAAGGTAGAGCGGTTTCCCTGCTTGTCCCGGTAGGCGACGAACAAATCCCCGAGCTCGGCCCCGCCGTCGGCGGTGGTGCCGATCCTGAGCTTCACATTCTTCGAGACACTGACGAATTTTCCTGCTGGCACCCGCGCGCCCAGAAGACCAGCCTGAAGTTCGTACCGCAGTTCCTGATAGCCATATTGGGCATAGGGCTGGATATAGGCGAGGATGGCGAAATTGATCAACATCATGACGACGCCGAGGCCGTAAACTGGCCGGAGAAGCCGCCAGTGCGACATGCCGGTGGCCTGCATCGTGTCCATCTCGCTGGAGAGCGACAGCTTGCGGTAGGCGAGAACAGCACCGAGGAACAGGCTGAGCGGCAGCGCGAGGCTCAGATACTGCGGCAGCAGGAACGCCAGCATCCGCCACACCACGTCGACCGGGCCGTTTTCATTGAGGACGAAATCGAGAAGCCGGAGCATTTGTTCAAGAAGCAGCAACAGCGCCGCGACCAGAAGGCTCATCGCCATCGGCACAAAGGCTGTTTTCAGGATATAGCGGTCCAGGCTTCCCATCCGGCCTCTCATGCCCCCTTTCCGTGACGGTTCGTGCGGCGCAATTTACGCTGTTTCGGTCGCCATGTCATCGTCCGGCTGGTCCTCAGCCGTGTCCAATGGCACACGCTTCAGATCATGCATGGACGTGCCGACAAAAGCGATAGCATTGAGCAGTTGCGACAAAGCCCCACCGGCCAGGAACATCCCCGCCACCACCGCCTCAGGGGCATCCAGATAGCCCATAAGCGTGAGGCCAAGCCCGGCAAGCAGCAGGTCGGTATTCGGCAGGAACGGTACACGCGTCAGCACAAGCTGCGCCGTCAGGAACATCAGCCAGGCGCTGAAAGGCACCGACGGCAGCACTACCGCCCACTGCGCCGTCTGCAACAGCAGCATAACAACGAGCCGGACAAGGTGAATGAGGAACACCCGCCGCGCCACCTGAGGCTCCAGCGAAATGATATGCTCGCGGAACTTCACCACCACCGGCACCAGGATCGCGCCCACAAGCACGGCCAGAACCAGATACATTTTATAGTCCGGCGAAGCCTTGGTGATGACGCTCAGCTCACCTGTCAGGAAAAAGACCGCAAGCAGAATGACCGTGAAACTGTTCGACGCCAGCGCCGACAGGATGTTGCTGTCCTTGACGGTGGCGAAAATCCGTTTGGTGGAGAGGGGCAAGCGTTTCCGCGCCCAGAAGGCGAGATAGGCCTCTCCGGTATAACTGAGCACCGCAAAATTATAGACGCGCTTGCGCACGAAAATGCTGAAATGCCGCCAGAGCGGCGCATCCCACATGGATTGATAAACCAGGATTTCGAACGCCGGAAAGATGAAATACATCACCAGGAGAATGACATAGAACCACGGCGTGGTGGGCAAGGCCGCCCACACTTCATGCCAGCCGATTTCGCTAAGCCGGTAGCCAAGGAAACCGATGACCGCCAGCATGAAGACGCCCTGCAACAGCTTGAGCGCCCGCATAAAAGAGCGGCTTTCCTGAAGCGCCTTGAGCCCTTCAGCGGTAAAAAGTGATTTAATACGCTGCACGTGTCTGCCTTGTTCTTATGGTTTATAAGCCCCGGCAAAAGGGCTGTTGCCGCCGTTATTCGGCGGCGGCAAATTCTGGTTCGGACGGGGTCTGCAGCCCGGCATTCCTGAGCCGGTAGGTCGCGACCGCTTCCTGATACTGATCCAGAAGCGCGCCGAGCACGGCTTCCCAGGTATAGGGAGCACTGCCTTCAAGGCTCGCATCCGACATGCGGGCATAAAGCGCTTCGTCTTCAATGAGCGCGGTCAGCTTTTCGGCGAAGGCTTCGATGTTGCCCGGCTCAACCAGGAAACCTGAAACATTGTCATCCACAAGCGTCCGGCTGCCGGTGGCATCGGCGCAAACCGCCGGAATACCGGAGGCCATCGCTTCCAGGGTCACATTGCCGAAAGTTTCGGTAATGCTGGCGTTGAAGAAAACGTCCGACGAGGCATAGGCGCGGGCAAGCGCATCGCCCTGCAAATAGCCGGTGAACACCGCTTCGGGCAGACGCTTCTCGAACCGCTCGCGCTCCGGCCCTTCGCCGACGATCAGCGCGCGGAAGGGCACGCCCTTCGCCTTGAGCGCATCAAGCGTATCGGCGAAAACGCCAAGACCCTTTTCAAGCACCAGGCGGCCGACGAAGGTGATGACCTTCTCGTCATCCTGGATGCCGAGCGACCGGCGCCAGTCCATATCGCGCTGGTTCTTGTTAAAGAGCCCACCTTCGACACCGCGGCTCCAGATCCGGAGGTCCTTGGCCATGGCCTGTTCCTTCAGGATTTCGACCATGCTTTCACTAGGCACATAGACATGCTCACAGCTTTTGTAGAAGCGGCGCATCAGGGCGGTGATATATTTCTCCGCCCAGCCCATGTGATAATAGCGCGGGTAAGTATCGAAGCGCGTGTGGAACGAGGCCACGGACGGCACGAAATTGCGGCGCGCCCAACGAAGCGCGGCATGGCCGAGAAGATCCGGCGCCGACACATGAATGAGGTCCGGGCGGAAAGCGGTGAGGCGGCGGCGGACGCTCGCCGGCATCCCAAGCGCAATCCGGTATTCGCTGCGGCCCGGCAGGGCCACGGAGGGAACGGAAATCAGCGTACCATTATGGGGGAAGGCAGCTTCCTTGGCGGTCGGCGCGAACACGAGCACTTCAATGCCCTGGCTTTCCAGGAAAGCCACAAGCTTGTTGAGGGCACGGACAGGGCCGTCCATCACATAATTATAGTTGCCCGAAAAAAGCGCGACACGACGCGGCCGAGACGAATGACTGTCAAAGGGCATTGTCTATCCCATAGTTTAGGGGCGCCAAGCGCCCTGTTGACCCCAAGCTATACAGCCCTGACCGTCTTCCTTCACGATCAGCCCCCCGCACACTTCAAGCCATACATAAACATACATGGACATGCCTTATGTCCGCCTCTGGCTACAGGATTTCAAGATTCACATAAAGTGAAAACCCATTCTGATGGCCAGCAGTTTTGGCACCCTGCCGCAACTTGGTGGCAGAAATGCGGCGCACCATATCCCTTAAACCCTTAGTCCGGCAAGCCAAAACCTAGGTCAAGATAGCCAAAGGCGTCAATATTCCGGTGAATAATGGCCGCCTCGGATGAAGCGGCATGGGCAAAGCTGTCGCGGCCGAGATGATAAGCCCCGACAAAATAACGGATACTTCCGTCCTTGTTGTCCGCAAGCGGCAAGATCAAGGCGTCATTCCGGTTGACCTTGCCGTCCCGCATGAGAAGGCTTTCGCTGATGTAAAATCCCGCCGGTGTCGCCGCAATATTGCGGTACACACGGGCAATCGCCTCCTGCTGGGCCGGCGGAGACAGCGAAACGGTGTTGGCGCCCGTCAGCCCACCGCCGAACATTTCGTCCACCCGGCTGCCGGCAAGGCGGATATGGACTGTATCCGCGTCAATCAGTTCCGAAATAATCAGGCATGGCAGAACAGTCTTGAGGGCCTGCATCCTCAGGCTGGCCTTGGGCGGAACCTGCCCGCTTGCCGCCTGGAACTGCGCCTCCCAGGCACCCCACAACCCTTTCAGCACCTCCCTCTCCCGCAGAAGCGAGAGGGATTCCGCCTTAAGGTCATGCCGGGCATGGGGCGCTGGAATGGCGTTTGAGGTCGTATCTGTCATAGGCACCTGATGGGCCGGCTCATGGGCCAGCAGCTCTGTTTTTCCCTGCTATCATGCCATATCAGAAGTCAACAATCTCTGAATCATGTCGGTCTTTTGACACGAATGCAGGCAAACCGGCGACCATGTGCCGCAGAGCAGCCTTCACCTCCTTATTTTACTTGTGGTCACTTTAGCGTTATAAGCCGCGCCAGAATTTGTGACCTTCTGCCGATTATCAGGAAGACCCATGGCCCAATATCTGATTGCTGCGCTTTATAAGTTCGTCAGCCTGCCGCATTTTGAAACGCTCCGGGAGCCGATCCTCAAGCTGTGCACGGACGCTGGTGTCAAGGGTACGCTCCTCCTGGCCAAAGAAGGCATCAACGGCACCATCGCCGGGCCTGAGGCTGGCCTCCGTCATGTGCTGGCGTCCCTGCGCGCCATGCCGGACTTCGCGGACCTCGTCCATAAGGAAAGCTGGTCCGAAGACGAGCCCTTCTACCGCATGAAGGTGCGGCTGAAGAAAGAAATCGTCACCATGGGCGTGGGCGGCATCGACCCCAACAAGATCGTCGGCACCTATGTGAAGCCGAAGGATTGGAACGACCTGATTTCCGACCCCGAGGTCGTGCTTATCGACACCCGCAACGACTATGAAGTCGCGATCGGCACCTTCAAGGGCGCGGTGGACCCGAAGACCAAAAGCTTCCGCGAGTTCCCCGCCTGGGTCGAAGCGCAGAAGACCCTGCACAACAAGCCCAAGGTGGCCATGTTCTGCACCGGCGGCATCCGCTGTGAAAAATCGACCGCCTATATGAAGGAGCAGGGCTTCGAGGATGTCTATCACCTCGAAGGCGGCATCCTGAAATATCTTGAGGAAGTCCCGGCAGACGAAAGCCTGTGGCAGGGCGAATGTTTCGTGTTCGACGAGCGCGTGTCCGTCGGTCATGGCCTGGTGCCGGGGCCGTATGACATGTGCCGCGCCTGCCGCCGTCCGATTGACGAGACGGACAAAGCCTCGCCTGACTTCGAACGCGGCGTCAGCTGCCCGCACTGCGTGCACGAAACCACGGATGAACAGAAGGCCCGCTACCGCGAACGCCAGCATCAGGTCGATCTCGCCCAAGCCCGCGGCGAGGCCCATATCGGCGCCACGCGCAATGCCGACACTGATGACGCACGGGATGACGTGCGGATCGAAGGGCAGGAATAAGGGAAAGTCTGGTTGCTGGGTGGGACCTGACCGGCCTAGGAGGGGCTGCACTTTGCCGAAGCAGAGCGCGCCACATCTCCTATACGCTTGAAACCATGTCGTGACCGGGCATGTTTCGCCATCTTTTCTAACACCGACTGTACCAGCGCTTGCGCGCTCCTCCGACAACCGGTGCGACCAAAGGTGTCCCCCTTGCGATTAACCGAAGATTAACCCTATTTCGCCGGACCGCGCCCCTAAACCTTGGTTTATCAGGCTTTGGGCGTTGATGAGACCCACGGAAACGGCTAGAAATGCTAAAACCCATACGATTTGAAGGAGTATTTGAGGATGAGCAAGGCAGCACGGGTAAAATGGGCGGGTGACCTGACCTTTGTCGGCGAATCTCCGTCCGGCCACGCGGTGGTCATGGATGGTGGTGCAGCCAACGGCGGCCGGGACCATGCCATCCGTCCGATGGAAATGCTGATCCTCGGCATGGGCGGCTGCTCCTCGATCGACGTGGTGATGATCCTGAAGAAGGCGCGCCAGAAACTGGTCGACTGCTACGTGGATATCGACAGCGAACGCGCGGACGAGCACCCGAAGGTGTTCAAGAAAATCCACGCGCATTTCGTGCTCACCGGGCATGACCTCGATCCCGCCCATGTGGAGCGCGCGGTGAAGCTTTCGATGGAAAAATACTGCTCGGCCTCCGCCCAGCTCGGCGCACTTGCCGAGATCACCTGGGATTATGAGTGCCACCCGGCGGAATAAGCTCCCGCGGAAGCCTTAAAGGCTGACGGTGACCTGTTCGTCCGCCGTCAACTCATGCTCCACACAGTTATCGCCCTCACCGATACGGTCGATGACCAGAAAGTCACTGACCGCCTCCAAGGCAAGGCTGAAATGATGCCACGTACCGGGGTGATAATTCACCCCCTGCCCCGGCATTGCCTTGAACACCCGCATCTTCGCCGCATCGAACGCCCCCTTGGGTGCGACCACCACAAGGTAGGGGTACGCCCCAAGCGGCATGAAGGCCTGGCTCGATAGCGGGTGATATTCCATCACGCGGATGGTGATGGGGCCGTCAACCGGTGTCGAACGGAACAGGCTGACGCCAACACGCCCGCCATCCGCCCCGCAGTCGATGGCGGCAAGATCATGGTAGCGTTCGGTCTGGCCGTAATTGATCGGGAAATGGCGCGCAGCATCATTCACCTCGATCACATCCCCGAAGGGGCGGAAGGCTTCCGCCGTCAGGGGCTCTGCTTTTACCGTCCGCACCACCGTCTCCTCATCGTTTCGCGCCGTCGGCGATCCATTTACCGAGAAGCGCGCGTTCTTCATCGGTCATCCCGGTTTCATTGCCGAGCGGCATGATGTCGGCATCGACCGCCTGCATCTTGATCCTGGGCGCATATTGCTGGATCAGCGCCGGGTCGTCAAAGCGCACGCCCATGGGCGCTTCCTCGAACCCCTCATGGGTCGGGTGCGCCGAATGGCACATGACGCAGTGTTTGGTGATAATCGCCTGAACCTGGGAAAACTGCACGTCACCCGTCGCCACCTTGCTTTTCCCGGCCGAAACCGCGGCGAAGATCATCGTGCCGATGAAGAAGACAGCGGCCAGCACCACCACGCCCGGGTGCGCCTTACCCTTGTGCTTGAGGTTGAAATAGTGCCGGATGGTAATACCCGCGAGCGACAGCCCCGCCAACACCAGCCAGTTGTTCGGGTTCGAGAAGACCATCGGATAATGGTTGCTGACCATGATCAGCAAGACCGGCAGGGTCATGTAATTATTGTGGAGCGAGCGCTGCTTACCCATCTGGCCGAGGCGTGGGTCCGGCGCCTCACCGGCCGTGAGCGCCGCCACCACCTTCTTCTGGTTGGGAATGATCACCATGAAGACGTTGGCGGCCATCGCCGTGCCGACCATGGCACCGACCTGGATGAAGGCTGCACGGTCACTGAAGATATGGGTGAGCGCATAAGCCGCCGCCAGCATCACGCCAAACCAGACGATACCGAAGGCCTTGTTGTTGCGCCCGAGCGGTGACCGGCACAGGCCGTCATAGACGAACCAGCCGCCGATGATGAAGGCGAGGCTGATGCCGATGGCCTCACTTTGCGTCAGCGCCATCTTGGCCTTGTCGATCAGAAAGAGGTTGGCGCCGTAATAATAGATTACGGCCAGAAGCGCGAAGCCGCTCATCCAGGTGAAATAAGCTTCCCATTTGAACCAGTGCAGCTTCTCGGGCATCGCTTCCGGCGCCACGGCATATTTCTGCTGGTGATAGAAGCCGCCGCCATGGACCGACCATAGCTCCCCCGACATGCCGGGCTTCGGGTCCTTCGGCTTTTCGAGGTTATTGTCGAGCCAGATGAAATAGAAGGAGGAGCCGATCCAGGCGATACCGGTGATGATATGCAGCCAGCGGATCGCCAGGTTGAGCCAGGGCATGATGTCTAGGTCCACGGGGTCTTCCTTCCTGACGGTCTCAGCAGATCTCAGCCTGCTCGTAATCCAGTATCAGTTCGTAAGCGGGGCGCGTCAAAAACTCCTCGAGCACGTCATCCATGACGAGGCAGCGGAACAGCGCCGCCGCATCGGTAAGCTTGGCCTTGCCGGTGAAGCGCGCCCCTTCAAGTGCCACGACTTCCTCCGCCTGAATGGCTTCAATGAGCGCGGCATCAATCACCCGGCCATCCGACAGCCAGGCGCCGTGCGTGCGCCACTGCCATACCTGGGTGCGGCTGATCTCGGCGGTGGCGGCATCCTCCATCAGATTATGGATCGGCACACAGCCCATGCCGTCAAGCCAGGCCGCGAGGTACAGGAGCCCGACATTGATGTTGGCGCGGAGCCCGGCTTCGGTGATCTCCCCCTCAGGGACCGCCAGCAGGTCGGCGGCGCTGACCGCAACATCTTCGCGCGAAACCTCAAGCTGGTTCGGCCCCGGCATCACACGGTCGAACACATCGCGCGCGGTCGGGATCAGCCCCGGATGCGCGACCCAGGTGCCGTCATGGCCTGCCGCCGCCTCACGCTCCTTGTCGGCGCGGACCTTACCGGTCGCTGCCGCATTCGCCGCCGCGTCGCCCTTGATCGGGATCTGCGCCGCCATGCCGCCCATGGCGTGCGCGCCCCGGCGGTGGCAGGTTTTGATGAGGAGCTCGGAATAGGCCTTCAGGAACGGCTGGTCCATGGTGACCTGGGCCCGGTCCGGCAGCACGAAATCGGCGCGGCGGGCAAAGCGTTTGATGACATTGAAAATATAGTCCCAGCGCCCGCAATTGAGCCCGACGATATGATCCCGGAGCTCATAGAGGATTTCATCCATCTGGAACGCGGCGGTGATGGTCTCAATCAGCACCGTCACGCGCACGCTGCCGCGCGGGAGGGCGAGCCTGTCTTCGGCGAAAGCGATCACCTCTTCCCAGAGGCGGGCTTCGAGATAATGCTCCATCTTCGGCAGGTAGAAGTAGGGCCCAACACCCTTTTCAAGTTGTGCCTTGGCGTTATGGAACAGGAACAGCGCGAAATCGAAGAAACCAGCGGAGACGGGAACGCCGTCCAGATAGACATGCTTTTCTTCCATATGCAGCCCGCGCGGCCGTACCAGAAGAACGGCGGTCTTGTCAGCGAGCTTATACTGCTTGCCGCTTTCCGGGTTTTCGTAAGCGATCGTCCCCATGACGGCATCCCGCAGGTTCACCTGCCCCGCAATCATGTTGGCCCATGTCGGGGTGGAGCTATCCTCAAAGTCGGCCATGAAACAGTTGGCGCCACTGTTAAGCGCGTTGATCACCATCTTGCGGTCGACGGGGCCGGTGATTTCAACCCGGCGGTCCAGAAGCGCGGAAGGGGCTGGGCGGACTTTCCAGTCTGCAGCACGGATCTCAGCGGTTTCGGGGAGAAATTGAGGGAAGTCTCCGCCGTCGAACCGTGCCTGAACCTGTGTGCGGGCCGCGACTAGCTTACGTCGGCGCGACCCGAACCGGTGTTCAACCTCGGCGACAAACGCCAAAGCCTCGTCGGTCAGAATTTCAGCCATGCGGGGAACGTCATGGCCGGTAACGACGAGGCCGTCAGCCTCAACCGGTTTGGTAATCATGGGTTTCGCCCCGCCCCTTCGTTGCCTCTGGTTTGCTTCTGAAGCCTCAAAGGCCCTTAGGGAAGGAAACGCCAATTTCCTTCGAAGCAGCGGCCACCCTACATCTACAATACAGGGACGATAATCATGATAATCTCTTAGGTTTTTCAAAATATTTTTGATAATAAAACCTCATGGACGTTTTGGACGACATGGCGGTCTTCATTCGGGTGGTGGAAAAGGGCAGCTTTTCCGCGGCGGGGCGGGAGCTGCGCATGTCGCCCGCGCTGGTTTCCAGCCGCATCGCCCGGCTGGAGCGGCATCTGGGCGTGCGTCTGTTTAACCGTACCACGCGCAAGGTAGGCGTGACCGATGCCGGGCGCCGCTATTATGAGGACTGCCTGGATATCCGCCGCCGGGTCGCGGAAGCCGAAGCCCGGTTGATGGAAGACGACGGCGCGCCCAAGGGGGTGCTCAGGCTGACCTGTGGCACCGGCTTCGCGAACACATTCATGACCCGCACGCTGCCCGCCTTCAGCGAAAAGTACCCGGATATTCAACTGCAGTATCAGATGACCGACCGGCTTATCGACCTCCTCGAAGACGGCATGGATGTCGGCCTGCGCACCGGCCCCCTGGTCGACACCAGCCTGAAGGCCCGCGTGCTGGCGCCTAGCCCGCGTTATATTTTCGCCGCGCCCGATTATCTCGCCCG
The DNA here is from genome assembly GCF_023006325.1 of Kordiimonas marina. GTDB lineage: Bacteria > Pseudomonadota > Alphaproteobacteria > Sphingomonadales > Kordiimonadaceae > Kordiimonas > Kordiimonas marina. The sequence goes on from NZ_JAINDF010000007.1 coordinate 165,405, forward strand.
CCACGGCGTGCCGCAGACACCGCATGACCTTGTAAACCACAAGTGCCTGCTGCTGCGCTTTCCGGGTTCACGCCAGTTCCGCTGGCGATTTGAAGGGCCCGACGGCGGGTATGAGCTGGCGCTCAGCGGTACGCTCGACAGCACCAGCGGCGCGGTCCTCAAGGACTGGGCGCTGATGGGCGCCGGGCTCATCATGAAGGATTATTTCGAGGTCGCCGATGAAGTGGCGAGAGGCAAGCTCAAGATCGTGCTCGCGGGTCATATGCCGACGGATTCATACCTGAGCGCGCTATACCCCTATGACCGCTACACCCCGCCGCGCGTGCGCGCCTTCATCGATTTCCTCGCCGCGGAAGTGAAGGCCGACCCGCGCTTCGGCGACACCGCGCCCCCCGCAAACGCCTTCGCTTAAATCTTCACAACCCTCGTCATTCGCCGGCTTGACCGGCGAACCCAGGAACACCGACATAAGCCGGTAAATACCGTGTTCCTGGACCCGCCGATCAAGTCGGCGGGTGACGAAAAGAAAAGGGCAGCTACAATATTTAGGGTCTAAGCATCAGAAGCTGGGCCACGACGGAGGCCGCGATAACCGACGGTTCCTTGCCCTTGATGTCCGGAAGGCCGATCGGGCAGGTAAGGTTCGGCAGGTCGTCTTCAGTGATCACCCGTTCGCGGAGCATCCGGTTTTCAAACCGGGCGCGTTTGGTGCGGGAGCCGATAAGCCCGCAGTAAGCAGCATCCCCCCGGGCGAGCACGGCCGCGGTGAGGTCATAATCGAGCGGATGGCTGTGGGTGAAGATCAGGAAATGGCTGCCCGGTTCCGCGCCCTGCACGATCGCGACAGGATCGTCCGTCACTTCAGCACGGATATGCGGCGCGGTCTCAGCCGGGAATTCGTCCGCCCGCGCATCGACCCAGACGACGTTATAGTCGAGCGGCGCCAGCGCGCGCGCCACCGCGCGGCCGACATGGCCGGCGCCGAACATATAAAGCCGGTGACGGCCCCGGCTCGCCAGCCGCGCCTCAGCCGCCGCTTCATCCAGCTTTTCGAAATTCAGCTCCACCCGGCCGCCGCAGCATTGGTCGAGCGCTGGGCCGAGCGCATAGCTTTCGCTGAAGCCTTCCTGGGCCCCATCCGCCAGCAGGGTGCGGGCTTCCAGAATAGCCTGATACTCCAACGCGCCACCACCGATGGTGCCGAGGATATGGTCGGCTCCCACCCACATGGCGGCGCCCGCCTCACGCGGTGCCGAGCCCTTGGTTTCAGCGACTGTCACCCACACACCGGGGTTGGCCATATTATCCCTCGCGCATTGCCGTGACCGCCTTCAACACTTCCTCCGGCGTGGCAGGGGCGTTGAGGGTCGGCCAGCTTTTATAGCCGCTTACGGCGGAGATTGCATCCGCAAGTGCGAGGAAAACCGAGTTGGCCAGCATGAAGGGCGGCTCGCCCACGGCCTTCGACCGGTGGATCGTCGCCTCGACATTACGCCCCTTACTGTAGAGTGCGATATTCATCTCATCCGGCCGGTCGCTGCAGGCGGGGATTTTGTAGGTTGATGGCGCGTGGGTCGTCAGACGGCCACGGGTATCGAACACCAGCTCCTCGGTCGTCAGCCAGCCCATGCCCTGGATGAAGCCGCCCTCGATCTGCCCGCGGTCGATGGCCGGATTGAGGGACCGCCCGGTGTCATGCAGGATGTCCACCCGGTCGACCTTATATTCGCCGGTGAGCGTGTCGATGGTGACTTCGCTGAGCGCGGCACCGTAGCAGAAATAGAGGAACGGCCGCCCCTTGTGGACGCTGCGGTCATAATGGATTTTCGGCGTCTTGTAGAAGCCGGTGGAGGACAGAGAGACCCGGTTCAGGTAGGCGTCCTTCGCGATGTCCGCGAACGCCAGTTCCCGGTTTTCCACATAGACATGGCCCGCGCGGAAGGTGACCCGGTCTTTCGGGCACGCGTATTTTTCCGCGAGGAAATCGATCAGCCGCGCCTTGATGCGGCGCGCGGCATCCAGCGCCGCCATGCCGTTGAGGTCCGAGCCTGAAGACGCCGCGGTCGCTGAGGTGTTCGGCACCTTGGCGGTGGTGGTGGCGGTGATTTTGATATGGTCGATATCGATCTGGAATTCCTCGGCCACCACCTGTGCCACCTTGACGAACAGGCCCTGCCCCATCTCGGTGCCGCCGTGGTTGAGGTGCACGCTGCCGTCGGCGTAGACATGGACGAGCGCTCCCGCCTGGTTGAGGTGCTGGGTGGTGAAGCTGATGCCGAATTTGACCGGCGTGAGCGCGAGGCCCTTCTTGAGGTAGGGGCTGCCTTCATTGAAGGCGCGCACAGCCGCCTTGCGCATGTCATAGCCCGTGCTTGCCTTCAGCTCGGCGATCAGCTCGGGCGCGATATTGTCCTCGACCGTCATGCCGTAGGGCGTGGTGTCCCGGCCTTTGCCGCCATAAAGGTTGGCCTCGCGGACCGCGACCGGGTCTTTCCCGAGCGTATGGGCGATGCGTCCCATCACCGCCTCGATCCCCAGCATGCCCTGCGGGCCGCCGAAGCCGCGGAAGGCTGTGTTGGACACCGTGTGGGTTTTCATGCGCTTGCTTTCGATGCGCACGTCGCCGAGGTAATAGCAGTTATCGACATGGAACATGGCGCGGTCGTTGATCGCGGGCGACAGGTCGGTCGAGCGGCCACAGCGCGAGGCAAGCCCCACCTTCATGCCACTGATACGGCCGTCATCGTCGAAGCCGACCTCATAATCATATTTGAAATCGTGGCGCTTGCCGGTGATGACCATATCGTCGTCCCGGTCGAGCCGCAGCTTGGCCGGGCGTCCGGTTTTCACCGCTGCGAGCGCCGCCATGGCCGCGAACATCGCCGGGTGGGTTTCCTTGCCGCCGAAGCCGCCGCCCATGCGCCGCACCTCCACCGTCACCGCGTTGGTCGGCCGCCCGAGCACGTGGGCGACCAGATGCTGCACTTCCGACGGGTGCTGGGTCGAGGAGAAAACATGGACGTCGCCGTCTTCGAGGGGGCTCGCCAGCGCGATCTGGCCCTCAAGATAGAAGTGATCCTGTCCGCCGATGCGGAAGCTGCCCTTGAGCGTATGCTTGGCGGCTTTGAGCCCCGCGTCGGCATCGCCCTGCGCCATCACCTGCGCCGGTTCGATCATCGAACCAGCCTCCAGCGCGGCATCAATGCTCAGGAGCGCGGGCAGTTCTTCATAAGCCACCACCGCCTTCATCGCTGCCGCGAACGCCTGCTCCCGGCTGTCCGCCGCGACCGCGAAGATCGGCTGGCCGACATACTCGACGAAATCGGTGGCGAACAGCGGGTCATCGCCCGCGAACGGGCTGACATCATTATGGCCGGGGATGTCCTTGGCGCTCAGCACACAGGCGACACCGTCGGCTGCGCGCACCGGCGCAAGATCCATCTCGACTAAGCGCGCGTGCGGCCGCTCACTCATCGCCACATAGATATGGAGGAGGTTTTTGGGTTCCGGCAGGTCGTCGATATAGTGCGCCGTGCCCGCGACATGCTTATGGGCGCTATCGTGCCTCAGCTCGGTGTGCACCGCGCCCTTGATGTCGGAAACACGTGGCCCTTTGGTATTCTCAAGCATGGGCCAGCTCCTTGTCGCCAACAAGGCGGGTATCCGCCGTCCCGGTCGTCTCGACGAAGGCTTTCATCAGGAGGTTCCGGGCCGCGCGGAGCCGATATTCGGCTGACGCGCGCATGTCGGACAGTGGTGTATAATCCTCCGCCATCGCGACCATGCCCCTGGCCACCGTCTCGCGCGTCCAGGGTTTGCCGGTGATGGCCGCTTCGGTCTTTTCCGCGCGTTTGGGTGTCGCCGCCATGCCGCCGAAGGCAATGCGCGCCTTGGTCACCATACCGTCCTCAAGGGTCAGCGCGAAGGCGCCGCAGACGGCGGAGATATCCTGGTCGAAGCGCTTGGAAAGCTTGTAGGCGCGGTATTTCAGCCCCTCAGCCGGTTTAGGCACGATGATGCGGACGACAAATTCGCCGAGCGCGCGGTCCTGCTGGCCGTAGGTAATGAAATAATCCTCCAGCGGGATCGTGCGTTCCTCCGCGCCCCAGCGCAACACCAGCTTGGCCCCCGCGGCAATGAGCGCGGGCATGCTGTCCCCGATCGGTGAGCCGTTGGCGATATTGCCGCCGAGCGTACCGCTGTTGCGGATCTGCACCGAGGCGAAACGGCGGAACAATTCACCCATATCGCCATAGTGGTTGCCCAGAAGCTCCATGGCGTCAGCCACTGAAACACCGGCTCCAATCTCTAACGACTCGGACGACTCGCGAGTCATCTTCAATTCCGGCACATCGCCGAGAGAAATCAGCGTCTCCAGCTCACGGTGCTGTTTGGTCACCCACAGGCCGACATCGGTGCCGCCCGCGAGGAACGTGGCGTCCGGATAGGCGACGGCGAGGTCGGCCAGCGCCCCAATTGTTACGGGTGCGAAATATTTCTTTTCCCCGCCGGTGAGCTTGCTGACGGCGCTGAGGCTCAGCGTGTCCATGCGCCGGATCGCCTTCAGCGCTTTCGCGGCGGCCGCAACGTCCGGCAGGTCATCCGGCGCGATCGTGTGCATCCGCTCCGCCGCCTCGATGATCGGGCCATAGCCGGTGCAGCGGCACAGGTTACCGGCGAGCGCGTCCTTAATCCGTGCCCGACTGGGGTTCGGGCCTTCGAGATAAAGCGCGTAAAGCGACATAACAAAGCCCGGCGTGCAGAAACCACACTGGGAACCGTGGGTTTCAACCAGCGCCTGCTGGACCGGATGCAAGCCACCGTCCCGGCCCTTCAGGCTTTCGACCGTCAGCAGCTCCTTGCCGTCCAAGGTCGGCAGGAACAGGATGCAGGCGTTGACCGCGCGGTAGCGCACGCCACCGTCCCCCTGAAGCTCGCCCACCACCACGGTGCAGGCGCCGCAGTCGCCCTCGGCGCAGCCTTCCTTGGTGCCGGTGCGGCCAAGGCCGTAGCGCAGGTAATTAAGGAGCGTCTCGGTCGGGTCCGGGTTCTGGACTTCATGAACCCGGCCGTCGAGGATGAATTTAACCGTTCCCGTCACGTCAGCTACCCCGGTAGGTGCTATAGCCGTAGGGCGAGATCAGAAGCGGCACATGATAGTGCGCGCCCGCGTCCGCAATGCCGAACCGGACCGGCACCACATCGAGGAACGCGGGCTCGGTGAGCGCGATACCCCGGGCGCGGAAATAATCCCCGGCCGCGAACTCCAGCTGATACTGGCCCGGCACCATATCGGTACCTTCAAGGAGCGCCCCGTCCACCCGGCCGTCGGCATTGGTGGTCGCGGTCCTGACAAGGTCCATGCCCGTCTCCGTCAGCCGGTAAAGCTTGATCGCGATCATCTGCCCCGGCCGGCCGGACGCCGTATCCAGGACATGGGTGGTCAGCCGTCCCATAGATTTCCTCATAAAGTCTGCCCGACATGCAGGCCGTCAGGGTGAACACTGACCGATCCGTCAGCTTCTGTAAAGTCGATCGTAAACATTTTTGATATTAAATTGTTGACAATCTTGTGCGCCCCGCGAGAATTCAGGCCATAAGGTCCACCCTTCGGAAGAGTATCAGCATGAGCCGAGAGGCCGCCAAACCCGTGTTCCAGCCTGCCGTTCTCACGGAGGAAGATGTCTGCCGCCGCGTGCGCGACAGCGTGCTCGAACAGCGCCTGGCGCCCGGCACGCGGCTGACGGAAGACAAGCTCTGCACCGTCTTCGGCGTCAACCGCACGGTGGTGCGCCGCGCCTTCCTGCTCCTCAGCCGGGACAAGATCGTCCATCTGGAAAAGAACAAGGGCGCCGTGGTCGCAACCCCGACCCCCGAAGAGGCCGACGAAGTGTTCGAGGCCCGACGCGTGGTCGAAAGTGCGCTGATCACCCAGGCGGCAACCCGCGCGACACCGGCGGATTTCGAAGGCTTACGCACCCACCTCAAGACCGAGAAGGCCGCGCTGGCTGAGGCCGACATCGCCCGCTGGATCAGGCTGACCGGGGAGTTCCATATCCTCCTCGCCCGGCTGGGCGGCAACGCGCCGATGCTGGCCTTCCTCGAACAGCTGGTGTTCCAGACCTCGCTGATCATCGCGCTTTACGGCAAGGCGGGCGCGCCCAGCAATTGCCGCGGCGATGACCATGAACGGCTGGTAACCGCGCTTGAACAGGGCCGCCCCGAGGACGCCATCCGGCTTTTGACCGACCACCTCAACAGCATCGAAGCCGGGCTCGATTTCGTCCCGCGCGACGACACCCAGGACCTGCACCAGATTTTCGCAGCCTCAGCCGGCTGACCCCGTACCAGAGAGGACGATCATGATTTTCAGTTATCCCCGCGATCTTGTCGGCTATGGCGGCAACCCACCGCAACCAGCATGGCCCGGCGGCGCGCGCATCGCCGTCCAGGTGGTGATGAATTATGAGGAAGGCGGTGAAAACTGCATCCTCCATGGCGATGATGGCGCGGAGACTTTCCTGTCAGAAATCATAAATGCTGCCCCGGTTCCGGGCGCGCGCCACATGAGCATGGAGCAGATTTACGAATATGGCTCCCGCGCGGGCGTGTGGCGGCTTCTGAAGCTGTTTGAAAAGCAGCAGGTGCCGGTCACCGTATTCGCGGTCGCCATGGCGCTGGAGCGCAACCCCAAGGTGGCCAAGGCGATCATGGAAGCGGGGCATGAAATCTGCTCCCACGGCTACCGCTGGATCAATTATCAGGATGTCGATGAGGACACCGAACGCCAACATATCCGCAAGGCGGTCGAGATCATTGAGCGTGTGACCGGCGAAAAGCCGCTTGGTTGGTACACGGGGCGGACCAGCCCCAACACCCGCCGCCTGGTGGCGGAACACGGCGGCTTCCTCTATGACGCCGATGATTATTCCGACGACCTGCCCTTCTGGACCACGGTTCACGGCAAACCGCAGCTGATTGTCCCCTATACGCTGGATACCAACGACATGCGCTTCGCCGCGGCCCAGGGCTTCAACTCGGGCGACCAGTTCTTCACCTATTTGAAGGATGCGTTCGACACGCTCTATGAAGAAGGCGAGACCGCACCGAAGATGATGTCCGTCGGCCTGCATTGCCGTATCGCCGGGCGCCCCGGCCGCTTCAAGGCGCTGGAGCGTTTCATCGAATACGCCAAGTCCCACGACAAGGTGTGGTTCTGTACCCGTGCTGACATCGCCCGGCACTGGCACGAACAGCACCCCTATCAGGAACCGGCGACATGAGCACGCCGTTCCGCCATAAGCCGAGCGATATGGACGAAACCAGCTTCCTGGCGACCTTCGGCGGCATCTATGAGCATTCGCCCTGGATCGCAGAAGCCGCATGGGCGGGACGCGAAGGCGACAGCCTCGACACGGTTGAAGGCCTCGCCGCCGCCATGAAGGCCGCGGTGGACGCCGCAAGCGAAGACGCCAAGCTCAAGCTTATCTGCGCGCACCCGGACCTCGCCGGCAAGGCCGCCATCCGCGGCGACCTGACAGTGGAAAGCCGGTCCGAGCAGGCCGGTGCCGGGCTTGACCAGTGCTCGGCGGAGGAGTTCGCGACCTTCAGAAGCCTGAATGCGGCCTACAAGGAGAAGTTCGGCTTCCCCTTCATCATCGCCGTCAAAGGCCTCGACCGCCAGGGTATCCTCGCCGCCTTCCGCGCGCGCCTGAACCATGACCGGACGCAAGAGTTTGAAACCGCGCTTGACCAGATTCACCGTATCGCAGGCTTCCGCCTTGCCGAGCTTGCCGAAGGCCTGACCCTAAAGGACCGCCCCCTATGACCGGCACCGACTTTACCCGCTTCATCAACCTCGCGAGCCCGCGCCTGGGCGCTGAGGTTACCTTTGCCACCGACGATTTCTTCGCCGACAAGGCCCGGCTGATCAGCCCGGAAGCGCCGGTTTTCATCCCCGGCAAATATGACGATAACGGCAAATGGATGGACGGCTGGGAAAGCCGCCGCAAGCGCGAGGCAGGCCATGACCATGCCGTGATCCGGCTGGGTGCGCGCGCGCTTGTGCACGGGGTCGATATCGACACCAGCCATTTCACCGGCAACTTCCCGCCCGCGGCTTCGGTCGACGCCTGCGTTTCAGAGTGCGACGTGCCAGGGGCTGACGCCGACTGGCAGGAAATCGTGCCCGCAACCGACCTTCAGGGTGACAGCCATCACCTGATTGCGGTGGACGGCGGTGCCGCCTGGACGCACCTCAGGCTCAACATATACCCGGACGGCGGCGTCGCGCGCCTGCGGGTCTATGGCAGTGTCGACAAACACTGGACGGCGGCCGACGCCGACAATACCGTCGACCTGCTCGCCATAGAAAATGGTGGCCGCCCCATCGTCGCCAACAATGAGCATTTCGGCGTGCTGGCCAACATCATGCTGCCGGGCAAGGGCCTCAATATGGGCGACGGTTGGGAAACCAGGCGGCGGCGCGAGCCCGGTAATGACTGGGCCATCGTCGAACTCGGCCACCCCGGCACGCTTGAGCGCGTCCTCGTCGATACCGCCTATTTCAAGGGCAATTTCCCGAGCCATGTCTCACTGCAGGCCGCGCTGGTGACAGGCGGCACCGACGCCAGCCTGACGGTGGAAAGCCAGTTCTGGCGGGAGCTTCTGCCCAAACAGCCGCTGACCGCCGATGCCGAACATGTCTTCACTGGTGAGCTCGCCGCCCCCGGCCCTATCAGCCACGTGCGCATCAATATCTTCCCGGACGGCGGCATCAGCCGCCTGCGACTGTTCGGCAAACCCACGATCGGATAAGACCCCGGGTTCAGCACAGGTTAAGCCCCGGAAGCGGATTGTACTTGCGGCGGACGGGCGCTAAGCTGGCCGTAACGAGTGACCGAACCGAGGGAGTGGGCACCCATGCGTATGATCTGGCAGGCTTTTCTGGCGGTATTATTGTTATCGACAGCGGCCCGGGCCGACGGCGTGCTGATTTTCAGCAATGATTTCAACCGCTATCTGTCTACCGCCAAGCCGGGGGATGTCTTCACCGTTGCCCCCGGGGTTTACCAGCTCAAGCGCTCCGCCAAGCTGATGGCCAGCGGCACACGCGAAGAGCCGATCATCATCCGCCCCGCAGACCCCACCAAAAAGACCACCATCCTCGTTGATACCACGATTGGCTTTGCCGTGACCGGCGCCCACTGGATCATCGAAGGCTTCGACATCATCGGCATCTGCGACAATGACAGCCAGTGCGAACACGCCTTCCATATCACCGGCCACGCCGATGACACCGTCATCCGAAACAACAGGCTGATCGACTTCAACGCCGCCATCAAAGGCAACGGCATCGTCGAGGGCGGACAGCAATATTTCCCGGACCGGGTGATCATCGAACATAACCAGATCTACAACCGCCGCCCACGGGAGACGCGCAACCCTGTCGCCCCGCTCGATGTGGTCGGCGGCCGCTTCTGGACCGTGCGGCAGAATTTCATCGCCGACTTCGAAAAAGCCGGTGGCAACCACATCAGCTACGCAGGCTTTCTCAAGGGCAATTCAGACAATGGCCTGTTCGAGCGGAACCTGGTGGTGTGCGAATGGCGCTTCAAAGGCGGTATCCGGCTTGGGCTGTCGTTCGGCGGCGGTGGCACCACCAACCCGCAATTCTGTCAGGGGCATTCCTGCGCGCTTCAGCATTATAAGGGCGTGATGCGCTCGAACATCATCATGAACTGCCCGGCGGATGTCGGCGTCTATCTCAACAATGCCGCCAATACCATCATGGTCAATAACACCATCCTCAACACCAAAGGGGTGGATGTGCGCTTCAACGGCAGCTTCGCGCTGTTCGCCAACAACATCATCGAAGGCCGCATCAAGTCCCGAGACGACGGCAATTTCCGCGAGGAGCACGACCTGGTCGAAGAATCGCTTTCGGACACCTTCCCGAACCTGGCCCGCTTCGACCTCACGCCCGCCGACCCGGACGATGTTGAGGGGGCTGCCCACGGCTATAACGGTGTCGATTTCTGCACCGGTCAAATCCAGGAAGACGCCAAGGGTGCGATGGCGGTGCCGAGCAAATGCTCGGTCCAGGCCATCCTCGACAAATACGCCGCCGACATGCCGAAATAACGCGTCAGTCTCCGACGCCTAAAGGCTGTAAATCCCACCGTCCCGTTCCTCGACGGCGACAGGGCGGAGATACCGGCCTTTACACGGACCGAGGTGGCAGTAGCCGGTTTCCACGTGGAACTGGGCGCCGTGGGTGCGGCAGATGAGGTCTGTGCCATCGATATTCAGGAAACGGTCCCCCATCAGGTTGAGCGGCGTACCCGCGTGGGGGCAGCGGTTTTCATAGACATAGGTCTGGCCGTGGAAGCGCTGGACCAGCAGGCTGATCTGGTGGCTGCCGTCGCGGAACACCAGCTCACGCCCGCCATGCTCGGGCAGGTCGTCCGTGCGGCACAGTAGCGTGCCGGGCGACGGCCCCGCGGGGACATCATCCAGTTCCAGGGGACGTGGCGGCCGCATCAGCGGAAATCCGCGAGTGCGGCCAACGTTGCGTAAGCCTCATCGTCGATCGGCATCACCGACAGCCGGGCCTGGCGCACGAGCGCGAGGTGGGCGAGGTCTTCCCGCGCCTTGATGTCCTTGAGGCTGACCGGGGTGCCCGCCGTCGCCACGGCCTTCAAATCGACAAGGCAGAAGCGGCCGCTCTCATCATCTGGGTCCGGGTAAGGCCCGCGCGCGACCGTACACAGGCCGACGATCTGGCGCTCATTTCCTGAGTGGTAAAAGAGGACGTCGTCGCCCTCTTGCATTGCCCGCATATTCTTCTGGGCCTGGAAATTGCGCACGTCGGTCCAGGGCTCGCTCTCGACACCGAGCTGGTCATCCCAGCCCCAGTCGCCTGCTTCGGATTTGACGAGCCAGTGCGCCATCGTGGAGTTATCCCTGATAATGGCCTTATCCCTGGGCCGGGACCCAGTCGCCGAGCGCGGCTTTCCAGTGGCGGATTTCGACATTCTCGAATAGGCCGGCGGACGCATAGGGGTCATTTTCCGCGAACAGCTGCACCGCGCCTTCGGAGGCGGCATCGATGATGATCATGCTGCCGATCGGCTTGGGGTCTTCGCCCGGCGACAGGATCGGCCCCGCCACTTTGATACGGTCCCCCGCACTTGCCAGATACTCAAGGTGTGCCGGGCGGGTTGTCATGCGGATGGCTGTGGAATTCGGCTTGTCGTGGGCGATGATCATGAACAGCATCTTGGGGGGCCTCCTATCGGCGTTCGGTGGTGAAGGGACGGTTCAGAAGCGCATCCATCACCGTGCGCACATCCTTGCCTTCCTTGAGAATTTGGTAAACCGCTTCGGTGATCGGCATCGAAAGACCCTTGCTGGCTGCGATTTTCTTTACGATCTCAACCGTATGCGCGCCTTCGGCAACCGAATTGCGCTCGGCCATGATCTCGGCGAACGTCCGGCCTTCGCCGATCGCCTTGCCGAGCGACATGTTGCGGGACTGGGTGCTTGAGCAGGTCAGGATCAGGTCGCCAAGCCCCGAAAGGCCCATCAGCGTTTCGCGTTCGGCACCGTAGAGCGCGCCGAAGCGCATGATTTCAGCCAACCCCCGGGTGATGACCGCGGCCTTGGCGTTTTCGCCGATCGCGAGTCCGGCGACGATGCCGCAGGCGATCGCCAGCACGTTTTTGACCGCGCCGCCGACCTGCGCGCCGACCACGTCATGGTCGTAATAGGGCCGGAAGGTAGGCTGGCCGAGCGCCTGAACGAGCTTGTCGCCGACCTCCCGGTCCGCGCAGGCAAGCGTCAGCGCGCACGGCATGCCGCGCGCGACCTCCGCCGCGAAGGTGGGGCCGGACAGCACTGCGACCGGATGACCGGGCGCGACTTCCTCGACCGCTTCACTGAGAAGCTTGCCGGTCGCGACCTCGATGCCCTTGGAGCAGATGACCAGTGGCACGCCCTTTTTCAGGTGTTGCACCTGCGACAGAAGCATGGCGCGCAAGTGTTGCGCCGGCGACACGATGAGGAGCGCGTCAATATCGGCCATATCCGCCATGTCACCGGTCGCCCGAAGCGCCGGGTTGAGCGGGACACCGGAGAGAAAAACCGTGTTCTCGTGGGACGTGTTCACGCTGTCGACCACCTCGGGCTCACGCGCCCACAGGATGGTATCACGCCCGGCCCTCGCCGCCACTTCAGCGAGCGCCGTACCCCAGGCTCCTGCCCCCAATACACCGATCTTCTGCACCTGATGATGTCTCCCTCGATTGTTTTCGCAAGATTGCCCGTTTGGGCCTGCTTGGGCAAGCGCTTATGCCTGCCCCTAAGCCTTGGCGCCTTTTTTGCCCGAGCCAACGATGGGTGCCGCACGTTCGTCCAAAGGCCAGCGTGGCCGGGCCGAAACGTCCCGGTCATCCAGCCCCGGATTGACGCGGAAGCGCTCAAGCCCGGCCCAGGCGATCATGGCGCCATTGTCGGTGCACAGGCTGAGGGGCGGCGCATGGAAGCTGAGCCCTTCGGATGCGGCGAGCGCTTCGATCTCTCCGCGCAGGTAGGCATTGGCAGCAACCCCGCCCGCGACCACGAGCGGGAAGTCCCCCGCCCCAACATCAGCGCGGAACAAAGCGACGGCATGGCGGAGCCGGTCTTTGAAGCAGGCACCGATCGTCATCTGAAACGCGGCGCAAATGTCGGCGCGGTCGTCTTCATAAAGCATCCCGCGCTTGGCGACACAGTCTTCGGCAAGGCGGCGCACAGCGGTCTTGAGGCCGGAGAAGGAAAAGTCACAGCCCGGTTTGCCGACCATGGGCTTCGGCAGTTTGAAGCGGGCGGGGTCGCCCTTCCCCGCTTCCTTTTCCACCGACGGTCCGCCGGGGTAGGCGAGCCCAAGCAGCTTGGCGGTCTTGTCGAAGGCCTCACCAGCGGCGTCATCAATGGTGCTGCCGAGGCGTTCATAATCCCCCACTCCGCGCACGGACAGGATCTGGCAGTGTCCGCCGGAGACCAGAAGCAGCAGGAACGGGAATTCAATATCGGCAACCAGCCTTGCGGTGAGCGCATGGCCTTCCAGATGGTTGACCGCGACAAACGGCTTCCCGGCCGCGCGCGCTATCGCCTTCGCGGTCATCACGCCAACCATCAGGCCGCCGACGAGCCCCGGCCCGGTGGTGGCGGCGATGGCATCGAGGTCATCAAAGCCGAGGGCCGCATCGTCCATCAGGCCTTTCAGCAGGTGATCGAGGTGCGAAATATGCTGGCGCGCGGCAATTTCCGGCACGACACCGCCAAACTCAGCATGGTCGTCGATCTGCGACAGCACCCGGTGCGCCAGGATTTTCTTGTCCGCCGAGACAATGGCCGCGGCGGTTTCGTCGCAGCTGGTCTCAACCCCCAGGACGAGGGGGCGGCGAAACTGCTGATTTACCTGATCGTTAGTGCCTGTCATGGACAATTCCCGTCGTGCGGCGGCAAAATCCCGTCATTGGGGCTTGGGCGAAAGACTATAAGGTTCTATAAGCCATTAAAACAGTGGCGATTTCACCGCCCGCCTTTAGCATCCGGAGAGGGTTTCGTGCAACAAGCGATCAAAATCGGGACCAGGGGCAGCCCCTTGGCGCTCGCGCAGGCAGAAGATGTAAAAGCAAGGCTTGTCGCCGCACACGCCGACCTCACGCCAGACGATATCGAGATCGTCATCATCAAGACCACCGGTGACCGCATCCTCGACCGGCATTTGATGACCGCGGGCGGCAAAGGCCTGTTCACCAAGGAAATCGAAGACGCGCTTCTTGAAGGCCGCATCGACTGCGCCGTGCATTCCAGCAAGGACATGCCCACGAGCCTGCCGGATGGGCTTGTGCTGTCGACCTTCCTGCCGCGTGAGGACGCCCGCGATGTCTTCATCAGCGCGGCCTACGCGAGCCTACGCGAGCTGCCCGAAGGCGCGACCGTCGGCACGGCATCTCTGCGCCGCCGCGCGCTGGCCCTGAGGCTGCGCCCCGACCTCAAGATCGTTACCTTCCGCGGCAATGTGCAGACCCGCCTTCGCAAGCTGAAGGACGGCGAGGCCGACGCCACTTTCCTGGCGCGCGCAGGGCTGAACCGGCTGGATATGGCATCAGCCGCCACCGAAACGCTGAGCTTCGAGGACTTCCTGCCTGCCCCGGCCCAGGGTGCGGTGACGGTGGAAGTTCGTGATGCCGACAGCGCGATGAAAGACTGGCTGGCCCCGCTCCACTGCGCCAGGACCGCGCTTGAAGTGACGGCCGAGCGGGCGTTCCTGGCAGCACTCGACGGCTCCTGCCGCACGCCGATTGCCGCCCACGCGACAGCGGATGAAAATCGGGTTATCATGCGCGCCATGTTATTGTCACTCGATGGGCAAACGGTGTTTGAACAATCCGGCGAGACGGCCGCAGACCTCAATGACGTCGCCGCGCTCGGCGAACGGCTTGGCCATGCTGTCCGCGCGGACGCCGGCGCCGCGTTCTTCGACCAGCTTGCCCGCGACATAGAAGCGGAGATCGCATGAGCACGGTTCTGATAACCCGCCCGCAGGAAGAAGCGACCGCGACCGCCGAGAAGCTTGAGCGCATGGGCCACAGGGTCGTCACGGCACCGATGATCGCCGTTGACCCGGTCTCCTTCGAGATCCCCGATGAAGGCCGCAGCCTGATCGTCACCAGCAAGAACGGCGCCCGCCACGGCCTTGCCAATATCGGCAACAAGGAACGGCCGATTTTTGCCGTCGGCGAAGCCACAGCGGATATTGCCCGCCAGCTTGGTTTCACCAACGTCACGGTCGGCCCCGGCACCGCCCGCGAAATGATCCCGACCCTTCTGGAATGCGGGATTTCCGAGAAGCGCAAATATACCCACCTGGCCGGGAACGTGATTTCCTACAATATCGCCGACGTCCTGAGGGGTGAGGGGATCGATGCCGACTATACGGTGACCTACCAGACACGGGCCGTGCGCACCTTTTCGCTCGGCGTTCAGGAAGCCCTGGACGAAGGTGAAATTGACTATGCGCTCTTTTATTCGCCGCGCACCGCCACCATCTTTGAAGAGGCGGTCGCTGATTATGAGCGGTCCGACTGGCTTCAGAAGATGAACGCCCTCGCGCTGTCGACGCGGGTGGCCGACTGTCTGATCGGGCCATGGCGGACGGTGAATTACGCGATCATACCGACAGAAAAGGCCTTGTTCAGCCTGATCGGCTAACAGGCACACGCCGAGCTACAGAAAGGCCGGGGGATAGGCAGTGAGCGATACGGACGCAAAGCCCGAAGACCAGAACGACGACATCGACGCCGAGATCATCGAAGCCGAGGTCGTGGAAGAGCCGACGCCGGCCCCGGATGAGCCCATCCGCCCTGCCGTGACGGCTGCGCCGCCTGCGAAAAAATCATTCATGGCCCGTGCGGGCTGGATCCTCGCGTTCGGCCTCGCCGCCTTCATCGGCGGTGTTGCCACCGCACCCCAGTTCGATGCCGGGCTGATCAAGCTTGGCCTCAAGGATGCGCCGCCCACCCCGGCGGCCGCGGGCCAGCAGACAAATACAAAGCTTGAAGCGGTTGAGACCAGCCTTGGCGAGATAAAGGCATCTTTGGCGCGCCAGCAGGAAATGCTGGCCCAGCATGAGGCCGCCCTCCGGGCCGCCGATGATGCCCGCACCAAGCTGAAAGACGACCTGACCACGCTGGCAAGCAACGCCCAAACCGCGACCGAAAACCCCGCCCCCGCCGCAGACGCGCAGGAAATTGCCGCGCTGCAGGACAAGGTTACGCAGCTTAATGACGATGTCGCGCGGCTGACGAGCCTCGCGGGTAGCACGGACCCGGCGGTCAAGGACCTGTCCGGCGCCCTGGCGATTGCCCGTGCCGAATCCGCCCAGCTCAAAAGCCGCTTGGCCACGCTTGAGAAGGCGATGCAGTCGGTCCAGAGCGGCGCCGTGGACGCCAGCCCGCGTGGCCGATTAATCCTCGCGCTCGGGCGCCTGAAAGACCGGGCGCTCAGCGGCCTGCCGTTCGGCCAGGACCTCGCCGCCCTTCGCCCCGACTTCGCCACGCTTTCAGCGCTTGACCAGCAGCGCATCGGTGCGGACCTCGGCCTTCTGGAAGACAATGGCGGCGGTATCCCGTCCTTCGACAGGCTGCTCGCAGACTATGACAGCGCCGCCACCGCGGCCGTGAAAGCGTCGGATAAAGCCAGCGGCAATTTCCTGACCGGGCTTTTCACCATGCGCCGCACGGACGCAGGCGCCACCGGGCTTGATGCTACGCTCGCCAAAGCCGAACGGGCCTTGCGCGCCCGGGATGTGGCGGGGGCCGTGAAGCTCCTCAGCGCCGTTAAAGGCCCGGCCGCCGACGCGCTCACCACCTGGCTGAATGGTGCCAAGGCCTATGTTGCCGTCGAGGCCGCCTTCGGCCGCCTGACCGCCACGGTCGCGCGCGATGATGCTCCGGCCCCGGCCCTTAAAACACCGGCGCCCAAAGCACCGGCCCAGACGGAAAATAATGAGGGAGCATCCTCGTGATCCGCCTCGTCCTGCTGTTCGCCGCCATCCTGGCCGCCGCGGCCGGCGCCGCCTGGCTTGCCGACCACCCCGGCAATGTCACCATCGATTTTGAGGCCTACCGCATCGACACCAGTTTCGCCGCGCTCACGCTTTTCGCCGCCGGTGTCGCAGCACTATCCGGCCTTTTCGTCTGGCTGGCGGGCTGGATCAGGCGGGACATGCCGGTCTTCGGTACCAATCAGGTGATCAAACGCCAGAGCCGGGGCTTCAAAATCCTCAACCAGTCACTGGTGGCCCTGTCCGCAGGGGACCATAAGCTGGCCCAAAGGCTTGTCGGCCAGGCCGAAGTGCTGTTACCGCCCCAGCCGATGATCCACCTGATCGCCGCCGAAGCCGCGACCCGTTCGGGCAACCACGCCGAAGCCGCCAAGCGCTATAAGGCTTTGGAGGCCACCGAGGACGGACGGCTGATCGGCCTGCGCGGCCTCGTCCATGAAGCCCGGCGCACGGGCCGCGAAAATGAGGCGCTGCAGCTCACGCGCACCGCTTTCAAGGAAAACCGCAAAAGCCCGTGGGTGCTGAAGACGCTGTTCTCGCTCGAAGTCTCGGCAGGCAACTGGCAGGCCGCGGCGGAAGCGCTTGGCAAGGTCGCCAAGGAAGGCCTCATAGACGCCGAAACCGTCAGCCGCCACAAAGGTGCGCTCGCCTACGCCGAAGCGGCGGAAGCCAACCTCAAGGGCGACCACGCCGCCGCGCGCAAGGGCTATAAGAAAGCACTGTCGGCGCGGGCCGGGTTCACCCCCGCCGTTATCGCGCTCGCCAAGCTTGAACAGGCGGATGGCAGCGCCCGCAAGGCCGAGAAGATCATCCTGAATGCGTGGGAAGACGCCCCGCACCCCGGCCTCGCACGGGTTTATAAATCGCTCGATGCCGCGGAATCGATGGAGGACTGGCTGAAGCGCGCCCGCACGCTGGCGGCCAAGCGCCCCGCCCACCCGGAATCGATGCTGCTGCTCGCCGACGCCATGATGGACGCGCACGCCTATGACGATGCCGCGCCGATCCTTGAGCGGCTGACCCGCGAAAGCCCGTCGCGTGAGGCCTGGCAGTTCCGCCTCGCCCTCGCCCACGTGAAGGGCGAAAACCCGGACCCGGTGGAAGCCGCCCTCGCCCACGCGCCGGACGGCGCCGTGTGGCGCTGCACCGATTGCGGCCACACACCCGCCGGCTGGGCGCCGCTCTGCCCTTCCTGCCACGGCTTCGACACCATCGAATGGGGCGGCAAGGCGGACATCACCGGCCCCGAAAGCCGGTTCGACCCATCGGGCACCATCGCGCTCCTGTCCGACTCTACCCCAAAGGCATGATGCCTGATGGACGTTTTCCTAGAAATCATCGTCAAGACTGTCAGTACAATCCTACATTGGATCCTGCCGGATAAGCTTGCGAACTGGGCTGAGGTCTGCCTGTGGGGGCTAGGGATGATCCTGTGCCTCGTCTTCGAGGCTTGGTGGCTTTATCACGCCTTGACAGCCGCCACTCCGATACCAGTTGGCCAAATCATCGTGATTGGGGGCGCCATTCTCGCGTTCGGTGGAGCCTTCGCGGCAGCCCTTTTTGTGCGACATCGTCTGTTGCAGGACAACTGACTTACAGGCGGTATACTATAGGTCAAAAATAGGGCTTGCCAAATGAGGAGGCAGCCCATATTTTGCGCCCTGCCTTCGGGCCCGAGTGCAGACTCAGCAGAGTCATATCTCAGGCGCCGCATTAGCTCAGTTGGTAGAGCACCTCATTCGTAATGAGGGGGTCGTTGGTTCGAGTCCGACATGCGGCACCACCCTTCCCCTGAAAACCTGACCTAAACAGACCATGCCTGTTGGCGTGGTGTCTTCGTTCAGCTGCGCCAGAAGTGCGGGTCGAACAGCATGATGAGGGTGAAGACCTCAAGGCGGCCGAGCAGCATGGCGAAGCTGAGGAGCCATTTGGCGCCGTCCGGCAGGCTGGCGAAGTTGCCCGAGGGGCCGATGATATGGCCGAGGCCCGGACCGACGTTGCAGATGGCCGTCGCCGTGGCGCTGAGCGCGGTCACGAAGTCCACCCCCAGCATGGCGATCCAGAGCGTGATGATCGCGGTCGAGGCGAAGAAAACCGCGAGGAAGGCCAGCACCGAAAGCGGCAGGTCATCCGGCATCCGCGTGCCGTGGTAGCGCAGGATCACCACCCGGTTCGGGCTGTTGAGGCGGAGCATCTGCTCACGCATGGTGATCCACAGCACCTGGAAGCGGTAAACCTTGATCGCCCCCGCGGTCGAGCCCGCGCAGCCGCCCATGAAGGTGAGCAGGAAGAAGCCGACCACGGCGCCCGTGCCCCAGGTGGTGTAGTCCGTGGTCACGAAGCCGGTCGTCGTCGCGATGGAGACGATGTTGAAGGCGGTCGCGGTCAACGCCTGAAAGATGGGCATATGCTGGTCGAGGCTGAGCATGACAGCCGCGATCACGATCACCCAACCGAGGAATTTGACATAGGCGCGGATCTGCGGGTCTTCAATCAGCGCGGTCGGGCGACCCTTGGCGAACTTGACGAAGGCGAGGAACGGCATCCCGCCCGCGAGCATGAAAATGGTGCCAACCCACTGGGTCGCCATGCCGAAGCGCGCGAACGAATCGTCATGAGTGCCGTAACCGCCGGTCGCCAGTGTCGCCATGGCATAGTTGATGGCATCGAAGCCGGACATGCCGGTGACCGCATAGCCGAGCGCGCACAGGGCGGTGAGCGCGACATAAACCCCGATGATCCACTGCATCATTTCGGTCGATTTGGGCACGATCTTCTCGGACCGGTCCGAGCTTTCGGTGCGGAACAGCTGCATCCCGCCAATGCGCAGGAACGGCAGCATGATGATCGCCATCACGATGATGCCGACGCCGCCGATCCAGTGCAGCAGCGAGCGCCACAGCAGAAGCCCCGGCAGCAAGTGGTCGAGCCCCGACATGACGGTGGAGCCGGTCGTCGTCATGCCCGAAACGGTTTCGAACACTGCGTCTGTGTAGGACAGGCCGATATGCTCAGAGAGGCCAAGCCCCATCAGCGGCAGCGCGGCGAAGGCCGGCAGCACGATCCAGCTGAGGGCGGTAAGCAGGAAGGCCTGTTTGAGGTCCAGGTTGAATTCGTTGTCGTCCTTGGTGGACAGGAAGGCCATCAGGCCGAAGAAGCCGGTCACGGCGGCGGAGAAGAGGAACTCAAGCGGCGTATTGCCCGCCATCTGCACCTCGACGATCGCGGGGATCATCATGGTGATCGCCAGCGCGACCAGAAGGAGGCCGAGCACATGGATGATGGGACTGAGCTTGATGGGGAAATGCATTATGAATACGGGACAACCGGTCGAGGCACACAGGCCCACCTCAAAACATCAAACCGGTTTCTCAGCCCTTCCTCTCGATTTCCGGGAGGCACCACCTAATGCCAACAGACGGCATTTGTCAAACAT
>NZ_JAINDF010000008.1 GCF_023006325.1 Kordiimonas marina
GGGACGGTGAATGAAGCTGTGTTCGGCCGCAGCAACGCGGAGGCAACACGAGGAGCGCAAAGCGCCCGCAGTGGTAAATCCTGCCCCCGCAACCAAAAATGTAGAAGCCCAGCCTCGTGCTGGGCTTTCTCATTTTTTGCTGTCGGGGACCACGGACTTGAACCTCACAAGACGGGCCAAAGCCCGGGTTGCTCAAGGCTCCCTACGGAGCAAAGCGGAGTGACGAGGTAGGCCAAAGGCCTGACGAGACTAATCCTGAACCCAAAATCATCTTCCTTTGCTCAGCAAGTGCACCAGATCCTCCAAGTGCACGCTCGGGGGTTTTGCCGTTTTGGCGGCGGGTTTGCAGGCGCGGCACAGGCTGGGTATTGCAGCCAGGTCGCCGGTACCATCAATGTTTTTGTTGCCTGGACCGGCCCCAAGTTGCTGGAGCAATTCTTTGACCCGACCGGCCGCTGCATCTTATCGTATGTGGCCGTTCGAATTGCAGTTCACCAGCAGTAATCTGCGCGTACGGGCAGTTTTGCCTCCTCAAAATAGCAAGATCGGTCGAGCATTCTATAGATACGCATGCCACGTTGCGATTGCCACGGAGGAAGAAGATATGACGACGACGCTCGACCAATACCACGCTAGAATGCTGAGGGTCCTGGACCATGTGGACCAGCACTTGGACGATGATCTGGACTTGGCAGAAGTGAGCAGTGTCGCGGCATTTTCCAAATTCCATTTCCACCGGCAATTCAAGGCTATCTTCGGGATTTCCCTGCATCACTACGTCCAGCTGGCCCGTATGAGACGGGCCTCGCAGGACCTGGCAAATGGCAACGGGGAAAGCGTTACCGAGATTGCTCTGACGGCCGGCTATGAGGCACCCGACGCCTTCGCCCGCGCATTTCGCAAGCGATTTGGCCAATCACCGTCGGGTTTCCGGAAATCTCCCGACTGGGAGCCGTGGCTCATGGCCTTCAGGCCCTTCAATGCTGCTAGGAGTATAATGATGGAAACGACCTTTCTTCCTGACCAAGTGAACATCCGCGAAGTAGCCCCGACACGGGTTGCGATCTTTGAGCACCGGGGCGGTCCCGAAACACTCAACGCCACCATTGAGCGGTTTATCGAGTGGCGAAAAGCCGCAGGACTTTCGCCCCGGACCAATCCGACTTTCAACATCTGGTATTCGGAACGTCGCCCTGCCAATCCTGACGACTACAGTATGGATCTCTGCATCGGCCTTGATGCTGATCAGCCAATTGAGGTCGCCGACGAGAATGTCAAAATCGGGGAGATCCCCGGCGGGCGCTGTGCCGTCCTGCGCGTAAACGGGGATACCCACAATCTGGAGCCGGCTGCGCTCTATCTATACCGTGACTGGTTACCCACCAGCGGTGAGGAGATGCGCGACTTTCCTATCTATTGTCGACGTTTCTTTTTGGATGAACCCGAGCTGGGCACGGCTGCTGAGCTGCACCTGCCCCTGAAATGAGGGTGCGGTCGCCCTTAAGCAATAGTTGCTCAATGGAGCCGCTTGCCCCTAGGGGCAGGCGGCTATGCACCCCGAGACCATCGATGAAAAGAGCAATGCAGTAGTCGGTTTGCAATCCGGCGATATGCGCTAAATGCTGGGGCGAAACCGTTTCAGCAGGTCTTTCAACAGGGGAAGGGTTGGCGCTGTCGTCAAATCCTGAGCGATCGCCCCGATCTCCTCGGTTTCCAGATCCCACCAGCGCAACTGGGTGAGCAAGGTTATCATGTCGTCATCGAAACGCCTGCGAACAGCGCGTGCCGGATTGCCGCCCACCACCGTATAGGGGGCGACATCCCGCAACACCATGGCATTGGCGCCGATGACCGCACCGTCTCCCACAGTGACGCCGGACATGATGGTGGCACCGAAGCCGATCCAGACATCATTGCCTATCTTGATGTCGCCCCGTGTTGCAGGGTGCCCCAGGATCGGCGTGTCTGTCTGTCCCGGCATCTTGAGATGGGAAAAAGGGAAGGTGGCTATCCAGTCTGTGCGGTGGTTGCCGCCCAGGCAAAAGACCACGTCTTCCGCAATCGAGCAGAAAGCCCCGACTTCAAGAGCTGCCCCTTCGCCCCATTCCTTGATGACTGGCGGCCTGGCGGCATATGTGAAGCGGCCTACCGAAACAGGGCTATCACCGACGGTCCAGGACCGTGCTTTATCCTTGGGTCTCCAATCAGGGGGCATACAGTATGGCCTTTACAGATGGTATTGGGATCAGGTTACAAGATATCGCCGAGTTTTTGCCAGAGGGCCGATCGTCTCCGCCAGACTTTTTTCTTTTTTAGACATTCAGGATGCCGCTATCGGGCAAGACCTAATAGGCAGGAACGGTCTCCAGACAGGTCCTGAAGACAGATAGAAACTGTTTAGCATGGCTGTTGAGCGGGTGCTCATAGGAATAGACGGCGGTCACCGGTAATTCAGGCGCGGCTTCGATTGGTCTGATAGCAAAGTTGCCCGCGCCGAAACAGGCGGCTGCGTAGGCGGCGGTCACGCTGTCAATTATGGCGGCGCCCACGCCCTTCGCGGCAAGGTTTGCTGCGACATTGTGATTGTGGACACGGACCAGATAGCGCGGCGTGACCCCCGCCTCATCCATCAAGCGTTCCACGGCGTTTCCAAGCGGCTCTCCTGAGAAAGTCCCAACAAGGGGATGGGCCGTGAGGGCTTCTAAAGAGAGCTTTTCCTGTTCCAGCAATGGGGACCCGGTGGGAACAACAGCAACCAGCTGAACCTTGCCCACAGTCAGGGAGCCGACCCCTGGCGTCTCCTCCATCCCGAAGGTGAAGCCCAGGTAATTCTGGCCCGCTGAGGCGGTAAGGCCGTTCAATATTTGCGCATGGTGCTGTGTGGTGACATCGATCATACAGCTGTGGGGCCGGCCCAGGAACCGGGTGATGGCTTCCGGTATCAGTTCGTGGCTCAAGGCCGGTGGCGCGGCGATACGCAGATGAGAGGTCAGGTCGGTTTTAAGCCTCTCCGCCAACGATCTGAAGACGGTGAGGGAATCCTGAATGCGCTCAGCTTCACCATAGAGAAGTTTCGCTTCCGCGGTCGGGTGCAACCGTCCACCGGTCCGGTGAAACAGGTTAAAGCCAATGGTGGCCTCGATCTGTTTCAAGCTGGCAGTGACAGCTGGCTGTGTAATACCCAGGCGGTTCGCCGCCTCGGTGACAGTGCCGCTTTTCATGACGGCATGAAATATCTCAATTTGGCGCCCGTTCATGCTGTAACCATAAGCATAATTTATAGATAAAGGTAAAACATAAATTAGTGGCCGCCCTGCTGCCAGGCGACAATGTGGTCCTAACGACCAAGGGGACCAAAGGATGACGTCTGTTTTCTATCGGGATATGGGCAAGGCATACCCTGTCGCGGTAAGCGCCTCGGGGATGCATATTTATGATGCGGACGGCAAGGCTTACCTCGATATGTGCGGCGGCGCGGCGGTGTCCTGTCTCGGGCATCAGCACCCTGACGTTATCAGGGCTGTGAAGGCACAGCTTGATCAGATGGCCTTTGCCCACACGGCTTTCTTTTCCAGCAGGCCCCAGGAACAGCTGGCGGAAAGGCTTGTCGCACGCTTCGGTGACCCTGGGGCAAGGGCCTATTTCACCGCAGGGGGCTCCGAGGCGAATGAAACCGCGCTCAAGCTGGCCTGGCAATATTGGAAGGCCTTGGGCAGGCCTGAAAAAGCAAAGATTATCAGCCGGGACCATAGTTATCACGGCAACACGTTTGGCACCTTGTCGGTAAGCGGCAACCCGGCCCGGCGGCGCCCGATGGATGGCCTGTTGATAGAATGGCCGCGGATCGTGCCCTGCTATGCCTATCGTCATCAGGAAGCCGGTGAAGGCCCGGAAGCCTATGGCCTGCGTGCAGCCGGCGATCTGGAAGACGCGATCAAGGCTGCCGGGGCGGAAACGGTCGCGGCTTTTATCGTCGAGCCTGTGGTCGGCGCATCCTTGGGGGCCGTATCGGCGAGCCCCGGCTATTTCAAGAAAATACGCGAAATCTGCGACCGCTACGACATTCTGCTGATCGCGGATGAGGTCATGTGTGGCTCGGGGCGGACAGGCTCTTTCTTTGCGTTTGAGCAGGAAGGTTTCAGGCCCGACATCGTGACCCTGGCCAAGGGGATCGGCGGTGGCTACCAACCGCTGGCCGCAACCATCGCTTCTTCGAGGATTGTTGAAGCTTTACAGGAATCCCCTGCGGGCTTTTCCCACGGCCATACCTATATTGGCCATGCCTGTGCGTGCGCGGCGGGGCTCGCGGTTCAGGAGGCCTTTGAGACGTACCAGCTGTTGGAGGCTGTCCGAACCAAGGGCGCGCAGCTTCAGGACGCACTCACGGAGCGGTTTTCCGACCATCCGAACGTTGGGGATATTCGGGGACGTGGGCTTTTCAGGGCGATTGAATTTGTCGCAGACAAGGAAACGAAAGCCCCTATAGAAAATAGTGCGGCTGTGGCTGGCAGGATAAAGGCCACGGCGATGACGCATGGCCTGATGGTCTATCCCGGCGGCAATAACGAAGAGGGTGGCAGTAGTTGCCACATCCTGCTGGCACCGCCCTATATTCTTGAGGATGAGCATATTGGTATGCTGATCAGCAGGCTTGAAGCTGTCATTGGGGAGGTTTTCGGTGACTGAAACACCCTGCATCTTGATGGTGGCGCCCAACGGCGCCCGGCGGACAAAAGCCGATCATACGGCGCTTCCCATGGGGCCGGCCGAATTGGCCGCGTGCGCCAGGGAGGTGTTGGATGCGGGCGCCAGCATATTTCATTTGCATGTGCGGGACGACAATGGCGCGCATACGCTTGACACGGGGCGATACCGGGAGGCGATCAACGCCATAAGGGGCGAAGTGGGGTCAGGCCTTATCCTTCAGGTGACATCTGAAGCGGTCGGCCAGTATGGCCCCGCGGCCCAGATGGCGATGGTGCGGGACTTGCGCCCGGAAGCCGTTTCGGTCGCGCTCCGGGAACTGGTGCCGGGCATAGACGCAACGGATGCACAGCGCGCCTTCTTCGACTGGATGCGCGAGGCGGGCATTTTCTATCAGGTTATCCTGTATGACGCGGTGGATTTGGCGCGGTTTGACGACCTTCTCGATGAGGGTTTCTTTGGAGACCTTACACCATTTGTCCTGTTTGTTGCTGGACGGTATGGGCAGGAAGCTGCGGAACCAGGAAACAATTTCGAGTATTTCCGGGGGCGTGCCGGGGCCTTGTCCTTCCCCTGGGCGGTGTGCGCGTTTGGTGCACAGGAATATGACGCGGTCCTGTTCGCGGCCCGGCAGGGTGGTCATGTCCGGGTGGGGTTCGAAAATAACCTGTGGCGCCCGGATGGGGAGCCGGTTTCAAACAATGCCGAGCTGGTTCATGAAGCCCGGCGCCAAGTGGAACTTACGGGCCGCACAGTGGCAACGGCAGACGATGTCCGCGCCATATTTAATTTTGCATGACTGGGGCATTCTTCTGCTGTCGGCCTAGGCGGACGCTTGTTTACTGCTCGAGCGAGATCATTGTTGTCGTGCCCTTCACCAGGGTATTGGTGTTCAATGTTGTGGTACGGAACGCATTCAGGTCCGCCATATGACGCCCGACAAACTCCAGCATGAAATCGAACTCACCCGACAAGGAATGAAGCCTGATGACATGTTCCTGGTCGGAAAGGGATGTCCGGAAGGCATCCAGCACGTCGGCGCTTTGTCGCTTCAGTTTGATAAAAATAAAGGCGGTGATCCCCAAGCCTAGCGCCCTTCGGTCAACTTCAAGGCGCCAGCCTTTATAGGCGTGGTGTTTCTTGAGGCGCCTTACCAGCCGCTGGGCATCGCCATCATGCTGGTGTTCGGCGCCTTTGCCGACAAACATATGCTGTGTGGGCTCCCCCATCAGGGCGGACAGGAGCGTCCAATCCGGGGCTGCCATCCATTTCAAGGGCCGTATCATATGTTCTTTCCGTGGGAATAGTTGACGTCTTGACCCTAAAGATTCCTCCCCGCAGTCGCGGGAAGGAATAAGTTGGAGGTGTAGCTGAGGTGCTATTGCCGAGGTTAGAATTTGATCTTGGCTTCCAATGCCCAGGTGCTGGGCTGAGCACGGAACCCAATCGCGGTATCGAGACCGGAGAACGCGGTCGGGTTGAAGTCGGTGTAATATTGTTCGTTGAAGAGGTTCTTGCCGGTGAAATAGATACCCCAGCCTTCGGTCTCAACCCCGACCCGGACGCCGAGAAGATCAACCGGGCCTTGAACGTCGGCATTATCCACCTGCCAGTATTTCTTGCCGCGGTGCTCATAATCGACGCGCGTCATCAGGTTGAGCGTATCGGTGAGCGCTGTGTCATACTGGAAGCCGGCATTGAGCGACCAGTTGGTGGTTTTGGGTGTCTTGTTGCCGACGGTGGACGGAAGGTCCTTATTCTCCTTGATGGTGCTGTCGGTGGTACCGAGGCCGGCAAACACTTGCAGACCGGGACCGACGAGTGCCTGGACTTCCAGTTCGACACCCCAGATGTCCACCTTGTCGATATTGCCGATAATCTGGGCGGCACTGGCGGCATCGACAAAGAAGAACTGGAAGTTATCGCTGCGGGCCCGATAGACGGCGCCGTTCAGGATCAGGCGGCGATCCAGCCACGAGGTTTTGAAGCCTGCCTCGAAGTTGTCCAGATTTTCGGCCTTGAAGACAGGAATACGGACATTCGGTGCGTTAAAGCCGCCTGAGCGGAAGCCGGTGCTGAAGGTGCCGTAAATCAGTTTGCTGTCATCGAACTTGTAGGTCAGCGTTGCCTTGGGCTGGACGGAATCAAAGTCAGCCTTCCTGACGTCACCAGTTGAAAGGTCGGTCTGTTTCCGTTTGTCCAGGTCATAGCGAAGGGCACCGGAGAGGGTCAGCTTTTCGCTGATGTCATAGTCGAAGCTGCCATAGACCGCATAAGCATTGTTGTTGTTGCTCTCATTGTGGTCGATCAGCAGGAAGCCGGTGTCGATCTGGTCGAGCTGGCTGGTGGTGTCCAGGAAGGCGCGCGTGCGCAGGTCTTTCTTGGTATTCAGGTAATAGACCCCGGCAATCCAGCGGAAGGGGCCGCTGTTATTGGAAACCAGGCGAAATTCCTGGCTGAACAAGTCTGTTCCAAGGTCCTGGCCCTGGCCAACCTGGATACCCAGCCCTAGGAACCCGCCCGGCTTGTCGACCGGGTTGGTGAAATCCAGGTCACCCCGGTAATTTTCGGTCAGCGACGTATATCCGGTGATGCTGGTCAAGGTTGCGCTGCCCAGCTCGGCGTCGAATTTTGCCGACGTGTCGAAGATATTGCCATAGGTCAGGCCCTGGATATTTTCGCTCGGCAGGACATAGTCGTCCGCGCGGCCCGAAAAGATGACCGAGTCATAAATGGCCCCGGCCTGGAAATCCCGGTAGGAGGCGCGAAGGTCCATCGAAAGCGTGTCGTTGAAACGCTGGGTATATTTGCCTCGTGTCTCCCAGTCATGGTCGATGAAATCTACATTTTTGCCGGTGTAGCTGTTCTGGATGCGGCCACCATCGGACTTGTAACTCCCGGCGACGCGCAGACCGCCGTCCTGACCTACGGGGGTGGAGATAACGCCGGAGACATCGACGGCGTCACCGCGGCCATAGCTGGCATCCAACTTGCCTTCGAAATGGTCGCCGGCGTTTTTCGTGACGATATTGATCGCACCGCCGATCGCGTTACGGCCGTAAAGACCGCCTTGCGGCCCCTTGAGGACTTCGATCCGCTCGATATCGAACAGGTTCATCTTGAACTGTTTCTGGCTGTTCTGGGGTACACCGTCGACGATGATGGCGACAGGCGAGTCTGCATTGTTGATTTGAGTAACGCCGCGAACCACCACGAAGGTGTTCAGATAGGTGAAGCTGTCATCGAGCGACACGTTCGGCACCATGTTGACGAAATCCTGGGACGACTTGATGCCCGCGGCTTCTATCTTGGCGTCAGAGAAAGCGTCAACCTGCATGGGAACGTCCTGCAGGCGTTCGGACCGACGCTGAGCGGTGACGACAACTTCCTCAAGTGAGGTTTCCTGGGCCGGGTCTGCCTTGGCGCTCTTGCTGTCTTTGGTGTCTGCGGCGTGGGCAGACAGGGTGGCGAAGGACGCAAGCGCGAGCGCCATGGCGATATGACTAGGACTAGAACTTGAACTGGCTTTTACTGACGGTTTCATAACTTTCCTCCCGATTTTTATTAGAATGGGTATCCTGCGATGGGCTTGATATTTGGCGTGGCGTAACTGTGTTTGCTGTGCGAAAGCCCGGCTCTCACGAAGGCCTCGGCCATGCAAACGGCTGCTGGGATGGGGTCGATAACGGGGACATCCAGTCCTTTGCTCTTGAGGGTCGTGCTGATAGCGCTTGCGCAGCCGAGGAAACCGGTGCAGCCGAGGATGATGGTGTCGGCATGGTCCTTCTCAACAGCCTCGACAGCCTGTTCGGCCAGCTTCTGCTGCACTTCCCCGAGGCGGGCCTCAAGCTCCAGTACCGGAATGTCGATCACTCGGAGCGAAGCCATCTTGCCGGCGACACCATAGAGGGTGGCGAGATTGTCCAGCATGGGACGTACGCTTTCGACTACCGTTACGATCGAGAAGCGGTGGCCCATCATGGCTGCCATATGCATGGAAGCTTCGCCGGGGCCGATAATCGGAATCCGCACCAGTTCCCGCGCGGCAGGCACCCCGGGGTCTCCAAGACAGTCGACGATGAGGGCATCTGCGCCGTCCTTTTCGGCTTCAATGGCGCGGGCAGCAACCCCGGGCACAGCGAGGGCATGTTCGAACTCATTCTCGATCGAGGAGGGGCCTGCCTCCAGAAGAACGTGGCTGAATTCAAGGTCCGGCCGTTTGAGAAAGTCGATGTCGGCAAGGTCCCGCACGCCCTTGGTGATGATAGGGGTGACGATACGGATATGAACCATTAGTGCTTCTCCATCAGTTGGCGGATGGGAACATAGGTTTCCCCGAGGCCGAATTCCTGCGGCCCCATGACCTTAAGCGCGGCTTCTGTCTTGAGGGGCGGCGGGGCGCTGCAGCCGATTACCGCCACGCGTTGGCCGTATGCCAGCCGCTCTGTCGGGATGGCGTGGCCGGTTTCCTGGTCGACAACGGTAATGAGGTCGGGGACGACACAGCGCAGCTGGCCGTCCACATACATCACCAGGTTTTCGTTCCGGAAAATAAGTTCCGCTTCACCCTGTCCGAAGAGAGCTGAGATCATACACCGGCCCGTAACCCAGCCCTTGCTGGTATTCCGTTCGATTTCCGTAATTTTTCCGTCGAAAAGACGGTAGGCATCCCGGTAGTAATTATGGCCTTGGAGGGCGCCGACAAGCCGTTCGATGGCAGAGCTTGCATTATCGCCCGAGTTACGGACGGCCTTGCCAATGGAGAGGGCCGCGCTGATGGTGTCGCGCACGACGCCGGTCCGGGCTTCGGTGCCGGTCATCGGATAACAGGACATGCAGAGGCTGGCCCCCATTTCTGCGACGACCGGGCGGGCGAGACGCTCTGCCTTTTTGGCGTCTTTTGTCTGGATCAACAGGCTGTTGCCATGTTCATCGGCCAGCGTCATGGGGGCGACACTGATGCCGTTTACGGCCATGGCAGTCATCTGCAGTTCCGGGAAGGCCCGGCCCATGCCATCGCCATCGACCAGCGGCAGGCCACGCATGGCGGCGTAGGCGACGGGCATCATGGAATTGCATCCGCCAATTTCGGCGGAGATGATGGCATTGGCAGACCGTCCTAGATACTGCTCGAGCAGGTTGACCGCATAATGCTGGTCCTCAACCGAAAACAGCTTTTCGATCATGACCGTCGGGGCGCCGATGGCGGCGGCCACGAAAACATTGTCCGCATCAGCCAGGTCATCGACAGAGACAAGCTTCACCGGCCCATATTTCGTAAGCGCTTCACGGCACAGCAGCATCCCCAGATAGGGATCACCACCGCCGCCGGTGCCCAGAAAGGCCGACCCGATGGCAAGGTCTTCGATATTGTCCAAAGTAATTTCGGTGGTCATGTTACGCTTTCTCCATCACCAGATCGCCGACGGCACGGCAAACGACGCGCGTGGCACCTCCAGGCAAATATTGAAGGGGAACGGCTTCCAGGTTGACTATTTCGATGGTGTCCGGGTTTGCCCCGGCGGCAATGGCAGCTTCCGAGGCCCGCGTTTTCGCGTCCTGAAGTGCTTCGTCCCGCGTGTCTTCTGCGATGTGGTAAATCCGGTCGACTTCACCGCTGATCTGGCCGATCGCAGCGCCGACGGCGTTTGCGACCCCGGCATGGTCAGGAGCATGGGCTTCGGATACGCCTTCAAGCGGCCGGCTGATCAGGACATGGCCGCCGCCCACCAGGATCATCGGAATATCATCTTTGGACGTCTTCATCCGGTCGATGCCGTCCTCGGCCAACCGGTGGATTGCATCTTGGGCCGCGAAGACCAGTCCGGGGTCCAACGTTTCCACGAGGCTCTTGTCCCCAAAATCAGCATTGCCGGACGCGACCGCGATATCGCTTGCGGTCAGTGTCTGGCCACCGAATATTTTGGCTTCTTCGAGAAGGCGGAACGCCACGGAGTCCGGCCCCACGGTTACTTTCCCGCCATCTGCGCGGATACGACTGCCGCCGCCAAGACCGATGGATAGAATATCGGGCATCCGGAAATTGGTGCGGACCCCACCCACATCCACATGGACGCTGGACTGACGTGGGAACCCGTTGACCAGCACGCCCACATCGGTGGTGGTGCCGCCAATGTCGACGACGATGGCGTTCTTGAGCCCGGTAAGCCACGCCGCGCCCCGGAGGCTGTTGGTCGGGCCGGCCGCGAACGTAAGAACGGGATATTGCCGCAGTAGGCTGGTCGGCATCAGGGTGCCATCGTTCTGGCTGACAAAGAATGGCGCCGTGATGCCAAGGCTTTCCAGGGCCCGGCCGAAGGCATCCGCCACATGGTCCGCGAGGGCACGGAGGCTGGCGTTCATGATCGCGGCATTTTCCCGCTCCAGTAGGCCTACACGCCCCAGTTGGGACGACAGCGAAATGCTGGCGGAGGGGACAACCATCTTGATGAGCTCGGCAGCCCGTATCTCCTGCTCAGCATTGAGCTGGCTGAAGATACCGGCGATTGCCACCTGCTCGATGCCCTTGGCCTTGATCTCTTCCGCGGCGGCTGTGATTGCCGCTTCGTCGAGGGGCGCTATCAACCGGCCATCAAACTCATAGCCACCGCCGATCATGGCAAAGCCGCCGAAAACGGCATTCTTCATGGCGTCCGGCCAGGTGGAGAAGGGAGGGATACCGCGCCCGGCCGGAGCGCCAATACGCAGGGCAAAGACCTGAGAGAGGCCCTTGGCCTGCACGAAGGCGTTGGTGAAATGTGTCGTGCCGATCATGACGCAATCAATGGCATCACCCGTGGTTCCCGTCTCTTCAAGGATGGCGCCGATGGCCGCCTCAATCCCGTCGCTGACGTTAGCCGTGGTCGGCATCTTTCGAGAGGCAAGGACCAAGTCGCCGTCCATCAGGACTGCGTCGGTATTTGTCCCGCCTACATCTACACCAATACGCATAATGCACCTCAATGCTGGAAAACCTACCCTGAGATTAGTCAGGGTAAGGCCAATGTTTGAAGGCGTAATACTGGTAGATTTCCGGCTAAAACCGGCAGGTTACGGACGAGCCACCGGAAAGGGAGGGGCTACTAATCATAGTAGGTGAGGAGATGATCGCTGAAGTTTAACCCAGCGGCAGTTTCATCTTACGGATGTGGGCGACGGCTTCATGCCGTCCGGACACATGGACCTTGGCATATATATTTTTCAGATGATAGCGCACGGCATGTTCCGTGACGCCAAGTTCCCGGGCGATAACCTTATCCTGTTTGCCTTCCGCCAGATGGGCCAACACATCCATCTCGCGCGGGCTGAACAGCGGCTTTTCCGGAGTGGCCGCCTCGTGTGTTATCTCCTGCAGCCAGTCCTTGAGGTTTTCACCGATCAAGCGGGTCGCGGGATCCGAAGCGATCATGTCGGAAATGATCGGCCCGTTTTGTTTCAAGGGGCCGACGCCGCCGCTGGATTTGATCAGGTCCAGCCCCCGCTTTAGGAGGTCAAGCGCGTGGGATGCGTTCCCGACAACCCACTCGGAACAGGCCGCTGTGACCAACGTCCGGCATGCGGGGGCATGGAGCCCTTTCTTCAGAAAGACATCGACAACGGTTTCCGCCAGGCCGTCGAGGTCAGCGGCTTTGCCGCGATATTGTTGCAGCAGGAAATGCGCCTTGGTCATGCTTTCCAGATCGCGCCACGCGATCGTGTCGGGCGGGCTGGCCAGGATAGCGGTTTTGTCCGGGAGGGCGGCGTCGGCCTGCGGTCCGGGGTCTTCCCCTTTGGCGGCCTGCAGCACAAGCTCCAGCCGTTTCAGCTTGGGCTGGAGGGAGGTTACCTGCTCCTGATCGACATAGTGCTGCATACTGGTGACGAGGCTGAGGGCTTCATCCAATTGCTGGCGGGCCAGATAATAGTCGATGGCGGTCGCGATCGCGGTGGCATGAAGGTCGCACCAGGCGTCATAAGCGATAAGGCGTTTGGGCAGGCCCGGCGCTATGCGGCCCACGCTGTCGAGGTCTCCCTGGAAAAGCCGCAGTTCCGCTAGCATGACGTCGCAGGCGAGGCGGGCGCCTTCATCTTCCCGGAATGACCGGCGCTGCTTTGCCTTGGCGGCATCAAACAGCTGGGCGGCGCGGTCCTGATCGCCGATATTGAACGCGATGGCACCTTCATGCAGGTCGATATATAGCTGGCCATAGACAGAGGAGGCTTCCTCAAACCAGCGCCTGGCAAGGTCGGCCCGCCGGCTCGCTTCGTCCAGTTCTCCGGTTACAAAATTGGAGACGCACAGCGAATTATTGTAGGCACCATCGACCAGGGCCGACATCCCGGTGCCTTCAGGCATGTGATAAAGGTCGTTCTGGTTCAGATACTCATCGGGCAGGGCGCCATACAGGACCATGAAGGGCAAGCTGATATGATGGTCCATCTCCAGCACCCCATCCGTCCCGCCCGGCCGGTCTATCTTGAAGCCTTTGGTGTGTTTCGCGATTTTGGTATAGACGTCGCGTGCTTCGGTCAGGAGGCCGCGCTTGGTCTGGATCACGCAGTGCATCAGGGCCACGCGGGGAAACGCCTGCAAGATATAATCGTTCAGGTAAACCTGTGAACTGAAAGCCCGCGATACGCCTTCCTGAATGAAGAGGCGCACGCCGCCGAAGTCTTCTATTAGCGTTCCGATCAGGTCCTCATCCTCGGACTGGTAGGCGTGTGAAAGCGCCAGGCGGAACCGGTTCTTCTGTGCCATCCATACCGCTGTTGCCCGGTGCAGGGCCCGGTATTTTTCAGGGTCCTGGCGCCTCAGGCTGTCGCGCAGGAATTCACGCAGCAGCGGGTGGATGCGGTAGGTGTCCGGCCCGTCACCGATCGGGCTGATGAGATATCCGATCTCGCCAAGGTCGTTCAGGCGGGTCAGAAGATTGTCAGTGCCTTGGGTGGCTCTTAGGGCATCGGCTTCCAACCAGTCGAGTACTGACGCCTCAAGGAGAGTGGTGCGGATTGTGTCGGTCAGCCTGCCGTCGATCTGTTCCCGGATATATTGGGAGGCAATCTCGGACGGGTCCCCGAGCCGTTTCAGGGATTCTTCCAGCGGGCAGCCGGCTTTCATATCCATTCTGACCAGTTGGACGGCCATGGGCCAGCCAAGTGTGGCCTCCTGGATTCGGGCTGCATCCTCAAGTGAGATGCGGTCCCCGAACAGGGCCAGGATATGATGGGCGGTGAAAGCCAGTTCATCGGCGCGGACATGTAGTAGCTGCCCCTGCATGGCAAAATGGGACAGCGACAGGCCGGGATTCATCCGCCCCGCGATCAGGAAATGGACGTTGGGCGGCGCGATGCTGATCAGATGTTCAAGCGCGGCGCAGACATCCTCATTGACGACTTCCAGGTCGTCAAAAATCAGCAGCCATTTTCCGGCCTCATGCTCGAACGTGTTGGCGAGAATATTAAGGTGTTTCGTCAGGGTGACATTTTCCGGAAGCTCGTCAAAAAAGTCGGCGGAAAGGCGATTGCCGTTTCTGATAAGCGCATACGCCAGATATTCGACAAAGCTCCGGCCTGTTTCATCGGCCGAGAAAGTGAGCCAAAGCGCGGTTGCGCCTTCATGGGCGGTCCAGGCTTCATAATGCTGGTTCAGAAGTGTTGTCTTTCCATACCCTGCAGGCGCTTCGATATGGGTGATGAAATGCAGCTTGCTGTCATGGAAAGGTGAGAAGCGGGAAAGGGTTTCACTTCCCGTGCGGGGCGGTTGAACCTTCGCGCTGACCAGCCACTCAGGAATATCCTTGGTGTGGGTGGCTGTC
The DNA here is from genome assembly GCF_023006325.1 of Kordiimonas marina. Taxonomy (GTDB): domain Bacteria; phylum Pseudomonadota; class Alphaproteobacteria; order Sphingomonadales; family Kordiimonadaceae; genus Kordiimonas; species Kordiimonas marina. The sequence continues at coordinate 14,499 of NZ_JAINDF010000008.1, forward strand.
ATTTATCGCTCTCCATGAGAAAGGGGTGAAATCGACGTTCATTCTAGAAGTGGGTTTCAAGAGAAGGCAATAGCCCTGCATATATCCGGGGGAATGACTGGGGTTTCAGTCCCAAAAGACGTGTCGGGACGGGGTAAGATTAGCGATATTGATGTTACGACTGTGGGCGACTAGGCTACCCTCTGTGGGGGCTACCATGGGAAGGGTCAGCACATGAAATATCTTTGGGTGCTTGTGTTCGCAGCAGGCTTGGGCTGGTCAGGCCTCAACCCCAAGGACCAGTTGACCTGGTTCCTGGAAGTGTTTCCCGCGATGATTGGGGCGCTGGTCCTTCTTCTCACCTATGCCCGGTTCAGGCTCACGCCGATCCTTTACTTTTTTATCCTGCTCCACTGTCTCGTCCTTATGGTGGGTGGGCACTATACTTACGCGGAAGTGCCCTTCTTCGACCATCTGTTCGGGATGACACGCAATAATTACGATAAGCTGGGTCATTTCTTTCAGGGGGTTGTCCCCGCGCTTTTGGCGAGGGAGATATTTATCCGCAAGCAGGTGATAAACGGCCCGGCCTGGCGGAATGTCCTGACTGTGTCGGTGTGTCTGGCCTTCAGCGCCTTTTATGAACTGATCGAATGGTGGGTTGCCGCAGCGTCCGGTACCGCGGCGGATGCTTTCCTGGGCACCCAGGGCTACAGCTGGGATACCCAGTCCGACATGCTGTTCGCCCTTATCGGCGCAATATGTTCTTTGATGGTTTTGTCCGGCCTGCATGATAGGCAACTGAAGGCGCTCGCGGAAAAGACAGGCTCTTAACCGAGGCCGTGCCGTTAATTGCGGGCGCGGCAGGACTGACGGAAATCGCGGGCGGAGATGTCGTAGGTGCGGTGGAAGGCCCGGCTGAAGGTTTCCAGGTTTTCATAGCCAACCAGTACCGCCACTTCCGTGATGCTGATGGCGGGGTTTGTGGCGATCATCTTTTTCGCCCGCCGCATCCGGTGCTGTTGCACAAGCCCCATGGGGCTGCCGAACGGCTGGCATACCCTGAAAAGCTTGGCTCGTGATACCCCAACCGTTCTGGCAATGAAATCCGGGCTCAGCGCCGGATTATGGAGATTGCGGTCGATACAGAAACGGATCGCCTCATGGAGTGCGTTTTCCATCGTTTCTGATGAGAGGATATCGGCGTGCTTCGTGCTGAGGAGCGCAGACGTGAGCACTTCCATCGTCACGGACGAAAGCATTTCCGCCTCTGCCTTTGTGGCATGTTCCAGCACTTTCATTGCCGTGACCATATGGTCCTTGAGAAGCGTGGTCATGGGGCTGTCTGGGAACAGGCAACCGTCGAGATGGTCCAGACCGGGCGCGCGTTCTTCCAATTGCTGGCGGTGGATGACAAGCGCGATATTGTCATAGTTTTCATAGCTTGTGGAAAACGGCCGGCGCATGTCGTGGAATCGGATTCTTCCGGGCTGGATCAGCTCCCCGCATTTGAAGGTATTGTGGAGTTCTGTCCCCGCCAGCCGGTACTGAATGGCCACGCCATCGAAGTCGCCGAGGGCAATGGCTTTTTCATCCCGGGTCATGGTTGCCGGGTGGTGCACCGTGTGGCGGGCATAGCCGAAGCTCGAGGTCAGGTAGCTGTCCAGCTTGGCATGGAAGGGGGCATTATGCGGGGCGTCCCGTTCGACGGTGCCGTAGGAGGCCGCGGCGACAGAGCGCCACAGTTCATACTGGTCCTGCTCAGGAATGGCTCGGCTGTCGAAACTGTTGAGCTTGGTTTTTGCCGGGCGACTTTCATAGACGGAGGTTTCCAGCAAGGTGGGAAGCGCGCGCGGCGCTCCCTGTGGTCTTCCGTGGCTTTCCGGAACCTGTGTCAAACCTGCCCCCCAAAAGAGACGCTCCGTCAAATGATTGAGACGTGGCGTCAAGCAGCGTTTCCTACAAATTGATATAAATTTTCCTGATCCGGGAGGCAATGGCAATTTGAAGGGGCGCCGGGCTTGCTCTTATTGGTCGACCCCCAACGTGTAGTGATGTCCGCGGGTCTTTCTTCTTCAGTGCCATTTGCCGCCCGGAGGCTTACTGCGGCTGCCAGAAAACTCTGCTGGCAGGGTTTCTCGTGATGTTCATTAAGGCTCCCTATGGCGACGACCCCTGTTATGATCAGCAATGTCGGCATTCCGCGTATGGCTGTAGGGGCGGATGGTCGGAGACGGGCCGCGCCCTTTTGTGGGTTCGGGATCTATTGGAGCGCCTGATGTGATTATCGTTTCCGGGAAGATAGAAGTCTCGCCGCTCTACCGCATGGAGCTTCTCTCCATCATTGAGCCCTATGTCAGGGCGGCGCGGAAGGCGTTTGGCAATCTTCGTTTCCATATCAGTGAAGATTGCGACCATTCGGGCAATTTCTATGTCTATGAGGAATGGGACGCCGTCACGGCCCGTGGCCTGCATATGCGTACGGAAACGGCCCGTTATTTCCGCAGGATGCTGAAAGCGATGCATGTGCTCGCCATCGAGCTGAACCAATATGAGGTCAGCAAGGTTATCTAGAGCGGCCTCCTCCCCCCAAAAAAATATCGTGATGTGCAGGCGCCAAGAGTGAGGGAAGTTGCTAATCTCGGTTTGGACAATCGACTAAAGCGATTAATTTATGTATTATGGATAAAATTTCGTGTGTGGCGGCGTGGGTTTTACAGTCGAAATCATAAATATTTTAGGAAAATTTATCGGTTTACGATAGTTCCGTGCACTCTATGGTATTTTGATGCAAATCAAATCAAAATAAGAAGAATCCACAGTATTGATTAGCAGAGATTAGTTCTTACTTTTTATAGTGAGAGCGTTGTTCTTGGGGTTAAGGGGTGCGCATGTTGACACTTTCTTAATGGCCTCAGGATACATTGGAGCAAAGCACGGCTTTGGGGGCCGTAATGTAGGAGAACAAACATGTTCGCCACTGGTAATAAGAGTGTTGTCAGCCCTCGTCGCCTGTTGGGGCGTGCCGGTATGGTTGCCGGCATTGCTATGCTGGCCGCTGTTTCGGCATCGGCTCAGACCGACACCTTTCAAGTAACGGCAAACGTCAATGCAGCCTGCACGGTTGCGGCCAATGATTTGGCTTTCGGCGTGTATGACCCCTTCTCGGCAACGCCGACGGACGGGTCTTCGACCATGGACGTGCTGTGTACCAACACCACCCCTTATGACGTCGGCCTCGATGCAGGCGTAGGGACCGGTGCGACCGTCGCTTCGCGTAAGATGACGTCGGGTGCAAACCTCCTTAACTATTCTCTGTACCAGGACTCGGGACACGCCACTGTGTGGGGCGAAACCGTCGGGACCGATACTGTATCGGGTACCGGAACGGGTACGGCTCAGACCGTTACGGTCTATGGTCGGATTTTTGCGCTACAAAATGCCGTCCCGGGCGCTTATAGTGATACAGTGACTGTAACGGTCACATTTTAAGCGCCTGCGTGTACAGTGCGGGTAATGTTGGGGGTGCGGCGGATGCCGGGGAGCCGGAGGGTGGCTTATGCTTATCATTTCGGATGGACAATGGCAGTGGGTGCCGAAGCGATCGGTCACCTATACTGCCATCTGTCTGACGATTTGTACGCAGCTCATCGTTTCGGCTCCGGTTTCAGCCGCAAACATCCCTTCGAAAGATAAATCTCCCGCCCGTGCATCGTGGGGTAAGTCCCGCATGGGAATCACTGCCGTGGTGGAGCCGCGTTGCGCCATCCGTGTTAGTATTGAAACGGCAAGTTTCTCCACCCAGCCGGTGGAGGTTCGCTGTACACAGAATACGGAGTATGGTTTGTCGGTGGCTGCGGCCTCCGGGCCGGAGGTAACGCTTCGAACGGCCATCCAGACGGTTGCGGCAGATACTGTTGTGCCGGGTGGGGCGGGGACCAGCCGTTACCTTGTCGAGAGCAAGCAGGTAAAAGCTGCTGTGAAGGACAAGCCCGTGCAAACCATTCTCGCTATTGATTTTTGACCTGGACCGAGAAACATATGTTGGCTCTGAAACGATCTGCCTTTATGGCCCTTTATGCGCTTTTGGCGCTCATCCCGGCCACGGCCGCCCATGCCGCCGCGACCCTGGAGGTCAGTCCAATCCGCATTGTTCTGACCAAGGGCACGCCGGTTGCTGTGGTTCATGTCCATAACCAGGGCCGGGCGAAGGCTGTGGTTCAATTGAGGACACTGTCCTGGGACCAGAAAAATGGTGAGGATGTCTATGGTGACGGCAATTCCCTGATCGCTTGCCCGCCGGTTTTCTCGCTGGAGCCGGGGCAGGATCAAGTCGTCCGGATCGGCCTTGTCGAACAGCCTGAGAGCTGGAATATCGAGCGCGCGTTCCGCCTGTTCGTCCAGGAAGTGCCGCCGCCGCCCGAAGGTGGTGGGCGCCAGGTTCAGCTGACCATCCGTATCAGCGTTCCGGTGTTCCTGCAGCCGATGAAACCGCATCGCCCCGATCTTACCTGGAAGCTTGATGACCGCGGCAAGGACGGGATGTGGATGACGGTTCAGAACAACGGCAACATGCACGCGCTTCTGACCGGTGTCCGGCTTCATACCAATGAAGCGCTGATCTTTGAGGCGGCAATGCATAAATATGTGTTGCCTGGGTCAACCATGTCCTGGCGTCTTGATGAGATCAAGCCGATGCTGCAGGCCGTGCCTTCCCGCGTTGCAATGACGGTTGCGACCGACCAAGGCTCATACCAGGAAACTCTTCCGGTTAATAAATGATACGCTGGGGCAAGGGCCTGCCAATATTATTGGCGGTGGGCCTTCTTGCCTGGGTGGGGATAACTGCACCCGGCGCCCGGGCTGCTGAAGCCCCGATCCTTTACTTCGTGACCATCACCGTCAACGATGTGGACCGGAGCGGCGTCTACCCGGCGCTTGCTCGTGGTGACGAGTTTGCGCTGGGGGTTGAAGCCTTCCGGACGCTCGGGTTTTTGGTGCCGGAAGTTACGCCGGAAGATTATCACGGTCAGCAGTATCTGCCCCTGTCGGCGCTCAAGGGGGCATCCTACATATTCGACAGCCAGCACCTCAGCCTCAAAATAACCTGCAAGGCAGTCTGTTTTCCAGGCTCCGGTGTGACAGGTGTCTGGCAACCGCCCAAGGTAGACCCGACCCCGTTTGGCGCATTCCTGAATTATGACCTGGTGGCGGAGAAGAACACGAGCGCAAATTATATCGGCGCGCTTACGGAACTGGGTGTCTTTTCCGAGCATGGCACCGGCATCATGACGGCGGCGGCCAGCCATCAGAGTTCCGATACCAGCCTCACCCGCCTGGAAACCAGCTGGACCATCGACCGCGCGGAAAAGCGTCAGCGCTGGCGCTTTGGTGACAGCATCACGGAGCCGGGCGGCTGGGGTCGGGCCTCGCGGTTCGGCGGTATCCAGTTCGGCACGGATTTCAGCCTTCAGCCGGGCTTTGTCACCTTCCCGACACCGACGATCCTGGGGGAGGCGTCCCTCCCGTCCACGGCGGACATTTATGTCAATGGTGTCCAGCGGTCGAGTGTTCAGGTGGAACCTGGGCCCTTCACCATCGAACAGCCGCCGGTCATTACCGGGTCGGGGGACCTCAAGGTCGTGGTCCGGGACCTTCTGGGCCGTGAAACAGTGCTTATCCAGCCTTTCTATGCCAGCCGCAACCTGCTCCGGCGCGGGCTTGCCAGCTTTTCGGTCGAAGCCGGTGCCTTGCGCCAGAATTACGGTATCGGCAGTTTCGATTATGGAGATGTCTTTGTCTCCGGCAGTTTCCGCAAAGGGTTTAGCGACCATCTGACAGCGGGTCTTCATGTTGAAGCATCCGGAAAACGTGCGGGGATCGGCCCCAATATCGATTGGCAGATGCCCTTTGGCGGTATCCTCTCCGCGGCGACAGCCGTGAGCGTCAATCACGGGCGTTTCGGTGCGATCCTGCAAACCAATTTCAATTGGACGTCACATAATTTTGGGGTTCAGGTCTCGCACGAGATGACGACAAAAGACTTCGCCCGTCTGGGGACGGCTGAGGGCGTGCGGGAAGCGCGGATGCGCACGAGCGCGAACGCCGGGCTGGATCTGTCCCGCTATGGTGCCGTTTCGCTCAACTATACCCGTGTGGATGAGCGCGACAGTGACGATTTCGAAATCGTTAGCGCCAACTATTCCAAGCGGGTGGGTAATTTGGGGACGCTGGGGGTCAATGCCTCCAAAAGTTTCGGCGCCTTTGCCGACACCATGCTCTATATCAGTTTCACCACCCGGCTTGGGGACAGGACCACCGGTAGCGCCAGTCTGGATAGGAGTGCAGGTCAATGGACCGGCACGGCGCGCGTGACGAACAGCGCCCCCTATGAGGGCGGGTTCGGCTACCGGGCGGAGGCAAGCCGTGACCAGACACAGCGCGGCCGTGCCGGTGTTACCTACGAAGGCAGCCATGGCCGCCTTGACCTGGATGTCAGCAAGACACAAAGCGGCGAAGCGGCCCGGCTGGGTGCGCGCGGTGGCGTTATCTTCATCGGCGGGGACACCTATATGACCCGCACGGTCGATGAAAGCTTTGCGCTTGTGGAAGTGGGGGATTTCGAAGGCATCGGTGTCCTCAAGGAAAACCGCCGGGTAACCGAGACCAATGACAAAGGCCGGGCGCTGATCACCGGCCTTCGGGCCTTTGAGGAAAACCGCATCAGCATCGACCCGCTTGACCTGCCGCTGTCCGCCGATATCGGCACGTCGGCCATGGTCCGGGTGCCCCGGCGCCGGAGCGGGGTCGTCGCCGCGTTCCCGATCGGCCGTGTCCGGTCCGCCGTTGCCCGGATTGTCGATGTGTCGGGAACCCCCCTCAAGCCGGGAACAATGATGCATGCCCTGGATGGCGGCAGTGATTTTCCTGTCGGATTCGGGGGCGAAGTCTATATGATGGGACTGACGAAACCGATGCGGTTCGAGGCCCGCCTGAAAACGGGTGCATGCCGGATCACCATTCCGGCGGTTGCGGCCTCGCCCGTGCCGATCCGATTGGGGGTGATTGTCTGTAAAGGAGACAGTCGATGATGATCAAACGTCTAGTTCCTGCCGTTTTGCTGATAAGCCTTACGGTTAGTCCCGCTATTGCCCAGGGGGGGCATGGTCATGGCGGGCCGCCCTCCTGCACAGGGTGTTATTGTTCTGTGAGTGCTACGAATGTCAACTTCGGCACCTATGACACCCTGCTCAAGCCCACTCTCTACAGCACGGGCTCTATCTCGGTTACTTGCGGGACCGATACGATCGGTGATGTTATGTCCTATGATATCGAGCTCAGTTGGGGCAAGTCAGGTAGTCTACCGCGAGAGATGGAAAGCGGTACGAACGTTCTGACCTACAATCTGTATACTGATGCCAGCCATGCCAGTGTATGGGGTGATGGCAAGAAATTTGGCAGTTCAGTGGTATCCGACAGCTATACCTTCACCTCTCTTTGCTGCGAGGTACGTAATTATACGGATTATGGCCGTCTGGACGGTGGGCAGAACGCCGTTCCTGGTGTCTATGTAGATGACATTGTGGTCACGGTTTCCTGGTAACTGGTCTCTTCCCATCTGGCAGAAGCGATATCGGCCCGGCTGCTTCACATTTCCATTGGGTAGTTCGTATTATAGGTGTATTTTTGCACCTATGGACGATTTGCCGTGTCTGAGGCGCCGTTTCCGGTTGTTTACAGATAGACGTCTCGGGTGCGTGCCCTTTTTGGGAAGGACCCACCGATGGAACCCTATTTCGCACATACAGACCTGCTTGATCCCCCCACCAGGCGCGCGGCCTACAGCGACCGCACGAGTTACCTGATGGCGGAAATGTCGCGCCTCGCCTATTTCCGGTTTGAGGGCGGCAGCAACATCAAAGACATCTTGGAAGAAGCCAAACAGTTCGTGCCGGATGAGGAAAAATGGCAGGCGCTGGCGGCGTTGATTGAAAACCACATCCCCAGAAGCGGGCCGGAGGAAGGCAAACGCCTGCTGGACGGCATCCTGCAGGAGCGGGGATTCGCGCTTGTCGATACATTCGATGAGCCGGCAACCGGCGCGCAGGCCTTCCTCTGTGCAAGCGACAGCCGTGAGATGGCGGTACTGGCTTTCCGCGGCACCGAAGCGACACTCAAGGACATCAAGACCGATGTGCGCGCCCAGCTGACCACTGCCGACGTGAATGGTGAAAAGGTGCTGATCCACAGCGGCTATTATGACCAGTTCAGCTCGGTCAAAGCCAAAATCGAGACAGCGCTTCAGGATGAGCGGGTCAAGGGCAAACAGATTTTCATCACCGGCCACTCGCTTGGCGGGGCACTGGCGATCACGGCAGTTCGTTTCCTGCCGGAGGACGGCATCGGGGCCTGCTACACTTTCGGGTCACCGCCCGTGGGTACCAAGGAGTTCGACTATGACATCCGCACGCCCATTTACCGTATCGTCAACCATGTCGACATCGTGCCAAGGCTTCCGAACCCGGTGATGGTTTATATCATCCGCGGGATCGGCATGGGGGTCAGCTTCCTGCTGACGCCGGTTACCGGTCTCAACGCCCGTATTCAGGAAAGCCGCTGGTACAAGCGCCTGAGCCGCCTGCTCCTCGATGCCCAGCAGTACCGGCAGTCCGGCTATGGCAGCTATCTGGTCGGGCAGGGCAATGGGGTCAGGCTGCGCTATTCCGTCAGCGTGGTTGACAAGCTGCGCTGGTGGGCGCGGCAAATCCCCAACCTGTTCAAGGGCGACTTTCAGCTGCTTACGGACCATAGCATCGAAACCTATTCCCAGAAGCTGGCAACCTGGGCGGAGAAGCGGCATTAGGCTGAAGCTGTCGCTTGTAAGGGGCCTATGGTATGATGGCGCCGCAAGGAGGCAGGCCATGCCAGACCAGGCAACGCTCAAGCGCAGCTTCGACCCGGATACAGTCCGGCGTCAGTATGCTCATGTCGCCTGGTTCTATGATGCCTGGGGGCGCCTGACCGAAGACAAGGCGCTTGGCCTCCTGCTTGAGAAGGCGATCATCCGGGACGGGAGCGATATTCTGGAGGTGGCGGTCGGCACAGGCCGCCTGTTCGCGCGCATGGCCGCGCTCAATCTATCCGGTCACATGACCGGCGTCGACCTGTCGTCCGACATGCTGGCCTATGCCCGTCGCCGGATGGCGCGGCAGAAAAACGTGGGCAGCTATGACCTCCGGGAAGCCAGCGCCTATGACCTGCCTTTTGAGGACGCCAGTTTCGACCTTGTCGCCAACAGCTATATGCTGGACCTGCTGCCGGTTGCCGACCATCCGCGCCTATTGGCAGAATTCGCCCGCGTGCTGCGTCCGGGCGGACGTCTGATGCTCGCCTGGTTTTCAGAAGGAACGCATTGGTATAACCGTTTGTGGCTGTGGCTCGCCAAGCATTTCCCGGCGCTATTGACCGATTGCCGCCCGGTGCGGCTTGAAGACGCGGTTACCGCGGCCGGGTTCCATATCCTCGACCGGCAGGACGTGAGCCAGATGACCTTCCCGTCAACGATCCTCGTCGCCGAGAAAAAGGTGTAACGACAAGGTCTGGTATTTGTCACTGGCCGCCAAAGCAACTGGCGGTTGGAACATGCGGTATCAACGATTTCATGATATATTAGAATGGTCCTGAATATGGGGGCATAGGAGTGAAGTGTCTTTGCGGAAGATATTCATCGCCGCCAATATTGTGGCCGCTTCAGCGGTTGTCTTCTTCCTGCTGGAGAGGGGCACCGACAGGCACCCTCATGTCGATGCCCAAGGCGGGCCGCCTACCTGTCAGGGCTGCCACTGCACGGTCACGGCGACGGACGTCAATTTCGGCCTCTATGATGGCCTGCTTAGAAGTGCGGTGAACAGTACCGGTAATATAGAGGTAAGCTGCAGCACCCAGAACGTGGGGGACACCATTTCCTACGATGTGGAGCTGAGCAAGGGCCATGGGAATTATTCCGCGCGGGAGATGACAGGCCCACCGCAGAATGCCCTGTTGACCTATAACCTCTACACGAGTGCCAGCTACACGGTTGTTTGGGGCGATGGCCACAGTGGCAGCAGCGTGGTGAGCGACAGTTATGTCTTCACGGTGCTGTGCTGCGAGATACGGAACTATACCATGTATGGCCGTATCGACGCCGGCCAGAATGCTGTTCCCGGCGCCTATGCCGATAGCCTGATGGTCTCGGTTTCCTATTAGCCGCTAGTCTAGCGCTGGCATGTCTGCCATGGTGATGTGGATATGCCGGACGAGGGGCTGGTTGTCCAATGTCAAGGCGCGGCGGGGAGTGAGCTGCTTTCGTCGTGGGCATCCGGTATGATGCGTGGGAGACCCTTATGAAACTGGTGGTGTTTGAAGCCGAGCCGCGGGAGGCGCCCGCTTTCGATGCCCTCAAACCTATGATCGACGTTCAGTGGGTCGATGAGCCGCTGACAGCGGACAATGCCGCGGATTATGCTGATGCCGATGTCATCTCGCCTTTTATCTATTCGAAGATCGATGCCCAAGCGCTTGAAAAGCTGACGGCCCTCAAGCTCATCGCCACGCGCTCCACCGGCTACGATCATATCGATACCGCCTGGTGCGCGGACCATGGGGTCATGGTCTCGAATGTGCCGTCCTACGGCGAAAACACCGTGGCAGAACATGTGTTCGCGCTTCTTCTCGCGCTCAGCCACCGCCTGCTGGAAGGGGTACAGAAGGCGCGGTCGGACGGCTTTTCGCCGGACGGTCTCGAAGGTTTCGATCTCGCTGGCAAGACGCTCGGCGTTGTCGGCACCGGCAATATCGGCCGCCATGTCATCCGCATCGCGAAGGGGTTCGAGATGGAAGTGGTGGCGACGGACCTCTATCCCGACAGCGCGGTGGCCGAAACCCTCGGCTTCCGCTATGTGCCGTTGGACGAGCTTCTGGCGTGCGCCGATATCATCACGCTCCATACCCCCGCCACCCCGGGGACCGAGCATCTTCTGGATGCTGCCGCGTTCGCGCGCATGAAGGAGGGTGTGGTCCTCATCAACACCGCGCGCGGCAGCCTGATCGACAGCAGGGCGCTGGTCGGTGGGCTCAAGTCCGGCAAGGTGGCGGCGGCCGGGCTCGATGTGCTGTCGGGCGAACCGTTGATCCGGGAGGAGGCTGAGCTCGTCAGTTCCGCCTTCATAAGCCAGCATGACCTTAGTGACCTGTTGGCTGACCATGTCCTCTTGCGGATGCCCAATGTCATCATCACGCCGCACAGCGCTTTCAACACGCGGGAGGCGGTGGGCCGCATCGCCGCTACGACGGTTGCCAATATCCGCACCTTCCATGAAGGCAAACCTCAAAACCTGGTAGCCGCCCCCAAGGGCGAAGGAGACCGCTAGGCCATGAAAACGCCACCGCTGCCTGAAATCAGCAAGAAGCAATATAAGCATGACCTCCATGCACTGCAGATAGAGCTGGTGAAGCTCCAGAAGCATTTTATCGGCTGCAACGACAAGATCCTCGTCATCCTTGAAGGCCGGGACGCGGCGGGCAAGGACGGCACCATCAAGCGTATCGTCGCGCACCTGAGCCCACGGGAAACCCGCGTGGTCGCGCTTGGCAAGCCGTCGGACCGCGACCGCACGGCCTGGTATTTCCAGCGTTATGTGCCGCACCTGCCCGCGGCGCAGGAATTCGTGCTGTTTAACCGTAGCTGGTACAACCGGGCGGGGGTCGAACGCGCCATGGGCTTCTGCACGGAAGAGGAACATGAGGAATTCATGGCCACCGTGCTGGATTTCGAACATATGCTGGTGCGTTCGGGCGTGAAGCTGTTCAAATATTATCTGGATATCAGCCGGGAAGAACAGGCACAGCGCCTGAAGGAGCGGCAGACCGACCCGCTGAAGCAGTGGAAGATCAGCCCCATCGACGCCGAAGCCCTGAAACACTGGGACGACTATAGCTGCGCCCGCAATGAAATGTTCGCCCGGACCCATAACCCGGTCACGCCCTGGACCGTGGTCCGCGCCGGCAACAAGAAGGTGGCGCGGCTCAATCTGATCCGCGACCTGCTGTCCCGGCTGCATTATGAAAAGAAGGACGAGCGGCTGTTGTTGACCAACCCCGATGTGGTGTTTCCCTATGACGAAACCTATCTCGGCAACGGCATGATTGCGCCCTGAATGCAGGTGCCCGCGCCGCCCGGACGGGAGCGTATTGCGGAAAAGCATTTGCAGGGGCGACGATTTCTTGATAGCGGTTCTGGATCGGTACCGGAGCCTGAACCCGGATCAACGAGGAAATCAAATGCGCAAGCGCCCGATAGCATTGGCGGTCATGATGGCCCTGATCCTGCCTGGCTCCACAGCCTATGCAGGCGGGAAGCACTCCATTGGCAGGCTGCGGACTCTTGAGGCAGCGAAGAACCGGGCCATGTCCTTCGAGCAACAACAGGCCCGTCAGGATGAGGCGTATCTTCAAAAGCGGAATGTAGCACCCAAGGCGAAGAAGGCCGCTCCGAAGAAGGAGGAGCATAAAATCCCGTACATCCCGGGGTTTGGTCCGAAAAAAGACCGGCTTGAGGTCGCCTATGCCGATACGACGTATCAGGCCGCGGTCAAATCCAACGATTTCAGGACGCTCTACAATATCCTCGCGCCGGCGGTTTCGGTCGTGCTTGGCAACGGCAAAACCGTGACACGCCGGGAGATCCTGGCTGAAGCCCAGTCGAACACCGTGCATTATAAACAGCAGGATGAAGTCCCGGGCACGAGGAGTGTTCGTGTCTTTGGCGACATGGCGGTGGTGACCGCGCTCCTGTGGGTGAAGGGTGAGGGCCTCCAGGGCCAGTTTGATGATCACCTCTGGTTCAGCAGCACCTATTTGAGGACGCCGAAAGGCTGGCTTTACTGTTTCGGGCAGGTATCTCTGCCCCTGGCACCCGATGCCGTCGACGAAGCGGTGAAGCAAGCGAAACTGGCCATGCAAGTGAACCTTGCGGCCGAAAAATCGAGCGACCCAAGCGGTCCTTATGCGCAAGCCAGCCCCTACGATCAGACCGGAGGGGATATCCAGACCTTCAAATATGGCCGAAGCGGCCGATTGAGCCGAAGCAGCCGAAGCAGTCAATATGGCCAGGACAGCCAGTACGGCCAAGCCGACCAGTCCGGGACCAACCAGTATGGTACCGACCAGTCCTCCGGTACCGACCCTTACGGCAATGACCCGTATGGCACGGGAAGCCAGACCGACCAGGGCTATCAGACCGATCAAACCGGCCAGGACGGTCAGGACAACCAGGACAATCAGAACACCGATCCGTCGTCACCTTACCACTGAGCAGTCAGCTGGGAGGATGAGGAGTGTCCAGTCTCGCGGGCGGTTCAGGTTCAGGCGTCTGCCGGGGCTTTGTCGAGCGGCTTTGACGCCCGCTTGTGGCCTTCGAAGCTTTGGGCCTCGATAAAGACGCGGTAGACCTCCGGGTGGACGGCCTTGAGGCGGGCCTCTAACCGGCTGACGGTTTTCTCGACGTCCGACGCCTTGAGGTTATCCTTGAAATCGAGGCTGACGGCCACCAGCACTTCATCGGGGCCGAAATGCATGGTCAGGAATTCGTTGATCCGCTCCACACCGTCTTCCTCGACAATCAGCGCGCGCATGGACTCCCGCGCCTCCGGTGCAACGCCTTCCCCTGTCAGCAGGCTTTGGCATTCGTAAGCCAGGAACATGGCGGTCACCGCCAGGATCAGGCCGATGACCAGGGAGGCAACGCCGTCGAGCACGGGCATATGCAGTGTTTCGGATAGATAGACGCCGATGAGCGCGACGACGAGGCCGAGCAGGGCGGCGGTGTCCTCAAACAGAACGGTGAAGATGGTCGGGTCCTTGCTGGACCGGACGGCGGCAAACCAGCTGCGATGGCCTTTCTCGGCTTTGAATTCTCTAAGTGCGACCAGCCAGGAACCGGTTTCGAACAGGATGGCGAGGCCGAGGATCAGATAGTTGACCCAGGCATTTTCCACCGGGGACGGATCGTGGATCTTGCTGATGCCATGCAGGATGGAAACCCCGGCGCCGAGCCCGAAGATCAGCACGGCAACGACGAAGGCCCAGAAATAAAGCTGCAAACCGTGGCCGAACGGATGGTCGGTCGTCGCCGGTTTGGATGCGCGCTTCATGCCGTACAGAATCAGGCCCTGGTTGCCGGTGTCGACGAGCGAGTGGATCGCCTCGCTCAGCATGGCGGCGCTGCCCGTATAGGCGGCAGCAATAAATTTGGTGACCGCGATGGCGCTGTTGCCTGCGAGCGCCGCAAAAATCACCGTTTTCGACCCGTGTGCCGACATATGGCTCAATCCCCTCTGTGTCCTGGCGGGTATGCCGGGGCATCCGTCTTCATTGCCTGCCTCTTGTCGCCGCTTGGGCGGGCGAATGCAAGCCCCGGCTTGATCGAAAAGGGGGCCGCCGGAATGGAGAATGGTTCAGCAGGAAGCAAGCAGGGCTATTGCCCGCCCTTGCCTCCGCTGTTGTCTTCAACCTCTTCGACATCCACATGGCCTTTGCGCGCGGCCTTGCGTTTCTGAATCTTGATCAGATAGTGCATCACCAGGTTGGGCACACGTACCCCGGCCAGGTGGCCATTCTTCTGAATTAGCCAGTCTTCCATCTGTTGGGCGTTGATTGATTTGAGAGACCCTATAAGCGCCGCGGGGTTGCCCGCGTTGGGGTTGCTGTCATTGCGAATACCCTGCATGAGGTCGGCGATATAATAATCGTGGGTCGTGGCCTTGACTGCGTCCGCGTTCCGGAAGCGCGAGGCATAATAAGTGTCGGCATATTTGGCCAGATGGGCCTTAAGATCATCGGGCCAGGCCGGGAACAGCGCGCGGTTTTCTCCGTAGAACTCGGACACGCGCAGCAGGGTGCCGTCCATCCGGGCGCCGCGGTTCGAGTTGATGAACTCCACGGCATTCTGCTTCAGCATGTCCCACACAGTATGGGCGGTGAAGGCGACCTTGGTAATATTGGGTGATCCCACATAGCCCTTGAACAGGCCATACATGACAAGCGGGTCCCGCCAGCCGGGCATCAGGATACGGTATTGAATGTCATTGAGCGACAGCCTGACCCCCGCGACCTTGAGGAGCTTCTTGTCCAGAAGGCCGTGGTGGCCGTCCGGCCCATAAAGAAGCGTTCGGATCTGCTGTTCCGGATAGGCCCGCCCCAGCGCTTCGACGAGCGTGATATTATAGAGATTAAGCCAGTAGGCCAGCTGCTGGTTTTTCGTCCATTCCTTCATGGGGATAGCGCCGGGCATGGCTTCCAGTTCCCGCCGGATACGGAGCAGTTTTTTCAGGTTTTCGTTCACTTCCAGCGTCTGGAAATAGAAACGGTTGCCCTCATAACGCAGGTTGGATGTGTTGCCGATGACGAAATGTTGGCCGATGCCGGGGCGGGGGCGCGAACGCCCGGTCGGACGGCCCGGCATCGAACACGGATGCGTTCAGGATGTAGGACCAGTCGGCATAGGAAATGGCGACGGTTTCTTGTGCGTTGTGTGCCGCGAACGGCTTGGGCAGCGATTGACCGGCAAGCACCGGGCTGCTGATGACAAGTGCAGCGGCCATGACGACAGCTTTGATGGTAACGGTCATGTGAAGTCCCCCCTCTGAGACAGGACGGCATGCTGCATCAGCGAACCTAAACCTAGGATTAATCAAATATGACGCGATAATTAATCGGCATAGGAGTTTTTATGCCTGTGTAGTGGGGGATGAGCTACATAAAAATATAATCATTTGCATTAATATAGAATCGCTGAGTGTAATCGTTTGCATAAAACAATGACCATTTTACTCTTTGTTAAACATTTCCCGTCTAAAGCGAATAACCGCGGAAACAAAGTAAACGCGAAAATAAAATGCATCAGGCATTTGAAATGTCTGAATGCCTTCTTTTCCTTCTCCTTTGGTGCCATCGCGGGGGATTGTGCCAAAGGATCGTTATGAGTGACCGAGGAGCGGGTGACCCTGTCCGGTTCAACCTCTGGAATACCTGGGTGGCCCTTTGGCCGCTGACACATCTTGCGCTTGGCAGCCTGCGCCCAGCGGCCTGCGTATCAAGATGATTCCAGCCGTTTGATCGGCCCTCTCCGGAGAACTGTGCATGTCCCAAATCGAAATGCCTCATCGCAGGCGGCTATTCAGGTAAGAGAAAGATGATGTTGAACAAGAATGCAGAGTTAAGGGTCCAATTCTCACGAAGCGCCTTCATCAATATCAGCATGATCGTGATGATCAGTGTGCTGGCGGCTTTCGGGATTATGACGCTCAAAAGCGCGCTCGGCCGGTCAGAGCTCATCACCAAGGCCATGCGCCATCATATGTATGCCGACATGATGCATGACAGCGTTCGGGCTGACATTTTCGCCATGTATCATGCCGCGTCGGTCGGCGACCGGGCCGAGATGGCGAAAGTGGACGAAACCTTCAAGGAAGATGCGCAAGGCTTCCGCGATGCGATCGAGAAAAACAAGCAACTGAAACTGCCGAAGGAAATGCGCAGTGACCTCAATGAGGTGGATGCGCCGCTTGAGGCCTATCTCGTCAAGGCTGCCCATCTGGTGCAGGCGATCCGCAAGAATTACCATTCGCTGACAACCGATGAAGTCGTTGATTTCACCAATAATTTCGATGCTCTCGGTGAGAAAATGGACAGGGTGTCCCACCGGGTTGAGAAGATGGAGATCAGCGAGGACAACAGTCATCTTTTCTGGTCTTATCTGGTGCTGGTGCTGACGGTGCTTGCCGGGGTGGCGAGCGCGGGATTTTCGCTTTATCTGCGCAAGCATAACTTCGCCCATATTGTGGGGCCTGTGACCAATGTTTCCGGGGTGATGGAGCAGCTGTCACACGCGACCGATGACGAGGATATCGTCATTCCCTATACCGATCGCGGCAACGAAATCGGCCGCATGGCCAAGGCGCTTCTGGTCTTCAAGGAAGCAGGCGAGGAACGGCGTCGCCTCGAAGCCCAGCGGCTGGAGGCCGAGAAACGCCAGATTGAGGAAGCCCGCGAACGTGAGGCCCTGGAAGAGAAGCGCCAGCGGGAACTGGAAGAACAAGCGCTCAGGACCCAGGAACGCGTGCGCCGGGAAATGGCGGATTCGTTCGAAGGCAAGATTGCTGGTGTCGTGCGCGAGCTGATGGCCAAGGCCGATGTGCTCAAACAGTCGGCCCAGGCAGTCGGCCGCTCGGCCAAGGAAACGGCTGCAAAATCCGGACAATGTGTCTCCGATTCCCAATCGGCGGGGGAAAGTGTCCAATCGGTCGCCGCAGGGGCTGAGGAAATGGCGGCATCGATTTCGGAAATCAGCGCCAGGGTGCAGGAAGCCTCGACCACCACGCGCTCGGCGACCGATGCCGCCGCGGGCGCTGTGGAGCAGGTCGACTTGCTCGATGGTGTTGCCCAGCGGGTCGGGGAAGTGGTCAAGCTGATCAACGATATTGCCGAACAAACCAACCTGCTCGCGCTCAATGCGACCATCGAGGCGGCGCGCGCGGGTGACGCCGGCAAAGGCTTTGCCGTGGTTGCCAGCGAGGTCAAAAGCCTGGCGAACCAGACCGCCAAGGCAACGCAGGAGATCGAAAGCCAGATCGAGGAAATGCAGGGCGCAACCCGCACCGCCATCAGTGCCGTGCGGGACGTGACCGACCGGATCGGCAATATCGACCAGATCTCCAGCAGCATCGCCTCGGCGGTTGAGGAGCAGTCGGGCGCGACGAGCGAGATCGGCCGGTCCGCCGCGATGGCCTCGGACATGACAGGCAATGTCATCGACAGTATCCAGATTGTCGGCCATGCCGCGGAGGACAATGTGCGCACCATGGCAACCGTGGAAGACGCGGCGGAGCAGCTGCTCGCCATGTCGGAAGACCTGGAGCGCCAGGTTGCCGATTTTGTCGAGGAAATGCGCCGCTGACGCAGCCGCTGAAGCATATAACAGGCGGGTGGGGCCATGCTGCCACCTGCCTTTCTTTTTGATAATTGAGTTGACATCAACATATACATGGTCCTGACTAGGCTGGTTTCATAAAACACATGCTAGGAAAGTTTCATGGCCCTGGTGCTTCATTATCATCCACTCTCGTCCTTCTGCCATAAGGTGCTGATCGCGCTTTATGAGAAGGAGATTGATTTCGACCTCCATCATCTTGACCTTGCGGCCCCCGGCGTGCGGGAACGGTTCAATGCCCTGTGGCCGGTCGGCAAGATGCCTGTGCTCGAGGACAGTGGCCGTGGCCAGGTGATGGGAGAGGCCAGCATCATTATCGAGTATCTCGATCTGCATTATCCGGGCGCGCGGCAGATGCTCCCGGCTGACGCGGACGCGGCACTGGAAGTGCGCCTGTGGGGCCAGATCATGGATAATTATGTCCAGCACCAGATGCAGAAATGCGTCACCGACGGCATGCGCCCCGAAGGAAAGGGCGACCCTTTCGGTGTCACGGAGGCGGCAGCCTGCATCAAGAACTGCTTCAGGCTCATCAATGACCGGATGAAGGACCGTGCCTGGCTTGCCGGCGAGGACTTCAGCCTCGCCGACTGCGCGGCCGAGCCGGCGCTTTTCTATGGCCGCTTGGTCGTGCCGATGGAGGATTTCCCGCACCTGAGCGCTTATTTCGAGCGTCTGATCGCGCGGCCGACCGTCGCCCGCGTGCTTGAGGAAGCCAGGCCCTGGTTCCACCTGCTTCCGGTGGCGGACCGGCTGGAGGCGCGCTTCTGCTAGGCCCTTGACTCGAGTCACTTGAAAAATTTGCAAATATTTGCATCGTTTTGGGGTACCCGTCGCTTAAGGCCTTTGATAGGCTGCATCCCGCGCTAATCATGGCGTGGGAATAGGGGAAAGTCATGCCATCGGCCACATGGACCAGTCTTGCCACTCGTTTGTTTTTGACAATAGTTCCTGTTTTTGCAGGCCTGCCCGTGCAAGCGGTGGACCTGCCGGTGGTTACGGCGGAAGCCGCGCCGGTGACGGCTCTGCGCGCGGAAATCCGCGGCGAGAAAGCGATCTGGGTGCGGGAGGTCGGCGGCAAGCGGCTTGATCCGGCCCTGTGGCAGCTGACCGATGCCAAGGGCGGGGTGATCCCCATCACGGCAGTGCTGCCGCAACAGGCCGATACCGTCCTCATCGTGCCGAAGCAGCCGATCAACATCCGCCGCGTTTATTATGTCGCGCTTCCCGCTGACAAGCTCCGTGTCCGGGCCCGTTTTGATGGCTGGTTCCGCACACTTTATTCCGACAAGCCTTTGGGTGCCAACGTGGCCCCGGATCATAAGTCCACCACCTTCCGGGTGTTTGCGCCGCGCGCGACGGCGGTCAGCCTTTACCTCTATGACAAGCCGGATGAAAAGCCGAACAGCCTTATGGAGCCGCTTGCGCTGGTACGGGACGAGAATGGCGTGTTCGAAGTCACGCTGCCGGGCGACCTCAAGGGCAAATATTATGATTTCACCGTCCACGGGCCCGATGACCCCGGCAACCAGTTTTACGAACAGGCACCGGTGCATGTGAGCGACCCCTATGCCCGTGTGCAGGTGGAGGAATATAACAAAAGCCGGGTCTGGTATCCGGAGAAGCCAGCTACGCCTTTGAAGGCCGGGCGGCCGAAAATGGAAGACGTGGTCGCTTATGAGCTCCACGTCCGCGATTTCACGAACCGCCTGCCGGTCAAGGCGGCGATCAAGGGCCGCATTCCGGCGATGACGGTGAAGGGGCTCACCAACAGCCACGGCCAGCCGATCGGGTTCGATTATCTCACCCGTCTCGGCATCAATGTGGTGCATCTGATGCCGATGCAACAGTTCATGAGCTACCCGACCAAGGAGTGGCGGGCCATCTTCCATAATGACCCGGACATGAAGGCGGTCGGCATTAATGACGAGAATTACCAGTGGGGTTATTCGACGACCCACGCCTTCGCGATTGAGGGACGTTACCGCGCGCGCAATGCCGAGCCGGGGGCCGAGCGCGATGAGTTCCGGGACCTGATCCAGGCGTTCCATGACCACGGCATTGCGGTCGTCGTCGATATCGTGCCGAACCATACGGGCGAGAATATGCGCGGCGGCAAGCTGCCGGTGAACCTCAATGCCTTCGGCCACTATTATTATTACCGCACCGATGATGAGGGCCGGGAAATCGGTCCTTACGGCAATGAGGTCAAAACCGAGGACCGGCCGATGGTGCAGCGCTGGCTGATCGACCAGGCCAAGATGCTGGTGGATGAGTTCGGGGTCGACGGCTTTCGCATCGATCTCGCCGGTCAGCTGGACCGCCAGACGCTGCTGAAGCTCCGACAGGCTGTGGGGCCGGATGTGCTGATCTATGGTGAGCCGTGGATTCCGGTCTCCGACCCCTATGTGAAGGCCAATAAAAGCTGGCACTGGTACAAGGAAAACGCCCCCATCACCTTCTTCCAGGATGATGCCCGCAACGCTTTCAAGGGCTCGCCTTTTGTGCTGAAGAACAAGAGGACAGACCGGGGCTATGCCGGGGGCAATGCCTCCCTGCGCGATGCCGCGATGAAGGGTCTTTCGAACGACCTGGTGGGCGAGGAGAAAACCGCGAACGGCGGCATCAATTATCTCGATATCCACGATAACTGGGCGCTCGCCGACCGCTTCGCGCTCCATGACTGGGACGGCCGAAAAGGCGTTGATGTCGGGCCGTACCGCATCGCCGCTACGCTGCTTCTGACGTCCCAGGGGCCTGTGGTTATGCAGGGTGGGACGGAGATGATGCGCTCCAAGGGTGCCGCCACACTGCACGGGGTTGCCAAACAGACGAAAGAATTCGGGGAAGTGCGGCTGAAGGGCCGGGATGACACCTATAACCAGCGCATCCCCAACGAGTTCGTGTGGGAGAATGTCGGCGTCACCAAGGGGCCGAACAACTATAAGGCCATGGAAGCCTTCTGGCATGGCCTCATCGCGCTGCGCATGTCTGACTGGGGCACGGTATTCCGCCACGCGGTCAAAACGCCGGGCTGGTACCAGTGGATCACGCCCAAGGACAAGGCGCTCCTGGGTTATGTCACCGGCAGCCGGGTCATGGTGCTGATGAATGTCGGCGACACGAAGGGAGTGTTCTCTGACGTTACCCCGCCTGCAGGCAACTGGCGTCTGGTCTCAGTGGACGGCAAGGTCGACCTGAAAGGCCTCACGGGCGAGGGTGCCCACCTCACCGGCGGTCAGGCCCACACACTCACCGTCCCCGCCACGGGTGTTAAAATCTGGGTCAGGGAATAGGCTTTAGTCGCACGCCTTGAAATAGCGGTCAGTTAGCCCCCGGCTTTTGCACTCACGGCCAGAAGCTTTTTCACGCGGGCAAGCTGATGGGCATGGGCTTCGGGCGCTGTCAGCGGGTTGAAGATGTTGGGCGCGGTCAGCATGGCGACAAGCCCGAGAAACTGATCGTCTGAAAGCTCTTTGAGTGGTTTGCCGTAATAGACCCGCGCGCCCGCGCCGAAGCCATAAACCGGCCCCTTGGGGCCTTCCCCCAGATAGGCGTGGCTCAGGAACAGGGACAGCAGCACATTTTTCGGCATTGAGGCATCAAGCGCGAAGCGTGCGATCAGGCTTTGGCGGATTTTGGCGAGGCCCGGTTTGAACGGGTGGAAATACAGCTGTTTGGTCAGGGCCTGCGGGATTGTGGTCATGATGCCGTGGCTGAAGTCGGTCCCGCCGTGGCGATAGAAATTGGGGTCATCGACCTTGATGAGCGCTTCTACCCAGCGGGCAGGCAACTCCCCGGGTTCGATCCGCTCCGGGCTTTCTGCGAAGGCGCGGGCAACCAGATCAGGTGTTGCGGTTCGCGCCGGAATGACGATGGCTGCGGCGTAAACCCCGAAACTTACCAGGGCCAGAAGGGCGATAAGCCCCACAGTTTTCGTTTTGCGCATCCTGCGTCTCTCCCACTTTAGAGGGGATCATGCTCTTTCCTCACCGTGGCGGAAAAGGGACGCCAATATGGCAGATGTCTGAAATGCCGTCCGGGGTGAAAACAGCGCGGTCTGCCTCTGCGTGTAGTGTCGTTCGTCACATATAGGTTGATATCAATACATATGTGTCTTAGCATCCGTTTCCACGGTTTGCCGGGCGGGGGTGCCCGGGGTAGGACCGGCGGAGAGGAAGGGATAAAACCATGATCACAGTTACTGCTTATGAATGGGTGCCTGCATTCGCCCGCGGCCATGTGCGCGATATGCGCGTGCGCTGGGCGCTTGAAGAAGAAGGGCTCGACCATCAGATCAAGCTGATCTCCCATGCGGACAGGCGTGCGCCTGACAATTTGGCGCGGCAGCCGTTCGGCCAGGTGCCGTCGTATGAGGATGAAGAGGTCACCTTGTTCGAGTCTGGGGCCATCGTGCTCCATATCGCCGGCAAGGGCACGGCGCTGATGCCCTCGGATGCGGCCGAGCGCTCGCAGGTGACATCCTGGGTGGTGGCGGCCCTCAATTCGCTTGAACCCATGATCGGTCAGTTGGCTGAAATCGATATTTTCGCGGCGGGGGAAGACTGGGCTGTGGCGCGGCGTCCCGCAGTTGAAGACATGGTGCGCGCTCGCCTGGCGGACCTGGCGGCTTATCTGGATGGTCGTACGTGGTTGGTGGGGGACAGCTTCACCGCCGCTGACCTGGTGATGGCCTGCGTCCTCCGGACCCTTGGCCATACCGATCTGATTAGCGCCACCCCTGTCCTGGCGGATTACCTGGCTAGGTGCGAGGCACGCCCGGCCTTCCAGAAAGCGCTGGCAGCCCAGCTTGCCGATTTCGATGACAGCAAAGCAGTGGCTATGGCTTGATCCTGACGGTCGGTCAGTCGACCTGTTTTTCCACTGGAATGTCCGGCGCCTCTTTCGGCGTCGGACGGTCCCAGACAAAGCGGTTGGGCACATCGGCGCCGCCTGAAATGATGAAGGACATCGCCTCATCCAGCTTCCAGTTGGTGACGACCAGCTTTTCCACCGGCACGATTTCCAGATAGCCCGAGGTTGGGTTCGGCGTCGTCGGCACATAAACCGCCGCCAGTTCCTTGCCGGTATCACTGTCCTTGAAGGTCTGGGTGACAAGACCGACGGTCTTCATGTCGGGGGACGGAAACTCGATCAGCACCACACGCTGAATGTCCGCCGGTTCCTTCTGCATGACGTCGGTCAGGCGCTTGATGGTTTTGTAGATCGACTTGGCGACCGGAATGCGGTCGATAATATAATCCAGCAAATCCAACAGCTTCTTGCCCGCCCAGCGCGACGCCAGCCAGCCGACGACATAGAACAGCAGCAGCATGACGATAAGCGCGAGTGAGGTCTGCAGCCACGGATGGGTGATGACGGTATAAAGCGGCCCGGCATCCGGTTTCACCCCGGCGGTCAGCCATTTGAGAAGCGGTGACGCCAGGTCGCGGATAAAGTCCAGCACCACGGACAAGAGCAGAAGTGTCAGCCACAAGGGCACCAGCGTGAAAATGCCGACAAGGACATTCCGGCGGATATTGGCGGCGAGGGACGGCTTTGTGGTCATGCTTCTGGTGTCCATAGTGTGGAGACTCGTTGGACCTTACGGGATAATCGCGCTGCCGCCAAGCGGGCTTCTGGTAACGTTTCAGGCAGGGGCCATGACCTTTGGGGCTATGACGTATGGCGGTAAAATGTATCAAAATCGCACCATGTGTTCGCTATACGCCCCAATGTTACAATTTCTCGACAAACATTTTCGCCAGTGCTTAAGCTTCGTGTTTGTGATCACGGTGCCAGACAGTTCTGGGGGATGGCTCGTCGATCGGAGTGTGTTCAGACGGATCGGAATCAAATTTGGCAAGCACTGCACAGGCACCTGTAGGGACGCTCGCGACGGCATTTGCTCACACCGCGCGCCTGCTTGGCGTCGATCCTGCGCTTGCCGAAGAACAGGCCCGTGAGATCCTGAAAGCTGTGCCCGGCCACCCGGAGGGCGAGATGCTGCTCGGCGCGGCGCTCCGTCTTCGGGGTGATGCGCGTGCTGCCTTGGCCGTCCTTGGGCCGCTTGCGCAGGCCCAGCCGCGCTATGCTGCCGCCCATTATGAACTGGGCCTGACCCTGGCCGCGCTTGGCCGCGGTGCCGAGGCTATCCAGGCGCTTCGTCATGCCCTCGGTTTGCGGCCCGATTTGATCAATGCCTGGCGCGCACTTGGCGACGCGCTGACGCTTGCAGGGGATGAAAAGGGCGCGGATGAGGCTTATGCGCGCCATATCCAGGCCTCGGTCAAGGACCCGCAGCTGATGGAAGCCGCAGTGGCGCTGTTGGACAACAAGCTCGCGGTCGCCGAACATACGCTGCGCGATTATCTCAAAGGGGCGCCGACCGACGTGGCAGCCCTCCGCATGCTGGCGGAAGTTGGCAGCCGGCTTGGCCGCTATGAAGACGCCGCCAACCTGCTGGCGCGCAGCCTTGAACTGGCACCCAGTTTTATCGCGGCCCGGCACAATTATGCCACCGTTCTGCACCGTCTGAACCGGATACCGGAGGCGCTTGACCAGATCGATACGCTCCTGAAGACCGACCCGAACAACCCCGGCTACCGCATCCTGCGGGCGTCTGCGCTGGTGCGGATCGGCAATTATGACGAGGCGATCGAGGTTTATGAAGCCGTGCTCGAGACATTCGGCGGCCAGCCCAAGGCCTGGATGAGCTATGGCCATGCGCTCAAGACCGTTGGCCGCCAGGCCGATGCGATCGCGGCTTATGAAAAGTCGGTCACGATGCAGCCTTCGCTTGGGGAAGCTTATTGGAGCCTTGCCAACCTCAAGACCTTCCGCTTCAGCGACGCGCAGCTCGCGGCCATGGAGCAGGCGCTTACGGACGAAGGCCTTGAGAAGGAAGATCGCTTCCACCTGCATTTCGCGCTTGGCAAGGCCTATGAGGATGTGGGCGCCTACGAACAATCCTTCGCGCATTATGAAAAAGGCAACGCCAGCCGGCGAGACCTCATCGATTATGACGCCGACGACAACAGCGCCCATGTGGCGCGCTCCCGCGCGCTGTTCGACAAGGGCTTTTTCGCGGCGCGGGCGGGGCAGGGTTCGGACGCGCCGGACCCTATCTTCATTGTCGGCCTGCCGCGCGCGGGGTCTACGCTGGTGGAGCAGATCCTTTCCAGCCATTCGATGGTTGAAGGCACCATGGAGCTGCCGGACATCATCACCATGGCCAAGCGCCTGGGCGGCAAGAAGAAGCGTAACGAAAGCTCGGTCTACCCCGAGGTGCTCGGGGACCTGAGCGCGGATGACTTGAAAGCGCTGGGCGAGGAATATCTGGAGCGCACGCGCATCCAGCGCAAGCTCGGGCGGCCCTTCTTCATCGACAAGATGCCGAACAATTTCGCCCACACCGGTTTCATCCATCTGATCCTGCCGAATGCCAAGATCATCGACGCGCGCCGACACCCCCTCGGCTGCTGCTTCTCGGCGTTCAAACAGCATTTTGCGCGGGGGCAGAACTTTACCTACGCCCAGGAAGACGTGGCGCGCTACTACCGCGACTATGTGGCGCTGATGGCGCATTTCGACGCTGTGCTGCCGGGCCGTGTCCACCGGGTGATCTACGAGAATATGGTGGCGGACACCGAAGCGGAAATCCGCCGGCTCCTGGACTATTGCGGCCTGCCGTTCGAGGAGGGTGTGCTGCGCTATTATGAAAACGACCGTGCCGTCCGGACTGCGAGCTCGGAGCAGGTGCGTAAACCCATCTTTACCGACGCCGTCGAGCACTGGCGTCATTTCGAACCCTGGATCGGGCCGATGAAGGACACGCTTGGCCCGATCCTGGAAACCTATCCTGAAGTCCCGGATATGACCGGGAACGGGGGGATCCACTGTACTGAGTAACCTGAGCCGGGCGATCCCCCAGGGTCGCTCATTCTAAGTTTTCCACGCCGCTAACAGTTATCAGGGAGGATAGCATGGCATCGGACAAACGAATAACAACCGGCCGTTATCGCCGGGCATATGTGCCCATGCTGCTTGCATCGACCATGCTGGCAGCAGGGGCTCCTGCGCTCGCCCAGGACCAGAATCAAGACAAGAAGTCTTCCTCGGGTATGGCGCTTGAAGAAATCGTCGTTACCGCACAGAAGCGGGCCGAAAACCTGCAGGACGTGCCGGTCAGCATTCTGGCTTACAATACCGAGAAGCTGGAAAAACTGCACATCACCGACTTCTTTGACTATGCGAAATTCCTGCCGAGCGTCTCTTACCAGACCTACGGCCCAGGGGCGAGCATGGTCTATATGCGCGGTGTTGCCAGCGGTGGCGACGGCAACCACTCCGGTTCGCTGCCGTCGGTCGGTATCTATCTCGACGAACAGCCGATCACGACGATCCAGGGCGCGCTTGATATCCATATCTATGATATCGCCCGCGTCGAGGCACTTTCCGGACCACAGGGCACGCTGTATGGCGCCAGCTCGCAGGCCGGTACGCTTCGGATCATCACCAACAAGCCTGACCCGAGCAAATTCTCGGCCGCCTATGATTTTGAGGTCAACAATGTCGCCCATGGTGACTTTGGCTACACGGGCGAAGGCTATGTCAACGCACCGATCAACGAACATGCCGCCGTCCGCCTTGTCGGTTGGTATGAGCGTGACGCCGGTTTCATCGACAACGTCCATAAGCTTCGGACGTACCCGACCTCAGGCGCGGTTGATGACAACGCGGCTCAGGTGAAGAACAACTATAATGATGTCGAAACCTACGGTGGCCGCGCGGCCCTCAAGGTCGACCTCAATGATAGCTGGACGATCACACCGCAGATCATGGGGCAGGAACAGCGCAGCCATGGTGTCTATGCGTATGACAGCACGGTCGGTGACCTGCAGGTCGCGCATATCCATCCGGAATTCGCGAAAGACCGGTGGTTCCAGGCTGGCCTGACCGTCGAAGGCAAGATCGGCAACTTCGATCTCGTCTATGCCGGTACATACCTCAAGCGCGACATCGATAGCGCGGCGGACTATGCCGACTATGCCTATTTCTATGATGTGCTCTATGGCTATGGTGCTTATTTCTATGACGATAACGGCACGCTCGTTAACCCGTCGCAATATATCCAGGGCCGTGACCGTTTCACCAAGGAATCCCACGAGCTGAGGATTTCATCCCCGTCGGATGAAAAGCTCCGTTTCGTCGGTGGTCTTTTCTATCAGCGCCAGACCCACAATATCCAGCAGCGTTATATGGTCGATAATATCGGCACGGATATCTCTGTTCCGGGCTGGCCGGACACTATCTGGCTTACGAAACAGGAGCGGATCGACCGTGACTATGCAGCCTTCGGTGAACTGACCTACGATGTCACCGACAAGCTGACCGTCACGGGCGGCCTGCGTATATTCCGCTATAACAACTCGCTTGCCGGCTTCTTCGGCTATAGCGACAATGTGTCGAGCAAGACCGGTGTCGCGAAATGTATTGGCGGGGTGGATGGGCCGGTTCTTGTCGCGGGTGGGCCATGTACCAACCTGTATGACGAGAATATCTCGACTGTTGACCATGTGTATCCGCGTTCGGCCAAGAAGACGGACTTCACCTACAAGCTGAACGCATCCTACCATATCAACGACGATGCCATGGTCTATGCCACATGGTCGCGCGGTTTCCGTCCGGGCGGTATCAACCGTCGCGGATCGTTGCCGCCGTATCTGCCGGACTTCCTGACCAACTATGAGGTTGGTTGGAAAACCACGCTGGCAGACGGCCGTGTCCGCTTCAACGGTGACTTCTACGTACAGGACTGGAAAGGCGTTCAGTTCGCGGTGCTCGGTCAGAACGGCCTTACCGAAATCACCAACGCCACCAAGGCCCGCATCAAGGGTGTTGAAGGTGACGTGACGATTGCGGTGTCTGAAGGCTTCACGCTGAACGGCAACGCGGCCTACACCAGCGGCAAGCTGGTCGAGAACTATTGCGGTACAGTTCTGCCGGACGGCACACCGATAACCGATTGTGCGCGTCCGGAAGCACCAAATGGCACCCGCCTGCCGGTGACACCGAAGTTCAAAACCAGTTGGACCGCACGCTATGAGTTCCCGATGGGCGAAATGAATGGTGCCTTGCAGGGTAGTCTGGCGTATCAGACCATGGCCTATTCCGACCTTCGGGTGAAGGTGCGCCGGATCATCGGCAACCAGGCTGGCTATGCCCTGGCGGACTTCAGCTTCGAGGTCTCAGAGGACAACTGGAAAATCACGGCTTATGTCCAGAACGCCTTCGACAAGCGGGCCAGCCTGACCCGCTATACCGAATGCGCCGAGGAAGTCTGTGGTGGCGAGGTTTACCTCGTGCCGGCCAGGCCGCGGACCTTCGGGATCAAGTTCGGTCAGAAATTCTGATCCGGGCTCTAGCCTGAAGGCTTGAAAAATGTTTGGGGCGGTACTTTCGGGTGCCGCCCTCCTAACACGGGCGCCATGCCCTAATGTTGTGTGCCGTCATGACTCTCCCCAATAACGACCCCAAGACCGTCATTTCATCCCTCCGCAAGAACCTGGGGTGCCCCCAGGACCTGTTCTACAGCGCCGCCAACAAGGTGCCGCTTCCTATCATCGAGCGCGCCGAGGGCGTGTATCTATTTGGTGAGGACGGCAAGCGCTATATCGACGTCTCTTCAGGCCCCGTGGTTTCCAATATCGGCCATGGCAACGCCCATGTGGCGGATGCGATGGCGGCCCAGGCCAAGCGCATGGACTTCGCCTACAGCCGCACCTCGCGCCACCGGCCGAACATGGAGCTGACCGCGCGCATTGCCGCGCTCGCGGGGCCGGGGTATGAGCGCGTGTGCCTGGCCTCCGGCGGATCCGAGGCGATGGAAGCCGCGCTCAAGTTCCTGCGCCAGTATGCGGTTGCCAAAGGGCAGGGGAGCAAACGGACCATCATCAGCTGCAACCCGTCCTATCATGGCGGCACCATTGGTACGCTCTCGATCACCGGCGACGATGCCTTGAGGCCGTTCCTGGACGGCTTCTCGATCCCATCCGAAAAGATCCCGGCCGCGCTCACCTACCGCACACCGGCCGGGACGGACGCCGAGGCTTACGCCCGCCAGTGCGCCGACGCACTCGATGCCAAAATCCGCGAATTGGGCGCGGAGAACATACTTTGTTTCGTTGTCGAACCGGTTGGCGGCCTGTCGACCGGCTGCAACGTGCCGCCCGATATCTTCTTCAACCGCGTGCGCGACATCTGCACCACACATGGCGTGTATCTTGTCTATGATGAGGTGCTGTGCGGCACCGGCCGCACCGGCAAGTTCCTGGCTTCCCACCATTATCCGGAGGCGCGGCCGGATATCGTCGTGCTCGCCAAGGGCTTGGGCTCCGGCTACACGCCGCTTGGCGCCATGCTGGCACCTGCCGCCATGGTGGATGAGCTCGCGGACCTCACCGGCTTCAACTTCAGCCATACCTATAACGCCAACCCGGTCACCTGCGCGGCGGGTCTGGCGGTTCTGGATGTCTATGAGAAGGAAGGTCTGGTCAAGCAGGCGGAGACACGTGGCGCTTATCTGCGTGCGGGCCTCGAAGCTTTGCAGAAGCGTGAGCCGATCATTGGCGATATCCGAGGCCGCGGCATGCTGATGGCGCTTGAGTTCGTGGCCGATCCGGCGACGAAGGCGATCCTGCCCGCTGAAACCAACGCGGTCGAACGCATCCGCACGCTTGGTCTGGCACATGGGCTGATGATCTACAGCCGCCGCACAGCAGGCGGCAAAAACGGCGACTGGATCATGGTGTCGCCGCCGATGACCATCACAGAGGCCGAGTGCGATGATCTCGTGGCGAGGCTGGAGGAAACGCTGGTTGCTTTCCGGGGCGAGGTGAAGGACCGGCTCGGGCTTGTGCTCTGAGGTTTAGCGGGTCAGCAGGCTGCGGTCGATCTGGGTCGCGGCCTCGCGGAGCACAGGAACGAGCTCCTTGACGGCGCGGGTCCGGGCCCCTTCGGAATAGGGCATGCCGATATTGAGTGCGGCGCACACGCGGCGGGTACGGTCGCGCACCGGGACGGCAACAGAACACAGGCCAAGCTCCAGCTCCTGCTCTACATAAGCAAAACCCTGCGCGCCAACCTTCATGATTTCCTGGCGAAGAAGTGTCCTGTCCGTCAGCGTCCGTCCCGTCAATTGTTGCGGTGTGAGGTCATCAAGCCAGCTATCGAGCTCCTGCTCGCCCAGGCCGCCCAGCAGGACCCGGCCCATTGAGGCGCAGAAGGCGGGCAGCCGGGCGCCGACACCCAGGGTAACCGCCATGATCTTCTTGGCCGCCACGCGCTGGACATAAACAATCTCATGCCCGTCGAGAACCGACATGGAACAGCTTTCCCCTGTCTTCCGGACCACATCCTCCATGATCGGCAATGCGAACTCGGTCACCGACAGGGACGATAGATAGCTGAAGCCAAGGTCGAGGATGCGTGGGGTCAAACTAAACTGGCGGCCGCTCTGGCTGACATAGCCCAGATACTTGAGGGTCAGGAGCATACGCCGGACCACGGCACGCGAAAGACCGGTGATTTCGGCTAGCTCGGACTGGCTCATGGCGCCGCGCTGGTTGAAGGCCAGAATGACCGTCAACGCCCGGTCAAGCGACTGCACATAGTCCGATCCTTCCTTGAAGGCGTCGCGCGGTTCAGGGCTGGTCATTTGGTGCACTGTTTTTCCCCAGAAAAAGATCTGTTTAGGCGTGTCTCAGCATAGATTGCTGTTGACAGCTACCGTGGCACAGACCTACATATTTATGCAATATGTGAATTATTGTTCACTATTCGCACAAAATGCAAGCCTAAAATGCACCACACGCCATTTTGGCTGCGGGCATGGGCTGGGGGACCAGTGTGCGGACCGGCGACCGGCCGCCCTGAAGGGAAGGGTGACAGGGATCATGAGCTTCAGTTTGACCTATTCGACCATGTTCAATCCGCCGGAGGAGATGCATGAGCGTTTCGATGCGGCCGCCACGCGTGTGCGCGCGTCGCTCGGCAAGCGGCATGGCCTTTCGATCGGCGGTGAAGAGGTCATGACCGCGACATTCGAGCCAGTCTTTAGCCCCATCGATCATGCTTGCCGGTTGGGGGACTTTGCTGTTGCAGATGCAACACATGTGGACGCAGCTGTTGCGGCGGCCCGCGCCGCCTTCGACGGCTGGCGCCATAGGACGATGGCGGACCGCCTCGCCATCCTGCGCCGCGCGGCCGACATCATCGAGGAGCGCGTCTATGACATGGGTGCGGCCGTCGCGCTTGAGGTTGGCAAGAACCGCATGGAAGCGCTGGGTGAGGTTCAGGAAACCGCCGACTTTTTCCGCCACTATTGCGACGATTTCGAAAAGAACGAAGGCTTCGACCGCCGCCTGCCGAACGACCCGCTCGACGGTTGGACGTCCACCAACCGCAGCGTAATGAAGCCCCACGGCGTATGGGCCGTCATCGTGCCCTTCAACTTCCCGTTCGCGCTTGCGGGCGGTCCGATCGCGGCCGCGCTCGTGACCGGCAACACGGTGGTCATGAAGGGCGCGCCGACCACGCCCTGGTCCGGCCGCATGCTGGCCGAATGCCTGAAGGATGCGGGCCTGCCCGCCGGCGTGTTCAACGACCTGGGCGGCGGCAGCGATGAAGTCGGCCGCGCGCTCGTGAGCCACCGCCATGTTGCAGGTGTGACCTTCACTGGCTCGCATGAGGTCGGCATGGCGATCCAGCGCCAGATGCTGAACGGCCCGTGGCCCAAGCCGGTGATCGCCGAAATGGGCGGCAAGAACGCCTGCTACGTTTCAAAGCACGCGGACCTTGAGCGCGCCGTCCTCGGCATCAGCCGCTCGGCCTTCGGTCTCAGCGGCCAGAAATGCTCGGCGCTGTCCCGGGTTTATGTTGATGAAGAGGTGGCGGCTGAGCTGCTTGATCGTCTTGCCAAACAAACGGACTCGCTCGCTGTGGGTGATCCGCTCGACCGCGCGGTCTATATGGGGCCGGTGGCGACCCGCGAAGCCTATGAGCGCTATCAGGCTGTGGTGCCGGAACTTGCGGCTGATGGCGGCAATATCCTCGCGGGCGGTCATACGCTGACCGACGGTGCGCTGGCGAACGGCTATTTCGTGGCGCCGACGCTGGTGGCGGCGCCCAAGGAGCATCCGCTCTATGCCCGCGAACTGTTCCTGCCGATCCTGATGGTCGCCACCGTCAAGGACCGTGACGAAGCCATGGCGGAAATCAACGCCTCACCGCTTGGCCTCACTGCGGGCGTCTACGGTAATCAGGAGGAGGTGGACTGGTTCCTTGATCAGGTCGAGGCGGGTGTGACCTACGTCAACCGTCCGCAGGGTGCCACTACCGGTGCCTGGCCTGGGTACCAGCCGTTCGGCGGCTGGAAGGGTTCGGGCTGCACCGGCTGCGCCATCGCGTCCTTCTATTATCTGGCCCGGTATATGCGCGAGCAGTCGCAAACGGTTGTGGAGTAGGGGACATCATGGCGGCTTTTCTGTCGTTAGAGGATGCCATCGCCACCCATGTCAAACCCGGCATGTGTGTGGCGCTTGAAGGCTTCACTCACCTCATTCCGTTCGCGGCCGGGCATGAGATCATCCGTCAGGGGATCACGGGCCTCCACCTTATGCGCATGACGCCGGACCTCCTGTACGATCAGATGATCGGCATGGGCGTGGCGGACACGCTGACCTTTTCCTGGGGCGGCAACCCGGGTGTGGGCTCGCTGCACCGGCTTCGGGACGCGGTCGAGAAGGGCTGGCCCAACAAGCTCGTCCTCAACGAACACAGCCACGGTGAAATGTCGGTCGCCTATTCGGCGGGGGCTGCCGGGCTGCCACACGGCCTGATGAAAGGCCATTCGGACACTGACCTCAGGCCCCTGCAAACGGGCCGGACGGCGGAGGTCGAATGCGTCTTCACCGGTGCGCCGCTCACCGCCGTGCGTGCAGTAAACCCGGATGTCACCATCCTCCATGCCCAGAAGGCGGACCGGGCCGGTAACGTGCTCCTCGAAGGCATCACGGGCGCCGCGCGGGATGCCGCTTTCGCCGCCAAAGCGGTGATCGTGACGGTGGAGGAGATTGTCGATGACCTTGGGGCCCCGATGAATGCCGTGGTGCTGCCGCGCTTTGTTGTCACCGCTATCGCCGAGGTGCCAGGTGGTGCCTACCCGAGCTATACCCACGGCTATTATGGCCGGGACAATAGCTTCTATATCGCCTGGGATGAGGTCGCGCGTGACCGTGACCGTTTCCGCGACTGGATGGACCGCCATGTGGTGAAGGCCGCCAGCCACGGCGCCCACCTCGAAGCTTTGGGAGTGCTGGCATGACCGGGAAGACCTACACAAGCGGCGAGATGATGACGGTGGCTGCCGCGCGCCTTTTGCCGGACGGCGCCGTCTGCTTCGTTGGTATCGGCAAGCCGAGCGCGGCCTGTGTGCTTGCGAGCATGATCCATGCGCCTAACCTGGTGCTGATCTACGAATCCGGCACCGTGGGCACGCGGCCATCTGTGCTGCCGCTCTCCATCGGTGACGGTGAGTTGGCCGACACTGCGGACGCCGTGGTGCCCCTGACTGAAATCTTCAGCCATTACCTGCAGGGCGGGCGCATCGACGTCGGCTTCCTGGGGGCGGCGCAGATCGACCGGTTCGGCAACCTCAACAGCACGGTGATCGGCCCCTATGACGCGCCTTCGACCCGCCTGCCGGGGGCAGGTGGCGCGCCGGAGATCATCACCCATGCCCGCGATATTTTCGTGATCATGAACCAGACCAAGCGCGGCTTCGTCGACAAGCTTGATTTCCGCACGAGCGCCGGCCTCCTGAACGGCGGTGGCGAGCGGCGGCGCAAGAATTATCCCGGCCGTGGCCCCAGCGTGGTGGTGACCGATTTCGGTCTTCTCCGTCCGGACGCAGAAACCGATGAACTGACGCTCGTGAGCCTGTTCGACGGCGCGAAGGCGGAGGACGCGGTGGCCGCAACCGGCTGGCCGCTCCGGGTTGCCGGAAAGCTCGACGTGATCGCGCCGCCCACCACGGAAGAACTCGAGGCGCTTCGCGACCTAAACGCCCGAACCGAGGCTGCGCATCGGACCCCGGTGAAGCTTCATCTCAAGAAAACAGCCTGACATCTAGTATCGCCAATACCCAGTACCTGAGGAATTAAGACATGAAAAACCATCATATCAAAACCGCACTGCCCGGCCCCAAGGCAATCGAACTCATGGCGCGTGACAAGGCGGTGATTTCGCCGTCCTACCCGCGCGACTACCCCTTCGTGATGTCTCACGGCAAGGGTGCGGAAGTGTGGGACGTGGACGGCAACCGCTTTCTTGATTTCATGTCCGGCATCGCGGTTTGCTCGACCGGCCACAGCCACCCGGAAGTGGTGGCCGCGATCACCGAAGCCGCGCAGAATTTCCTCCATATCTCCAGCGACTATTGGCACGGCTATCAGGTGCGCCTGGGCGAGAAACTCAATGAAGTGGCGCCGATGGGCGAGCCGGTCCTGAGTTTCATGTGCCAAAGCGGCACAGAAGCCGTTGAAGGCGCGCTCAAGCTCGCCCGTTATGTCACCGGCCGCCAGCGCGTCATTGCCTTTCTGGGCGCCTTCCATGGCCGCACCATGGGGTCGCTCGCCTGCACCGCCAGCAAATACACCCAGCAGAAGGGCTTCTTCCCGACCATGCCGGGCGTGACCCACGTGCCGTACCCGAACCCCTATCGGCCGCTGTTCTCGGGCGAGGATCAGGGCCAGGCCGTGTTGGATTACATGGAAAAAATGCTCTTCCAGGCCAACGTGCCGGCAAGCGAAGTCGCTGCCGTGCTTATCGAGCCCCTGCAGGGCGAAGGCGGCTATCTGGTGCCGCCGGCGGGCTTCCTTGAGGGCCTGCGCGCGCTGTGTGACCGTCACGGTATTCTGCTGATTTTCGATGAGGTCCAGTCAGGTGTCGGCCGCACCGGTAAGATGTTCGCGTGCCAGCACACGGGCGTGAAGCCGGACATCATGACGCTCGCCAAGGGCCTCGGCTCCGGTATGCCGGTGGGCGCGGTCGTCGCCAAAAAGACCATTATGGAACAGTGGGCGCGCGGCGCACATGGCAACACCTATGGCGGCAACCCGGTCTGCTGCGCCGCGGCGCTGGCGACCCTCGACCTAGTCGAACGTGAATATGCCGCGAACGCCGCCGACGTCGGTGCCTATTTCATGGACCGCCTCCGCGATATGGCGACGCGTTATGACGTGATCGGCGAGGTCCGCGGCCACGGCCTGATGATCGGCATGGAGCTGGTGGAGGACCGCGAAAGCAAAACACCCGCGGTGGACTTCTGCGACAAGCTTCTGACCAAAGCCTATCATAACGGGCTTCTGCTGCTGTCGTGCGGCATCAGCACCGTGCGGTTTATCCCGCCCTTGATGATCACCAAGGCGGATGTGGACGAAGCCATGGAAATGCTGGAAGCCAGCTTCAAGGAACTTCTGGCGGAAGCCTGAGAATAAACGGGGAGGATGCGATGAAACGGCTGTCGGCGGCAATAATAGGGGGGCTGCTTGTGACAGCCGCCCTCACGCCAGTTCAGAACGCATGGGCCGAAAGCGGCCGCGTGCCGGCCATGGGGAAGGTTGACCATCCCCACAGCTACTACTGGCGGGAAATGTATCTTCCCCAACTGACGGCGGGGCCTTCCGCCGTCGCCTTCAGCCCGGACGGCAAGAGCGTCATCTATTCGATGGCGGGCTCGCTGTGGCGGCAGGAAGTCGGCTCAGGACGCGCGGTCGAACTGACCGCAGGTCATGGTTATGACCTCCAGCCCGACTGGGCGCCCGATGGCCGCACGGTCTATTTCTCCCGGAAGGACGGCGATGCCTACAACCTGATGCGGCTTGACCTTGCAAGTGGCAAGGTCACTGCGCTCACGACCGGTGACGGCGTGAATGTAGAGCCGCGTCTGTCGCCCGACGGCAAGCACATCGCCTATGTTTCCAGCGCCGTTACCCACCATTTCAATCTCTATGTCGCCGATGTGACGGACGCGGGAATCGCCAACGCCCGCTTCGCCGTCACGCCGCGCGAAAGCAAGATCGACCGCTACTATTACGGCAAGGCCGACCATGCGGTGAACCCGAGCTGGAGCCCGGATGGCAAGCGCATTTACTATGTCAGCAACCGTGAGGTGGCGATGGGCAGTGGTGACATCTGGTCGGTCGCGGCCGATAACCCGGCTGACATGAAGAAGGTCCTGAATGAGGAGACCACCTGGGCCGCGCGGCCCGAGTTGGCGCCCGACGGCAAGCGGCTGCTTTATTCCAGCTACCACGGCCGCCAGTGGAACCAGCTGTGGCTGACCACGCCCGAAGGCCTGTCACCCCTGCCGCTCACGTTCGGGGACTATGACCTCCATGCCGCGCGCTGGTCGCCGGACGGTAAGCGCGTTGCCTACACCAGCAACGAAACCGGCGGCCTGACCCTGTGGGTGCAGGAAGTGGTCGGCGGCGCCCGGACCGAGATCGTCGCCAAGGAGAAGGTGTGGAAGCGGCCGATGCATGCGCTCACGCTGACGGCGGCGGATGATGCGGGCAAGACCCTGTCCGCGCGCATGAGCGTGCTGTCTGCCGACGGCCGCTATTATGCGCCCTCTGATGTGCGCATCCATGCCGATGACGCCTTCGACCCTAAAACGCAGACACAGGAAACCCACTATTTCCATTGTCCTGCAAGCTGCACGATCATGGTGCCGGAGGGTGCGGTGACGGTATCCGCCATGGCCGGGTTCGCGCGGGTGCCGGTTACGGAAAAGCTGATAGTTAAGCAAGGCGACCTTCAGGAAAAGCTGACCCTCAAGGCTGATGCTCTGCCAGCGCGGTTTGGTAGCTTCCTGTCTGCCGACCAGCATGTGCATATGAATTATGCCGGCCAGTATAAGCAGACCCGCGAAAGGTTGGCCCTCGAAGCCAAGGCCGAAGGACTGGATATCATCTATAACCTCGCCGTCAACAAGGAGGAGCGCATTCCGGACATCACGGAATTCGCGCGCGGAACCTATCAGGCGGATGGTGTCACCATTTTCCAGGGGCAGGAATATCATTCCAGCTTCTGGGGGCACCTGGGTCTTCTGAACCTCGAGGACCATTACCTGACGCCCGATTTCACCAGCTACCGCCATACGGCGATGGCGTCGCCTTACCCGCATAATGGTGTGGTGATCGACCTTGCGCATAAGCAGCACGCGATCGCGGGCTATGTGCACCCGTTCGACAGTGTGCCGGATGTCACCAAGCCGATCAGCCACATGCTGCCTGCGGATGTGGCGATGGGCCGGGCCGACTATCTGGAGATCGTCTCGTTTGCCGACCACAAGTCCACCGCGGCTGTCTGGTACAAGTTCCTGAACCTTGGCTACCATCTGGCCGCGGGCGCGGGCACGGACGCCATGACCAACTATGCCTGGCTTCGGGGGCCGGTGGGCCTCAACCGGCTTTATATCAGCGGTACCGACCGCACGCCGCGCACGCTGACTGCCGCGATCAAGGCCGGGCATTCCTTCGCCACCGACGGGCCGCTCCTCGGGCTGCTGGTCAATGGCCAGGCCCCGGGGTCGACCATTGATCTGAAGGCGCCGGGCAAGGTGCGGGTCGATGCCGCCGTGCGCTCGCTCACGCCGCTGTCCGACATGGAAGTGGTGTTCAACGGCAAGGTGATCGCGCACCTCAAGAAAAGTGAGCATGGCCGCCATGGAAATCTGCTGAAGGATGTGCGCATCACCGGCTCCGGCTGGCTACTCCTGCGCGCCAGCGACCCGAACCCTTCGCCCTACGTGCAGGACCTTTACCCCTACGGCACCACCAACCCCGTGTGGATCAATGTGAAGGGCCGCCCGCACAAGGCACCGAAGGACGCCCAGTATTTTGCCGACTGGCTGGCCCAGACGATCAAGGTGGTTGAAGGCCGCACGGACGATTTCAATACGGCGGAAGAAAAAGCCGCCACGATCAATTATCTGAAAGACGCACGGGCGCGGTATCTCGCACGCGCCAAGGGGGAATAACCATGACTGTATCTTTTTGGAAGGCTGCCGCAGCGGCCCTGGTCCTGACAACGCCAACATGGGGGGCGGATCATCAGCCGTTTTCGATGGCGGATTTCCATAAGCTTGCCGATCTTTCAGGCCCTGAGCTGTCACCGGATGGTAGCCGTGTCGTTTATGCGGCATCCACTCACAATCTGGATTCCGATGCGCCGGAGAGTGACCTTTATGTGGTGCCTTATAAGGGCGGCAAGGTCGAGAAGCTGACCGACACACCGTTCGTCAGCGAATGGGCACCCAAATGGGCGCCGGATGGCTCAGGCATCGCTTTTCTGTCGGACAGCGGCAAAGCTAAAACGACCCAGATATGGCTGATGTCCGCGAAGGGTGAGGGCGCACACCAAGTCACCAGCGTGCCGAATGGAGTCACCGATTTTGACTGGTCGCCGGACAGCACCCATATCGTGTTCATCAGCGAGCCTGCAGGCCCGACCGCGGGCAAGGACAGCCGCGGCGAAGACAAACCGCCGCTCCCGATCGAAATCCACCGTTTCCAGTTCAAGGAAGACTATCGCGGGTTTCTGACCAATAACCGGCAGCAGTTGTTCCTGGCTGACGTGAAGACCGGCACCAGCGTGCAGCTCACCACCGGCGACTATGACAACTGGTTGCCGTCCTTCGCGCCCGACGGCAAGCATATCGCCTTCGTCTCCAAGCGCGATGGTGATGCCGACCGCAACCTGAACTTCGACATCTTCGTGATGGAGCCGAAACCGGGCGCGCCGGTCAAGCAGATCAGCCATTTCAAGGGCACGGATATCGACCCTTACTGGGAAAGCCGCCCCATGTGGTCACCCGACAGCAAGAAGCTGGTGTGGCTGCGCTCGGGCGAAAGCAAGTGGATCTATTATAAGCCGTGGGACCTTGTGGTCGCGGATGTTGAGACCGGCAAGGAAAGCTACCCGGCGCCGCGGGATCACTTCGTCTACAAGCCGCGTTTCAGTCCGGACGGCAAGTCGATCCTCGCGCTCATCGAGAATCCGGAAAACACCTGGCTCGCCCGTGTCGACCTGAAGTCTGACAAGGTGACTTACCTCACCAAGGGCAAGCGCTTCGGCTATGATTTCGATGTCGCCAAGGACGGCCATATCGTCATCCTCGATGGCGACGACAAGACGCCCTATGCGGTCTCGGCGGTTGAGAAGACGCAGCGCCCGCTCTCGAACAACAACGACTTCCTCAAGAATGTCGCGCTTCAGGGCACCGAGGATTTCAAGTTCATGAGCGATGGTGTCGAAATCCACGGCATGATCATGAAGCCGGTCGGCTATGTGCCGGGCAAGCGCTACCCGACTATCGTGCGCGTGCATGGCGGGCCGGTTTACCAGTTCAGCCATGAGTTCGAGTATGACTGGCAATATTACGCCGCGCATGGCTTCGCCATCGTCGCCATCAACCCGCGCGGGTCCTCAGGCCGTGGCTTCAAGTTCGCAAGTGCTATCTATGCCGACTGGGGCAATGTGGATGTGAAGGACGTGCTCCGCGGGGTCGACAAGGTGGTCGAGATGGGCATCGCCGACCCGAACCGGCTGGGCGTCGGCGGCTGGAGCTACGGTTCCATCCTCACGGACTATCTGATTGCCTCCACCACCCGCTTTAAGGCGGCGGTGTCGGGCGCGGGCGCGGGCAATATGTTCGGCATGTACGGCAACGACCAATATAGCCGCGAATATGAGCTGGAGCTCGGCACGCCCTGGAAGAACTTCAAGACCTATGTGCGCCTGAGCTACCCCTTCCTGCATGCGGACCGGATCAAGACGCCGACCCTGTTCCAGTGCTCAGAAAAGGATTTCAACGTGCCGTGCCTTGGGGCCGAGCAGATGTATCAGGCGCTCCGGTCGAACAATATCGACACGCGGCTCGTGATCTATCCGGGCCAGAACCACGGCATTATCGTGCCGAGCTATCTGGAACACCGCCTGAGGCAGACCCTCGGCTGGTATGAGCGTTTCCTGAAGCATTGACCAAAAGACGAAGGGCGCGGGAGGTGTTCGCTCCTCCCGCGCCCTTTTTGTTACCCGGATCGCCGGTTCATTTTTTAGCGGGAAGCAACCGACCGTGTTTTTTGAGAATGGCCAGAAGTTTCGCCTGCGGGATGCCCTTGACGTAAGAGCCCATGTTGCCCTGCATGTCGCGCCCGGCGATCAGCGCATTGACGATGGCTTCCTCTGTCGCCTCGACGGTGCCGAGGAACAGCGGGTCCATGTCATCGTTTGCCAGCATGGTCACGGTCATGGGGGCGCCGTCCTGCCCTGCGTTCGCGTTGGCGGTGGAGAAGGCGGCGAAAATGTCGCCCGAGCCATTGCCGGCGTAGGAGCCGACGCGGGCGAGCCCCATCCCCGCGCGCTTGGCCATGCGCTTCAGCTGGTGCGGCAGCAAAGGCGCGTCGGTCGCCACCAGAATGATGATCGAGCCGGTGTCACCGTTCGGGCCACCGGGCTTATGGTAGATCATGTCGTCGGTGAGCTCCTGGCCCACGGGGATGCCTGCGATGGTCAGCGTTTCGCGCACACCATAGTTGGCCTGGACGAGCACGCCGACCGTATAGCTTTTATCCCGTACCTTGACGACGCGGGACGCGGTGCCGATGCCGCCCTTGAATTCGTGGCAGATCATTCCGGTGCCGCCCCCGACGCCACCTTCGGCAACGGGTCCGCCCTTGGCGGCGCGGATCGCCTCGAACACATGCTCGGGCTTCACATGGAAGCCGTTGATGTCATTGAGCTCGCCGTCCCAGGTTTCGGCGACCACCGGCAGCGACCACCAATATCCGCTCGAATCTGCGCCGCCCTGCATCACACGCCACTTGATCGCCGCGTCGCGGACGACGCCGACCGAATGAGTGTTGGTCAGCAAAATCGGCCCCTCGATGAAGCCGGATTCGTCGATCCACTGAGTGCCGGTCATCTCGCCGTTGCCATTGAGGGCGAAGCTGGCGCCGAACACCGGGATGTCCTTGGTCCTGGCCCCGCGCGGCAACACGGCGGTCACGCCCGTGCGCACCGCCTTGCCGCCCGCCAGGTCTTGCTTCAGGGTCACCTGGCCCACGGTCACGCCGCCCACGTCGGTGATGGCGTTCAAGGGGCCCGGCATGCCCATGAAGGGAATGCCCAGGTCTCGCGCGCGCGGCGTGGCGTCCGCGGTAGCGGTGGTTGTCATCAGGACCCCGGCCAACAGGGCCAAAAACGGCGCACGAAGTTTCATAAGGCTGTTCCCCCGGAAAGTGGTTTCGGCTAACAGCATCCACTCTATAAGCCCGAAACGGGCAGCAAAGCGAAATAGACAAGAAAACACGATGCGAACAGGGAGAGGGACCCCAAATGACGCGCGACTCACGCTACGATATTCTGTTCGAGCCGGTCAAAATCGGCCCGGTAACCGCCAGGAACCGGTTCTATCAGGTGCCGCACTGCAACGGCATGGGCCACGCCATGCCGGAAGCGCATGCCGCCATGCGCGCCGTGAAGGCCGAAGGCGGCTGGGCGGTGGTGACGACGGAGGAGTGCGAAATCCACCCCTCCGGCGATGTGTCGCCCTATGTGGAGGCGCGGCTTTGGGATGACCATGACATCCCCGCGCTCAGGCTCATGTGCGACAAGGTCCATGCCCATGGCAGCCTGGCTGCGGTGGAACTTGTCCACAATGGCCCCACGGCCTCGAACCTCTTCAGCCGCGAGGTGCTGTTAGCCCCCTCGCATCAACCCAGCAAATACGGCACGCCCCACCAGGCGCGCGCGATGGACCTTGAAGACATCCGTGAATACCGCCGCTGGCACAAGGAGGCCGCGCTCCGTGCCAAACGCGCCGGGTTTGACATTGTTTATGTCTACGCAGGTCACGACCTCAGCCTGCCCATGCACTTCCTGCAAACGCGCCGCAATCACCGCTCGGACCAGTATGGCGGCAGCCTTGAGAACCGCATGCGCCTGTTCCGCGAGGTGATCGAGGACACTAAGGACGCGGTGGGGGATACCTGCGCCGTCGCGGTGCGCTTCGCGGTTGATGAAATGATCGGTGCGGGCGGCATGACGGTGTCTGAAGCCAAGGATGTCGTCGGCGCCCTTGGCGATCTGCCGGACCTTTGGGATGTCAACGTCGCCGCCTGGTATAACGACAGCATGACCAGCCGTTTCGCGAATGAGGGTGCGCAGGAACCCTTCATCGCCTGGGTCAAGAGCTGTACCCGCAAGCCTGTGGTCGGCGTCGGCCGCTTCACGTCGCCGGATACCATGGTCTCGCAGATCAAGCGCGGCGTGCTCGATATGATCGGCGCGGCGCGGCCGTCGATCGCCGATCCGTTCCTGCCGAAGAAGATCGAGGAAGGCCGGATTGAGGACATCCGCGAATGCATCGGCTGCAACATCTGCGTGACCGGTGACATGACCATCACGCCGATCCGCTGCACCCAGAACCCGACCATGGGCGAAGAGTGGCGCAAGGGCTGGCACCCGGAGCGGGTTGCCGAAAAGGCAAGCGACGCCCGCGTGCTAGTGGTCGGCGCTGGCCCCGCGGGGCTCGAAGCCGCCCGCACGCTCGGCGCGCGCGGCTATGAGGTGCATCTCGCTGAAGCCAGCCGTGTGCTTGGCGGGCGGGTCGACCGCGAAGCCAAACTGCCGGGCCTGGCTGAATGGGGCCGCGTGCGCGACTGGCGCGTCGGCCAGATAGACAAGCTCTCCAATATCTCGGTCTACCGGGAATCGCCCTTAAGCGCCGACGACGTGTTCGAATTCGGTGCCGAGCATGTGGTGGTGGCGACCGGCAGCCGGTGGCGCGCGGACGGTTTCGGCCGCTCGGCCGACGGCCCGGTTATCGCGGACGGCACGCCTGCGGTACTCACGCCCGATGACATCATGGACGGCGTCACGCCCAAGGGCCATGTGGTGGTCTATGACGACGACGGCTTCTATATGGCCAGCGTGATGGCGGAAAAGCTGATCGCGCTCGGCTGCCGCGTGACTGTCGTGACGCCCGAAGAGATGGTGGCGAGCTGGAGCGAAAACACGCTCGAATACCGCCATATCCAGAAGCGCCTCCATGCGCTTGGGGTCACGCAGGTCACCAGCCAGTCGCTGCTGTCGTGGGACGGCGCGGTGGCACGGTTTGGCCACAGCTGGACCGATGCGGAGATGACGCTGGCCGCTGATGCCTTCATGCCGGTGACTATGCGCCTGCCGGTCGATGGTCTCTACCGGGACCTCAAGGCACGGGCGGAAGGCTGGGCCGACGCGGGTATCCGCTCGGTCAAGCTGATCGGGGACGCGCTCGCACCGGGGCTCATCGCCCACGCGGTCTATGCCGGCCACCGCTACGCGCGGGAGCTGGAGGCCGGACCTATCGCTGACGTGCCATTCCGCCGCCACCTGCACACGGCGGTGACGGACATTTAATCGTGGCGGATGCCAGCCTCGATGGTTGGCTTGCCGTCTTCCTTATAGAGCACGCCGCCCTTCATCACGGCGGCGACATGCTCGACGAGGCGCACGTTCTTCATCAGGTCACCATCGACCGCGATGATATCGGCATATTTGCCGGGTGCGATGGAGCCGACTTTCTTCTCCCAACCGAGGAGCTCGGCCGCTGAAAGCGTGGCGGAACGGATCGCCTGCATCGGCGTCATGCCCCACTTGACCATATAGGCCATCTGGCGGCCGTTGAGCCCATGCGGATAGACGCCGGCATCGGTGCCGTAGGCGATCTTGACACCCGCCTTCACCGCCTTGCGGAAGCCTTCGCGCTGGGCCTCGGTGGTTTCGTCATTCTTGCGGAGCTGCTCTTCCGGCCAATGTTCGGCGCGGCCAACGGTGCCAATATAGTCGCCGTTATAAATGTCAGCCACGAGCCACGTGCCATGCTTTTTCATGAGCGCGATGCCTTCGTCGTCGATCAAGGAGCCATGCTCGATCGAGCGCACACCGGCGCGGACAGCATTCTTGATGCCCTCGGCGCCGTGGGCATGGCTCGCGACATAGATGCCGTAGTGGCTGGCCTCGACCACGGCGGCATGAAGCTCTTCCTCGCTCAGTTCCGGGGCGCCGGGTTCGGTGCCGTTGGTGAGCACGGCACCGGTTGCCAGCGTCTTGATGAAGGTGGCGCCGTGTTGGATCAGCGTGCGCACCTTCTCCCGGACTTCGTCGGCGTTGCGGACGACACCGAAGCGCATGTCCGCCGGGATGCCGACATCCGGGATCTGCCCGGTGATGGCGCCTGCGCCGCCGGGGACGGTGATATAGGCGCCGACCACCGACATACGCGGGCCGATGATGGTGCCATTGTTGATAGCGTTCTTGATTGCC
The DNA here is from genome assembly GCF_023006325.1 of Kordiimonas marina. GTDB lineage: Bacteria > Pseudomonadota > Alphaproteobacteria > Sphingomonadales > Kordiimonadaceae > Kordiimonas > Kordiimonas marina. The sequence continues at coordinate 58,942 of NZ_JAINDF010000008.1, forward strand.
ACATCGGTGAAGGCGTGCCAGGGGCCGACATCGCGGATAGTGGTGAAACCGGCCAACAGCGTGTTGCGGGCATTCTTCACGCCCGACAGCGCCGATTCAGCCGCCGAATGCATCAGGGGTTCGAGTGGATTGTTGGACTCGCTATCGCCATAGTCCGAGATGTGCGTATGCATATCCATGAGGCCGGGCAGCACGGTCCGGGAAGACCAGTCCAGTATCTTTGCGCCTGCGGGGGCCCCGTGCCAGGGGGCGACCGCGGTGATACGGTCGCCTTCGACCGTGATCATCTGGTCCTTGAGGACTTGCCCTTTCTCCACATCGATAAGCTTTCCGGCGTGGATGACGGTTACGTCTGCGGCGCGGACCGGCAGGGCCGCCAGCATCGCGGCGAACAGGGTGGCAAGGATAAGGCGCATGGTTTGTGGCTCCCCGATGATTGATCGTTAACAGCCTAAGAACGAGCGCGCGCCTTTTGCAAGGCTCCAAAGACACTGGGCGCAAAGCGAACATCACAAATATGTGCTTGGGGGCCCAAGCGATTTCTGTGTAGCGTTTCCGGCGAAACATCTGATTTTCTGATGGGGAGTAGCATGAGAAGTTTGTTGAAAACGGTTGCCGTGGCCGCGCTTGTGGTGCCGATGTTGGCACAGGGTGCGGTTGCGACCGACACGGTGCCATTTATGGCGAAGGCCCGCGAAATCCTGGAGCATACGGTCAGCATCCGCTCGGCCAAGGGGCAGGGGCTTGTGCCCAAGGTTGCTGAATATCTCGCGGCCCAGTTCAAGGCCGGTGGTTTTGACGCGAAGGACATCCATATCCTGCCCGTCGGCAAGACCGCGGCGCTTGTGGTCCGCTATCATGGCGATGGCAGCTCGGGCAAGAAGCCGATCCTGCTGTCCGGCCACATGGATGTGGTCGATGCGCTTCGGAAAGACTGGGAGCGCGATCCGTTCAAACTGATTGAGGAAAACGGCTATTTCTATGGCCGTGGCGCCGAGGACGACAAATGGGCGGTTGCCGTGCTTACGGCCACCTTCCTGCGTCTGAAGGCGGAAGGTTTTGTGCCCAACCGTGACCTGATCATCGCCTTCTCGGGTGATGAAGAAACAGACATGGCGACCACGAAGGCACTGGCGCATCAGTACCGGAATCTGATTGATGCCGATTTCGCCCTGATCGCCGATGGCGGCGGCGGGGTGCTGGCGGAAGACGGCACGCCCCAATCCTACAATCTGCAGGCTGCGGAGAAAACCTACGCCACCTTTGAGGCGACGGTTCATAACCCCGGTGGCCATAGCTCGCGCCCGCGCAAGGACAACGCCATCTATGAGCTGGCAACCGCGCTCAAGAATATCCAGGCCTATCAGTTCCCGGCAGAGCTCAGCGAGCTGACGAAAGCCTATTTCCTGGAGGTTGCCAAGCGTACCGAGGGCCCGATGGGTGACGCCATGCGCCGCTACGCCGAAAACCCGAAGGACACAGACGCACTGATGATGCTCAGGAGCGATCCTGAATATATCGGCACCACCGGCACCACCTGTGTGGCGACCATGCTGCGCGGCGGGCACGCCGAAAACGCGTTGCCGCAATCGGCCACCGCCACCATCAACTGCCGTATCTTCCCGGGCACCGGCGTCCAGAACACGCTGGATCAGCTCAAGAAGGCAGCAGGCAATGACAAGATCGAATGGAAGCGGATCGGCGATGCGACCGAAAGCCCCGGTTCGCCGCTTCGGAAGGATGTGGTTGATGCCGTGACCCACGCCGTCCACGCCACCTATCCGAATGTGCCGATCGTGCCTGAAATGTCGTCGGGCGCCAGTGATGGCATGTATTTCCGCGCGGTCGGCATTCCGTCCTATGGTGTCACAGGTGCCTTCATGAAGGCCTCGGACGAATTCGCCCATGGTCTCAACGAGCGTATGCCGGTGGCGTCGCTGCCGATCTCGATGCGGCACTGGTACATCATCCTGCATGATCTCGCCGGCAAGTAGCGGCTGATCGCTATAGCGATCAATCAAACACAAGGTCGTGCCCTTCGGGGCGCGGCTTTTTTCATTGGCGCTTGTCGGCGTGCCAATCCCCCGTTAGGCTGTGCAACAGTTGCATAGAAGGGTGTTTGGATGACGGAAAAAGAGCAGGCAGGGCCGAAGCCAGTGGTCAAGATGATCGATTTGGCGCGGCTTGCAGGGGTGTCCAAATCCACCGTTTCGCGTGCGCTGGCGGACAGCCCGCTGATTCCCAAAGAGACCCGGGAACGCATTCAGGCCCTTGCGCGGGATCATAATTACCGGCTCAACAAGAAGGCGCGTAACTTCCGGACCAAGGAAACGCTGACCATCGCCGTGCTGATCCCCGACACGCAGGAAAAGGACTGGCGGCTTTCCGACCCCTTCTTCCTGGAACTTCTTGGCAGCATTGCTGATACCCTCAATGACCAGAACCATGAACTGCTGCTCGCGAAGACCTCAATGCGGTCCGAGGATTGGGTGGTCGACCATGTCCAGCGCGGGACGTGTGACGGTGTGATTCTGGTCGGCCAGGGCACCCAGCACGCGGAAATCAATGCCATGGCGGACGGCTCCACGCCCTTTGTGGTGTGGGGTGGTCTGTTGCCGGGTCAGCGCTATTGCACGGTCGGCAGCGACAACCGCTTGGGCGGCGAGAAAGCGACCGGACACCTGATTGAGCGCGGCCGTTGTCGCATCGCTTTCTTCGGGGATAGGCGGCTCCCGGAGGTGGAGCTCCGCTATGAGGGCTATGTCGCGGCGCACAAGGCTGCGGGGCTTGAGGTTCTGCCAGAGCTCGAAGTCACGGCGCCCTTCTCCGGCAGCTCGGCTTTCGATGCGATTGCGGCTTTCCTGAAAAGCGGCGTCGAGCTTGATGCCATTTTCGCCTGTTCGGACGTAATTGCGATGGCTACCGTGCGCGCGCTGGGCGAACAGGGCCTTTCCATCCCGAAAGATGTCGCTGTGGTCGGGTACGATGATATCTCTCTGGCGGCTTACTATAGCCCGCCGCTGACCACTGTCCGGCAGGATACCCGCAAGGGTGGGGAAGAGCTGGTCAAGCGGCTTCTGAGCCTTATCCAGGGGGGCGAAGCCACCCCCCTGATGCTGGAGACGGACCTGATCGTCCGAGCTTCCACCGGCGGTGTCAGCGGAAGCTGAACACCAGGATGGCCGTTGCGGTCAAAAGCAATACCGACAGGATGCGGTAGTTACCGTACCAGGGCACGGATTTGAGCGCCGCGGTCTCGGCATCGAAATCCTGCCGTGACCAGATATAGGGCAGGATGGCGCTTTCCTCTGGCGCCGGGGTCATCAGGCTGACCACAACCAGGATCACGGTGCACAGCACGAACAGCATCGGGCCAGTGTAGAGGAACTGATAGTGGGTGATGTCCAGAACCTCGTTCATGAGGAACAGGGCGACCCCGGCGATGGTGCCCAGCACCAGTGTCCAGAAAGCCCCTGAGGCGTTGGCGCGGCGCCAGAAGGTGCCCACGAGGAACAGCACCACCACAGGCGGGATGGTGTAGGACAATACCTTCTGCAGATATTTGAACAGCGATGCGAAATGTTCGATCTGCGGCGCCCACAGAACCGACAGCACCATGAAGACGAAGGTCAGCCAGCGGCCGATTTTCATCAGGTGGTCGCTGTCTATCTCCGGCTTCCATTTGCGCACGAAGTCCATGGTCAGAAGCGTGGAGGCGGAGTTGAGGGTCGAGTCGATCTGCGACATCAGCGCCGCGATAAAGCCTGCGAGCACGAGGCCGAGAAGGCCAGCCGGTAGCATCTCGAACATCAGGGTCGGGAACACCAGGTCTGCGCGCGGCAGGTTCGGATACAGGAGGATCGCAAACGTCCCCGGCAGGACCATGATGAACAGAACTGGCAGTTTCAGAGCGCCCGCAAACAGGCTGCCGAGTTGGCCGTGCGTGGTGGATTTGGCACTCAGGACCCGCTGCACCATGAACTGGTTGGTACACCAGAAATAGAAGCCCAGAAGCGGCACGCCGGTCACGAGCCCAAGCCATGGCATGCTGGGGTCGCTGAGCGGCCGGATGAGGCTCAGCTTGTTGGCGGAAACGGCGGCGGTTACCGCCTCCCAGCTGCCGATCTTGTCGAAGGCGACGACGGTGATGACCACAGCGCCGATCAGCAGCAGGATCGCCTGCACAGCATCCGTATACATCACGGCGGCGAGGCCCCCCATCATGGTGTAGAAACCGGCGACGACCGCGAGGATCGCGATAATCTCCCACACCGGCACACCAGGGAACACCATGGTGAGCAAAAGCCCGCCCGCGAACAGGCTGCCTGCTGTATCCACCACAATATTGAGGAAGATGGTGAGCGCGGAGAAATACAGCCGCGCCCGGCCGTCAAAGCGCCGCTCCAGAAATTCCGGCATGGTGAAAACCTGCGCACGCAGGATGAAGGGCAGCATGAAAAGCGCGAAGAAGACGAGAACGACAGCGGCCATCCATTCATAGTTGAAGACCGATATGCCGCTTGAGTAGGCATCCCCCGCCAGGCCAATGATGGTCGTGCTGGAGATATTGGAGGCGAACAGCGACAGGCCGATGAAAGGCCAGGTCATGCTGCGGCCCGCGAGGAAATAATCCTTCGCGTCCTGGTGTTTGCGGCCGAGGACGACCCCCAGCACCAGTACGAAAATGAAATAGACCGCCAGAATCACCAGATCGGCAGTATGTAAGGTAACGCCAAATTTCGGCATTGATAGCCCTCCCCATGTCTTCCCGTCCCTCATCCTACCCGATTGACCTTATGGGCGCGAGGGACGCATTGACGGGCACCATATGGTGTTTTTATCGATTACGCAACCGGTTGCATAATATTCCTTGCAACCGGTTGCGTAAGGGTGTAGGTCGATGAGACCGGGAAGGTGGAGCGACGGGACGCTCCCGAGATTATCCAATTCATGTATGTTGAACCTGGGGAGGTTACTAATGATGAAATCCAGACTTGGCGCCCTGATGGCGTCCGTTTCCCTATCACTGATGGCTACGGCCGCCGCGCACGCTGCGGATAAGGCCGATAAAAATGCCGAGGCGGCGAAAGCCAAAGATACGCGGCCGTTCGAGGAAATTGTCGTCACCGCCGTGCCGCGCGCGGCCTCGACCCTGATGTCGAGCGTGTCGGTGAGCAGCGTCTCGCCGGACGAAATCCAGAAATTCGCCCCGCGGTCGGCGGCCGAGATTTTCCGCAACATTCCGGGCGTGCGCTCCGAATCGACCGGTGGTGAAGGCAACGCCAACATCGCCGTGCGCGGCCTGCCGGTGGCATCAGGCGGTGCCAAGTTCCTTCAACTGCAGGAAGACGGCCTGCCGGTGATGGAGTTCGGCGATATCGCTTTCGGTAACGCCGACATTTTCCTGCGCGCCGATTATTCGATCGCGCGGATTGAAGCTGTCCGTGGTGGCTCGGCCTCGACGCTGGCGTCCAACTCGCCGGGTGGGGTGATCAACTTCATCAGCAATACCGGCAAGGAAGAAGGTGGTGCCGTCGCGCTGACCCGTGGTGTCGATTACAACACCACCCGTGCGGATTTTGCTTATGGCGGCCCGATCGGGGATGGTCTTCGCTTCCATGTCGCCGGTTTCTACCGGGTCGGTGAAGGCCCGCGCCATGCTGGTTATGACGGCAACAAGGGTGGCCAGATCAAGGCCAACATCACCAAGGAATTCGACAAGGGTTTCGTGCGTCTTTATTTCAAGCATCTGGATGACCGCTCGATCGGCTATCTGCCGATGCCGGTGAAGGTGAGCGGCACCAATGCGAACCCGCAGATCAGCTCGATCACCAATTTCAATATTTCGTCGGATACGCCCCACAGCGTCTATTTCCTGTCCAATCTCGGGATCGGCGGTGACGGCAACCGGCGCGTCAGCAATGTGGCCGACGGGATGCACCCCCTCAGCACGGCTGTGGGCGGCGAATTCAACTTCGACCTCAGCGACAGCTGGAACGTGAGCGACAAAATTCGTGTCGCAAAAACCAGCGGGCGTTTTGTCTCGCCGTTCCCGGCTGAGGTCGGCTCCGCAAGCAGTCTCGCTGAAGAAATCGGTGGTACCGGTGCCACGCTGGCCTATGCCAATGGCCCGAACGGTGGTGATGCCATCACAAACCCAGGGGCGCTCAACGGCAATGGCCTTGCCATGCGGGTTCACCTGTTTGATGTCGAGCTTAACGACCTTAGCAACTTTGCCAACGACTTCAAACTGACCAAGTCGGTCAAGCTGGATTCCGGCAATACGGTCGACTTTACCGCCGGTTACTATAAATCGGCGCAGACGATCAATATGGACTGGGTCTGGAACTCCTACCTGATGGAAGTGAAGGGCAATAACGCAGCACTTCTGAATGTGTATGACGCGAACGGCAACGCCATGTCCGATAGCGGTCTCCTTGCCTACGGCGTGCCTTATTGGGGCAACTGCTGCCAGCGGAACTATGACACCCAGTATGACATCGATGCACCTTATGCATCCGTCGGGGTCGATATGGGGAACCTGACCATCGATGCCAGCCTCCGCTATGACAGTGGCCGCGCAACCGGCTCCTACGCGGGTGGCGTACAGTCCCCGAACCTGGACGTGAACCAGGACGGCACCATTTCGGTACCGGAACAAAGCGTCTCGGTGATCGACCGTTCGAACCCGATGCCGGTCAATTACACCTGGCATTACTGGTCCTATTCGGTCGGCGCCAACTATGCCTTCAATGATGATCTGGCAACCTTCGCCCGCATCAGCCGTGGTGGCCGCGCCAATGCCGACCGTCTGCTGTTCGGCAAGGTCAAGGCGGATGGCAGTGTCGCCAAGGAAGACGCCATCGATATGGTCAACCAGATCGAACTGGGCGTGAAATACCGCACCGGCAACTTCGGTATCTTCGCGACCGGCTTCTACGCCAAAACGCAGGAGCAGAATTTCGAGGCGACAACCCAGAAATTCTTCGACCGGACCTACAAGGCCGAGGGTGTCGAGATTGAAGCCCAGTATCACTATGATGCTTTCGACTTCAACGGTGGCATCACCTATACGGACGCGGAAATCTCCTCCGACGCGCTTAACCCGTCGGTGGTTGGCAACCGTCCGCGCCGTCAGGCCAAGTTCGTCTATCAGGCGACGGCGTCCTACACGCTTGACCGGTTCCAGATCGGTACCAACGTGATCGGGACAACGAGTTCCTACACGCAGGACACCAACCAGTTGGTCATGCCGGGCTATGCCCAGGTCAACGCTTTCGCAAGCTATGAGATCGCGGACGGCCTGTCGCTGATGCTCAACGTCAACAACCTCTTCGATGTGGTTGGCCTGACCGAGTCCGAGGAAGCGTCGATCATTGATGGCCAGGACAATATTATCCGGGCCCGCTCGATCAACGGCCGGTCGACGACGGCAACGCTGAAGTACACCTTCTGACGCTGCGTTAGCTCCAAGTGCCCCCGTCTTTATGAATGTTTACAAGGCGCAAGACGGGGTTCCTTGGGTGCGGCGGGCCCTCCCTGGCCGCACCCCTTTTCTTCTCTTTCGCCGCTCAGCACACGCGGCTTGTGACAGGTAAGCGACGATGATGCCAACGAAGGCTAACCCCGGTGGGCATGATGCGGACCGTTCTCTTGACGAATTGTTCGCCCACCGACTTAAGGCCCAGGAACCGATGCTCCGGAAGGCGCTCACGCTGCTTTACGGGGCCCGGGATGACTTTGAGGATTGGTGGCGACGGGTCCTGGATGTGGCCAAGGCGGCCTACCGCGCCCGTCCGGATGCCCTTCTTGCCCTTGATAAGGAGCGCGAGAAAACTGGTAGTACGTGGTTTCAAAGCGAGCAGACGCTCGGCTACATGTGTTACCCGGACCGTTTCGCCGGTGATTTTGACGGTATGGAAGCCAAAATTCCCTACCTGCGGGGGCTCGGGGTTACTTATCTACATCTGTTGTCGGTTCTGAAGGCGCGCCCGGGGGACAGCGACGGTGGCTTTGCCATCGCCGATTATCTGGATACCAACCCTGCGCTTGGCACAATCGACGATCTTGAGATGCTGACGGGACGGCTTCGCGCAGCTGGGGTCAGCCTGTGTCTCGACTTCGTGTTCAATCATACAGCGCGGGAGCATGAATGGGCCCAGCGCGCCATGAAGGGCGACGCCGAGTATCAGGATTATTACCTGATGTTCCCGGACCGCACGTTGCCGGACCAGTATGAAAAAGACCTCGATCAGGTTTTCCCGGCAACAGCGCCGGGCAATTTCACTTATGTCCCGGAATGCGAAAAATGGGTCTGGACGACCTTCTACCCGTTCCAGTGGGACCTGAATTACCGGAACCCAGCCGTCTTCATCGCCATGTTGGAAACCATGTTCGCGCTTGCGAACCGGGGCGTGGAGATTTTCCGTTTCGATGCCGCCATCTATGCCTGGAAGGAGCCGGGAACCCGGTCCAAGAACCTGCCGGAGACACATGCGCTCCTGCAGGCGTTTCGCGCCCTTAGCGCCGTGGTTGCCCCCGGCATCGCCATGAAGGCGGAGGTGGTGGCCGGCGCGCGTCATATCACCAAATATTTCGGCTCGGGCGAGAACGCGGGCCGGGAATGCCAGCTTGCCTACAATACGGCCTTGATGGCGGCTTTGTGGGATAGCCTGGCAACCGGTAGTGCCGCGCCCGCGACGGCGATGCTGCAGGACTTGCCCGCCCGCCCCAGCGGCACGGCGTGGGTCAATTATGCCCGCTGCCATGACGATATCGGCTGGGCCACGCTCAGGGACCGGGCAGGTGCCCTGTGGGGCGCGGATGATGCCCACCTGGGTTTCCTGACCCGCTTTTACAGTGGTGAGGAAAAGAACAGCTTTGCTCGCGGGCAGGCGTTCCAGCCGGTCGCGGGCGAACCCTTCGCGGCCACCAATGGCACGCTCGCCTCACTGGCTGGGCTCGAAGCTGCTTTGGACGCGGGCGATGAAAAGCTGATCGCCACGGCGGTCGCGCGTATTAATCTGCTGCACGGCGTGTTGATGGGACTTGATGGCGTGCCGCTCATCTTCATGGGGGACGAGATCGGCCTCCTCAATGATTATGACCATACGGATACCCCCGGGTGTGCGGACGGCCGCTGGCTGCACCGGCCGACAATGCGGTGGGATACGGATGGGCTTACCCCGGACCATGCTCATGCCCGCCAGCGTATCTTTGCCTCGCTCAAGGCGATGGTACGGGCGCGGAAAACGCTCCCCGTACTGAATGCCGAAGGCGGAATCCGCTATCTGGCCGGTCCTGCTTCGTCCGTATTCGCCTATGTGCGCCCGGGTGACGGACCTCTGCTGGCATTGGCGAACTTTGGCGCCGATCCTATCAGTGTTCCTGCCGATTATGTTTCGGCCCAGCTGGGGCAGGGTGCCGTCTCAGATATCTTTCCGCCGCTTTCCTGTGCGGGCGAGGATGTGTACCATCTGGCTGGCTATCAGGTCCGCTGGCTGATGCGGGCGTGAGGAACGGAGGCAGACGTGGCACTTTTGGGCGCAATCGAAGCGGGCGGCACCAAGTTTATCTGCGCAGTCGGTGAGGATGCGGGCTCCATCTTGGAACGCGTCTCATTGCCGACGATAACGCCTGCGGAAACGCTGGCGGCTTGTCTCGCCTTTTTTCAGGGTGCCGCGGCAGAGCATGGCCCCATCAGTAAGCTCGGCATCGCGGCCTTTGGGCCCTTGGACCTCACCCCCACGTCCCCCACATACGGCCATCTTCTGGAAACCCCAAAACCCGGTTGGTCTGGGACGGACCTTGCGGGCTATTTCGCCGGGCATCTGAATGTACCGGTCGCGCTTGATACCGATGTGAACGGGGCGGTGCTGGCCGAACATAAAGGCGGGGCCGCAAAAGCATGCCAGACGGCGGTCTATATCACCGTCGGTACCGGTATCGGCGGCGGGGTGCTGGTGAATGGCCGTCTGCTGCATGGGCTCATCCACCCGGAGATCGGCCATATTGCGGTGCCGCGTGCGCCGGGTGATGAAGGCTTCAAGAGCCACTGTCCCTACCACGCAGACTGTCTGGAAGGTTTGGCGTCCGGTCCGGCGATGAAAGCTCGCTGGGGGCAGGCGGCAGAGACCTTGCCGGAGGGTCATGAGGGCTGGGAGATGGAAGCCTTCTACCTCGCGCAGCTATGCCGCACGCTGACGGTAACGCTGTCGCCTGAGGTTATTATCCTCGGCGGCGGTGTGCTGATGAGGGAAGGGCTACTTGAAAAAGTACGGGTACGTTTCGACGCGCTGATGGGCGGTTATCTGCCGCTTGCCGCCCGTGCGGGTGGGCTTGACCGCTATATCGTGCGCCAGTCCTTCGGGGGGCAGTCCGGTCTGGTTGGTGCGTTCGCGCTCGCCGAAGACGCGGCATAAAAAAGGCGCCCGGTGAGGCGCCTTTTTTATTTCTTGGAAGGGTGGAGGCCTCAGGCCTGTTCCTTCACCTCATCGAGGTGCGCTTCCTCAAGCTCTTCTTCCATTTCCTGATAAACTGCCGGGTCGGCATCCTCAAGCTTGGTCAGCTTGATGTTGAAGATGCCGTATGTGATGGCGATCAGCGGGTTCAGGATATTGACGAAGGCGAACGGCGCATAAGCGAGTGTCGGCACACCGAGAGTCGCCGACATGAAGGCACCGCATGTGTTCCAGGGCACGAGCGCGGAGGTCATGGTGCCGGCGTCCTCAAGCGTCCGGGATAGGTTCTGTGGCGCCAGTCCAAGGCGGGCGAACTCCAGCCGGTACATACGGCCCGGCAGTACGATGGCGATATATTGGTCCGCCGCCATGATGTTCATGCCGATCGAGGTCAGGACCGTGGTGAAGATCAGCGAGCCTGGACCGCGTACGCCCTTGAGAAGCGTTTCGACGATCCGCTGCAACAGGCCTACCCGCTCCATGGCAGCACCGAAACACATGGCGCTCAGGATCAGCCAGATCGTGTTGAGCATGCTGCCCATGCCGCCGCGCGACAGCAGCTGGTTCAGATGTTCGTCAGGGGTGGAGGCAACATAACCGCCAGCCATGGCCTGCCAGATGCCCTTGAAGGCCGCGCCTGCTGCGCTGAGCGCATGGTCGGGGTCGGCGAAGGTGCGGACGACGTCAGGCTGGTAGACAATTGCGATGAAGGCACCGAACAGGGCACCTGCGGTGATGGTCGGTAGCGCCGGATATTTGCGCAGCGCCAGGAACAGCAGAAGCGCAAGCGGCAGCATGGTCGGGATGCCCAGGTTGAACGAGTTTCTCAAAGTGCCGCGGATTGCCTCAATAGCTTCCGGTGAGGCGACTTGATGTGCGCTCGTGAGGCTGAGCCAGGTGAAGATGCAGAGGGCAATCAGGACCGACGGTGCCGTGGTCCAGAACATGTGGCGCACATGGGTGAAAAGGTCGGTGCCCACCATGGCAGGCGCCAGGTTGGTGGTATCCGAAAGCGGGGACATCTTGTCGCCGAAGTAAGCGCCGGAGACAACGGCCCCGGCTGTCATCGCGGGGTCAAGCCCCAGCACATGCGCGACGCCAATGAGCGCAAGGCCGATGGTGCCGGCGGTGGTCCAGCTGGAGCCAATGGCCATCGATACCATCGCGCAGATGATAAGGGCTGCCGGGAAGAACCAGCTCGGGCTCAGGACAGCGAGGCCATAATAGATGAGCGCGGGCGCGGTGCCGGCCAGCATCCAGGCGCCAATCAGCGAACCAACGGCCAGAAGGATAAGACAGGCGCCGAGGGACAAGGAAATGCCCTTCACCAGGGACTTTTCCATCTGTTCCCAGGTCATGCCGCGGCTTTTGCCAATCATGAAGGCGAAACAGGTAGCGAGGAGGAGCGATATCTGGTTCGGACCTGAAGATGAGTCACTGCTGAAGAACCACACGCCGCAGAACAGCAATCCCATCAGGAATATGAGCGGCGTCAGGGCCAGCCATAGCGGGATCGGCTTTTCGGACTCGGTTACTTTCTTTTTGGACACGGTACGTGCTCCCCCGTTTTTATCGTTGTCATTCTCCCGACACAAAGCGGTATACCAACCTCTCCCGGTCCGCAAGGCGGGAGAGAAAAAAGTCCGCTTGGCGCACAGCTGCGCACTGTAAAATTGACAGCGCTGTCTGTTTTCTGTACTCACTTCATTGGAAGGGAAGATGCCGGTAAAGCAGATCATGCAGCGCTGGCAAAAGGTTCACCTGGGTTCGCATCATAATCAGCAAAACGCCCCAAGCGTTCCATCCGGTGAAGTGTGACATGTGCCATGCCATATAGGCGTGGCGCCGGCTTTATGTTGCCACATTGGGAAGGGGCGCATCATGCGACGCATCGTATCATTATTTATAGTCTGTTTCAGCCTGGTGTCTTTTGGCGCCTATGCCGCCGAAACACAGCACGGCCCGGCGACCATCTCGTCCCCGGACCATGTTTTGTCCGTTTCGCTGACGGCAACGCCAAGCGGCGTGACCTATTCGGTCAGCCGGTTCGGGGAGCCCGTCGTGGATGCCTCACGTCTTGGTCTCCGCTTCAAGAATGCGCGCGCCCTGTCCACTGGGCTTGAGATCACCGGGGTCAAAACCCGGTCGGTCGATAACACATGGAAACAGCCGTGGGGTGAGCGCGAATATGTGCGTAACCACTATAATGAGATGACGGTTGATCTCACCGAAGTGCGGGCGAGCCAGGGCGCGGATAGCGGCCGCCACTTCCAGGTGGTGTTCCGTGTGTACGACGATGGCCTCGGCTTCCGCTATGTCTTCCCGAAAGACAGCGGCCTCGGCAAGGTTGAGATCACCAAGGAGATGACCGAGTTCAATTTCCATGACGATGCCACCGCCTGGTGGATCCCGTCGCGCGGCTGGAACCGGTACGAGTATCTCTATCAGAAGACGCCGCTGGATGAAGTGACGATGGCGCACACGCCCTTCACCATCCGCACCAAATACGGCCTGCATATCAGCGTGCATGAAGCCGCGCTGGTGAATTATTCCGGCATGTCGCTGCGCCGGGTTTCTTCGCGCCATTTCGTGGCTGACCTTGCCCCCTGGTCGGACGGCGTGAAGGTAAAGACCAAGGCGCCGTTTGTCACGCCGTGGCGGACCATGCAGATTGCCGATAGCGCCGGCGGGCTGATCATGTCCGACCTGATCCTCAACCTCAATGAGCCCAACAAGCTCGGCGATGTCAGTTGGATTGAACCGGGTAAATATGTCGGCGTCTGGTGGGCCATGCACCTGGGTAAATGGACCTGGGGGTCGGGCCCGCACCACGGTGCCACCACCAAGAACGTCAAAGACTATATCGACTTTGCCGCCAAATACGGCTTCAAGGGCGTGCTGGTGGAAGGCTGGAACCAAGGCTGGGATGGCGACTGGTTCAACAACGGCAGCAAGTTCAGCTTCACCAAGGCCTACCCGGATTTCGACTTCAAGGAACTCAGCAAATATGCCGCCAAGCGTGGTGTGCGCATCATCGGTCACCATGAAACCGCAGGGGATGTCTGCAACTATGAAAAGCAGATGAATGCGGCTTTCGCGCTTGATGAGAAAATGGGCGTCCGTCAGGTTAAGACCGGCTATGTCGCCAATGGCGGTGAGCTGATCCGCTGTGACAAACACGGCAAAATCCATAACGAGTGGCATGACGGCCAGTTCTCGGCAGAGCATCATATCCGGGTGCTCGAGGCTGCTGCCAAGCATCATGTCTCCATTATCAGTCATGAGCCGATCAAGGATACCGGCCTCCGCCGTACCTATCCGAACTGGCTGAGCCGGGAAGGCGCGCGCGGTCAGGAATATAACGCCTGGGGCACGCCGGGGAACCCGCCGTCCCACACAGCTATCCTGCCGTTCACGCGGATGCTGTCGGGGCCGATGGATTTCACGCCGGGCATCTTCGATCTTCTTTATCCGAAGGCGAAACCCAATAACCGTGTGAGCACGACGCTGGCGAAGCAGCTTGCACTTTATGTGGTGCTCTACAGCCCGGTCCAGATGGCGGCCGACTTGCCGGAGAATTACCTGAAGCATATGGATGCCTTCCAGTTCATCCGTGATGTGCCGACCGACTGGGCTGATACGCGCGTGCTGACGGGTGAAATCGGCGAGCAGGTGACGATCGTCCGAAAGGATCGCCACAGCGAGGACTGGTACCTCGGCAGCCTGACGGATGAGCATGGCCGCTTCATGAAAGTCTCGCTGGGCTTCCTGACGCCGGGCGTGACCTATGAGGCGCAAATCTATGCCGATGGACCGAACGCGCATTGGAAGACCAACCCCTATGACATGACCATCAAGAAAATTAAGGTCACGTCCGCTGACACCTTCCCGATCCGGCTTGCCGCTGGTGGTGGGATGGCCGTGCGCTTCACGCCGGTGAAAAAATAGGGTTTGAGCTGCCCAAGGGGGCCTTTCCAGCCCCCTGAAAGAGGTCCGCGATCCATTGGGTCGTGGGCCTTTTTATTTGTAAGCACCTGAAGAAAATTCGGCATCAGGGTAAGGCGTGGCTTATGCAGGGCTTACCTCAAGGTTCTTGTTTTCTGTTGTTTTCAGGGGCCTTGAGCCATTATTGTCGGACGCTGTGGCGTGCCGGTGAAAGCCAGCTGGCCCGGAATGCGTAAAAAGCTGCATTTTCTGCGGAAATAGGAAGGCTGAGCCCCGATGAAGCTGGACCGTATCAACCTCAATATCCTGGCTTGTTTGCAGGAAAATGCCCGCATCACCAATCAGGACCTGGCGGAAAAGGTCAACCTGTCGCCCAGTGCATGCCTCACACGCACCCGCAGGCTGGAGGCGGAGGGCTATATAACCCGCTACCGCGCTGACGTGGCGTTGGACCGTGTCGGTCCCGTTTTGTCGGCCTTTATGGAAGTGACGCTCGAAAGCCACTTCCCTAATGATTTCAAGAAGTTTGATGCCTATATCGCTCAGAAGAAGGAAATCGTTTCGGGCTTCATGCTGGGGGCATCGTTTGATTATCTCCTCCGTGTAGTCGTGCGCGACATGGCCCAGCTCCGCCGCCTGTCCGATGAAATGCTGGGGGCGGACATTGGCGTGATCAAGCTTCATACCCTCCCGGTTCTCGAAGACTGCAAGGTCTTTTCGGGCTATCCGCTTGAAGCCCTGCTTGCCGACTGACCGTTAAGATTTTCCGCAGAAAATTCTGTTCATCCCATGAATTAGCTTAGAGATTGCGGTTTGGGCCGCTGTCTTCGGCGATTAATACGCCCTATTTCCGCCTACACTCCTCCCCTCACGGAGGAGGTGGATTATGCAGGTACGGCTGGCACGGCTTGAGGATGTGGATGCGCTCGTGGCGCTTGCCCGCACGGTTGATGGTCATATGACCACGATGCCACGCGATGCGGATGCCATGCGCGAACGCGTCCAGTGGTCGCTAGATAGTGTGGCGGCACCCGTTCAAGTCCCTGGCAATGAAATGTATCTGTTCGTGCTGGAGGAAGAAGGCGAGATTGTCGGCCTGTCGGCGATCTTTGCCGCAGTAGGCCTTGACCGTCCCTTCTATAGCTACCGTGTATCCCGTATTTCCAAGAAAGCGCCTGAGTATGACATTCAGGTCAGCGCCGACATCCTGCATCTGGTCAATGACTATGGCGGGACGGCTGAGCTTGGCACCTTGTTCCTGCGGCCAGATCGTCGTGGCGGCGGACGCGGGCGGCTGTTGTCCTATGCCCGCTTGATGTTCATGGCCTGTCACCGCAACCGCTTCCCGGAGAGGTTGTTCGCCGAAATCCGGGGCGAAACCGATGAAAAAGACGGCTCGCCTTTTTGGGACGCAGTCGGTCGCCGTTTCTTCAAGCTGGATTTTGGCGAGGCCGACAAAATGAGTGGCCGGGACTACCGCTTCATCGCTGACCTGATGCCCACGCACCCCATTTATGTCGACCTGTTGCCGGAGGCCGCACAAGAGGTCATCGGCAAGGTGAATGACGGTGCGCGTGGGGCTGCGAAGCTCCTGGAGAAGCAGGGGCTGCGCTATAACGGCCTCGTTGATATTTTCGATGCCGGAGCCTGCCTTGATGCCCGCACAGAAGATGTGAAAATCGTCAAAAAGTCCCAGGTCCTGACTGTTGCTGAAAACACAGGGGCCGCGGCTGGCACACCAGCGATGGTCGCCAACCCGTCGCTTCAGGATTTCCGGGTGGTCATAACCGAGACGGACATAGCGGCTGATGGGGAAGTGCGACTGCCTGCCCAGGCACTTCAATCGCTCGGGCTCGAAAGTGGCACGTCCGCCAGCGTGTATTTGTTTTAAGGAAAATACGTCCATGACCCATGCACAGGAAGTGAATTTCGATGGCCTTGTCGGTCCGACCCATAACTATGGCGGGCTCTCGTATGGCAATGTCGCCTCCATGACCAACTCGGGCCGGGCCTCGAGCCCGAAGAAGGCGGCCTTGCAGGGCATCCGCAAGATGCGGGCATTGATGGCGATGGGTATCCCCCAGGCAGTCCTGCCGCCCCATGAACGTCCCCATGGTCCAACTCTGCGGGCGCTCGGCTTCACCGGTACTATCGGGCAGATGACGGAGGCTGCCGCCAAGTCATCGTATCCGCTGATTGCCAACATGATGTCGGCCTCGGCGATGTGGACAGCAAATGCGGCGACCGTTTCACCATCGGCGGACACCGCGGATGGCCGGGCCCATTTCACGCCGGCGAACCTTGGCGCTAACTTTCACCGTTCGATTGAGGCGGAACAGTCTGAACGGACGCTTCGCACGATTTTCGCCGATGAACACCATTTCATGGTTCATGACCCTCTCCCCTACGGGGGGCGCATGGGCGATGAAGGGGCAGCCAACCATGGCCGGCTTTGTCCCCGTCACGGTGATGCGGGGGTTGAACTTTTTGTCTATGGCGCCTCGGCTTTTGACAGCAAGGCGAAAGAGCTCAAGTTCCCTGCAAGGCAGGCGCTTGAGGTGAGCGAAGCTGTAGCGCGCCGCCACGGGCTTGATGCGGTCCGGACAGTTTATGCACGTCAAAACCCGGCGGCGATCGAAGCGGGGGCATTTCACAATGACGTTGTGTCAGTCGCCAACGGGCCCGCGCTCTTCTTCCATGAACAGGCGTTTGCCGAGGCGGACCGGATGTTTGATGATATTCGTCGCGGCGCCGATTTTGACCCCGTTTTCGTCAAGGTGCCTGCGGATGAGGTGCCGCTTGAGGATGCCATCAAATCCTATCTGTTCAACAGTCAGCTTGTGACGCTTTCAAGCGGTACAATGGCGCTGATCCTGCCGGAAGACGCGCGGGAGAATGCTGCCACCTATGCCTATGTGCAAGCGCTGATTAATGAAGGCGGCCCGATCCGGGAAACGCATTATTTCGACCTCAGGGAAAGCATGAGCAACGGTGGTGGGCCGGCCTGTCTGCGTCTTCGGGTCACCCTGACCGAGGCCGAGCGCAAAGCCGTCCGGGGCCGTGTCTTCCTTGATGAGGCGCTGGCGGATGCGCTGGAAAGCTGGGCCTCGGATCACTACCGCGATGAGCTTTACCCGGCGGATCTGGCCGACCCGTTATTGGCGGAGGAAAGCCTGACCGCGCTCGACCGTTTAACCACCATCCTGGACCTTGGGTCGATTTACGATTTTCAAAGGGCTTAAGGCCTTTTGGAAGGGCGGCAGGAACGGGCATAAGCTCCCGCAAGTCACGTGCCTGCCGCCCGTATTTTCAGGATTCCTCCGGATGCACAGATCTGATCCCTTCATATGCCTTGGCAACATGAAATTGACAGCGCTGTCTTTTGCCATTAAAGACAAGGGCGGAAGGTAAAGGGAAGGGATAGTCGTGAACGAAGCGGTTTCGTGCCGCATCGCTTATCCCATTCGCCTCATTGTGTTCGGTCAGATAGGGCAAAGGGTGAGAGATGAGCGGTGATCAAACCTGCATCGTAGCAGATATTGGGGGGACTAACGGCCGGTTCGGCGTTGCACGCTTTACGGGTGCCGGTAAGCCTGAAATCGACAATATCCGGATATTCTCCTGCGCTGAGCACGATGGTGTGGGCTCCATGCTCGACCATTTCATCCGCGGGCTTGAGGAGGGCGTGCCGACGGTAGCCAAACTGGCAATTGCCGGGCCGACGTCTGAGCGCGAAGGCATGTTGACCAACCTTGGCTGGACCGTCGCTGCTACCGAACTTGAAAAAGAGTTCGGCCTCCAACAAGTGAAGCTTCTCAATGATTTCGGCGCGCTTGCCAGGGCGTGCCTCTACCTCACGGCAGGCGCTGATTATATCAGCCTGAAGGACGGCCAGCCGGACCCGAAAGGTCCGATCTCCGTCATGGGGCCGGGCACGGGCTTCGGCGCAACGGCGCTTGTACAGTGCGGCGAAGGCTGGGTGACAGTGCCGACCGAAGCGGGCCATATGGCGTTCGCCCCAGCAACCCGGCTTGAGCATGACCTGACCGAGCATCTCCGTGCCGAGCTCGGCTATGTCTCGGTGGAAACTTTGCTGTGCGGTGAAGGGCTTGCGCGTATTCACCGCTTTCTGGTCGACTATGGCGGGGGCGGCAACCGGGCACTTTCCCCGGCGGAGATTACCAGGCTTGCCGCTGTCGGCGGGGCGCCGGCGTGCACGCGCGCGGTGCAGTTGTTCCTGGCAGTGCTGGGCGGGGTCGCGGGTGACCTTGTGCTGGCGCATGGCGCCACGGGCGGAGTGTTCCTCGGTGGCGGAATCCTGCCGAAAATCGGCGATATGGTGGCGCCGAGCGACCTTCTCCGGCGCTTTGTCGCCAAGGGGCCGATGTCGCACTATCTGGAACGGGTGCCGGTCCGGCTGATCACGGCTAACAATACCGCGCTTATCGGCGCCGCTGTCGCTTAAGCGGCGATCACGGCGCGGCCCATCAACAGGTCATGCGGCAAGCGCTCTGTCGAGCCGCCAAAGGCAAGCGCCGGGGCGGCGATCCGGGTGCGGATGAAGGCGTCGGCGAGCGCGCTCTCAGGGCCTGCCATCAGCGCCGTGGCCTGCAAAACCAGCGCCAGCTTCTCGGAAAACGCCCGCAAGCCAGCTTCGCCCTGATCCAGAAACCCTTTTGGATTCAACAGTCTGCCAATCATCTGGTCGAGCCTGCCGTCCGCGCCCTTGTGCGCCGAAAGCCGGGTCTGAAGCGCGGCGAGCACCGGCGGCGCCATCAGCGCACGCTGGATATCAAGCGCGATCACATTGCCTGAGCCTTCCCAGATTGAGTTGAGCGGCGACTGGCGGAACAGCCGCGGCATCCCGGTTTCCTCAACGTATCCGACGCCGCCGTGGCACTCCATCGCTTCGGCGGAGAGGGCGGGGGCGCGTTTGCAGATCCAATATTTAGCAACCGGAGCGAGTATGCGTGAGAGCATGGCGGCGTCTTCGTCGCCCGCCGCGGCCTTGTCGAAGGCGGCGGCTTCTTCGAAGAGGAGCGCGTAGGCGGCTTCAACCTCAAGCGTCATGTCGGAAAGGGTGGCCTGCATAAGCGGTTGATCGACAAGCTTTTTCTGGAACACGCTGCGGCCCGTGGCATGGTGTGCGGCAAGCGCCAGGCCGATACGCATGTTCGCGGCGGAGCCGGCCGCGCAGTCCAAGCGTGTGTGGTGTACCATATTGATGATGGTCTTGACGCCGCGGCCGGGCTCACCCACACGGCGCGCCCAGGCGTTCCGGTACTCGATTTCGGAAGATGCATTCGAGCGGTCGCCCAGCTTGTCCTTAAGGCGTTGAATTTCCATGGCATTCCGGCTGCCGTCCGGCCGCCAGCGCGGCACCAGGAAGCAGGAAAGCCCGGCGTCCTCATAGGCGAGGGTCAGGAAGCCGTCACACATGGGCGCGGAACAAAACCATTTGTGGCCAAGGAGTTGCACCTCATCGTCGGTGCCGGGAATCGCGGTCGCGCGGGTCGAATTCGCGCGCACATCGGAGCCGCCCTGCTTCTCGGTCATCGCCATGCCCATGGTGGCGCCGCGCTTCTCTGAAAGCGGTTTCACGGCGGGGTCATAGATGCCGGACGTCACGGCCGGAAACCAATTTTCCCGTGTCCAATCAGTATCTTGCAGAACGGCGGAGACCGCGTAGGTCATCGACATCGGGCAGGTGACCCCGGCGTCGGCCCAGGTCATCAGCGTCATCAGCGCGGTGTGGGCGACATGGCCGCCTGCCTTGTGCGTCCAGGCGCGCGACGAAACCCCGCCGGACAGGCCCATATCCATAAGCGCATGATAAGACGGGTGAAATTCCACCTCGTCGATCCGGTGACCATAGCGGTCGAACGGCGTCAGCTTGGGCAAACTCTCGTTGGCGAGGCGGCCATGTTCGCGCGCTTCCTCACACCCCACGGTTGATCCGAACTGTTGCAGGTGCGACAGATGCGCCGATTTTGCTGCCGCATCCGCGACAGTTCCGAGCGCATGGGTCACATAATCCCGCGCGATGGCGTCGCCCGAGAACACATTGCGGTCCCCGAACGGGGTCGGCTGGTTCGTCACCTCATGGGTGGCAAGCTGGCTGCGTGGATTTTCGGACACGGGCATCGGGTGCTCCTATGGGAAAGTGGGGTGGGCATTTTACACCTTCTTTAAGCTCGGGCACAGGGCGCTAAAGTCAAGCCCGGTCCGGGGGCGGGCATCAGACGCACCCGGCGCGGACGGAGTCGCGCCCGCGTCCGGTGGGCCCCCCACGGAAAACCCATCCCGCCTGGGCACTGGCATGGCCCGCGAAATTTGTTACACTGCGG
This sequence comes from Kordiimonas marina, assembly GCF_023006325.1. Lineage (GTDB taxonomy): Bacteria > Pseudomonadota > Alphaproteobacteria > Sphingomonadales > Kordiimonadaceae > Kordiimonas > Kordiimonas marina. Next base: position 79,694 of record NZ_JAINDF010000008.1, read on the forward strand.
CCAGACAAGGCGCTGAAGCCAAGGCATTTCCTTGGTGCGCGATCCCCGGTTCGCCCGCCGGACCGCGTGCGCGAACATTTCGCTTTTCATCCGGCGGTTTTTACCGGTAAAGGCGTTTGGGCCTTTGGGGTTAGACCCTGGGCACCACAGATCGGGGGAGGCCGACATCCGGCGTATGAAAACGAAACTGATTATAGGATGGCGTGAATGGGTGGGCTTGCCCGCGTTCGGGATCGAGGCGATCAAGGCCAAGATCGACACCGGCGCCAAAACCTCCGCGCTCCATGCCTATGACGTGACGACGCACAAGAGCCACGGCCAGGAATGGGCCGAGTTCTTCATTCACCCGGTACAGAAACGCAAGCGCCCGGAAATCCGCTGCAAGGCCCCGGTGGTTGATGAAAAGCTGATCAAAAGCTCGAACGGCCTGTCCGAGCTTCGGCTTGTGGTGTCGACCGAACTTCAGCTCGGCCCCTTCACCCGCACGGTTCAGCTGACACTGACCAACCGGGACGAAATGGGCTTCCGCATGCTGATCGGGCGCGAGGCGCTGAAGGGCCAATATATAGTCGATAGCGGCGTGTCGTACGGCCTGGGGGACCGGGCCGATGACGGCATGATCGCAATTTTGGAAGAACTTGAGGAAGGTGGGGCCTGATGGCAACGACCGATATAAACGGATCGAACGACGGTGAAGCGTATGACGAGCGCGAGGAAGGGATGGAAACCTCAGCGCCCGCGCCGAAAGACGATGCGCCCGACCCCGGCAAGATGAAGATCGCGCTTCTGACCCGCAACCCGAACCTTTATTCGCACCAGCGGCTGATGGAGGTGGCGCGGGCCCGCGGGCACGTGATCGACCCGATCGACACCCTGAAGGTCTATATCAACATCGCCTCCCACCGGCCGGAAATGCGCTACAAGGGCGAGGTGCTTGAAGGCTATGACGCGGTGATCCCGCGGATCGGCGCCTCGGTCACCTTCTTCGGTACCGCCGTCTTGCGCCAGTTTGAGATGATGGGGGTTTACCCGCTCAATGAATCGGTGGCGATCAGCCGCTCGCGCGACAAGCTCAGAAGCTTCCAGCTTCTGTCCCGCAAGGGCGTGGGCCTGCCGGTGACGGCCTTCTCCCACGGCACCTCGGAAGCCGATGACCTGCTCGATATGGTCGGCGGCCCGCCGGTGATCATCAAGCTGCTCGAAGGCACGCAGGGCGTCGGCGTCGTGCTGGCTGACACGCGCGATGCCGCCCGCTCGATGATCCAGGCGTTCGGCAAGCTGAAGGCCAACGTGCTGGTGCAGGAATTCATCAAGGAAGCCGGCGGCAAGGATATCCGCTGCCTGGTGGTGGGCGACAAGGTCGTCGCCTCAATGATGCGCAAGGGCGCGGACGGCGACTTCCGGTCCAACCTGCACCGGGGCGGCACCGCCCGGCAGATCAAGATCACGCCGGAGGAACGCTCCACCGCCGTGCGCGCCGCGCGCGCCATGGGCCTCAATGTCGCGGGCGTCGATATGCTGCGCTCCAACCACGGCCCGGTGGTGATGGAAGTCAACAGCTCACCGGGGCTTGAAGGTGTGGAGAAAGCCACGGGCATCGATGTCGCCGGCAAGATCATCGACTTCATCGAAAAGAACGCCCGCCACGGCCGCACCAAAACCAAGGGCAGGGGCTGATGGCCAAGCGGGACCCATATGAGATCGCAGGTCATGTGATCCCGGCGGGGAAGCGCGAGTCCTTCACGCTCGACCTGCCCGGCCAGTCCCGCTATACGCCGCTCGCCATGCCGGTGCATGTGATCCACGGCCGCTCGGAAGGGCCGGTGATGTTCATCTCCGCCGCCATCCACGGCGATGAGATCAACGGCATCGAGATCATCCGCCAGCTTTTGAAGCACAAGACCTTGAACCGGCTCAAAGGCACGCTGATCTGCGTGCCGGTCGTTAATATGCACGGCTTCCTCAACCACACCCGCTACCTGCCGGACGGGCGCGACCTCAACCGCGCCTTTCCGGGGTCCGAGCATGGTTCGCTCGCGTCCCGTGTCGCCAACGTGTTCCGGCGTGAGATTATCGACCGCTCGGATTACGGCATCGACCTGCACACGGGTGCGAACCACCGCACCAATTTCCCGCATATCCGCGCCAACATGGCGGACGCGGAAACCGCCCGGCTCGCCCGCGCCTTCAACACCGCGGTGATCGTCAATTCCGACCTGCGGGACGGGTCTTTGCGCGGCTACGGGGTTGAGAAGGACATCCCGATCCTGCTGTATGAAGCCTCGGAAGCCATGCGGTTTGAACGCCTGCCGGTGCAGGCCGGGGTGCGCGGCATCATGAATGTCCTCGCGGCGGTGGGGATGATCAAGCGCACCCAGAAACGCCGCCCGCACGTGACGGTGGAGGCCGAAGCCTCCCACTGGATCAGAAGCCAGAACAGCGGCATCCTCAGCCACCCCATCGCGCTGGGCAGGCGTGTGCACGCGGGCGACACGCTCGCCTATGTCTCGGACCTTCTGGGCGGCGATGAAGTGCCGATCCGCGCCCGTGAAAACGGCGTGGTCATCGGCCGCTCGAACCTGCCCATCGTCAATGAAGGCGACGCCCTGTTCCACATCGCCGAATTCGCCGACGCCGCCCACGCCCATAAGACCGTCAAGCGGTTCGAGCAGTCCTTGGAAGGCCTGGGCGAAGGGGATTACCCGGCGGAGTGAGGGGTGAGACAGGCATACTCAGGCATTCTTTAGGCCCTTTGATAATCTTTGGAAGTGTTCCGGCGTTTGCGCTTGTCATGCTTTTGGTCGCGTCTTGGCGTTATGGGACCCCGATTGACATTAGTGGGGTAGCGCTGGTGATCGGAGTATTTGTCTTCTTGGTCGCATGGAACAGGGGCACCTATGTGGTGCTGACAAGCGATGCGCTGGTTTATCGCCGCTTCTTCCTGCTGAATGCTGTGATTCAGCGAGAAGACATTGCGAAGGCTACTGCCATTGCTCAGTTTGAAATCCGAGCAGGAAAACTGCCATTCCGTGTTGAACTATACCGGGAGGCTGAGAAACAACCGGTCTTCTTGATCAACCTGAAACCGTTTCCGCTTGAGGCGATTGAGCAGCTATTTGAATGGTTACCCAACCTAGACCGTTCGAAATTTAAAACTCGGCTGGTATCGGACGATATATAATTCTTCGTCATTCGCCGACTTGATCGGCGAATCTAGGGCCGCGGAATTATCCGGTTAGCATTGGTGTTCCTGGGCCCGCCTATCAAGTCGGCGGGTGACGAGTGGGGAGGGTGGCCCTCCTTACCCTTCCACCGCGTCCCCGGCGTTCATCGGCACCTGCTCTTCAGCGATCGTCCTCAGGCCTTCGAGCGCGGTGGCCATCACCGCCGCGTCGGCTTCTTCGGAATAGGCGGCGTAGGTGCGGTAGGAAAAGGTCGGGGCGTCCCCAACCGTATGCAGCCGTCCGGCGGCGATGTGGGGGGCGGCGATCCTGAGCGGGAAATAGCCGCTCGCCGGATTCTCGAGCAGATAGTCTATCCCCAGCGTGCCGACATCCAGGTGCAGGCCGGGCAGGATCAGGTCCGGGAAATTGAGGCTGTGGTCGGCGCGGAATTCGGGGCCCCAATCGACATAGACATAATCGTCCGGTGGCAGGCCCGCGCCTTCCGCCCGCACGCCTTCAGGTCCGTTCGAGACCATCACCAGATGTTCCTCAAACAGCTGGGCGATGCGGATGCCGGGCCGGGGGACCGGCCGGTACAGGATGGCGAGGTCGAGGACGCCATTGTTCAGCCGCTCCATCAGAAGCTCCGACGCCGCCGCCATTTGGGTGCGGAGCGCCACATGGGGCGCGGCTGCGCGCATCCAGGGCAGGAAATTCAGCACATAGCCGTGCCACAGGCTCGGCTGCGCGCCGATGGTGATGGCGACGTCATGGCCTTCCGGCAGCGCGACCTCCAGCTTGGCCTGCTGCCATATCTTGATAAACGCCCGCGCGTGTTTCTGGAACTGGCGGCCCGCGGGGGTGAGGCTCGCGCCCGCCTTTGAACGCTCAAACAGCGTCTGCCCCAGCTGCTGTTCCAGCACCTTGATGCGCATGCTGACGGTGGACTGGGTGACGTAAATCTTCTCCGCCGCGGCGACGAAGCTGCCGGTGTCGACAACGGCGAGAAAGGTGCGGGCGTGATCGATATCCATGGGTATTGTCCCCGTATCAGGCTGGCGTATGCCTATCAGATATATCGATAAATGCGGGGGATGACATCAGGAAATGTGATGAAAGCCGGACTGCCGAGCCCTGGAAAGCAGTGAGGGGAAGAGGGCGGGGCAGCCCGGCTTCATCGTATTCCCTGACGGTCCGAGACAGGGGAGGGAAGATAGGGAAGTCGTCCCGGGACCGTCAGAGAGGGAGGTTGCCTGTCCTGTCAGGGTGGTCAGGCAGCCTGTGCTTCAGCCGCGCGGAGGGTAGCCCGGCGGAAGAAGTATAGGGTGATCAGGATGCCGCCGATCGGGATCAGCAGCAGGTAGAAGGCGGTCTGGCCGCCGAACGCGCCGAACACCCGGCCGGTGATCAGCGATCCCGTGGTGCCGCCAAGCGCGGAAAAGATAACGATAAGCCCGGTCATCGCCGCGTGGCTGCGGGTCGGCAGGGCGGACAGGACCGCCGAATTGATCGCCGGATAGATGGGCGCCATGAACAGGCCGATCAGCGGCAGCACGAAGGCGGCGACGGGGGCCGTGGCCCAGCTCATGTGCGCCTGCGGCTGGATGTTCGCGGCCAGCGGCAGCACCAGCAGCATCAGGCCCGCCATCAGGACGATGCACACGTTGAGGACCGCGTACCAGCTGAAGCGCGACATGACCGCCCCCGCGCTCAGGCGCCCGACGGCGATGGCGAGCGGGTAGATGACGGCGCCGGTTTTGATGCTCATGTCCGCGGGCATGCCCAGCACTTCCTTGTTGAAGGTCGGCAGCCACGAGCCGATGCCCTGTTCGATCAGCACATAGATGAAGACCGATAGGATGAAGACGTACGCCACCGGTTCGGCCACCAGCTTGATCATGCCGAGGAAATCATCGGCGAGGCGGGTCGGGGTTTCGGCCCTGGCCTTGCTTTCATCGATGCGCGTGGTGGCGAGGATGAGGATGGTGAGCGTGCACAGCCCCGCCAGCACCCAGTAGACATTCAGCCAGGCGCTGTCCTTGGGCCCGAGGCCTTCGACGAAGCGGCCGAACAGCACCCCGCCCGTCAGTACGCCGAGCATGAAGGTGCCTTCAAGCAGGTTCATGGTGCTGGCGTGTTCGCGCCGGTCGGACGTGATGAGGCCAAGCGTCGCGAAGACGGAGACCTTCACGAAGGCGAAGGCGACGCCGGTTGCCATGAACATCAGCTTGGATGCCAGGAACGACGGAAAGATCGGTTGCGCGACGGCTGCGAGGGTGACGAGCGCGAGCCCCGCGATCATCGATTTCTTGAACCCCAGCCGCGGCAGGAAGGAGGCGACAACGAAGGAAACCCCGGCGATCGACAGGTCCTTGAAGGCCTCCAGGATCGCGGCTTGGGTGTGCGTCAGGTCATAATTGCGGATGACCTGCAGGATCACCGTTCCGACGCTGTTCAAGAGAATCGCGAACATGAAATAGGTCAGGAACAATGAAAGTTTGATCCGCCAGTTATGCATGGGTTTTCCTTCCCGCGGGTGCGCGCGTCCTTCCTGTCCGAAAGCGGCGAGCGCACTTGTAGCCTAATCCACCCGGTGCCGCATGGGCTAGGGGGACCGTCTTCCCGGCCGCCAATATATCGCTATTGCAATCGATTGCAAGAACGATATTATACAAATCGAATCTGTTCTGGGTCAGGAGGAAGGTCATGGCGGATAACGGGGCGAAAACCGGCGGTAAGGCACCGGTGTTGGGCACGGACCCGTGGCGTGTGGCGGAGACGGCGTTCTCCGGCGACACACTCGGCGTCGTCGAATCGCTGTTTGCGCTCGCGAACGGCTATATCGGCACGCGCGGCACGTTCGAGGAGCCTGTTACCGGTGACGTCGCCTCCACCGAAGGCACCTACCTGAATGGCGTCTACCTGCGTGAGCCGATCCATTATGACGAAAGCGCCTACGGCTTCGCGACCCACAATAACAAGATGATCCTGGTGCCGAACGGCAAGGCCGTGGGCCTGACCGCGGGCGACGAAGCCTTCGTGCATGGCGACAGCAGCGTGGAGGCTTACGCCCGCGCGCTCGACATGAAAGCCGGGATGCTCAGCCGCACCACGCGCTGGCGCACGAAGGCCGGTGGCGCGCTCGATATCGCAAGCCGCCGGATCGTCAGCCTCGCGCACAATCACCTGATGGCGTTTGAGTATAAAGTCACCTCGGTCGATTACGCCGGTCCGGTCAGCCTCACCCCCGGGCTCGACGCCGGCTATGGCGGCACCGCCCGCGCAGGCGACCCGCGCGCCGGGGAGCTTTCGATCCGCGACTGCCTGATAGAGGAGATGGCCGAGACGCGCACGGATGGCGCGCTCTATACCCACCGCATCAAGGACAGCGATGTCCGTGTCGTCAGCGCGATCCGCTTCCTGACGGACGGTGCCACGGTCACGGCGGTGCCGGTGGAAGGTGACCGCACATGCGGCACCCGGCTCACTGCCGACCTCGCACCGGGCGAGAGCCTCACGCTCACCGTCTATGTCTGGTACGGCCACGGCACGGATGCGTTCGCGCTCACCAAAACGGCTGATGCCGAACTGTTTGCGGCTGTCTCCGGAGGCTTCGCCGCGCTGGTGGCGGCGCAGGCCAAGGCCTATGACGCCTTCTGGGCCACGGCGGACATGGAAGTCGGCGGCGCGCCCGGTGTGGAGCAGGGCATGCGCTTCGGCATGTTCCATCTGTGCCAGTCCGCGGGCCGCAACGGCGACAGCAGCATCGGCTCCAAGGGGCTGACCGGCCCCGGCTATGACGGCCATTATTTCTGGGACACGGAAATCTACATCGTGCCCTTCCTGACCTACACATGCCCGGAGGTTGCGCGCTCGCTCTTGCAGTACCGCATCGGTAAGCTGGATGAGGCCCGCGCCCGCGCCCGTGAAATGGCGCACACAAAAGGCGGCTTGTTTCCGTGGCGGACCATCGGCGGGGAGGAATGCTCCAGCTATTTCCCGGCGGGCACCGCGCAGTATCATATCAATGCCGCCATTGCCTACGCCGCGCTTCAGTATCTCACCGTCACCGAGGACTGGAGCTTCGTGCTCGAGGGCGGTGCCGAGCTATTGTTCGAGACCGCCCAGCTGTGGCTCGATCTCGGCCATTTCTCCGAGCGCCGGGGCGGCCAGTTCTGCATCCATGAAGTGACGGGGCCGGACGAATATTCGGCCATGTCCGACAATAATTTCTACACCAACGCCATGGCGCGCCATCACCTGAAGGGCGCGGCCAGGCTGGCGGCCGAGATGGCCAAGCGCGCACCTGACGCTTATGCCGCCCTTACCGCCCGCATCGGCCTCGCCGAAAGCGACGTGACGGACTGGGCGCGCGCGGCGGAGAAAATGTACCTGCCCTATGATGAGGAGTTGCAGGTCCACGCGCAGGATGACCTGTTCCTCGCCCGCCCCAAGTGGGATTTCGCCTCGACGCCCGCCGAGAATTACCCGCTGCTCCTGCATTATCACCCGCTGGTCATCTACCGGCATCAGGTGCTGAAGCAGGCGGATGTGGTGCTGGCGGACGTGCTGCTATCGGGCGCGTTTACCGAAGACGAAAAGCGCCGCGACCTCGCCTATTATGAGCCGCTGACCACGCACGACAGCACGCTGTCCGCCTGCATTTACGCGGTGGCGAACGCCGAGGTCGGCAGCCGGGAGCGCGCCTATCATTTCTTCGAGGAAACCTACCGCATGGACCTTGAGAACCGCCACGGCAACACCCATTACGGCGTGCACACCGCCTGCATGGCGGGCAGTTGGATGGGCGTGGTGATGGGCTTTGCGGGCATGCGGCTGCAGGGTGAGGTGCTCACCTTCAAGCCCTACCTGCCGGAAGGCTGGACACATTATAGCTTCCATCTTCTGTTCAAAGGGCGGCGGCTCGATGTGCGGGTGGACGCCGAGGGAGCGCGCTACCGCGTCGCGACCGGCGCACCGCTGGTGATCCGCCATGCGGGCACAGACGTCACGGTTGGCGCGGACGCCGATACCGTGTGTGCCGCGGCCTGACTTTACCGACTTTCACGAAGGACCTGACTGATGGCTTATGGGGCCTGCATCTTCGATCTCGACGGTGTCATCACCGACACGGCGCATTATCATTTCCTCGCCTGGAAGCGGCTGGCGGAAAGCGTCGGCGTGCCGTTTGATGAGGAGGATAACCACCAGCTCAAGGGCGTGGGGCGTATGGAATCGCTCGCCTATATTCTGGCGAAATCGGACCGCACGTTCGATGAGGCCGCACGCGCGCGCCTCGCCGAGCAGAAGAATGACGACTATAAAAACCTGATCCGGGAGATCAGCCCCGCGGACCTGCTGCCGGGCATCCTGGACGCCTTCGATTGGCTCACCGAACGGGGCATGAAAATCGGCCTGGCGTCCGCCAGCAAGAACGCCCGCCCGGTGATCGAAAGCCTCGGGGTCGCGGACCGGTTCCATTACGTCGCCGACGCCGCCCAAATCCCGCGCGGCAAACCGGCGCCGGATATCTTCCTCGATGTCGCGACCGCCTTCGGCCTGTCACCTGAGGACTGCATCGGCGTCGAGGACGCGGCCGCCGGTGTCACCGCCATCAAGTCGGCAGGCATGATCGCGATCGGTATCGGTGACCCGGTCATCCTGGCCCACGCCGACCTCATCCTGCCGGACACGGCAGACCTTGTGGGCAAGGGCTTTGCACCTCTGATCGGCTGAGCGGTAGTCTCTTCATTTAAATGGATCGTCACTCGCCGACTTGATCGGCGAGTCTAGACGCTTGTCTCATCATATCCATTGGGGTGTTCCTGGATTCGCCGGTCAAGCCGTCGAATGACGAGGGTCGTTGGTTACCCCCGGCCGCAGGATTGGCGGACGATCAGCTCGGTCGGCATGGTGACATGGCCGATTGCCTCGCCGTTCAGCACCTTGACCAGATTCTGCACCAGCAGCTTGCCGCCTTCGCGGATGTCCTGCTTGATGGTGGTCAGGCCCGGGGTTGAGAAAACCGCGAGCGGGTTGTCGTCGAAGCCGACAATGGCGATGTCTTCCGGCACGCGGATGCCCGCTTCCGACAGGCGCTTCATCACCCCAAGCGCGATATTGTCGCTGACGCAGAAGACGGCGTCGCATTCGCGGTGTTCGCCCAGCAGCACCTTGTCGGCTTTTTCATAGCCGTCCGAGCGCGAAAAGTCGGTCGGGATGACGAGGCTTTCGTCATAGGGGATACCGGCTTCTTCAAGGGCGCGCCTGTAGCCTTCCCAGCGGTGTTCCATTTCCGGGTGGCGGATATCGCCGAGGAAGGCGATATGCTTGCGGCCGTTCTCGATCAGCAGTTTGGTGGCGTCATAGCCGCCCTGGCGGTTGTCACTGCCGACGGTGAAATAATCATGGTCCTCAACCTCGGCGCCCCAGACGATGAAGGGCGCCTTGGAGGCCGCCAACCGGTCGAGCCGCGGGTCGTTGCGGCCCTGGCCGATGATGATCAGCCCGTCGGCGCGCTTGGATTCGAGATAATAGGCGCCAAGGTCTGCCACATCGTGCGGGTTGGTGGAAAGCAGCAGGTCATAGCCCTGGTTTGCGGCCTCGTCGGCGATCGAACCGAGGAGCACCATCAGAAAGGCGTCTGAAACTTCGTGCCCCCATTCACGGTCCACCAAGAGGACGACGGCGAGCGTGTGGGTTTTCTTGAGACGGAAGTTGCGGGCGGCGGCATTGATCTTGTAATTATGCTCGCGCGCGATGTCCTGCACCCGCTTGCGGGTCTTTTCGTTGATGAGCGGACTATCCTTGAGCGAACGGGAAACCGTTGCTTCAGACACGCCTGCAAGGCGTGCGATATCCGACATTGTTAGATTTTTGTCCCTCTTCATGGAGATAAATATAGGCGCAGGAAGGGCAAAGTCGAGAGATATTACAGTTTTTTTGCAATCGATTGAAATTTGGGTTGCAATCGATTGCATTCGAGCGTAGCCATTATGCACTAGCGGTAACCCTTGTGATTCGGAACCTTGGTCGGAAGTCCGGATCGTCCCCTGGGGATCAAAAGCTGCTAACGGGAAACAAACCGCAGGCGTGGGAGGGCCATGAACATGCGTATTATGAATAAAACTATGATTTCCACTGTGGCGATGGCGACGGCGCTGTCGTTCGCATCGACGGGCGCCTATGCGCAGGACCAGCAAAAAGCGGCTGGCGCCAAGGCGAAAAAAGACGACAAGGCGGTTGAAGAAATCGTCGTGCTCGGTACCCCGGGCGGTGCCGGTGTCAAGAAAATGGACGCCAGCTTCGCTATCACCACCATGAACCAGGACCAGGTTGACCAGGCCGGGCCGAAGAGCACCGCTGAAGTGCTGACGCTGGTGCCGGGTGTCTGGACCGAAAGCTCGGGCGGTGTCGCAGGCGCCAACATCGATGTCCGCGGCCTGCCGGGTGGCGGCGATGCGCCGTTCGTGACCATGGCGATCAACGGTGCCCCGATTTACGGCACTGAGATGCTGTCCTTCATGGAGCAAAGCTCGCTCTTCCGCGTGGATGAAACCATCCGCACGACCGAAGCGCTGCGCGGCGGCCCGAACGCTGTCTTCTCGAACGGCGAGCCGGGCGTCACCATGAACTTCAACCTCAAGAAGGGTGGCGACAATACCGAAGGCCGGGTGAAATATACCGCGTCGGATTATGGCTCGAACCGGGTTGATGCCGTGCTGTCGGGCCCGCTCGGCAATGGCCTCTATTACATGGTTGGCGGCTATGTCCGCTCCTCGCCCGGTATCCGCGACGCCCAGTTCAATTCCGAAAAGGGCCACCAGATCACCGCTGAGCTGACCAAGGAATTCGACAATGGCGAAGTGAACGTGTTCAGCCGCGTCACCGATGACCATGGCCAGTGGTACCTGCCGCAGGCTCTGAACTCCGGCAACGACCTCGGCACCTTCTCGCAGCTTGGCAACGCCACGCGCTTCGCGACGCTTCAGGTGAACGCCAACGGCGATATGAAGACCTATGATTTCGCCAACGGCCGCGGCTGGAAAGGCAGCGTTTCGGGCCTCAATGCCAACTTTGACCTCGGCGACGGCTGGAGCGTGAAGGACAATATGTCCTACACCAAGGGTGATGCCGACACATACGGTTTCGTGCCCGATGGCGGCGCCATTCAGGTCAAGGACCTGGCGGCTGGTACGGCAACGACCACCGGCGGCGACGTTCTTGGCGGCAATGAGTGGATCCAGAACTATGGCCACTGGGTTGTGCAGAAGCAGATCGAAAGCTTCACCAACGACCTCAGCATCGCGAAGACCGTGGGCGACCACGACTTCACTTTCGGTTTCTATAAGGCCAGCTGGTCGTCGGACGATTTCTGGAGCCTCGGCAACTTTGCCCCGGTTCATAACGTCCAGAATGGTGACTCGCTTGACGGTACCAGCTGTCAGGACCTGCAGGCTGCGGGCTCCGGCTCGGGCTGCTGGGCATACGGCATCCAGTCCGCCGGTGAAGCCAAGGCCAACGCCATCTACGGTGCAGACAGCTGGCAGATCAATGACCGGTTGCGTTTCGATATCGGCCTGCGCCAGCAGTGGCTCGCGCTTGATTATGTGCTCGACAGCGGTCCCGGTTACCCGGACGGCACGCGTGACCTGGACACGCACCTGACGACCAACGCCTTCTCCTACACCGGCGCCCTGAACTATGACGTCAGTGAAGACCTGGGCGTGTTCGTGCGTTATTCCAAAGGCTCGCGCTTCCCGAACTTCGACGATATCCGCAACGGTGGTGGCACCGCAGCGATCTTCGGTATCAAGCAGCTCGAAGGCGGCATCAAATATTCGTCGGACAATGTCGGCCTGTTCGCCACTGTCTTCTACAACAAGAACGACAGCTTCTCCGGCGTGGTCGGCAGCACCATCCCGAACGAAGCCTTCAAGACCCGCGCTCTCGGCGTCGAGCTTGACGGTCACGTGACCTACGGTGCCTTCAACCTGGCCTTTATCGGCACGCTGCAGGACGCCAAGATCACCGCTTCCTCGACCGCGGCCAACATCGACAACCAGGTACTGCGTCAGCCGAAATGGCAGTTCCGCCTTGCGCCGAGCTATGACATTCCGGTCGGCAGTGCTACGGCGACCATCTACGGTGCCGCCCAGTTCGTTGGCGACCGTTGGGGCGATAACGCCAACACCAACAAGCTCTCGGGCTACACCAAGATCGACATGGGCGTGAAAGTGACCATGGAATCCGGCCTGTTCTTCCATGTCCATGCGGACAACCTGAACAACAGCCACGGCCTGACCGAAGCCGATCCGCGTTCCGCGGCATCGCCGAACGGCCGCGCGATCCTGGGTCGCTCGATCAACTTCAGTGTCGGGTACGATTTCTAAGCACATCGTACCAGCGCTCGCGGCATCCTCATGGGGGTGCCGCCGCATTCTGTATTTCCCGAATTATGGGGCCTGGGCGCTGTTCTTCCTTCTTGAAAGGGGTGCAGCGCTCTTTTTTATTCTCAGGCACCCGGTCACGCGGGTGGGGCACGAAACGGATGAGGTGAGACTATGCGGCGCGCTTTAGCTGGACTGGCTTTCTCCCTGGTCGCCGCAGCGGCGCTGACGGTGCCGGTTGAGGCGCAGGTACAGGCACCGCTCCGTTTCGATATCCACGAAGGCAACGGCGATAACGCCTTCTTCTCATCGGGGCCGGTGGCGGCGCACCTGATGCTGACCTCGGGGGATCATCCCCGGCTCATCGTCGCCTTCCCGGCGGGCAACAGCGGCGCCGGGGTGTTTTTTGAAGGCACAGCTAAAGAGGTCGTCTGGCGCAGGACAGCGCCGATCAAAGCGGCGGGGCGGACCTTGGCCAATGGGGTTGCGCTTCATGGCATTCGGGCTCAACTCAGCGCCGATACATCCCGCCTGGTCATAAACCGCGCCGATGTCGGCAGCCTGCGCTTCATCCGCGAGGCGGTGGATATGACGACCGTGGCGGTCCGGCCGGACGTTAAACCGACCGTCAAGGGGGGTGCGGTTTCCTGGGTGCGGGAACGTGCCGATCAACGCAGCCGCTATGTGCTGACACTTAAAGTTCTGAACGGCACCGCGCAGGTTGGGGCGGATGGCCGTGTGACGCTGGTAGCCAACGGTGGCGCGCCGCTCAAAATCACGCTCACCGCGCTCACGGGCGACACACCGCTCGATGCGATAAGGCGCGACAGGCTGCTGAAAGCCGGGGCGGCGGATATGCCGCGGCTTGAGAATGTGCTTGGCTTCCTCGCTTACCGGCAGAAGCTGCTCGCTGGGTCCTGGCGCTTCCTGACCTATTTCGGGCGGGACACGCTCCTCACCGTCAAGCTTCTGATGCCGGTTCTCGGCCGGGAGGCGGTGGAGGCGGGGCTTGGCTCGGTGATTGAGCGGGTGAACGCGCAGGGCGAGGTCGCGCATGAAGAAGCCATCGGTGAACTGGCGGTTCTCCATAACCTGAAGACCACGGGCAAGCCCGATGTCACGCCTTATTACGACTATGCCATGGTCGACGATAACCTGATGCTGCTGCCGGTGCTGGCGGCTTATCTCGATACCCTCACGCCTGCGGACGCGCGCACTTTCCTGCAGCAGGAAACCTCGTCCGGGCAGCGCTACGCCAGCATTGTCGCGCGCAATGCCGCCTTTGTGCTGGCGTCCGCGAAACCGTTCGCCGAGGTGCCGGTGACGGCGAACCTCATTGCCCTCAAGCCCGGGCAGGTGCACGGGGACTGGCGCGACAGCGAAGAAGGCCTGGGCCATGGCCGCTACCCCTATGATGTCAATACCGTCTTGATGCCCGCGGCCCTGAAGGCGATTGCCGATATGCGCACGCGCGGCTTCCTGGGCGGTCCTGCGGGGGAGGCGATGACGCTTGCTTCCGTCTGGCAGCGGGAAGCGGTCAAGCCCTTCGGTGTGACTGTGCCGTCCGACAAGGCGGCGGCGGACGTGAAGGCCTATGCCTCGGCGGAGGGTGTTCCGGCCCAGACGGCACTTGAAAGCATCAAGGACGCGGATGTGCATTTCCAGGCGCTGTCGCTGGATGCCGACGGCAAGCCGATTCCGGTTGAACAATCCGATGACGGCTTCGGCCTGTTGTTCGGCGATCCCGCCCCGGCGGTGCTTAACCGCGCGCTGGAGACCATCGAGCGGCCGTTCCCGGCAGGGCTGATGACCCCGGTGGGGCTGTTCGTCGCCAACCCGGTTTATGCCGATAAGGCGACCCAGAAGCTGTTCACGCCCGGCAATTACCACGGCACGGTCGTCTGGTCCTGGCAGCAGGCCATGTGGGTGGCGGGGATCAGGCGCCAGCTGAAGCGCAAGGATTTGGACGCGCCGATGAAAGCGCGGCTCGCCCACGCCGAATGCCGCCTGTGGCGCGCGATCGACGCCACCAAGGATTACCGGAACAGCGAGCTATGGTCCTGGGGCTATAAGGACGGCCATTACAAGGTGGAACCCTTCGGCCAGCGCGCGGGCGATATTACCGAATCGAACGCCGCCCAGCTGTGGAGCACGGTGTTTCTGGGCCTGCGGCCACCTGAGATGATGTCAGACACATGTGCTGAGTGAGACGTTTTGGGTTTCCCCGGCGTCACGCTGGGGCAGTTACGAGTACCCAAAGCAGGGCGCCGCATCCGACCAGCGGCGCCCTTTCTTTATGCGCGCCGGCCCCGGGAAAGACGCGCTCAGTCGTTTTCCTTGAGGTGGTCCAGAAGGTCATCCTTGGCGTCGGCGATATGGTCCCGGAGGAGCTTCAGGGCCGCGTCCCGGCTTTTCTGTTCGCACAGGTCGATGAGCGCGCTGTGCTCCTCATTGGCGCGCAGGCGGTTTTCTTCCGAAAGCGACAGCTGGATGCGGACATAGCGGTCGACATTGCCGTGGATCTTCTTGACGAGGTCGAGCGTGTTCGGCCGGTTCGCCGGGCTATATAGCTCGGCATGGAACTGCCAGTTATGGTCGCTCCATTTCGCCGGGCTCGCGGCATCCATGCGTTCGACCGCACGGCGGGCACGGGTGAAGGTGTCTTCGGTCATATTGTCGAGCGCGCGGCCGAGCAACTCGCATTCCAGCGTGGCGCGGATATCGAAAAATTCGTCGATCTCGGCCAGCGTCAGGCGCGAGACCACGGTGCCCTTATAGGGCACGTTGACGACAAGGCCTTCGGCTTCGAGCTGCTGGAAGGCTTCGCGCACCGGAATCCGGCTGACGCCAAGCTTTTTCGCGACCTCTTCCTGGCGCAGCTGTTCGCCCAGGTCGTAACTGCCGCTCAGGATCATATCCCTCAGCGCATCCGCAACCTGGACCGCCAGCGATTTACGCTCAACAAGTGGGGCTTTCGCCATCAGAAAACCTCGTTTATAAGGGGGCGCCGGCCTCCCGTTTGTGGCCATCCAGGCCGGCCACCGAAAAGTCCAAAATAAATTTACGTCATGCTTGCGTGCCAGTGTGGCCTATTTTTATACAATATCCAATATCATCGTTGAGGCATATAGGGGCTTTTGCGCATATATGTCCGAAATATTGTGGAAAAACAACTTATTGGAAAGGGTGTTTCGGGGGTGGCCCGCATCAGGAATGCCAGCGTATCCCTGGTGTATCCTGGGCTGAAGGCATACAGGGCGGCCAAAATGATCCGCTAAAGTTGTTAAAATTTTAGGCAATCCTTTACCGATTGCTCACGGCCCGCCGTTAAGCTGGTTTTTGCGGATACGCACAAGGGCCTTTCGGGCCGGAATTCAACCTATCGCTTATCGGACCGGGGACGACAATGGACCTGAAAACGCTGACCAATATGTTTCCCCTTCATACCCTGATCATGGGGGAGCAGTTCGCGCAGGAAAGCATTACAGCCCTCAAGGTCAGAAGCGTTATCCGTTGGTCCGAAACCCTGTTCGTCAATTGCGACTTCTCTGAAGCGCAGCTGCATATGCTGTTGATGAACGACGTCATCTTTTTCGATTGCGATTTCTCCGGCGCCAACTTCACTGCCTGCGATATCGACGGTTGCGAATTCATCAGCTGCAACCTCACATGCAGCAATTTCGAAGGCGCCAGCGTGCGGGACACCAGCTTTACCGATTGTGTGATCGGCGGCATCGCCGGGCCGATGGATATGTCCAGCTGCATCTTCACCAATGTGCGCTATTCGCGCCATATCCCGATCACGTCGCGCGCACCTTATTATGTGGTCAGCACCGAAAGCAGTCCGCTTTATATTTTCCGGACAGGCGATGAGTGGCGCATCCACAGCCAGGGCACGCGGTTGATCGTTCCCGGCATCAGCCTCAAGGAAACCTCCGAGCCCTACCGCAGTATCATCCTCGGCCTGTTGCAGCAGGAACTGAGTGCGCGCCGCCCCGACCTCTCCCGCGAAGACCTCGTGGCCGCCGAAAGCTGACCTGCCTGACGCGGTTTCTGTGGCCTGCCCCAAGGCTGTTTTCTCCACCCCCGTATATTTTTGGCTGAAACCCGCGGAATTCTGCCGTGAATGTTGACAGCGCTGTCACGCTGCGGCTATCGTGGCGGCTCAATCTGGCGGGTGGTCCAACAGGGAAGGGCGGACCTCCACAATAGCCATTTCCTGCAACAGAGGTCGAAAAGACCCGGGAGGGAGATGGTGCCCGGTACCAGAGGGTGGAACTTTTGCGCGTGAAGGCGCGGGGGAAGGGGAACTATGTTCAGCACTATCGATTATGTCGTGGTGGGCGTTTATGCCGTCACGCTGTTTTTACTGGCGCAGTGGGTTAGCCGCGAACGCGCAGGCCACCACAAAGACGCTTCTGATTATTTTCTTGCGGGCAAAGCGCTGCCCTGGTGGGCCATCGGCGCGTCGCTGATTGCCTCCAATATTTCGGCCGAGCAAATCATCGGCATGTCCGGCTCCGGCTATGTGATCGGGCTTGGCATCGCCTCCTATGAATGGATGGCGGCGCTGACGCTGATCCTTGTTGGTAAATATCTGCTGCCGATCTTCCTCAAGCGCAACATCTACACCATGCCCCAGTTCCTGGAGCAACGGTACGACCACCGCGTACGTATGGTGATGGCCTTCTTCTGGCTCGGCGTTTATGTGTTCGTGAACCTGACCTCGATCCTGTGGCTCGGGGCGCTTGCCATTCAGGCAGTGACCGGGTTCGACCTTGTTTACGGCCTTCTCGCGCTGGCCATCTTTGCGGCCGGCTATTCGCTTTATGGCGGGCTGAAGGCTGTGGCCTTCACCGATATCGTTCAGGTGGTTCTGCTCTGCTTCGGCGGGTTCGCCATCGCCTATGTGATTTTGCAGGATGTCTCCGGCCACACGGGTGTGTGGAAAGGCTTCTCCATGCTGATGGAGAAGGCGCCGGAGAAATTCGACATGATCCTGTCGCCTGATAATCCCAACTATAAGGACCTGCCGGGCATTTCGGTGCTGGTGGGCGGCATGTGGATTATGAACCTGTCCTACTGGGGCTTTAACCAATATATCATCCAGCGCGCGCTCGGCGCCCGCGATATCGGCGAAGCCCAGAAGGGCATCGTGTTCGCGGCCTTCCTGAAGCTGGTGATGCCGATCATCGTCGTGCTGCCGGGGATCGCCATGTTCGTGATGAACTCGCACCTCTCCTCGCCGGATGAGGCCTACCCGACCGCGATGAAAATGCTGCCCGCGGGCCTGATGGGATTGGTGTTCGCAGCGCTCATTGCCGCGATCGTGTCCTCGCTCGGGTCGATGACCAACAGTATCTCCACCATCTTCACCATGGATATCTATCCCTCCTTCGTGAAGGCGGACAAACGCAGGGACCCGGTTGTCGTCGGCCGTATCGTCGCCGTGCTTGCCATGGTCATCGCGCTTGTGACCGCGAAGCCGCTTCTGGGCAACTTCGACCAGGCGTTCCAGTATATTCAGGAATTCACCGGCTTCTTCACACCGGGCATCTGCGTCATCTTCTTCATGGGGATGTTCTGGAAGAAAACCACGGCCTCCGGGGCGCTGGCGGCGGCGATCGGGTCGGCCGTCCTGTCCTTCGTCTTCAAGATGGCGTGGCCGGGGCTTGCCTTCATTGACAGGGTCGGTCTCGTGTTCCTGCTCTGTGTGGCCCTCGCGGTTGTTATCTCACTTGTTGAGGGTGGCAAGGAACAGCGTGGCGCGGTTGACCTTGAGGACATCAGTTTCAAGACCAGCGGCGGTTTCAACCTTGCCGCAACGGTGGTTGTGCTGATTTTGGCTGCCCTTTACGCCACTTGGTGGTAACGAAGGGATGAAACACGGCGCGCGGGGACTATGTGTACCGTAGACCCCGCGCGTTAAAGGAACGGAAGACCGAGTATGAAGCCAGTCACCATTGACGATGTCGCCAAAAAGGCCGGAGTGTCGATCAAGACAGTCTCACGCGTGGTGAACCGCGAGCCCAATGTGCGCGCCGCGACCAAGGAAAAGGTCGAGGAAGCGATCAAGGAACTGGGTTACCGCCCGAACCCGTCGGCGCGCGGCCTTGCGGGGCGGCGTTCCTATATCGTCGGGCTGCTGTATGACAACCCCAGCCCCCAGTATCTGGCCCACCTGCACGCCGGGGTAATGGAAGCCTGTCTGCCGCGCCATTATGGCCTGGCGCTCAGTCATTTCATCAGCACGGCCCCGGATCTGGCCGACAATGTCCGCGGCTGGCTCCGGCAGGCGCAGATCGACGGTGTCGTGCTCACGCCGCCGCTTTCCGACCATGCCGGGCTTCTGGAGACGATCAAGGCCATGGGCGTGCCCTCGGTTGTCGTCTCCTCCAAGGGGCCGGGGGATATCCCTTCGGTCGTGATCGATGAGGAAGCCGCAGCTTATCAGATGACCAAGCATCTCATTGATGTCGGCCATAAGGACATCGCCTTCATCATCGGCCACCCGGACCACTATGCCAGCGCCCTTCGCCTTGCCGGTTTCCGCCGGGCGATGAAGGATGCCGGGCTCAGTGTGCCGGACGGTTGGGTGCGCCAGGGCTATTTCGATTTTGCCTCCGGCCGTGAAGCTGCACAGGTGCTGTTGAGCGGCAGCAAGCGCCCGAGCGCCATTTTCGCCAGTAACGACGATATGGCCGCGGGCGTCCTTTATGAAGCGCATGCGCGCAAGCTGCTGGTCCCGGACGACATTGCCATCGCGGGCTTCGATGATACGCCGCTGTCGCGCCAGGTTTGGCCGGGGCTCACCACCGTGCGCCAGCCGATCCGTTCGATCGGCGAGACGGCGGGCCAGATCGTGCTGGACGCCATCGCGGCGGGCGGCCTCGCCGCGGCCGACGCGCCGGTCACCATGGCCTTCGAACTGAAGTTCCGCGGCTCTACCGGTGAAGGCGCCGACCTTTAAGTCTTCCTCATAAGCCATTTGCCGCCAAGGGCTTCTGTCCTTGGCGCGCTTCCATGCCCGGTGTATGCTCCCCTCAGGGGACGCTCCGGCGGATATGTTTCGCCGGGGTTCTGATGAACAACCAGGGCTTTCCTTATGCTTTTCTCTCGGATCACTCGGACCGTTAGGGCTGGCTTTGTGCCCGCTCTTTGCCTCGCTTTGGGCCTTGCTTTGGCTGCCTGCGGCAACAAGGATGACCACAAGACTGACGCCCCGCCACCCGTGCGCGGGCTCAAGGTTTTTGAGGTCACCAGCACTGCCGCCAGCATGACCCGGCGCTACCCCAGCGTGATCCAGCCGGCGGATGAAAGCCGCCTCAGCTTCGAAATCGCCGGGCAACTCAGTGAAGTAACGCTCGATGTCGGCAAGCGGGTGAAGGCGGGGGATGTGCTCCTGCGGCTTGACCCGACGACGCTGAAGTTTGAGGTCCAGCAGGCCAAGTCGGCCTATGAGCAGGCCGAAGCCGCGCTCAAGAACGCCACCACAGATTTCAGCCGCAAGAAACAGCTTCTGGCGTCCGGTAACGCAACCCAGGCCGCCTATGATGCGGCGGAGACCAGTCTTTCGAGCGCGGCGGCGCAGGCCGACCAGGCGCACCAGCAATATTCCATCGCCATCGAACGGCTGAACAAGTCGGTCCTCAAGGCGCCGTTTGACGGCGTGATCGCCGGTGTGGAGGCCAAATCATACGCCACAGTTGCGCCCGGCCAGGCGGTGCTGACGCTCTATAGCCAGAATGCGTTTGAGGTGGATTTCTCGGTGCCTGCCACCATCATCAATGCCATCCATATTGGCGATGAGGCCCAGGTCGTCGTGACCGACCTGCCGAATGTCAGCCTCAAGGGCAAGATCACCGAGCTGGGCTCGCGCGCGGGGCAGGTCTCCGCCTTCCCGGCGGTGGTCGTGCTCGAGGAAGGCCATCCGGGGCTGAAGGCCGGGATGGCGGCGGAGGTCGCGCTCAAGATCGGGCTCCTCAAGGGCGCAAAGGGCTTTCTGGTGCCGATCCGCTGTTTCGCGCTCGAACAGTCGCAAACCCTGCAGGAAGGCAAGTCGCTTCGGGAAACCCACGGCGGCAAGGCTGGGGTTTATGTGTTCGACCCCGTCACCTCCACCGTGCATGCACGGACGGTGATGACCGCGGGCGTGCGCGGCAACATGATGATCGTGACCGACGGCCTCCAGGAAGGTGATATGATCGCCTCGGCGGGCGTTTCCTACCTGCATGACGGCCAGAAGGTCCGGCGCCTGCCGGACAGCCGGCCCTAAGCGGGGACGGACGATGAGCTTCCTCACCCGGCTTGGCCTGACCCGCAGCCACTTTACCTTCTTCCTGATGCTGGCGCTGATCCTGTCGGGCGGGCTGCTCTATAAGGATTTCGCCAAGCGCGAATCGCCTGAGGTGACGATCCGCAAGGCGATCGTGACAACCTACGCGCCCGGCATGTCGCCCGAACGCGTGCAGGCGCTGATCGCCGAAAAGGTCGAACGCAAGATCCGCGAAATCCCGGAGGTCGATGAGATCAAGACGCTGCTGACCACCGGGCGGATGCGCACCACGGTGGAGCTGAAGGACAGCGTCACGAACCTGGACCCGGTGTGGCAGGACCTGCGTGACAAGATGAAGGATATCGCGCGCGAGCTGCCGGAAGGGGCGAAAGGCCCGTACGTCAATACCGACTTCGGTGAGGTCTCCATCGCCTCGATCGCCATGACCGCCGAGGGCTTCGATTACCGCGAGATGGAAAAGGCCGCCAAGGACCTGCAGCGCACGCTCTATACCGTGCCGGGGGTTGCGAAGGCCGAGCTGTTCGGCGTGCAGGATGAGCGCATCTGGCTCGAGCTGGATGCCCGGCGTTTCGCGGCGGTTGGTGGCCAGCTTAACAAGCTGATCCAGGATTTGCAGAACCAGAATGTGGTGCTGCCCGCGGGTGAGATTGACGCCGAAGGCTCCTCGATCCTCCTGGAAGCCAGCGGTGATTTCAAAACCATCGATGACATCAGGAACATGCTGACCAAGCCTGACGGCAGCAATGATTTCGTGCGCCTGAAGGACATGCTGAAGGTGCGCCGGGGCTTCGTCTCGCCACCCGAAAGCCCGGTTTATTATAACGGCCGCCCGGCGCTGGTCGTCAGCGTACAGATGCTGCCGGGCTATGACATCGGCCAGGTGGGTGAACATCTGAAGACTGCCGTGAAGGCGTTCGAGAACCAGTTGCCGATTGGCTATGAGCTCAATTTCGCCACCTTCCAGCCGGATGAGGTGGCGCGCACCATCTCAGGCGCTTTTTCGAACGTCGGGCAGACGTTCGTGGTCGTGCTTCTGGTGGTACTTTTGTTCCTCGGCTTCCGCTCGGGGCTCGTCATCGCCTCGATCGTGCCGTTCGCCATCATGTTCGCGCTTATCGGCATGAAGATACTGGATATCGCGCTTGAGCAGGTGTCGATCGCCGCGGTCATCATCTCGCTCGGGCTTCTGGTCGATAATGGCGTCGTGATCATCGAAGACATCCTCCGGCGCATCGATGAGGGGGAGACGAGGCGGGAGGCCGCGCTCGCCGCGGGCACCCAGTTCGCGGTGCCGCTTCTGGTCTCATCGCTCACCACCATTTTCGCCTTCACGCCCTTCTTCCTGCTCGATGGGCCTGAGGGGGAGTATGCCTTCTCACTCGGGGCCGTGGTTACGCTCACGCTCGTCGGCTCCTGGATCACGGCGATGTATTTCCTGCCGCTGATCGCCGCCAAGTCGCTCAAGCGCCGGGTCGCGCCCGCGGAGGGCGTGCACAAGACGGCGGAAGCCATCCCCGGCTATGCCCGTGCCTATGAACGCGTGCTCCGCCCCGCGCTCCGGATGTCCGGGCTTGTGGTTGTCGGCACCTATGCGCTGGTGGTGCTGACCGGCCAGCTGTTCCAGGACGTGCCCAAGCAGATGTTCCCGGCCTCCGCCCGCAACGAAGTGCTGATCTATATGGATATGCCGAGAAGCGCGCATATCACCGCCACGCGGGATACCGCGCTCGCGGTCGGGCGCTGGATCGGCGACAAGTCCGTGAACCCTGAGGTGGTGAACCGCATCGCCTACGTGGGCTCCGGCGGACCGCGCTTCTATCTGAGCCTGTCGCCTGAGGCGCCGACGCCCTCAAGCGCCTTCATTCTGGTAAATGCCAAAAGCCCGGCGGATGCCGTCCGCTTCGCCGCGCGCGCCAAGCGCTATTTCTATGAAAATGTGCCGGAGGCGCGCTTCAAGGTGAAACGGCTTTCGATGGGTGCGCATGAAAGCGGTCAGGTGAAGATCGAAATTTCCGGCTCGGACATGGAGAAGCTGCTCCTGCTCGGCCGCAAGGTGGAAGCCATCTTCGCCGATGCGCCGGGGATCGAGGAAGATGAAAGCGATTGGGGTGAGAAGGTCGTCAAATTCGTCATCGACGTCGACCAGGACAAGGCGCGCCGCCTGGGCGTGACCTCGCAAAGCCTGTCCCAAACGCTGAATGCCTATTTTGACGGCTATAAGGTCTCCGACTTCCGCGACAGCGACCAGACCGTACCGATCGTCCTCCGCGCCGCCAAGCGCGACCGCGACAGTATCGAGGACCTCCTCAATATCATCCTGCCCGCGGGCGGCAATATCATGGCGCTTGAACAGACGGCGAGCCTCAGGCCGACGCTCGAATTCTCACGGGCCTGGCGCCTCAACCAGGTGCTGACCGTCACCGTCACCGCGAAAAGCGACAGCATGACCGCGCGCAAGCTGTATGCCTTCGCGAAGCCGAAGCTGGATGCGCTCAAGCTCGGGGACGGTTACACCATGGCGGTGGCCGGGGAGTTGAAGGATTCGAAGAAGATATACGGCAAGCTTGCCGCCGGGCTGCCGTTCGCCTTCCTCCTGATGGTGATGGCGGTCATGTACCAGTTCAACAGCTTCCGCCGCATGATCATTGTGTTCATGAGCGTGCCGCTGATCATCATCGGGGTACCGTTCGGGCTGATGATGACGGGGGAGCCCATGTCCTTCTTCGCCACGCTTGGGCTTATCAGCCTCGCCGGTATCATTATCAACAACGCCATCGTGCTTGTTGATCAGATCGACATCGACGCCGAGACCATGGCGCTTGAGGACGCGATCGTCGCCGCCTGTGGCAAGCGCCTCAGGCCCATCCTCCTCACGTCCATTACCACGGTGATCGGCCTGTGGCCGCTTTACCTGTTCGGCGGGCCTTTGTGGGAACCGCTGGCGGTGGTGATGATGTTCGGGCTTTCGGTCGCGTCCGTGCTGACGCTTTTCTTCGTGCCCGCGGCCTACCGGCTGTTCTTCCGGCAGAAAGCACAGCCCCAAAAGGCCTGACCGCCGCAACAGCAGGCCGGCCCCATTTGCCCTAAGCGGTTGGCGGGTAATAAAGTTCGCTAAAATGTCTGAAATTTGACATTTTATTATGTGACTTTCAGGCTGCTTCTGTTACAAAGCACGCGAAATGACAGCGCTATCAATCTAAGTATTCGGAGAGAAATGCCATGTTCGACAATGCCGACCAGGGGAAAAGTGAAGCCCGCCGCCAGCATCTTTCGGCGGCCTATGATATTGCAAGCGGTCTGATGGACGGCAGCAAGACCCTGGCTGGTATTGAGAAGGACGTCAAAGCGCTCGGCAAGCCGTGTCTTGAGGGGCGGCTGAAACGTCTGTCCGACCAGTGGCAGAGCCTGAGCGTGGCTGAGAATGAAGGCCGGCTGGCCGCGCTTGTCGTGCGCCTGTCCGAAGGTGCGGACAGGGAGAAGCTGGCTTTTGAAGCTTTTGCCGCCAAGCTGGAAGAGGAGGTCGCGGGCCTCGTCTTCACCGCGCACCCGACCTTTTCCTTCTCCGACGATGCCTGGACCTATGCCCGCGCTTACCTTGGCGCGCTCGCGGACGGTGAAGCAGCGGCCGAAGCCGCCACGGCCCACGTGCAGGTGGATGCCGTGCAGCCGACCCGCTCCCCGACCCTGCATGAGGAGCTGGAATATGCCGGGGTCGCGGTCGGCAACACCCGCCGCGCGATCCGCCGCCTTTACGGCATCATCTTCGATACCGCCGCCGGGCTGTACCCGGATGAGTACCGTGCCCTCCGTCCGCGGCTTGCCACGGTGGCAAGCTGGGTCGGGTTCGACCTTGATGGCCGCACCGATATCGATTGGTCGCTCGGGCTTTTGTTCCGCTACCGCTCGGCCCTTGACGGGCTTGACGAATGTCTGGGCCTTGCGCGCAGTCTGAAGTTCGAAGGCGCGGGTGCGACACGGGAATGGGCGATTGTCCGCGCCGGCTTCGAGGACCTGCGTGACTGTTTCGCCCTTGGGGCCCGCACGCTCGAAGATCACAAGAATTCGCCCACCGGCCTTGGCAAGCTCAACCAGGTTGCGGTTGAAAATGAAACCCGCAAGGAAGAAGCCGCCAAGCGCATCAATGCCGCGTTCGAAACGCTGCTGGGTCAGCCGCTCGGGCACGCGGAATGGCGCGGTGCAGCCATGCTCTATAGCGAATGGCGCGCCATCGGCCTTGGCTTCAGCCATATCCACTTCCGCCTGAATGCCGCCCAGCTGCATAACGCCATCGGCCCAGAAATCCACCTGACCAAGGCCCCGGACCAAAGCGCCATGCGCCGCCACTTCCTGGCTGCGATCAGCGAAAAGCTGGATAGTGTGACGGCCAAGACCATCCATTACGGCACGCTGTCGCGTGAGCAGACGACAGCCAAGCGCGTCTTCATGATGGCCGCGCAATTCAAGAAACATTTCGATTCCGAAACGAAAATCCGGATGCTGGTGGCGGAATCGGATACGCCCTTCACGCTCCTGACCGCGCTTTATTATGCCCGGCTGTTCGGCGTGGAGGATTATGTCGAAATCTCACCGCTGTTTGAAACCGCTGTCGGCCTTGAACGCGGCGACCGGGTGATCGCCGAGCTGCTCGATAACCCGCACTTTCTTGATTATATCAAGAAACAGGGCCGTTTCTGCCTGCAGCTCGGTTTCTCGGACAGTGGCCGCTATATCGGCCAGCCCGCCGCCACGCTCGCCATCGAACGCTTCAAGATCAGGCTGGTCCGGCTTTGGAAAGCCCGTGGGCTTGGTGACGTGCAGCTGCTGTTTTTCGACACCCATGGGGAATCGATCGGCCGCGGCGCTTATCCGTTCGGGCTGAAGAAGCGCTTCCTTTATACCCATTCACCGCGGGTGCGGGAGGCGCTGGCCACACTCGCCCGGCCGGAAAAGCATGAGGTCAGCTTCCAGGGCGGGGAGGGCTTCCTATGGTTCCTGGCTGAAAGCACGGCGTTTGCAACGCTCACCGATTTTCTTGAGGTCCGGTTCGACAGCTATTCGACCGAGGATGACCGTCTCTATGAAGAAAAGGGCTGGTCGCTCGATTTCTTCCTCACGCTCGTCGAATATCAGAACCACCTGACCGACCATAAAGGTTATATCCGGCTGATCGACAGCATTGGCCGCAGCCTTCTGTTCCCCACGGGCTCGCGCTCCATGCGGCGGCAGGGGGCAGGGGCGGTGCATCAGCGGCTGGAACGCATCTCGCAGATACGGGCGATTCCGAACAATGCGGTGCTGCAGCAGCTTGGCTATCTCGCCAACAGTTGCGCCGGGTTCGGCACCGCCATTTCCCGTTCGCCCGACCAGTTCAACGCTATCCATGCGAGTTCCGACCGGTTGCAGATGGTAACGAGCCTTGCGGTCGCGGCGCTCAACCGCTCCGACGTCGGGGTGATTGAGGCTTATTCCAAGCTCCTCACGCCCGGTTACTGGCTGGACCGCGCCGACGCCAGCAGTGGCATGGAACACCGTGCCCAGCTCCGCCGTCTGTCGCGCCTTTTGGAAGGTCTGTTTGAGGCGGATTCGGTCGAGGCCTGTATCCGCAAGCTGCGCCGGGACGCCGGGATGCTGACGGATGCGCTCAGCGAAAACAGCCCGGCTGCGTTCGACAGTGTCGGGGATGACGACCTGGATGCCCTGCACCAGCTCCGCATCGGGTTGATCCAGTATATTTATCTGATGGCGATGGAAATTCCGCGTTTCTCCACCCGTTTCGATTTCTCGCTGGAGGAACTGCTGGTCGAACTGCTGCACCTCGAAGTGCCGGATACGGTCGCCCAGCTCCGCAAAATCTTCCCCGAAGCCCCGCTTGAGAAGGATGATGAGGTCTACGGTGAGGAAACCACCTATGAAGGCGGCTCCACCGCGGGCTATGAGGAAGTGCACCGCAATATCCTCGACAAGCTCGATCAGGCCTACAGGCTTGTCCTTAACATCAGCGGGCTCATCGCCTTGAAGGCGGGGGCCTTTGGCTAGGCCTCTAAGCCGGGCTTATGCGGGCCGACCGGCAAAAGCGCCGGTCCCCGGCCCGTTCTGCGGTTTTGCCGCATGTCGTAAATATGGCAGTTTTCGGAAATTGACAGCGCTATCATTTGTGCGTAGGGTCCACCGCCTGGGAGTAACTTGGGATGTCTGACATGGTTGAAGCGTTTGACCTGGTAATTTTTGGCGGCACGGGGGACCTGTCCCGCCGCAAGCTGTTGCCGGCGCTCTTTTCCGGCTTTGCCGCCGGTGTGGTGCCGGAAGGCAGCCGTATTCTGCTGACCTCGCGCTCCGGCCTTGAAGGTCCGGTGGATGCCTGGCTCAAGCAGATTTTCGCTGAAACCGAGCCCGCGTGCGGTCAGGACGAGAAAGCGCTGAGCGACTTTGCCGCCATGGTGCAGGTCATCGAACTTGGCCTCGTCGAAGGGGGTAAGGATTGGGACAATCTCACTGCCATCCTGAATGCCGAGCCCGAGCATCCGATCGTCCATTTCCTGGCGATCCCACCGGCGCTGTTCACCAGCACCTGTGATCTGCTGGGACAATATGGCCTGAATGGCGAGCGCGCCCGCGTCGTGCTTGAAAAGCCGCTCGGCCACAGCCTGAAGTCGGCCCGCGCGATCAATGAGGATGTCGGCCGGACGTTTGGGGAAGAGCAGACGTTCCGCATCGACCATTATCTCGGCAAGGAAGCCGTCCAGAACCTGCTCGCGCTCCGCTTCTCCAACATATTGTTCGAGGAACTGTGGAGCGGCCGCACCATCGACCATATCCAGATCACCATTGCCGAAAACCAGGGTGTGAAAGGCCGCGCCGGTTTCTATGAAGGCACCGGCGCCCTGCGTGACATGGTGCAGAACCACCTGTTGCAGCTTCTCTGCCTCGTGGCGATGGAACCGCCGGCCCGGCTTGAGGCTGACAGCATCCGCGAGGAAAAGCTCAAGGTGCTCAAATCCCTCAAGCCGCTTGACGGCCAGGAGATCGAGCGCAATGTGGTGCGCGCGCAATATGTTGCAGGCGCCATGCAGGGCGAGGCCGTTGGCGGCTATGCCGAGGACCTCAACCTTGAGGAGCCCTCGAACACCGAAACCTTCGTGGCGATCAAGGCGCATATCGAAAACTGGCGCTGGGCTGGCGTGCCTTTCTACCTGCGCACAGGCAAGCGCCTGCCGGACCGGTTCGCTGAAATCGTCATCCAGTTCAAGAATGTGCCGCACTCGCCGCATCCGGCCTGGGGCACGAACCTGAGCCCGAACCGCTTCATCATCCGCCTGCAGCCGGAAGACCATCTGGCGCTTCGGATGATGGTGAAGAACCATTCGGCCAAGGGCGAGGCGCTCAGGGAAGTCGAGATGAACCTCGATGTGGTTGACGCAGGCGCTGATGCCGTGCGCATCGGCCCGTACCTGCGCCTGATCCTCGATACGGTCGCAGGCGATCAGAGCCTGTTTGTCCACCGGGACGAGGTCGAGCACGCCTGGCGCTGGGTCGACCGCATCATCGACCATTGGCAGGACAGTGGCGAGCCGCCGCTGCCGTATCCGGCCGGGACGTGGGGGCCTTATGAGGCACATGACCTGATGACCCATGACAAACGTCAGTGGTTCCATGAAATGGGCAAACGGGTACAAAAATGACAACGGCCTGGCACTGTTATGACCGCCGCGACATGATGGTCGCGGCCCTGCGCGATGCCACGGTGGCAAAGCTCCGGGAAAGCCTGACCAAATACGGCCGGGCGGCCTGGGCTGTCTCCGGCGGGTCGACGCCTGCGCCGCTGTTCGAGGCCATGTCGGCCGTGCCGCTCGATTGGGCGCATGTGGACGTGGCGCTGGTTGACGAACGCTGGGTCGGGACCGACCATCCGCGGTCCAACGAAGCGTTTGTCCGGGGCTGCCTGAAGAAGAACAAGGCCAAGGATGCGCGCATCATCGGCATGAAAACGCCGCATGAACACGCCGCCGAAGCCGCGGCGACCGTGAATGCCCGCTATGCGCTGATCCCGCGCGCGTTCGACAGCGTGCTTTTGGGGCTGGGGCCGGATGGTCACACCGCCTCGCTGTTCCCGGGTGCCGAAGGGCTTGAAAAAGCCTTCGATATGAAAGGCAAGCGCACCTGCGCGGCCTTGAAGGCGATCAAGAGCGACGTCACCGGCGATGAGGTCGAACGCATGAGCCTGACCGCCCCCGCGATCGCCTGCGCGCACCATGTCGCGCTGATGATTACGGGTGAAGACAAGAAAAAGGTGCTGCAGGAAGCACTGTCCACGAAGCGCGATTTGCCGGTGGCGCGGCTCGCCGAGGTCGTGGATATTGATATTTATTGGGCGCCCTGACCTTTATGGGGCGCGAGGGAGTATAAGATGACCCATCCGGCGCTTTTGGAAATCACAGCCCGCATCCGGGACCGCTCGAAAGACAGCCGCGCGGCCTATATGGCGCGGGTTCAGGCGATGCGGGACCAGGGCCGGGCGCGGCCCAGGCTTTCCTGCGGCAATCTCGCCCACGCCATGGCGGCGTGTTCCGAGGGTGAGAAGGCCAAATATATGAAGGACGGCATGATCAATGTCGCCATCGTCAGCGCCTATAATGACATGCTCTCCGCCCACCAGCCCTATCACCGGATGCTGGATGAAGTGAAGGAAGCGGTCCTGAATGCGGGCGCGGTTGCGCAGATGGCGGGCGGTGTGCCAGCCATGTGTGACGGCGTAACCCAAGGCCAGACCGGTATGGAACTGTCGCTCTTCAGCCGTGACGTGATCGCCATGGCGACCGCAATCGCCATGAGCCATAACGTGTTTGACGCAGGTCTCCTGTTCGGCATCTGCGACAAGATCGTGCCGGGGCTTCTGATCGGCGCGCTTTCCTTCGGTCACCTGCCGTTCGTGTTCGTGCCTGCGGGGCCGATGCCGACCGGCATTTCCAACTCGGAAAAAGCCAAGGTGCGCCAGCTCTATGCTGAAGGCAAAGTCGGCAAGAATGAGCTGCTCGAAAGCGAATCCCGCGCCTACCACAGCCCGGGCACCTGCACCTTCTATGGCACCGCCAACTCCAACCAGATGATGCTGGAGATGATGGGCCTCCAGCTGCCGGGCTCAAGCTTCGTGAACCCGTCCGACCCGCTCCGCCGTCCGCTCGATGATGCGGCGGCAGAACGCGTGGTCAAGCTGGCGGACAGTGAAAACCCGCTTGGCATCGGCGACATGGTCGATGTCGAAACCATCGTCAACGGCATGGTTGGCTTGCTGGCGACTGGCGGCTCCACCAACCACACGCTCCATATCGTTGCGATCGCGGCGGCTGCGGGCATCAAGGTGACGTGGCAGGATTTTTCCGACCTTTCGAACATCATCCCGCTCTTGACCCGGGTTTACCCGAACGGCACCGCGGATGTGAACGCCTTCCAGCGCGCGGGCGGCACGCCGTTCGTGATCCGCGAACTGCTCAGCGAAGGCCTTCTGCATGAAGATGTCGACACCATCGTCGGTCATGGCCTCGCGCCTTTCGGCACCATGCCGGGGCTGAAGGACGGCAAGCTGGCGTGGCACGCCTCGGCCGATGTGCCGGGTGACGATATGATCATCCGCACCATCGACCGGCCGTTCCAGGGCCATGGCGGCCTCGCCGTGCTGCAGGGCGAGCTGGGCGAAGCGGTGATCAAGACCTCCGCGGTCAAGCCCGAGCATCAGGTGGTCGAAGCGCCCGCCATCGTGTTCGAGGATCAGGATGACCTGCTGACCGCCTACAAGGCCGGTGAGCTTGAGAAGGATTTCATCGCCGTCGTCCGCTTCCAGGGGCCGAAAGCCAACGGCATGCCGGAGCTGCATAAGCTGACGCCGTCCCTTGGTGTGCTGCAGGACAAGGGCTTCCACGTCGCCCTGGTGACCGACGGCCGCATGTCCGGCGCGTCCGGCAAGGTGCCCGCGGCGATCCATGTCACGCCGGAAGCGGCGAACGGTGGCCCGATCGCACGGGTGAAAACCGGGGACATGATCCGGCTGGATGCCGAGGCGGGCACGCTGACGCTCATGGTGGACGCGGACGAATTCGCGGCCCGCACACCCGCGACCGCGCCGGTGGTGGCAGACACCTTCGGCCGCAACCTGTTCGCGCCCATGCGCGCGCTGGTCGGTCCCGCGGGCGAAGGCGGCACTGTATTTTAATATTGGTCGTCACCCGCCGACTTGATCGGCGGGTCCAGGAACACGCAAGCCCATATGTCATGAAGGTGTTCCTAGATTCGCCGGTTAAACCGGCGAATGACGAGGATAGAGATTTGTTCCGTTAGCGGGATTTTGAGAGAAGAGAACATGGTCACAGTTGAACAGGTAATGAAGATGGGCCCGGTCATTCCGGTGCTGGCGTTCAAAAGTGCGGAAGAAGCCGTCGGCGTATGCCGCGCGCTTTATGAAGCCGGTATCCGGGTGTTTGAAATCACCCTCCGGCACGAAAGTGCGCTCGATGCCATCAAGGCGGTGAAGGCGGACCTGCCGGACGATGCCATCATCGGCGCGGGCACCGTGCTGAGCCCCGAGCTTGCCAAAGCCGCCGTCGATGCGGGCTGTGCCTTCGGGGTGAGCCCCGGCCTGACCCCGGCGCTGGCCGAGGCCGTCAAGGCGCTCAACTTCCCGTTCCTGCCCGGTGTGGCGACCCTCAGCGAAGCCATGCAGGCGCGCGAATGGGGCTTCACCGCGCTCAAATTCTTCCCGGCCTCGGTCTCCGGCGGTCCGGCGTTCCTCAAGGCGGTTCACAGCGTGCTGCCGGACTTGATCTTCTGCCCGACCGGCGGCATCAAGGCAGGCACGGCGGCCGACTACCGCGCGGTCCCGAGTGTGGTGACGGTCGGCGGTTCGTGGCTTACCCCGCGCGGCAGCGATGGCAGCATCGACCTGGCGACCGTGAAGGAACTGGCCGAAGAAGCGCTTTCGGCCTCTGACGACCGCTGACATCCTCTGCTTCCTGTTCACCGGTTTGATCTTTCTCTAAAAGCAAAAAGATCCGCCACCGGACCTGGGCCGTATACTGGACCTGTAAGGACAGGACCAGAACGGAGCCACCCGGCACTATGAACCCGATTATCGTGTTGATGAACGGCGGGCTCAGGCTCGACGATCAGCCCGCGCTTGCGGCTGCAGCGGCCAAGGGCGCGCCCATTCTGCCGCTTTTCGTGATGGACGATGCCGCCCACGGGCAGTGGGCCATGGGGGCAGCGTCACGCTGGTGGCTCAGGCAGTCGCTGACATCGCTTTCCCAGTCGTTCGAGGACATCGGCAGCAGGCTCATCCTGCGCACAGGCGACACGGCGGACGTGGCGGATGCCCTCGTTGCGGAAACCGGTGCAAGCGGGCTTTATATGCTCAGGGGCTACAGCCCGACCGCGCGCAAGCTGGAAGCTGTGCTGCATGACCTGTGCGCCATGCGCGCTATCGAGTGCCGCCGGTTTTCTGGCAGCTTGCTGATTGAGCCTGAACATATCGCGACAGGTGGGGGCACGCCCTACACCGTTTTCACACCCTTCTGGCGCCGCGCGCGGGAGCTTGTTCAAACCTTCACCCCCACACCTGCACCCAAACGGCTGTCGGCCCCGGACACATGGCCGGAAAGCACACCGCTTGCTGCCTTGAAGCTGGACCCGGTGCCCGCCGCATGGGCGGAGCCCATCGCCGCCAACTGGCTGCCGGGCGAGGCGGGCGCGCGGGTGATGCTGGAAAAATTCGTGGCCGAGGTGATGGTGGGCTACAAGGCGGGCCGGGATATTCCGGGCACCGAAGGCACCTCACGCCTGTCACCCTATCTGGCGCACGGCGAAATAAGCATCCGACGGATCTGGCACGCGTGCCAGAAGGCCGCCGCGCTTGATGAAGGGGCTGCGGGTGGCTCTGAGGCGTACCTGAGGGAGATCGGCTGGCGCGAATTCGCCCACCATCTGCTTTATCATTTCCCCGACCTGCCGCAGAAGAACCTCAAGGCCCAGTTCGATGCCTTCCCCTGGCGGGAAGGGGATGGCGCGGCCCTCAAGGAATGGCGGCAGGGCCTGACCGGATTCCCGATTGTCGACGCCGGTATGCGGGAGCTATGGCAAACCGGCTGGATGCATAACCGCGTGCGCATGATTGTCGCCTCCTTCCTGGTGAAGGACCTTTTGTGGCACTGGCATGATGGCGCCAAATGGTTCTGGGACACGCTGGTGGATGCGGACCTCGCCAATAACACCATGGGCTGGCAGTGGGTCGCTGGCTGCGGGCCGGATGCCGCGCCGTATTTCCGGATTTTCAACCCCATCACGCAGGGGGAGAAGTTCGACCCGGACGGCGCCTATGTCCGTCGTTTCGTACCGGAACTGGCCGCTCTGCCGGACGCCTATATCCACAAGCCGTTTGAGGCGCCCGCGGAGGTGTTGAGGGCAGCAGGTGTCACGCTCGGTGTTACCTATCCGAAGCCGATGGTCGACCGCAAGCTCGCCCGGGAGCGTGCGCTCGCGGCGCTCGCCAGCACTCGGGCGGATCAAGTCCAATCCCTTTGTCATACCGGGGCTTGACCCCGGTATCCATGCGAAGCTGGATGAAGGCCTTGGTGTAGCAGATAGGGTATGGACCCCGGGATCAAGTCCCGGGGTGACATAGGTGTGTTTCAGGCGACCGCGCCTGCGTCCCGGAGCAACTTGATCGCTTCGGCATCGAACCCAGCTTCAGCGAGAAGCGCATCTGTGTCAGCGCCGCCTGCCACAGGGCCGTGGCTGATTTCAGGCTCCGTGCGGGAGAATTTCGGCATCGGCCCCGGTTGGGTCAGGCCGTCGACCTCGACAAAGCTGCCGCGCGCGACGTTATGCGGGTGTTTGTGGGCTTCCCAGAAGGGCAGGACGGGCGCGAAGCAGGCGTCTGAGCCGTCGAATATCGCGGTCCATTCGTCGCGGGTCTTGGTTTTGAAAAGCGTCGCCAGTTCTGCTTTCAACTCGCCCCAGTGCGCGGGGTTCATATGCTTGCCCATCCAGGAGGCATCCAGCCCGGCGCGGGTGATGAACTCCTGCATGAATTGCGGTTCGATGGCACCGAGGGAGACAAAGCCGCCGTCCTTGGTTTCATAGGTGCCGTAGAAATGCGCGCCGCCATCGAGGAAGTTGATGCCGCGGCCCGGCGCCCACTGGTGCGAGGCCATCAGCGAGTGGAAAATGCTCATCAAGAGGCTCGCGCCCTCGACCATGCTGACGTCGATCACCTGGCCCTTGCCGGAGGTGCGGGCTTCGAGGATGCCGCAGACAAGCCCGAAGGCCAGCATTACGCCGCCGCCGCCATAGTCGCCCACGAGGTTGAGGGGCGGGGTCGGCACGCCGTTCGCGGGGCCCATGGCATGGAGGGCACCGGCGAGCGAGATATAGTTGATGTCGTGCCCTGCGGTGTGGGCGAGCGGGCCGGTCTGGCCCCAGCCGGTCATGCGGCCGATCACCAGCTTGGGGTTGGCGGCCATCAGCACATCGGGGCCGAGGCCGAGCTTCTCGATCACACCGGGGCGGAAGCCTTCAAAGAGGGCGTCGGCGCCTTCGACCAGCTTCAACAGCGCTTGGCGGCCTTCCTCGGACTTGAGGTTCAGGCGGATCGAGCGTT
This sequence comes from Kordiimonas marina, assembly GCF_023006325.1. GTDB lineage: Bacteria > Pseudomonadota > Alphaproteobacteria > Sphingomonadales > Kordiimonadaceae > Kordiimonas > Kordiimonas marina. The sequence goes on from NZ_JAINDF010000008.1 coordinate 114,185, forward strand.
TGCCGCGCCGGTTGATATCCACCTTGAGGTCGGCGCCGCCACCGCCCATGCGGTCGATGGCGATCACCTCGGCGCCCATGTCCGCCAGCATCATGCCGCAGAAGGGACCGGGCCCCATGCCGACGAGTTCGATGATGCGTGTGCCTTTAAGCGGTCCCATGGTGCGCCTCCCCCTTTTTGTTGGTCTCCGCTTACTTGGGCGCCATCCGGGCGGCGGCGTCCATGCGGATCGTCTCCCCATTGAGGTAGGCGTTTTCGACGATGTGACCAGCAAGTTTCGCATATTCACCCGGCAGGCCGAGGCGTTTCGGGAACACGACCTGTTGGGTCAGGCTGTCAACCGCGGCGGGCGGCAGGCCATCAAACAGCGGGGTATGGATGAAGCCCGGGGCGATGGTCATGACGCGCACGCCTTCGCGGGCCAGTTCACGCGCGGCCGGCAGCGTGATCGCGGTGATGCCGCCTTTGGAGGCCGAGTAAGCCGTCTGGCCGATCTGGCCCTCAAAAGCCGCGACCGAAGCGGTGTTGATGATGACACCACGTTCCCCGTCAGCGTTCGGCTCGTTCTTGCCCATGGCTTCGGCGGCTTGCGCCAGTACGTTGAAGGTGCCCACGAGGTTGATGCCGATCACCTTCTTGAAATGGCCGATGCCGTTGTTGTTGCCTTCGCGGTCCAGCACCTTCATCGGCGTGGCGATCCCGGCGCAGTTGACGGCGATATGGAGGCCCCCGAAGGCTTCCTTGGCAGTGCGGATCGCGGCGGCGACATCGTCTTCGTCGGTCACGTCAGCATGGACGTAGCGAACCTTCTCCCCCAATTCGGAGACGGCCTTGTTGCCGGCTTCGTCATTGAGGTCGAGGATGACGGCGTTCGCGCCTTTCGACAGGAAATATTCGACCGTCGCCCGGCCCATGCCCGATGCGCCGCCGGTCACGATTGCGGTTTTGCCTTGAAGTTCCACGGATACTCTCCCTTGAGGCTAAATTGTTGCGGCGCAGCATAAGGGAGAGGCGGGGAGGGATCAAGCGCTGGTTGCGAACAGCCTGATGGGGTCTGCGTCCTCGGTCATCCGTACCATGCCTTCGTCCCTGAGGCCGAGTTTTTCGAGGAGCGAGACGGAGGCCGCGTTGGCGGGTGAGACAATAGCAAGGATGCGGCTGAGGCCCCGGTCTTCCTGCGCCCAGGCGAGCACCGCGGCGGCGCTTTCATAGCCGTAGCCCTTGCGCATATGTTCGGGCAGGAAGGCGAAGCCGATGTCCGGCGCGTCGAGCGTCGGGCGGCTCACCAGCCCACAGACGCCGACCGGGGTGCCGTCCGTCTTGTCCTCGACCACATAAAGCCCGAAGCCGTTGTCGCGGTAGCTGCCGATCATGTTTTTTTCGATGTGGGCGACAGCATCCTCAAGGCTGTGGATGCCACGGTCACCGATATGCTCGAGAAAGCCGGGGCTGTTATAGAGCGCGAACATGAAGGGGGCATCGTCGGGCACGCTTTCGCGCAGGCGCAGGCGCTCGGTTTCCAGGATGGTCATACAGGGTCCTCATGAGACGGATATTAGGTGGCTGAGCCTAGCAGGCGCGCGCGGGCACGGGAAGGGCTGGACGCGCGTCCAAATCCCTTTATTGTTCCGATCATGGAATTGTGAAGGGGCGATGCGGCGTGCCGGGCTTGGCAGGCGGCGGGAAAGCCCCAATATCCTCTATCAAGGGGAGCGACAGGTGGGCCCATGAAGGCCCCCACGAGAGGCTTGTATGAATTTCGATTATGATCTGTTTGTCATTGGCGCGGGCTCCGGCGGGGTGCGCGCGAGCCGCATTGCCTCGGGCTTCGGCGCCAAGGTTGCGGTGGCCGAGGAATATAAGGTCGGCGGCACCTGTGTGATCCGCGGCTGTGTGCCCAAGAAGCTGCTTGTCTATGCATCGCACTTTGCGGAAGACTTCGAAGCCGCCAAGGGTTTCGGCTGGTCCGTGGGTGAGACCAACTTTGACTGGGAAACGCTGATCGACGCCAAGAACAAAGAGATCGAGCGCCTGAACGGTCTTTATATCCAGACGCTGTCGAATGCGGGGGTTGAGATTATCAACGGCCGCGCGGTCGTCACCGGCCCTAACAGCGTGCGCGTGGGCGAGCGCGAGATCACGGCCAAATATATCCTCGTCGCCACCGGCGGCTGGCCGGACATGCCGCATATCCCCGGCATCGAACACGCGATGACGTCGAATGAAGCGCTTGAGATGCGAAGCTTGCCCGACCATGTCGTGGTCGTGGGCGGCGGGTATATCGCGGTCGAATTCGCGGGCATCTTCAGGGGGCTCGGTGCCAAGGTCACCCAGCTTTACCGGGGCGAGCAGATCCTGCGCGGCTTCGATGATGACCTGCGCCATAGGCTCGCCGATGAGATGCGCAAAAAAGGCATCAACCTCATGACCGAAGTCAATGTTGAGAAGATTGAGAAGACCGATACCGGTGTTCGCCTCACGCTGACGGACGATAGCGTTCTGGAAGCCGGGGCCGTGTTCTACGCGACCGGCCGCAAGCCGAAAACCGCAGGGCTCGGCCTTGAGGAGGCAGGTGTTGCGCTTGATGAGAAGGGTGCCGTGATGGTGGATGCCTACGGGAAAACGTCGGTCGACAGCATTTATGCTGTGGGTGACGTGACCGACCGTATCCAGCTCACGCCCGTCGCCATCAAGGAAGGTCATGCATTCGCGCTGACGCTGTTCGGTAATGCGCCGACCTCGCCCGAACATGACGCGGTGCCGTCCGCCGTCTTCTCCCAGCCGCCGATCGGCACCGTGGGGATGACGGAATCGGAAGCCCGCGCCCGTGTGGGGGATGTCTCGGTCTTCGTGTCGGATTTCCGGCCGATGAAGCATACGCTGGGCGGCTCGTCCGAGCGGGCTTTCACCAAGCTCATTGTCGACAAAAAGACCGACAAGGTGCTGGGCGCCCATATGATCGGCGCCGATGCGGCGGAGATCATCCAGGGCGTCGGGATCGCGGTCAAAGCGGGGCTCACGAAGGCGCAGTTTGACGCGACCGTGGCGGTGCATCCGTCAAGCGCGGAGGAATTTGTCCTGATGCGGACACCCAGGAGTTAGGCAGAGGCTGAGCAAAGGCTGAGAAAAGCTTGTTCTTGAATGGTGGAGCATAGAGGGGCACAGTTATAGCCAAGGCAGGGGGACTGCCAGGAAGGCGAGGGAAGGAAGGCCATGGTTTCTGAAGTTCAGGTGTTGGAATCCGCCGTTGTCCGCTTTGCGGGCGACAGTGGCGATGGGATGCAGCTGACAGGCAGCCAGTTCACCAACTCGACCGCGCTGTCGGGGAACGACCTGGCGACATTCCCGGATTTTCCCGCCGAGATCAGGGCGCCTGCGGGCACCACCTTCGGCGTTTCCGCCTTCCAGATCAATTTCGGCGCCCGCGCGATCAAGACCGTGGGGGACCGGCCCGATGTCCTTGTCGCCATGAACCCGGCGGCCCTCAAGGTCAACCTTGCCAACCTGCGCCCCGGCGGGCTTCTGGTGGTGGATACCGGCGCCTTCACACCCCGGAACCTCCAGAAGGCGGGTTACGAGGAAAACCCCATCGGCACCGATGCGCTGCATGACTTTCAGCTCATCGAACTCGATATGTCGAAAATGACGCTGGAGGCGGTGAAGGAATTCGGCCTCGGCACCAAGGATGCGCTCCGCTGCAAGAATATGTGGACGCTGGGGCTGATGCTGTGGATGTTCAGCCGCAAGCGCGAGCCGGTGATCGATTGGCTCAAGGACAAGTTCAAGAAAGCGCCGGAGCTGGCGGACGCCAACATCGCGGCCCTTAACGCGGGCCATGCCTTCGGGGAAACCGCTGAGCTTTCCGCCACCTTCAAACGCTACCAGATCGGCGCCACCCACACCGACCCCGGCACCTACCGCACGGTGACCGGCAGCCAGGCACTTTCGTGGGGCATCGCGGCAGGCGGTGAGCTGGCGGGGCTTGAGATCGTGCTCGGCTCCTACCCGATCACCCCGGCCTCCCCGATCCTGCACGCGCTTTCGGGCATGAAGGACCTCGGCGTCGTCACCTTCCAGGCGGAAGATGAAATCGCCGCCGTCTGCGCCGCCATCGGCGCGTCCTACGGTGGCGCGCTGGGGGTGACCAGCTCATCCGGCCCCGGCATTGCCTTGAAGACCGAAGCTATCGGCCTCGCCATTTCGACCGAACTGCCGGTGGTGGTGATCAACAGCCAGCGCGGCGGCCCGTCGACCGGCCTGCCGACCAAGACCGAACAGTCGGACCTTTATCAGGCCATCTACGGCCGCAACGGTGACGCCCCGATGCCGGTAATCGCGACGCGTAGCCCGGGCGACTGTTTCGAGGTCGCGATCGAGGCCTGCCGTTTGGCTGTTAAATATATGACGCCGGTGATGCTGATGACCGACGGTTTCATCGCCAACGCCGCCGAGCCGTGGAAGCTGCCGGACCTGGATGCGCTAGACCCCTTCCCGGTCACCTTCGCGACCGCGCCAGCGGATGGCAGTGACTTCAATCCCTCGAAGCGCGACCCGAAAACCCTCGCACGGAACTGGGCCAAACCGGGCCAGCCGGGCTGCGAACACCGGATCGGCGGCATCGAGAAAAGCTATGACACCGGCGACATCAGCTATGACCCGGCCAACCACCAGAAGATGACCGACACGCGCATGAACAAGGTGGCGGGCATCGCGGATGATATTCCGCTCCAGACTGTCGACCAGGGTGATGACAAAGGCACGCTGGCCATCGTCGGCTGGGGCTCCACCTATGGCCCGATCTCCGAGGCGGTTAAATGCGCGCGGGCTGAGGGCATCAGCGTGTCGCACGTTCACCTGCGCTACCTGAACCCGTTCCCGCGGAACCTGGGGGACCTGCTTTCGGGCTTCTCCAAGGTCTTGGTGCCGGAAATGAACGCCGGTCAGCTCAAAACCGTGATCCGCGACAAGTTTCTCATCGACGCCAAGCCGCTTAACAAAGTCTCCGGCCAGCCGTTCAAGATCCAGGAAATCCTGGACGCGATCCGCGCCGAAGCGGCCAACTGAGGGAGGGTGCCATGAACGACCAAAGCGCACCGATGCAAGCTCTGACGCTCAAGGATTTCACCAGCGACCAGGAAGTCCGATGGTGCCCGGGCTGTGGTGACTATGCCATTTTGAAATGCATGCAGCGCACGCTGCCCGAACTGGGTGTGAGCCGGGAAAATACCGTGTTCATCTCCGGCATCGGCTGCTCCAGCCGCTTCCCCTACTATATGAACACCTACGGCTTCCATACCATCCACGGACGCGCGCCCGCGATTGCAACCGGCCTCAAGCTCGCGAACCCGGAGCTGGATGTTTGGGTCATCACCGGCGATGGCGACGGCTTGTCGATTGGCGGCAACCATCTGATGCATGTGCTGAGGCGCGATGTGGACCTCAACATCCTCTTGTTCAACAACAAGATTTACGGCCTGACCAAGGGCCAGTATTCGCCGACCTCCGATGTAGGCACGCGCTCGCCATCGACGCCGCAGGGGTCGGTCGATCCGGCCCTCAATCCGCTGTCGTTCGCGCTCGGCTCAGGGGCGCGCTTTATCGCGCGTACAGTGGATACCGCACAGAAGCACATGCCGATTGTGTTCGAACGCGCCCACGCCTTCAAGGGCGCGGCGCTCATCGAAATCCTGCAGAACTGCATCGTCTATAACGACGCTGTGTGGGAAAATATCACCGACAAGAAGACCGCGGCGGACCATCAGCTGCTGCTCGAACACGGCAAGAAGATGCTGTTCGGCCCGGACGGCAACAAGGGCATCCGCTTCAACCCCGATACCATCGCGCTTGAGGTGGTGACGGTGGGTGAGGGCGGCATCACCGAAGACGATGTGCTGACCCATGATGAGACCAACCACCAGCTGGCGCGCATGTTGGTGGAACTGGGCGCCCACCCGGGCGAACCCATGGCGATGGGCGTCATCTATGCCGATCAGGCCGACCATAGCTATACCGATGCCGTGCTCGCGCAGGTGAATGCCCAGAAAGGCCGCCGCAGCCTCAAGGACATGATGTACGCCGGCCAGACCTGGGAAGTGAAGTAGGCGGATTCTGTGAAGAGATATGGTCTGTTTCGGATTGGGGTGGGCTTGCTCGCACTATCGCTTTTGCTCAGCTTTACTCCGATACACTGGATGCTGCAAAAGGCGATAGTCGGAAGCGTGCCTGACGAATATTACCCAGAGTATCTTTGGATGTTCTTCGGTATACCAGCCTCGCTTATAATAACCTTCCTTGGGGCGCTGTGGGCTTGGTTCTATGGGCGAAGGCAGACGGCGTCGACGGGCGCTGAGGAATAAGAAAAGGGGCCGCGAAGGCCCCTTTTTCGTGTCTGATCTGTGCCGCTTCCGGCTTAGAAGGTGGTCCGGATATTGAAGCGGATATCGCGGCCTGGCAGCGTGACCTCATCCTTGTTGAGCGCGATGGCGTTATGCTGCTCGGTGTTGGTGAGGTTATGGGCGATGAGTGACAGCTCGGTGTTCGGCATACTGTCGAACGGACGCAGGCTCACGGTCATGTCCACCGACCAGTAGCCCCGGGTCGTGGTGTCGCCCACCGGTACGTTATTCTGCGCGCCGGTATATTTGACGCGCACACCCGCATCCATGATGTCGCTTTCATAGTCCATGCCGCCGGTGATGTGAAACGGCGGAATGCGCGGGACGTTGCCGCCACCGTTCTTGAGCGTCGCGCGGACATAGTCCCCCAAGAGAACCGCGCTCAGGCCGCCTTCCTCGGTGGTCATCAGCTGCTTGGTGACCTTGCCTTCAAGGCCACGGAAGGTAGCGCCGCGGGCTTCGTAGAACATTTCTTTCAAGGTGCCGCTGCCGCCCGTCGAGCAGACACCGGCATCGTCACACTTCTGGCCGGTCAGGCGGCCGTAGATGAAGTCGTTGAAGGACACCAGCCAGGCCGAGCCCTCAAAATGAAAGCTGTCAGCCTTGTAGCGCAGCGTCGCCTCAAGCGAGTTGCCGCGTTCCATGCCCAGGGTCGGGTCCCCGGTTTCATAGGTCAGCGGACCGTCGTGCGGGCCGCGGGCGAACAGCTCGGTCTGGGCCGGTGCCCGGGCAGTCGAGGAGGCGGTCAGGCCGATCTTGACACTGTCGGTCAGGTCATAGAGACCGCCGATGGACGCGCTGACCGGCGTGAAGTTGCGCGAGGTCGGGATGCCGGAAAGCGGCGTGCCGTCGATGGAGACATGCTCAACCCGCGCACCAGCCTGCAGGTTCAGCCGGTCGCCCACAGGCATTTCGGTGAACAGGAAGACGGCGGCGCTTTTGGTCAGCGTCGGCAGGAGATAGTTGGCGCCTTCGCCCAGAGCCTCGAAATTGCGGTGCTGGAACTGGACGCCAGCTGCGGCCGAGGACAGCGGGCCGATGGCGTCGAACAGGAACTCGGCGCGGCTGTCCCATTCCTTGTCATTGAAGGTGGAGTTGACGGTGCCGTCGCCATTGTTGATTTCGCTGTGGGTATAGTCGGCGTGTCCGGCATTGATATTGATGGTCTTGAGCAGGCCCTTGTTGATGGCGAGCGATGAGCCGAACAGCTCCTTCGTTTGCTTCATCTCGATATGGACGTCTTCGCCGGGGATACCGTAGTTGGTGTCATAATGGATGACGGCGCCGCCGACGCGGCTGTCGCCGAAGAAATAGGACGCCCCGCCCGAGAAACCACCGCCATGGAAGTAGGAGTTGGGCATGGTGCCGCCGGGGATTTTATAATCGCCGGTGTGACGGTAGAAGCCGTCGGCATGGAAGGCGACCTGGCCGAGCGTGGCATCCATCAAAAGCGAGCCCTGGCCGGTTTTGGAACCGGTACCGTAAGCGCCGCTGAATTCACCGGTGAACGGTTCATCGCCCAGATGCAGTGGTACGCGGTTGTTGATGGTGTTGACGACACCGCCGATGGCCTGGCTGCCATAGCGCAGCGTCGCGGCGCCGCGCACCACTTCGATCTTCTGGATCGCGAGCGGGTCGATCGGCACGCCGTGGTCAGGACCGACTTCGGACACATCGAAGCTGCCGACACCGTCCTCGAGCACGCGCACGCGGTTGGAATCGAAACCGCGGATGACCGGGCGGCTGGCACCCGCGGCGAAGCCGGTACCGGTCACGCCGGGCGTATTGCCAAGCGCGTCAGCGATGTTGGAGCCGCCGTTCTTGAGGATCTGGTCGCGGTTCACTTGGCCGACGATGGTGGCGAAGCGGTCGGAACTGCCGGCGATCGGCGAGGCGGTCACGACGATGTCTTCAACCGGCTGCTTGGGCTTGTCGGTTGTGTCATCGGCCCGGACGGGGGAGAAGGCCGGGGTGAGCGCCGTGGCCATCAGGAGGCCGGTAAGCGTGGTGACTTTTTTCATCAATGTCTTCCCTGAGATACTGAATACAGGTTTGCGGAAACATAGCCAGCTGGGGCTGACATAACGCTGACACACGCCATACGGGCGCGGGTCATCCGCGGAGAATGGAATTTACGAAGGAAGCGTTCAGGCGAGAGGTGGCGCGCGGCCCAGCCAGATATGGCTCGGGCTTGCTGTCCGGGCGATAAGCGCGAGCGGTGGCAGGTCTATCCGTGTGGCGGCTTCAGCCGGCAGCGGCAGGCTTGCGGTTGCCGGGGTAAGGTAGGCGCCGGCGGCGGCAATGGTCTGGCACAGCGGACAGTTGGCACTGTTGTGCGGGCTCGGGGCTTTATTGTGCGATCCCTGTTGAGCGGTCGCTTGCTCCCCCTGGTCCCCGGTTTCGAACTGGGCGACCACTTCGTGGGTTTGGGTCACATAGACCTGATCCGCGAAGGAGACGACGGTGAGAACAAGGAAGGCCGCCCAAAGCCCCGGCATCAGCTTATCAAGAAGCGAACGCACCGGTGCCGTCTTCCGCATAGCAAGCTGCGGGCCGTGCATCGGTGCGGGCCTTCTGGACGACATGGGTGTTGGCTCTCCTGTCTCAACAGACAAGATACATAATAACGTTGTCGGGGAAATGAAAGGCAGATTGTTGCGGCGAAGCGTGGCGAGGCTGCGACGAAATGTGTGCGGGCGTCAGTCCCTGACGCCGTCCTTCACCATGATGCGGGCAAGGAAGGTGCTGAGGGCTGTCTCCGGCGTGTCCTCGAACAGGTCCCCCGTGGGGGCTGCGTCCTTCATGCGGTCAAGGCGGAAGCTTCTGAAATCATTGCGTAATTCACACCAGGCCGGCATGACCCAGGCGGGCGCGAACAGCGTAAGGGCGAGCGGCCTCACCGTGCGTTCGCTATAAGTGCCGTTTTCATCCGCATAGCGCAGGAACAATTTTTCCTTCTGCCTGATCGCGGTCCTGATCAAGGAAAATTGAACAGTCTCCTGCGGGCGGGCGCGGGACGGCGGGGCAAAAAGCGCGGTGCCGGCGAACAGGTCGCGGTCATGATCCGAAAGCACATTCTTGATTTTGGTGATCAGCGTGCGGGCCGCTTTCGCCATGTCGTCATCGGTCCAGCTGGAGACCATCGAGGCGCCGAGCATCAGGGCTTCCAGTTCGCTGACGTCGAAATTCATCGGCGGCAGATAATAGCTTTTATCGAGCATATAGCCGACACCCGCCTCACCCGCGATCGGCACGCCGGAGATGATCAGGTCCTGGATGTCGCGGTAGATGGTGCGGACGCTGACCTCATATTCGTCGGCAAGCGTCTGCGCGGTGACCACCATGCGGCGGCTCCTCAGGAAGGTCACGATATGATGCAGGCGGTCAGCGCGTCTCATGGTGGTATTTTATCCAACACTCCTGACAATAATTGTCAGCATGCTGTCACTATAAAGGCTTCAGGCCGGACAACAACTCCCCTTGGAGCCCGGTCTATTTTCTTTACCCGAGAAAACGACTGCGAGGGGGGCCTTATGTGCCCCCTCTTTTTTCATGGCCGGCCTTATGCGCTCCGCTGATCAACCGGGAGCTTCAGGCCGGTACCTGCCCTTTGCGGGCGGGCCGGTACCAGCGGGCCAGCGTTTCATAAAGGTCATGCGGCCTGAAGGGCTTGGCGACATGGTCGTTCATGCCGGCCTTCAGGCAGGCTTCGCGGTCTTCGGGGCTGGCGTTCGCCGTCATCGCGATAATGGGAACGGTTTTCCCCGTGTTCATGCTGCGGATGATGCGGCTGGCTTCCAGCCCGTCCATGCGCGGCATTTGCAAATCCATCAGGATCAGGTCGTAGCCCCCGGTCGCGGCTCTCTCCACGGCTTCCTCGCCATTGACCGCCATGTCGGACGTGATCCCGGCTTCTTCTAGGACACGGGCGGCCAGCATACGGTTGACCTGGTTATCCTCGACCACCAGCACATGCGCGCCTTTGAGCCCTGCTTCCGGGCGGGGCTTTTCCTGCTTCTGCTTGAGCGTCCGGGCTTCAGCGAGCGTCGGCCATTCGAAGGGAAGCGTGAAATAGAAGCTGCTGCCTTTGTCGGGCTGGCTGTCCACCCAAATCCGGCCGCCCATCAGCTCGACCAACTGCTTGCAGATGGCAAGCCCAAGGCCGGTGCCGCCATATTTGCGGGTGACCGTTTCATCGGCCTGAGAGAAGGACTGGAACAGATGGTCCATCTGTTCGGCGCTGATGCCGATGCCGGTGTCAATAACGCTGAAGGTCAGAACCAGGCCGCCTTCTTCCGTTTCTTCAGCGATGGCCGCGATGGTCACGTCCCCGCTTTCGGTGAATTTGACAGCATTGTTGGCCAGGTTGATCAGCACCTGCCTCAGGCGTGTCGGGTCACCGACGATTGCTGGCGGCAGCGTGTCCAGGCCGTGCAGTTTGAACTCGAGATGCTTCTCATGGGCGCGCGGGGCAACCACGGCCTCCAGGCTCTCGAATATCTCACGCGGGGCGAAGGCGGTCTTTTCGATCGTCACCTTCCCGGCTTCGATTTTGGAGAAGTCCAGAATGTCATTGATGACGCTGAGGAGCACATCGCCCGCCATACGGATATTCTTGATATAGTCGCGCTGTTTCTCATCAAGCTCCGTATTTGCCGTCAGGTCGCTGAGCCCGATAATGGCATTCATCGGCGTGCGGATTTCGTGGCTCATGCGGGCCAGGAAGTCGGATTTGGCTTGGCTGGCGGCCCTGGCCTGTTCGCTGAGAATGCGGGCTGTGTCCCGGTCCTTGCGGATCTGGCTGATCCGGTCTGCGATCCCGATCGACAGGATGATGGTCTCCAGCGCCATCCCCATGGACATGCCATATTCGACCAGGGTCGAGTGCGGGATGAGTTCGAGCCCGCGCAGGATACGGAGGCCGACGCCGAACACCGGCAATATCCAGCCCACGGCATAGAACATTGCAGCCCGGCTTTTTTTCCGGAGCGCGAGGGTAAGGGTGCCCAGCACGGTCAGGAGCCCGATACCGGACAGGATGTTGAACAGAAGGTCGATTTCGACAGCGTGCCAGCGGCGGGTGTTCACATAGAGGACGGCTGATGCCATGAACACGGCCCCGAGGATGCGCACAAAGGTGAGCCAGCCTTTGGATAGCGTGCCCTTCTCCAGAAAGGAACATAGAAAAAGGAGCCCCGACAGGCCATTGAGGCCGAGGGTCAGGACAGTAATATCCATCTGGGTCTTTATGCTGAAGACGCCGGGCAGGATATGGGCGACGAAGCCGTACGCCGTGACGTTGTAGAGAAAGGTCGAAAAGATAAACAGGCAATAATGCAGGTGAAAATCGAACCGGAGCACGGCGGCGAGGGCGATATTGTAGCACAGCATGGCCAGGAGGATGCCGACGATGATCGCGGTCAGCATACGGCCATCCACCTCGATCCGGTTCCAGAAATCGGCTTTGGTGAAATTGAACTGGCGGAAAAGCTTGATCGGCACCGGAGTCTGCAAGCCGATCAGGACATGGTCGACCGCGGCCTGGCGTGCTGGCGCGTCGAAGGTAGCGAAATTGCCCACGGACCAATAGCGGTCAAAGTCATGGGTGCCGACATCATAGGCGACCATATGGCCGTCGCTATAATGGATCTGGATCACGGTGCGGTCGTTCCATTCCCGGAAAAACGCGAGTTTGTAATCTGTGCCCGCTTCCGGCGCGACGGCAGCAACATTCAAGGACAGCCAAACCATTTCATGGCCCGCATCTACCTTGTCGTCACAGCTTGCTGTGGCGATGTGGCCGCTCATGTCGGGGAAATGATCCTGTTTTGGCGTGTAAAAATAGCAGGCGCCCGGCAGCAGGTTGACGGTTTTGCTGGCGACGGTGCCGATTTCCGTGACGGGCAAGGATATGAAGAGGCAAATGGCCAGAAGGATGACAATCACCTTCCCCCAGTTTTCCTTAACGCCTTGCCAGAAAGCCCCCATGTCCGCTGTCCTCTACCCCCGTCGTGCGCGGATGTCTGTTCCCCAACCTATGGGCTTCGGTGCGGAGGAGGCAAGCTTTTCCGCGTGCTATCTCCCGAACCGCTAAAATGGCGTCAGATATAATATGCCATGAGAGGGGGGAAGCCGTTGAACTCCACCGCGCTGTAGCTCGTCGTATATGCCCCAGTGGTGAACCAGTAAAGCCGGTCGCCGATCGCCAGGTTGAGGGGCAGGGCATATTTATAGTCTTCATAGAGGATATCTGCGCTGTCGCAGGTGGGGCCAGCGATGACCACTTCCTCAAGCTCGCCCTTCTTGTCCGTATAGATCGGATATTTGAGCGCTTCGTCCATGGTTTCGATGAGGCCGGAAAATTTGCCGACGTCGATATAGACCCAGCGGTGCAGCGAATGTTTGGCCTTCCGGGAAATCAGCACCACTTCGCTGACGAGCACACCGGCGTTGGCGACCATTGAACGGCCGGGCTCCAGGATGATCTCAGGCAGGTCATCGCCGAAATCTTCCTCCAGAAAGCGCTGGATTTCCGTGGCATAGGTGCGGAGCTCGTTGGTGCGCATGATATAGTTGCCGGGGAAGCCGCCGCCCATGTTGATCATCTTGAGCGTAATGCCGTCCTCGTCCTTGAGGCGGTCGAAGATGCTCTTGACCTTGGCAAGCGCCGCGTCCCAGGCGCCGATGTCGCGCTGCTGGGAGCCGACATGGAAGCTGATGCCGTATGGCTCAAGCCCCAAGTCGCGCGCCAGGATCATCAGGTCGAGCGCCATGTCGTTGGAGCAGCCGAACTTGCGGCTTAAGGGCCAGTCGGCCGTATGGGTGCCTTCCGTGAGCACGCGGGCATAAACCTTGGAGCCGGGCGCCGCCTTGGCGATGTTGCGAAGGTCGGCTTCCGAATCGGTCGCGAACAGGCGCACGCCGCGCTCGTAGAAATAGCGGATGTCCTTCGCCTTCTTGATGGTGTTGCCGTAGGAGATTCTCTCCGGCGAAACACCGCATGAGAGCACGCGGTCCAACTCGTAAATCGAGGCGATATCGAAGTTGGCGCCCTTGTCCTTCAGGAGGTTGATCACCTCAACCGCCGGGTTGGCCTTGACCGCATAATAGACCTTGGCACGGGGGAAGGCGCCCACCAGTTCATCATAGGCGCCAGCGATGATGCTGGTATCGACCACCAGGAACGGCGTTTCATGCTGGTCGGCAAAGGCCTTGATCTTCGCGAAGGTTTCGGGGGCGTAATAATCTTCGATCTTTGCAGTCATTCTCTCGGTCCGGCAAGGGGTTATGGATCGGAAGGCCTTGCCGTAAAGACGGCGCCACCCTTGATACGTCGGGGCACCATACCATGGGTGAGCGCCCCTCATCCAATGGAAATCAGGACGTGTGTACCGGGGGGTCGGCAGCTGCCGCCCTGCGGCGTCATGGCTCATGGTGTCCCCGGGGGCATATCCCTAAACTGGGCAAAATCGGACACTGAACAGGGCGCCGTGGGGACGCGAGGATGAACAGCTACTTTCTGACTGCAGGATTGTTTTGCGCCATCACCGGCGTCATCCATAGCTGGATTGGCGGGCGTGAGATCGCGACCCCGCTTCTGTCCGTACGCGACATGCATCCGGTTGCCAAATTCAGCAATTATTATTGCTGGCATGTGGTCAGCATCGTCCTTTTTGCCATGACGGGCTGTTATCTCTTCGCGGCTTTCCGGCCGGGCAGCGCTGACCTTGCCGTTCTGGCCACCATACTGGCGCTGGCTTTCGCCTGTTGGAATTTGGCGTTGATCCTTTGGAAACGCCAGCGGATCGGCCTGATGCCGCAGTGGGCGATGTTCCTGGCCATCTCCGTGGCGGGGGGGATCGGATTTTTTCTGTAGCAGCAGCCGTTGAAACACAGTTGAAACGACTGTGCGTTAACGATTTGTTTTCTCCGGCGCCCCTATAGTCAGGCCGCAGGCTGCGCGCGCCCGGTGTTGACGGGGGACGCGGTTGTTCGGGGTCGGGACTTGGGTGTGCGTTTTATGAAGTCCTTTTGGGTTGGTATAGCGTTGTTGTTGGCTGCCGCGCCTGTGCGGGCCACTGATCTCGTCGTCTATACCGAAGATTTTCCTCCTTACAATTTCAAGGCGCCCGACGGCACGGTCGTCGGCACCTCCACCGAACGTGTCCGGCAGGTGCTGGACCGGAGCGGCTTGTCCTACAGCATCAAGATGGTGCCTTGGTCGCGGGCGGTGAAGCGGGCGATGACGGAGAAGAACGTCCTCATCTATACGCTGGCCAAAACCCCGAAGCGGGATCCGAAGTTCGATTGGCTCGTGCCGCTTATGCGCTCGCAATATTATCTGTTCGCCAGGGCCGATGATCCGCGCCCCGTGACGCTGGATGCCGTGAGGGCCGGAAAATTCCGGGCCGTGTGCGTCACCGCGAACATCAGCTGTGAAATCCTGCGGAAGATCGGCCTGCCCGCGGACAAGCTGATCCAATTGCCGAATGAGGGCTTCCTGGATTTGCCGGTGGTGCTTGCGGGCCGTGCCGATGTCTATTTCAATGACCGCGCAGGCAACGCCGAGCAGCTCAAGGCCGCGGGCAAGGCAGCGAATGTAGTGCGCGAGGCTATGAAGGTCGATTACGACGGCGGTTTCTATCTGGCGGCAGGCAAGCAGGTGCCCCAGGATATGCGGGCCAAAGTTCGGGCAGCGTATGCGGCGCTTGTGCGGGAGCATAAATTCACACCCCTCGATGGGGATGCTCCGGCTAAAACGCCATGTGTGCCCACCGGGCGCGGACGTTAATCATATCTTGAAGCCACGTGCCTAATATGCCATAGGACAGAGCCTTTTTGTGAAGAGCAAAGAGGCTGATTGGGGATCATGATGACCGCGAAAAGCGCGAGAATGGGCTGGCTGATGGCAGCGCTGATGTTGCTGCCCCTTGGCGCACGTCCGGTCCAGGCGTCCGACGTCGTGATCTATACCGAGAATTACCCGCCTTACAATTTCACCGATATGGACGGCACTGTGACCGGCCTGAATACCGCCAAGGTGCGGCAGGTGATGGCACGGAGCGGGCTTTCCTACGATATCGTTGTCCTGCCCTGGGCACGGGCGCTGCGTCGGGCCCGGACCGAGAAGAACGCTTTCATCTACAGCATCGCCCGCATCCCGGAACGCGAAAAGCATTTCGACTGGTTGGTACCTTTGGCGCCGTCCAACTTCTTCCTGTTTGCCCGTACAGATGAAAAGCGCCCGGTATCAACCGCGGCCTTGCAGAAAGGCCTGTTCTTGGCGGCCTGTGTATCTGGCGATGTGACGTGTGACCTGATGCGCAGTCTTGGGATCCCCGAGAGCAAACTGATCGTCCTCACAGATCGCGGCACCAATGATTTCCGCCTCGTCATCGCGGGCCGGGCCGATCTTTACATGAGCGACAAGAACGCCAACGTGCGGCTCCGCCGGATGGAAGGCTACGACCCCGCTCTCACCAAGCCTGTGTTTGGTCTTGGCACCCGCGCCGGCTTTTATCTCGCGGCTGGCAAGCAGGTGTCTGCTGATTTGCGGGGCAAGGTCCATGCGGCATATATGGCCCTCATGAAGGCGGGCAAGTATCACATGGAGGACGCCCCGGGGCCGGGGAAGTCAGGGCCAAAGAAATCAGGGCCGGGGAAATAAAGAGACTTGTGGGCTGAGACGCTTACCAGTCCCAGCCGTCGTCGTCTTCACCGTCTTCGAGTACCAGTTCGCCCTTGAGGTCATAGTCATCGCTTTCGGTAATCAGCGCCATGACCATGTCCCCCGGTGAAAGCTCGGTGGCACCGTCGATATGGACCTGGCCGTCGATCTCCGGCGCGTCGGCATAGGTACGGCCGATGGCGCCTTCGTCGGTGACCTCATCAATCAGCACGGCCATTTCCATACCCACCCGTTCCTGAAGCTTGGCGGCGGAAATTTCCTGCTGCACGGCCATGAAGCGTTCCCAGCGTTCCTGCTTCACCTCTTCCGGTACGGCGTCCGGCAGCGCGTTGGCGGCAGCGCCCTCGACCGGCTCATACTTGAAGCAGCCGACACGGTCGAGCTGGGCTTCGCCCATCCAATCGAGCAGATACTGGAAATCCTCTTCCGTCTCGCCGGGGAAGCCGACGATGAAGGTGGAGCGGAGCACGATTTCCGGCACGGCCTGACGCCAGCTTTTGATACGGTCGAGCACCTTGGCTTCGTTGGCCGGGCGGCGCATGGACTTCAGCACCTTCGGGCTCGCATGCTGGAACGGGATATCGAGATACGGCAGGATCTTGCCGTCCGCCATCAGCTGGATCGCGTCATCCACATGCGGGTAGGGGTAGACATAATGCAGCCGGACCCAGACATCCAGCTCACCCAGTTCGCGGGCAAGGTCGGTCATGTGGGCGCGGACCTCGCGGTCCTTCCACTTCTCCGTCTGGTGCCGGAGGTCGAGGCCATAAGCCGACGTGTCCTGGCTGATGACCAGCAGTTCCTGCGTGCCCGCTTCCACCAGCTTTTCGGCCTCGCGCAGCACCGCGCGGATCGGGCGGCTGACCAGGTCACCGCGCAAGGATGGGATGATGCAGAATTTGCAGCGGTGGTTACAGCCTTCGGAAATTTTGAGGTAGCTATAGTGCCGCGGCGTGAGCTTCAGCCCGGCGGGCGGCACCAGGTGGGTGTAGGGGTCATGCGGCTGGGGGGCGGCCTTATGCACTTCCTCGACCACCTGTTCATACTGCTGCGGGCCGGTCACGGCCATCACGCCGGGGACGACCTCGCGCACCACGCCTTCATCGACACCGAGGCAGCCGGTCACGATCACCTTGCCGTTTTCCTTCATGGCTTCCTTGATGGCGCCGAAGCTTTCTTCCTTGGCGCTGTCGATAAAGCCGCAGGTGTTGACGATGACGACATCGGCGCCGTCATAATCGGGCGCGATCTCATAGCCTTCGGCGCGGAGCTTGGTGAGGATGCGTTCGCTGTCCACCAGCGCCTTGGGGCAGCCGAGGGAGACGAAACCGACTTTGGACGTATGGGTATTCATTCGGTGATAAGGACCTATTCATCTTGCAGCATGCTCATGCCGTTTGGCGCGGCTTATACAGAGGTTATCGGGATTTTGCGAGTCAGAAGCGCGGTGGGCCGACTTTGGCGGGCCTTGCCGTGTGTCATGCCCCCCCGTTTGAGCGCCAGCACACGAATAAGAACAGAATACTATCGCAATACGTGTTATAAATACCCCTCAGGCCGCAGGATCGGAGGGAGGCAACGATGACTGGCGATATCAGTTTTGCATCATTCAATCTCTATAACTTCCAAGAAGCGGGGAAAAAGATGCGCGGCAGGAAGGTGCCGCAGAAGCTCTATGACCAGAAGGTCGCCTGGACCAGCGACATGATTGGCCGCCTGGATGCCGACGTCATCGCCTTCCAGGAACTGTGGAACCCGAAATGCCTTCAAGACGTCTTCTCCGCCTTTCCTGACTATAAGCTCATCTTCATCGCGGACAGTTGGTACGACATTGCAGTCGCCATGGCTGTGCGGCCGCCCTGGAAACTCAAGGCCAAGAAACTTCACAAGGAGTTTCCTTTCAAAAGCCTCTACAAGGCAAAGCAGCAGGGCGGGGAGGATGACGAGGTCGATGTCCGGATCAACCGCTTCTCGCGGACGGTGATAGAGGCGACGCTGGAGAATCCCGCAAGTGACGCCCCTGATGTCACCGTGTTTGCGGCACATCTGAAATCGAAGCTTCCCACCCATCTCACCCGGGCAGCGAAAAATCATCAAAGCGCTATGGGAGCGGCAGTTTCCACCATCCGCCGTACGGCTGAGGCAGCTGCCTTGCGCTGCATCCTGACGGATAAGATGAAAAGGACGGACAGACCTGTTGTCGTTCTGGGCGATATGAATGACGACCCGCGCTCCAATACGCTAGCGCTGCTGACAGAACAGCCGTCCCTGATGCCGACGGCCCGTGGGGCCGATGTGGGGCTTTATAGTGCGCTTCAGTTGCAGCAACTGAGATCATTCCGCGATGTTTTCTATACGCATGACTTCAACCGGTTGAAGGATACGCTGGACCATATTCTGGTATCCGAACAGTTTTTCGAGCCGTCGACGGACGCGCTTTGGCGTCATACCGAAACCAAGGTCTGGAACGATTATCTGGAGGATGACGCCAAATATACCAGCGACCATGGTATCATCCGTGCCGGGTTCAAATGGGTCTAGCGGGGCTTTCGGCGGCACCGCGCGTGCGGCTATTCACTCTTTGATATTGGCCTATTCCTCCTACGGCATGGTCATGCGGTTTGGCGCAGCCTATACAGAAGGCGTTCTGTATGTGAGAGCCGTAGAAGAGAGGAGTCAGCGCCATGGACAGCCGTGAATTCCAGAAAAACGCCCATGAGATCGTCGATTGGATGGCGGGATACATGGACAAGGTTGCGGACTATCCCGTGCGCGCGCAGACCGCGCCGGGCGAGATCAAGGCCCAGCTTCCGGCCCTGCCGCCCGAGGGCGGCGAACCGTTCGCGGATCTGATGGCGGATTTCGAGCGTATCATCGTGCCCGGCGTCACCCACTGGCAGCACCCGCGCTTCTTCGCCTATTTCCCGGCCAACGTCACGCCGCCCTCCGTCCTCGCCGAAATGCTGGTGAGTGCGATGGGCGTCAACGCCATGCTGTGGGAGACAAGCCCGGCGGCGACCGAGCTTGAGGAACAGATGCTGGCGTGGCTCGGTACCATGCTGAAGCTGCCGAAGGACTGGTCCGGCGTCATTCAGGACACGGCCTCCAGCGCCACTTTCTGCGCCGTCCTGATGGCGCGGGAACGGGCGACCGACTGGGCCGTGAACGCCGACGGCCTTCAGGACGCGCCCAAGCTTGCCTTCTATACCAGCGCCGAAGCCCACAGCTCGCTTGAAAAAGCGGTCAAGATGGCGGGGCTCGGCCGGGCGTCGCTCCGCTTCGTGCCGACGGATAAAGACCGCGCCATGCAGCCCGCAGCCCTCGCCGCGATGATGGAGGAGGACCGCAAGAACGGCGTGAAGCCCGCGATGGTGATGGCGACGGTCGGCACCACTGGCGTCGGCGCGTGTGACCCGCTTCAAGCCATCGGCATCATCGCCCGCGCGAACGGTGCGCTGTTCCATGTCGATGCCGCCTGGGCCGGCAGCGCGATGATCTGCCCCGAGTTCCGCCATCTGCTCGACGGCATCGAAAGCGCGGACAGCTTCGTCTTCAACCCGCATAAATGGATGGGCGTTCAGTTCGACTGCTCGGCCCATTATGTGCGTGAGCGTGAAACGCTGGTCCGCACCTTCTCGATCGCCCCGGCCTACCTGAAAACCCGCGAAGGCGTCACCGATTACCGTGACTGGGGCATCCAGCTCGGCCGCCGGATGCGCGCGCTGAAGCTGTGGTTCGTCATTCGCTCCTACGGCGTGGAAGGGCTGCGCACCATGATCCGCAACCATGTCGCCTGGGCGCGGGAGCTGGCCGATGTCATCCGCACGACCGACGATTTCGAGCTGGTCACCGGCCCGATCCTGTCGCTCATGAGCTTCCGTTACCGCCCGAAAGGTATGGAGGATGAGGCCGTGGATGCGCTGTCGGATAGACTGTTGCAGGCGGTCAATGATGACGGTTTCACCTATCTCACCCGCACGCTGGTGGACGACCGCCCGGTCATCCGCATCCAGATCGGCGCGGTGCAGACGGAGCGCAGCCACGTGATGGCCGCGTGGGACAAAGTGGTGGAAATCGCTCGCGGGCTTTCCTGAGAAGAGCGTCACAATCCTGACAAGGATTAAGACTTGAATCCCGCGGTCCGATATAGAGGAGGAAGGGATGAGTAGTTGGCTTCGATTGATGCCGCTGACTGTGGTTTTAGTGCTCAGTATGTCAACGTCATCACAGGCCTTTTTCCTCTACCCTCATCCGCGAAGAATTTGTACGGAGGTTTTTCATAACGACCTCGTCTTGACAGGGAAAGTCCTGAAGGAGACGGACCATTATGATGCCGAAGGGTCGGCGGAGACCATCACCTACCGAGTGAAGGTTCTGACAGTTTTCAAAGGACCCCAACAAGAGGTTTTCGACATCAATACCGGCTGGAATAGTGGTGCCCAATATCTGGATGTTGGGAAAGAATACCTCCTGTTTGCCAAATTGCGCCGCAATCCTGACGATCCGCTTTTGAACGGCTATTTCATCGGCGGTGGCGACAATAACGGACTTCTGAGTGAAAGTGCGGCTAATATAAAGCAGGTCTCTGCGGTTTTGAAGAAGCATGCGACGAGCAAAACAGGCAGTATTCGAGGGCGGGTGTATAGCTTCGATAAGAAGGATATGTCCGGCATAAAATTCGAGGCCTTTTCCGGAAAGCAACGGTATCAAGCTGAGTCTGATGCGGAAGGTTGGTTTGAGTTTGATGTGCTGCCGGGCATATATCGGGTCGAGCCTCAAGATAAACATGGGTCCATACAAGTTTATGATTTGTCGTATGACGACCCTGCAAAGGTTGAGATTAAGGCCGGTGAATGTGCGGAAGTCGCTTTTCGCTAGGGCATTTGTCCACTGAGGCGCGGCATCAAGACAGTTGACCGGGCCCCTGTTCAGGCCTCAGACTGTCAGCCGAGGGTATAGGGCAAAGGGGCATTAGCCCCCGTCTCGTATTAAAGGCAGGAGAACCGACCTATGGCACTTTGGAATAGCAAAATAGAGTACGGCACCGCCTCGAAGGCGCTGCACTGGATCATTTTCCTCGTTCTCGTGGGCATGAGCATCGTCGGGCTGATTTTCGCCGACATGGAACGCGGGCCGGACAAGACCTCGCTGATGCAGCTGCATGCCTCCACCGGGCTTTTGGCGCTGATGCTGATGGTGCTGCGCGTGCTGGTGCGCTTCAAGGGCGAGGCGCCTGCGCCCTTAGATCCCGCCGCCGTCATGCTCAACCGGGTGGCCGCGCTTACGCACGGGCTTCTGTACCTGTTGATCTTCGCGCTCATCGGCGCGGGCATCATGACGCTGTTCACCGCGCAGGTGCCGGTCCCCTTCTACGGCTTGTTCCAGATCGCATCGCCGCTCGCCAATGACCATGCCGCCCACGAAGTGTGGGAAGAAGTGCATGAAACGATCTGGTGGGTGCTTACCGGCTTCGTCGTGCTCCATATCGCGGGCGCGCTTTACCACCAGATCGTCAAAAAGGACGACACCATCGCCCGTATGACCCACGGTGTGAAAAACCCGCCCTGGGAAGAGTAAGTCTTCCGCAGGCAATGGCTTTACAATCTCCCTCGACATCTAAAAATTATTGTTTTACGATAATTGAAAGATGGCGAGGGAGATTTTTCATGCGTAAAGCAATGGCGGCTGCGGCCGCTTTTCTGGTGCTGGCGGGGATGGCGCTTGTTCTGGGGCATCCGGCCTGGGCGCAAACGGCGGCGGACGCCGCTGCGGGTACCGGGGCGCATTTTGACCCGAAGGACGCGACCGAGGCCTATCTGGCGACAGTTTCCGGCACCGCGCGGGCCCAGTCTGACGCTTATTTCGAGGGTGGCTACTGGCTCATCCTGTGGGACACGGTCTATAGTCTCGGCGTGGCGTGGCTTCTCCTCCGCAAAGGTTTTTCCGCCCGCGTGCGCGACTGGTGCGAGCGCCGGAGCCGCAGGCGCTTCCTCCAGACCTTCCTGTTTGCCGCCATTTATGTGCTCCTCAGCAGCCTCATCACCCTGCCGTGGATGGTCTATACCGGTTTTATCCGCGAGCATCAGTATGGCCTCGCGAACCAGAGCTTCCTTGGCTGGCTGGCCGATAAGGCCATCGGGATGGGCATCAGCGTCGTCGCGCTCGGGCTGTTCATCGCCGTCATTTATGCGCTGGTCCGCAAGACGGGCGCGCGCTGGTGGCTGTGGGGCACGGGCATCACCGCGGCCTTCTTCGCCGTCGTCATCCTGATCTCACCAGTGTTCATCGCGCCGCTGTTCAATGACTATGAACCACTCAAGGACCAGAAGGTCGAACAGGCGATCCTCACCATGGCGCGCGAACAAGGCGCGGTGTTCGACCATGTCTATGTCTATAACGAATCCAAACAGTCGGACCGCATTACCGCCAATGTCTCCGGCCTGTTCGGCACCAAGCGCATCTCGCTGGCCGACAACCTGTTGAAGCGCGGTACGCTGCCGGAAATCAAGGCCGTGGTCGGGCATGAGCTCGGCCACTATATGCTCGGCCACGTCTACTGGCTCATTCTGGAACTGAGCGCGGTCCTGGGCGCAGGCTACCTGTTTATTACGCTGGCTTACCCGCGCGTGGTGGCGCGTTGGGGGCAGGGCTGGGGCCTCAGGGGCCTCGACGATATGGCCAACCTGCCGCTGATGTTCGCGCTCCTGTCCGTTTACATGATGGTGATGACGCCGGTGACCAATTCGATCACCCGGCATGAGGAAGCGGCGGCGGACGCCTACGGCCTCAACGCCGCGCGGGAGCCGGACGGCTTCGCCACCATCACCCTGAAGCTCGCACAGTACCGCAAGCTGGCGCCGGGCCCGATTGAGGAAATGATCTTCTATGATCACCCCTCAGCCAAAAGCCGCATCCGCATGGCGATGGACTGGAAGGCCGCGCATATTAAGGGTGGCGCGGCACAATAGGATTGGGTGAGTCTAAAGGTTCCAGGGCAGCATGTCGCCGATGACGGAGCCCAGTTTCCTGTCCTTGGCGCGGGTGTGGCGCGCCAGGTGTTGGGCGGAACCACGGAGGGGCCCCTCGTCTGTATGCTTGGCCAGGGTTTCGACCAACGCCAGAAATTCGACCGGATAGCTCGCCGCGGTTTGTGACAGGCGCATGCTCATGTCCTGCCAAAGCCTGGCGTCCTGGGTTTGCGGGGCGGCGAGAACCGTTCTGAGGCGCCGGAGCCGCGCCGATGACGGTGCCGCCAGCGCGCCCTTAAGCGTGCCGATGAAAGCGTCGGAAAAATTATAAATTTCCTGGTGATCGAAGCTGGTTTTAGCCTCTGCGCCTGCCCGCGCTTCAGCCGGTGTCCCGTCCTCCGGCGCCAGCCAGGTCGGGTCCTTGATCACCCGGGTGCTCTTCTTGCTTTCCAGCCTGTCCCACAGTTTGAACAGCAGGTAGCCGAAGACGATCGCAACGGTCCCGAAGATAAAATAGTCAAGAATGCCCACGGCTGCTTCCCCCCAATCTAAGCCCTAGGCCCAAGCCATACAGAGGTGGCGGGAAAGATGCAAGCTAGGGGCGTATGGCCTTCGCCTCCTTCTGCCCTGAAGTTTGGGCGCATTATTTCAATTTACCAGATCGGGCTTTTCCGACACTATGGTCGCTGACGCATTGGCTATCTATGGGGGAAATCATGCGCCTTTTGTCTGTATTTTTATTGCTGTTCATATCCGCGTCCGCATCGGCGGAGGCTCCAAAAATTTCATCGGTGATCAACCTTTATGGGGTGACCTTCCAGTATGGCGCACCGCCCTGGATTAGCAAAGGCGAGAACCTGCTCAAGGAGGTCAAGCCCTACAGGCAGCAACGGGGTAATGATTTTGTCTTCGAACTGATCCCTGCCGCAGAGAGTTTTGATAGCTGGAAAACCCTTTTTGCCATCAATGCCGGCCGCATCAATCGGGTGATCCCGGCGAAGATGTGGAAAGACTATAATCTGACGACATTCAAATCCGTCTGCTGGGGCTTCAAGGAAAAGATATTGTCCATGGACGACAATACCGCCCTGGTTCAGATCACATGTCCGCGTGTTGTCGGCAAGCCCCTGATGAAGGGATACGAAGGCGGCGTCGGGGAAATCGGGATATTTGCCTTCATGGTTGTGGGCAACGTGCTCATCAACCATCACCTGGAATGGCGCGGTCATGGTTTTGACCCCGATGACAAGGCGAGCTGGCCCGCAACTCAGGAGCAGATCGACAAGGGCATCAAGCTGATGCAATCAGTGAAGGCCATGAAAGGCAATATGGTCGTCAGTTTCGACCCAAGCTAGCCCTCAAGCCCGACAAGCGCGCGGGCGAACTCGCGCGCGGAGAAGGGCTGCAGGTCGTCGATGGCTTCGCCGACACCGATGGCATGGACCGGCAGGCCGAACTTGTCGGCGCAGGCCACCAGCACACCGCCGCGCGCCGACCCGTCCAGCTTGGTCATGACGATGCCGGAGATGTTGGCGAGCTTCTGGAACACTTCCACCTGATGGATGGCGTTCTGGCCGGTGGTGGCGTCGAGCACGATGACCGTGTCATGCGGCGCGCCCTCGATCTTCTTGCCGATGACGCGGACGACCTTGGCGAGCTCGGCCATCAGTTCCTCGCGGTTCTGCAGGCGGCCTGCGGTGTCGATCAGCAGCACGTCGATGCCTTCGCGTGCGGCGCGTTCGACCGCTTCATAGGCGAGGGCGGCGGCGTCTGAGCCGATTTCCTTGGTCACGACCGGCACATTGTTGCGCTCACCCCAGACCTGAAGCTGCTCGACCGCCGCGGCGCGGAACGTGTCACCCGCCGCCAGCATGACCGACTTGCCGTCCTCACGGAATTTCTTGGCGAGCTTGCCGATGGTGGTGGTTTTCCCGGCGCCATTCACGCCCGCCATCAGGATGATGTGCGGTTTGTTGGCGTCATTGATGACAAGCGGCTTGGCGACCGGCGCCAGCATGGCTTCAATCTCGGCGGCGAGGACTTGCTTCACCTCTTCGCCCGAGATTTCCTTGTTGTAGCGGCCCTTGGCGAGCGCGGTGGTCAGCTTGGAGGCGACAGTCACCCCGAGGTCGGAGGTGATCAGAAGGTCTTCAAGCTCCTCCAGCGTGTCGTCATCCAGCTTGGCCTGGGTGAAGATGCCAGCAATCCCGCCCGACAGCGCGCTGGTGGATTTCTTCAGCCCGTCCTTCAGGCGCTGGAACCAACTGCGCTGTGGCTTGGCTTCGGTGGGCTCTTCAGGGGCCGGTTCTTCAGCGGCGGGTTCTTCTGCTACAGGAGTTGGTTCCGGCTCAGGAGCGGGCTCAGGCGCAGCCTCAACTTCTGGCGCAGCCGTGGGCTCTGCCAGCGGCACGGTCTCCACCAGCGCTTCGGGCTCTTGCGTGGGCTCCGGCTGAACTTCTACCGGCGCTTCAGCGGCAGGCTGACCCTCAGCTTGCGCTTCCTGTTCGGATTTCTTGCCACGCAGGCGCTGAAACCAGCTTTTCTTTTCTTCGGCCATATCTGTCCGTCTCAGTCTTCAATCTCTACCTTCGTCATTCGACGGCTTGACCGGCGAATCCAGGAACTCAGGCGTTGGTGTTCCTGGGCCCGCCGATCAAGTCGGCGGGTGACGAGAAAATATATTACCCCCGGATCGGAATGCCCTTCATGGCATTCTGGTCATGGGGGGCAAGCGTGACGGTGACGATATCGCCGGGCTCGGCGTGGGCGTCCAGCATCACGGGGATGAATTGTTCGGTGTGGCCCATGGCGAGGCCGTCATGGCCGACGCGTTCGACCAGCACCTTGGCGGTTTTGCCGGCGCTGGCGGCGAACAGCTTGGCGACCTGAGCGTCACCGATAGCGCGCAGGCGGGCGGCGCGTTCTTTCCTGACGGCCTTCGGTACCTGGTTCGGGATTTTGGCGGCGGGTGTGCCCTCGCGCTCCGAATAGGGGAAGACGTGCAGCCAGGTCAGGTCGCACTCTTCCACCAGCTTCAGGCTGTTCTCGAACATCTCTTCGGTTTCGGTCGGGAAGCCGGCGATAATGTCGGCGCCGAACACCATGTCGGGCCGTTCGCGCTTCACGCGGGTGGCGAACTCGATGGCTTGCTCACGCAGGTGCCGCCGTTTCATGCGCTTGAGGATCATATTGTCCCCCGCCTGCAGGCTCAGGTGCAGGTGCGGCATGACCCGCGCGTCATTGATGATGGCGTCATACAAGGGCTCATCGACCTCGATGCTGTCGATGGACGAGATGCGCAGGCGCGGCAGGTCCGGCACCAGCTTGAGGATTTTCTGAACAAGCGTGCCCAAGCTCGGCGTGCCCGGCAGGTCCTCGCCGAAGCTGGTGATGTCCACACCGGTCAGCACCACTTCCTTGAAGCCGCGGTCGACCAGCTGTTTGATCTGGTCCACCACCTCGCCCATGGCGACCGAGCGGCTGTTACCGCGGCCGTAGGGGATGATGCAGAAGGTGCAGCGGTGGTTGCAGCCGTTCTGGATCTGCACGAACGCGCGGGCGCGCTCACCGAAGCCCTCGATCAGGTGACCGGCAGTTTCCGTGACCGAGAAAATGTCATTCACCTGCACGCGCTCGGCGCCTTCGAGGCTGAGGCCCTTAAAGGACTTGGCTTCCAGCTTTTCCTGGTTGCCGAGGACCTTGGCGACCTCTTCCATGCTGGCGAACTGTTCGGGGTCGATCTGCGCCGCGCAGCCGGTGACGATGATCGGCGTGTCCGGCCGCTCGCGCTTCAGCTTACGGATCGACTGCCGCGCCTGCCGGGTGGCTTCGGCCGTGACCGCGCAGGTGTTGACGATGATCATATCATCCAGCCCGGCTTCCTCGGCGTGGCGGCGCATCACTTCGCTTTCATAGGCGTTGAGGCGGCAGCCGAAGGTGACGATGTCCAGCTTGTCGCTCATATCGCCACCTCACCGGTGAAGGAAAGTGTGGTGCTTCCGGCCATCTGGACGGTGCCGTCAGCCAGCCATTCCATACGCAGGGGGCCGCCATCCAGAAGGACAGTGGCTTTGCGGCCGGTAAGCCCGCGCCTGCTTGCGGCCACGGTGACAGCGCAGGCTGCGGACCCGCAGGCTTCGGTGATGCCGGCACCGCGTTCCCAAACGCGCAGGCGGATGGTGTCCCCGCTCACGCTGGCGACCGAGGCGTTCACGCGCTCGGGGAACAGCGGATGGTGTTCGAGCTCAGGCCCAAGCGTGGCGAGGTCAATCTCTTCGGCGTCGGGCACGAAGAAGACCGCGTGCGGGTTACCCATATTGACGCAGACCGGGTCGGAAAGCTCCCCGACGGTCAGCTCCACATGAAGGGTGTCCATCTCGCGCGCGAGGGGGATTTCGTCCCACGCCGTCCGGGCCAGGCCCATATTGACGCTGATATCAGTGCTGTCCCATTTGGCGCTGAGGAGGCCCGCTTCGGTTTCGATGCTGATAAGGTCGCGGCCGGTTTCCTCCAGCATGATCTTGCCGATACAGCGGGTGGCGTTGCCGCAGGCCCCGACCCGGCTGCCATCGGCGTTCCAGATTTCCATGAACACGTCGGCACGGTCGCTCGGCTTCATCACGATGAGCTGGTCGCAGCCGATGCCGCGGCGGCGGTTCGAAAGCGCGCGCACATCATCTGCCGCCAGCGCGAGCGGATGTTCACGGGCGTCGAAGATGATAAAATCATTGCCCAGTCCATGCATCTTGAGGAACGGGCGCGTATGCAAATGTATGCTCATGCGCCGCTTATATGGGGGTTTTGGGGCGAGAGTCTATGCCCTGATGCATGTGCCTGGCACAATTTTGGGCAATTTCTGGCGATGGACAAGGCGGCTCCCCTCCTTTACATCGGCAGATATGAAAAAACTCACGGTTCACATGGGCGCACACCGCTGCGCCTCCTCAGCGATCCAGGCACTTCTCAGGAAGAAGCGTGCGGACCTTGCCGCGGGCGGTGTCGCGCTTTTCCTGCGCGAAGACATGGAGGCGCCGGACGCAGCCGTGGACCTGCGCGGGCTTTACCGGGGCGGGCGCTGGCCGTTCGGCCGCAAAGGCGGGCTCGCCAAGATCGCGGATGCCATCGAGGCCTTGCCGGAAAACCATGTGCTCGTGAGCGAGGAAAACCTGACAGGCACCATGCCGGGGCTCTATGACGATGCCTTCTATCCCGGGTTCGCGACCTTCGCAGGTGCGCTTGCCGCGCTTGGAGACCGGGTCGACATGGCGGCGCGCATGGTGGTCAGGCGGCAGGATAAATATCTCGAATCCGTCTATGCCTTCCGGGTCGCTTTCGGTTTCGCGGGCGACTTCCCGGCTTTCCTGAAACGCGTCGATACGGCCGCGCTTTCCTGGATGCGGCTGGCGGCGGAGGCGGATAAAGCGGGCCTCGGCGGTCACTGCCGTTTTCAGGTGCTGGAAGCCTGGCCCAAAGGACAGGCGGGGGATGACGCGCTTGCTTTCCTGCGCGTGGATGAGGCGGTCCGCGTCGGGGGTCATCCCTTCCGCGGCAATGCCAGCTTCGGCGAGGCCGACCTCAAGCTTCTGCTTGCGCTCAACTGGCTCAATCTCGGCTATGATATCGCGTGGCGGCGTGAAAAGCTGTTCCCGGCGCTCAGGCGGCGGGAGGGGCGCGATGACGCCGCCGTGCTGGACGCCGCGGGCCTTACGCTCACGCCGGATGATCTGGCCTCCATCCGGGCGATGACCGATGCCCCGGTGGTCCTGAAGCTTGAAGACGAGGCGCGGGCAGCCATGCTCGCCCAGTACCGGGATGAAAACCGCGCGTTTCTCAGCCATGCCATGACCGACGCACCTTTGGACGTGTGGGAGGCGGCGGCCCATGCCTGATCCCATGTCTGACCCCATGCCTGAGGCAGAAACACGAAAGCCCACCGTCATCCTGCATGCAGGCGCACCCAAAACCGGTTCGACCAGCCTGCAGCATTTCCTCTATGACAATGCGGATGCCCTGCGGGATTTGGGCGTAGTGTGCCCGGAGCGGCTGATCGGCCGCGGGCAGGTCGACCCGCTTCATAATGTGCTGGTGGCGCTGAGGAAAGGCCGGGCGGAGGAGCGAGTGCTCGCCCGTGGCCGGGCCCGGCTTGAGGAATTGTTCGCGGAGAACGGCATCCATACCGTGATTATCTCGAATGAATCCATGCTCGGTGAGCCCTTCCTGCGCGACAAACCGGGTTTCTTCCCGGATGCGAAGGTGGCGCTCCCGATGCTGGAGCGCCTGTTCGAAGGCTACCGGGTTGAGGTGGTGTTTTTCGTGCGCGACTTCGTCTCCTACATCCCGTCCTATTATGTGCAGGAAGTCCGGCGGGGGCTGAGTTGGTCCCTGGACCGCTATGCGGCAGCCCTTGGAGATAAGACGCTCAGCTGGAAACCGGTGGTGGAGAAGCTCGGCAAAAGCTTCGGCGCCGACCATGTGCGGGTTTTCGATTATGATGCGCTGCTGGCGTCGCCTGCGGAAACGGTGGCGGATGCTTTCGGCAGTCTCATTCCCGGTCTGCCTGCGTTCGGTGGGGGTGATTACCGCAAGAACCGCTCCATCGGCGGTCCTATACTTGGGCTTTACCGGGCGTTCAACACGCTTTTCTTCCGTCTGATCCCTGTGCGCTATCACCGGGAAGGGCACCGGAAGCTAAGACGGTATGTGTTCGACCCGCTGGCCGTGTTCGCGCGCGGCGGCAAGCCCATGCTGTCCGCCATGCACGCCAATGCGCTCGAAGACGCGTTCGAACGTGACCGGAAGGCCCTGGGGCTATAGGCGGCTTTTAGTGGAAGATCATCGGCAGCAGCGTGTAGCAGATTGCGGACACGATGAAGGTGCCGATAACATTCAGCCACAGCCCCGCGCGTACCATATGCGGCACATTCAGATAGCCTGTTGAAAAGACGACCGCGTTCGGCCCGGTGGCGACCGGCAGCATGAAGGCGCAGCTCGCCGCCATTGCGGTGGGCGCGGCCAGCATGATCGGGTCGATATTCGCGGTGGTCGCGAGCGCGCCGAGGACCGGTACCAGCGCCGCGGTGGTTGCGGTGTTGCTGGTCAGTTCGGTCAGGAAGATCACCAGGAGCACGACCGCGAACACGATCATATAAAGCGGTGCCGTGGCGAGCCCGCCCATGGCATCACCGAGCCAGATGGCGAGACCGGTCTTGCCGATGGCGCCGGCGAGGCTGAGCCCGCCGCCGAACAGCAGGATCACGCCCCAGGGCAGCCGCACGGCATTTTCCCAGTCAAGCAGCGCATGGCCCTTTTGGGTGCCGCCCGCCGGGATCAGGAAGGTGGCGACCGCGGCGCCGACAGCGATATGCATGTCGCTCATGTGGGCGACAAACGGCAGGACGTCGGTGATCCAGGTGGTTTTCACGATCACCTGCCGGAAGCTCCAGAGAAGCGCCATGACCGTCATCAGGACAGCCACGCGCTTCTCGGCCGTGGTGATCTTGCCCATGGCCTCCAGCTCCTTCTGCACCACTTCGGACCCGCCCCGGACGAGGTGGGCATCGAACGGGAAGCAGATTTTGGTCAGCACCAGCCACGCGGCCGGGACCATGGTGACGACGACCGGAATGGCGAAGGCCATCCATTCGAGGAACTGGATATCGCGGCCCGTGGTTTCAAAGATGAAGGCCTTCACGAACAGGTTGGGCGGCGTGCCGATATAGGTGCCAAGCCCGCCGATCGAGGCTGACCAGGCGCAGCCGATCAGAAGCGCGATGGTGAAGCGGTGGCCTTCGACGCGTTCCTTGAGGATGGTCTCCGCCACCGTGATAGCGATAGGGACGATCATCAGCGTGGTCGCCGTGTTCGAGATCCACATGGACAGAAGCGCGCTCACGCCCATGAAACCGCCAATGAGTGCGGCGGGGTGGTCACCGACGCGGGCGAGGATGTTGAGCGCGATCCGCCGGTGCAGGTTCCATTTCTGCATCGCCATCGCGGCGACAAACCCGCCGAGCAGCAGGAAGATCACCGGTTCGGCGTAAGGGAGGGAGGCTTCCTTCGAACTGGTGACACCCAGAAGCGGCAGGAGGATGAGCGGCAACAGGCTGGTGGCCGGAACCGGGATCGCCTCGGTCGCCCACCATGTAGCAATCAGTGTTGCAGCGGCAACAGTATGCCAGGCGGCCTCCGAAAGGCCCGCGGGCGGGGTCAGCATCAGGATGATCGCGAACATCAAGGGGCCGAGAATTAGGCCGATTGTCTGGTAAAGTGCGCGCGGGCTGCCCGTGCTGGTATCGGATTGCGCCATTTGTGTTTCCTCCCCTTTTCCCATGAGCTTGATAGCGTGCGCGTGGGCCTGTGTGAAGCGTTAATGGCGGCGGGGCAGTCCGATTGTTGAAGCTTTTAACTAATCCTTGCGTGTCGGCCCATGTGGATTATCCTGCCGCGCATAAAGATCAAAAAACGGGAGCGACATATGTCGATCAAAAAGGGGGTCTCCGGCCTATTGGCCGTACTCATCATCATTGCCGGTGTCTGGACCGTCAATTTCCTCTGGTTCAAGCCGTTCAGCTTTGAAAGTTTCCTGTTCCGGGTCACCGCCGAACGGGGGCTCGACAGCCCGCAGACGCTGAGCAACCTCAGGATACTCGAAGGCTACGGCATCACCGGCCACAATGGTGAGCTGGACGATATGTCGCTGGCGCATGACGCCAAGGTCATGAAGCAGGCCAAGGAAAACCTTGCGACGCTCATGTCCTATGACGATGCGAGCCTCACCCCTGACGAGCGCTTCAACAAGCGCCTCATGGCCTATAACCTCCATGAGAAAATCGACAATGAGAAGTTCGAATATTACGACTATCCGCTGACCCAGCTTTATGGCTGGCAGAATGAGTTCCCGAGCTTCATGACCGGGACCCACGCGATTACCGACCTCAAGGATGCAGACTATTATGTCGAACGCTTGAAGAAGGCGCGCATCCAGGCCGACCAGCTGATGGAACAGCTGAAGAAGCGCGAGAAAATGGGCATCATCCCGCCGACCTTCATCCTCGAGAAGGTGAAGAAGCAGATGACCGGCTTCATCGCCGGTGGCGTGGAGAAGAACGCGCTGTATGTGTCGCTCAAGGCCAAGCTCGACAAGCTGAACAATGTTTCGGCGGACGACAAGGCCCGTGTACTGGCCGACACCAAGGACGCGATCCAGACTGTCATCTTCCCGATCTGGCATGAGCTCATCGGCTATGTCGATACGCTCAAGGCCAAGTCGACCAATGATGCCGGTGTCTGGAAGTTCCCGGATGGTGCCGCCTACTATCAGACGCAGCTGAAGAAATACACCACCACCAACATGACGGCGGCTGAAATCCATGCGCTTGGCCTCAGCGAAGTGGCGCGGATCGAAAAGCAGATGCTGTCGCTTTTCGAAGCCGAGGGCTATGACATCACCAAGCCCTTCAGTGAGCTGATCAATGAGTTTGCCGCGGACCCGAAATATTACTATCCGGACACGGATGCGGGCCGGGCGCAGATCCTCAAGGACTATACCGCCATCATCAAGGAGATCGATGCGGGCATGGCCCATGAGTTCCGC
Organism: Kordiimonas marina; assembly: GCF_023006325.1. Classification (GTDB taxonomy): domain Bacteria; phylum Pseudomonadota; class Alphaproteobacteria; order Sphingomonadales; family Kordiimonadaceae; genus Kordiimonas; species Kordiimonas marina. Next base: position 146,828 of record NZ_JAINDF010000008.1, read on the forward strand.
CTGAAGCCGAAAGCCAAGGTGGAGGTCATGCGTGTGCCGACCTTCATCGAGCAGGGCGCGCCCGGCGGCTATTATGAGCAGCCGGCGATGGATGGTTCCCGTCCGGGCCGGTTCTTCGCCAACCTCTATGACATCAAGGCGACGCCGAAATACGGCATGCGCACACTGGCCTATCATGAGGCAATCCCGGGTCACCACTATCAGATCGCGCTGCAGATGGAACAGAAGGACAAGCCTTTGTTCCGCAAGTTCCTGGGCTATGGCGCCTTTGTTGAAGGCTGGGCGCTTTATGCCGAGCATGAAGCACTGGAGATGGGCTTCGAGAAAACCAATTCGGACAAGATCGGGGCGCTGCAATCCGAGCTGTTCCGCGCGGTCCGGCTGGTGGTCGATACCGGCATCCACGCCGACAAATGGACCCGCGAGCAGGCGATCGATTATATGATCGCCAACACCGGCATGGCCCGGAGCGACGTGGTCTCGGAAATCGAGCGTTACATCGTCTGGCCCGGCCAGGCTTGCGGCTACAAGATCGGCGAGCTGACGCTCCTGCGGCTGCGTGAGAAAATGCACAAGGCGCTTGGCGACAAGTTCGATATCCGTGATTTCCACGATCTCGTCCTGAAGACCGGCCCTGTGCCGTTGACGCTTCTGGAAGAAAAAGTGGACGCCTTCATCAAGGCGCATAAGGCCGCGTGACCGAGCGGTACACCTGAGCTTGTTACGGAAAGGGCGGGACTTCCCGCCCTTTTTCCTTTGGAAAGAAGTTGTATTTTTCTATTAAAGTAACGATCTTATGGAATGATTGGGGTTGATGTTAACCGGATGTCGCGGGTCAGGCTCGCGCTGGGAAAGCTGTATGGCCTCATTACCCATCCCTGGTTTCAGACCGAAAGCGACGACCCACCGCTCCATCAAGCGGGAAATAGGTGCGTCGATCGACGGTATTTATCTGCGGCAGCTTGGCCCGATCTCCCTGGTGATCTTCACCTACTATGTGCTGCTGGCTTCCTCGCACTATTTCCTGCTCGCGGGTCCTTTCCGTATACCGATGATGGTCATGGCGCTCGCTACGGCGATCATCGGTCTCATGACGGCCTTACTGGTCAGGCGAGGCCATATCAGTCCGGCCAGAAGTCATGTTGCCCTGTTGCCCGCAGCGCTCGCCTCGACCGCGAACGTGTTTGTGCATGTGTTTCTCTCTGGCGAACAATTGCAGCTGACCAATGCGCTTTTGATGATCATGGCCTTTGGGATCATTACCCTGTCACCGGTTATTTTTGGACTATTGGTGACCTTGGGTGGAAGTCTCTTTATCGCAGCACTTCTCATGGTGCCTGGCCAATATACTGTGCACTTGATCTTCCTGTTTGGCGGCGGATTGGTCCTAAGTATTCTCGCCTTCATTCAGCGTTACCGGACGCTCTGGAACGCTGAGCGGCTTTCCGTCTCCAACCGGGAAAAGGCGCTGATCCTCGGCCAGATGAATGAGGCTGTGAAGCGTCAGATGCATGAAGCCCGCGAAGCGGCGGAACAGGCGCGCAAGGCAAACGAAGCCAAGGATATTTTCCTCGCCAACACCAGCCATGAGCTCAGGACCCCGCTGACAGGCGTCCTGGGGATGCTGGATATTCTGGCGCAGTCCCGGCTTGGCGCGGAGGAACGGGAAACGCTGGACGCCGCCCAGTTCAGCGCCCGGACGCTGCTGGCCGTCATCAACGACATTCTCGACCTGGCCAAACTGGATGCCGGCAAGATCGAGATCAACCCCCAGCCTTTCCGCCCGCATGAACTGGTCCGCACCGTCGTCGATTTGCTTGCCCCCCGCGCCGAGGCAAAAGGCGTGAAGCTGGTCCTTGAGCTTGAGGGCGCCAAGGATTTGCGGCTGCAGGGCGATGCTGTCCGGATCGGGCAGATATTGTTCAATTTCCTCAGTAACGCGGTCAAATTCACTGATGAGGGCACCGTGACTGTGCATATGGCTGTCTCGGTGGAAGGGGACGGCTACCGCCTGTTCCTGCGGGTACGGGATACAGGTATTGGCTTCGACATGGCGCAGAAGGACCAGCTTTTCGCCCGTTTCCACCAGCTCGAAAGTGGCAGTGACCGCAAGCATGAAGGCACCGGGCTCGGCCTTGCTATCTGCAAAGAACTGGCGGACTTGATGGATGGTGAGATCGGCGTGGATAGCACGCCCGGCCAAGGCTCGGAATTCAGCGTGTCACTGCCGCTTGCTCAGGCGTCCGGGCGGGCAGGTGGTGAGCCATCAGATGCCGTTTCTGCTGAGGAACGTCTCAAAGGCCGCACCCTCAGGGTTCTGGTGGCCGAAGATAATGCCGTGAACCGGCTCCTGATCAGCAAGCTTCTTGCCCGTTTTGACTGGGCGCTCACTCTGGTCGAGGACGGCGCGCAGGCGCTTGCTGCGGTTGAGGCGGAAGACGCCTTTGACCTGATCCTGATGGATGTGCGGATGCCGGTGATGGACGGCGTCGCGGCCACACGGGCGATCCGCGCGCTTGACGGGCCTGGGGGCCGCGTGCCGATCATCGCGCTGACCGCCAATACCATGCCTGAAGATGCCAAGGCGTATCTGGAGGCCGGGATGGATGCTGTGGTCGGCAAGCCCGTGCAGATGCCGGAGCTTCTGACCGCGGTCGCGGACCTGGTTGTACCGGCGGACAGCTAGGGCGAAAATCGGGGGCCGGCAGGTGGGCTGTGCATACGGAAATGCCACGCTTTCGCTTGACTCTGCTGCACGCGGGGCGTAAACAGCACCCGCTTCCCATGGAAGATGACAATTGAATAGCGTCCTAAAAAGGCCTCGGCCGGGATGCCCACCAGTCAGCGAGATTCGCCCACTGGTGCCATTCTTGTTTGTTCAATGGTCATGTTCCACGGGGCGTTTGAACCGGAACCGATGCAAAGGTGAACTTGCAGATGTTTGATAGCCTGTCAGATCGACTGAGCGGTATTTTCGATGGCCTGAAGCGCCGCGGTGCGCTTAAGGAAGCGGATGTCGCCGAAGCCCTTCGGGAAGTGCGTGTCGCCCTTCTTGAGGCTGATGTCGCGCTGCCGGTCGTCAAGGACTTCATCAAGAAGGTACAGGAAAAGGCCGTCGGCCAGCAGGTGCTGAAGTCGGTTACCCCGGGTCAGCAGGTGGTCAAGATCGTCAATGACGAAATGGTCGCCATGCTGGGGGCTGAATCCAGCGCCATCAACACCGTTGGTGTGCCGCCGGTCGCCATCCTGATGGTCGGTCTGCAGGGCTCCGGTAAAACCACCTCGACCGCCAAGATTGCCAAGCGGCTGACCGAGAAAGAGCGCAAGAAGGTCCTGATGGCGTCCCTCGATGTGCGCCGTCCGGCAGCACAGGAGCAGCTCAAGATTTTGGGTGAGCAGATCGGCGTCAAGACGCTGCCGATCATCCAGGGCCAGATGCCGGTGGATATCGCCCGCCGCGCCATGGATGCCGCCAAGCTGCAGGGCTATGACGTCGTCATGCTCGATACCGCGGGCCGCCTGCATATCGACCAGAGCCTGATGGCCGAGGTTGTAGCCGTGCGCAATGCCACCATGCCGCTTGAAACCCTTCTGGTCGCTGACAGCCTGACCGGTCAGGACGCGGTGAATGTGGCCAAGGAATTCGATGCCCAGGTCGGCATCACCGGTGTCGTCCTCACCCGGATGGACGGTGACGGCCGTGGCGGCGCTGCGCTTTCGATGCGTGCTGTTACCGGTAAGCCGATCAAGCTCGCCGGTACCGGTGAAAAGATGGACGCGCTGGAGGATTTCCACCCCGAGCGTGTGGCCAGCCGCATCCTCGGCATGGGCGATGTCGTCAGCCTGGTTGAGAAGGCCGCCGAAACCATCGAGAAGGAAGATGCCGAGCGCATGGCCAAGAAAATGGCCAAGGGCGAATTCGATCTCGAGGACCTGCGCAGCCAGCTGCAGCAGATGTCCAAACTGGGCGGCATGAAGGGTGTCCTCGGCATGTTGCCCGGCATGGGCAAGCTGAAGTCGGCCATGAAGGGCGCCCAGATGGACGACAAGGTATTCAAGCGTCAGGAAGCGATCATTTCTTCCATGACACCGATCGAACGCAAGAAGCCGCAGATCATCGCGGCATCCCGCAAGAAGCGGATCGCGGCGGGCTCGGGCGTCAGCGTCGCCGACGTGAACAAGCTCCTCAAGATGCATATGGAAATGGCCAAAATGATGAAGAAAATGTCCAAAATGGGCAAAAAAGGCGGTTTCCCCCAAATGCCAGGCGCCATGCCGCCGGGCTTTGACAAACTCTTCTCCTGAGAAGGCGAACTTTAATCAACTAACTCAATCCGTAATGGATACACTGAAGGAACTGAAAAAATGGCTATTGCAATTCGTCTCGCCCGTGGTGGCGCCAAGAAACGTCCGTACTACCGCATCGTAATCTCGGACACCCGCTCCCCGCGCGATGGTAAATTCATCGAAAAAGTCGGCACCTACAACCCGATGCTCGCTAAAGACAGCGAAGACCGCGTTCGCATGGACGTGGACCGCATCAAGCATTGGATCGGCAAAGGCGCGAAGCCGACCGACCGCGTCGCCCGCTTCCTCGAAGCCGCTGGTGTTCTTGAAGCCAAGAAGCGCGCTAACCTGGACAAAGGCAAGCCGGGTCAGAAAGCCGTTGAGCGTGCTGAAGAGCGTGCCGAGAAGGCTGCTGCTGCCGCTGAGGCTGCTGCCGCTCCGGCTGAAGAAGTTGCTGTTGAAGAAGCTCCGGCCGAAGAAGCCGCCGCTGAAGAAGCTGCTGCCGAGTAATTGGCAGACACTCTCGTGGCGGGGGCCCACGGTCCCCGTCTGAGGAGCTGGCACAATGAATGACTTCCGGGACGGACGACGCCATCACGGCGTTGAAAACGGCTGGATTGCTGTGGGCGCCTTTGCGGGCGCCCATGGTGTCAGAGGCGACGTGCGCCTGAAATCCTTCACCGAAGACCCGGATGCCATCTTTGCCTATGCCGCCCTCCATCAGGGGGCCGGTGGTCCGGTTGTCCGGCTCAAGAAACTGCGTGCCGACAAGGAAGGCTTCATCGTCAGGATTGGCGGGGTTGCTGACCGCGAAGCGGCGATGGCGCTTAAAGGCAAGCAGCTGTTTGTTGAACGCGCGAGCCTGGCCGAGGAAGACGAGGACGAATATTATCTCGCTGACCTGATCGGGCTTGAAGCCCGCGATGCGGCTGGCGGGAAAATCGGTACTGTCGTCTCGGTTGAGAATTTCGGCTCTGAGGACCTTCTCGAACTGGTGCTTGATGCGCCTGTGGCCGGGCTTGGCCGCTATGCCTTCGTGCCCTTCAGGAAAGCGCTGGTGCCGACCGTCGATATTGCGGGCGGGTTTGTCACCATCGCCTTTTCCGACTGGCTTGAAACCCAGACCAGTGAGCGCGGGGAAGAAGAGAGCGAGGAGGCTGCAAAATGACGTCTCCGGCCTTCACCGCACAGGTGCTGACCCTGTACCCGGATATGTTCCCGGGCATGCTCGGCCACTCCCTTGCCGGGCGCGGGCTTGAGGACGAAAAATGGGCGCTAAAAACGCTGGACATTCGCGATTTTTCGAGCGATAAGCACCGGTCCGTTGACGATACCCCCGCAGGCGGTGGCCCCGGAATGGTGATGCGCGCGGACATACTCGGCAAGGCAATCGACGCTGCACGCGCGGAAGCCGAGCCCGAGTGGCCCCTTGTATATATGAGCCCACGCGGCCGTACCTTCGATCAGAAGGAAGCGGAACGTTGGCATAAAGCAGGGGGGGTGACCATCCTGTGCGGTCGCTTCGAAGGCGTTGATGAACGCGTTCTTGAGGCCCGTGAGGTGGAAGAGATCAGCGTCGGGGATTTTGTCCTCTCGGGGGGCGAACCGGCGGCGCAGGTGATGCTGGATGCGGTTGTCCGCTTGATCCCCGGCATCATGGGTGCGGCGGAAACGCTGCATGAAGAAAGTTTTGAGTGCGGGCTCCTTGAGTATCCGCACTATACCAGGCCTCAGGTCTGGGAAGGACGGGAAATTCCCGAGGTGCTCACCAGTGGGCACCACAAACGAATCGCCGAGTGGCGGCGCGAAAAAAGTGAAGAGCTTACCCGTATACGCCGGCCGGACCTCTGGTCGACCTATGTACGGGGCAAAAACGAAAAGGTGTGATAGCCATGAATACGATTGAGAAACTGGAACAAGAACAGATCGCCAAACTGACCGAAGGCAAGACTATTCCTGCTTTTGGCGCTGGTGATACCCTGCGTGTAAACGTGAAGGTCCGTGAAGGCGACCGTGAGCGTACCCAGGCTTTCGAAGGCGTTTGTATCGCCCGTTCGAACAAGGGTGTGAACTCCAACTTCACCGTCCGCAAGATTTCCTACGGCGAAGGCGTTGAGCGTATCTTCCCGCTTTACAGCCCGTCGGTTGAAGACATCACCGTTCTGCGCCGTGGTAAGGTTCGCCGTGCGAAGCTTTACTACCTCCGTGGCCGCACCGGTAAGGCTGCCCGTATCGTTGAGAAGCGGGACTTCAAACGGGAAGCTGCTAAGAAATAAAATTTCAATTTTCAGCGACCTGCGTAATATTTTGTTGCGTCGCGCTGAAGGTGAAGATAAGACGGGGGCGGGTCGCAAAACCTGCCCCCGTTTTTCATTTTTGGCCGGGATCGCTTATGGTTCCTGATGATCGGCACGCCGATCCATTGGGGCCTTGAAAGCAGGTACCGGTGAAGGCCACTCAGGAGCGGAGCATATAGATGCCTAAAACAATGTATGACAAGATTTGGGATATGCATGTTGTCGAGGAACGCGGCAATGGCAACGCCCTTCTATACATTGACAGGCACCTCGTGCATGAGGTCACCAGCCCGCAGGCTTTTGAAGGCCTGCGCGCGTCCGGCCGCACCATCCACCGGACCGACAGCATCATCGCCGTGCCGGACCATAATGTGCCGACCAAGGACCGGGACCAGCCGAACCCGGACCCGATGTCGACCGCACAGTTGGCGGCCCTTGATGCCAACGCCAAGGAATTCGGGCTTGATTATATCCCCATGGATGACGTCCGGCAGGGCATCGTCCATGTGGTGGGGCCGGAGCAAGGCTTTACCCAGCCGGGTGTGACGCTGGTGTGCGGGGACAGCCATACCTCTACCCACGGCGCGTTCGGCGCGCTCGCGTTCGGCATCGGCACCAGTGAGATCGAGCATGTGCTCGCTACCCAAACGCTGGCGCTGAAGAAATCCAGGAATATGCGCGTGACGGTCACGGGTGAGCTGCCGGTTGGCTGTTCGGCCAAGGATGTCGCGCTTGCCATCATCGGCGCCATCGGTACCGCGGGCGGTACTGCCCATGTCATTGAATATGCCGGGCCGGTTATCGAAAGCCTGTCGATGGAAGGGCGGATGACGCTCTGCAACATGTCGATCGAGGCCGGCGCGCGCGCAGGGCTTGTCGCGCCGGATGAAAAAACCTTCGAGTATCTCAAGGGTCGCCCCTATGCCCCGAAGGCGGGCCAGTGGGAAGCCGCGGTGGAATGCTGGAAAGCGCTCCGCTCGGACGAAGGCGCGGTGTTCGACCGTGAAGTCGTCATCGACGGCAGCGAGATCGTGCCGCTCGTCACCTGGGGCACCAGCCCCGAGGACGTGGTACCGGTCACGGCCAGTGTGCCCGCTATCAGCTCGTTCGCGGACCGCAACAAGCAGGAAGCTGTGAAGAAGGCGCTTGACTATATGGGCCTCGCTGAAGGCCAGCCGATCACAGACATTCAGGTGGACCGGGTTTTCATCGGGTCCTGCACCAATAGCCGGATCGAAGACCTGCGCGAGGCTGCCAACGTGATCAAGGGCCGCAAGGTCGCGGACAATATCATCGCGGCGATGATCGTGCCGGGCTCGGGCCTTGTGAAAGAGCAGGCCGAGGCTGAAGGCCTCGACAAACTGTTCCTTGATGCCGGCTTCGAATGGCGCGAACCGGGCTGTTCGATGTGCCTGGCCATGAACCCGGACAAGGCGGGGCCAGGCGAGCATGTGGCGTCGACCAGCAACCGCAACTTTGTCGGCCGTCAGGGACCGGGTGCGCGCACGCACCTCGTGAGCCCCGCGATGGCGGCAGCGGCGGCGATCGCCGGTCATTTCGTCGACGTACGTAACTTTTAAGGGCGGGGAGAATAGTCATGGAAAAATTCACCAAACTCACCGCGACCGCAACGCCGTTCCCGCGTGTGAATGTGGACACGGACATCATCATCCCGGCCAAGCACCTGAAGTCGATCAAACGCTCGGGCTTCGGGGTCCATGCGTTCGAGACCGTGCGCTATAACGCCGACGGCAGTCTGATTGAGGATAACGTCTTCGACGGGCCGAAATATAAGGGCTCGAAAATCCTGATCGCGGGCGACAATTTCGGCTGCGGCTCCAGCCGCGAGCACGCCCCCTGGGCCATCGCCGACCTCGGGTTCCGCTGTATCATCGCGCCGTCATTCGCCGACATTTTCGCGGGCAACTGTGTGAAGAACGGCATCCTGACGGTCGCGCTGCCGCAGGATGCTGTCGATGCCCTGGTGCTGGCGGCTGAGGCCGGGCACCAGATCACGGTCGACCTTGCGGATCAGACGGTCATGTGCGGGAACGCGCACTATGAGTTCGACTATAACCCCGCACACAAGAAGATGCTGATGGAAGGCCTTGACGAGATCGGCCAGACGCTGACGTCGAAAGCCGCGATCAGCACCTATGAGCATAAAGAGAAATTGATAATGCCCTGGCTCTACCGGGCCTGAGACGCGCCCTAAGGCAACAGAGGATTATTTTATGACGACTTATAACATCATGCTCCTGCCCGGTGATGGTATTGGCCCTGAGATTACGGCGGAAGTGCGCCGGGTGATGGCCTGGGTGGAAAAAGCCCATGGTGTGACCTTCGATGTCTCCGAAGGCCTGATCGGCGGCGCGGCTTATGATGCCGAAGGCACGCCCTTGTCGGACGAAACGCTTGACCGCGCAAAGGCGGCGGATGCCATCCTGCTCGCCTGTGTTGGCGGCCCGAAATGGGATGGCAAGACGGCGTATGACAAGCGTCCGGAAGCAGGTTTGTTACGCCTCCGTAAGGAACTGGATGTGTTCGCGAACCTCCGGCCTGCGCTGTGTTTCGATGCGCTCGCCGATGCCTCGAGCCTGAAGCGCGAATTTGTCGCGGGCCTCGATATCCTGTTCGTGCGGGAGCTTTCGGGCGGCGTTTACTTTGGCGAACCGCGCGGCATTGAAGACTTGCCGGGCGGTGGCCGGGTTGGCATCAACACCCAGCGCTATACCGACGCGGAGATCATCCGCATTGCCCGTGTGGCATTCGAGATGGCGCGCAAGCGCCGCGGCCTCGTCCACAGTGCCGAAAAATCCAACGTGATGGAATCAGGCCTCCTGTGGCGTGAGGAAGTCACCAAGCTGCATGACGCCGAATATTCGGACGTGAAGCTGGAGCATATCCTCGCTGACAACTGCGCCATGCAGCTCGTCAAAGCCCCCAAGCAGTTTGATGTGATCCTCACTGACAACCTGTTTGGCGACATCCTTTCGGATGCGGCGGCGATGCTGACCGGTTCCCTTGGCATGCTGCCGTCGGCCTCGCTGGGCGATGGCGGGCCTGGCCTTTACGAGCCTGTGCACGGCTCGGCGCCGGATATTGCAGGCAAAGGCATTGCCAACCCGCTGGCGGCCATCCTTAGTTTCGCCATGGCGCTCCGTTATTCGCTCGATATGGGCGATGCTGCCGATCAGGTGGAAGCGGCTGTGTCGCAGGCGCTCAATGAGGTGCGTACCGGTGACATCTGGGCCGAAGGGTTCGACCGTGTCGGTACCACCGGCATGGGCGATGCCGTTCTGAAGGCGCTTGGCTAAAAACTTGGATTAAAAGTTAAACTAACCAATTCGGCAAACATATTCCGTTTGCTTCAACCTGGGGCCGGTGAGACAAGAAGGCCCCCTGTAGACCCAGTAGGAGACTGAAAATGGGTTTTCGTGTCGCTGTAGTCGGTGCGACCGGTAACGTCGGTCGTGAAATGCTTAACATCCTTGCCGAGCGGGATTTTCCGGCCGACGAGGTCATTGCGATTGCGTCCCGAAAATCGATTGGCCAGACGGTTGGCTACGGCGAGAAAGAACTGAAGGTCGTTGCCCTCGACACGTTCGATTTCTCGGACGTCGATATCGCGCTTTTCTCCGCCGGGTCCTCCGTTTCCAAGGAATACGGCCCGAAGGCTGCGAAGCAGGGCGCTGTCGTGATCGACAACTCATCCTACTTCCGCATGGACCCGGATGTGCCCTTGGTGGTGCCGGAAGTGAACCCGCATCACCTGGCGAAATACAAAAAGAAAAACATCATCGCGAACCCGAACTGTTCGACTGCGCAGATGCTGGTCGCGCTGAAGCCGCTGCATGACGCTGCCAAGATCAAGCGCGTGGTGGTTTCCACTTACCAGTCGGTTTCCGGTGCGGGCAACCAGGCGATGGATGAGCTCTTCAGCCAGACGCGGGCGATCTTCGTCAACGATCCGATCGTGAAAGAGAAATTCACCAAGCAGATCGCCTTCAACGTGATCCCGCACATCGATGTCTTCATGGACGACGGCTACACCAAGGAAGAATGGAAGATGGTGGCCGAGACCCACAAGATGCTCGACCCCGATATCAAGCTGACCGCCACCGCCGTGCGCGTGCCGGTGTTCGTCGGCCATGCCGAAGCGCTCAATATCGAATTCGAAAAGCCGCTCACGGACGTGCAGGCGCGCAAGATTCTGCGCGAAGCGCCGGGCTGCCTCGTTGTCGACAAGCGCGAGGACGGCGGTTACATCACCCCGGTCGAGTGCGTGGGCGATTTCGCCACCTTCATCTCGCGTATCCGCAAGGATGACACGGTCGAGAACGGCCTCAACATCTGGGTCGTTTCCGACAACCTCCGCAAGGGTGCTGCGCTCAACGCTGTCCAGATTGCGGAATCGCTGGTGAACCAGGGGCTTCTGACCGCCAAGGCCTAAGCTGGCTCCGCGATAAAGCGCTTAACAAATCAGGGCCCGGTGTGTCATACACTGGGCCCGATCTTTTGGGGCCTCATTCACATACGGGACTATGCCATGACCGACACGCGTCCGCGCCGCAGCCTTCTTTTCATGCCGTCATCGAACGCCCGGGCGCTTGAAAAAGCCAAGACGCTGGCCTGTGACGGGGTGATCTTCGACCTGGAGGATGCGGTCGCCCCTGACGCCAAACAGATGGCGCGGGAGCAGGCGGCCGCGGCGGTCGCTTCCGGGGCTTATGGCGCGCGGGAGCTGGTCATCCGCATCAACGGGCTCGATACGCCCTGGTGGCGGGATGATGTGAAAGCCGCCGCCGAAGCCGGGGGCGGCACGATCCTTATCCCCAAGGTGGAGGCCGGGGCCACGCTCAAGACGCTTGAGGCGGAACTGGCGCTATATGAAGGTGGCGATGCCGTCAGGCTGTGGGCGATGATGGAAACGCCCTTCGGCTTCCTCCATGCTGAGGAAATCCTGGTGGCGTCCGAACGGCTCGACTGTATCATTGTCGGCACCAATGACCTGATCAAGGATTTGCGCGAGCGCCACGTGAAGGGCCGGATGCCGGTCATGCCCGCGCTCGGAATGGCGCTTCTCGCCGCCCGCGCCCATGGCCGGATGATCCTCGATGGGGTTTACGGCGACTTCCGAGATGATGAAGGCTTCCGCGAAGAATGCCTTCAGGCCCGTGACATGGGCTTCGACGGCAAGACGCTGATCCACCCGTCACAGATTGCGACGGCCAATGCTGCCTTTGGCCCCGACGCGGAGGAGCTGGATTATGCAAAACGTCTGATTGAAGCGTTTGAGAATGCAGGGCAGGGCGTTGCCGTTCTGGACGGCCGCATGATTGAGGCATTGCACGTCACGGAAGCGCGGCGCCTGGTGGCGATGGCCGAAGCCATCGCCAAGCTGGAAGCCGGGGCTTAACCCGCCTTACAGGTTCTTCTTC
>NZ_JAINDF010000009.1 GCF_023006325.1 Kordiimonas marina
CTGCGGCCGAACACAGCTTCATTCACCGTCCCCTCGCAACAAGTTAAAAGCCCCTGCCACACGAGGTGACAGGGGCTTTTAATGGTTGCGGGGGCTCGATTTGGGCTTCACTTGGAATACCACAATATTGGTATCCTTTCGCCTTACGTACAACTCACAGCCAGAGACCTTCATACTACGTCTAAATAATTCAAATAACCTCTTGTATTTTCTTTACAACGGCTTCCAAGGACAGATCTGGAGACTTCTCGAGTTCACACTCCCAAATTCGGATGACATTCCATCCATGCTCTTGCAGTTGCTTGGTCTGACGGAGGTCTCGCTCAATATTCTCCTGAAACTTGTTCTCCCAAAATGACCGACGCGTCTTAGGCATGGAGGCCTTCTTACAACCTTCATGGCGATGCCAAAAACACCCATCTACAAAGATTACAGTTCGATATTTTTTTAGGACGATATCAGGCTTGCCCGGAATCCCTGCTACATTGACGCGGAATCTGTAGCCAGTTCGATGCAGCATCGAACGCAACATTTTTTCTGGTTTCGTATTTTCACATCGAACCCGCGACATATTCCAGCTTCGATGTTCCTTAGAAAGTCGATCCGCCAAAACCTTCTCTTTCGGGGCAAAATACCCATTTCATTGTATGTGCTAGCTCTTCTTTTCTTTCTTCGTCACATTAATTGTAGCAGCCGCAACACCCGCAGCAAAAAGTGTTGCTCCTGGACCTGAGTTTATCTCGATTGTGTTGCCAGTAATAGATTCCATTATCTGCAAACATGCAAGGCCGCCCAGCATACGCACACCATACAGGCTAACGCCCGCAATCATAAGTTGGCCATGTTTGATAGTTGGGCGCAGAGCCTCTTTGGCCGTTTCCGTAAAGCTTTGTAATCGCTTGGCCGTTATAGCTTCAGGCCTCACCTGTCCCAAATTGATTAATTCGCCCAGTTCGTTGTGCAAGGCCTTTAATTGTTCCAGCAAGTTCTCTGGCATGCCGTCAGGCGGATTGGGGTCATTGCGTTCGTGTTCATAGTAATGCACCCAAGCGGCCAGTTGCTCCAAAGCAGCCGGACCCAGGACAGTTAATTTCTTCGCTACTTCCTGAACTGACCGTTGGCCCGTCCAAGAGCTGGCTGCAATTGTAGGCACTCCGTATTCGTCTTGGTCTTCAGCGAAACTCAGATCGCCGTCTTCTCCCAAATCCATGACATGTTGACGATTATCCAGGATGATGCGGATCGCAGACACCAGGCCACGAAGCTTGTCATCCTTAGACTGCAGCAGAGCTGACAGGTTAATTTTGCGGATTGATTGCTGTGTTGAGGTGTTTGAGAAATATGGATTCAAGAGCTGCCAGGCCACAGGGTTGTCTAGCTTCTGAAAATTACTTTTATAGTAGACTGTATATTTTTTTACTGGTCGGTGGTCGACGTGTGGTTCAGCAAAGAAATGCTTGTTCTCACAGGCCCATTTGGGAGAGGCCTTTTTTCGATCTCTAATCTTTCGTGAGCCACATTCAGGACACGATTTTAGCGGCTTGAAATCGTCCTGCTCTTCTTTTCGGTCTACAATGGATACGCCGCTGATGTCATCGTCTTCCCGAATGACGACTATATCATCCGCGCTAATGGCCTTATGGTTCTGAACGAAATTGTCAAAAACATAACGTTCGGAAGGAACATTCTCGTATCCATCGTTACCGGAATAACGTTGTGACGATACGATCAAAAGTGTCCATGCGTTAGTCATATCAATTTGGCCGCGAGATTAAAATCCGCGTCGCAACCATTCAAATTCGTCTACGCCAATACGAGTTAACTTTGTATTTGCTTCGGCCGCGATACGGTGGGCATGCATAGGGTCGACATCGGCAATCCAAATATACTCAGCATCATCCGTTGTTCTAAAAACATATTGGCCAGTTTCTTTCTTAAGGACTCCCAACACTCGTTGATGTTTTGGATTGGCCAGAAATTTTTCGTATTGATTATGCTCTGCTCCAACACTCAATTTTAACTTCAGACTTTCGTCGCCATCTTTCAGGTATATGCGGAATGCATTTGTATTTCCGCCCGTACACGCTTCCAATCTCAAAAGGGGGAAATATCTACTCCCCGTAATGCGCACGGCATCACATACCGGCATTGCACAAAAATAATAGTTCCCTCTGGATTTGACGACCGACCCCATCGACAGCGTCGGGCGCCAACCTTGGGGCAAACTGTGAAATCCATCAGCTTCTCGGCTCAACTTTGATAAACGCCCAAGAATATTGGTCGTGCTTTCTTCTTTTGCTGTATCCTCATCAAACAGCCGTTTATGGGCCTGCCGCGGGAATATCCCCTTACTCACATTATGTTTAGCGTTATACTTCTGCCGAACTTCGTCTAGGCCCTCGCTCAAGCCTTTACGGACAAGTTCCAAAGGGACTACTCCCTTAAGAGCCCCCTCTTCACCGAGTGTCCCATATTTAGTATCAAACCAAGCTGTAAAGCGTTCCTCTGACAAACAGGCATGGTGTATTCGATCAGTCGCCAGAATGGCTCTAAGCTGTTGTGTCAGTACATCAAACCCGAACCCCATCACATCATCACTGTCGTCAAGCAGAAGCCTATGCCCCACGAGGGCGGGATCGAGCGAGTTTTTAAAGACAGAGAGAAGGTGGTGTGTATTTTTCCTGAGGGAATTGACGGCACTAAGCGCAAGTGTAGGCATTAGGCCCCGTGTCAGCTTAACAAATTCCTTTACAGTTTCGGCAGGAAGGGCTGCTTCACTTATTGGTGCCGGCCCAAGAGACCCTTGCTTGTTGAAGAATTTGACCCGAACACCGTCTCCCATCAGTGAATAAGGATCTCCTTCTTCATCCTCTAACCCGTAAGCCTCAAGTGCCTCTTTAGTTGCATTGACGCATTCAGCCAGCTTAGGGTTATCGGTATAAATAATAACTGACCTTAGCCGACCATTTTGCGCTTGGTCTAACTCGAATATTTTTTCCAATAACTTAAGAATTAGCGTCTCGTCATTTGGCTTCAAAAACCAATCCAAAATAACAATATCCGCATTCACGACAGCGTCGGTCGTTTCCTCAATCAGCTTCTCAGGTGAAATATCTTCAGGAGGCTGAAACACCCCACACATAATACCCAGTTTTAAGTATGCGCCGACCACGGCCTGGACATCTAAGTTGCCGTCAGTAACATCGCGTGGCCCAGCCCCCTCAACAGGAATAACTTCCAGAGGTTCATCTTCGTCCACAAGCTCCATACCGGCTTCCTGTAGATCGTCCACCACTTCAGCCACAGAAGACATTGCCGCTTTATCATCAATGATAACGGCTGTCCGTAAGAACTCTGTTGCAATTTTTTCTTCTAGATCAGCCATACATCCCCCCAATATTTGATTTATAATTGTTTGCTGATCACAAAGGTGGGGGCGTTCTGTACTCCCACATTCTCCAGTGAAATATTCATGTCGATCTGATTCAAAATTTCCCTGGAAACAGCCATGCCAATCCCTGTCCCATTTGGCTTCGTAGAAAAACCAAACTCAAAGATGTCTTCAACGTCCGCAACGTCGATCCCTGGTCCCGAGTTAGTTACCCGGATGTCATCCTTGCGCACATCGAAGACAATAGTACGTTTCCCCGCATCAGAACGCGTTAGCCAATATATTGCGTTGTCCACCAAATTAACGAAAACAGGGAGGATGCAGGATGGGTAAGAGTTAATTTTATATTTCTGGAATGCCGGTGTAATTACCAACGAAATATCATTCCCGGCCAGTTGATCCCCAAAGATGGCTCTTACAAATTTTTCGATGTCATAACCGGAAATATCAATAGCCGACCGCTGCATCCGTCGATCCATTGGAAGGAATAGCTGCAGATAGCTCTCCAGATGCTGAAAGCTTGTAACCAACTCATTATATATCTCTGTAAGGCCTTCACTCTGTTTAGCCCAAGGCTTTAAACGTTGTAATCCGCGATATAGATTGCGCGAATGGCCGCTAAATTCATGCTGTACAACGCCCAGCGCCATACCCACTTGCGCCCACTCCGAGAATTTCTCGAGCTTCTCCATTAATTCGATATTATGGCCCTCTAAAGCCTCGACAACAGATAGGTGGCTAGTTTCGATGTCGCCACTTAGATCCAGCGCTTCAAGTTGTTGATAGACGTCTTCCAATCTTGTAGTGACGTCCTCATGTATAGCCCGCACTCGGTCAAGGGAAGTGTTCCGAACACTGACCAAAACATCCTCATTTGCCAGGTTCTGAACCGTCTTATGTGTATCGACTTTGACTTCCTCAAGTTGTTTACTAACAGCCAACACAATACCATTAACATTCTCTCTGGTCTTTTCCTGGAGGCCTTCCAGGGATGCCCTAATACGATTGCGCAATTTGTTCGCGGCAGAAAGCGCTTCGTCAGCCCTTTCATATACGGGCGCTAAATATCGGTCCGTAGAGGAAAATTCCACCAGTCCTTGATCAACCAACTCTTCCAGCACTTCACCAATTGTGGCCTCCAGCGGCTTGAGGACGTTCTCTATGAACTCAGATTTCGCGGCTTCAAGGCGGACGTATGCCTTATTATCTACTTTTGATGGCTGAAACCCCCTCGGCTTAGGCACTTCCATTTTCTTAGTGAGAGCCTCCACCTGGGTTCTTGCCGTATTCTCAACGGCTACAGCCTCCTTTCCGGCTTCAAGCGGATTCTTGATAGCTCGAATACGTCCTTGAGCAGCGTTAAACTGCTCTATTATGGCAGAGGCTACTTCATGGAAAAGCCCATTATCCAGATCTTCCTTGACAACACTGATTGCTTCTTTGAAGTCTTTTCTTTTCTTTCTGGTTCTTTCGTCATGCTTCTTCCGTATTTCCGCAGCGCGCTGTCTTTCTGTCCTCAATTCGTGATGAACGGTTGAAACTTTAGCGTCATCGCCCCGAAAATAGTCGATAGCTAGTTGCTGCAAAAGATTCTCTAGAAGCGACCTCAACTGGCGATAAGCGAGGTTCTCACGAAACCCTTCCCGCCCCGCTTTTTCTTTCAACTGTTCATTGTCTGCAGCCGAAATTTCCACACAGCCTGTCATTCGTCGATATGAAAAGAACCAATCCCTAGCAGACAGCGTTCTTCTATGCTCGATATGAAGCCAGTCGTAATCATTGTTGCCATATGGCAAAATACGAACGCCATCCCGGTATATATACACACCTCCGAAAGCATCCAATTTTGAGACAATTTCTTTCCAGTCTTCCTCGTCCATTCTACTTTCAACAAGGCGGCCTTGGACGTAGGCAATGTTGACTCTAAAAGGACCGCATTTTGTTGTTCCAGTAAACTCCGGCGGTGGCGACAAGGTATATTCATACTCAACCTCATCATAGATTCTTACTTTCCCACGAAATACACCGGTTTCATCGAAACCACCTTCAAAATGGTGGTCGGCCTTTTCAAATTCGTCCGGGGTAAAGAAGCTGTGAGGACCGATCAACTCCCTAGGCTCACCTCCGCTGTGGTGCCAAAACTCTGCCGTTACGGGAGCGGCTTTAGATCCCTTTCGCATGGTATTACTAAAACCAAGCAAATATTTCTGAATAGTAGATATAGAGCCAAGCTGGCTTGAGATCATCAGATCTAGATCCAATTCAACATTAGTCGGTTGAATCAAGAAATAGGTACCACCGGTGTCAGACGATAAATCTGGGCCTTCAAGATTCGATATCAGATCAAAGACATCCACCTGGTACTGGTCAATTTCCCTTAAAATCCGTTGGTAGGCGGGCTGAGACAACTCTGATTTCAACCCCTCAATGCTGCTCTTGAAATAGTCGCGGACCAGCATTAAATCTTCGGGCGCCGGGACCTTTTCATCCAGCTCAAGTATCGGAACATCTATGTTATTCAGGTCAAGGCCAGGCTGTTCAAATATCGTCCAGTTTATAAAGCCCAGGACCGTTTTATGGGCTCCGTCTGGCCGTATAGCCCGGGAGATGATGAGCACCTGTGGACCAATAGCAGCAATAGCTAACCGGCCAATGCCCTTTGCCCCCAAAATCGCCCGCCTTGGTAAATTCTTGGGGCCAGTCCACACTGGTCGGGTCAAATCATTTGCGGTCAGTTTGCTTTCCGTTCCAAGGGCAAGCCAGCGGTTTTCGTAGTCATCCAGAGTCATCCCAAAACCATCATCGCGTATAGCTAACAGGTTCTTGTCAGGGAAATAATCGATACGGACTTTATCCGCATAGGCATCATGAGCATTTTTGAGTAGTTCATGCAGAGCTGTCGGAACGCCAGCTATCTGCTGTCGCCCTAACATATCTACTGCTCGTGCTCTGACTTTAAGTTTTGCCACGTAGGCTCCTCATGCATTAATAAGTTGCGTAGACTGTCCCTATCATTGCATCAAGAGAATTCTCACAATCTACTGTATCAGTGCAGCTATTCTCTCAGCGATTTTAGCCATCATTTTGGGAGGAACGGCATTGCCGATTTGGCATGCGACTTGAGAGGCATTCCCGGAAAATTTATAGCTGTCAGGGAATGTTTGAAGCCTAGCAGCTTCACGTAAAGTAATAGCCCGGTCCTCAACTGGGTGGCTATATCTGCCCTTCGTAAGATCAGTGCATCCTGTGGTGAGGGTAGGCGCAACATCTTCCCAACACATCCTCCCGTAACTATCAGGATATTGATTGTCTGCTAGTCCTTTGTGACATTCCAGAACCAAACGATCCGGGAGAGAAATACGGCTTCCGCCATTTTTGGGAATATGCTTGAGACGTTCCAGTGTTATGGCATGATGTCGGCGAGAAAAATGTAATGGATCTTTCAGATCAGCTTTCTGTCCGATGACAGGACTCACTAGATCTCCGATAGCATCCCGTACTGTCTCTATAGCCACAGGGCCGAGCTCTGTGAGCTTTTTCAGATGCTGCTTACGTTTCGCCGCAACAAGAACCATCCGCGGGCGACGCTGAGGTACACCAAGATCCGCAGCATCAACTGTGTAAGCTTTACCCACATGATATCTTAATTTGCTGAGTTTTCTTGTTAATTCTGCAAAAACTGAGTGGCGTTCAATTCCAGGAACATTTTCAAAAAATATGGCTTTGGGCTGAAAATATCTGGCAAATTTAACTGCCTCCAAGACAAGCTCTACTCGGTCATCTTCGTCAGACCGCTTCTTGTTTCGGTTGCTAAAAGGCTGACAAGGTGCACAAACGGCGAGAAGGCCAATTCTCTTGGGTAGATCCGGAAAATCCCTCTCTGGGCGCACTTGAGTAATGTCTTTCAGTTTAAAGTCGACCTCCGGATGATTGAGCTCATATGTTTTTCCAGCTATCGGGTCTATGTCTACCGACGCCAGAACATCAAATCCCGCCTGCTTTAATCCCAAGGTTACAGCTCCTGACCCACAAAAAAGATCTATAGCTGTGGGTTTGACCGTCGCATTGCTGTTCTTTGAAGGTGACCGTTTCGTCATTGTTGATTTACACCTTCAATTTTAAACACGCCCACTTCGTTTTTGTGCCGCTTGAAGCGTATGCCAGCCCTTTCAAAGGCCCCTTGTACAGCTGCCATTGTGCGTGTGGATGTTCTGGGAAGCCCTGGTGCTGCTTCAATTCTATGGATTGTGGAAATACCGACTTTTGCGGCCCCAGCAAGGTCAGACACCGACCATTTGAGTGCACTGCGAGCCATTCTTATTTGGTCACCAGTGAGCATGCCCTACCTCCCATCTTTGAACATTTTTCGTTCATTTTCGAGAAATATCAACCCAACGGCGAAAAAAATCAAATATTATTATTGGCTTAGCTTATCTATTAGGATCACGCGTCCCTTCGGCAACGCTCCAGCACTCATTTTGCACGACCAACGTAATAAGAACATATCATGAGCATACAAAGGATACCAAGCCCTCTATCGTAAAAGAACGCTTTTTATCTGCTCCTGTCGACATCGACGATCATTCGCATTTGGCGAAACATCAAACGATACTTCTACCTCGTACCCGGCAATATATTTGGTGCATTGCTCAGGTACCGCATACTTCCCAATCCACGAAATCACATCATCTACGACGGCGAAAAGCACGCTCGTCCACTTTGAGGGAGGGAGCCTACGCCGTACAAATTGCTTTAGCCTTTCTTGATGATCAATTTCTGGTGCAACCATCCACACCACATCAAATCCGTACGCCAATGCCTTTTCGATATTGGATAGCTCATATGATTCACGGTTAGTTACCGAAACCTCCACAGCAACCCTGAGCCCATGCCCGAACAGTGCTACGTCAACACGCTTATCGTTAGGGAGCAAATATTCGACTCTCGCAGCAAAGCCATGTTTCTTGGCCTTATTGGCGATCCGCTCCTGGAGGGCGCGATGCCCCGAAGGAGGGGCTTCTTGCGCTTTCTCGAGCGACACGGGGGCTGCAGTAGCGGGCTCCGCCACTGAGCACGCTTCCTGCACAGACTCCGGTTGTGGCCCACGAGGTGTCACTTCCGGTACATGGCACACCCGCCCCCAGTTTCGCTCTCGCTGCTCAGCCAATTCCTCAGCGGTCCTGGCCTCCATATCTTCGAGGTATCCTAGCAGGATATCCACCTTAAGGGCGTAAGGTGTTTGGTTCCGAACGGATATCGCGAACTCGGTATGGCTTGAGCGCTTCTTCATAGAGAGCAGCATGTTTGCCGTCGTTCGCATATCAGACGCCAGAGCACGAGCATCTTTGTCACTGATACCACCAGCAAATTTGATCGTCGTGTTGGCAGCGAGCACCGCATTCAACCGTGGGGAAGTCTGCGCCAGATTTTGGTGTGCCATGATGAGGCCGAAGTGCTGCTTGCGGCCCTGAATGAGTAACGCCTCAATGGTCTCGTCGAAATAGTCTTGTGCTTCATCAACATAGAGGAAGGTCGGTGTCCGTTCATTTTCCTGGAGCGTGGCACGCTCCATGATGGCGTGCTCAATGAGGGACAGAATGAACCGCCCGAAGATTGCTGCACCATCAGTCTTCAAAAGATCCTTGGCCGTGCTCACCAGCACAACTGAGCCCTCATTCAACACGTCGAAGAAATTGACCTTAGACCTCGGTGCGGAAAACAGCCGGTCGAAGGTGGGGATGGAGAGTATCGTATAAAGCCGCTGTTTAATCTGCTGCCGAGTAGAATTGAACCCAGACCGGGAGAATTCATGCTCAAAGAAACGCTTGGCGGTGGGGTCCAGCTTTTGAATGTATTTCTCAAACGGTTTCACGCTATCCATCAACTCGATCATCGTATGGATAGTTGCACCTTTGATGGTGAGCATCAGTCGGGCGATGTAGCGGAACACAGAGCCCTGCTTGGCTGTGAGCTCGGCCCCCAAGAGGGAACCGAAGAAACGGCCATAGATGTCCACGAGAGAATTGAACGCCAACTCCCGCTGGTGCGGCGTATAACTCTCCAGCCGGTCCAAGCCAGCATCAAACAGGTTGAGCGCAGGCGGGTGCTCAATGTCCGCCGGATCAATAATCAGTAGCCGGTCGGCAAGTGGGCCAGTCAACAGCTTCAGGCGCGAGAGCTTCCGTATCAGATCACCTTGGCTATCAATCACCACCACTGACTGCTTGTATTCCTCGGCCTCCATAAGGTCATAGTGGATCATGTACTGGAGAAGCTGCGTCTTGCCGTGGCCGGTACCACCGAGAATGTGGGTATGCTCGAACCGGGTTTGGTCGGAGATAGAGATCGTGAGTTCCTGGTTGAGCAAGCGCCTGAGCGGTGTGCCACCGAGATAGGTGTCGCAGAGTTCTTCGGGATCTTTGATCTTCGATTGCTCCGGCATCCGCACCGCCCTGTTGGCGTGCTTGGGATTACTTGGATCACCCCCGGAAGCCAGAATGAGGTTGTCATCGAGCTGTTCCCGCAGTCTTGTAAACAGCTCGCGCTCCTTCACCTCCTTGCTAAAGAACGCGAGGATCATGCCCTCAAGAACCGCTCCAGCATTCGAAAGGCCTCCCAACAAGCTCACCGTAAAGGAAAGGCCATCGCGGCTGTTGGGCATCGGCGCGTCATAGAGGGGATAGAGGCACTGTGTCAGTGTGTCCCGAATGCAGACATAGGAACCATCAAAATCCTCCAGAGGACTGCGTTGCCGCTTCAGTTCCGCCCGGAGATCAAAATGCTCAGCAATGGTATGTCGCTCATCCCAGTCGACACGGGGAAGTTGGAACAGACCTTCGTAGTCCAAAAGTTCCAAAACAAGCGCGGCGAGACGTGGTACTTGAGAATGCTCGGCTGGCAGCCCGAACGCCTCAGCAACATCCAGGGCCAGCCTTGTGGCAAGCGCTGTCCGCCCCTCCTGGTCAGCCAGCCCATTCTCATTAAGTAGCCGTTCGACCTTCGTATAGAGCCGCCATGTCTCACCCTCTTCCTTGGGGCGGAAAAGACCGTTGACGAACGCATGGAATCGAGCCCCAGCATGGAGTGGCATCAGATACCCTTAATGATGACCTGCCGGGCTTCATCCTTGGGCAATGCCTCTATAGGATTGCGCACCTCACCATCCCAATGTTTGGCGCTTTCCATCACCTGACGCAGAAAGGCACAAATGGTTTCCAACCACGCTTCCTTGCGGGCCAAGTCAACGACGCTATCACAGGTAAAATAGCGGCCATGGATGAGGTCACGAACATAGATAGTCTCTCGGTTCTGGTGGAAATACCAGAAGCCGTAACCGACACCGACGAGTACCGCCAGTGTGGCGCTTCCCAATGCCGATTTAAACATGAAGAAAAATAGCAACCACCCGATCAAGAACACGCCGAAGCCCCGCACGGCGGATTGTTTAATCAGACCTGGCTGGAATGCATAAATAAGAACAGCCTCATCAAACCGATATCGCTCGATGAGAGCATCCTCCTCTTCGCTAAACTCAGCCTTGCCAAACAGCCTGAATGCAACACGCCCCATAGAGCCTGTTGTCTGCGAGCGCTTGAACAGCAAATCCATGATTATCCCCCCTCATATGAAATGCCCTCGCGCGAAATACTATCGTAAAAGATGTAACATAACTACCGAAAGAAATTATGCTGCTCGCCTGAAGCCTCCTGGTGGCAATGTTTCAGCGCTGAAGGGACGGGATGGAGCACCGTCGATCATTAGCTTCAGGGAGATATGATGGTTGGGCAGGTTGACCAAATCCTCCTTTGAGAACACCGGATGAAACTCCTGAGCTAAGTACGGGGCATCCTTAGCACCGACGCGGAACGATATCAGCGTGCCTACATTACCGAGCACCGCCAGTCGGATATTCTCCGGTATCTGATGCAGGTGTTGGTGGGCGAGAACCAGCCCTACCCTCATCTTGCGAAGTTCAGACACCGCGTTTGCAAAGCTTTCGGTGGCGAAGTTCTGAAACTCGTCTGCATAGATGAAGAACGGTCGCCGTGCCGTTTCTGGCTGGTCCGTGCGGCTGAAGGCAGCATTGGTAAGCATCGTGACAAGAAGACCACCAAGAAGGGAAGAGGCATCTTCGCCAACCTGGCCTTTCGCTAGATTAACGATCAGTACCTTGCCCTCGTCCATAATCTTGCGAAATGACAATGGCTGCTTGGGCTCCACAAGCACCCTATACAACATTGGATCTGCCAGAAAAGCCCCAACCTTGTTCAGCACAGGGCCAAGCGCACTTGGACGATTAAATCCACTTGCGACAAAATCCCGTTCCCAGAATGCCCGCACTTGTGGGTTTGCGATCTGAGCTATCACGGTGGCCCAAAATTGCTCGTCCGCAAGCAGGCGCGACACATCCGCCAATGTGGCGTGAGGTATATCGAGAAGCGCCAGCAGAGCATTCCGCAGAATATGCTCCATGTTCACCCCCCAGCTATTTCCACTCCACTGCTTCTTGAACACGTCCATGACCCCTGAAGCAACGAGAGGGCGTTTCTCAGCGGACACGAACCTGAGTGGATTACAGCCATACGGCTGCCCCAAGTCTGTAGCATTGAAGTAGATGAAATCGTCGGAACGGGATAGCGGAATGCTCCTCGCCATGCGATCCGCAAGATCGCCATGTGGATCAAGCAACGTGACTCCTCTACCCGCATGGATATCCTGCATCGATAGATTTTCTAGAAGTGTGGTCTTCCCGGCCCCGGTTTTCCCGATAACATACATATGAGATAGACGATCTTGCTGCCCAACTCCAAACCGCCGCCTCCTATGCCTTGAGCTGGCGTTGCCGATGTATGAAACTCCTCGAAATTGTGACATACGCTCATTGTCTCCACCTCAAGTAACAACCGCTAGGAGGGGACAACCCCATGCACCCAACAGCGGGAACCGGGGTGGGGTACTAGGATTTCTCTAGCCAGCGCTCGACCTTCCCAATACTTTTCTTAAGCTCTCCAGGGGGTGAAAGTTCGGACCGCCGCTCTGTGGCCCCGCCCTCTGAGTCAAAACGGCTTTCAAACATTTTGAATCCATTTTGAGCGCTAAAATTCAACGTATTTCCCGAGAGCGAAAGTTCGGAAAACACAATTTGGGCGAACGCTGCTTTTTTGAAGGAATTCGTCAAAATATAGCTGGAATGAGCGCTTTTTAGGAGTTCGGAAAGTTTCTCCAGATCTTTCAAAAATTCCGGCTCCATACCCTCTTCTGCACCCCGCATCTTGTCCTCCATACCCTGTAGCTCGTTATTCAACCTCGCTTCCTCGGCCACCAAGCTGGCAGCCTCATAGACTCCATTCTTCAATAACGTGAGCTTGTTTTCCTTAAGATATTCCAGATCTTCCCGCAGCTTGCGTTTTCGGCGTTCATTCTGCTGCTTGTGCCCTTCGAGTTGCTCCTTGAAGGCTGCGTATTCAGTCAAAGTGCGTGCATCCAATTCGGCCAATTCTCTGTCAGACGGAATAAGCCGTTCTATAGCGTCTCCAATCTGCTTCTCCAGGGCCTCCAGCCTGTGATTTCTCACGCTATTGGTACAGCCTTCCGCACAGTGAACCATCAGGTACAGAATGCCCTTGGTTTGGTAAGGCGAATACATGCGTCCACACTGGCTGCACCGTATCATGCCCCTAAAAGGCATCTCTGCCTTTTTACCCTGGCTAATGTTCCGGCGCTTGCCATGAAGGATCGACTGCACCTGATAGAACAGCCTGTCGCTCACCAGCGGCTTGTGGCTCTTGCTATCCACATAGCCCCCACGATTGTCAGGCACTTTGCCGATATAGAATGGATTGGAGAGGATACGTTGCACGGCTCCGCGACAAACAGGAAAAGTCACTTTCGGGGAGCGCGCCACGTCATCCTCACTTAGCATCTGTTCCTTTGTCCGGCGTCTACGCATCGGAGGCGTAGTGAGTCCCTCTTCCCGCGCCCAGCGCGTCAAATCTGATATCCCTACATTGCCCTTAGCATACAGCTTAAACATCTTGCGGATAATCGGTGCGCGGTCGGGATCAAACGGCTTGTCATTTGACTTTCCAATGTTGAGGTAGCCGATTGGTGCCTTGTGCGTGCAGATGCCCTGCTCCCGCAAATTGAATTGAGCCAGACGCACTTTTTCACTAGTCACCCGGGAGTGGTGCGCTGCGAACATGCCATCAATATCCATATGAAGCGCGCCCGCGCTGGAGTTGTCATATTGCGCATAGGCAAACTGGATATCGACGCCGGCACGCATCAATTTGGCGATGATGGCATCGTCCGCCTTGTTACGGCTGATACGGTCCCATGAGAGGCAGATGACGCCCTTGAAATAGCCTTTGCTCAATACCTGGATCAGCCGCTTAAACTTGGGCCGTGCAATGCGGTACTGCACCATACCGGCGCCGTTTACGGCGATATTGTTGTCTTCCTTGAAACCAGAATGTCGCTCGGCAATCACGCCGTCTGTGCAAAAGCCTGAAAGGGAAATGTGGGCAATAGCAAAACCACTTCGCTCAGCGAATTTAAGATTTTCTTCCCGTTGGTAGGCGAGTGAGTTTTTCTGGTTGTCCGCCTCGTCGGTACTTTTCCGGTCATAGACAAGATAGTGATCACGAAACTCGCCGTCTCGCACGGCTCGCAGAGTATGGGTTTCTATTCGAGGTTTCGTTTTCATGGTGGATAGCGGCGTCAGCTTGCTCCAAAGCCTGCTGTACCTTGATCTCGCGAACGAGCATGGCCAGTTCGGTCAGCGCCTCGATTGCCTCTTCGGACAGGACATAATCTTTGGGATCGATATGGGGTCGGTTCAAACCACTGCTGGAATGGCTTAATGGCTCATTTCCTCGCTTTTCCGAGGTCTCGCCAATCATAGCTCCCTATCATCTAAATTGCGAACCTGACTTGGGATATTGCCCGGTACCCCACTCGGGTTCCCACTATCCCCAGTTTCCTCCGGATCTGCAGGAAAGATAAACTTCCTGCTGCGATTGTGCGGGTCGCGCTCTTCGATAACAAGCCCGGTTGTTTCCAGCATGGGAAGGATCTGCTTCCTGAGCTGTGTGGCGTCGAGCATGCGGCCGTAGACATGGAAATGTTCTGATAGCACCTCACCTCGCGTCAACCCCACGACACGACCGCCATAAGCCTTGTTCTTGTCTCGCCACGCCGACAGGATCACGTCACGATAGATGGAGTAGATGTAGGGCGGGAGATTGAGCTCCTGACTTACCGACAATTCCTCCCATAAAGCACAAGCCTCGGCAAAGTCATCTGGATGAACTGTAATGGTGGAACCATCCCGGTCCCGCCACCAGAGGTTCAGCAACGCAAACGCCTTCATAAGCGAAATGAAGCGCTTTATATCTCGTTGAGACCGCGGCCGCAGCACCTGCTTATCATCAAGGAACACACGCTGAATTTCCGATCGCAGCTTGGGAGTGATACGGATGTCCGTGATATGGGCGTCCTTGATCATCTGCAGGCGCTCTTTGAGCTGAGCTCGTCCTACATCCCGTTCCACCTTGGCTTCATATTTCGCCCCACCGCTCTCGCGCTCAATAGCTGCCCCAATGCTTTGGCGGATTTTGTCCTGGTGTACCTCCGGCGACAGCAGGAAGAAGCGGGTGGCTTCCTGCTCATCCACTCTCAAGCCAGCCGTTGAGAAGATGACGGACGGGAAGCCCTTCGGCAGCACGTCTTTCGTCCGGAGCCCCTGCTTCTGGCTCTTATCCGTGATCTTGATATTGATCGCCTTGGAATCATGGGAAAGAAGCGGCCTCAGGCGCGATAGAAGCTCATTGTGGGGCTGATCAAGGAAGATCAGTATCTTACGCGACAGGTCGACTACCACGCGCCCTTTCTTGGCTTTATCCGGCACCCCCACGTCATGGAAAAAGGCCGTCGGGCTACAATAGCCTATCTGCATCACATCATCGGCGGGGAAGAGTTTAGCAATCTCGATGGGAATGTAGCTTTTCCCGGTCGACGAAGGCGCATTGTAGGAAACATTGAACTGATCGGCCTCTGTGAATGCCGACAAAGCACACATGAACGTAACCAGCTTGTTGGTTCGGTCGTGCTTTATGGTGAGATCAAGAATACTGGCGAGGCGATCAGCATTTAGTGGCTCAAAGAGTTGTTGTTTGGACATAGGGAATAGCTTTATCGGATATGCCCGTCAGTCTACGGCACCCTGCGACAACAAAGTAGGAGACGAAACGTGCCGGTTCCGGCACGTAGCATCTGTACCTTTCCACAAGCAAACGCCTGAGCTCACGCAGCAGCATGCTATAAAATGACTGACTGACCCACTGCTACCAATGTGCCGGAACCGGCACGTTTCCCCCTCTAGAATGGCCGCTCTCCCCGCCTTATTTTATACAGGATGCCGTACCCCAAGTATCCGGTATCGCCTTTCATAGTTCCATGGATCGAAAACCAACAACACTTAGAAGCCACCGCAAACGCCACGGATTCTTGCAAACCGAGGTCGCGTATCTTCTGGGGGGAATTAGTTGGGCTAAAATTTCACGATATGAGCATGCTCAGAGGACACCGCATTTGCGAACAGCCCTCGCATGCGAAATCATCTTCGGTACCCCCATCCATGAACTATTTCCCGGCGTCTTTGACGACGTTGCCACTCACATTAAAAGACGTGCTCGCACGCTCCTGAAAGAACTGGAAACCAAAGATTGTCCTCAATGCAAGAAGGACCGCCTGATCGCCATCATCGATGCGCTTTGATGCGCGCGAGATAACCAAATTACCTTATGATCAAAACCCGTGCCCGGGAGCAGCTTGTTCTTGCTGTGTATCCCAGTCGCATTGGCTTCGGCTATGCGCTCTATAAAGGAAGCACTCTGCAGGAGTGGGGGATTAAGTGGGCCGCCAAAGACAAGAACAAAGTATGTGTCCGCAAATTCAAACAGCTCATCGAGCTATCCCGCCCAGACGCACTCGTTCTGGAATATATCCCCGATGAAATAGCAGAGCGCCGCCCCCGAACCGCCGAACTGAACAATGCCCTTGGCCAAATTGCCCGAATGAACCAGATGAAACTGTATCGCTATTCAAGGGCAGAGATACGCGACGCCTTTGCCTGCCACGGCGCTCGAACCAAGCACGCAATTGCTAAACATATTGGGGACACAACACCAGAACTGCAGTCACTGGTCCCACCTCCTCGCCGGCTCTGGGACCCGGAGCCGGATGCCATGACATATTTCTCAGCGACATCCCTGGCCCTGACCTATTTCCACTTCGCAAACCCAGAGAGATAACTTTCAAGCCCCGAGAAACTCCTCGGGGTTTTATGTGAAGCAGGAAAACAAAAAGGATGCGTGCCCGGCTTTCTTTTGGGAAGGAAGACCGGGCACGCTTGCCCTATCGCGCTGCTCTTCCAGGGAGGGAAGAATCAACGAAAGGACCTCTAGGTGGGGGATAAGCCTCGCCGCCATGCTCAGCGGCTGGATGTCCATGTGGACACTTCATTGTCATCCCCTTGAACACTTTTGCCAAAGGGCTGTCGAATCCCCTTGAACAGTTCGGCCATACTGTTCAGGGGGACTTCATTTGGAAAAACTGAGGAGTTGTAATAGTAGATTAGCGGTAATGTCGGTTTTGCAAGGGTGGAAACATCGGTCACTTTGGCAGATTTTTCTGCCCCCAGAAACGCATCACGAACGATAGCGCCGCTGCGGTGGAAGGAATACCTGCCACCAGCAGGTTCATCACATCGCTATAATAGGACGTTACGAAGTAGGCAACGATGGCAAGCGTAATCAAGAGGGGTATGCGCACATAGAACCAGGCCGAACTCGAAATCTGCTGACGCCAAAGCTTGATCCGTTTCGGACTTTCTGCGCCGCGTATAAACAGTGTGAAGCTGTCATTGGCAATTCTCAGCACCGGATCGAACCGGATAAGACCTCGGCGCAACAAATGTCCAGTCGCGGGATGCATAGGGTGAGCGCAGTCGCCCGTCGCCATGGAGTGCAATAGAACACGCTCGGCAATGGTGCATTCGTCCCATAACCGGCGATAGAATCCCCTGGCTAGGTCCTTAATCTTACTGGTGATCATGGCCCGATCGGTGATCGGATTTAACGGATCATCCGAAGACCGCCATTTCTTCAGAGCTTCACAGAATCTTATTGTCTCAAAGAAGGCGTTGCATTCCCGCTCGATGAAAATATCTGGATTGTACCCCCGGTTCAGCCGTTGGGGGACGAAGGCCGGTGGCTTGCCGTAATATTTCAGGAACTGCTCCAGAACCAGTATCCAGCGGTGAATTTCATCAGCGGTCGGATCGGTCGAAGGCTCAACTACGCGGCGGGCATAGTTGTCCGGCTGCGTCAGTTTGTAGAGCGGTGAAACGGTGACGATTAGGAACAAGATCAAGTCATTGTCACGACTTAGCGTCTCCAGAATTTTAAGCAAAAGCTGGCGGCGTGTCTCATCCTCAAGCGGCGGCTCGAACCCGGTAATACGGAAGTAATAGCCGCCAGGGTGCCCGCAACGCCAAAGCGGAAACTGACGCAACCAGTCATTCAGGCTATCGGTATCAAGGGATAGGTCAAGATCTTGACACCGATCATCCGGTATCTCCGCCATCTTGCCCTCAAAGACCCTCCGCACGCCGGGCTTCTTAAGAACCTCCTGAATCGCCTTCTCAAGCGTTTTTTGGCCGTCTGATTTGGGTTCATCGAGATGGTCAGGCACACGGATCATCATATGATGCCGTCCTGGATCGTTCTGCAAATGCTCCTTGCGTGGAAGGTCCTGAGGCGCCCCCGCAAGGGATGTTCCAAACAAATACTTGCCTACAACTTGAATGAAATAACCGAGGACACCCATTACGAGCACAGCCATGACAAGGATCATTACCCATTGCCGTGGCTTCAGCGACCCATCTTCATAAACAGAATTACAATCGTTTTCTGTCTGAGGCGAGGTGGAACAGGGGACCACTCCAGTGGACACACGATCCATATCACGAATCCGTAGATCGAGATTACTGAGTGCAGGGAACACTTGCCCCTGATAGTCAAACAAGCTGTTTCGCACATAGTCGGCAGGCCCACGATAAGCCGCGAATTCCTGACCATATGACCCAACCGGCAATAGGCCTCTCGCCAACCTCCCCTGCTGTGTCGTTCTGTCTGCAGTGTTAGGTTCGTTGATAGTGCAGTCCAAACCTTCCGCTTTTCCGTTGGCAAGAAGACACTGACTGTCCAGCATGTCAAACAAGGCCCTCGTCCGCCTGGTTTGGTCGCCTACATAAGTCTTGCTGACATAATGTTGATAGCGGTCGACCTGATAGAGCCAGAGGTCGTGAAAGATCAGCAGACCGGGCAAACCAACGAAGCAAAGAACAAGAACGATGCTCCGCCAATAGTAGCGGCGGGCAACGGCAGGGGCCGCAGTATCGCGCGTACAACCGTTGGGTTTCCAGATGTAGCCTGCCAACCAGAGCCAACCAAACAGGGTGATGGGAAGAAAGGCCAGCCCCACTAACCACTTTGCGGCATAGGCATCAATCCCCAGCCTGTCGATGTAGGCATGGGCAACGAATACGGCCATAATGACGAGCAACCCCAGTAAAACGCCAGCGTCAGAAACCGGCAAGCTGCGAGGCCAGAGAAACGCCCAGGGGTCCAATTTCAACAGATATGCCAGGGCCTGCCAGCATAGTGCCAGGATCAGGATCCATACTGCATAGAGAGTAAACAGGGAGTATGCCATTGCGCCTGTCTGAATGGTCAGAAGGTCAACCCGCCCGAGATCATAAAAAACGATGACAGATAATGGGATATGTTTGAACTTCTCAGTAAAGGGTGTGACATAGCCTACATTTTCCGATCCGTCGTAGAAGAAGCGTGCCTTGCCCTCCCCCCCCGACCTGGCATCCAGAAGAACGGACATGTCCTGTCCATCTTCCATAGCGGCGAAGAAGTTCTCCCGGTCACGGCGATTGTCGTCGGTATGGAACAGGATGTCCCCGGTTTCACGATTGACAACCATGAAGCGGAACCCATCAGGCAGGACTGCCTTTTCAACCGTTGTCAGATAGAGCGCCATGGCGACGACTGCCACATCGCGGACAACAGGCCTGCTATCTTTATCCCAAAGTTTGCAGGCGTCTTTTATGTGAACTGGGCGAGATACTTCCGTTTCAAGTCCATTAGTCGTCAGGGAGCGGATACCATCGACATAGACCACATCTTTCGTGGTCGGTTTCTGCCTCCACGCGCCGCCATAAACGATCTTCCGGAAATATTCCCGCCCGCCTAGGTTTAAGCCTGCGGGTACAGCTTGCCTTATCCGGGTGGACAAAATGTTGCCGCAAAGTTTGCCCGTTGGGGAAATGGCAAAAATATCAATAGGCTGCAAATAGGCCTCGTTTCCTGCTTTGTTCGGAAGAAGTTTGATAGGAACGAATTTCGAGCATGAATCCGCTGAGCCACATGCCTTCTTATTTTCCTCGCCTTTCAGTTGTTTCAGATAGACGGCATACGGGGTGCCGCCCCCAGGAGTTGCCACATTGAGGGAAGCCGACACGGCCAGTTCATCTTCTAGCCGGTCCCGAATCTTGCCAGCCATAGATTGGGCCGCGTCGGTGAAACCTTCCTCGGTTTGGAAATGCAGAAAGGTCACGACAACACTCTGTAAGAGCAAGCCGCTGCCGAGTAGACCGCTTGTCAGAAGGATATAGAGCGTGCCCATGCGGAAGGGCTCGGAAGGCCCTCGGAAGCGTAACTTGATGTAGGGCCATGCGAACAAGCCAAGCAGCAACACCCCCAAGAAGATATAGCTATAGCCCAGCCGGACTTTCCATTGGGTACGATTGAAATCCCTGGCCTTCACTATGCCGACGATCGTCCATGTGTTACCCCACATGGGAGGGCACGGTTTGCGTTCTGGTTTGCAGACTGGTTCGGTAACTGAGGTTTTCAAACGGTATGGCAAGGCGAAGATCAGATATTTCATGCTGCCCACATTGATCGGCACAACCAGATTTCCGGCGGCGCTCATAAGTGCGATATCGTTTGTCTTCGGTGTCAGTCCATCAAGCGATACTCTTTGTGAACCGATCATCTGGTTCTCGAACTTCAGATGGCTGAAACGCAAGTTCCCCTGTGAGCCCACCTTCGCCCTATCGACCAGCGATGCATTGCCCGACTGGAAGAATACGGTGCCGTCCTCTCGGGCAATCGCAACGGCCTCAAACTGATCAAGGGCAAGGCTCGGATCGATCAGGTCTTGAAAGGGAATGGTGATTTGGAGGGCTTTGCCCGTCCCTGACCCTGACTGCGAGCCTCCCGCATCTTTCTGTGTTTTATCGCACTTGTGCCGTTTAGTTTCCCAAATGAAATCCGAAGATGTTGCGGTCAGTTTTGTTGTGTCCTCCTCTTTTCTTATTGTACCCGAATCTTCAGGCTTGCCCTCAGCACCCTCTGACTTACCATCTTCCGTGTTCTTGACTTTTTGCGAGTTCCCTTCGGTCTTCTCGCCGAAGTCCGCATTCCGATAAAAAGAAGTCGCTCGCAGTTGCTGTATTCCTGCCGTATCACCCAGGCACTGCACAGCATTGTAGGGATGCTCGAGATTTGCATCCAATTGCTTAGCAACGTCATTAAGTGCGCGGAAATTGCGTGCCTCGAAATAGGTTTGGCGCTGTGAGAGTGCGACAAGAAGATAGAGACCGCCGACTAGAAGGACGACGGCAAGCGTCATAACGGCAACCAGCATCCACCGGCCAGATGTATGTTTCTCATTCATCGAGAAACTCGCCACGCAATATTTTGATGAGTTTTCTCAACTATAAATAGTCTAAGTACGCAAAAAAATCAACAAATAAGAGAAAGTTTTGTTCCACTGTTGCAATCATAGATTAACGAAAGTGTACGAATGCCATAAAGCCACTTAATTCGAAGGGGCGGTTGCAATGAGAGCCCATCAATAAAAATGCGATGGAGGCTCGTGCTTTGATTTAATGCCACCTGCAGTAGCTTCATTGCATTATATATCTTGCTAATCGCCCTTCCCCTCAACAAACCCCCTCCACAACTGGTTGGCAAATTGTCGTTCTTCCGGCCCCGTCGCATTGGTGTAAATTGCGGTGGTATGCATGTGCGTGTGGCCAAGCCACTTCTGCACCATATTGAGCGGTACACCCGCCTGGATCGCAGACACTCCTAAACTATGCCGCAGCCCCCTAGGGCTTGCGTGGATGCCCTCGATACCCGCTAGGTCCATAACACCTTTCACTCGGGACCAGCCGGTCGTTCGGCACCATGGCCAAAGAGGTCGATTTACGCCCGGGGCGCTTTGTTGAGCATCTTTAATACCGTGTACCCTATCCAACACCTTCAGCAGCTCTTCCGGGACTGGCACAGGCCGGTACTGGCCTTTCTGACGCTTTTTCAAACACTCGAAGACAATGGCCTGCCCCTCAAAATCTATGCGCATAGGTGTAAGGGCCAGAACTTCTGAGATACGAGCTCCCGTATAGGCCAATACTGAACAGAAGGTCATGACTTCCGGTTCAGCCGATGCAGCAACCTCCAGAAATGCTTGCCGTTCTGAAAGGTTGAGATATTTACGATTGCCGCAAGCATCATAAACAAGAGATGTCGTCATGATATCCACCACTCAAAACAAACACAGTTGACATCAAACCTGAATATGAACAGTATGGCCGAACTGTTCAAAATGGCGCGTTTCTGCGGAAAACTCATTCTTTTCATCATACCATACCCTCGGCGGGGCCGCGCGGTCGGCCGACCTCCGGATAGGTCTTCCACTTTGTTTTCGCTTTCTAGATGCCTGTGGCGAACGCTGGCTGCAAAATCATTGGCCGCACAACAGATATAGTCGGTGTCGTGAAGAGTAACAGTATGTCACCCAACAGTGCACAAAAGAGCTACTAAACGCTCCCTCATATAGGGTACGTTCAGGTTCCACTGGCTATTCTTGCCAGCCAAGGCAAGGGGTTGTCTTATGGGGCAGCTATAATACAATGATGTTATAACAATATGGCACAATAATACTTATGAAAAACATTCGGATAGCTATTGCCGGTATAGGCAACTGTGCAAGTGCTCTGATTCAAGGCGTTGAATACTACAAGAACACAGACGACGAGCCAATTGGCGTCATGCCAGAGCTCGGAGGATATACTATTCCCAATCTCGAATTCGTTGTTGGCTTTGATGTACACAAAGACAAGGTAGGCAAGTCTCTTGGCGAATCCATTTTTGTTGCCCCAAACTGTGTGGAATTTCTGCACAACGCCGATTCACAGACAGGACAAGTGCTAAAGGGTGAGGTGTTAGATGGCTTGGACAGCGCGATCGGAGAATTCGTGCCAACAGATCAATCACAGCAACCAGTTGATCTCGAAGAGGTGTTCCGTAAATACGAAATCGATGTATTGATTATATTACTTCCAACAGGATCCCAAAAAGCAGCCGAGTATTATGCGCGAGCAGCAATTGCAGCGGGCTGCGCTGTCGTAAATGGTATGCCTGCGGCCATCGCGAACAACGAAGAACTGATTAAACAGGCGGAAGACAAAAAAGTGCCTATCATTGGGGATGATATTAAATCTCAGATTGGCGCAACCATCACACACCGCGCGCTTACAAACCTCTTCCCAATACGGCATGCAATTGTGGACCGCACCATCCAACTCGATTGGGGAGGTGATATGGACTTCCGCAACCTCACCAGTAATCAGCGTTACGACACGGGAGGGAAACGCCGTTCGAAGACAGAAGCTGTCATTGATGGACTTCCAAATAGGGACACGATCGAAGCCCATGTATCAGCCGTAGACTACATTCCGTTCCTTAAGAACCAGAAAGAAGCATATACACGAATTGAAGGACGAATCTTTGGAGGAAAATCTGTACGGCTCGATCTTATGATTCAGGTACAAGACGCATATAACTCTGCAGGCATTCTGGTAGATGCGCTACGAGTGGCTATGGTTGGTAAGCAGCGTAGCGTGGGGGGAGTAATTCATTCCGCAGCATCATTATTCAACAAACGTCCGCCGAAACAACTACCAGACACGCTTGCAAATGAACGACTACAGAAGTTTCTTAACGGCGAGTTAGACAACTAGATATGGAATATCAAGACGTAGTGCGTGATGTGTTGTCACGCTCAGATCTCAAAGAGTTTGTTGTAAAAAACTTCAGGGTGTCGATGACCAATCTCGGTTTTACCGAACCACTGCTAAGTGAATTCCTAGACAACATCGACAATCTTGATCTCGATGCTTTCATCGCGAGGCATAAAGAAGAGCTGGCACGCGTTGAGCTCGGACATTTTTTTGATGAGCTCGTGCCACCATTCTTTGAGAAATATATCCTTCCTGAAGTGCCCAAGGGAGGGAAAGTGCTTGATCTTGGCTGCGGCCGAGGGACACTCATAAAACTTCTCGTCGACCGAGGTATAAACTCTGAAATCGTAGGTCTTGATATTATAGAAGCTTCTGAGTGGGAAGATATCTCGCCTGACGATGCTCGTCTTTGTGTAGTACAAGAGGAAGACTTCGTATCGTTCATCGAAAAAGAACAGCCTGACGCCGTGGTTGCAACATGGGTATTCCATCATATGGAATACGAACAGCAAGTCAGATACCTGGAGTCCTTGTACAAGGTGCTCAAGGGCGGTTCAGTCATCGTACTCCTTGAAGACGCATATGCAGACACCATTCCCCCAGAAATGCGCCAAGAGCGACACGATGCCCTCATGCAGTGGAGCAAGGAAGATCGTCTCAAGATTATGGGTGCATACGATTGGATTGCGAACCGCATCTTTAGCATGAGAACCACCATGCCAGTACCCTTCGCATACCGCACGGTTGAAGAATGGAATGAAGTGCTTAAGAAGGCAGGTTTCGCTCCAATAAAAGATCGCTATATTGGCTTTCCTGATAACCAAGACGTGCATACACCGCGATCAGTAATCGTTGCGAGTAGAGCTCTCGATAATATCATTTGATATATTTTTTGTGTACCCCCGAAACGTGAGTTCGTGCCTGAGCAATGATTGGTCATACGATCCATTCCTATGCAGAGATCTCGGCCTAAATCCATCGAGGGCTCGATTTCGCTCAAGCCTCTCAAGTATAATCATTCCCTATATGTCGCCACTCCGCAGGATTCTCTACTATATGAATGCTTGTACAATTTACAATTTTAAGCAAAGATCGCAAAAGTAGGAGCTAGGAAATCCCACCAAATAGGTTCGCCATGACGCAAGAACAGACGCAAGAGCTTGCGACAATTTTGCCTCAAGATAAATTTGAGGCAATCTTTGGCAGCGGCATAGAAATAGAAAAATACATACTTCCATCTGGCAATTTTTTTTCCCGATTATATGAAGAACAGAAAGAGTATTTTAAGCAACTAAAGAGCAGACAAGTCGAAACAAGTATCTTTGACCGGATATCGATGTACGCTGCGACGTTAACCTCTGCTTCCCGCCATATGTTGCTATGGGTTTTCTTATCTATAGCGGTAAGCGTTATAGGAGGCACAGTGGGCAGCTGCGGAGGTCTACTATCCTACGGGTGCGGATTTAGTAAGTTTGAACAAACAAAAATTCATCACGCGCTTCATTCCCTGAAACAGCCAAATGAGCTAGCCGGCGGCAATACCTCAGAAAATACTCCCAATATAACAACTACCCCAAGCGACCAATTGCAGTCCCAAGCCGATGAGATATCTGTGAAAGAACTGAGCGGGCACAAATTCAACGTTGCCGCATTTCAAGCTCTATTGGTAACATTTGCTTTTATCCTCGCATTCACACGATGGCAAATTGGTAATCGTCAGTCAGGAATGTCAGAGCTATTCGAACGTAAAAAGGAGGTAAACCTCCTAATTCTTGGCGGGGACTCAAAACTGAAGCAACTTGTGTCTGGAGCCACGAGCTTCAAACACTCGACCCAAGCTCAAAATAACAAAACAATCACCCCAGAAGAGTGTCGTGCATATTTTAATGAAATAACTTACAATAAAAGGAAGGCTTCTGATATAGATTTCGATGAAAAGATGTTTACTTTTCTTGAACTAGACAACTTGGAATTCGCTTTTTCGAAATATAAATCCGGTTTACTTGATGCGGAGCAAATGTATAGATCGTGTGAAATATTTGAATCGCGATGCCTAAACGAAGACTTCAGATACCTGGCCGCAATGCAAGGGTTTTCCTTTTACACTGAAGACTTTCACCGAGTATTGGGATCCCTACTGGTAAGAGGGTATTTCTTTAGCCAGAATCAGAAAAACGCCGATGACGAAACAGTTATTTAATATACAAAACTTTAGCTTCTCCTACTCTTCCCCAAATGATGGGGCCTGGCAGTTAGATATACCAAATTTTACCATTGGCACACAGGAGCTTTGCCTTGTCAGTGGCGACAATATGTCTGGAAAAACCACATTCTTAAATCTGATTGGCGGCCTTCTGCCACTGAGCAGTTGTGTTGGGACGATGCATGTATACGATCATATAATTGAGCATCGAGAAGAACTTCTACCTCATTCGATATTGCTTTCCACCGATGACAAAATGTTTCCTGAGTTATCTGTCTGGGAAAACGTCTATATTGCATTGCCTCATTTCCCGCTCTCTCAGAAAAATAACCTGATAAAAAATCTGAATGATTTCTTGCAAGAGAGTGACATCTTCTCCTCTGATATTCTCAACATCGCACTAGGTAATCTGTCCAGTGGGGGAAGAGCCTTGGTAAAACTAGGAAGAGCTTATGCCTCCAATCAACCGCTAGTAATTATTGATGAAATATCGAGCTTCCTCGATGCTAAAAGAGCATCATATTTTTTAGATAAAGTAATAGCTCTAAAAGAGACAGGACGATCCGTAATCGTAGTATCTCACAATGAGCGAGACCGTAAGCATCTTCTTAGCCACGATGAGACAAGAGCATATCATATCTCTCGCAAGCTTGATAAGTCCACACTCATGAAATTGGACGTATGAACATGCATCACGAACTTCAGATCAGACGGTTTGTCTTAGCATCTTGGCTTTTTGGGGTATTCTCTCTTTCTTTTATCGTCGGCAGTCTTTCAATTCAAATTATTGAAGTCTGGGTAATTAACCTACTGCCGTTACTTTTTTTGTCCCTCGCTGCTGCTGTCGTCATCTCATGTGGACAGATTGATATATCTACTGGTGGAGTGATGAGCTTGGTGGGAATGACCATATTGTTCGTATATGGATTTCCAGCCAATGGTTTAGGCAGTGCCTTACTGGCCCACGCTGTCGCCCTGACATTGGTAATACTCTTGTACTGGATATATTCGATCGCGGTTAACAGAGGGGTATCATCTCTTCTTGTTACGCTAAGTGTCCTTATGCTGTCGAAAGGCGCATCCACGCTTTTGC
Organism: Kordiimonas marina; assembly: GCF_023006325.1. Classification (GTDB taxonomy): domain Bacteria; phylum Pseudomonadota; class Alphaproteobacteria; order Sphingomonadales; family Kordiimonadaceae; genus Kordiimonas; species Kordiimonas marina. The sequence goes on from NZ_JAINDF010000009.1 coordinate 26,852, forward strand.
AAACGTGTATGCAAGGGGCTGGAGAGTTGTGCAGGTCTTCCACTAAATTCGCTATGGGGAATGCCACATTGCCACAGCAATTTGTCTTGCCCTATATGGACAATGTGTTTTTTGCCACAGGGGTTTTGGCCATAATACTTTTACTGGCAACCAGTTGGCGGTTTCATTCTCGCTGGGGTTTGGAGCATATCGCAGTAGGAATGGACCAAACATCCGCTAAGTACTCCCGTATTGCGGTCTCGAAGATATATACGCTCGCATTTTTGACCGCGGGAATACTTGTGTTCATTGCCAGCCTTATCCGGCTCCACGGCCAGGCCAATGGGGGATGGTCGGCTAATGTAGGATGGGGAGAAGAATTACTCGCAATAGCGGTTGCCGTCATCGGTGGCACTCGTGTCACGGGAGGTCGATTTGACCCCCTTTCTATCATTTTGGCGACAGCAGCTGTGTATACATCAAGGGACATTGTAACAAACGATTTGGGCGTTCCATCTGAAGTAGCTTCAATGTTCTTTGGGCTCGTGTTGTTCGTTATCGTCTGGCTAGATACGCGCGCCCAAAACTTCCGCGCCAAACATACATAAATTGTCACTATGCGATATCGCGTTTTGGTGCGAATGTTCAGAAAGGAAGGGGGACTCCTGTCTAGCGGAATACTATGATATACCACTGAAAGATGTGGGGATACCGTCAGTGGCAGAATCCCAAAATTGCTATAATTCCTAGCATAAGAAAGTGATGGTACAGAACATGCAGAAGAGAACATTTCTTGCAATCATTGCGATTTTAGCTGTGGTGGTTATTTCGGCACTAACCTTTAACCACAAAGGATATGAAAAAAAGCAGTTGTATGTATTTCTACCTTCCGCCAGCAACCCCTTCTGGATAGAGGTACGGAAAGGCGTCGAAGCCGCAGCCAAGGACTACTCCAAGAAATTTGATGTTAGAATTCTAACTGCAGGAGATATGGATGCGGCCAATCAGGTCGAACAACTCCAAACTGTTCTGGAGCGAGGCAAAGTCGCAGCAATCGTTCTTGGTGTTGCGAACAACCGTGCCCCAGCCCCTATCATCGCCCAGTACAATGCTCAAAACATCCCTGTAGTGATGATAGATACTGATCTCGACAAAACTGCAGCCAAAGAGTCAGGAGCAAAATGGAATGCATTTATCGGCTCCGACAATCGATTTGGGGGAAAATTAGCTGCCACTACAATGATAAAAGCTTTGGCAACGGTTACTGAGCCCAAAGTTCTGCTGATCAAAGGTAGCTATGTACACCAAAGTGCCATAGACCGGGCTGAAGGTTTTGTTGAAGGAGCTGGCGGCCAACTTCAAGTCATCGAGCGTGAAGGTGAATGGAGCCGGCAACGAGCCATGGAGTTGACAGCAGGCGTTATGGCCAGAGACAAAGTCGACGGAATTTTTGCCAGCAATGACGACATGGCCCTAGGCGCGATTGCCGCGTTGGAGAACGCTGGAATACCTAAAGATAAGCGCCCAATTGTTATTGGTTTTGATGCTACAAGCGCGGGGAAACAGGCAATTTCTCAGGGTGACATGTATGCGTCAATTGGGCAGCAAGCCGGTGAAATGGGTCGTGCTGGAGCCACAAGTGCGATGAAACTAGCGCAAGGTGAAACCTTGAAAGAAAATAAGATACTGATACCTGTGTCAGTAGTTTCTAAAGAAAACATTCGCTAGCAGAAGCCATATATTCCGGATATCAGACACTCGCCATAAGAAAAGATAGGGATGACCAGCTCCCGAACAGGTCCTACACCATTTGGGTATAAGCGGAAAAGTGGACGCCTTGTCTTCAGTCCAGATGAAGCGCCCGTCCGTTTGCGCATCTTCGAACTCTTTGCAGAGCACGAACGCCGCCAAGTCGTCTGCACGATTTTAAACGCCGAAGGCTATCGCACACGCAGCGGCGCACTCTTCACCTCCACTACCCTCACACGCCTGCTCACCGATGACATCGTCCTCGGCAATGAGGAAGTCGAGGCCCTTGTACCGGAGGAACTCTGGAAGCGCTGCAAAACCATCCTTGAGGCCCAAAAGGGGAAGGGAGGCCCTCCGCCACGCAAGGTCGCCAACCTCTTTTCAGGCATTCTTCACTGTGGTTGCGGCTTCAAGATGTATGTGCCTTCAGGCAGTCGGAAGTATGTCTGCGGGGAATGCCGCACCAAGATTGCCAAGGATGATCTCGAAGACATCTTCCACGCTCAACTGGACAGCTACCCGCTGCCGGCAGACCTCAAAGCAGGGGGCCAAAGGCTCTCAGAGAAATGGACCTCCTTCTCCTTCGAACAGAAACGAAAGCTTGTCGAGGCCATCACCAAACGTATTGAAGTGGCCGACAAGAAGGTCACGTGTTTCTTCTATCTGGTATGAAAAACCTAGCAAAAGCATAACGAGATTCATGCCGCATCCCGACCACCGGGAAGCCCCGTGCCCTTCGGGCTATCTACGGAAAACCGAGGCTATCTCACTCGTCTCCAGGAAAAGGAGCGACACGTTTCTCAGTTGAGATAGCCGCACATACCCACAATCCAGCACCGTCTCCTTACCAACTTGAATGGAAAGGAGAATTCAGAATGCATACCCCTCCTAGCGAAAAGCCGGAGATCGGCGAAGATAGGGAAGTCGGGAGCACCAAGCTCACGACCGCTGAGGCGGCCCGCTACATAGGTGTCGCAAAATCCACCCTCGCTAAATGGCGCATCTACGGCAAAGGCCCGAGCTTCCTCAAGCTTGGGCATGCAGTCCGCTACCTGCAGCGTGACCTCGACGCCTACCTCGCCTCAAGCACCCAATTGCCCACCCGTAAGCTCTAAGGAATTTCGTCATGACCAATCACACCAATGTCACACCCATCAGGCCTGCAGCCCCATACATCGGCGGCAAGCGCCTGCTCGCAGCCGAGATTATCAAGCGCATCAACCAGGTGCCGCACGTCACCTATGCCGAGCCTTTCGTCGGCATGGGCGGTGTCTTCCTGCGCCGGGATCAGGTACCCCAAGCCGAGGTGATCAACGACCTCTCCGGCGACGTCGCCACCTTCTTCCGCATACTGCAGCGGCACTACGCTCATTTCATGGAGATGCTGAAGTTCCAGCTTACGAGCCGGCGCGAATTCGAACGTCTGCGCGCAGCCAACCCCAGCACGCTAACGGATCTCGAACGCGCAGCCCGCTTCCTCTATCTGCAGCGAACTGCATTCGGGGGACAGCGTACCAACCAAGCTTTCGGTGTCGAGACGAAGCGCCCGGGCCGCTTCAACGTGATCAAACTCGGCCCGCTTCTCGAAGACCTGCATGAACGGCTCGCGGGGGTCATCATCGAGAACCTGGACTATAGCGCCTTCATCAAGCGCTATGACCGGGAGGCAACCCTCTTCTATCTCGATCCGCCCTACTATGGCGTTGAGGACTATTATGGCCGTGAGCTCTTCAGCCGGGAAGACTTCGAGAAGCTTGCCACCCAGCTTGCCACGATCAAAGGCAAGTTCATCCTATCGCTCAACGACACGCCTGAGGTGCGCCATATCTTTCAGGCGTTCGCGATCGAGGAAGTCTCGACCGTCTACACGGCCGCCAGAACCAAAGCCGTCGGAGCCCGTGAGCTCCTCATCTCCAACTGCTGGGCAGATTTCTGCCCAGCCATCAAAGCCGCGTGAGATGCGCAATGGCTCAGGCAAAAACCAAATCACCTCCAGCTATCACCAAGCTCATTCACGCCCTCGCCCGTCAGGCCGCGCACGATTATTATCGGGCTGAGCAACAATATACTCAGGCTGCCAACGATAATGCGGAAGATGACGACTATCCCCAGGGTCGACTTGACTGTCCGGCCAGTCAGAGCGTCAATGACCATGACCCCGGAGATTTATGATGCGCACAGCCTTTTATGCCCGATACTCTACCGACCTCCAATCAGAGGCTTCTATTGAGGACCAGATGCGCCGGCTCAAAGCCCGCGCGCAACAGGAAGGTTGGCAGATCGCCAACAGCTATTCCGACGCAGCTACCTCAGGCGCCAGTATGATGCGCCCGGGTATTCAACGGCTGATGGTCGACGCGGCCGACTGCAAGTTCGATATCGTGCTGTGCGAGGCGCTCGACCGGCTGTCGCGCAATCAGTCGGATATCGCCCGCATCTATGAGCAACTTACCTTCCATGGTGTAACCGTCATCACGCTCTCGGAAGGCGTGGTCTCCGAGCTCCATATCGGGCTAAAGGGCACGATGAACGCCCTCTTCCTTAAGGACCTGGCTGATAAGACACGACGTGGCCTTGAAGGCCGCGTCCGAGCCGGCAAGTCCGGTGGCGGCAAAGCCTTCGGCTATGACATCCCCCTCAAGTTTGACGCTGCGGGAGAGAAGGTTGCCGGCGAGCTGATAATCCATGATGAGGAGGCTGAGACAGTACGACGCATCTTCGCCATGTATGCGGATGGCATGTCTCCCCGCAAGATTGCCCATACACTGAACGACGAGGGTGTCAGAGGCCCACAGGGCGGCACCTGGGGGCCAACCACCATCCATGGCAACCGCCGTCGTGGGACGGGCATCATCAACAACGAACTCTATATCGGCCGCCGCGTCTGGAACCGGCTCCATTATGTGAAGAACCCATCAACAGGGAAGCGGGTCTCGCGCCTTAACCCTGAGGACCAATGGATCGTTGAGGAAGCCCCGGATCTCCGGATCGTACCCGACGAGCTGTGGGAACGAGCCAAGGCACGACAGAAGGCACTCGATGACATCGGCACCAACTTCTATGACAAAAGCCGGCCGCGCTATTTCTGGAGCGGGAAGGTAAAGTGCGGCTGCTGTGGCAGCAGCTATATCAAGATATCCAAGGACCATCTGGGCTGCACCGCCTCACGGGCGAAAGGGAAGACCGTCTGTGCAAACCGCAAAACCATCCGTATGGATACGCTTGAGGAGCAACTACTGGCCAGCCTGCAGCATCACCTGATGCAGCCCGAGAGCTTTGCCGAATTCATAGAAGCCTTCTCCGGTGAGCTGAACCGCATGCAAGGCGAAGCACGCGGACGCCGTAAAGCTCTGGAGGGCAAGATTACCAAGATAGAGCGTCAGCTCGACAAGGCCATCGATGCCATCTTCGATGGTGCCCCGGCATCCCGCTTTAAAGAGCGCATGGAGATGCGTGAAGCTGAGAAAGCAGACCTCAAGCAAGAACTGTCCATGATGGATAAAGAGGCCCCGCTGCTGCTACACACCGGCATGGCGGACATCTACAAGCAGAGAGTTGGGAAGCTTGCTGACGCGCTGCACGCCAATAGGGAAGACCTGGAGGCCTTCAACACGATGCGCTCCCTTCTTGACACCGTCACCCTGCACCCGACGGACAAGGGCTTTGACATCGACCTCCAGGGCGACCTGGCCACCATTCTGCACCTGAGCGCCGCAGGCAATAAGCCCCTGGATACAACGACAAAACCCTCCGAGTTTGATCTCGGAGGGTCTGGCGCACTTGCTGAGCAAGTGAAGATGGTTGCGGGGGCAGGATTTGAACCTGCGACCTTCAGGTTATGAGGTAGCTCTTATTATCTACCCTCAAGTTTCACTGACTACGATGATGATATTTAACCTACTGTTTTTTCTTTCATTCATAGCCTGTTCATATACGCCTAGATACGGTCTAACCGAACCTGTTTCGCCAATATTTGCTTCCATATCGCTTCCATGGATCGGCTATGACCAAACTCACCAAACGCACCGTTGATACTGCCCCGATTAAAGCCACAGACTATTTTGTCTGGGATAGCGAAATAAAGGGCTTCGGCCTGCGCGTCCTGAAGTCAGGGGTTAAAAGCTATCTGATCCAGTATCGCTCCGGTGGCCGCACCCGTCGCCTAACCCTTGGCAAGCATGGCGTCCTGACACCAGATGAAGCCCGCAAGATGGCTCGAGAATATCTGGTTGAGGTAGCCAATGGCGGCAACCCCTCAGAAGATCGCAGGCGCTATTCGATCGCCCCGACCCTGAGCGCCCTGTGCTCGCGCTTCATGGACGAGCATGTCAAAGCCAAATGCAAGCCCAGCACCACCAAGGAATACCAGCGCAATATAGACCTTTTTATCAAGCCCACACTCGGCAACCACAAGATACAAGACATTACCCGCCAGGACATAGCTAAGCTGCACCATGCCAACAGACATATTCCCTATCAGGCCAACCGCACGTTAGGCGTTCTCTCCAAGCTGTTTAACCTCGCTGAGGAATGGGGGCTAAGGCCGGATGGCTCGAACCCTACCCGCCATGTAAAGAAATACCATGAGGAGAAGCGAGAACGCTATCTGAGCGCCGAGGAGCTAAAAGCTCTCGGCAAGGCCCTGCAAGCCAGCCGGGATGATGGCAGCGAAAGCCCCTATATGGTCGCAGCCATCAAACTGCTGATCTTAACCGGATGCCGCCTCGGGGAAATCCAGACCCTCAAATGGGATTATATCCGGGGCAACGCCCTATTCCTGCCTGATAGCAAGACTGGCGCAAAGAAGGTCTATCTAGGTCAACCCGCCCTCGATGTACTAGCCGATATAGAACGCCTAGAGGGCAACCCCTACGTCATTTGTGGCAAAAAGCCAGACCACTATCTAACCGACTTCCAAAAGCCGTGGCGGCGTATCAGGGAACGAGCAAAGCTACCTGATCTACGTATCCATGACCTGCGACACAGCTTTGCATCAGGAGCGGTGTCGATGGGCGAAAGCCTGCCCATGATTGGAAAGCTACTAGGCCACAGCCAGGTACAGACCACAGCGCGTTATGCCCACTTAGCGGATGCCCCGATGCACGAAGCTGCGGATAGGGTGTCTGAGGCTATCAGCGCGGCATTGGCCGGTAACATTGACACGGACGAAACAGAGGCAGAGTAGCGAGCTACATTACCTATATGTAGGCCGCGCCCCTGCCTACGTATAGCTAATGTAAGGGTAGCTACGTTAGCTAGAGAGGTCCTCCATGGATCAATCCAACAAATTAGACGAAGACCTGCGCTATGTAACGCGAGAGCGATCTGACGCTATTGCTCTCAAATATGAGATACCCGACCTAGACGCCCTCTATCGACGGCTCAACTCGTTTGCAGAAATCTACTTCGATAACCGGCGCTTTGGTGAGGATACTCCATCGCGACAGCGAACCAAAAAGGCGCTGAAAGGCGTTAGAGATACGGCCCGCAAGCTGACGCAAAAGATTGACGGCTTAAATGACTTCGAAGATCGCTGGCTCTGGATGGCTCATAGGGACGTAAGGTCCGCGCCACGCCCTGACCCATTACCGGCCGAGGGGCACACGTCCGAAAGCATCATTCATGGCTGTAAGACCATATATCTGGGCACTCAGAATGGGGCTGCGATAATGAGGTGGGAGATTGAAGACCTGGTAAATGCAGTCAATGCAATAGAGCAAATGGCAACACATGGCATTGAGCATATGCCGACAGGCCGCGACGGCAGGAAGCGGAAGCATGGCCTTTATATGCTGGTCAGCAACCTTCAAATCCTTTGGCGCGACACGCTAGGGCATGCCTTCACATTTGATGGGCACAAAGGCCAAGGCGTTACCCAGGCCTATCACTTCTGTGTCGATGTAGTCGCGATCATTGACCCTAGCGTTACCGGCACGGAAATCGGCTCGCAAATGCGCAAGGTCATCAAGCGGAATAAGTGACCCGCAAAAACCTAGTCATTTTTTGAACCAAGTTATTGCCAGCGGTTTGGCGCGACTGAGAGTCAGTCGTGCGTATATATGGTGACCATCACTTAACTCAAAGGATGGGAACCAATGATACAGAACCCCAACGCACTTAGTGCATCTGACCACCAAACCCGGCTTATCAATGAAAAGGAAGCGGCGGCCTATGTCGGCCACACCGTGCGCTGCCTCCAAAACTGGCGGCTCCGGGGTGGCGGTCCCCGCTTCGTAAAAGTCTCCGCCCGATCGGTCCGCTATCGCCGCCGCGACCTGGAAGACTGGATCGAAAGCAAGCTGGTCTCCTCCACGTCGGAGGCAACCAATGACTAAATCCTCACATCGCCAGAACCAGAAATTCCGGCTCCCTCCGGTCCATGCCGGAACCACCCGGCAACATTGCCGCGCTGCTCCGGTGCGGTCCGGGCACATCCGAGGCAATCTGCCGGACAGGTCCAGGCGACAGCGCCCGGAAATCTTGGAAGCGTCCAGGCTTCAATTCCGGCGGTCTCCAGAAATTCCGGTTTCTCAATCCGGAACCACCTCCACCCTAATAGGGGAGGTATGATATGGCTTTCCCTGCACCTGGTCGCGGATTGTCCTATAGGGAAGTCTATGACGCGAACGACCAACTGCTTGATGCCTGGTACGAAGAAGACGGCCAACGCCTCACCGAGTTTGACGGCCTGTCGCCGGAGGTAGCCTTTGCCCTATACGGCTGCCGACAGAAGCGCCGCCCCTATAGGGACACGCTGCTTTCTTCGGCCTCGCCGCTGGCACCGGTCTTTCAAGCGTCAAGGTCGCTCGCGGGGAACCGCGCGCAGGGGCGCAGCCCCGAGCGTGGGCGGAGCGCACCTTGATCGCCGCACCAAGGGCGCATTCCCCGCTGAAGGCGGGGGCGCAGCCCCCAAGGGCTGCACCCCCTGCCCAGCGGCGAGCGCCCTTCTTCTCTTTTCTTCCCTTCAATAAGGGGGGTCTTTGTAACACCCCCCTCCACGATTACAGGGGTGCGATATAATGGCCCTACCCACGCTTCTTTACTCAGGTATTGATACTCTCGATATCGCCCTTCAAGGGGCCTTGTCCGAGGAGGTGTTGGAACAGCTTGCCCAAGCCCGCGACGAGGCCCAGCAAAGCCAGCGCGAGGTTCTATTGACCTTCGGCCCGGACAATATGCCTTTCCATGTCTTTGAGAGCGGTAAGCGCGGCGGCTATCGCTACCGCCTGAGCAGCGGGCCGACGGGTGCTAACTATTATTTCAAGCACAATAGCGCGGCCCAGAACTGGAATATCTTTGTATCCCCTGCCGCCTCAACCCTCGCAAGCCGGGGAATGGATGGCACCCTTGCCCATATCAAGGCCGAGCTGGCGGCCCTGGGCGCAACCATTATTGACGAGAGCGTCAACCGGGTAGACTTCGCCATGGACTTTCTGATGCACGAAGACTTCACCCTCAGGCCGGAACAGTTTGTGGCGCATCCTCATTGTAAGGTCAGCCGCCATTATGGCAACAGGGGCGAGGATGATTGCCCGGTTAACCCGGATGACGATCTTGTGCCCCAGGTGGTCACGCAAGGTCGGAAGGTGCGCACGGTTACTATAGGAAAAATGCCAGGCCGCCAGGTCCAGGTCTATGACAAGCGCCGCGCGTCTATAGACCAACAGAAAAACTGGTGGTTTGAGGTTTGGGATATCGACCGGGCCGACAAGAGCAAGCAAGTCTATAGGGTGGAGGTGCGGGCAGGAAAGCGGCACCTGAAGGACGATTGGGAGATTTCTTCTATAGAAGATTTGCGCGCGAGCCTGGGCGATGTGGTCAAGCTGGCGTTGGAGAAAGTGCGCTATGTGGATGATGACCAGCTATACCACACGGCCAATGTGACGCGGGCTAAATTGCATCCATTGTGGCAAGCGGCGAGCGAACGAGCCCACTTCGCTCTTAGGGACAATACCTCAGGCCTTTTGCCTAGCCGGATGCGGGAGATCATTCTGCACGAGAAGAAAGAGCTTTATAGGAAGCTCATGATCTCAAATTCTATAGGCATGTGTGTGGCTGATGGGATGAATATAGAACAAATTGAGCATGACCTAGGCGCGACAGCCCGAGCTACGATCAACGGCCATATCCGCCACAATTCCAGTCAGTTTGACGTACAAGTTCAAACATGCAGGGAACGTCTAAAAATTTTGATCTAAAAAGGTTCCTTCATTGCCTGATTTTCAGAGAACAGCTCAAGTTTCCTAAATGGCAGCTGTTGTAAATCTCAAAAAGAGGCTTCTGGAACTATTTACAAAATGGCGCGTAAGGAAAAACCTCTTTCAACTGCCTCTTCCTTTTTTCCAGATCTACAGATGCCAGATATTTTTCCAGCGTTGCGAAACCACTGTCAAAGTCCCCAACCGGAGCAGATAAGAACTCTAAATAAGCAGGTATATCATCCTGAACTAACAAGTTCATATCCAGCATATCCAAATGCGCCAAGACTTCATTAGTTACGGAAACCCCGTCCTCGCTTTCCCAGTCTGCACAATCATACTTTTCAGTAGCGTACCGCTCACAAGCCCAGTTTTGTACGGCCTCTGCTGAAACTTTTCCTTGATTCCAGCTCTGGAGAATTTGCTTCACGTCTTTTCGAGTTATTGTTTTCATCACTCACCCAACTGGCCGTTTATTGGGAATTGAACTATCCGGTAACGGGGTCATTAAACAAATCGGGGCACCAACTTATTATTTGCAAGAATGCGAAATTCATAGCAGTTGCGAGGCCAGAAACCTTTTCTAAAATTTCTTCGCAATTTTCATCCGTCATAGAGATTGTTTTATCTCTTAAGCCGTCCGCTGCCGCCTTTTTATAGAAACAGATAACCGGACCACCAAGCTTTGCAGCGGTATAATCATATGTACCATGTACGAGGTGATTGCGCTGCTGCGCTTCATCAGCAACCTTATTCATCAAAGCGTTGAAACCCTGAAGCCAGTCCTGCTTGAATTTGTCCTCTGTCTCGGACAGCGCACTATTCAGAATGGATCTAACAATCCTGATTTTTGAGGAATTGCTTAGTTCCGTAAGAATTATCTGCGTGAAGTGCCAACTCCCTTCTCCCATAGCCATTTGCAGGATCTGATTTAACTTACTCTCTATATGCTGAAATATGACGATGTAATTTCCCAAAAACATTGCATTCTTTTCTGAAGCAATCTGTTCTGCATCTTTTGTCATTTTTCCCCCAAGTCTGGTCGGTTATTGGAATTAGAGCCGAGCCGTTGTCGGGTCCGACGGTATAGCTGTTACCTAACCGTTAGATTGCGCCGCCTTGGCCGGTAGGAAAATCGGCTGCAAAAATTTTTGAGAGCTTTTGCAGTCGTCCAACTGGGGCCAATAATGACGGCACCGCGCCGAACAGTTTCGATGTCCAGGTCGATATGGATCTCCCCCGTCTCTTGCCTCGATCGCTACGCCGCCATCGTCATTCTGCTGGTGCCCAACATTCAGCCACTTTACCACGTTCAAGCAATAGTTGTAATATGACCTCCTAAGACATTTACAGAGGGGGGCCGCATGTCAAACAACAAAAAATCAACAAAAAAAGTCAGCTCAGACCAGCAACGGGTATATATCGAGTTTTGGTCAAAGGTTGTTGAGACGCAAATGCATTTCAATGAAATGTCAGTCAAATCACGACAGTTGGGACTGACCTTCGTTGCTGCTGCTCTGGGTGTCGCCGTGGTTCTGATCGGCAAACAAGAAGACTTCTTCATAAACATTCCGCTCCCTTGTTCCGACAATGTGCTTCACTTGCATGTCGCAGGAATCATCATGGTTGCCGCCGCTGGCGCGCTATGGATGGTGAGAACCTTAGACTTGCATGTTTATCATCGAATGCTTCGTGGAGCAGTCGCGTTTGGGGAGGACTTTGAAGAAAACTATATGAAGAAATATGTCTATGATCTCGAAAAAGGAATGACCCAAGCGATCTCACATTTTAGCCGCCACGACAACGCTAAAGCGGAGGTTAACGGAACGAAAACTATATATGAAGGCAGTGACAAGAAGTCCGCAGAAACCAAGATCCGAAAATTTTATACGTACACCATGATTGGAATGGTGATCGTAGGAATTGTTATTTTTTTGAGTAACAAGCCGATTTCAAGTAAGAACGAAATGAGTACAATTAACCAGCCGAAAATAAGTCAGACCGAAAGACAGACAGACGTTGAACAGCCCCCAAAAGTCACTCCTCATAACTGACCTAGACAACACGCTGTATGATTGGGTTTCTTATTTTGTACCCAGTATTTATCGACTGATTGACACCGCAAAGGACATACTGGGCTGCGACCAAGAACGATTGATCAATGACCTGCAGAAGGTCCATAAAATCCACCATGACTCTGAGCACCCATTTGCTCTGTTAGAGGCCGACGTTGTGAAGCATACGTATGCAGGATTGCCTAGAACGGAGATCAAACGGAGGTTAGATTCTGCATTCCACGCTTTCAATTCCGAACGCAGAAGCCGCCTGCGACTATATGAGGGGGTTGAACCTACCCTCGACCAGCTAAAATCGCGGGGAATAAAAGTGGTGGCCTATACTGAAAGTAAGTTTTTTGGTGTTGTAGATAGAATTCGCAGGCTCGGCTTAGAAGCGCATATTGACAAAGTGTATTGTAGGGAGAGGTCTGAAACCGTTCATCCAGATGAGAAACCCGTTTCGGAATGGCTGGCAGATTTTCCCGCTCATAAGGTTGTTGAGCAGTGCGTCCATTCTTTAAAGCCAAACCCAGAAGTGTTGCTGGAAATATGTGCCTCTGAGGGTGTGGCCCCAGAGCACGCCGTATATGTCGGTGATAGCCTCCCAAAAGATATTTATATGGCTAAACAGGCCGGCATTACTTCTGTTTGGGCAAAATATGGATCGATGGTAGACCTGGATCTTTATGACAAGCTAATACGAATTTCCCATTGGACGACTGCGGACATTGAAAGGGAAAAGAAGTTCAAGCTATTAGCCCAGGGTATGCAGGTTGACCTTATCGCTGAAGAAAAATTCAGCGAAGTACTGAAAGCCTTCAGCTAGTTCGCGCCGTCAACGGGCCTGGCGTTCAGGTAATAGAACTAACACAATCCGCTGATGCTTCCACCTTGCTTCCATGCAAAGAAAAACGGCTTAGACATTTCTGTCTAAGCCGTTGTTTTTGTTGGTTGCGGGGATAGGATTTGAACCTATGACCTTCAGGTTATGAGCCTGACGAGCTACCGGGCTGCTCCACCCCGCGTCAATTTCATATCCGCGGGGTGTTGGTGCGGCACGCTTTCGCGTGC